>UCBZ01000012.1 GCA_900470775.1 Hyphomicrobiales bacterium | reverse complement strand
GCCCGCATCCAGCGCTTCCGTCATCTGGCCGATCGGGTCGTTGGCCCGGCTGGCACGATCGCGATCAATCAGGACGGCCTTGAAGACATCGCAACCGATGAAGCGCCGGAGGCGGCTCTTCAGCCAGTAGTCGCTCCCGGCCACCGGCCGGGTCACAAATCGCATGCGACGCGGCAGCACCGTCCAGATCAGGACGAAATCGCCGTGGCTGGAGTGATTGGCGTAGTAGATCCGCTGCTCGTCGACCGGCGCGACCCCGTCCCACCGTCCACGGACCGCGGTGAGGAAGCGGGCGAACAACACGATGAGCGTGCCAGCTACGCTTATCCCCACTCCGCGCATCGCCATTCCCAACCACATCTCCTTGAGGAAGTAGCGTTCAATTCGGGGGTTGTCGATATCGGAGACCTTGGGGTCGACGATCGGGTTTGCAGTGGGTCTTTCCAGAATCTCCGCTTACGGGTGAGGTGTCAGAGTCTGCTTTTGGCGCATCTTATCCGGACGAGCGACGGGCGCTTGTGGCCCCAACCGGAAACCGAGCGAATAGCTGCCACAGCCGCACGTCCCTCACTCCGCCGCGCATAGAGCCATGGACCTGCCAGCCATCATGCGGGATCATGGAGTCATGGTCCGAATCATTGCCGCCCTGATCGCCGCGTCCATCCTGTGGCCCGCTCCTGCGGCGCTCGCAGCCAGCGCGTGCCGCCCAACACGCGACGGCAAGGATCGTATCGAGCCGGTGGGTGGCTGTCCGAGCGGCTATCACATGCGCGGGGCCTGCTGCGAGTCGTTCAAAGTCATGTCGCAACCCAGCAGCGCCGTGAAGACCTGCCCGGCCGGTACGGTGCCGAACCTCGGGGCCTGTGTCGCCAGGAAGTGATCCACCTGAATCGGGTGGCTAGGGCATGCCGTGTTGGCTCAGAAACACGGCGTCATCCCGGGCGACCGCAGAGAGACCCGGGACCCATTCCGGAACCTCACCCGGATATACTCCGGAATGGATCCCGGATCTGCGCCGCTTCGCGGCTTGTCCGGGATGACGGCGTGGTTCCGTGCAAAGCCGGCACGCTCAGGGCACAATCCCTTCCCTCACTCCGCCGCGCAGACCTCCTCGCCCAGCAGCTTCAAGCTCGACCTGCGCTGGATCTTGTCGTCCTTGGCGAAAAGCTCGGCCAGCCAGTCGACGAAGACGCGGACCTTGTTGGAGAGGTGGCGGTTGGGCGGGTAGACGATGTGCAGGGGCTTCGGCGCCGAGCACCAGTTGGTCAGGACCGGCACGAGTTCGCCTGCATTGATGTGGTCCTGGACCATGAAGCTCGGGACCTGGATGACGCCGAGCCCTGCCAGCGCGGCCGCGACATAACCGGTCCCCTCGTTCAGCGAGACGATGTAGCGGCTCCTGACCTCGATGGTCTCGCGCTCATTGGCATAGATGAAGGGCAAGGTCCGTGCGCCGCCGGCCATGCGATAGCCGACGATGGAGTGGTTCTCCTCCAGGTCGCGCGGGTGCTTGGGCATGCCGTGGCGGGCGAGATAGGAGGGCGCGGCGCAGGTGATCGTGAACATCTCGCCGATGCGCCTTGCGATCAGGCTCTGGTCCTGGATTTCGCCGGCGCGCACGGCGCAGTCGAGATTCTCGGCGAGGAGATCGGCGGGACGGTCGCTCAGGCCGAGATCGAGCTGGATCTCGGGATAGCGCTCATGGAAGGCCGGCAGCGCCGGGATGATCACCGCCATCGCGAGCGAGGCGCTGCAATCGACCCGCAAACGCCCGCTCGGGCGTGCCTGCGACAGCGCCATGCTGGCGTCGAGCTCGTCGATCTCGCCGAGCACCCGCAGAGCCCGCTCGTAATAGGCGGCGCCGTCCATGGTCACGGTGACGCGGCGCGTCGTGCGGTTGAGCAGTTTCGCGCGCAGATGCCCCTCGAGCTGCTGGATTTGCTTGGTGATCGTCGGCTTGGGCACGTCGAGCAGGTCGGCGGCGCGGGTGAAGGTGCCGGCCTCGACGACCCGGACGAAGGCGCGCATGGCGCTGAGCTGATCCATTTGAATCCTCCGATCGGGCCTAGCGCCACGCCGTGATTATTTCTCTCAGGAAATAATGAATGAGCGAAAGAGCCATTTATTGCTCCACAGGTATCACCTAAATCATGCTGCACCGCAATACCACAGGCCGCACCATGCTCGCCACGTCGATCCAGCCTTATCGTAATCCCCGCGCCGTCTTCTGGCGGCAGGAGACGATCACGGCTGGCTCGACCTCGCTGGCGGCCAGGCTCTATGCGCCCGCGGAGATCGCGACTGACGCCGGGATCGTCGTGCATCTGCATGGCGGCTCCTTCACCGGCGGCTCGCTGGTGGAGGGCGAGGCGGTCGCGACGATGCTGGCCGAGGCCGGCGCGGTCGTGATCTCGCTCGACTATCCGCTCGCCCCCGCGCATCGCTTTCCCGAAGCGCTGGAGGCGACATATGGGGCGCTCGTCGCCATCGGCAAGATGCGCGCCCGCTGGGCCGCCAAGCAGGCGCCGCTCTATGTCGCGGGCGAAGAGGCGGGCGGCAATCTCGCCGCCGCGCTCGCCCTGATGAGTCGCGACCGGCGCGGACCGGCGCTGGCCGGCCAGATCCTGCTCTCGCCGATGCTGGATGCGTGCCTGGGCACCTATTCGCTGCGCTCCGCCGACGCAGGCCCGGTCGGCTGCCACTGGGCCGATGGCTGGGCCGATTATCTCGGCACGCCCGACAAGGCTGCCCACCCCTATGCCGCCCCGCTCAATGCCTCCAGGCTCGCCGGCCTGCCGCCGGCCCTGCTGATCAGCGCGGGGGACGACCCGATGCGCGACGAGGCCGCGGCCTACGCGGCACGCCTGCAGAAAGCGGGTGTGAGCGTGCGCCACCATGTGCAGACTGGCCCGACGCAATGGCCGGCGGCTTACGCCGGCGCGCCGCAGAACGGCTCCTGCCTTTGTATGGCCTGCCACCATGTGAGTGACTTCTACGCCCTGACCGCACCTCCCTAGGCGCGCTGCCCACGCCTTTCGCATTCAAATTTTCTCTCATCCAAGGAACGAACCCATGATCCAGGGAACGCATCGTCGTGGCCTGCTGGGCGGCGGTCTCGCTGCCGGCGCCTCGCTCGCCACCCTCGCCCTCGCCTTCAACCTGTTCGGCGGAGGCGCCCAGGGGGACACCCCGGCGGCTGCGCCCGCCGCACCGCTCGCGACCCCGGTTTCGGTCGCGACGGTCGAGCAGCGCGACATCGTCAACTGGGCCGAGTTCTCCGGCCGGCTCGAGGCGATCGAGCGCGTCGAGCTGCGCTCGCGCGTCTCCGGCGTGGTCGAGGCCGTGCATTTCCGCGAGGGCGGGCTGGTCAAGCAGGGCGATTTGCTGGTCAGCATCGACCAGGCGCCCTATCTCGCCGAGTTCGAGCGGGCCCAGGCCCAGGTCCTGGCCGCCGAGGCGCGCGTTGCGCTGGCCGCCGGCGAGAACGAGCGCGGCCAGCAGCTCATGGCAAGCCGCAACGTCTCGCAGAGGGATCTCGACACGCGCTACAACGCGCTGCGCGAGGCGCAGGCCAATCTGCGCGCCGCCCAGGCCACCCAGCAGACGGCGCGGCTCAACCTCGACTACACCCAGATCCGCGCGCCGATCAGCGGGCGCATCGGGCGGCTCGGCATCACCGTCGGCAACCTCGTCACGGCCGGCGCCTCGGCTCCGCTGTTGACGACGCTGGTCTCGGTCGATCCGGTCTATGCCTCGTTCGACGCCGACGAACGCACGGTGCTGGATGCACTCGCCAGCCTGCCAGGCAGCGAGCGCGCGCTGGAGCGCATTCCGGTCCGGCTCGCGACCGCGACGTCGGAGGCCGCGAACTTCACCGGCAAGCTGCATTTCGTCGACAACGGCGTCGATGCGGCAAGCGGCACTGTGCGGGTGCGGGCGCTGCTCGACAACCCAGACGGCAAGCTGCTGCCGGGCCAGTTCGTGCGCGTGCAGATGGGCCAGGCGCGGGCCGAGCAGGGCCTCGTGATCAATGAGCGCGCCGTCGGCACGGACCAGAACAAGAAATTCGTCTTCGTGGTCGGAGACGACAACAAGGCGCTCTGGCGCGAGGTGACGCTCGGCACCACGCATGAAGGGCTGCGCGTCGTCGTTTCCGGCCTCAAGGCCGGCGAGCGCATCGTCGTCAACGGCCTGCAGCGCATCCGCCCTGGCGCAAGCGTCGCGCCGGAGTCGGTGCCGATGGCCGAGAAGATCGAACTGAAGCGCGGGTCCGCCAAGACCGAGATCGCCCAACGCTGAAAGCTCCAGCCGTCATTCTCGGGCGAAACGACGTGAAGACCCGAGAATCTCTGTCCGGAGATGCTCGGGTCAAGCCCGAGCATGACGGCCGCTTCATCACAAAGACATCCGCTCCAAAGGGGGGCGTGCCATGAACCTGTCCAAATTCTTCATTGACCGGCCGATTTTCGCCGGCGTCCTCTCCGTCCTGATCTTCCTCGCCGGGCTGATCTCGCTGCGCATCCTGCCGATCTCGGAATATCCCGAGGTCGTACCGCCGACCGTCGTGGTGCGCGCGCAATATCCCGGCGCCAATCCGCGCGTCATCGCCGAAACCGTCGCGACGCCGATCGAGGAGCAGATCAACGGCGTCGAGGGCATGCTCTACATGTCGAGCCAGGCGACGACCGACGGCGTGATGACGCTGAACGTCACCTTCAAGCTCGGCACCGACCCCGACAAGGCCCAGCAGCTCGTGCAGAACCGGGTCAGCCAGGCGGAGCCGCGCCTGCCCGAGGAGGTGCGCCGCCTCGGCGTCACCACCATCAAGAGCTCGCCGGACCTGACGATGGTGGTGCACATCACCTCGCCGAACGGCCGCTACGACATGACCTATCTGCGCAACTACGCCGTCCTCAACGTCAAGGACCGGCTGGCGCGCATCGACGGCGTCGGCCAGGTCCAGCTCTTCGGCTCGGGCGACTATTCGATGCGGGTCTGGCTCGATCCGCAGAAGGTCGCCGAGCACGGCCTCTCGCCCTCCGACATCGTGCGCGAGATCCGGGCTCAGAACGTGCAGGCCGCGGCCGGCGTGATCGGCGCCTCGCCGAGCGGCCCGGGGCTCGATCTGCAGCTCTCTGTGAACGCTCAGGGCCGTCTCGCGAACGAGGAGGAATTCGGCGACATCATCGTCAAGACCGTCGCCAGCGGCGCCGTGATCCGCCTCAAGGACATCGCCCGCATCGAGCTCGGCGCCGCCGAATACGCGCTGCGCTCGCTGCTCAACGGCAAGTCGGCGGTCGCGGTGCCGGTCTTCCAGGCGCCCAACTCGAACGCGATCGCCATCGCCGACCAGGTCCAGGCGGTGATGAAGGAGATCAAGCAGAACATGCCCGAGGGCGTGGACTACTCGATCGTCTACGACACCACCCAGTTCGTGCGGGCCTCGATCAAGGCTGTGATCACGACTCTGCTCGAGGCGATCGCGCTCGTCGTGCTCGTCGTCATCGTCTTCCTGCAGACCTGGCGGGCCTCGATCATCCCGCTCGTCGCCGTGCCAGTCTCGGTCGTCGGCACCTTTGCGGTGATGTATCTGTTCGGCTTCTCGATCAACGCGCTCTCGCTGTTTGGCCTCGTGCTGGCGATCGGCATCGTCGTCGACGACGCGATCGTCGTGGTCGAGAATGTCGAGCGCAACATCGAGCATGGGCTGGAGCCGCGCGAGGCGACCTACAAGGCGATGCGCGAGGTCTCCGGCCCGATCATCGCGATCGCGCTCGTGCTCGTCGCGGTGTTCGTGCCGCTTGCCTTCATCTCGGGCCTAACCGGCCAGTTCTACCGGCAGTTCGCACTGACCATCGCGATTTCGACGGTGATCTCGGCGGTCAACTCGCTGACGCTGTCGCCGGCGCTCGCGGCGCTGCTGCTGAAGGGCCATCACGCCCCCAAGGACGCGTTGACGCGCGGCATGGACCGTGTGTTCGGCTGGTTCTTCCGCGGCTTCAACCGCTTCTTCAATCGCTCGTCGGAGGCCTATGGCAGCGGCGTGCGCCGCATCCTCGGCCGCAAGACGGTGATGATGGTGATCTATGTCGGCCTCATCGCCCTGACCGGCGTGCTGTTCCGCACGGTGCCATCAGGCTTCGTGCCGGGCCAGGACAAGCAGTATCTCGTCGGCTTCGCGCAGCTGCCCGATGCCGCAACGCTGGACCGGACCGAGGACGTGATCCGTCGCATGGACGAGATCGCCCTGAAGCATCCCGGCGTCGAGAACGCGATCTCCTTCCCGGGCCTGTCGATCAACGGCTTCACCAACTCGTCGAATGCCGGCATCGTCTTTGTGGGCCTGAAGCCCTTCGACCAGCGCAAGGACCCCTCGCTCTCGGGCAACGCCGTCGCCATGCAGTTGAACAAGGAGTTCGCCGGCATCAAGGACGCGTTCATCGCGATGTTCCCGCCGCCTCCCGTGCAGGGGCTGGGCACGATCGGCGGTTTCAAGCTGCAGATCGAGGATCGTGCCGGCCTCGGCTACAAGGCGCTCGACGAGGCGACCAAGGCCTTTATGGCCAAGGCCGCGACCGCTCCCGAGATCGCCGGCATGTTCTCGAGCTTCCAGGTCAACGTGCCGCAGCTCTATGCCGATATCGACCGCACCAAGGCGCGGCAGCTCGGCGTGCCCGTCACCGATGTCTTCGAGACGCTGCAGATCTATCTCGGCTCCTCCTATGTCAACGACTTCAACAAGTTCGGCCGCACCTACACAGTGCGCGTCCAAGCCGATGCGCCCTTCCGCGCCTATCCGGAAGATATCGGCAAGCTGAAGGTGCGCTCGAACGCGGGAGAGATGGTGCCGCTCTCGGCCGTGCTCAACGTGCGCAGCGATTCCGGCCCCGAGCGGGCGATGCGTTACAACGGCTTCCTCAGCGCCGACATCAATGCCGGCCCTGCCCCCGGCTATTCCTCGGGCCAAGCCCAGGACGCGGTGACGCGGATCGCTGCCGAGACCCTGCCGAAGGGCTTCGCCTTCGAATGGACCGAGCTGACCTATCAGGAGATCCTGGCCGGCAACTCCGCCATGCTGGTGTTCCCGATCGCGATCCTGCTCGTCTTCCTGGTTCTGGCTGCCCAGTATGAGAGCCTGACGCTGCCGATCGCGATCATCATGATCATCCCGATGGGCTTGCTCGCAGCCATGGCCGGCGTCTGGTGGACCGGTGGCGACAACAACGTCTTTACCCAGATCGGTCTGGTGGTTCTGGTCGGCTTGTCGGCGAAGAATGCGATCCTGATCGTCGAATTCGCGCGCGAGCTCGAATTCGAGGGTAGGACGCCGGTCGCGGCCGCGATCGAGGCCAGCCGCCTGCGGCTGCGGCCGATCCTGATGACGTCGCTCGCTTTCATCATGGGCGTGGTGCCGCTGGTCACCTCGACCGGCGCCGGCGCCGAGATGCGTCATGCGATGGGCGTGGCGGTGTTTGCCGGCATGATCGGCGTCACCGCCTTCGGCATCTTCCTGACGCCGGTGTTCTACGTGCTGATGCGCATGCTCACCGGCAACAAGCCGCTGAAGCAGCACGGCGCGGTGGCGGAGCCAGCGCATATGGCCGAAGCGGCGTGAGACGGCCCGCCGACAAATGAAACGCCGTCATCCTGGGCTTCGCGAAGCGAAGTCCCGGGATCCATCGTAGAGCGCTGAGCCCTCCGATGGATCCCGGGTCGACCGTCGGTCGCCCAGGATGACGGCGTGTTTCGTGTGTTTTCCGGAACTACCGCTCGATCATCTTGTTCCAGCGGCTGTTCCATTCCGGGCGCTTGGCGTTGATCGCGTCCCAGTCCAGCACCACGGCGGTCTTCATGAAGCCGTGGAAGGTCTCGAGCTTCTTCTCGGCTTCGGGCGTCGTCGCCTTCGACCTGGTGTTCGACGGCACGACGTTTCCGACGGCCAGGGCTTTCGACTGAGCCTCGGCCGAGAGCAGATAGGCGGCGAGCTTCTGGGCGAGATCGGGCTCGGAATTGTTGGCGATGACGCATTGCGCCACCATCAGCACGACCGAGCCTTCCTTGGGCTGGGCGTATTCGACCGGGATGCCCTTCTCCTTCAGGTTCGAGACGCCGGTCGGGGTCAGCGGGAAGATCGCAGCCTCGCCGGTCTGGACCATCTCCGAGATCTTGGCCGAGTTCGGAATGAACTCGATGACGTTCTTGCCGATGGTGTCACGGAATTTGCCGAAGCCCGGCTCGACATTGGCCTCGGTGCCGCCCTGGATGCGGTTGAACATCAGGAAGGCGTGCAGGCCGAAGGACGAGGCCGAGGCCGACTGGAACACGACCTTGTCCTTGAACTTGGGATCGGCCAGGTCCATCCAGGAGGTCGGCGCGGCCCAGCCCTTCTCGTCGAACATCTTCTTGTTATAGGCCAGTCCGGTCATCCCCATGTCGATGCCGACAGCCATGTCGCCCTTCATGCGGGCGCCCTTGTCGAGTTCGGCGAGTTCGGGACCGTCCTTCAGCTTCTCGCAGAGACCGGCGCCGACGGCGCGGACCATGACCCCGTCATCGAGGAACATGACGTGCATCTGCGGCTTGTCCTTGGCTGCGGTCGCCTTGGCGAGGATGTCCGAGGAGGTGCCGGGCACAACGACGACCTTGACGTTGTTGGCCTTTTCGAACTCCGGGAAGACGCCTTGCGTGAAGGTCTTCTCGAAGTTGCCGCCGTTCATGCCGACATAAAGCGTCTTGGTCTGGGCGAAGGCCGATGTCCCGGCGACGAGCGCCAGAGTGGCGACGGCCGCGCCAAGCGCGGTGCGACGATGGATCATGTGAGAACTCCCCTGTTCTGCGGCTCTGAAACGCGCCCCGCACCCGAGCCGTCGGCTGTGCGGTCGCTGGTTGAAGAAGGCGTGTTGAAACGGCCGATCGAGAAGGCCTCGATCGGTGTGGTGGTGGCGCCGTCGCGGATGAGTTCGGCCAGGACCTCGCCAACGCCCGGCGCGATCTGAAATCCGGCTCCGGTAAAGCCGAAGGCGTGGAACAGGCCGGGCGTCGTGCCGCTTGGCCCGATCACCGGGTTGTGGTCGGGCATCGCCGCCTCGGTGCCGGTCCAGAAGCGGATCGCCTGGGCATGGCGCAGCGCCGGGAACAGCGCAGCCGCCTTGTTCATGATGGCCAGCGCGCCTGCGCCGGTCGGCCGGGCGAAATCCACATCAGCCAGCGGCAGGCCGCGCTCGCCGCCGACGAGGCAGTTCCCACGGCCGACCTGGCGGGCATAGATGCCGGCGCCCTCCATGCCGGTGTTGACGGTCATGATCGGGGCGAGTGGCTCCGTCACCACCATCGAGGGGTAGATCCGGCTGATCGGGACCGGCTCACCGAAGCTCTCCGCGAAGGGGCCGGCCCAGGCGCCCGCGCTGTTGATCAGCGCGCCGGCCCGGATCTTCAGCCCGTCGCCCGCCTCCAGCGCGAAACCGTCGCCGTTGCGGGTCGCTGATGTCACCGGCGTGTTCTCCAGCACATGGGCGCCGGCCCGGCGTGCGGCGCTGGCGAAGCCCGCCGCCACGAGGCGCGGATTGGCGTGGCCGTCTCCGGCGCAGAGCGAGGCGCCGGTAATGTCGCCCTCGATCCAGGGAAAGCGCTCGCGCAGGTCGTTATGGCCGATCAGTTCGAGAGCGAGGCCCTGATCGGCGACATCGGTCGCATAGGCTTCCAGCGCCGCCATGTCGGCCTCACCGCGCGCCAGCTTGAGATGGCCCGAGCGCAGGAATTCCCCGTCGATGCCGATCAGCGCAGCGAGACGCGGCCAGATCGCATGCGCCCGCTGCGACAGCGGCAACTGCTCGCGCGGGCGACCCTGCCGGCGCACGCCGCCATAATTGACGCCGCTGGCCTGCGCGCCACAGAAGCCCTTGTCGAGAAGCGCGACGCTCAGGCCCATGCCGCGCAAGGCGAGGGCAGCCGAGGCGCCGACGAGGCCGCCGCCGATGATCGCAACATCGACATCGAGGCGGACGCTCACTCCACGGCCTCCGTTTCGGCCCCGACCGGCGTCAGCACCAGCGGCACCGGCTTGAGCGGCGCCTGGGCGCGCAACCGCCCGACGCTGTCGAGGCTGCGACCGGTCTGCGCCGCCAGCAGCTCCGCCGCCGCGCCAGCGCAGATGCGGCCCTGGCAGCGGCCCATGCCGACGCGGCTGACAGCCTTCAGCCGGTTGATCTCGACGATGTCGAAGCGCTCGATGGCGTCGCGGGCTTCGCCAGTGCGGATCTCCTCGCAGCGGCAAAGCAACGTGTCGTCGGCGAGGCCCGCGGCCCAATGCACCGGGAAGGGGAACGCGGCCTCCAGCACATCGCGGAAACGGTCGATCCGGCTGAGTTCGGCTTCCAGCACGGCGGCGCGTTCCAGCGAGTACGGCAGACGCCGATCCTCGCAGAGCGCCAGCGCGGCGCGCTCGCCTGCCCGCTCCGCTGCGTCGGCGCCAGCAATGCCGGCGCCGTCTCCGGCGAGATAAACGTGCGGAACGCTGCTGCGCCCGGTGGCGTCGCGCTGCGGCAGCCAGGCGCGGTCGCGCTGATCGAAACGGAAGGCGCAGCCGGCGAGGTCGGCCGCTTGCGTCTCCGAGCGCAAGGCGAGGCCGTAGCCGACGCCATCGCAGGCGATGCGGTGCGCGCGGCCACCTTGCGTCCACGAAACGCCAGAGACCGCGTCCTCGCCCTCGAACCGGACGTCCTCGATGCCGGAATGGATCGCGACGCCGCGCAGGCGCAATTCGGCGACGAAGCGCATGCCCCTGAGAACGACGGCCGGAAACAATGGCAGGCCGCGTAGCATGGCGAATTTGGCGGAGAAGGGCGCGGCATCCAGCACGGCCGCGACCTCGACACCGGCCTTCATGTATTGCCATGCGACCAGATAGAGCAGCGGCCCGGTCCCGACGAAGACGACGCGCTGGCCGATGGCGCATGCTTGCGCCTTCAGCGCGATCTGCGCGCCGCCGAGCGTGAAGACGCCAGGCAGCGTCCAGCCTGGAAGCGGCAGAATGCGATCGGTCGCGCCCGTCGCCAGGATCAAGCCGTCATAGGCGACGCGGCGGCTTTCGCCCGCGACGGCGATATCGGCCACGCCCTCGCGCAGGTTCCAGAGCAGTGCCTGGGGCCAGTAATCGACGCGATCAGAGAGGGCGGCGAAATCGCGGTGCAACGCCTCGGCTTTGCGAGCTTCCGAGCCGTAGAGTGCTTTTGTGCTGCGCTCATCCGGGACGAGGCGTTGGCGGTAAATCTGGCCGCCGCAGGCAGGCGCTTCGTCGACCACCAGCGGGCGCAAGCCGGCGGCGACGAGCGCCTGTGCGGCGCGGATGCCGGCGGGGCCGGCGCCGACGACCAGCGGTTGCGCTCGCCCGCTCATGGCGCCCGCCTCGGTCGCGTGACGATGTTCATGCCCGCCACCAGCGGCGTGGAGCAGGCGCGCAGACGCTCGCCGCTGGCGAGCGTCACCCAGCAATCCTGGCAGGCGCCCATCTGGCAGAAACCCGCACGCGGCTGGCCGGAGAATTCGCTCACCCTGATGGCGTTGGCTTGGCTCAGGATCGCGGTCAGCAGCGTGTCGCCCGCCCTGCCCTGGCGCGGCTCGCCGTCGAGCGTGAAGGCGATCGTCGCGTGGCGTTTACGGGCGATGCGATGAAGCAGTGGCACGGCGTTCGCCCTCACTTCTGCCCGACGAGGATCTTGTCGAGGCCGAAGGCGCGGTCGAGGATCAGCATTGCGCCGGCGGTCAGCGCGATCATCAGGGCGGAGACCGCCGCCATCATCGGATCGATCGATTCCGTGGCGTACATGTACATCCGCACCGGCAGCGTCACGGTCTGCGGCGAGGTCACGAAGATCGACATCGTCAGCTCGTCGAAGGAATTGATGAAGGCGAGCAGCCAGCCGCCGGTGATACCGGGCAGGATCATCGGCGCCGTGACGCGGCGAAACACCGTCCAGTGCGAGGCGCCCAGCGTCATCGCCGCCTGCTCGGCGCTGCGATCGAGGCCGGTGAAGGCCGCCATCACCAGCCGCAGCACATAGGGCGTGATGACGATGACATGGGTCGCCACCAGCCAGGCGAAGGAGCCGGTCGCGCCGACCAGCGCGAACAGGCGCAGGAAGGCGACGCCGAGCACGAGATGCGGGATGATCAGCGGCGACAGGAACAGCGCGTTGAGAGCGCCGCGGCCGGGAAACTCATAGCGGTCGATGGCGAGCGCGGCGGGTACGGCGAGCACGACCGAGATCGTCGCGGCGAGCGTCGCCAACCACAAGCTGTTGACGAAGGAGGCGACGAAATCCGGGTGGATGAAGATCTCGCGGAACCAGCGCAGCGAGAAGCTCGTCATCGGGATCGACAGCGTGTTCTCGGGCGTGAAGGCGACGAGGCAGATCACCACCAGCGGCGCCAGCACGAAGGCGACGACGAGGCTGTGGAAGATCAGCGCGAGGGGGCCGTTCTTCTGCATGGCGCTCACCCCAATGTCCGGCGGGCGCGGGCCTCGACCATGCGGTTATAGGCCAGCATGATGGCGAGGTTGGCGGCGAGCACGATGATGGCGATGGCGGCGCCGAGCGGCCAGTTCAGCTCGTGCATGTATTCGTCATAGACCAGCGTCGCGGCCATCTTGAGCCTGCGGCCGCCGAGCAGGCCGGGGATTGCAAAGGCGCTGGCCGAGAGGCCGAAGACAATCAGGCTGCCCGAGAGCATCCCCAGCGAGACCTGCGGCATCACCACGCGGCGCAGAGCCGTGACATGCGAGGCGCCCAGCGTCAGGGCCGCCGCCTCGACCATCGGATCGAGCTTCTGCAAAGCGGTCCAGACCGGGATCACCATGAAGGGCAGCATGACGTGGACGAGTGCGATCACGATCGCGGTCTCGGTGTAGAGCAGCCGCACCGTGCCAAAGCCCAGCGCCTGCAACGTCTGGTTCACCAGCCCGGTCGAGCCGAGCAGCATGCTCCAGCCGAAGGCGCGCACCACGACCGAGACCAGCAGCGGGCCGATGATCACCAGCAGGAAGACCGAGCGCCAGGGATCGCGCATCCGCGACAGGATATAGGCCTCGGGCGCGCCGATGACCGCGCAGATCAGCGTCGTCAGGAAGGCGAGCCGCAGCGTGCGCCAGAAGGTGCCGAGATAGTAGTCGTCCGAGAACACCGCGATGTAGTGGGCGAAGGTGAACTCGTTCTTGATGCCGGTGGTGTGGTCGTAGACGTGGAAGGACAGGATGACCGTCAGGACCAGCGGCAGCACCACCAGCCCGAGGAAGAACAGGGCGCCGGGGCCGACCAGCAGCCAGGGCGCGGGGTTGGCGCGCGCCGCCGTCGGCCCGGCGACGATGGGGCTTGTCGCGCTCATGCGGCCGCTCCGGCGAGCGCATCAACCTTGAGGCTGGCGGGCGCCCAGCCGAGCGAGACCTGTGCGCCCTCGCCCGGCGGTTCCTCACCCTGGTTGGGCACCGAGACCGAGATGATTCCGACAGGCGTCTCGACAGTGAACAGCCAGTAGCTGCCGAGGAAGAAGCGGGCGAGGATGCGCCCGTCGAGGATGCCCTGCCCGGCTTCGGCCAGCACGATCTTTTCGGGGCGAAGCGACAGCGCGATCGCCTGCCCGTCAGGGAATGCAGCCGGCTCGCTCGGCAGGGCGATGCCGGCGATCTCGGCGCGACCGCCCTGCCAGACGCCCTCGATCCGGTTCATCTTGCCAACGAAAGACGAGATGAAGGCCGTCGCCGGCCGCTCATACAGCTTGTAGGGCGCATCGACCTGCGTCATGCGGCCCTGCTCCATCACCACGACGCGGTCGCTGATCGAGAGCGCCTCGGCCTGATCATGCGTGACCATGATCGTCGTGGTGCCGACGCTGCGCTGGATGCGGCGCAGTTCGAATTGCATCTCCTCGCGCAGCTTGGCGTCGAGGTTCGACAAGGGCTCGTCGAGCAGCAGCACCGGCGGCTCGATCACCAGCGCACGCGCGATCGCGACGCGCTGGCGCTGGCCGCCCGACAACTGGCGCGGATAGCGCTCGGCGAAGGCGGCGAGATGGACCAGGCCGAGCATCTCGGCGACGCGGCGGTCGCGCTCAGGCCGGGCGATTTTGCGCATCTCCAGGCCGAAAGCGACGTTCTCAGCCACCGTCATATGCGGGAACAGGGCGTAGCTCTGGAAGACGATGCCGAGCCCGCGCCTGTTGGGTTTTTCGTGGGTGATGTCGCGGCAGTCGAGGGTGATCCGCCCGCCGGTGGGTTCGATGAGGCCGGCGATCATCTGCAGCGTCGTGGTCTTGCCGCAGCCGGAGGGGCCGAGCAGCGAGACGAACTCGCCCTTGGCGACGCTGAGGTCGACATCGCGCACGGCGGCGAGCTCGCCATAGACCTTGCTCAGCGATTGCAGCGTCAGGAAGCCCATCGGCACCTCGGATGCGGGCGCCCGGCTCTGATCGAACCGGAGGCCGAACTGCGATGACCCAAGCAGACGCAGGCGACACAAATCCGTCAATCAAGGATTTCACATTGGAGAATTTATATTGACATAATTTCTTCATATGGAATTTTATTCTGCGTCGAACTCATTTGATTTCAGGACACATGCCGGATCCCGCGGATGCCCCATCAAGCCTGCAGCGCGCCTTGCGGCTGCTGCGCATCGTCGCGGCGGGCGATGCCGCCGGGATGCGGCTGAAGGACATCGCCAGCGCCACCGGTTGCGGCCAGCCCAGCGCGCACCGTGCCCTGCGCGACCTGATGGCCGAGGGCTTCGTGGAGCAGGTCGCAGGCGGAAAGCGTTACCGGCCAGCGCTGGATTTCTTCGTGCTCGCCGCCCGCGCCGGCCAGGCCGGGGGCCTGCGCGAGCTGGCCCGTCCGGCGCTGCTGCGGCTGTCGGCGACGCTGAGCGACACCGTCTTCCTGCTGGTGCGCAACGGCTATGACGCGGTCTGCCTCGACCGGATCGAGGGCCCCTTCCCGATCCGCTCCTTCACCGGCGACATCGGCGGCAAGGTGCCGCTCGGGCTCGGCCAGGGCAGCCTCGCCATGCTGGCCCATCTGCCCGCGGCCGAGCGCGAGGCGGTGATCCGCTTCAACATGCCGCGCCTGCTCGATCGCGGCTTTCTCGACGAGGCGGCGCTGCGCGGAGCGCTCGACCGCGCCCGCGAGCAGGGTTGGGTCAACCTCAACACCGGGCTGATCCCCGGCATGGCCGGCGTCGCCGTGCCCGTCTGCGATGCGGATGGGCGCGCGGTCGCAGCACTCAGCGTCGGCACGCTGCTGGAGCGGCTGCGTGACGACCGGCTCGCCAATGTCGTCAGCATCCTCAAGACGGAAGCCGAGGCGCTGGGCGCGAGGCTCAACCCCTTCGACATGGCGCTGCGCTATCCCTCGCGCAGCCTGAGCGCGGTGGCCGGTTGAACGCCCGCGGCGCCGATCCGTCATGCCGCAGAATGCTTGCCTGACGCGGAGAACCATGGTCTCGAAGGCGCAGCATCATTCCTGAAGGCAGATCGTCATGACCGAAACCCCAGCAAAGCCCGCCCCGCGCATCGCCATCACCTATTGCTCGATGTGCCAGTGGATGCTGCGCGCCGCGTGGCTCGGCCAGGAACTGCTCTCGACCTTCGGCCAGGATCTCGGCGAGGTCGCGCTGATCCCGCGCACCGGCGGCGTCTTCCAGATCACCTATGACGGCGAGTTGATCTGGGACCGCAAGACCGAAGGCGGCTTCCCGGATTCGAAGATCCTGAAGCAGCGTGTCCGCGACCGGCTCGACCCCGAGCGCAGCCTCGGCCATGTCGATGGGCATGTGGCGGTGGAGAGCGTTTGATCGGGACCGTCATGCTCGGGCTTGACCGAGCATCTCGAAAACCAGCTCGTTCGCGTCGTGATACCTCTCTCGTCCTGAGATTCTCGGGTCTGCGCTTCGCTTCGCCCGAGAATGACGCGCCCTACCCTGCGTGGTTGCGCGTCGCTGCGATCCAGGCCTTTGCCCGCGCCTCCGGATCGGCGTTGAGCGTAATGTCCGTCACCGCCGCGACGATGTCGGCGCCGGCCGCGAAGACGCCCGGCGCACGGTCGAGCGAGATGCCGCCGATGCCGACCAGCGGGAGGTCACCGATACGACGCTTCCATTGCGTGACGCGGTCGAGCCCCTGCGGATCCCATTTCATCGCCTTGAGGATCGTCGGATAGACCGGGCCGAGCGCGACGTAGTCCGGCTCGGTCGCCAGCGCCCGCTCCAACTCGTCCTCGTCATGGCTGCTGATGCCGAGCCTCATGCCGGCCTTGCGGATCGCATCGAGATCGGCGTCGTCGAGATCCTCCTGGCCGAGATGGACGAAGTCGCAGCCCTCCTCGATCGCCAGATGCCAGTAGTCGTTGACGACGAGGACGCAATCGGCCTCCGCGCAAAGCGTCCTGGCCCGGGCGATCTCGCGCGCGGTCTCGGTCTCGGTTTTGTCCTTGATGCGCAACTGCACGAGCTTGATGCCAAGCGGCAGCATGCGCGCGAGCCAGTCGGCGCTGTCGAAGATCGGGTAGAACGGATCGAGCTTCATGACGGCAGCCTTGCTCATGATAGAAACGCCTTGCCCATGACGGGGGTGGAGGGAGCAGCCATATCGCGCGCCTCGATCGGCTGCGCCTCAAAGGCCTGGCGCCCGGCCTCGATCGCGCTGGCGAAAGCCCTGGCCATCAGGGCGGGATCGCCGGCCCTGGCAACCGCGGTGTTGAGCAGGATGCCGTCATAGCCGAGTTCCATGGCATGGGCGGCATGGGAGGGCAGGCCGATGCCGGCATCGACCACGAGCGGGATGCCGGGGAAATGCTGGCGCATCGTGCGCAGTCCATAGGGGTTGTTGAGGCCCCGGCCCGAGCCGATCGGCGCGCCCCAGGGCATCAGCACCTCGCAGCCGGCATCGAGCAGGCGGCCGCCGACGACGATGTCCTCGGTGGTGTAGGGAAAGACCTCGAAGCCGTCGGCGCTGAGGATGCGCGCCGCCTCGATCAGGCCGACGACATCGGGCTGGAGCGTGTCGTCCTCGCCGATCACCTCGAGCTTGATCCAGTTGGTGCCGAAGACCTCGCGCGCCATCTGCGCCGTGGTGACGGCCTCCTTGACGCTATGGCAACCCGCTGTGTTGGGCAGGACGCGCACCCCGAGTTCCTTGACCAGCGACCAGAAGGCCTGGCCGGCGGCGCCCTCCCCGGCCTCACGCCTCAATGAGACTGTGACGACCTCGACGCCTGAGGCCCTGACGGCGTCGGCCAGGATCGCGGGCGAAGGATACTGCGCCGTGCCGAGGAAGAGCCGGCTTTTCGGCTCGAAACCGTAGAAGGACGCCATCATCAGCCTCCCTGCATCGGGGCGACGACCTCGATGCGGTCGCCATCCACAAGCCTGACGGTCTCGCGCAGCCGCGACGCGACGAAATCGCCATTGACCGCGGTCGCCACGACCTTGCCGGCATAGCCGAGCTCGGCCAGCGCCTCGGCAAGCGTATCGGCCGCGACCTGGCGCGGCTCGCCGTTAAGCAGCAACGTCATGAAGCATCTCCGGAATGCTGGCTGGATCGAGCACGGCATCCGCCGCCAGCCGCGCCATGGCGGGGCTGAGCAGGAAGCCGTGACGATAGAGCCCGTTGACATGGATCACCCGGCCTTGGCGCGTCAGCCTGGGCAGGTTGTCGGGAAAGGCCGGGCGGGCATCGACGCCGATCTCGACGACCTCCGCCTCGCCGAAGGATGGATGCAGCGCGTAAGCCGCGCCGAGCAGCTCCAGCATCGAGCGGGCCGAGATACGGCTGCGATCGGCGCTTTCGATCATGGTCGCGCCGACCATGAACAGCCCGTCCGCACGCGGCACGACATAGAGCGGAATGCGCGGATGCAGCAGCCGGATGGGGCGAGAAAGCGTCAGATCCCGGCTGCGCAGCAGCAGCATCTCGCCCTTGACGCCGCGCAGATCGGGCAGTGCATCGCGGGCCGACAAACCGCGACAGTCGAGCACGATATCGGCAGCAATGTCGGCCGCCCTCGCCTCGCTGCCGAAATGGATTTCGCCTCCGGCCGCGAGCACATGCTGCGACAGCCCGGCGAGCGCCCGGCGCGGATCGAGATGCCCCTCGCCGTCGAAGAACAGCCCCTTGCCGAAGCGCCCGGCAAGATCGGGTTCGAGCGCCGCGATCCCCTCGCCGTCGAGCTCGATGAAATGCGAGGTGCGCTGGCCGAAGCGCCTGATCTCGCTGCGGTCGCGGCTGGGCGCGAGCACGAGCGTGCCGTTGCGGACGACGCCATCGACATGGCGCTGCCACCAGCCGGCGGCCTCCGCGCCCAGGCGAATGACCGGTTCCTCGGCGCTCTCGCCCTCGCACCAGGGCGCCAGCATCCCGCCCGCGAACCAGGAACAGGCTCGCTCACCGGCAAAGGCGCCGCGCTCATGCAGCGTGACCGTGGCGCCGCGGTCCAGCAGCTCAGCCGCGCAGGCGAGACCGACGACGCCAGCACCGATGATGCCGACATGCACAGGTTTGCCTGCGCCGGTCTTCAGGCGCTGGGGCGGCCTCGGCTGTGCGGACGAATCGGACATGCCATTCCCACTTGACCGGGAAGACAACGGCGATGGCGTGCCGAAGACAGCGACGAGCCTGAACCGTTCCCTTCGCCGGCATTACCCGGATCAGGTTCGATGGGTTGGCGATCGAACGCCTCTCAGCCTTGTGGGCACCCCAACGGACGGGTGAATTGTAGAACTGCCGGCTCGCAGGGGCAAGCCAGTCACTACGGCCACGCGCCCACGATTGCCGGTCGGGGCTTTTCCCGCGATATCTGCAGGCACGATGAGCCGACATCTCCTGCCCCGCCTTGCCGTACCCGGACTGGCGCTCGTCCTGGGCGGGTCTTGCCTCGCGACGACGCTGCCGCCGGGCTTCGTGCGTCTTGCTGAGGTGAGCAAGGCGATCCGGCAGGAGATCCGCTATGCCGGCGCCGAGAATTTCACCGGGCGGCCGGTGGCGGGCTATGGCGCGCCCGAATGCTGGCTGAAGCAGGAGACCGCCGAGGCGCTGGCGCGGGTCGCAGGCGTGCTGGCGCGCTCGGGCTGGCGGCTTATCGTCTATGACTGCTACCGACCGCAACGCGCCGTCTCGGCTTTCGCCGCCTGGGCGGCTGACGAGACCGACCAGGCCCGCAAGAGCGACTACTATCCGCGCATCGACAAGCGGGAGCTTTTCGCGCTCGGCTATATCGCCGCGACGTCCTCGCATTCGAAGGGCACGGCGGTGGATGCCGGCGCCGAGGCGGTCGACGGTGCCGGCAATGCTTCGGCCCTGGATTTCGGCACGCCCTTCGACCGCTTCGACCCGAGCTCGGCCGGTGCCAGCCGCGAGGTCGGCGCCATGGCGGCCGCCAACCGGCGCAGGCTCGCGGCCGCCTTCAAGGCGCAGGGTTTCGCCGCCTATTCACGCGAATGGTGGCATTTCGGCTTCAAGGGCGCGGCGCGCGCGTCCAGTTACGATGTTCCGATCGCGGCCGAGGCGAAATAGCCGGCGTCAGCTCAGCGATTTGGCGAAGCGTGCGATGGCGTCGGCTGTCGGCGTCGTGCCGGCGCCCGGTTGCTGGGGTTTCAGGAAACAGCCATCGACGACATTGGCCGGCTCGACGAAGGCGTCCTTGATCCAGGGGATGTATTCGAGCACCGGCGTCGCCTGGTGCCAGTAGGCGAGATGGACATGGACCTGGCTCATCTCGCCGGCATGGGGCGCGACCGGCAGGCGGCTGGCGAGCGCGAGATCGGCGACCTGGATGTATTCGGTGATACCGCCGAGCCGGGTCACGTCGGGCTGGACATAATGGATCGCGTCGGCCGTGATGAAGCTGCGGAAGGCGTCGAGCGAGTACAACTGCTCGCCGAGCGCGACGGGGATCGAGGTCGAGCGGGCGAGCGCCGCATGCGAGCCGACATCGTCATACCAGAGCGGCTCCTCGAACCAGAAGATGTCGAGCGGCTCGGCCCGCGCGCAGAAGCGCTTGCAGGTCGGCAGATCCCATTTGCCGTTGCCGTCGATGGCGAGGCTGACATGGGAGCCGACCGCCTGCCGCACCGCTTCCAGACGGCCGATATCGATGCCGGGATCGGCATGACCGACCTTGACCTTGATGCGGTGAAAGCCATCGCGCTCGACCGCCATTCGGCAGCCATCGACGAGCTGGTCCTTGGGAATCGAGAGCCAGCCGATATCGGTGTTGTAGGCCTCCAGCCTGGGCTTGGTCGCGCCGCCGAGCAGGTGCCAGAGCGGGACGCCGGCCTTCTTCGCCTTGAGATCCCACAGCGCGATATCCACCGCCGCCAGCGCAAGCTGGGTGATGCCGGCGCGGCCGACCCATTGCAGGGCCGGTTGACGGGCAAGCTTCAGCCAGAGCCGGCTGATCTCTGAGGCATCCTCGCCGATCAGCAGCGGGGCGTAGCAGTCGCGGATACAGGATGTGATCAGCCTGTCGGAGGGCAGATCGGCATGGGTGCCGGTGAAGCCGTAGCCCTCCAGCCCATCCTCGGTGACGATCTTGGTGCCGACCACGCCCCAATGGCTGATGCGGTGCGTCGAATCTGCGATCGAACCGCCCGTCACCGGGATGTGCAGGATGAAGGGTTCGATACTGGCGATGCGCATGGTGGTCCTCCCGGCCTCCGCTCGCGGCCAGGGATCGACCGCGACGGCTTGTTGCGACGAGTTCGACCACAGGATGCCAGCCGCTTCAACGGCCGTCGCCGCAGGGGGCGACCTGCCGAAAAGGCCGACCGGACGATGGCGCGTGGCATGCGGCGACAGCAACGGCGGATCACTGCGCGAGCGGAGCATGTTGCTGGTCGATTACAAACTGTAACGCTGCCGTCATGCTTCGGCCGGGAAGCATCCCTCCTATGCACCCGCGACACTGCAGCGATGACCGACGCCTGCCACGACAGTCCTTCAGCGAAAGCGGCGAAGATGAACGCGCTCGAACATTGCGGCCCGGGCGCAGCAGTGACGGTTGGTGCGAGAGGCTTTCGGCTTCTTGCGATCGCCGCGCTGGTCTTCCTGTCGGCCTGCACGCACCGCGACATTGTCCTGAACGCAGATGAGGCCGTCGTCGCGGCAGGTTTCTATGCGTCGTCAGGGAGCCTGCCGGCAGCGACGCCGAAGCCGCTTCGCTCCGGCGGCAGCGACGTTCTAATCCTGACGAGCGGAGGCGCGGACGGCGCCTTCGGCGCGGGCGTCCTCAGCGCCTGGTCTGCCAGTGGAAAGCGGCCCGTCTTCGACGTCGTCGCGGGCGTCTCGACAGGTGCGCTGCAGGCGACGCCGGCCTTCCTGGGCAAGGGCCATGATGGCCTGCTGGAGCAGGTCTATACGACGACGCGGACGCGCGACGTGTTCCGCTCCAACGGCGTCAAGACGATCATCGGCTCGGGTCTGTACGACCCGGCGCCGCTGCGCCGTCTCCTGATGGAGCTGATCACCGAGGACCTTCTCGACGAGGTCGCTGCCGCGCACAAGGCGGGTCGGCGGCTTTACGTCGTGACGACCGACATGACGCTCGGCAAGTCGGTGTTCTGGGATATGGGCGTGATCGCGACGGCCAGCGAGAACAGGCGGGGCGACTATGTCGATATCCTGATCGCGTCGGTGGCGGTTCCCGGCCTGGTCGAGCCCGTGCATGTCAACGACCGCAGGCGGAACACCAGTTCGCTCCATGGCGACGGCGCCGTGAAGACGCCGACGCCCCTGGAATCCTTCATGTTGCCCGCGAAAGGCGCCGGGCGGGCCCGGGTCTGGGTCATCGCCAACGGGCATGTCAGCCGGGATGCCGCGCTGCGCAGCGACGCCGCGAACACCCTGACGCTGGCGCGCCGGGGCGTGTCGCAACTGATCCGGCAACTGCTCTACAGCTCGGTCCGCGAGGCCGAGGCAAAAGCCGCGCAGACGGGCGCGCGCTTCCAGCTCATCGCGCTGCCGGATTCCGTTCCCGAGGCGGTCGATCCCTTCCAGTTCCAGCCGACCGAGATGAAGAGTCTGTTCGAGACAGGCCGCGCGATCGGCGCCCAGACATTCGGCTCGCTGTCGCGGATTTAAAGCTGGCTGCCCCATTCCAGGTGGCGAAGCGCGTATGACCTAGAAGCACTTTCCGCGAGGACAGAGCCTGCCTCAGACGGGCGGCAATCGTCGCGGCTCCGATCGCCGTATTCAGGCGGCGCAGAAGCGTTCGGCGCGTTGACGCATCTGTTCATTTCAACAGCCCTGCATGGCCTGGTCACGCCAGGCTCTGCTGCAGGAATGCGATCAGGCGCGTGTCGTCGCCATAGGCGATGTTGACCCGCATTCCCGGTCGCGTCTGCTGGCGATCGGGGAAGAAGACCGTGCCGGGCGCGATGAAGATGCCCTGCTCCGAGGCGAGGCGCGCCAGCTCCAGATCGTCAAGGCCGGGCTCGAAATCGGCCCAGAGATAATAGCCGCCGGTCGGGGCTGCGAAGATCGGGAGGCCGAGCCGGTCGAGGTTCTGCAGCGTGCGCGCGGTCGCCCGCTCGATGCGCTCGCGCAGGCGCTTGAGATGGTGCCGGTACTGCCCGCTGGCGATCAGCTCACTGACCATCCGCTCCAGATAGCCAGAGCTGTTGACCACGGTCAGCATCTTCATGTCCGTCAACGCCCGGCTGACGCCTGGGCTGGCGGCGACATAGCCGACGCGCAGGCTGGCCGAGAGCGTTTTCGAGAAGGTGCCGAGATAGATCACGCGTTCGAGCTGGTCGAGCGCCGCCAGGCGCGGCAGGCCCGCCGGCACCGCATCGGCGAAGACATCGTCCTCCACGACGATGAGATCATGCTTCGCCGCGATCTGCAGCAGGCGATGCGCCACCGGCAGCGCGATCGACCCGCCGGTGGGATTATGCGCCACCGATTGCGTGAAGAAGGCTTTTGGCGCGTGCCGGGCGATCTGCAGCGATAGGTCGTCGAGATCGGGACCGTCGGGCAAGCGCTTGACGCCGACGATCTCGACCCGCGCCAGCTTGAGCTTGCCGAAGAGCGGATAATAGCCGGGGCTGTCGACCAGCACCGTGTCGCCCGGCTGCAGCAGATGCCGGATGATCAGGTCGAGGCCATGATTGATGCCGAAGGTGAGCAGGACCTGCTCCGGCGCGACATGAATCGAGCGCTCGGCCAGCATCAGCCCGATCTGCGCCCGCAGCGGGCCATAGCCAAGCGGATCGCCATAGCCATGCTCGATCGGCCGTTCGCCCTTGCCGGTCTTGAGGCGCAGGTGCCGGCCGAGTTCGGAATCCTCGGTCCATGACGCCGGAGGCCGGCCATCGCCGACGCGGACGGGATGGGTCTGGCGAAGTTGCTCGCGCAGCAGCGAGACGATGTCGATCGCCTCCGTCATATGCGGCGGCGGCGCCTCGATCGCATTGCGGCCGGCGGAGCGGACATAGAAGCCCGAGCCCGGGCGCGCCTCCAGCCGTCCGAGCGCGACCAGACGGTCATAGGCCTCGACCATGGTGTTCTTGGAGACACCATATTCGAGCGTCGCCGCACGCAGCGACGGCATGCGCCGCCCCGGCTGGAGCTGGCCGGTCTCGATCGCACGGGCGATGCGGGAAATGATGCGGTCGGTGCGGCTGCCCTCGGCGCCATCGTCCATCGCGGCCTCCGATTGTACCAGTTGATCGACTGGTACGCGGAATGGGATCGTACGGGTAATTGTGCCTTGTTCCTCTTGGGCCTTTGCGAGAGCCTGTCAACCAACAAGCAGGCAACAAGCCCGGATGTGGGCGGAGGAAATCCCCATGACGACGGCTGAGGCGCGCGCCGACGGCGCGCGATCCGTGAACTCACGCATCGAGAACTACCGCAACCTGTCGTGCCTGGAGCGGCTCGACCAGGCCGTTGCCGCAGCCAGTCTCTCGGCCGGCGACCGCGCCTTGCTGGCGACGCCCGGCGCCCTGCCGCTGACGCTCGCCAACGGCATGATCGAGAACGTCGTCGGCACCTTCGAGCTGCCGCTCGGCATCGCCACGAATTTCACCGTCAACGGCAAGGATTACCTGATCCCGATGGCGGTCGAGGAGCCCTCGGTCGTCGCAGCCGCATCCTACATGGCCCGGATCGCACGCGGCTCGGGTGGCTTCCTGACCTCCAGCAGCCTGCCGATCATGCGCGCGCAGGTCCAGCTCATCGGCATCAGCGATCCCGAGGGCGCGCGCCACAAGCTGCTGTCGGCGCGCGACGAAATCGTCGCGGCCGCCAATGCCCGGGACAAGGTGCTGATCTCGCTCGGCGGCGGCTGCCGCGACATCGAGGTGCATGTCTTCCCGCAGACTCCGCGCGGACCGATCGTGGTGATGCATCTTCTCGTCGATGTCCGCGACGCGATGGGCGCCAACACCGTCAACACCATGGCCGAGACGGTGGCGCCGATCGTCGAGCGCATCACCGGCGGCACGGTCAGGCTGCGCATCCTGTCGAATCTCGCCGATCTCCGGCTGGCCCGCGCCACGGTGCGCATCCCCGAGGCCGCGCTGGCCACGCCCGAATTCTCCGGCCAGCGCATGATCGACGGCATGCTCGACGCCTACACCTTCGCCGCCATCGACCCTTACCGCGCCACCACCCACAACAAGGGCATCATGAACGGCATCGACCCGGTCGTGGTTGCCACCGGCAATGACTGGCGCGCGATCGAGGCGGGTGCTCATGCCTATGCCGCCCGCAGCGGCCGCTACACCTCGCTGACGACCTGGGAGGTCTCGAAAGACAACGAACTCGTCGGCTCGATCGAGATGCCGATGGCGCTCGGCCTCGTCGGCGGCGCGACCAAGACGCATCCGCTGGCGCAATGGTCGCTGCGGCTGATGGGTGTCGAAACGGCGCAGGAACTGGCCGAGGTCACCGTCGCGGTCGGCCTCGCCCAGAACATGGCGGCGCTGCGGGCGCTCGCGACCGAAGGCATCCAGCGCGGCCATATGGCGCTGCACGCCCGCAACATCGCCATCGTCGCCGGCGCCGAGGGCGCCGAGATCGAAACGATCGCGGCCGAACTCGCCCGAACCCACGACGTCCGCGTCGACCGCGCCCGCGAACTTCTCAGCGAGCGCCGGAAAATCTGACGCCGAGCACCATTTCCGTTTACCCGCCTGCCACGAGACAAAGCCGCGAAAAGCGGATCATCCCCGGAGGAGACACCATGACCATCCTGCTTTCGCGCCGTGCGCTCAGCGCCCTGCTCGTCACGACCAGCCTGGCCTTCGCCACCCCTGCCCTGGCCCAGAACGAGATCAAGATCGGCTACAACGCCGACCAGTCCGCCAGCGGCGTGGCCGAACTCGGCATAGCGGGGCTGTACGGCTTCCAGGCCGCGATCGAGGACATCAACGCCAAGGGTGGCGTGCTCGGCCGCAAGCTCGTCGGCGTGGTCCGCGACGATATCGCCTCGCCGCCGAAGTCGATCCAGAACATGAACGAGCTGATCGACAACGAGAAGGTCGCGGCCGTCGTCGGGCCGACCAATTCCGGCAACGCACTGGCATGGCTGCACATTCCGCAGCAGAAGAAGATCCCGGTCATCTCCCATGTCGCGACCGCGACCGACATCACCGCGCGCTATCTGAAGGAGCCGCAGAACTACATCTTCCGGGTCTCGATGGTCGATCGCGAGCAGCTCGCCTTGCTCGCGGCCTATGCGATCAAGGCCACGAAGACCAAGAACATCGCCATCGTCGCTGACACGACGGGCTACGGCCAGGCGGCGACCAAGGACCTGCTGGAGATTCTGGCCTTGCACGGCATCAAGCCGGTGGCGATCGAGAAGTTCGGCCCCAAGGACACCGACATGACCTCGCAGCTTGCCAAGGTGAAGGCGGCCGGCGCCGACATGGTGATCTCCGGCTCGCTCGGCGATGCGACCGCGCAGGTGCTGAAGAGCATGGAGAAGATGGACTACTATCCCGGCCTGCTCTCGACCTGGGGCTCGATCAACACGCCGCTGATCAACATCGCCGGACCCAAGCTCGCGGAGAAGACGATCTTCGCGGCCTCGACCACCGAGGATGCCAACGACCGGGCAATCGCCCTGCACAAGCGGCTGATCGCCAAGCATCCCAACATGCCGGCCTTCGTCTCCGCGGCGCAGGGCTATGATGCGGTGATGCTGATCGCGGCCGCCATCGCCCAAGCCAACAGCACCGATGGCGAGAAGGTCCAGCAGGCGCTGGAGAATCTCGGCAAGGTCCAGGGCATCATCAAGGCCTATGACAAGCCCTTCTCGAAGGAGCAGCACGAGGCGCTCGGCGTCGCGGATTTCCATCTGGCGCAGTGGAAGGACGGGCGCGTCGTCAAGGTCGACAACGAGATCGTCAAATCCCTGACGGCGGCCGATCTGAAGCGCTGACGGGCCCTCGAACGTCTGACACGGGAACATCGCGTCATCCTGGACAAGCCGCGAAGCGGCGCAGCTCCGGGATCCATCATAAAGCACGGTGGCGCTGTGTGATGGATCCCGGCGCTCCGCTTCGCTACGGCCAGGATGACGGCGCGGTTCCGGACGCAACTGACCCGCCGGACGGCGCGGAGACGAGATGACGGCAATCCTTCAGGCGCTGGCGAGCGGATTGGCGCTGGGCGCGATCTACGGCCTGATCGCGCTCGGCTTCAACATCACCTACGCCACGACCAAGACCTTCAATTTCGGCCAGGGCGCCTTCCTGGTGCCCGGCAGCCTGGTCGGCGTCTCGCTGCTGCTGCTGGCGGCCGGCAAGCCGCATTGGGGCAATCTCGCCCCATCCGAAATGACCTTGCTGAGCTATGGCCTGGCGACGCTGGCGAGCGTCGCCATCGTCGGCGCGATCGGCATCGTCCTGTACTACTGTGCGATCAAGCCCTTCGTCGGGGCCGGCGGCCTGAACTGGGTGTTGAGCACGATCGGCTTCGGCATCATCCTGCAGAACGCGGCGCTCGCAGTCTGGGGCCCGGCCTCGATCGCGGTGCCCTCGCCGCTCGGCAACGAGGTCTGGCGCATCGCCGGGGCCGGCATTAGGCCGCAGGAGGTGCTGATCGCGGCCGTCGCGATCTCGGTCATGGTCGGGCTCGACATCGTCATTCGCAAGACCCGCTTCGGCAAGGCGCTGCGCGCCGTCGCCTTCAATCCGCAGGCCGCCGCGATCGTCGGCATCAATGTCGAGAAGATCGTCATCATCGCCTTCGTGATCTCGTCCTCGCTGGCGGGGCTGGCCGGGATGCTGATCGCTCCGATCACCACGGCTTCGGTCTTCATCGGGCTCGGCGTCGCGCTGAAAGCCTTCTCGGCGGCGATCGTCGGCGGACTGACCAATCCGCGCGGCTGCATGCTCGGCGGTTTCCTGCTCGGCTTGATCGAGGCGCTGGTCGGGCTCTGGCGCGCCGAGATGCGCGAGATCACGATCTTCCTGCTGATCATCATCGTGCTGGTGCTGCGGCCCGGCGGCCTGCTCGGCGCGCGCAGCGTGGAGAAGATCTGATGGGTCTCGCCCACGGCCTCTCGCTTGCTTTGATCGCCGCAGCCCTCGCGCTCCTGCCAACGCTGCCGCTCAACGACTTCCATCTCCAGATCCTATTCACGATCGGCGTGAACTACCTTGCCGCCGCCGGCCTCAACGTGCTGGTCGGCTATGCTGGGCAGAAATCGCTCGGCCATGCCGGCCTCTTTGCCGTCGGCGCCTATACAGCGGCCATCGCCAGCGTCGAATGGGGCATCAGCCCGTGGGCGTCGCTGCTGCTGGCCTGCGGCTTCGGAGCGGTCTTCGGGCTCGTCATCGCCCTGCCATCCGTCAGGGTCTCGGGTCCCAGTCTCGCCATGGTGACGATCGGCTTCGGCATCGTGGTCGAGAAGATCGTCACGGAATGGACCGACATCTTCAAGGGCCAGGCCGGACTCTACGGCATCAGCGCGCCCTCGATCGGGGGACGCAGCTTCACCAACCTGCACTGGGTCTGGTTCGTCGGCCTACTTTGCATCCTGACGCATCTGATGCTGCGCTCGCTGCTGAGGGGCCGCTATGGCCGCGCATTCCTGGCGGTGCAGATGGCCGAGCCCGCTGCGCAATCGGTCGGCATCTCGGTCTCGCGCTACAAGACGCTGGCCTTCGTCGTCTCGGCGGTGACCTGCGCGCTGGCTGGCGCCGTGGTGGCGCAGCAGAACCAGTATTTCAACTCCGACTTCATCACCTTCAACCTGTCGATCTTCTTCCTCGTCGTGGTGATCTTCGGCGGCTCGGGCTCGATCTACGGCCCGCTGCTGGGTTCGGTGGTGCTGACCCTGCTCGACGCCTGGCTGGCGCGCTGGCCGGCCCTGCAGCACTTCAGCTATGGCGCGCTGCTGCTGTTCTCGCTGTATCTGATGCCCAACGGCCTGGCCGGCGCGCTCGCCGCCCTGTTTCGGGGTCGCCCGAAAATCTTCGATCGTTCGCAGGCCGATGCGGGGGTCTCGGTGCTCGCCGCGCGTCCGTCGGCAGGCGACGGCAGCGCACTCCTCGTCGTTGCCGATCTCCACAAGGCCTATGGCGGCATCGTGCCGGTCAACCATGTCGGTTTCACCATCGGCGCGGGCAAGGTCCATGCGCTGATCGGCCCCAACGGCGCCGGCAAGACCACGCTGCTCAACCTGCTGTCGGGGCATGTCGCGCCAGACGGCGGCTCGATCCGCTTTCTCGGGCAGGAACTGGCGGGCCAGCCGGCGCACCGGGTCGCGAGCCTCGGCATCGCCCGCACCTTCCAGAACCTGAAGCTGTTCGGCGATCTCTCGGCGCTCGACAACGTCCTGCTCGGCGCGCATCGCCATGTCGGGGCGAGCTTTCCCGCCGCCCTGCTCGGCCTGCCCGCGAGCCGGCGCGCCGAGGCCCAGGCCCGGGCCGACGCGCTGGCGCTGCTGGCCGATCTCGGCCTCGGCGAGCGTGCCTTCGAGCCGGCCCGGAGCCTGCCCTACGGCCTGCAACGCCGCCTCGAGATCGCGCGTGCGCTCGCCTCGCGACCGAAGCTGCTGCTGCTCGACGAGCCAGCGGCGGGTCTCAACCCGCAGGAGACGCATGAACTCGGCGACGTCATCAAACGAATCCAGGCGGCAGGCGTCACCGTGCTGCTGATCGAGCATCACATGGACCTCGTCATGGGCATCTCGCAGCATGTTCTGGTGCTGGACTATGGCGCGCTGATCGCCGAGGGCGCGCCCGACGCGATCCGCAAGGACCCACGCGTCATCGCCGCCTATCTCGGCGCCGATGACGATGCCGCTACCGTCGCGGAGAGCGTCGCATGAGCATGCTCCGCATCGAGGATCTGTGCGTGCGCTACGGCGCGATCGAGGCGCTGAAAGGCATCTCGCTGCATGTCGCTCAAGGAGAGATCGTCACGCTGATCGGCGGCAACGGCGCCGGCAAGTCGACGCTGATGCGCGCCATCGCCGGGCTGGTGAAGCCGGCCTCGGGCACGATCGCCTTCGAGGGCCGCCCGATCGCCGGCATTCGGCCGCATCATTGCGTCCGGCTCGGCATCGGCCATTCGCCCGAGGGCAGGCTCGTCTTCGGCGACCAGAGTGTGCGCGACAACCTGATGCTCGGCGCCTATGCCCGCGACGATACGGACGCTATCGCAGCCGATATCGACAAATACTTCGCCGTTTTCCCGCGCCTGACCGAGCGTCAGGACCAGCAGGCAGGCACCTTGTCGGGCGGCGAGCAGCAGATGCTGGCGATCGCGCGTGCCCTGATGAGCCGGCCGAAACTGCTGTTGCTCGACGAGCCCTCGCTGGGCCTGGCGCCGCTGATCGTCCGGGAAGTCTTCGCGGTGATCCGGCGGCTGCGCGAGCAGGGCGTCACCATCCTTCTGGTCGAGCAGATGGCCAATCTCGCGCTCGCCGTCGCCGACCGTGCCTATGTCATCGAGACCGGGCGGATCACGCTGGAGGGCACGGGTGCGGAACTCCTGCGCGACGAGCGCGTCCGCTCGGCCTATCTCGGAGCCTGAGATGACGTCGTGCCGCGTCAGCATCGTCGAGGTCGGCCCGCGCGACGGGCTGCAGAACGAGAAAGCCGCTGTCTCGACCGCCGACAAGGTAGCGCTGATCGGCAGGCTGGCGGAAGCCGGCCTGCGTCGAATCGAGGCGACCGCCTTCGTCTCGCCTCGCTGGGTGCCGCAGATGGCCGATCATGCGGACGTCATGGCCGGCCTGACGCCGCGGCCCGGCTTTACCTATTCCGCCCTCGTTCCCAACGAAAAGGGCGCCGAGGCGGCGTTGGCCGCCGGCGCGCAGGCGCTCGCCGTCTTCACGGCCGCCTCCGAAACATTCTCGCAGAAGAACACCAACTGCACGATCGCTGAGGGCATCGCGCGCTTCGAGCCAGTGCTGGCGCTGGCGCGGCGGGCCGGCATCCCAGTGCGGGCCTACGTCTCCTGCGCGCTCGACTGTCCCTATGAGGGCGAGATCGCGCCCGCTGCCGTGGCGGACGTCAGCGCCCGCCTCCTTGGCATCGGCTGCGACGAGATCGCGGTTTCGGACACGCTCGGGCGCGGCACGCCGGAGCGGACGGCGGGGATGGTCGAGGCGGCGTTGCGGGTGGTGCCGGCGACGCAGATCGCCGGGCATTTCCACGATACGCATCGTCGTGCCATCGCCAATGTCGCTGCGGCCTGGAGCCTGGGCGTCCGCGTCTTCGACGGCGCTGTCGGCGGGCTCGGCGGCTGTCCCTATGCACCCGGCGCCGGCGGCAATCTCGCCACGGAAACGCTGGTCGCGCATTTCGAAGCGCGCGGCATCGAGACGGGAATCGACCTGCCGCGCCTGAAGAGCGTCGCGACCTGGATACGATCTCTCACCAGGACAAGCGGGGCAGGCATCTGATCCTGCGTAGGCAACGGACCTGCCTCACGAGCCTGCCTAACGATGTCGAGAGGTTCTTCGTAACGGCACAGGAGGCCCCGCGCAGCGACGGCCAAAGCTTGCCAATCCGGTCGAGTGACGGCAATCTGAGCTTAGCAAGATGTTCAGCTTATCTGTGCCGGAGTGTTCTCTCGTCGGGCAACAGGACAAGGGAAACTCCAAAATCATGATCATCGACGGTATGAATGCCGATGCCGGCAAGATGGACGAGATCGCGCCTGGGCGCCGCGCGGGGCTTGTGAACCGCCGCTCGTTTTTGGTCGGCTCGGCTGTCGGTCTCGGCGCGCTGGGGCTGGGCGGTTGTGCGGTCACCGACGGCATGAGCCTCGCCGAGGCCGAGAAGGTCTACGGGCCGGTGCCCCAGGAGAAATTCCCGATTCCCGCGGTCGACGTGACCAAGGTCGATCCGAAATATTTCCGTCGCACGGTTGCCTATGATGGCAAGGAAGCGCCCGGCACGATCATCGTCGATCCCGGCAACTACTACGTCTACCGCGTCGAAGGCGACGGATCCGCCACGCGCTATGGCGTCAACGTCGGCCGCGACGGCTTCCGCTGGAGCGGCGAAGCCTATGTCGGGCGCAAGTCCGAATGGCCGACCTGGACGCCGCCCAAGGAAATGATCAAGCGCCAGCCTGAGGCGGCCCAATACGCCCGCGGCATGCCCGGCGGCCTCGACAACCCGCTCGGCGCCCGCGCCCTGCATCTCTATCAGAACGGCGCCTACACGCTCTACACGATCTACGCCTCGAGCGACCCCGAGACGATCGGCACGGGCATGACCAGCGGCTGCGTCGGCCTGCTCAGCCAGGACATGATCCATTTGTACGAGCGCACACCGGTCAAGTCGAAGGTGGTCGTGCTGCCGGCATAGACAGCCCCTGGGCGGTGGCTGCGGCCCTATGCGGATGGTCCGTTACGATCCGGGCTAGCTGGCGGCTCAGGCTGCCATCCCGCCAGTGCGCTGCGGCCTGTCTCGGTGAGCGCGTAAACGCCGCGCTCGAAGCGTTCGAACCAGCCATAGACGTTGCGGTGCAGGATCTTCTGCGCATCGGGAAATGATGGCTTGAGATCGCGCGGTCGCTGCGGCGCCAATGTCATCGCCGCCGCGCAGGCAAGCGCCTGCTGTCGGTACGCGGTCATGATGGGTTTGCGCGTGCTTCCGCCGGCGGACGGATCGCCCTGGCGTCGCTTGTGCTCCTCGACCAGCCGCGAACGCCGTCGCGGGTCCTTGCGCGGCATCGGGGCGGCCGGGGACACGAGGACGTCGACACGACCTGACCGGTCGACGCCCAGCAACCCGAAGCCGAGGCGCCGGCACAGATTGCGATATCGCGGATCGCTTTCCCGCCCCTTGCCGCGGGCGGAGAGCTGAGCCGCCAGCCAGATTTCGTCGCCGAGGCTCATCCTGTCCACACCCTGGAGGATGAGCTCGAGATTGAAGCTCAGCTTCAGTTCGCCGATCACGACCACAGTCGGATCATCGTCCCGGAGCCCGACAAGATCGCAGTGCCCGACCTCTCCCTTGACGGTGTAGCCCAGACCTTGAAGGAAGTTTTTGACGGGTAGATAGAGAGACGTTTCCACGCGGACCTCCGGACAGCCGATTCTCAGAATGCCTGATACTCGTTTCGCAGAGGCAAACGCGGAGCAAAGACGCGTGACCAGCTTCCGAAATTCGAGCAGACTGGCCGCGCGGCCATGCCATGCGCTCCGCTTGCGGCGGCCACACCTATCGACCATCGGCTGCTCGGCAGAGCTTTAGGTCGAACTAAGACGATCGGCATGCTCGCCGGCCCCGGTCCGACAGCAGCAAGGACATGCCCAGATGACCAAGGACTTCACCGGCAAGCGCGTGATCGTGATGGGCGGCAGCCGCGGCATCGGGCGCTCGATCGCGCTGGGTTTCGCGGCGGGCGGCGCATCGGTTTCGATCTGTGCCCGCAGCGCCGGACCGCTCGAAGCAACGCGCCAGGAGATCGAAGCGCTCGGTGTAACCGCACATGCGGCCAGCGTCGACCTGGCCGATGCGGCTGCGATCGAGGCCTATGTGCCCGAGGCGGTAAAGGCGCTGGGAGGGCTGGACGTCCTCGTCAACAACGCCTCCGGCTTCGGCCATTCCGACGATGAAGAGGGCTGGGCGGCCTCGCTCAATGTCGACATGATGGCCGTCGTCCGCGGCAGCCATGCCGCGATTCCCCTTATGAAGCCGGGCTCGTCGATCGTGAACGTCTCGTCGATCTCGGCGCTGCGGGCCTCGTCGCGTTCGGCACCCTATGGCGCAGTCAAGGCGGCCGTGATGCACTACACCGCCAGCCAGGCTAAGATGCTGGCGCGCAAAGGCATCAGGGTGAACTGCGTGGCACCCGGCTCGATCGAGTTCCCGGGCGGCACCTGGGAGGATCGGAAGACCTCCAACCCCGAGCTCTACCAGTCAACGCTGGCCAGCATCGCTTTCGGCCGGATGGGCAAGCCCGAGGAGATCGCCGAGGTCGTGCTCTTCCTCGCCTCCGACAAGGCCAGCTGGGTCACGGCCCAGAGCATCGTGGTCGATGGCGGGCAACTCGTCGGCCCCTGAACCGATCCACCAACGAGCGAACGGATCGGCCCGCTGCTTTGGCCTGCGCGAGCGCGAACACGGAGAGAGTTGATCTTCCACCTAATTTTCAGCCTGCCATGCCTGCTCGTCATCACACGGTTTCTCTGGCCGCTGTCGTTGCCGCTTCCGGTCAAGGTTGCCATCGCCCTGCTGATGCTCGGGGCCTCGCAATACCACCTCTGGAGCCGTCTCTCGTCGGGGTCGGTCTTCTCGCCCGAGTTTCCACGTAGCGTCGTCATCATCTTCAACTGGGCATTCGGCGCGATCGTGCTCCTGGCCGTCTTCCAGCTTGCACTCGACCTATCAACGGTGATCGCGGCCGTGATTCATCGAGGCGGCATAACGGTCCATGACAACATTCGCTACGGGATCGCCGCGGTCGCCGGATCGCTGTCGGCGATCGGCGTCCATCAGGCGATCCGCGTGCCGCGGCTCAAGGACATGGAAATCGAAATCCGTGGGCTGCCGGCGCAGTTCGATGGCTACACAATCCTGCAACTGACCGATCTGCACATCAGCCGTTTGTTTCCCGTGGCATGGACCAGGGCCGTGGTGGTCGCGTCGAATGCGCTCGGCTGCGATCTCATCGTCGTGACAGGTGATCTGATCGACGGCGCGCTTCCCGCGCGGCAAGCCGCTGTCGCGCCCCTGTCCGAGCTACAGGCGGCAGACGGCATCTACGTCATTCCGGGCAACCACGAATACTTCTTCAGCTACCCGGACTGGATGCAGCACTACACGAGGCTTGGCATGCGCGTTCTCGAAAATGGTCACGCGGTCCTGTCGCGCGACGAAGGGCGCCTCGTCCTGGCCGGCGTGACCGACGTCTCCGCCACCCGTTCAGGGTATGCGCCGCCCGATCTGAATGCTGCCCTTGCGGGAGCCCCTTCCGGCGTTCCCGTTCTGTTGCTCGATCATCAACCCATGCTGGCGCGCGAGGCCGCCAGGCGCGGTGTAGCCCTGCAGCTGTCGGGACATACGCATGGCGGCATGATCCGGGGCCTGGACCGGCTCGTTGCGCGGTCCAACGCAGGGTTCGTGTCGGGCCGGTACGAGGTCGACGGCATGACGCTTTACGTGAACAATGGCACAGCCCTGTGGCCCGGCTTCGCCCTACGGCTCGGCCGCCCCTCCGAACTGACCCGGATCACGCTGCGACAGCCGAAATAGGCCAACGAACGGATCGTCCGCGCCCGAATCGCTCTTTCCGATCGGCATTCCGACCATTGAGAAGCAGGGTGCGGCGTCCTCCGCCGCACCCTGCGCTTTTCGTGGCATCCTAGGCCTTAATACCCCTCAGCCCTTCTTTGGCGGCGAGGCGGGCCAGCTCTTGATCAGGGTGTCGTAATCGATGGTCTCGCCTTTCGGCTTCTCGTTGGCGAGCTTGCGCTGGGGCGCGACCGTGCCGGCCTTCTCGGCCTTGGCGAACCACTCCTCGGCCGTGGTGCGCGGGTTGAGCTTGGGACCACAGTCACCCTGCACGCCCGAGCGCTCGAGCCGCTCCATCACCGAATCCTGGGCGGCAGCCAGGGCATCCATCGCCGCCTGCGGCGTCTTGGCGCCCGAGGAGGCGTCGCCGATATTCTGCCACCAGAGCTGGGCGAGGCGCGGGTAGTCCGGCACGTTGTTGCCGGTTGGGGTCCACTGCACGCGCGCCGGCGAGCGGTAGAACTCGATCAGTCCGCCGAGTGCGGGCGCGCGCTCGGTGAAGCTCTTGTCCCAGATATCCGTCTCGCGGATGAAGGTGAGCCCGACATGGCTCTTCTTCAGGCTGACCGTCTTGGAAACGATGAACTGGAGATAGAGCCAGGCCGCCTTGCGGCGCTCGATGGGCGTCGAGTTCAGCAGGGTGGCCGAGCCGGCGTCCTGATAGCCGAGCTTCATGCCGTCCTTCCAGTACGCCCCCTTCGGAGACGGGGCCATGCGCCATTTCGGCTTGCCGTCGGCACTCATCACCGGCAGGCCGGGCTTGACCATGTCGGCGGTGAAGGCCGTGTACCAGAAGATCTGCTGGGCGATCGCGCCCTGCGCCGGAACCGGGCCGGACTCGCCGAAGGTCATGCCTTGCGCCTGGGGCGGGGCGTATTTCTTCAACCAGTCGACGTATTTGGCGATCGAGTAGACCGCCGCCGGGCCGTTGGTGTCGCCGCCGCGCTCGACCGACGAGCCGACCGGGCGACAGCCCTCCATGCGGATGCCCCATTCGTCGACCGGCAGGCCGTTGGGAATGCCCTTGTCGCCATTGCCGGCCATCGAGAGCCAGGCGTCGGTGAAGCGCCAGCCGAGCGAGGGGTCCTTCTTGCCATAGTCCATATGGCCGAAGATCTTGGTGCCGTCGATTTCCTTGACGTCGTTGGTGAAGAAATCGGCGATGTCCTCATAGGCCGACCAGTTCACGGGAACGCCGAGGTCGTAGCCGTACTTGGCCTTGAACTTCTCCTTCAGGTCGGCGCGCTGGAACCAATCATAGCGGAACCAGTAGAGGTTCGCGAACTGCTGCACCGGCAGCTGGTAGAGCTTGCCATCCGGGCCGGTGCCGAAGGACTTACCGATGAAGTCGTCGATATCGAGCTGCGGATTGGTGACGTCCTTGCCCGGGCCGGCCATCCAGTCCGTCAGGTTGGTTGCCTGCTTGTAGCGGAAATGCGTGCCGATCAGATCGGAATCGTTGATCCAGCCATCATAGATGTTCTTGCCAGACTGCATCTGGGTCTGGATCTTCTCGACCACGTCGCCTTCCTGGATCAGGTCGTGCGTCAGCTTGATGCCGGTGATCTCGCTGAAGGCCTTGGCCAGCACCTTGGCCTCGTATTCATGGGTGGTGATCGTCTCCGAGACGATGTTGATCTCCATGCCGGCGAAGGGCTTCGCCGCGTTGATGAACCATTCCATTTCCTTGAGCTGGGCGGCCTTGTCCAGGGTCGAGGGCTGGAACTCGCTGTCGACCCATTTGCGCGCCTCCTCGGGGCCGGCAGAGGCCGGGCCGGCGGCGAGCGCCAGGGCTAGGAGGCTCGCTCCGGTCATTCTCTGAAGGTTCTTCTTGAGCGTCGTCATCGTCTTCCTCCGCTTCGGTTGATCCGATTATCCATCCCGTTTCGGGATTGGCCTTTTCTTGCTGTTGGGCCTGTCCTCACACCCAGCGGAACACCGCTGCGGCATAGAGAAGCGCAAGGCCGGAAGCCCACCCCAGGCCCGGACCGACGAGGCCGAGCCAGGCGAGGTGAATAAAGGCGCTGCCGAGCAGCGAGATGAAGAGCCGGTCGCCGCGGGTGGTGGCGATGCCGATGACGCCGACGCGCTCGGTCTCGGGCCTGAAGATCGCGAGCAGGGTCAGGGTGAGGAGAAGCGAGGCGATGCCGGCGAAGAAGACGCCGGTCTGCCAGGTCCAGGCCATCCAGGCGAGTTCCATCACACCCTCCCCAGGGCGAAGCCCTTGGCGATGTAGTTGCGCACGAACCAGATCACGAGCGCGCCCGGGATCAGGGTGAGCACGCCGGCGGCGGCGAGCACGCCCCAATCCATGCCGGCCGCCGAAACCGTGCGGGTCATGGTCGCGGCGATCGGCTTGGCGCTGACGCTGGTCAGCGTGCGCGCCAGCAGGAGCTCGACCCAGGAGAACATGAAGCAGAAGAAGGCTGCGACCCCGACACCGGAGGCGATCAGCGGCAGGAAGATCTTCACGAAGAAGCGCGGGAAGGAATAGCCGTCGATCGCCGCCGTCTCGTCGATCTCGCGCGGCACGCCGGACATGAAGCCTTCGAGGATCCAGACCGCGAGCGGCACGTTGAACAGGCAGTGCGCCAGCGCCACCGCCCAGGGCGTATCGAACAGCCCGATCGCCGAGTAGAGGTTGAAGAACGGCAAGGCGAACACCGCCGGCGGCGCCATCCGGTTCGACAGCAACCAGAAGAACAGATGCTTGTCGCCGAGGAAGCGGTAGCGCGAGAAGGCGTAGGCCGCCGGCAACGCGAAGGAAATCGAGAGCAGCGTGTTCAGCGCCACGTATTTCAACGAGTTGATATAGCCGTTGTACCAGCTCGGGTCGGTGAATATCTTGATGTAGTTATCGAAGGTGAAGGTCCTCGGCCACAGCGTCAGCATGCTGGTGATTTCGGTGTTGGTCTTGAAGCTCATGTTGACGAGCCAGTAGATCGGCAACATCAGCGCGATGAGGTACAGAGCGAGGATCAAGCGGCCGCCGCGCATCAGACCCTCCCCGCGTCGGCATCGGCGCGCGCATCGGCTGCGGTCATCACCGTGTAAAACACCCAGCACACCGACAGAATGATCAGGTTGTAGACGATCGAGAGCGCCGCAGCCTTGCCGAGGTCGAACTGGCCAAGTGCGAGCTTGACCAGCTCGATCGACAGGAAGGTCGTCGAATTGCCGGGGCCGCCGCCGGTGACGACGAAGGGCTCGGTGTAGATCATGAAGGAATCCATGAAACGCAGCAGCACGGCGATCAGCAGCACGCGGCTCATCTTCGGCAGCTGGATGGTGCGGAACACGGCCCAGCGCGAGGCGCCGTCGATGCGGGCGGCCTGATAATAGGCATCGGGAATCGACTTCAGGCCGGCATAGCAGAGCAGCGCCACCAGCGAGGTCCAGTGCCAGACATCCATCACGATGATGGTGAACCAGGCCGCGAGCGGGTTGGCGACATAATTGAAGTCGATGCCGAGCGCGTTCACCGCCGCCCCGAACAGGCCGATGTCGCCGCGCGCGAAGATCTGCCAGATCGTGCCGACGACGTTCCACGGGATCAGCAACGGCAGCGCCATCAGCACCAGCGTCGCCGAGACCGTCCAGCCCTGGCGCGGCATCGACAGCGCCACGACGATCCCGAGCGGGATCTCGATCGCGAGGATGATTCCCGAGAAGGCGAGATTGCGCCAGAGCGAGTCGTAAAAGCGCGAGCCGAGATCGCTCTTCGGATCGAGCAGCTCGGAAAACCAGCCGAGGCCGTTCCAGAAGAACTGGTTGTTGCCGAAGGAATCCTGGACCGAATAGTTGACCACCGTCATCAGCGGGATCACCGCCGAGAAGGCGACGATCAGCAGAACCGGCAGGACGAGGAGCCAGGCCTTCTGGTTGACCGGCTTCATGGCTGGCCTCCCGCCGCGAGCGCTTCGCCCTGGACGAGATGACCGTCGCGGTAGATGTGGATCTGCGCGGGGTCGAGCTGGAGCGAAGCCTCGTCGCCGTCGAACTCCGCTTCGTCCGGCACCATCACCGAGAATTTCAGGCCGCCGAGCTCGACCCGCGCGATGCGGGCGCGGCCGATGTCGTCGATGCGGCTGATCCGCGCCGGCAGGCCCTCGCCGCGTTGGCGCAGCGCGGCGTATTCCGGCCGGATACCGAGCTCGATCTGGCCGGAGAGTGCCGGATAGCGGCGCGCCAGCGCGACGGGTTGGCCGGCGACCAGTGCCTGTGTCCCTTCGACGGCGCAAGGCAGGATGTTCATCCCGGGCGAGCCGATGAAATGGCCGACGAAGGTGTGAGCCGGATGCTGGAACAGCTCTTCCGGCGTGCCGGTCTGGACCACGCCGCCCTCATGCATGACCACGACCGTATCGGCGAAGGTCAGCGCCTCGGTCTGGTCGTGGGTGACGTAGATCATCGTCAGGTCGAGTTTGCGGTGCAGTTCCTTCAGCATCGAGCGCAGCTGCCATTTCAGATGCGGGTCGATCACGGTCAGCGGCTCGTCGAACAGGATCGCGGCGACATCGGGCCGGACGAGGCCGCGGCCGAGCGAGATCTTCTGCTTGGCATCGGCGCCGAGCCGGCTCGCCTTGCGGTCGAGCGCCGAGGTCAGGTCGAGCAGGCCGGCGATCTCGGCGACGCGCGCCTCGATCAACTTGCGCTCGACGCCGCGATTCACCAGCGGGAAGGCGAGGTTCTCGCGCACCGTCATGGTGTCGTAGACGACCGGGAACTGGAAAACCTGGGCGATGTTGCGCGCCTCTGTGGGTTGCCGGCTGACATCGACATCGTCGAACAGGATGCGCCCGCGTGTCGGCACGACCAGGCCAGAGATGATGTTGAGCAAGGTGGTCTTGCCGCAGCCGGAAGGGCCGAGCAGCGCATAGGCGCCGCCCTGGCGCCAGACATGGTCGACCTCGCGCAGGGCATAGTCCTGCGGCCCCTGCGGGTCGGGCTTGTAGGAATGGGCGAGCTTGTCGAGCGTGATCCGGGCCATCTCACGCCGCCTTGGCCAGAGCGGCGGCGAGCCCACCGCTGTCGTCGAACAGGAAGAGACGGCGCGGATCCAGCCAGGCGGTGACGGCCTGGCCCGGCTCCAGCCGGCGCACGCCCGGCACCAGCGCGATCAGGCGGTGCGCGCCGAGGTCGAGATGCACATAGGATTCCGAGCCGGTGATCTCGGAGACGGAGACGGTCGCCGGTAATGCGAACGCCGCGGCGGGCGGCCGGTCGAGGGCGAGATGATGAGCCCGGAAGCCGATCGTGTAAGGTCCGTCCGGCACGCCTGCGAAGGCGCCCTCGGCAGCGACGGTCGCACCAGTCGACAACGCGACCTGATCGCCTTGCTTGACGCCGGAGAGGGTGTTGAGCGGCGGATCGGAGAAGACCTGCGCCGTCGTGAGGTCGCGCGGCCGGCGGAAGACCTCGGCCGTCGGGCCGAACTGGGTGAGGCGGCCCTGGAACAGCGCCGCGGTGTTGCCGCCGAGCAGCAGCGCCTCGCTCGGCTCGGTGGTGGCATAGACGAAAATCGCGCCGGATTCGGCGAAGATCCGCGGCAGTTCCTCGCGCAATTCCTCGCGCAGCTTGTAGTCGAGATTGGCCAGCGGCTCGTCGAGCAGCACGAGCTCGGCGCGCTTGACCAGAGCGCGGGCGATCGCCGTGCGCTGCTGCTGGCCGCCGGAGAGCTCGAGCGGCTTGCGCGCGAGATAGGGTTCGAGCCGCAGCAGCGCCGCCGCGTTCTTGACCCGGGCGTCGATCTCGCTGGCCGGCAGGCGCGCGACCCGCAAGGGCGAGGCGATGTTCTCGTAAACGCTCATCGCCGGGTAGTTGATGAACTGCTGATAGACCATCGCGACATTGCGCTTCTGAACCGGCTGGCCGGTGACGTCGGTGCCGCCGACCAGAATCCGCCCCGTGCTCGGCGCGTCGAGCCCGGCCATCAGGCGCATCAGCGAGGTCTTCCCGGCCAGCGTCGCGCCGAGCAGGACATTGAGCGAGCCCTTCGGCAGCGTCAGCGAAATGCCGCTGAGCAGATCCTGCCCGCCGCGCGCCAGTCCGACATTGTCCAGCACCAGGCTCATCAGCGCGGCTCCGCCTGCAGGGACATGGCCGGCGTCCTGGCGGCTCGCGCCGCCATGTAGTCAGCGAGTGCCCTGCCCTGCTCGTCAGAAAAGCGCAGGCCGAGCTTGCTGCGACGGAACAGGACGTCCTGGGGCGAGAGCGCCCATTCCTGCGCCATCAGCCAGGAGACCTCGCGCTCGGTCAGGTCTGCGCCGAAGACCTGGCCGAGATCGGCCATCGCGGCGGCGCCTTCGAGCAGCGTTTCGGCGCGTGTGCCGTACGCCCGCGCCAACCGTCGCGCCAATTTGCGCGGGAGCCAAGGCCGCGGAGCGATGATCTTTTCAACCAGGGCCTCGAAGCCTCCGACCGGGAAGTCGCCCCCTGGCAACCGGGCATCCGCGGTCCAGGGCGGAGCACGCAGCGCCGGCACGGCGGCGGACAGCTTCTCGACCGCTGCCTCGGCGAGGCGCCGCGAGGTCGTGATCTTGCCGCCGAAGACCGAGAGCATCGGCGCCTGCCCCTCCGGGACATCGAGCGTCAGGACATAGTCGCGCGTCGCTTCCTGCGCCTTGGAGGCGCCGTCGTCATAGAGCGGGCGCACGCCGGAATAGGTCCAGACCACCTGGTCCGGCGTGATCGGAACGCGAAAATAGTCACTCGCCGCGGTGCAGAGATAGGCGATCTCGTCCGCGCTGGCGGCGACCTCGGCCGGGTCGCCCTCATAATCCTTGTCGGTGGTGCCGATCAACGTCAGGTCGCCCTCATAGGGGATGGCGAAGATGATGCGGCCATCGGCGTTCTGGAAGATGTAGCAGCGGTCGTGCTCGAACAGGCGCGGCACGACGATGTGGCTGCCCTGCACCAGCCTGACGGCTGCGGGGCGCGTGCTGGAAACGATGCCGTTCAGCACATCGGCCACCCAAGGGCCGGCGGCGTTGACGAGCGTGCGGACGCGGACCGTGGCCTCAGCCCCATCCCGATCTTGCGAGGTGACGAGCCAATGCCCCGCCTGGCGGCGCGCGGCGACGACTTTCGTGCGCGGCAGGATGGTCGCGCCATGGTCGGCCGCATCGCGCGCATTGAGCACGACCAGGCGCGAATCCTCGACCCAGCAATCGGAATATTCGAAAGCGCGGGTGAAGTGCGGCTTCAGCGCGCCCCCCGCAACGTCACGGCCGAGGTCGAGCGACCGCGTGGCCGGCAGCAGGCGGCGACCGCCGAGATGATCATAGAGGAAGAGGCCGAGGCGGAGCAGCCAGGCGGGGCGCAAGCCCGCATGGTGCGGCAGCACGAAACGCAAGGGCCAGACGATATGGGGCGCTGCCCGCCACATCACCTCGCGCTCCGCCAGCGCCTCGCGCACCAGTCGGAACTTGTAGTGCTCGAGATAGCGCAGGCCGCCATGGATCAGCTTGGTCGAGGCCGAGGAGGTGGCGCTGGCGAGATCGCCCTGCTCGAACAGCACGACGGAGGCGCCGCGCCCGGCCGCATCGCGCGCGATGCTGCAGCCATTCACACCGCCGCCGATGATGGCGATATCGAAGACAGGACCCGTCACGCATTCCTCCAGGCAGGCGGCTTGAGCGCCTTTCCTGATCGGAGGCTAGCCAGTGCTTTGCTTGCGGGCAATGGCAAAACGAAAGCAAAAGCGAAAATTTCAGCTTTCGCTTTCGGCCACCGCGTCCGGCCCGGCGGTCTCGACCACCGAAATCCCGGTGGCGCGGCACAGATCGCGGAGAGGTTCGGAGGTCAGGCGGTCGGTGACGAAGACGTCGACATCGCGCAGATGGCCGATGCGGATCGGGGCGGAGCGCTCGAGCTTGAGGCTGTCGGCGACGAGCAGGCATTGGCGGGCGTTCTCGATAATCGCCTGCGAGACGCGGACCTCGCGATAGTCGAAATCGAGCAGCGCTCCGTCCGGATCGATCGCCGAGGTGCCGATCACGGCGTAGTCGACCTTGAACTGGCGGATCAGATCGACCGCCGCCGCGCCGACGACGCCGCCATCGGAGCGCCGCACCGGCCCGCCGGCGACAATCACCTCGATGCGAGGATGCGGATAGAGCAAGGTCGCGACATGCAGGTTGTTGGTGATGACGAGCAGGCCGCGATGGTCAGCAAGCGCGCGCGCCACCTCCTCCGTGGTGGTGCCAATATTGATGAAGAGCGACGCGTCGTTGGGGATCAGCGCCGCGGCGGCGCGGCCGATCGCGACCTTCTCGTCATGGGCGATGAAGCGCCGCGCCTCGTAGGCAAGATTCTCGACGCTGGAGGCGACAACCGCGCCGCCATGCACACGCGACATGATGCGCTGCTCGCAGAGCTGGTTGAGGTCCTTGCGGATGGTCTGCGCGCTGACCTCGTAGCGCGCCGCCAGCTCCTCGACGGCGACGCGCCCCTGGCTGCGCGCCAGCGTCACGATTTCGCGCTGACGTGGCGTGATTGTCTCCATGGCGGGCTCCGGTTGGCAGGCGGCAGGCTGGCGGCAAGCAGGGCCTGCGTCAATCGTCAGGCCCAGGAGCGACCGGAGATTGCGGAGTCAGCCAAGGCAGAGGCGCCACAAGCGGAAGTCAGCCAGTCGATGAGAACGGATGACGATGCCCCCTGAAGCGCCGGATTGACTCCCTGCGGCAAGGTCGCCGAGGCTCGTGTGAGAATGTGGCGGAGACGGAGGGATTCGAACCCTCGATACCCTTTTGGGGTATGCTCATTTAGCAAACGAGTGCCTTCAGCCTCTCGGCCACGTCTCCGTTGGATGCTCTATGCCCGATTGCCGCGCGCTTTGACAAGTCATGGAACGGACAATCCCGCCTTTTCCGCAGATGGCGGTTTTTCCGCGCTTGTGGGACTGCCTTTGCGCCGGCCGGCCGCATGATGCGGATGCCGGGCGCGGTCCGGTTCGTCGGCGGCGTCTGCTTTCGCGATCCCTGCGCAAGGCCCGCTCGAAATCCCGGCCAGCGCTCGATTCGCCGGGCGTCATCGTCAGGGAGCCGGTCGCGCTCTCCGCGTGCTGCGAGGCGTCGCGCGCCCCGGCTGCCATTGCCGAATGCCTTGCTGCCGCCCTCGCAATGGCGGGATTCACAGGCAATCACGGCCTTCGTCGCAAAGCTGTCAAAGCGACTGGACAGCCCGGCCGCCACCGACTATACCGCGCCGACCATCGGGATGCGGCTTCACGCTTCCCCGGCGCCCAGATAGCTCAGTTGGTAGAGCATGCGACTGAAAATCGCAGTGTCCCTGGTTCGAATCCAGGTCTGGGCACCATTCTTCCTCTCGAAATCCAACAGCCTCGTTCCAACGGCGCTGGATCAGCGCCGATCGGGGTCCGTGGCTTCCGCGGATGACGAGACGTATCTGGCCCGCATCGTCAGGAACGGCGATTCGATCACGGCATAGCTCAGGGCGGCCAGAGCGACCGTCAGCGGCAGGACCAGCACAAGCCCTGTCAGATAAGGCGTCGCCAGCGGCAGCGGCATCAAACGCGCCACGAGCATCCACACCAGGATATGCCACGCATAGATCGAATAACTGATCTTGCCGAGATAGCTTAAGGCGTTCGACAGCGGGATCCGCATGTCGGCTCGAAGATAGGTGATGATCAGCGCGGCCCAGATCACCCCCTGGACATCAGGCCAAATGATCCAGAGCGGCGATGCATTGGAAAGTCCCAGCCATCTGTACAGGGCCACCAGCAGGATGTTGATGGCGACGATCATGAGAACGGGCCAATACCAGGCGAACGTCCGACCTTCGGTTTCCTTGTAGGCGATCCCAGCCAGACATCCGATCAGGAAGATGTCCAGATTCCCGAATATCGAGAAATAGGCCATGTGATAGACGGTGCCGTTCAGGACGAAGACCGCCGCGCGAGCCGTGATCAGAAGGAGGATGAGAGCGCAGTAGAACCGCGTTCCCCGGGCCTTCAGTGCCAGCGCAAGAACCGGAAACAGCAGATAGAACTGGATCTCGACCATCACGGACCATAGCTGGCCGCCAAAGGGGCCGTATGTCATCCGGTACAAATTCGAGACCGGCAGCAGGGACAGGAGATAGTCGATGCCCACGGACGAGCTGCGAGGATCGGGCGTCGAGAAATAGCCGAGCGTCACCACAAAGACGAACAGAGGATAGATTCTCAAGGCTCGGTTGATATAGAATCCCTTGACCGAGATATCCTTGCCGTAGGTGATCAAGGTCAGGATCATGCCGCTCAGCGCCATGAACAGCGATACACCGATATAACCCTGATCCAGAATCGGCAGCCGAACCGTATTTTTCTGACTATAGAATATGGTCGCATGATACATCAGGACGATGAATGCTGCAAAGAATCGGAGATGATCCAGCTTGTCGATGTATTTGATATTCTGACTTTTCACCGCAATACCCTATTCAGGCTTTGATCTGGAGACGATCACCGCCGAATAGCAGCCACCGATCGGGCTGCATAACATTGCCGTGGCTTGTGTTCGTCAAGAGCGGATGGCGCGCCGCGGCACTACCCCGTCAGGACAGGCGGCGGTCGCGGATGTCGGCGATGCGGTCGCAGATCGCGCGGTGCTCGGCGAGAAGCTGCTGGAGCGGCGTCAGAGGCCGGAAGGCGCGAGCGTCATGCTCGTCCTCGTCCTCGTCGCTCCAGGCTTCGATCGCCTCGTCGGCGGCTTGCAGATGATGCTCAAGCGGCGCGGCGATGGCGGGCTCGCCGCCCTCCTCGGCGATCCGCAGCGCAATCATGAGCCGCAGCGCCTGCTCGGCTTCCAGAACGGATTCGAGTTCGTCGGTATAGGCCATCGCGTCGCTCTCACCGGCCGCGAACGGTGCGGCCGCGCGGTGTATAGCGCAAACGAAGCGAGGCGGCAGGGTGCTGCCGCCTCGTGCCGTGCAAGCGCAGCCCTCGTGTCACGCCGCGCTACTGGATGATGCCGCGCTTGATCAAGCCGTCGATATCGCAGCGGCAGGAGCTGCCGACGGGCTGCGGCCGTGTCTGACAGGCGCCGCGCGAGGTCGCGCAGTAGTCGCCGAAGCGCCGCGCGCGATAGGGGGCGGGCTCGTCATAGCCATAGCGCGGCCGTCGATCCCAGCCGTCCCCCCTGCCGCGATAATCATAGGGCTGGCTCTGCACCGGCGGCTGCTGGTAGCGCTGACGCGGCTGCGGCTGGCCATAGCTTTCACGCAGGGGCCCGAACGGGTTGCCCTCGATCTGCGCGTCTGCCGCGGCCACCGACAGCAGTGTCGCGCCGGCAACCACGATGAGTCTGAGCTTCCTGAGGATCATGTCTGTTCTCCTGCCTGCTGCCGTCGCGCCATGGTCAATGCGCGGGCAGACGATAAGGTTCCGGTAGCAGGCCCGCGATGAATGGCGGGTGAAACAGGCGCTCCCGCGCAGCGCGACCTCCGCGAGCCCGGCCGTCAGCCGTCCTCGTCGCGCTCGCGGTCCGGCAGGCCGGTCTCGGTCTCCTCCACTGCCTCGCCGGGAATGACATAGTTGCCCTTGAGCCAGCGGCCGAGGTCGATATCGGCGCAGCGGGCCGAGCAGAAGGGCTTGTAGCGCGCGACGGCCGGCTTGCCGCAGATCGAACAGGGCTTGCCCGGGGGCGCGCTGGCGGGCGGTGGCGTATTTTCGTTGTCAGCCATATTTGAGCGTGATTCCTCCATCGACGACGAGTTCGAGGCCCGTCACATAGCGCGCCTCGTCGCTCGCCAGGAACAGCGCCGCGTAGGCGACGTCCCAAGCCTCGCCCATATGGCCCATCGGGACCTGCGCGTCACGCGCCGCCCACATCGCCTCGACGTCGCCCTCGCCATAGGCCTGGGCGAGCCCGGCGGAATGTTCGACCATCGGCGTCTTCATCAGCCCGGGCAGGATCGCGTTCACGCGGATCTTCTGGGGCGCGTATTGCACGGCGGTGGTGCGGGTGAGCTGGTTCAGCGCCGCCTTGGTGGCGGAATAGCTGGCATAGGGCACCCCGGTGTAGCGAATCGAGGCGATCGAGGAGATGTTGATGATCGAGCCGCCCTCCCCGCTCTGCTCGAACTGGCGCTGCATCACCGGGATGACATGTTTCATGGCGAGGAAGGCGCCGGTGAGGTTGACCTTGAAGACGCGGTCCCAGACCTCTTCCGGTAGCTCGACGACGCCGCCGACCTCGGCGATGCCGACATTGTTGTCGAGGATGTCGACGCGGCCATAGCGGCCGAGCGTGCGGCCGACGAGATCGGCCACGGCCTCGTTGCTGGTCACATCCGTCTGCACTGCGAAGGCCTGCCCGCCTTCGTTCTGGATGAAGGCTGCGGTCTCCTCGGCCGCGGCGAGGTTGAGATCGGCGCAGATCACCTTCGCGCCTTCGCGGGCAAAGACCGTGGCGGTCGCCTTGCCATTGCCCCAGCCCGGCCCGATCGAGCCCGCGCCGGCCACGATCGCGACCTTGCCCCTGAGTCGTCCAGACATGCGTGTTCCTCCGTTCGGCGCGCCTTGTCAGGCTGGCGCGTTGTTCACGAGGCTCAGGATCGGGGGTTATGAGGCGAGGTGCAAGGCTGCGTGGCGCGACGCAGACCCGATCGACCGGCAATGCCGGCCGGTCCTGCTCTCTCGCGTCGCACAGCCTGCAGGTTCTGCACCGGCCGCCGGCAACAGCAACGCGACGTTCAGCTACGGCTTCTCAGTACATCAATGGCCGCCGCCGCCGGCGAGGCCAATTCCGGTAATCAGCGATCCCCATACCTTCAGGCGCAAGCCCACGGCCTTGATCACGCCGGTGGCCGCGATCAGATGTCCCGTAAATCCGCCGAGATTGTTGGTGTAGGTCTGAACGAGGCAGCCTGTGCCATCGAGCATGATCTTTTGTTGCTCTTTATGCTCAAGCTCCAGATACACCAACAGCGATCCGCGTCGGATCCGCTCATTAAGCTCAACCAGGCGTCCTCCCGGCACAATCTGGCCGGTCGAAATCGCAGGCTGGATGTAGCGGACCCGCGCCGGGAGAATCGTGTTGCTGAAGCTCAGGCCGATATTGGTGTCGCAGGAGATTTCGGCAGGCATGCCTTCGTACAGCGCGGTGCGCGTAGCCTGAGAGAAGCCAGCCGTAATTCTGAGCGGGAGATCGTCCGGACGGTCGGGGATGATCACCATGGCTGGACTCAGGATCAGCGTCGATGCGGGACTTCCCTCGCTCATCGCCAACTGGGTTACGATACCGCCGGTGAACGAGCGCACCTCAGTCTTTTCCAGTGCGGCCTTGGCACTGTCCAAAGCCGCTTCGGCAGCCTTGCGTTGCGCGGGCAGGGATTGAGAAATGTCTACCTGCGCCAGGTTTAGCTGAGCTTGCGCGCCCGCCAAATTTGCCTCTCCGATCGCGAAGGAGGATTCCGCCAGGCGCACGGCGTCCCGAGAGCCTGAGCTCCTGGCGAGCAAGGTCTGCGCGTTCTCAAGGTCGCCCCTCAGCTTATCCAGCGATGCGCTTGATACAGCCACGCTGGCCTGCGCAACCTTGAAGTTGTCATTAGCCTTGGCTTCGGCGGCGGCAATCTTGGCAAATTCGGCCTCGGCCTGCTTCAACGCGGCTTGCTGGGTGCTGCTTTCGATCCGGAAAAGCAGATCACCGGCTGAAACCCTCTGCCAGTTCTTCACCGCGACTTCGGTGACCGGACCGCTTGTCTGCGCCACGACCGAAACAGTGCGGAAAGGCAGGAGGCCGGAATATGATTTGGGGTGAAAGTAGAAGATCGCGACGAAAAGGAAGAACGCCAGGAACGCCCACAGGAATATCGCCGTTCGCATATTCCAGACGGTCATGGCTTCGCCACGGCGCTTCAACTGGTAATAGCGGATCACGGCGGGAAAGGATGTCAGGAGCAGCTCAAGCATTCCTGGCTTCCTCAGTTTGAGCGGGACGAACAGCGGAGGCGTCGTCAGGCGATCCTGCGACGACGACCGCCGGCACCGCAGCGATGTCAGGTCCCACCTTGCCAATATTAGGGACATGAAAACGGGACCAGTCCGCCATCACGGCAAGAAGGATCGCACTTACGGGGAGCAAAACGTGGAAATGCTCGAGCGGGAAGATTTCGTAGAGCAGGGCAATTGCCAGCAATGTCGGGATCGTCTTGGCAAGGGGCGTTCCCTCTGCCCTGTGTTCGGCCCACCGATCGAACGCCGCATACAGCGTCACGATCCCGTAGAGCGCGAGACAGATCAATCCCAGCGCCACCCACGCTAAAATGTCTGTATTGCCCGGAGCGGTAAACCAGGACGGCGTTGAATGCCCGAGGCTGTCTTCAATCGCCATCTGCACCAATCCTCAGCAGGCCACGCGCGGAAAATCTAAGGGCGTTTGGAGACGAACTGCAACATATAAGTGCGTCCTGGCGGCAGACGGTTTCAATATTCGTTGCGTTGGCCGACCTAATCGATTGCCTCGAACCTGCCGTACCGCGGGTCGTCAGCGCGCCCGCCGATCGTCACAATGGGATGCGGCCTGACTGCTCCGCTGTGCTTCACGGTTTTGCTTGCCGGAAGTGGACATCCGCTGCGTCAACGACCGGCCAGCAGCCCCCTCACCCCACATTCATCCAGCCGAAGCGCACCGGGAAACCCTCGCCTCCCAGCAGGTTCACCGTCTCGTAGAGCGGCAGGCCGACGACGGCGGTGTAGGAGCCGACGAGCTTGACGACGAAGGAACCGGCGATGCCCTGGATGGCGTAGCCACCGGCTTTCCCGCGCCATTCGCCCGAGGCGAGATAGGTCTCGATGTCCTCTGTCGAGAGCCGCTTGAAGCGCAGCCGCGTCTCGACGACGCGCTCGCGGATCGCACCACCCGGCGTCACCAGCGCGACCGAGGTGTAGACGCGGTGCGCCCGGCCCGACAGGAGGCGCAGGCAGGCGGCAGCCTCGTCGACGATCTCGGCCTTGGGCAGGATGCGCCGACCGGCCGCGACGACCGTGTCGGCCGCGATGATGTAGCAGCCTTCGAGATCGGGGCGGCTGGCAGCGCCGATGCGCGCGGCCTGCGCCTTCTCGCGGGCGAGGCGGCGGGAGAGGTCGCGCGGACGCTCGCCCTTCAGCGGCGTCTCGTCGAGATCGGCCGGCAGCATCGCGTCGGGCTTCAGCCCCGCCTGTTCGAGCAGCGCGAGGCGGCGTGGTGAGGCCGACGCCAGCACCAGCATCGGCCGCCAGCCGGGATGTTTGGGAGAGGCAAAGAAGCTCAAGGGCAGTCCGATACGATTCAGGCGCGGCCGGACGCCGCGCCTCAAGGCTCTAGAGCATTTTCGGCGATGGATAAATCCACCGCGCCAGCCATGCGCCCGGGGCGGAATTGCGCAGCAGAATGCGCCACACCATTCAGCATGAGCATAAAATCGCCAACAAGAATGCGTGATTCCGCATTGCACAATTTGACGCAACGGGCCCATTCTTCCTCCTGCGAGGCGTTGCGGCCGTCGTGCGGGATGCGCCCATGCGCATTTCTCCTGGGAGCCTTGCCTCCCAAAGTCCCGGAGCCAACCACCACATGGCGATATCGAGCAAGAAGCCGCGTTCCGTCACCGGGACGGGCGTGGAAGCGCAGGCTCTCGCGGCGCGGATGGTTACGCTGCAGGCCGATGCCGGCCTGACCATCGCTATGCGCATGCCGATCCTGCTGAAGGGCGTGCTCGGCGACAGCCATGGCCAGCACGAGGCTGCCAAGGCGGTCACCGAGAAGGTCTCGGCCGTGATGGAGAGCGGGTTCGCCGCCGGTCACGCTACGGTGATGTTCTGGTGGGGTCTGGCGCTGAATCCGCTGGCGCCGCTCGATTTCGCCGAGGCTGCGGCCAAGGTCGCCAACAGCACGCTGGAGCCGTTCTCGAAGCGCACCAGCGCCAATGCAGCGCGGCTGACCGGCCGCGGGCGCAAGCGGTAGCCGCGCGACCGCGGGCTTCCGCCGTGGTCAGACGGCTTCGGGCGGGACGTCGATCGGGACGGCCGGGGCGGCTGCATGCTCGCGCTCCAGCTTGCGGTAGCGGGCGACGCTGAGCGGGATCAAGGCGAGATAGGCGATGACGACGAGCGCCAGCATCTCGAACGGATAGGCGAAGAGCAGCCCTGCGACGACCACGACCGCGACGAAGATCGGCAGCACCTTGTCGCGCGGAACCCGCGTCCCCAGCGTCTTGCCGGCATAGCAGGGAATGCGCGAGATCGTCAGGAAGGCGATGAACAGGATATAGGCGCCGACCGGAAGAGCGCCGTATTCCTGTACGGGCACGCCGATGAAGTGCAGGTAGAGCGGCAGCATGGCGGTGATCGCACCCGCGGGCGCCGGCATGCCGACGAAGAAGTTCTTCTGCCATTCCGGCCGGTCGGGATCGTCGATCATGACGTTGAAGCGCGCGAGCCTCAGCGCCATCGCGCAGGCCAGCGTCAGCACGATGATCCAGCCGAACGACTTCAGGTCGTGCAGCACGAAGATCCACAGCACATAGCCGGTGGCGACGCCGAAATTGACGAAGTCCGAGAGCGAATCGAGCTCGGCGCCGAAGCGCGAGGTGCCCTTCAGCATCCGCGCGAGGCGCCCGTCGACGCCGTCGAGCGCGGCCGCGACCAGAATGCAGATGGTCGCGGTGTCGAGCTTGCCCTCGACGACGAGGCGCATCGCGGTCAGCCCGAGGCAGAGCGCCAGCAGGGTGATGACGTTGGGCGCGATCAGCCGAAACGGGATCGGCTTGAAGCGGGCGCGCTTCGATTCGACGCGTTCGGGCTCGAAGGGGGGAAAGAGGTCGCTCATGCGAGCCGGAATACGCGGTTTTGGGAGCGGAGGCTAGGCGGGAGAAAGTTCGTCATGGTCACTGCGTGAACCGCGGGGAACCCCTCTCCTGTAAGGAGAGGGGCAGGGGTGAGGTGTCGGCCCCTGGACCAGTCAACTTCGAGGCGCGGCTGTAAGGTTGCGACCGAAACGCTGATGACGGCCGACCCCTCACCCTACCCTCTCCCTACGGGAGAGGGTTCCCCGCGCCTCCTCGTGACGGCTCAAATCCCCCGGAACATCCGCGCCGCGAGTTCGCCACCAGCGAAATCGGCCAGCACGGTCTCGCCCGCAAACGCCGTCTGGCCTTCGCCAACCAGCGGGATGACGCCGACCGGCAGGTAGACGTCGACGCGCGAGCCGAAGCGGATCAGGCCGAAGCGCTCGCCGGTGCCGATCACGTCGCCCTCCTTGACGAAGGGCACGATGCGGCGGGCGATCAGCCCGGCGATCTGTACGACGCCGACGATGCCGGCGCTGGTCTCGATCGCCAGCGCATTGCGCTCGTTGTCGTCGCTCGCCTTGTCGAGTTCGGCGTTGAGGAAGAGGCCGGGCGTATAGGCCATCTTGACGATGCGGCCCGACACAGGGGCGCGGTTCACATGGCAGTCGAAGACGTTCATGAAGATCGAGATGCGCGTCATCGGCTCGGCCGGCAGGTTCAGCTCCGGCGGCGGCAGGGCCGAGGCGATCTGGCTGACGCGGCCATCGGCCGGCGAGATCACCAGTCCCTCGCGCTGCGGCGTGATCCTGATCGGGTCGCGGAAGAAATAGCAGATCCAGAGCGTGATGATCGCGCCGATCCAGCCGAAAGGCGACCAGAGATTGGCGAGCACGATCGTCGCAACCAGGGCGATCGCGATGAAGACATAGCCCTCCTTGTGGATGGGCACGATCACCTTGCGGACGGAATCGACGAGCGACATGGGTTCAAGTTCCAGGATGTGGCTGGCGCGGCGTTTGCGCGTGCGGCTGTGGCCTATCGCGGAGTTGGTCCGCAAGCTTTGGTGCGTGGTGTAAGAGGTTCGGAGCCGCGGGGAAAGGGGTGTGCGACAGCTTGTCCCCTATCCGCCGGGGCAGCGCTGCACGAGATCGGCAAGCGCGCGCCGGCTCGCCGTGAGATCGAAGGTGGCTGAGACGGCGTTTCCATCCGCGACCGGAACGGAAACGACCAACCGCGCCGTCGCAAGGACCAGTTTCAGCAGCCCCGTGGGCGACGGCAGGTGGATGGCATGATCGTCGCCGACCACACCATCGATTGCGCTCGAAGGGTGAGCATCGGGCTGCAGCGACAGGGCTGCACTCCGCCGCGTGGCGCCGAAAAGCCCCTCGTCCTTCAGCGGAACAAGCGCAATCGATAGATTGGCGTCGATGCAGCGAATGGCCAGGCCAAAGGACGACTTCTTGCCGGAGACGATGGCGGCGACGTCCTTGTGCCCGTTTGCCTTGTCATGGGTGACCACGGCCCAAGGGCCGATCGTCTTGACTCCGCTCGCCTGGGCCAGGCTCGCGGCCTGGGTCAGCGCTACCAATATCCCTGAGAACACGGCGATCCGCCGCAAGCTCCGCCCGACCACGGCCCAACTCATCGCGATACCGACCCCAATGGCTTGCTGATCGGCGTCAGGAACTGGCGCCATTCCGGTGGAACAGGCTGGCCGATCTCGGCCGGGAAGGCTGGCAGCAACGAAAAGGCGAGCGGCTGGTCAAGCTTGTCGCTCTGGAGCACGAGCGTGTCAGACCTGAGAAGCCGGGCCGAATGACGCGGAACGACCGCTCCGGCCGCGACGACCATGCCGCCAACGCTCAGCACGAAGCAGGAATCGAGAGGATTCCAAGACTTCTCCTGCGGCAGGACAGGCGCGGCCGGCACCGCCGATTGCGCAAACTGCCCACCCTGCCAGTGGACCGTCAAGGCCTCGTCGAGCCGCAGGGGCGCATGGGGAAACGTCAAGGCAGCAGACATCGGCCATGCCCGCCCTTTTGGCACAGCGCAGGCTGTCAGGAGGCCGGGGCGACTCGGCTGCAAGACCCAGAGCGACCAGCCCTGCACCGGTTCGGCGCCAGAGGAGCCGATCGCGAAACAGGCCACAAGGCCGATCCCCAGAAGCACCTCCAAGAGGCGCAGGCGCTTCCACATCTCGCCCACCATGTCAGCGGAGCCGTGGCGCCATGGGTACGGCCCGCACATGCGAAGTGCAAGGGAGGATCGCCGACGCCATTTTCTTGAGAAGATTGCCGGCACGGAACCCTGCTCCGCGAGATCCTGCCGATCAGCGGCGGATGAAAAGCGGCGCATTGGCGCCCCATTCCCAAGGGAATATCGCGCATGACGACGGAGACCGCGCCGTGACACTGACCGCCCTCGATGCAGCAAAGCCCTCCGGGTTGGTCGAGAGCCGGCGTCCGGCATTGTCCGTGATCGCCTCGCTGCTACGCAACCCTCTGCAGGCGATGCCGCCGGAGGTCTATCGCGAGAAGCTCGTGCTGGCGAAGACGGGCGGGCGCACCAGCCTCTATGTCTGCGACCCCGCCATGATCCAGGAGGCGCTGACGAAGCAGGCCGCCTGCCTCGGCAAGGGCGATCTGATCCGCAAGGTGCTGGGACCGGCCATCGGCGAGGGGCTGCTGACGGCCGACGGCGCGCATTGGCGCTGGCAGCGCCAGGCGGTGGCGTCGGGCTTCCAGCATGAGCGGCTGCTCGGCTTCCTGCCGGCGATGATCGCAACGGCGCAAGCGACGCGCGGGCGCTGGCTGGCGGCGCCCGGGCCGCTCGATATCGGCCACGAGATGATGCGCACGACCTTCGACATCATCATCGAGACGATGCTGTCGGGCTCGCAGGCGCTCGATGTCGGCAAGGTCGAGCGGGCCATTTCGGACTATCTCGAACCGACCAATTTCATGTTCGTCTACAACCTGTTCGGCGCGCCGGACTGGCTGCCCTATCCCGGCCGCCGCAAGGCGCGGGCTTCGGTTTCCTATCTGCGCACGAGCCTTGGCGGGCTGGTGGCGCAGCGGCGTGCCGCTGTGGAACGCCGCGGCGACCTGCTCGACATGCTGCTCGATAGCGCCGATCCCGAGACCGGGCGGGCGATGAGCGATGGCGAGATCGTCGACAACCTCCTGACCTTCGTGACGGCAGGCCATGAGACGACAGCCCTCGGCCTCGCCTGGACGCTGCATCTGCTGGCGCAGCATCGCCAGCACGAGGCCGCCGTGCTCGCCGAGATCGCAGGCGTTACCGGCGATGGGCCGCTGCGGCCGGAGCATGTCGCGGCGCTGCCTCTGACCAAGGCCGTGTTCCTGGAGGCGATGCGGCTTTATCCGCCGGCGCCGGTCATCACCCGCCAGGTCGAGGCTCCGTTCACGCTCGGCGGCGTCTCGCTGAAAGAAGGCATGGTGCTCTATGTGCCGATCCAGGCCGTGCATCGACATGAGCGGCTCTGGGAGCGGCCGGACGTGTTCGATCCTTCGCGCTTCATGGGAGACGCCGCACGCGAGCGGCACCGCTACGCCTATCTGCCGTTCGGGGCAGGGCCGCGCATCTGCATCGGCAGCGCCTTTGCGACGATGGAGGCGGTCGCGATCCTCGCCGTTCTGCTGCCGGCGCTGCGACTCGAACCGGTCTCCACTCGGGCGCCCGAGCCGACGCTGAAGATCACGCTGCGGCCGAAGCGGCCGCTGCGGATGAGCGCCGTCGCGCGCGCCTGAGCGGGAGCCTTTTCAGGCCAGCGCGCGGTAGGTCGTGAAGCGCCGCGCCGCCAGCCAGGTCAGCACGACGAAGGCCACGAAGAGAAGCCCCTCGGCAATGGCGAAGGGCGGCTCGGACTGGGTCGGCGCCATCGCCCGCAGTGCCGGGACCTTGGAGAAGAGCTGCGCGACCAGCACGAAGAGCAAGAGGTAGAAGGTCAACATCACCGTGATGGCATAGGTGCGACGCCAGACGCCATCCAGCCGGCGGGCATAGAGCGCGTAGCCCGCGATACCGACGAGCAACAACGAGATCGCGCCGACAATGTGTGAGGGCAGCACGCCGTTGAAGGGAAAGCCGTATCCGGTCGCGCTGGTGGCGAAGGCCGTCGATAGGAAGACGCCGGTCCAGCCCGGCCGGACATGGCCTTTCAGCAAGCTCGCCGCGACGGGAAATCCCGCCACGATGGCGACCAGGCTGAGCCAGGTGTGAAAGCCTACGAATGTGGTCGGATCGAACATCTGGAAGCCCCCCGGCGCTAGCCGGAGCAGGCGACTCCGGTGGTCGCAGGATGCAGGAATCGCGCCTCAGATGCGAGCGATTTCAATTCGAATGCTGCGTCGCAGGTTGGCAAAGCAGACCCGTCATGCTCGCCCTTGTGGCGAGCATCCACGTCTTCAACACGACCTTCGATTAGCGAAGACGTGGATTGTCGGGACAAGCCCGACCATGACGGCACGAGGGACGCCACTCTTCCCTACGGCGTGAGCGAAACCCGCACGCTCGGCTCTTCCTCGGCGGTGGCGCGCTGCAGCGTCGCCTTGGCCTCGTCGACCTGGCGCTGGCGGTTCCACAGCGCCGCATAGATGCCGTTAGCGGCGAGCAGGTCGCGGTGGTGGCCGCGTTCCGCGATCAGGCCCTTGTCGAGCACGATGATCTCGTCGGCATTGATCACCGTCGAGAGCCGGTGGGCGATGACCAGCGTCGTGCGGCCTTCGCTGACCCGGTCGAGCGCGTCCTGGATTTCCTTCTCGGTGAAGGAATCGAGCGCCGAGGTCGCCTCGTCCAGCACCAGCACGGGCGGGCCCTTCAGGATGGTGCGGGCGATGGCGACGCGCTGCTTTTCGCCGCCCGAGAGCTTCAGGCCGCGCTCGCCGACCGAGGTGGCATAGCCCTCCGGCAACGATTTGATGAAGCGGTCGATCTGAGCGAGGCGTGCGGCCTCCTCGACCTCGGCTTCCGTCGCCTCGGGACGGCCGTAGCGGATGTTGTATTCGATCGTGTCGTTGAACAGCACCGTGTCCTGCGGGACCATGCCGATGGCGGCGCGCAAGCTTACCTGCTGCACGTCGGCGATGGGCTGGCCGTCGATCAGGATGCGGCCGGAACTGGGCTCGTAGAAGCGAAACAGCAGCCGCGAGATCGTTGATTTGCCGGCGCCCGAGGGACCGACGATGGCGATCGTCCTGCCCGCCGGCACGGTGAAGGAGATGCCCTTGAGGATCTGCCGCTCGGGGATGTAGGCGAAATGCACGTCCTCGAAGATGACCTCGCCAGCGGAGACCGCGAGCGGCTTGGCGCCCGGCTTGTCCTGGATTTCCGGGTCCTTGCCGATCAGCGAGAACATCTGCTCGATGTCGAGCGTCGCCTGCTTGATCTCGCGATAGACGGTGCCCATGAAATTCAGCGGCTGGTAGAGCTGGATCAGCATGGCGTTGATCAGCACGAAATCGCCGACCGTCAGCGTTCCCGCGCGGAAGCCCTGCACCGCCATCACCATCGAGATCGTCAGGCCGGTCGCGAAGATGGCCGCCTGGCCGAAATTGAGCCAGGCGAGTGAGGTGTAGGCCTTGATCGAATTGCGCTCGTAGCGCGCCATCGACAGGTCGTAGCGCGCCGTCTCGCGCGCCTCGGCGCCGAAATACTTCACCGTCTCGTAGTTCAGCAGCGAGTCGATCGCCTTCGAATTGGCGTCGGTGTCGGACTCGTTCATCTGGGTGCGGATGGCGATGCGCCACTCCGTCGCCTTGATGGTGTAGGCCATGTAGGTGGTGACCATCACCACCAGCACGACGACATAGAGCCAGTTGAAGATCGTCAGCAGGACGGCGGTGATCAGCACGAGTTCGATCACGACGGGCACGAGCTGGTTCAGGCCGAGCCGGACCATTTCCTCGATTCCGTTGCGGCCGCGCTCCAGAACCCGCGTCAGTCCGCCGGTCTTGCGCTCGAGATGGAAGCGCAGCGACAGGTGATGCAGATGGCCGAAGGTCTGCAGCGCGAGCGTCCGGACCGCATGCATGAACACCGGCGCAAACAGCGCGTCGCGCAACTGGATGAAGGCCGCCGCGCCGACGCGGGCGAGACCGTAGAGCACCGTCAGCGCCAACGGCGCACCGACCAGCCAGGGCAGCCAATGCTCGAGGCTCGACGGCGTGTTGGCGAGCGCATCCGTCGCCCATTTGAAGGCGAAGGGAACGCCCATCAGCACGACGCGGCCCGTCACCAGCAGCGCAAAGGCGAGCACGACGCGCTTGCGCAGATCGGCGCGGTCCGCCGGCCAGAGATAGGGCCAGAGCGCGCGGAAGGTCTCGACGAAGCCCGAGCCCGGCTGGAGCAAGGCGGGGCGCGCGAAGGTCGGCGCCGGAGGCGGCGCGGCAGGCGGGGACATCTTGGGACGATTCCAGGTTGGGGTGCCGATATAGGCGCAATCGCCAGCGAATGCATGGGGTGTCGCGCAGGGCGGGATTGCGGCCAGCTCTGCCTTGTTTAGGTCCAATGCGCAGTGTCAGATTATATCCGGAGCGCCCTAGGCGCGTCACCGGGGAAGAAACAATCATGAAAAATCAGCGTGTTGTCGTCACCGGACTGCTCGGCATGGCGACCGGCCTTCTGTTCGCCGTGCTGCCTGCCGCCGCCCAGGGGGCCAAGCCGCCGGCCCAGATCACCATCAAAAACATGCGGACCGCGCCGCTCACAATGTTCGAGATCGCCACCGGCGGCGACCAGCCCAGGCTCGTCGGCAAGATCGCCAAGCCGCTGGCGCCGGGCCAGAGCGTCGCCGTAAAACTGAACAAGCCGGCCGGCTGCAGCTATTTCGTGCTGGCGAAGTTCGGCGACGAGGCCGAGAGCGACGCCGAGGGCATGGATTTGTGCAAAGATAGGATCATCCGTCTGACGGAGTGAGGTTCCGCCGCTCGTTATTCTCGGGCGGAGCGAAGCGCAAAGCCTGAGAATCTCGTCGGAGAGATGCTCGGGTCAAGCCCGAGCATGACGCGCTGGGCTCACACCGTCGCGCCAGCCCGCAGCAGCTTGTAGGTGATCGAGTCGACCAGCGCCTGGAACGAGGCGTCGATGATGTTGGCGCTGACGCCGACCGTGGTCCAGCGCTCGCCGGTTTCGTCCATGGATTCGATCAGGACGCGCGTCACCGCATCGCTGCCGCCCTGGAAGATGCGAACCTTGTAGTCCACCAGCCTTAGGCCCTCGATCAGCGCCTGGTAGCGGCCGAGATCCTTGCGCAGCGCCTGGTCGAGGGCGTTGACCGGGCCGGACGGGCCTTCGGCCGCCGTGATCAGCACCTCGCCGCCAACCGTCAGCTTCACGATCGCCTCCGAGAAGGTGACGAGGTCGCCGAGCGCATTGTGGCGGCGCTCGACATTCACAGCGAAGCGCTCAACCGTGAAATAATCCGGCACCTCGCCCATGATGCGCTTGACCAGCAGCATGAAGGAGGCGTCGGCGCCCTCGAAGGCATAGCCCTGCGCTTCCTTCTCCTTGATCTCCTCGAGCACCCGGCCGAGGCGCGGGTCGTCACGCCCGAGCGTGACGCCGATGCGCTCGAGCTCGGCGACGAGGTTCGACTTGCCGCCCTGATCCGAGATCAGCACCTTGCGCGTGTTGCCGGTCGCCTCGGGCGGGACATGCTCGTAGGTGCGCGGGTCCTTCAGCACGGCCGAGGCGTGGATGCCGGCCTTGGTGGCGAAGGCCGAGGCCCCGACGAAGGGCGCGTGCCGGTTCGGCACCCGGTTCAGCATCTCGTCGAGCTGACGCGAAGCATGGGTCAGCTCGCCAAGCTGCGCGTCATCGACGCCGATCTCGAAGCGGCCGCGATAGCGATCCTTGAGCTTCAGCGCGCCGATCAGCGTCACCAGATTGGCATTGCCGCAGCGCTCGCCGAGTCCGTTCAGCGTGCCCTGGATCTGGCGCACGCCGGCCTCGATGGCGGCCAGCGAATTGGCGACCGCGCAGCCGCAATCGTCATGGGCGTGGATGCCGAGATTCTCGCCAGGCACGAGCTTCGTGACCTCGGCGACGATGGCCGAGATCTCGTCGGGCAGCGTGCCGCCATTGGTGTCGCAGAGCACGACCCAGCGCGCGCCAGCCTCGAAGGCTGCGCGGGCGCAGGACATCGCGTAATCGGGATTGGCCTTGTAGCCGTCGAAGAAATGCTCGCAGTCGAGCATGACCTCGCGGCCGGCGGCCTTGGCAGCCTGGACGCTTTCGCGGATGCCGACGAGGTTCTCCTCGAGCGAAATCTCGAGCGCGACATGGACATGGTAGTCCCAGGCCTTGGCGACGAAGACGATGGCATCGGCCTTGGCCTCCAGCAGCGCCGCGATGCCGGGGTCGTTGGCGGCCGAGCGCCCTGCCCGCTTGGTCATGCCGAAGGCGGCGAATTTGGCCTTGGTTGTCGGCTTTTGCGCGAAGAAGGCGGTGTCGAGCGGATTGGCGCCGGGATAGCCGCCCTCGACATAGTCGATGCCGAGCTTGTCGAGCATGGCGGCGACCGCGCGCTTGTCGTCGAGCGAGAAATCGACGCCGGTGGTCTGGGCGCCGTCGCGTAGCGTTGTGTCGAAGAGATGGATGCGGACGGCGGTCACGGCTTGCGTCGCAATTTGAAGCGCAGCACGCGCGGCATCACCATGGCGAGCATGACGAGCTTGATCGCAACGGAGAGGGAACCGGCGGGGCGGATTTTCGGGGTCATGAGCGTCGTTCTTCTTGTTCGTTGAAGCGGAATACGGGAGCGGCGTCGCGGATCATCGCTTCACCTCCCAGCTCGTGGTCGGCTCGCCAGTGGCGGGGTCCTTGCCGTCCTTGAGCGCGATGCCCATGGCGGCGAGTTCGTCGCGGATGCGGTCGGATTCGGCGAAGTTTTTGGCGCGGCGGGCGTCCAGGCGAGCGGCAACCTGCGCGTTGATCTCAAACAATTGCCCCACGAGCAAAAGTAAGCTGCCTACGCGAACTCGAGCATCGCAATATTTTGTCGCCTCTTTGAACAGCGCCAGTTGCTCATCAAACTCGACCCATTCCGTATTGGCGATCGCGCGTTGCAGCCTCGAAATCGAATCGTTTTGGTGGGCGAGCCGGAGCATGTCACGAACGACATCGACCTTACTCCGAACACCGAACACCTCAGCGAGGATGCTATCGGGAGCACTAGGAGGCTCAATTATCAGACCACCTCGATCCCAGTTTCGACCGAGACCCAGCAATTCAAAGCCGCTCCTCAACTGACCGCCAGCGTCAACATCACCCCTCAGCGCAGCGTTCTTTTTTACATGCAGTTCTGTGATCGCTTCGTGCGTATTGAGGTCATCCGACAGGGCGGCGAGCATCGCTGCCGAAATTTCTGCCGGAACGTATTCGGCAGCCACATCCCTCAATTCGAAGTACTCGTTCTCCGCTTCCTCCAGCGCCTTCACCGTCCAATCAATCGGCTGGCGATAATGCGTCTTCAGCATCGCAAGGCGCAGCACCTCGCCCGGCCATCTGCGCCCGCCGAACGTCTCCGTCTCCAGCAGTTCGTTGATCGTGACGAAGTTGCCGAGTGATTTCGACATCTTCTCGCCCTCGACCTGCAGGAAGCCGTTATGCATCCAGTAGTTCGCCATGCGGCCGCTGCCACCGGCGCCACCAAAGGCGCAGCAGGATTGGGCGATCTCGTTTTCGTGGTGCGGGAAGACCAGGTCGATGCCGCCACCATGGATGTCGAAGAGGTTCTTCTGCGGATCGTCGCAGGAGAGCCCGCCGCCGAAGGGTTCGAGCAGCTTCGCCATCGACATGGCCGAGCATTCGATGTGCCAGCCGGGGCGGCCGGGCGTGGCGATACCGGCCGGCGACGGCCAGCCCGGATCGATGCCGTCGCGGCTCGGCTTCCACAGCACGAAATCCATCGGGTCGCGCTTATAGGGCGCGACGTCGACGCGGGCGCCGGCGATCATCTCGTCGAGCGGGCGACGCGCCAGCGAGCCGTATTTCGGCGCGGCCTGCAGATGCGCGACGGCCGGCACATGGAACAGCACATGCTCCTCGGCGACATAGGCGACGCCGCGCGCGATCAAGCGCTCGATGATCGCCTTCATCTCGTCGATATGGCCGGTGGCACGCGGTTCCTCGTCCGGCCGCAGGTTGCCGAGCGCGTCGACATCGGCATGGTACTGCGCCGTGGTGCCTTGCGTGACCTTCGCGATCGCCTCGTTCAGCGGCAGGCCGGGATAGTCACGCGCCGCCCGCGCATTGATCTTGTCGTCGACGTCGGTGAGGTTGCGGGCATAGATGACGTGGTCGGCGCCGTAGACATGCCGCAGCAGCCGGTAGAGCACGTCGAAGACGATGACCGGGCGGGCATTGCCGATATGGGCGTAGTCATAGACCGTCGGGCCGCAGACATACATGCGGACGTTATCGGAATCGACGGGAACGAAGTCCTCCTTCGTCCGCGTCAGCGTGTTGTAGAGCCTTAGGGTCGGCGACATCGGGGGTATCCTGGGCAAACGGGCAATAGCGTGACGACGGCAAACCTGGCCGCTGGCCGGGGCGCTGTCTGTCTTTCCGTTTCAGGACGAGGACGTGAGCAGCCGGCCAGCGAAAGCTAGCGGCAAATAATGGAGATCCTGTTGAGGGCTCGCGTCATCGCAATGGCTTGCCTGCACGCGGGCTTTGCGTCAAGAGGGCGCCCCAATTTCGCCGCGCCGCACCGCCAGAAGGCCGCAACTTCATTCAATTTTAACCGACTGGAACCATCCTCCCGATTCGAGGGTTGAGCGCCCGTCAGCCACGAGGACACCCCAGAAATGCGCCGCGCCGTTGCCCTGATCGGCCTGTTCGGGATCGTCGGAGCCGGGCTTTCGCTGTCGCTCCTGCCGATCAGCAAGACGTCGGCCGCTCCCAGCGACCAGCGCACCTTCCTGATCCCGGCCAGCGACGGCTATGGTGTCGCCGACTGCCTTTCCAGCAAATCGGAATGCGGCAAGATCGTCGCCGACGCCTGGTGCGAGGCGCAGGGCTTCGCCAAGGCGAGCGCCTATGGCCTGGCCTCGCGCGAAGACTTCACCGGCTCTCTTTCCAAGGCGAAGACCGCCCAGGCCGCGCCCGAGCAGCCGCTGGTGATTACTTGCGGGGGGTGAGGACGTCCCAGCGCTTCGTGGCCCACCAGTCGCGTTGCCAATCGGTGTAGCCGAGCAGTTCGCCCTGGCGGCGCTCGAGTGCTTCGTTCCAGCCCGACAGCGCCGCCGTTTTCCACGTCTCGATCCAAGCGTCGATCCGCCACTCCTCTCCGCGAAGCGCGACGTAGACGGATCGCGTCCCTTCCACCGTCTCGCCTGATGCATTGCGCTTCGGCGACGGAAATGGCTGGTCGATGATGCGCCGGACGAAACGGCCCTCGTCGACGAAAGGGTCGAAAAGGGCCATCCAGGCCTCGAACCAGTCGCTGGGATATCCATCGCCGAAGGCGGCGAATGGTTTGCGGCCTTCGAGCATCAGCGGCAACTCGAATTCGGTATGGATCAGGTAAGGCACGGCACGAAGAGTGCGCCACTCCACAAGCCGGACTTCGCCGTGTTGGCAAGGAAACACGAAGCCGACCACTGCCGACAGGCGCTCCAGATCTGAGGCATCAAGCTCCCAGATTGCCCCGTCGAGCACGTCCCTTACGTCATCGCCCAATATGGCGATCAGCGGCTCGATCGTCTCCAGCGAGAATTGCGATTCGAGGATCGGACAGCCAAGTGCCGCGTCCATGGCCTGCAGGACAAAGCGGTGGCAGGCCGTATCCATGATTCGACTTTACTTGATCCACTCAGCGCATTTCGGCGCGTCGCCGTTGCCACCCCAGGGCATGATCGGCACGGTCGAGGTCGAGTTCTGCGGCGAACCGTCGATCAGCTTGTCGGAATAGACGAGATAGACCAGCACGTTGCGCCTGGCGTCGCAGCCGCGCACGATCTGCATCTTCTTCCAGACCAGCGAACGGCGTTCGCGGAAGACGACATCGCCCTGGTCGGCCTTCTCCTTGAACCTGATCGGTCCGATCTGCCGGCAGGCGAGCGAGATCTCCGAGACCTCCTCGGCAACGCCAAACATGCCGGAGACGCCGCCCTTCTCCGGAATCGTATAGTGGCAGGCGACGCCCTCGACGACGGGGTCGTCGACGCCGTAGACGGCGAGCTTGTCGTCCGGCGTCAGCATCTTCCAGACGGTCGATTTCTTGAAGATCAGGTCTTCCTGCGCAGCGACCGGTGCTGCCCAGGCCGCAAGGCCGAGCGCGCCGGCAATGACGGCGGAAGCGACGACACTCATGCGCATGAACAATCTCCTTGGGCGGCCTAGCGCCACCTGCCCGAATATGGTGGAGGGCTGCGGCACTCGCCAGAGCAGCGCTCAGGCCGCCAGCGGCTTGAAGGCGAGATACGCCGCGGCGATCGCACCGATCGTGCCGACAAGGAACAGCACGAGCTTGAATTGGGTGATCCGGCTGGCGAAGGCGACGTCGCCGGCCTCGACCTTGGGATATTTGTCGAGCAGCCGCGCGACCGCGAGGTTCTCGACGACATCGCAGAGGCCGCCCAGCAGCCAGCCACCGCCACAGAGCGCCGCCACCCACCAGGGCTGGCCGCGCATCGACAGGCCCGCGATCAGGATCGCGCCGACGATGGCATAGGTGAAGGCGCAGGCGACGTCGGCCGGCAGTACGCGGTTGCGATAGCGCGCCCGGTGCGTCTCGCCATACATAGCGAAGAGCTTCTCGACATCGGCCACGTTGAAGCCGTTCCAGTCGTTCTCCAGCATGCGCGGCACGCCCTGCCGGCTCGACCAGAAGCCGACAGCCCAGAACAGCACGACCACCAGAACCGGCCCCCAGACGAAGAAGGCGAGCGGAACGGCGGTGGGGTAGAAGGCGACGGGCTCGATCATGGGGTTTGGCTTTCGCGGCGGGCTTCGGCGATATCGGCGACAGGTTATCTGCCGCTCCGGCAGGCGCCAAGCTCTACGACGACGCGAAAGCCGCCTGCCGGTTCCGTTGTGGATGAAGCTGCTTCAGCCAGCGGGGAGGATCTCCTGCTCGATCGCGCCGAAGATCGAGTGGCTGGCCGCATCCTTCATCTCGATGCGGACCGTATCGCCGAAGCGCAGCGGCTGGTCCTGCGCAATAGGTACGATCGTGGCCACGATCGTACCGGCGCCGAGCGCATGCCCCCACGCCGCTCTGGCGATCAGGCTCGCGGCATCGCCCGCCCCGCCCGTGTCTCCGCGCTGCGGGGATTGCTGGTTGATCTGCCTGAGCAGCGGCAGCTCAATGTGGCCGTTGCGCCAGGCCACGCCGATCTCGTCTGGCGTCACGACGACAGGCGAGAAGCTGTAGGCCTGCTCCAGCGCGAGATCGGCGATGCGACGGCCATCTCCCGCAGCCAGATTTTGCAGCTTCACACTGCAAGCCAGCATGACGAGGCGGATGTGAGCCGAAGCCTGCGTCTGGCCGACATCGGCGGGGACATCGCCTGTGACAACGGCGAAGCCGGCCTCGACGAGGAGGCCCGCGTTTTCGTCCCTGGCGCGGACCGGCTCGCGCGGACCGAGTGCAGCGTCGGAGCGCGCGGGCTTGGGCGCCTCGTCGGAGCCCGCTGCCACCAGCCGCCGATAAGCACGCGGCAAGGGCGCGGCACAATCATGCTCATGGAAGCGGAAGGACGGCACCGCGCCGTGCTCCAGGCTGACGGCAAGGTCCGCAAGGCGGGGTGCGTGCCGGTCCCAGTCATCGAGCGCCGCCTGCATCGTCGGCACGACCGGAAAGGCATCGGTCGCCCGCGTCAGATCCTGCGAGACCACGACCAGGCGGCCATCCCGGCCATGCATAAGCGAAGCGAGTTTCATGTCTTTTCATTCCTCGCATGACGCGCCAATAAGGGCTTAACAGGCCCAAGGGAGGGACACCTTATGAAACGTCGCGACTTTTTGAAAACAGGTGCGCTCGCAGCCGCCGCCACCCCCGTCGCGATGCCGGCCGTGGCGCAGTCGCAGCCCGAGGTGAAATGGCGGCTGACGTCGAGCTTTCCGAAGTCGCTCGACACGATCTTCGGGACCGCGCAGCAGTTCGCCAAGCTGGTCAGCGACGCCACCGACGGCAAGTTCCAGATCCAGGTGTTTGCGCCCGGCGAGATCGTGCCCGGCCTGCAGGCGCTCGACGCGGTCTCTTCCGGCACGGTCGAATGCGCGCATTCGCCGACCTATTTCTACATCGGCAAGGACCCGACGCTGGGTCTGGGCACCGGCATCCCCTTCGGCCTGAACGCCCGCCAGCAGCATAGCTGGTGGTATTTCGGCGGCGGCGAGCAGATCGTGAACGGCGTGCTCGACCGCTTCGGGGCCTATTCAATCCCCTGCGGCAATTCCGGCTGCCAGATGGGCGGCTTCTTCCGCAATGAGCTCAAGGGCGTCGACGACCTCAAGGGGCTGAAGTTCCGCATCGGCGGCATGGGGGGGGCGGTGCTGGCCAAGCTCGGCGTGGTGCCGACGCAGATCGCGCCCGGCGACGTCTATCCGGCGCTGGAGCGCGGCACGATCGATGCGGCCGAATTCGTCGGCCCCTATGACGACGAGAAGCTCGGCTTCATCCGCGTCGCGAAATACTACTACTATCCCGGCTGGTGGGAGGGCGGCGCCATGCTCCACCTGATCATCGGTAAGGAGGCCTGGGCCAAGCTGCCCAAGCATTACCAGGCCATCGTCCAGAACGCCTGCGAGGCGGCCAACAACTGGATGCTGGGCAAATACGACTTCGTGAATCCAGGCGGCCTGCGACGGCTCGTCGCGCAGGGCGCGCAGCTCAAGGCCTTCCCGCTGCCGGTGATGGAAGCCGCGCTCAAGGCAGCGGAAGAGTACTACGCCGAGACCTCGGCCAGGAGCGCCGACTTCAAGGCGGGGTATGATTCGATGGTCGCCTTCCGCGGCGAGAACCTGCTCTGGTGGCAGGTGGCCGAGCTGTCCTACGACTCGTTCATGAACCGGCTGAAGGCGCGCTGAGCGATCGGCGACGAAGGAAGGCGGCAACCTGACCATGTCGACGAAACCGCCCTCCTCCCCGCCGGAGACGCCGCTGCGGCTGGAGCAGTACCTGCCCTATCGCCTCAACGTCGTCGCCTTTCATTCGGCGCGGGCGCTGGGGCGGATCTACGACGCCGAATTCGGCATCGGCATACCCGAATGGCGGGTGGTGGCGCAGCTCGGCGAATTCGGCAAGCTGACCTCGCGCGACATCGGCGAACTCGCCCAGATGCACAAGACCAAGGTCTCGCGCGCCGTCTCCGAGCTGGAAAAGCGCGGGCTGATCTCACGCTCGGAGAATCGGCAGGACCGGCGCGAATCCTTCGTCGCCCTGACGAGTGCGGGCGAGCGCATCTATGCGCAGATCGTGCCGCTGGCGCTGGCCTTCCAGGCGCGATGGACGGAAGGGATCGCGGCGGAGGAACTCAAGGTGTTCGAGCGTGTGCTCTCGACGCTGACCGAGCGCAGCCGCCACCTCGCCGGCAGCTATCGCGACGACGAGGGCTGAGCGGTCGGGTCGCTCAGAAGAAGCGCGCGAGGTTGCGGCGGATGCGCTCCAGCGGCACCTCGCCGGCCAGGGGCGCGACAAAGGTTTGGCCGGTGATGGTCTCGAAGGCGCGGACATAGACATCCGTCGTCTGCGCGATCAGCTCCGGCGGGATCGGCGGCAGCTCCTCCTTGTAGGGGTCGCAGCGGGCGACGATCCAGTTGCGGACGAAGTCCTTGTCGAAGGATTCGGGCTTGTCGCCGGCCTCGAAGCGCTGGGCATAGCTGCCGGCCATCCAGTAGCGGCTGGAATCGGGGGTGTGAATCTCGTCGGCGAGCAGGATCGTGCCGTCGGCATCCGTGCCGAATTCGTATTTGGTGTCGGCCAGGATCAGGCCGCGCTCGGCGGCCATGGCCTGCCCGCGTGCGAACAGCGCCAGCGCATAGGCGCTGACCGTGTCCCACTGGGCTTGGGTCAGCAGGCCCTCGGCGACGATATGGGCCGCCGAGAGCGGCTCGTCATGGCCGCCATCGAAGGCCTTGCTGGTCGGGGTGATGATCGCCTCGGGCAGCTTCTCGTTGTCGCGCAGGCCATCGGGCAGGCGTACGCCGTACATCTCGCGCAGGCCCTGCTTGTACATGGTCAGGATCGAGGTGCCGGTGGTGCCGGCGAGATAGCCGCGCACCACGATCTCGACGGGAAGGATGTCGAGCAGCCGGCCGATCACGACATTGGGATCGGGGTATTCAAGCACATGGTTGGGGCAGATATCGGCGGTGTGCTCGAACCAGTAGCGCGCCGTCTGCGTCAGCACCTGGCCCTTATAGGGGATCGCGGCAATGGCGCGGTCGAAGGCACTCAGCCGGTCGGTCGAGATCAGAATGCGGCGCCCGTCGGGGAGATCGTAATTCTCGCGGACCTTGCCGCGATAATAGCTGGGAAGCTCGGGGATGAAGGCTGCTTCGAGAGCCAGAGGTTCGGTCATGTCGGCATCGCCCGATCACAGCGCCGGCGCGTCGTGCGCAGGCGGGGTTCGAGCGTTCTAGACAGTCGGCGCGCCCGCGCCAACCGCTGCGGTTGCATCGCTTTTCAGCAGGGCTGCGCCGATTGCCCGGCCGCGGCGAATATGGCATGCGGATCGCGCGTCGCGCTCGTCATTCCAAGGCTGCGCGCCGTCCTTCCATAGTTCCGTCGCGTTTGGCGGGTGTTGTTGCGCCCAAGGCGATCCGGCCCGGCTGTGCACAAGGCCAGCCTTGGGCAAGGATCGTCAGGCTGAATCGAGACCGACAAGCAGGTGACGTGACCCGACCGGCGATGACATCGAGAGCTTCCTTGCTACGGCGTGCGCTGCGCTTCGGCGCGGCGATGCTGGCAGTGGCGACAATGGGCGGCGCGGCGCTGGCACAGTCGCCGTCCTGCACCGCGTGGCGTTCGGAGCTCGCCAGCCTGCAAGGGCAGCGCGGCGGCGGCGATCCGCGCGCGGCGCAGATGGCGCAGCGTGTCGGCGCTCAGCTCGCCGAGGCGACGAGCCAGTATCGCGGCATGGGCTGCGAGCGCGGCGGAATCTCCATCTTCGGCGGCGGACCGCCGCCGGAATGCGGCGGCCTGCGGGCTCAGATCGGCCAGTTGCAGGCGCAGTACGGCAATCTGCAGCAGCAGGCCCAAGGCGGTGCGCTCGAGCAGCGCCGGGCGCAGCTCGCCGCCGCCATCAACGCCAATTGCCGGGCGCAGCCGCGTGGGTTCTTCGAAACGATCTTCGGGCTGGAGCCGCGTCGCGGCGAGATCGATTCGACGCTGCCGGAGCTTGATCCCGAACAGCCGGTCGAGCCCGAGAAGCCGCGCATGGGCGGGCCACAGACCGTCTGCGTGCGCACCTGCGACGGCTTCTTCTTCCCGCTCGCCAACAATCCCGGCGGGCGCGACAGCTCCGACGAGATGTGCCAGGCGCTTTGTCCGGGCGTCGAGACGCTCGCCTATGGCATGAGCAATGGCGGCGACATCCAGAACTCCGTCGCACGCGCCACCGGCCAGCCCTACTCCTCGCTGCCGAACGCCGGCAAATACCAGCGCAGTTTTGACGCCGCCTGCACCTGCCGGGGCCAGGGCCAGAGCTGGGCGCAGGCCCTGAAGGAAGCCGAATACCTGCTCGACAAGCGCAAGGGCGACGTCATCGTCACCGAGCAGCGGGCTGCAGAACTCTCGCGCCCGAAAGAGGCCAAACCTGATCCGAAGCGGCGCGGCGCGGCGCCGGCCCCTGCGGTCCAGCCGACCGCGATCCCGGAAATTCCCGACGAGAAGCCGATGCCCTCGGAGAACTCGCCGACCGCCGGCACGGAATCGGCCGGCGTTGGCCCGAGCTCGGTGGGCGAGCGCGTTCTCGACAAGGGCGACGGACTGAAGCGCGAGACGCGCAGCGTCACCGGCGAACGGCGCACCGTGCGCATCGTCGCGCCGAATCTGGCGCCCAATCTTGGACCAGCGACTGCAAGGCCCTGAACATTCCCGTTTAAGTTCCATGCACGAGCAACATAGCTGCCGCGCGAGACTGACCTGTCTCGCCGCTGGACGCATGGCATTTGCAGCGCAATAGAGGGGTGACCGTCCACCCCGTTCGCCTGGAAAGCCGCCAGACCGGGCCCTGTTCGTACCGCCGCCGCGGGTGCAGACGAGGTTCTGACGACGCCGGGCCCAGAGGCCGCCATGTCAGAGACCACAGCGACAGCCCATCCGCACCCGATCGAAATGGCCGATGCCAAGCGCCGCCTCAAGGCGATTTTCGTCGGCTCGGTTGGCAATCTCGTCGAATGGTATGATTTCTACGCCTACACTGCCTTTGCGCTCTACTTCGCGCCGCATTTCTTCCCGTCGAACGACCCGGTGGTGCAGCAGCTCAATGCGGCGACTTTGTTCGCCGCTGGCTTCATCGTGCGGCCCATCGGCGGCTGGCTCTTCGGCCATCTCGCCGACCGTTATGGCCGACGCCTGTCGTTGACCATCTCGGTGCTGATGATGTGCTTCGGCTCGCTGATCATCGCGCTGACGCCGACCTATGCCACGATCGGCTTCGCGGCCCCTGCCCTGCTGGCGCTGGCGCGCATCATCGAGGGCTTGAGCCTTGGCGGCGAATATGGGGCGAGCGCGACCTATCTCTCCGAGATCGCCGATCCCGAGCATCGCGGCTTCTATTCGAGCTTCCAATACGTGACGCTGATCGGCGGTCAGCTCACTGCGATCCTGGTGCTGCTGCTGCTCCAGAACGTCTTCCTGACGCATGAGCAGCTGGTCGCCTGGGGCTGGCGCATTCCCTTCGTCATCGGAGCGCTGCTCGCGATCACCGCCATGTTCATGCGCCGGCACATGCACGAAACCGAGTCGTTCGAAGCCGCCAAAAAGAGCGGCATCAAGCGCGAAAGCTCGCTGCGTGGCCTCCTGAAATATCCGCGCGAGGTCGCGATCGTGGTCGGCCTGACCGCCGGCGGCACTGCCGCCTTCTACACTTTCACCACCTATATGCAGACCTTCGTGCGTCAGACGGCCGGCTTCTCCGACATCACCACGACCTATGTCATCGCCGGCTCGCTGATCTTCGCGGCGATCCTGCAGCCGATCTATGGCGCGATCTCCGACCGGATCGGCCGCAAGCCGATGCTGATCTTCTTCGGCGTCGCCGGCACGCTTCTGACCGTGCCGATCCTGACAACGCTGTCAGGCACCAAGTCGCCCTGGATGGCCTTCCTGCTGATCTCCGGCGCCTGGATCTTCGTGGCCGGCTACACCTCGATCAACGCGGTGGTGAAGGCCGAGCTGTTCCCGACATCGATCCGCGCGACAGGCGTCGCGGTGCCCTATGCGCTAACGGTCTCGATTTTTGGGGGCACCGCGCCGGCGATCGCGCTCTGGTTCAAGCAGCAAGGCCATGAGCAGTATTTCTACTACTATCTGGCTGGCGTGATTTTCGTCTCGCTGCTGGTCTATTCGACGATGCGCGACACCAAGCATAGTTCGGCGATGCACCGGCACGATTGAGATATCGCGCGCGTCATGGTCGGGCCTGACCCGACCATGACGGAGACCAGTGTGTACTCACCACGAGCTTCTCGGGTCGCTGCCTTGCAGCGCGCGAGAGTGACGGAGTGCGATCAAGCTCATTTTTCAGCGCAACTCAATGCGCTCCCCACCTGCGATTAGGGTCATGCTTTGGCAGCGCAACAGGGGGTAGTCTTCGTCTTGATTGACGATCTCATAGTTCACGCGATCGTGTTGATCGGCTCGAACGTCGAAAACCATGAGCCACATCTGATAGAGTGTCAGGCTAAGTGCCTCCACAAATTGGAACTGGCGGACTTTCAAAACGACAAGACCCGGCCCCTGCAACCTGAATTTGGCATCATAAGCCGTACCAGCCTTGATATAGGTAAAAGACTCGACCTCGTTATGTTTCAGTAGAAGCGCATTGACACGGTCGATGGTCTTATTAGTCGCCCTCGTCGGCACCCTCATCGTGCTTTCTCTCTTCGCCTGTAACGATCGCACGTGCCTGGCCAGAGCGCTTCAGCTCTGTTCGCCCGCCAGCCGCTTCAGCGCCTTCTCACGGCCGATCAGCGGCAGCAGCGCCGCCAGTTCCGGGCCGTGGTCTTGCCCGGTCAGGGCCTGTCGGAGCGGCATAAAGAGGGCCTTGCCCTTGGCTCCCGTCGCCGCCGCCACCGCGCCGGTCCAGCTCTTCCATGTCGTCGCGTCGAAAGGCTCGGGCGGCAGCACGGACGCCGCCGTCGCTGCGAAGGCGGGATCGGCGATGACAGGCGAAAGCGGGCCATGCACGACCTCGTCCCAGATGCGGACCTCGTCGAATCTCGCGAGATTGCCGCGGATCGCGAGCCAGAAGGCCTCGCTGCCGTCCACGCCGATAGAAGACAGCCGCTCGGCCACCGGCTCATAGGGCAACTGGTGCAGCGTGCGGGCGCTGAGCGTCTCAAGATCATGCTCGTCGAATTTCGCCGGTGCGCGCGAGACATGGCCGAGATCGACCAGACCGGCCAGTTCGTCGAGGCTGGCGACGGGCCGGACCGCATCCGACGAGCCGGTCAGGATGGCGAGCGCCGCGACCGCCAGCGGCTCGATGCCGGCTTCGCGCAGGCCGCGCAAGGAGAGGTGGCCGAGGCGCTTCGACAGCCCCTCGCCGCTCGCGGTGGTCAGCAGATTGTGGTGGCCAAAGGCCGGCAGTGCGGCCCCCAGCGCCTCGAAGATCTGGATATGCACGGCCGTGTTGGTGACGTGGTCCTCGCCCCGGATGATGTGGGTGACGCCAGTCTGCGCATCATCGACTACCGAGGGCAGATGGTAGAGATAGCTGCCATCCTCGCGGACCAGCACCTGGTCGGAGAGCGAGGCGCAGTCGACGTGGGCATCGCCGCGGATGAGGTCGTTCCAGGCGACGACGCGCGGCTCCAGCAGGAAGCGCCAATGCGGCTTGCGGCCCTCGGCTTCGAGCCTGGCCTTGTCCTCGTCCGTGAGCTTCAGCGCGGCGCGGTCGTAGATCGGCGGCAAGCCGCGCGCGAGCTGACGCTTGCGGCGACGGTCGAGCTCGTCGGCGGTCTCGTAGCAGGGGTAGAGCCGGCCCGAAGCGCGCAGGCGCTGCGCCGCCTCGTCGTAGAGTGGCAGCCGCTGCGACTGGCTGATCACCAGATCAGGCACGATGCCGAGCCAGGCCAGATCCTCGGCGATGGCGTCCGCAAACTCGGGCTTCGAGCGCGCCAGATCGGTGTCGTCATAGCGCAACATGAAGCGGCCGCCATGGCGACGCGCATAGAGGCCATTGAACAGCGCCGAGCGGGCGTTGCCGATATGCAGATAGCCCGTGGGCGACGGTGCGAAGCGCAGGAGAGGCGATGAGGTCATGGCGGCGCTTATGGCGCTTTTGGGCGGCAGCGACAATTGCCCCGGCGGACGCCCCTCAGAAATCGAAACTCTCGCCCCCTCCCCGACCGACGCCCCTGACCAGCGCCGGATCGGGCGCATGGGCGGCCCCGCCCGTGTCGGAGAACGCATTGACGATCGGATAGCGCCGGTCGCGGCCGAGGTTGCGGCTGGTGATCTTGACGCCCGGCGCGGCCTGGCGGCGCTTGTATTCGGCGCGGTGGAGCAGGCGCTCCACGGCGACGACGGTGTCGCGATCATGGCCGCTTGCGACGATGTCGGCGACGCGCTGCTCGCGCTCGATCAGGGCGATCAAGATGGCGTCGAGCACCTCATAGGGCGGCAGCGTGTCCTGGTCGGTCTGATCCTCGCGCAATTCGGCGCTGGGCGGCCGGATCAGGATCGCCTCGGGGATGACGATGCCTTCAGGCCCCTGCGCACCGTGCGGCTTCCAGCGGTTGCGCAAGGCGGCGAGGCGGAAGACGTCGGTCTTGTAGAGGTCCTTGATCGGGTTGAAGCCGCCATTCATGTCGCCATAGAGCGTGGCATAGCCGCAGGACATCTCCGACTTGTTGCCGGTCGTCACCAGCATCCAGCCGAACTTGTTGGACAGCGCCATCAGCAACGTTCCGCGCGTGCGGCTCTGCAGGTTTTCCTCGGAGACGTCGGGCGAGCGGCCGGCGAAAAGCCCGGCCAATGTGGACTCGAAGGCCTCGACCGTCCCGGTGATCGGCACCGTCTCGTAGCGAACGCCGAGCGCCTCCGCGCAGGCCTCCGCATCTGCGAGGCTTTGCGCGGCCGTGAAGCGCGAAGGCATCATCACGCAGGTGACACGCTCAGACCCCAGCGCATCGACGGCAATCGCGGCGCAGAGCGCCGAATCGATGCCGCCGGAAAGGCCGAGCACCACGCCGGGAAAACCTGTCTTGCCGACATAGTCGCGCAGGCCCAGCACGCAGGCGGCATAGTCGGCCTCGTCACCGATCTCGATTACGGCGATCTCGCCCGACTGGCAGCGCCAGCGTCCCGCCTCGCGCACCCAGTCGGTCATGACCAACGCCTCGCGGAAGGCTGGAAGCTGATGCGTCAGGTTGCGCCCGGCATCGAGCACGAAGGAGGCGCCGTCGAAGACGAGCTCGTCCTGGCCGCCGACCTGGTTGAGATAGACCAGCGGCAGGCCCGATTCGACGACGCGCGCGACCGCGACATTCATGCGCTCGTCGCCGACGCCACGGCGGAACGGCGAGCCGTTGGGCGAGAGCAGGATCTCGGCGCCGGTCTCGGCCAGGCACTCGACGACCTCCTCGCTCCAGATATCCTCGCAGATCGGCAAGCCGAGCCGGACGCTGTCGCGGAAGAGCACGGGACCGGGCAACGGGCCGGGCACAAAGATGCGGGCCTCGTCGAAAACGCCGTAATCGGGCAGATCGACCTTGAAGCGCACCGACTGGATCACGCCGGCGTCGAGCAGCGCATAGGCGTTATAGAGCTTGCCGCCTTCCGCCCAGGGCAGGCCGACCAGAACGGCGGGGCCGCCATCGGCGGTCTCGCGCGCCAGATCCTCGCAGGCCTTGCGGCAGGCGTCCTGGAAGGCCGGCTTCAGAACCAGATCCTCGGGCGGGTAGCCGCAGAGGAAGAGCTCCGGGAACATCACGAGATCAGCGCCGGCCTCCCCCGCCTGTCGCCGCGTCTCCCGCACTCTTGCGGCGTTGCCGGCGACGTCGCCGACGGTCGGGTTCGATTGCGCAAGCGCGAGGCGGAACGAGGTCATGGCCGGGCTGTAGCGCGGCGAGGGATCGGCGGCAACGTCGCGGCAGCGACCACCCGTGCGGATGATCGCGCCGGCTTAACCCGACGTTAGGGTTAATCACGCATGAATCAGTCACGAGCCGTTCTTGCACGACTACCGGCCGCCGTTCGGAGAAGCGATCATGCGTACCCGCCAGATCACCGCGATGAGCCAAGGTTGCCTTGCCGCCTGCGCCCTCGTCGTCGGCGCCCTCTCATCCGCGTCATTGGCGACAGCCGCAGATTATCCCGTGCTGCGGGGATCGCAGATCGAGGATGCACCGCCGGCGCCGGAGTTCATTGACGGCAAGACGAACTGGTCCGGCTTCTATGTCGGTGGCGGCGCCGGTGTCTCCGATACGAAGTTCGAGCCGGGCAACGGCCTGCAGAATCTGGCGAACTTTGCCTTCCGCAACACGACGCTCGGCAACGAGGTCAATATGGGGTCGCTGGTCAGCAACCTGCCGGCCAAGCGCGACAGTGGATCAACCTTCTTCGGCTTCACCGGCTACAATTTTGCGTTCGGCGACGCCATTTTCGGCCTTGAAGTCGACTACACGCGCGCCAATCACGAATATCTGGTCAGCGACTTTATCGGCCGGCGTTTCACGACCTCGGACGGCACCGTCAACGATTTCTCGCTGACGACCCGGCAGGGCGCGGAACTGTTGGATTACGGCACCGCACGCATCCGAATGGGGTGGGCCTATGGCCGGATCATGCCGTTCGCCACAGTTGGCGGGGCGGTCGGGCGTTTCAACACGGTCTCGACGATCGACGCGACCTGGCGCTTTTCCCGCATCAACCCCGTCACTGGAGCGGTCGAGAACAACGTCGTGGCAGCGGGCTATCCGCTACGGGTCGGCGAGACCAAACAGAACGTCTATGGCTTCGGCCTCTCGGCCGGCGCGGGCATCGACATGGCTCTGACCGACAACCTGTTCCTGCGCGCCGAATACCAGATCATCCGCTTCGCCGATGTCGAAGGCACCACGACGACGGTCAACACCGCGCGCGTCGCAGCCGGCCTGAAATTCTGACAGCCATCGGCTGAAACATGAAAAGCCGGGGCGATCGCCCCGGCTTTTTTGATTTGTCGCGATGCAAGCCGGCAGAGCACTACTCCGCCGCCTCGACCTCCGGGCGCTCGCGACCCGAGCGCTCGCGCTTGACCAGTTCGGCGACGAGGAAGGCGAGCTCCAGCGCCTGCTCGGCATTGAGGCGCGGGTCGCAGACCGTGTGGTAGCGGTCGTTCAGATCCGCATCGGTCATGCCGCGTGCGCCGCCGGTGCACTCCGTGACGTTCTTGCCGGTCATCTCCAGATGCAGGCCGCCGGCATGGGTGCCTTCGGCCTGGTGGACGGCGAAGAAGTTCTTCACCTCGGTCATGATCAGGTCGAAGGGCCGGGTCTTGTAGTTGCCGGCCTTGACCGTATTGCCGTGCATCGGGTCGCAGGACCAGACGACGTTGCGGCCTTCCCGCTTGGTGGCGCGCACTAGGGCCGGCAGGTTGTCGAAGACCTTGTCGGCGCCGAAACGGGCGATCAACGTCAGGCGGCCGGCCTGGTTCTGCGGGTCGAGCACCTCGATCAGCTTCATCAGCCCGTCGACCGTCATCGACGGCCCGCATTTCAGGCCGATCGGATTCCTGATGCCGCGGAAGAACTCCACATGGGCATGGTCGAGTTGGCGCGTGCGATCGCCGATCCAGACCATGTGGCCGGAGGTGTCATACCAGTCGCCGGTGGTCGAATCCACGCGCGTCATCGCCTGCTCGTAGCCAAGCAGCAGCGCCTCGTGGCTGGTGTAGAAATCCGTCGTGCGCATCTCGGGATGCGTCTCGGGATCGATGCCGATGGCGCGCATGAAGTCGAGCGCCTCGGTGATCCGCTCGGCGACCTCGTTGTAGCGCGAGGAGGCCGGCGCATCCTTGACGAAGCCGAGCATCCAGCGATGCGCATTGTCGAGATTGGCGTAGCCGCCCGTCGCGAAGGCGCGAATCAGGTTCAGCGTCGCCGCCGACTGCCTGTAGGCCTCGAGCTGGCGGCGCGGATCGGGAATGCGCGCGGCCGCCGTGAACTCGTTGTCGTTGACGATGTCGCCCTTGTAGCTCGGCAGCTCGACGCCACCGATCGTCTCGGTCGGGGTCGAGCGTGGCTTGGCGAACTGCCCGGCGATGCGCCCGACCTTCACCACCGGCGAGCCACCAGCAAAGGTCAGCACCACCGCCATCTGCAGGAAGAGCCGGAAGAAATCGCGGATGTTGTCGGCCGAGTGCTCGCCGAAGCTCTCGGCACAGTCTCCGCCCTGGAGCAGGAAGGCCTCGCCATTGGCGACTTTGGCGAGCGCCTTTTTCAGCTTGCGCGCCTCACCCGCAAAAACCAGCGGCGGAAATCCGGCGAGCTGCTGCTCAACCGCCTTCAAGGCTGCCTGGTCCGGATAATCCGGAATCTGCTGGACGGGCTTTGCCCTCCAGCTCTCGGGCGTCCAGCGCTCCGACATGGGTCCTGCTCCTGACTGACATCGCGCCGGTTAACCTCTTTGAAGCGCGAAGGCGGGCCTATACACCCAAGGCGCCGCCAAGGCCACTCCCGCCGATCACGGGCTACGCGCGGATCGGAACCGCGTCATGGTTAGCGAAACCTGAATCGATTCAAGGTGATGGGGGCATCGGCTTACGGACTGATTCCGCTGGCTGAGAAAGGGATTCAATGACCTGAGGCGATGATTCAACGCGTTTCGATTTTGAATCATGCCAATCTGGCGGACATTGCCAAGGCTCAAGCCACTTCCATGTCGGTGCGGCTGAAGTCACCGCCCTTGAACAGCAGTGCAGCGTTGAAGTACCTGGCGGTTGCATAGGAGAAGCAATCGCCGAGGTTGAGGATGCCGGGCCGACCCGCCCCCATGCCATAGCGCTCTGACGCTTCGATCGCGAGTGCGGTGATGTCCATGTCGGGCGCGAACGGCGCGATCTCGGCGGCAGCCATAAACTCGCCGACCTCAGCAAAAGCCTCGCTGCGATCGATCTTCCAAATGCGCGCCAGCGCGCACGCCGCCTCCCACACCGTCACGGTCGAGGCGTATCGGCGGCCGGGTCCCAGTGGCAGCACTTGAAGCCGCGACGCCAACGCCTCGCTGTCGTCCTCTTCCGCCATGATGCCGATGATGGCTGACGCATCAACGACAGTCACAGCCGCTCCGACTCGCCATTCAGCTCGTCGAAAAATGCCTTATCGGCTTGCAAGCCGGTCTTGCCGGCCTTGGCCAGGCGCTCGCGGATCGGCGCCAGTTTCTCCCACAGCGTCGGTTCGGCGGCCTCGCGTTCGGCCTTTTCGCGCAGGGCGTCGTGGACGATCTCGGTCAGGCCCTTGCCGTGCTTGCTGGCGAGCTTGCGGGCCAGCGCCTCGACCTCGTCGTTCTTGATGCTGATGCCCATCGAAGCACCTCGTTCTAGAATATCTCTATCAGAATTCTAGAATACGCCCGGCAGCGCCTCGACGCAATCGTCCCGCCTACCCTGCCCGCGGCGTCCGCATCGTCACGAGCTCTTCCGCCGCGCTCGGGTGCAGCGCGATGGTGCGGTCGAAATCGGCCTTGGTCGCGCCCATGGTGACGGCGATGGCGACCGCCTGGATGATCTCGCCGGCATCATGGCCGAGGATGTGGACGCCAAGCACCTTGTCCGTCTTCGCATCGACGACGAGCTTCATGTAGATGCGCTCCGCCCGGCCCGAGATCGTCGCCTTCATCGGACGGAAGGCGGATTCGAAGATGCGCAGCTCATGGCCTGCCGCCGCGGCCTGGACCTCCGACAGCCCGACTGTCCCGATCTCGGGCGTGGTGAAGACGGCCGAGGCGACGGTCGCATGGTCCATCTGCCAGGGCTTGCCACCGAAGACCGTGTCGGCGAAGGCATGGCCCTCGCGGATTGCGACGGGGGTGAGGCTGATCCGGTTGGTGACATCGCCGACCGCATGGATCGAGGGCACGCTGCTGGCCGAGCCCGCATCGACGATGACCTCTCCCAGCGAACCGAGCTCGACACCAGCTTCCGCAAGGCCCAGGCCCGCAGTGTGGGGGCGCCGACCGGTCGCGACCAGCACGACATCGGCATCGATCGGCGCGCCCTTGGCGCAATGGGCCCGGCGCGAACCATCGGCGAGAGCCTCGATGCGCTCGACCGTGCAGCCGAGGCGGAAATGGATGCCGGCATGTTCGAGCGCGTCGCGCAGCCTTGTGCGGATGTCCTCGTCGAAGCCGCGCAGGATGTTGTCGCCACGATGCAGCACGGTGACCTCGACGCCCAGCCGCACGAACAGGCTGGCGAATTCCAGCGCGATATAGCCGCCTCCGACGACGAGCATGCGCTTCGGCAGGCTCGGAAGATGGAAGATCTCGTTCGAGGAGATGCCGAGATCGCCGCCCGGGATCGGCGGATCGAAGGCGGGCCAGCCGCCGGTCGCGACCAGGATATGCCGGGCACGGATCGTCTCACCGCTTTTTGCCAGCCGGACGGTGTGCGGGCCAACGAGCGTCGCGCGCTCCTCGCGGATGGCGACGCCGGCACCGTCGAGCCCCTTGCGATAGAGGCCCGACAGCCGCGTCACCTCATTGGCGACCGCATCGCGCAGGGTCGGCCAGTCGAAGCTCGGCTTGGCGACGGTCCAGCCGAAGCCGGCGGCATCCCCGATATCCTCGGCGAAGCGGCTGGCATAGACGAAGAGCTTCTTGGGCACGCAACCGCGGATCACGCAGGTGCCGCCGATGCGGTCCTCCTCCGCGATCATGACGCGGGCGCCGTGGCCGGACGCGATGCGCGCGGCGCGGGTTCCACCTGAGCCAGCCCCGATGACGAAGAGATCGACGTCGAATTCAGCCATGGCATCCTCGAAAGCTTCGGGCGCGCGGGGGCCGAAACGGCCCGTCCGCCGCGCAGGGATTAAGCCATGGCGGAAGGGACTGCCAGTGGGCTTCGGCGCACGGAACCGGTACCGCCTTGTGAAATCTCTTGACTCATGATTGTGCAATCAGGCGCAATTGACGGCGAAGCGCCGAGCCCGCAGTGGCAAGCTGGACGCCTTGAAGAATGCGCGGAGAAGCCGCGCCGGAGGAAATCGCATGCTTACATCCCTTCTGAAGCGCGGCGCCATCGTGGCGATCGCGGTCGCCGGCCTCTCGACCGCCGCCTTCGCTCAGCTCGAGCTCAAGATCATGGCACCCGCTTCGCCCGGCGGCGGCTGGGACGGCACGGCGCGCTCGATGCAGCAGGCGCTGATGGCCTCCGGCATCGCCAAGAGCGTGCAGGTCGCCAACGTGACCGGCGCGGGCGGCACGATCGGCCTCGCCCAATTGATCAACGCCAAGGGCGACGGCTCGCAGCTGATGGTCAACGGCTTCGTCATGGTGGGCGCGATCCTGCTCAACAAATCGCCGGTCAACCTGTCGCAGACGACGCCGATCGCACGCCTGACGGCCGAAGCGCTTGTCATCGTCGTGCCGACAGACTCGCCGATCAAGTCCGCCAAGGACCTCGCCGAGCGCGTCAAGGCCGACCCGGCCAAGGTGACCTGGGCCGGCGGTTCAGCCGGCGGCGCCGATCACATTCTCGCAGCGCTCTTCACCGAGGCCGCCGGTGGCGACGCCAAGAAGATCAACTACATCCCGTTCTCGGGCGGCGGCGAGGCGCTTGCGGCCATGCTCGGCGGACGGGTCACGGCCGGCATTTCCGGCTATGGCGAGTTCGAAGGCCAGATCAAGGCGGGCAAACTGCGCGTCGTCGGTGTGTCGTCCTCGGCGCGGCTGGCCAATGCGCCGGATGCCCCGACGCTCAAGGAGGGCGGCGTCAATCTCGAGCTGATGAACTGGCGCTCGGTCGTCGCTCCTCCCGGTCTCAGCGCAGAGCAGACCAAGACCCTGTCCGACGCCGTCGCCAAGCTGGTGAAGACGAAGGAATGGGCCGAGATCCTCAAGGCCCGAGGCTGGGACGACGCCTATCTCGGCGGTGCCGAATTCGCCGCCTTCATGACGGCCGAGCAGACTCGCGTCTCAAAGGTGATGACGGATGTCGGGTTGGTGAAGTAAGGCCAGCTGGACATCGCAGACGGGTCGAGGGGGCCGAGAGATCGGCCCCCTCGCACCTCGGCAGCATTGCAGCCGCCGATACGCATCGCCAGACGACGGGAACGCCATGACAAACGAAAAACTGGCACGCGGAGCCGACAGGCCCGCCCTCATCGTCGGCGTTCTGCTGCTGGCGCTGGCTGGCATCGTCTATTACGACGCCTCGAAGCAAACGATCACCTCGAATTACGGCCTCGGGCCGACCGCGATGCCCTATGTCGCCTGCATCGGGCTCGTGCTGCTGGGCCTCGCCCATCTCTTCGTCGCCTTTCGCGACGGCCTGCCCAGACCAGAGGCCGCCGACAAGAGCGCGCTTCTCTGGATCATCGGCGGCTTGATCGGGCTGATCGCCTGCATCGCGGCCGGAGGCGGCTTTGTCGTCGCCATCACCATCCTCTTCGCCTGCACGGCTCGCGGCTTCGGGCGGCGAGCGCTGCTCGCCGACGTCGCGATCGGGTTCGTGCTCGGACTCGTGATCTTCCTCGTCTTCGCCAAGCTCCTGACCCTGCTGCTACCGGCCGGGCCTCTCGAACATCTGTTCATTTAGGGGCGCCCGGCCATGGAAACCACCGTCGCGCTCCTCAACGGCTTCAGCGTCGCGCTCGAGCCTTCCAAGCTGATGTTCTGCCTGATCGGCGTGTTCCTCGGCACGGCGGTGGGCGTGCTGCCCGGCATCGGCCCGGCGCTGACCGTCGCACTGCTCCTGCCGGTCACCTTCAAGCTCGATCCCGCCGGCTCCCTGATCATGTTCGCCGGCATCTATTATGGCGGCATGTATGGCGGCTCGACCACGGCGATCCTGCTGAATGCGCCAGGTGAAAGCGCCTCGCTCGCCACCGCGCTCGAAGGCTCCAAGATGGCCAAGGCCGGGCGCGGCGGCCCGGCGCTGGCAACCGCTGCGATCGGCTCCTTCGTCGCCGGGTTGATCGCCACCTTCGGGCTCGCCTTCCTGGCGCCCTGGCTGGTCGAGGTCGCGATCAAGTTCGGCCCCTGGGACTATTTCGCCCTGATGATCGTCGCCTTCGTCACGGTCTCCGCGACCTTCGGCGACTCGCCCCTGCGCGGCCTGACGAGCCTGTTCCTCGGCATCACGCTCGGCCTTGTCGGCATCGACAAGCTGACCGGCCAGGCACGGCTGACCTTCGGCGTGCCTGAGCTGCTGAACGGCGTCGAGGTGACGACTCTGGCGGTGGGCCTTTTCGCGGTGGGCGAGGCGCTTTACGTCGCGTCCAAGCGCTTCCGCGATCCCGAGGAGATCATCCCGATCAAGGGCTCGCTGTGGATGAGCAAAGAGGACTGGAAGCGGTCCTGGGCGCCCTGGCTGCGCGGCACCGCCTTCGGCTTCCCGATCGGCGCGCTCCCTGCCGGCGGCGCGGAGGTGCCGACGTTCCTGAGCTATTCGACGGAGCGCAAGCTCTGCAAATATCCGGAAGAGTTCGGCAAGGGGGCGATCGAGGGTGTCGCGGGGCCGGAAGCCGCCAACAATGCCTCCGCCGCAGGCACGCTCGTGCCGCTCTTGACGCTCGGCCTGCCGACCTCGGCCACGGCCGCGATCATGCTGGCAGGCTTCCAGCAATACGGCCTCAACCCCGGCCCACTGCTCTTCGCCGAGAAGCCCGATCTGGTCTGGGGCCTGATCGCCTCGCTGTTCATCGCCAATGTCATGCTGGTGATCCTGAACCTGCCGCTGATCGGGCTGTGGGTGAAGCTGCTCGCCGTGCCGCAGCCTTGGCTCTATGCCGGCATCCTGGTCTTCGCGACGATGGGGACGCTCGCGGTCAACCCCTCGCCGGTCGAACTCGGGATGCTCTTCCTGTTCGGCTATCTCGGCTATCTGATGCGGCGATACGACTACCCGGTCGCGCCGATGGTGGTCGGGCTGATCCTCGGACCGATGGCCGAGGCGCAGCTACGCCGCGCGCTCCAGATCAGCCTCGGCGACCCGATGATCCTGCTGGAAAACCCGATCTCGGCGACGCTGCTCGGCCTCGCCTTCGTCGCGTTGGTCGCGCCTTTCGTGATGAAGGGGCTGAACAGGTTCAAGGCGGCGGAGGACTGAGGCCGCCTCAGCGGCCTGCGCCCACGAGCCCGAACCGGATCAGGCTCTCGCCCGTCGCGGCCAGCGCCTCGGCGGCGGGGCGCGGTTCCCAACCCAGCATGGCGCGCGCCTTGGCGCTGGAGGCGTTCTTGGTGCGGCCGAGCTCCGGCGTCGCAGCCTGCCGCGCGGTGGCGCTGAAGCGGGCGGCGAGGCGCACCAGCCAGTCCGGCAGCACGCGCGTCGAGACCTTGTCGGCCGCCGGGCCGAGCCGATCCTTCAGTGCCTGGGCGATCTGCTGCATGGTCAGGAAGTCGCCGGCGGTGGCGATGAAGCGTTCGCCAGCGGCGGCCGGGTCCGTCATCGCCCGCAGATGCAGTTCGGCGACGTCGCGGACATCGACAACACCGAATATCAGGCGCGGCAGCGCCGGCAGTTTGCCTTCCAACATGCTCCTGATCAGCAGGATCGAGGCCGACATGTCGGGACCGAGCAGCGGGCCGAAGATGCCGACAGGGTTGACGACAGTCAGTTCCAGCCCCCTGCCCTCGCCATCGACGAACTTCCAGGCGGCGCGCTCGGCCAGCGTCTTCGATTTCGGATAGGCGGCGAGATCCGGCGCCGAGGCATCCGTCCAGTCGGTCTCGGCATAGGGGCGGGTCAGGCGCTTGCCATAGCCGATCGCAGCAAAGGACGAGGTCAGCACGACGCGCTCGACACCGGCCGCATGGGCCGCGCGCAGCACGCGCAAGGTCCCTTCCCTCGCAGGGCGGATCAGTTCATCTTCATGTCTTGGCGCAGCCGCCGACAAAGGCGAGGCGACATGAAGCACATGGCGACAGCCGGATACCGCTCGCGACCAGCCATCATCGGCCATGAGATCGGCTGCAACGATTTCGAGGCGACCATCAGGGTCGAAGCCGGCCGCTGCGAGCCCGGCGCGCAAGCCCGCCTCACGCTGCGGCGAACGCAGGGTGGCGCGAACCTGATGCCCTGCCGCCAGCAAGGCGAGGATGCAATGGCTGGCAAGGAAGCCGGAGCCGCCCGTGACAAGGATCGGGCCACCGTTCATGTCCGCCATTCCATTCACTCATCCTTTGGGAAGAAAGTCCCGGCCCTGCCGCTTTCGGCGTTGAAGCCGGCCCGCGAAGCGCTCCACCCGCCGTGAACAACCGCGGCGCAAATCTGTTCATACCATGCTGCCACCAGCCTGCCGCCGGAGCCAGGACAAGCCATGAGCGACATCGCCGTTTCAACTGCCCCCGCATCATCAACGACGCAAGCCGAACCCAGCCTCCACCGGGTCATGGGACCCTGGCTGCTGCTGCTCTTCATCGTCGGAGACATCCTCGGCACCGGCATCTATGCCCTGACCGGACAGGTCGCCAAGCAGGTCGGCGGCGTGGTCTGGCTGCCGTTTCTCGTGGCCTTCGTCGTCGCGATGGTGACCGCCTTCAGCTATCTTGAGCTGGTGACCAAATACCCGAAGGCGGCCGGCGCCGCGCTCTATACGCATAAGGCCTTCGGCATTCATTTCATCACATTCATCGTCGCCTTCGCGGTGATGTGCTCCGGCATCACCTCGGCCTCGACGGCGTCCCGGGCCTTCGCCGCGAACATGTCGAACGCGTTCAATCTCGGCCTGTCCGGCACCTTCGGCATCACCGCGATCGGGCTCGGCTTCATGGCTCTGGTCGCGGTGGTCAATCTGCGCGGCGTCGGCGAGAGCGTGAAGGCCAATGTCGTGCTGACCTGCGTGGAGCTCACCGGTCTGCTGATCATCATCGGCATCGGCCTGATGGCGATCATGGCCGGCCAGGGCGACGTCTCGCGGGTTCTGGAGTTCAAGACGACGGGCGACAGCGGCGCCCTCTGGCCGGTGATCGCGGCCACGACGCTTGCCTTCTTCGCGATGGTCGGCTTCGAGGACTCGGTCAACATGGCCGAGGAGTGCAAGGACCCGAGCCGCATCTTTCCCAAGGTGCTGCTGACCGGCCTCGTCATCACCGGCGTGATCTATGTGCTGGTCTCGATCTCGGCGATCACGCTGGTGCCGCCGGAGGCGCTCGGCGAGGGCGAAACGCCGCTGCTCAAGGTGGTGCAAGCCGGAGCGCCGAACTTCCCGCTCTGGATCTTCGGCTTCATCACGATGTTCGCGGTCGCCAACAGCGCGCTGATCAACATGCTGATGGCCAGCCGGCTGGTCTATGGCATGAGCCGCGAGCATGTGCTGCCGCCGGTGCTTGGCAAGGTTCATGCGACACGACGCACGCCCTATATCGCAATCGGCTTCACCACCCTGCTTGCCTTTGCCCTGATCACCTTTGTCGGGGAGGTACCTGCGCTCGGCGGCACGACGGCGCTGCTGCTGCTCTGCGTCTTCACGGTCGTCAACATCGCCGTGCTGGTGCTACGCAAGGATACCGTCGAGCACGACCATTTCCGCACCCCCACCGCGCTGCCGGTGCTGGGCGCGCTGGCCTGCGCCTTCTTCGCCGGGCCGTGGACCGGACGGGACGTCGTCCAGTATCAGATCGCCGGCGTGCTGATCGGCATCGGCGTGCTGCTCTGGGTCGTGACGGTGATGGTTAACCGCGCCGCGGGCGTGCGTCCGACCGGGCCGCTTGAGGAGGACGCCGTCCGGATGGCTCCGAAGAACTGACGGCCGTCAGCCTCCCCGACGACAAAAGCCGCCGGCACCAGGCCGGCGGCTTCATCGCATTCATCCTCGTGTGAGCCTGGCGACCCAGATCCTGGCCGCTCAAATCTGGTGGCCGCGCTTGCGCATTTCCTCGGTGAAGCGGTCGAACAGGAAGTTGCTGGTGTTGACGCTCCAGGCCTGCAGCAGGCCGAAAACCTCGTCGAGCGCCTTGGGGCGCGCGGCATTGTAACGTTGGCCGACCGGCGACCTGAAAAAGGCCGCGACCTCCTTGAGATCCGCCTCGCTCATGTGCTTGGCGAACAGGAAAGCGGAGGAGGCGATGATTTCGTCGCGTTTCTTGTCGGATTCAGGCTTCAGGGCGCCGATCACCTCGTCGGTGTCCTTCCGCAGTTCGGGCCGCGTGGTCACAACCATCTCGCGGACGCGCACGCGGAATTCATTGTAGATCGACTCGAAGGAATCGGCGACGCCGGTCACAACAAGGACATCCCTCGCCGCGAGCAGATGGCTCTGCGGGATATCAGCCGGAGGAGCTGGGGTCGCGTTGGCTGGCGGCGCTGGCACCTGGCCCTGCACAGGCATCCCGACTAGGAGCGCCAGACTGATAGCCGCGCCGGCGAGATGGTAACGGATCATGGCGTTGCCCCTTCATCATGCGCCGTTTCGCGCAATCACAGCTTTTCGCGGCCCGCGCCATTCCTGGCCCGTCGGACGCGTGGTCGTTTCGGTAGCGCCCGGCCGGATGCGACTCAAGGCAGCCCGATGCAGGATCGGGCGTCACGGGTCTCCATAGAGCATCAAACCGCAAAGTGGAAAGGTTTTAGGGCGGAGCGATGTCGCAGCGTGTGGGGTCGGATCGGTCCGCAGGAGCCAAATCCGGGCGAGAACTCTCTTATTCGAGCGTTCCCACAATGGTCAGACCAGTCCCGCTTGCCAGGATCGCCGCCGCCGCCAGGCCCAGGAACAAGCCATGCTCGACGACACCGGGAATCCGCGCGAGCGCCGCGGCCAACGCCTCGGGCTGCGCGATGGCGCCGAGATGGGCGTCGAGAATGTAGTGGCCGCCATCGGTGACGAGCACACTGCCATCGAGCTTGCGACGCAGGACGAGTTCGCCGGCAGCGCCGACGGAAGCGATCGCCGCCGCGACGGCGCGACGGGTCACCTCCAGCCCGAACGGGACGACCTCGATCGGCAGCGGGAAGCGCCCGAGCTGCGTCACGAGCTTGCTGTCGTCGGCGATCACGATCATGCGCGCGGAGGCTGCCGCGACGATCTTCTCGCGCAGCAGCGCCGCCCCGCCACCCTTGATCAGGCGAAGCTCACGATCGACCTCGTCGGCGCCGTCGATGGTGAGATCGAGTTCAGGCGTCTCGTCGAGGGTCGACATCGGGATGGCGAGCCCGCGGGCCTGCGCCTCCGTGACCTCCGAGGTCGCGACGCAGATGACGTCGAGACCGTCGGCCACGCGCTGCCCGAGCAGATCGACGAAATGCTTTGCCGTCGAGCCGGTGCCGAGGCCAAGCCGCATGCCGGGGCGGACGAGTTCGAGCGCCCGCGCCGCGGCGAGCTTCTTCAGATCGTCGGCTGTCACGCGCCAAGCCCGCCCATCAGCATATACTTGATCTCGACGAACTCATCCATGCCGTGGAGCGAACCCTCGCGGCCGAGGCCGGATTCCTTGACGCCGCCGAAGGGCGCCACCTCAGTGCCGAGCATCGCCGAATTGATGCCGACCATGCCGTATTCGAGTTCCTCGGCGACGCGGAAGGCGCGGCCGAGATTCTTCGAGTAGAAATAAGCCGCGAGCCCGAAGGGCGTGTCGTTGGCCATGGCGACGACCTCGTCCTCGGTCTTGAAGCGGTAGACCGGCGCGACCGGACCGAACGTCTCCTCGTTCGTCACCAGCATCCTGGTGGTCACGCCCGAGATCACGGTCGGCTCGTAAAAGGTGCGGCCGAGCGCATGGCGCTTGCCGCCGACCATCACCTTGGCGCCATTGGCGACCGCGTCGGCGACATGGCGCTCGACCTTTTCGACCGCCTTCTCGTTGATCAGCGGCCCCTGCACGACCCCGACCTCCGTGCCGTTGCCGACCTTCATCTTGGCGACCTCGCCGGCGAATTTCGCGACGAACTCGTCATGGATACCGTCCTGCACGAAGAGGCGGTTGGTGCAGACGCAGGTCTGGCCCATGTTGCGGAACTTGGCCGCGATGGCACCCTGGACGGCGGCATCGACATCGGCGTCGTCGAAGACGATGAAGGGGGCGTTGCCCCCGAGTTCGAGCCCAACCTTCTTCACGGTCGAGGCGGCCTGCTGCATCAGCAGCTTGCCGACCGGGGTCGAGCCGGTGAAGCCGATGAAGCGCACCGCCGGATGGCTGGTCATGACCTTGCCGATCGCGACAGCATCGCCGGTGACGATGTTCAGCACACCCTTCGGGAAGCCGGCGCGGATGGCGAGTTCGATCAGGGCAAGCGCCGTCAGCGGGGTGTCGGGCGCAGGCTTGACGACAAAGGTGCACCCGGCTGCCAGCCCCGGCGCGCATTTGCGCGTGATCATCGCAGCCGGGAAATTCCACGGCGTGATCGCGGCGCAGACGCCGACGGGCTGCTTCTGGATGATGATGCGCGAATTCGGAAAGGGTGAGGGAATCGTCTCGCCATAGATGCGCTTGGCTTCCTCGGCGTAGAACTCGACGAAGGAGGCGGCATAAGCGACTTCGCCGCGCGCCTCGGTGAGCGGCTTGCCCTGCTCGGCGGTCATGATCTGGGCGAGGTCCTCCTGGTTGGCCATGATCAGGTCGAACCATTTGCGCAGGATGACGGAACGCTCCTTGGCGGACTTCTTGGCCCAAGGCTTGAAGGCGCGCGAGGCGGCCTCGACAGCCGCTGTGGCCTCATCGGCGCCGAAGCGCGGCACCTTGGCCAGCACCTCACCGGTGGCGGGATTGTCGACCGCATCGACGCCCTCGCCGATCCAGGCGCCGTCGACATGGCACTGCGAACGAAGAAGGGACGGATCGTTGAGCTTGAGCATGGCGGGCCTCAAGGATGCGAAGGGAAGAACTCGAACGCGATAAGGATGAAGGCGTGCCTGCTCTAGCATGCCGGCGTCGGCACTGACGACCGGCCGGCGGCGCATAACAGCAATAGGTCCTGCGCTTTTGACCCGCCCCGGCGGCGGATTATTCCGGCGGGCTATTTTGCCTGGGTCGTGCACACCGTCTTGTCGTCGAAGACGTAGCAGATGCTCATCTCGCCGGTGCGGATATTGACCCGGAAGATGCCGCCCTCACGCTCGTGGCGGGAGGGCATCAGCGTGTAGTCGCTGGGCGCCTGCGGGCCGGCCCCCTCCCCCGGAGGGAAGCAGACGGTGACGCCAACGCCGCCCTCCTTGAGCTGGAATTGGCAAGCGGCGACCTCGCCCGTGGCCTTGTCGATGCGATAGACCCGGTTCAGGTCGGTCTGCGGCGCGGGCGCGAATTCGAAGGGCGCGGCCAGGGCAGCCCCACCCAGGGCCAGCCATCCGCCCGCAGCCAGGGCCAGCAATCGTCCAGGAGATGTCGACACCGCAATGGTCCTTTTCGCGAATCGGCGGCACGATAGCATCATTGCCGGAGCACAGGATGACGGCTTCGCCGGGCTTGCCAAGCCGGGCGATGCCGCCTTTAAGCAGGCAGCCGCCGCGCCACGAAAGAGCCGCAGATGAGCCCGCCCCCCATCGTTGTCTTCGATCTCGACGGCACGCTCGCCGAGACGGCGCCCGACATCATGCGCACGCTGAACGTCATCCTGGAGCGCGAGGGCCTGCCGGCGCTGCCGCTGGAGCGCGCCCGCGAGCTGGTCGGAGCCGGCGCACGCGCCCTGATCGAGCGCGGCTTCCGCGTCTCGGGCAAGCCGCTCGACGAGGAGACGCTGGAGCGGCTGTTCGACGATTTCCTGCTGATCTATGCCGAGGATGTCGCCTCCCATAGCCATCTGTTCGAGGGCGTTCTGGACGCGCTCGATGCGCTCGCGACCGAGGGCTATGCGCTCGCCGTCTGCACCAACAAGCCGATCCTGCACACAAGGCTGATCCTCGACCATTTCGGCATCTCGCAGCGCTTCGCGGCGGTGGCCGGGCGCGACAGCTTTCCCTTCCACAAGCCCGACCCTCGGCACCTGACCCTGACGATCGAGGCGGCCGGAGCCGATCCGGCGCGGGCCGTGATGATCGGCGATTCGCGCACCGACATCGCGACGGCGCGCGCCGCCGGCATCCCCACGATCTGCGTGCCCTTCGGCTATACCGACGTCGCCATCGAGACGCTGGCGCCGGACCTGATCATCCAGCATTTCGACGCCCTGCCCGAGGCCGTGCGCCAGATCCTGGGCGGCAAGATCGGCAGCGAGACCGCCAGCGGGATCGCGCGCAAGGTCGCGGCGCATTCTTGACGCCATGGCGCGCTGCGACTAGGAGAAGCGCCGGTGCGGGCGACTAGCTCAGCGGTAGAGCACTCCCTTCACACGGGAGTGGTCACAGGTTCGATCCCTGTGTCGCCCACCACCGCATCTCTTTCATGATGAAGCTGATTTTGCTGGTAGTGCCGAGCTTGCGGCCGCGGCCTATGGTCTTCCTGGCAACAACAGAACGCCATCGCGCCGGCCACTCCTGCCAGATGTCGTATCGAGAACACCGCAATTACTCCGCGTGCGCAATTCTTACCCTCACGGATCGGCGATGATCCGCGGCAGCGCTCTGTGATACCTATACCCGCTGCGGCGCGGCGCGCCGCCGGACAAGTGAGCCTTGGAGGCACTCCTGGCAATGGAATCGCGAGCTAGTCATGCGCTGGTCGGACTGTTCACGCTCGCAATTCTGGCTGCGCTCTTCGGCTTCGCTTACTGGTTCAGCAGCGGCGGCGGCGACAGAAAGGCGGATGTCCGACTCGTCTTCAACGACAAGGTGTCGGGCCTCGGGCGGGGCTCCAGCGTGCTTTTTAACGGCCTGCGCGTCGGCGAGGTGACGGAGATCAACCTGCAGCCTGATGATCCACGCCAGATCCATGCCGTGATGAGGGTCGACCGGACGACGCCGTTGCGCGTCGATACCCGCGCCCGCATCGAGGCGCAGGGCCTGGCGGGTGTCGTCGCCGTCCAGCTTCTCGGTGGTGACCCGGACTCTCGGGTCCTGACCGCGCTGCCGGGTCAATCGCTTCCAACCATCATCGCCGAACCCTCCGAAAGCATCCTCGAGACCGTGCGCACAGTCGCCAAACGGACCGACGAGGCGCTCGGCGGCATCGAGAGCGCGATCAAGGCCAATGCCGGCGCGATCGGCGACACCATCAGGAAGGTGGAGACATTTTCGGCCGGACTCAGCGACCGTTCAGGCAGCGTCGAAAAACTGATGCAGAGCATTGGTGCAGTCGCCGACTTCATCGCCCCGGTTACGGAAAAGCTGGGCGCGTTCAGTGAGCAGCTCACGCAGACCATCCGCTCGATCGATCAAAAGAACATCGTCTCAGTCATCGACGACGTCGAGCGGTTCACCGGGGTGCTCGGCGGTGGCGATGTCAGCAAAGCCGTGAAGGATGTCACCTCGAGCGCGGAAAAGCTCAACAGGGCGGCCGATCAGGTGGAAGGCGTGCTGATCGGTGCGCAAGCCTTCCTGAACAAGGCCGCCGGACAGGACGGCCGCAGCGCCTTCGACGATGTCAGCGAGGTCGCGAAGTCGCTCCGCGTGCTGGCCGACACCCTCGACAAACGCACAGCCGAGATCACCGCCGAAATCAGCCGCTTCACGAGCGTGGGGCTGCGTAACATCGAAACCCTGACGACCACCGGCCGGCGCGCGCTCACGGGCGTGAGCCGCACCTTGCGCGATGTCGAACGGGACCCGCAGAGCTTGATCTTCGGCAGTAAACCGCAGCTGCCACCATACAGTGGATCGCGCTAAGTGCCGGGCGATGGCTGTCGGCATGGCTGGAGATGGACAGGCATGCTACCGCCGGTGGGCAGCGGAGCCGGACGTCCATGACTGACCTCAGAGCATTCCAGATCGAGGTAACGTCCCCATCCGACGGCTCTCATCGGATATTCCATGTTGCCGCCGAAACGGGCGAGGCGGCGATCGAGGCCTTGACCGGGCATCTTGGTCTTTTGCCGGAGCCAACCTTCAAGCTCCAGCGCCGGCTGAGCGATTCCGAGATCGATCTCTATCAGATCGGGCCTGACACGATTTTCCAGTTTCTGTAGAGGCAGCGCCGCGCGCGGGTTGATCGGCGTCACCAAGGCTCTTCCCGATGGAGGCCTCAGCCGCGCAGCTCTTCCTCGACCTTGCGTATCTCCCATTGCCGGTTCAGCCGCAGCGCGAGCAGCGTGCCGACCGCGCCAGACAGCAGATAGGCGCCGGCCGAGATCAGGCCGAATTTTGACGACAGCACCAGCGCCGCGAGCGGCGCAAAGCCGGCGCCGAAGAGCCAGGCGAGATCGGAGGTTAGCGCCGAGCCGGTATAGCGATATGTCGGCGAAAAGGCCGAGGCGACCGAGCCCGAGGACTGCCCGAAGGACAGGCCGAGCAGGATGAAGCCGCCGATCATGAAGACCATCTCGCCGACGAACCCGCCATCGAGGAGCTGCGGGGCGAAGCCGCTGAAGACGGCGATGGCGATGGCGCAGCCACCCAGCAGTGCGCGCCGGCCGATGCGGTCGGCGATCATGCCGGAGGCGACGATCGCGATCGCGCCGAAGACCGCGCCGACGACCTCGATGACGAGGAAGCGCGCCGGCCCTTCCTTCGTGAACAGATAGACCCAGGAGAGCGGAAACACCGTGACCATGTGGAACATGGCGAAGCTCGCCAGCGGCGCGAAGGCGCCGATCACGACATGCTGCCCCTCGGCACGCAACGTGTCGATGATCCTGGCTGGCTGCAGCTCGCGCGTCTCGAACAGCTTCTGGTAGTCCGGCGTCACCACCATGCGCAGCCGGGCAAACAGCGCCACGACGTTGATCGCGAAGGCGACGAAGAACGGGTAGCGCCAGCCCCAATCGAAGAAATCCTCGGCCGAGAGGTTTCCGACGAAGAAGGCGAAGAGCCCGCTGGCGACGATCAGGCCGAAGGGTGCGCCGAGCTGCGGGATCATCGCATACCAGCCGCGATGGCGCTGCGGCGCATTCATGGCGAGCAGCGAGGCCAGCCCGTCCCAGGTGCCGCCGAGCGCGATGCCCTGCCCGATGCGCGCCAGCGCCAAGAGCCAGATCGAGGCCGCGCCGATGCGCTCATAGCCCGGCAGGAAGCCGATCGAGCAGGTGGAGATGCCCAGCAGGAACAGCGCCAGCGTGAGCTTGGCGCTCTTGCCGGTGCGACGGTCGATCGCGGTGAAGATCGCGGTTCCGAAGGGCCGGGCGATGAAAGCGAGCGCAAAGATGGCGAAGGAGTAGAGCGTGCCGGTCAGCGGATCGGTGAAGGAGAAGACCAGCTTCGGGAAAACGATGACCGAGGCGATGGCGTAGACGAAGAAGTCGAAGAACTCCGAGGTGCGGCCGATGATGACGCCGATCGCCATCTCGCCGGGATTCACCGCGCCCTGGCTCTCGCTGAGATGGCTTGAATCGCGTTCCGCCGTCTTGGGCCTCTGCGATTTCGGCATCTGCGTCTCGGGCATCTGCGTCGTGGGCATGTGGGCCATTGAGCTGCACCCCTCGCGCGTGGTTTGTCAGGCAGGCGGCACCATAGCGTTTTGCCGCGAAGGCCCTGCTAGTGCATTATCGAACGGAAGGGCGGCATTGGGCAAATTGTCCAATGTCACCTTCGCTGCAGTGCAGCTAGCGGTCTTGCCTTCATTGCCTTGCGAAAGGTCGATGCTTTGAACCGTCTGCGACTCGCCGCCCTGATCCCGATGCTCGCCCTGCTGGGCGGCTGCAACCTCGTCGTGATGTCGCCGGCCGGCGACGTCGCGGCTCAGCAGCGCGACCTCGTCGTGATCTCGACCGTGCTGATGCTGATCATCATCGTGCCGGTGATGGCGCTGACCGTGTTCTTCGCCTGGCGCTACCGCGCCTCCAACAAGCAGGCGACCTACGAGCCGGACTGGGACCACTCGACCGGGCTCGAACTCATCATCTGGGCCGCGCCGCTGCTGATCATCATCTGCCTGGGCGCCCTGACCTGGATGGGCACGCATCTGCTCGACCCCTATCGCAAGCTCGACCGGATCGCGGCGGGCAAGCCGGTTCCGGCAGCGGCCAGGCCGCTCGAGGTGGAGGTCGTCGCGCTCGACTGGAAATGGCTGTTCATCTACCCCGAACAGGGCATCGCCACGGTCAACGAGCTCGCCGCGCCGGTCGACCGGCCGATCCATTTCCGCATTACCTCGTCCTCCGTGATGAACTCCTTCTACATTCCCGCGCTGGCCGGCCAGATCTACGCGATGCCGGCGATGCAGACGCGGCTTCACGCCGTGATCAACAAGGCGGGCCGCTATCAGGGCTTCTCCGCCAATTACAGCGGCGCCGGCTTCTCCGGAATGCGTTTCGGCTTCTTCGGTCTCTCCGAGGGCGACTTCGAGGGCTGGGTCGCCAAGGCGAAAGACGCCGGCGGCACGCTCGACCGTGCAGCCTATCTCGAACTGGAACGGCCAAGTGAGAACGTCGCGGTGAAGCGCTTCGCCGCGACCGAACCGAAGCTGTTCGACGCGATCCGCAATCTCTGCGTCCAGCCCGGCAAGATGTGCATGAGCGAGATGATGGCGCTGGACGCGAAGGGCGGCCTCGGGCTGGCCGGCATCCACACCACGCTGCCGCTCGCCTATGACAAATACACCCGCCGTGGCGGCGAGGCGCCCTTCGGCGCGCAGCCTGCCTATGTCGCCTCGATCTGCTCGATCGAGGAAGCCAGGGCCATGATGGCCCAGGTGCCGGCCGACACGACGCCGCGCGACCTCACCCCAATGCGCGGCCTCGGCCTGCCGCTTCCCGCCCTTACGCCGCGCCGGCCGCAGAGTTTCTCCGAGCTGCTGAGCCTGGCCCGGCCGTCCAATTCCTGAAGCGAGCTTCCCGTGACCGACGCTTCCGCCCCCCATTCCATGCTCTTCGGACGACTCACGCTCGAGTCGATCCCGATCCATGAGCCGATCCTGATCGCGACCTTTGCAGTCGTGGCGCTCGGCGGCATCGCCGTCGTCGGCGCCCTGACCTATTTCAAGCTCTGGGGCTATCTCTGGCGCGAGTGGTTCACCTCGGTCGATCACAAGAAGATCGGCATCATGTATATGGTGCTGGGCCTGATCATGCTGCTGCGCGGCTTTGCCGACGCCGTCATGATGCGGATCCAGCAGGCGATGGCCTTCAACGGCTCCGAGGGTTATCTCACCGCCCATCACTACGACCAGATCTTCACGGCGCACGGCGTGATCATGATCTTCTTCGTCGCCATGCCGCTGGTGACGGGGCTGATGAACTATGTCGTACCGCTGCAGATCGGCGCGCGCGACGTCTCCTTCCCCTTTCTCAACAATTTCTCGTTCTGGATGACGACGGCCGGCGCCGTGCTGGTGATGATGTCGCTGTTCATTGGCGAGTTCGCGCGCACCGGGTGGCTGGCCTATCCGCCGCTGTCGGGCATCGCCTACAGCCCCGATCCCGGCGTCGACTACTATATCTGGGCGCTGCAGGTGGCGGGCGTCGGCACGACGCTGTCCGGCATCAACCTGGTCTGCACGATCATCAAGATGCGCTGCCCCGGCATGACCCTGATGAAGATGCCGGTCTTCACCTGGACGTCGCTGTGCACCAACATCCTGATCGTCGCGACCTTCCCGGTGCTGACGGCGGTGCTCGCGCTGCTGACTCTCGACCGCTATGTCGGGACCAACTTCTTCACGAACGACTTCGGCGGCAACCCGATGATGTACGTGAACCTGATCTGGATCTGGGGCCATCCGGAGGTCTACATCCTGATCCTGCCGGCTTTCGGCATCTTCTCGGAGGTGACCTCGACCTTCTCGGGCAAGCGGCTCTTCGGCTACACCTCGATGGTCTATGCCACGGTCGTCATTACGATCCTGTCCTACCTCGTCTGGCTGCACCACTTCTTCACGATGGGCTCGGGCGCGAGCGTGAACTCGTTCTTCGGGATCACGACGATGATCATCTCGATCCCGACGGGCGCGAAGATCTTCAACTGGCTGTTCACGATGTATCGCGGGCGCATCCGCTTCGAAGCGCCGATGATGTGGACCGTCGCCTTCATGCTGACCTTCGTCATCGGCGGCATGACCGGCGTGCTCCTCGCCGTGCCGCCTGCCGATTTCGTGCTGCACAACAGCCTGTTCCTGATCGCCCATTTCCACAACGTCATCATCGGCGGCGTGCTCTACGGGCTGTTCGCAGGGATGATCTACTGGTTCCCGAAAGCCTTCGGCTTCCGGCTGCATCCGCTGCTCGGCAAGTTCTCCTTCTGGTTCTGGGTGGTCGGCTTCTGGTTCGCCTTCATGCCGCTCTACATCCTCGGCCTGATGGGCGTGACCCGGCGCATGCGCGTCTTCGACGACCCGTCGCTGCAGATCTGGTTCGTCATCGCCGGTTTCGGCGCCTTCCTGATCCTGCTCGGCATCGTCTGCTTCCTGCTGCAGATCGCCTACAGCATCTGGAAGCGCGACGAATTGCGCGACGTCACCGGCGATCCCTGGAACGGGCGCACGCTGGAATGGGCGACCTCCTCACCGCCGCCGGACTACAACTTCGCCTTCACCCCGGTGGTGCATGACAACGACGCCTGGACCGACATGAAGAAGCGCGGCTATGTCCGCCCGCTCGACGGCTTCAAGCCGATCCACATGCCCAGGAATACCGCGACCGGCATCGTGCTCGCAGGCTTCTCGATGGCGATGGGCTTCGCGCTGATCTGGCATATCTGGTGGCTGGCTGCGGCCTCCTTCGCGGCGATCCTCGTCACCGCGATCACCCACACCTTCAACTACCACCGCGACTTCCATATCCCGGCCGAGGAGGTCGTCCAAGCCGAGGACGAGCGCACCCGCCTGCTCGCCGGATCGAGAGCCTGATCGTCATGGCGAGTTCGATTTCCACCGCGCAGAACGCCGAGGCGCCGGTCTTCTACCTGCGCGACGAGCATCCCCATCCCGAGGGCCACAGCACGCCGCTGGGCTTCTGGATCTACCTGATGAGCGACTGCCTCATCTTCGCGATCCTGTTCGCCATCTATGGCGTCGTCGGCGGGAACTATGCCGCGGGCCCCGGCCCGAAGGACCTGTTCGACCTGCCGCTCGTCGCGCTCAACACCGCGATGCTGCTGTTTTCCTCGATCACCTATGGCTTCGCCATGCTGACGATGGCGAAGGGCCGTGTCGCCGCGACGCAGGCCTGGCTCGCGGTCACGGCGCTGTTTGGCCTCGCCTTCCTGAGCATCGAGCTCTACGAGTTCCGCCACCTGATCCATGAAGGCGCGACGCCGCAGCGCAGCGCCTTCCTCTCGGCCTTCTTCACGCTGGTCGGCACGCACGGGCTGCATGTCACCTTCGGTACGATCTGGCTGTTCACGCTGATGGCGCAGGTGGCGAAACACGGGCTGATCGAAGCCAATCGCCGCCGGCTGATGTGCCTTTCGATGTTCTGGCACTTCCTTGACGTCATCTGGATCGGCGTCTTCACCTTCGTCTATCTGATGGGGATGCTGCGATGAGCTCCGAGACCAACGCCCAGCATCAGCCCGGCCATGACGACCATGCCGCGGACGAGCATGCGCATGGCTCCTTCAACGGCGACATGATCGGCTTCGGGCTCTCGGTCGTCCTGACCGCGATCCCGTTCTGGCTGGTGATGTCGGGCGCGCTCGGCAGCAACCAGTTGACGGCCTTTGCGATCATGGCTTTCGCGGTCGTCCAGATCGTCGTCCACATGGTCTTCTTCCTGCACATGAACGGGAGGTCCGAGGGCGGCTGGACGCTGCTGGCGCTGGTCTTCACCCTCATTCTCGTGGTGATCGTGCTCGCAGGCTCGCTCTGGGTGATGTACCATCTCAACACCAACATGATGCCGCCCCACGATATGCGGCAGGTGCCGTGAATACATCCACTGCGGCAAGCGCGCCGCGGCCTCTCTGGGCTTTGTCGATTGCGGGCGTGGTCGCGCTGGCCTGCGTCGCGGGGCTGGCCGGCCTCGGCATCTGGCAGGTGCAGCGCCTCGGCTGGAAACACGCGCTGATCGAACGGGTGGAGGCGCGCGTGCGGGCCACCCCCGTTGCCGCTCCGGGGCCCGAGCGCTGGTCCGCCGCCGGGCAGGACGACTATCTCCGCGTCGCCTTGGCAGGACGTTTCCTGCATGACCGCGAAACGCTGGTGCAAGCCGTCACGGAGCTGGGCGGCGGCTTCTGGGTGCTGACGCCGCTCGTGACCGATGCGGGCTTCACCGTCCTGGTCAATCGCGGCTTCGTGCCGCCGGAGAAGCGCGATCCCGGCAGCCGGGCGGAGGCGCTGCCCAGCGGGGCAGTGGCGGTCATCGGCCTGCTGCGCGTGAGCGAGCCCGGCGGCGGCTTCCTGCGCGACAACGCTCCGGCTCAGGATCGCTGGTATTCCCGCGATGTCGCGGCGATCGCCAAGGCACGCGGATTATCCGAGCCCGCGCCCTATTTCTTCGATGCCGATGCCACACCCAATCCCGGCGGCTTTCCGGTCGGCGGGCTGACCGTACTCAACTTCCCGAACAACCACCTCGTTTATGCGCTGACCTGGTTTGCGCTGGCGCTGATGCTCGCAGGCGCCATGTTCTTCGTGTTACGCCGCGAGTACCGCCTGCGGCACGGCATGGAGCACGAGCATTAGCGTCCACGACACCACGAACCGGCAGAACCTGCTGCTGCTGGTCCAGCTTCGCTGGCTCGCAGTGGGCGGACAGGTGCTGACCATCCTGCTGGTGCAGTGGGGGCTCGGCATCGCCCTGCCGCTGGCCGAGATGGCGATGGTGATCGCGCTGCTGGTCCTGCTGAACCTCGCCAGCCTGCTGCGCCATCATCGCCGGGGGGCCGAGGTCAGCAATGCCGAGCTTTTCATCGCGCTGCTCTTCGATCTCGGCGCGCTGACAACACAGCTTTATCTCAGCGGCGGCGCGACGAACCCGTTCATCTCGCTCTATCTGCTGCAGATCGGCCTCGCGGCCGTGCTGCTCGAACGCTGGTCGACCTGGGTTCTGGTCGCGCTCGCCAGCCTGTGTTTCGTCGGGCTGATCGGCGTCCACCGCCCGCTCGCCTTGCCCGTTCAGCTCGATGACGGCGTGCCCAGGCTCTATATTCAGGGCGTCTTCATCTGTTTCCTGATCGCGGCGGCGCTGCTCGTGGTGTTCATCCAGCGCATCAGCCGCAATCTGCGCATCCGCGACGAGAACCTAGCCGATCTGCGCCAGCGGGCTGTCGAGGAGGACCATATCGTGCGGATGGGCCTGCTCGCCTCGGGCGCGGCGCATGAGCTCGGCACGCCGCTCTCGACGCTGTCGGTGATCCTGAGCGACTGGCGCCGCATGCCGGTCTTCAAGGCGCAGCCCGAGCTGATCCAGGAGATCGGCGAGATGCAGGGCCAGCTCGACCGCTGCAAGACGATCGTCTCGGGCATCCTGATGTCGTCGGGCGAGACGCGCGGCGAGAACCCGAGACGCACGACGGTGCGCTGCTTCGTCGATGACCTCGTGGCGCAATGGCAGTCGCATCAGGCGCCGACGCGGCTGGACTACGTCAACGCCTTCGCCCCCGATGCCGTGATCGTTTCCGATCCAGCGCTGAAGCAGGTGATCTGCAACATCTTCGACAATGCGCTCGAGGCCTCGCCTGCCTGCGTCGGCGTGCGGATCGAGCGGCGCGACGACGCGCTTGCGATCCTGGTCGAGGATCAGGGGCCGGGCTTCTCGCCCGGGATCCTCGCCACGCTCGGCAAGCCCTATCGCTCGACCAAGGGGCGGCCGGGCGGCGGGCTCGGGCTCTTCCTCGTCAGCAATGTCGTGCGCAAGCTCGGCGGCACGCTTTCGGCGAACAATCGTGACAAAGGCGGCGCTTGCGTCACCGTAACCCTGCCGTTGGCGGCGCTCGCGCCCGATGGCATGGCGATGGAGTTCAGCGATGCCCGATGACAGAACGCTGCTGATCGTCGAGGACGACCCCGCCTTCGCGCCGGTGTTGCGCCGCTCCTTCGAGCGCAGGGGCTACGCAGTACAGTCCTGCGACGGGCTCGACAGCCTGCGGGTCCTGCTCGAGACCGTGAAGCCACGCTATGCCGTGGTCGATCTCAAGGTCGTCGGCGGTTCCGGGCTCGAATGCGTCAGACTGCTGCATGCGCACGACCCCGAGATGAAGATCGTGGTGCTGACCGGCTTCGCCAGCATCGCGACAGCGGTGGAGGCGATCAAGCTCGGCGCCTGCCACTACCTCGCCAAACCCTCCAACACCGATGATATCGAGGCCGCCTTCGGCAAGATCGAGGGCGATGCCGAGGTTCCGCTGACCCAGCGCCAGACCTCGCTGAAGAACCTCGAATGGGAGCGCATCCACGAAACGCTGGTCGAGAGCGATTTCAACATCTCCGAAACCGCCCGGCGCCTCGGCATGCACCGGCGTACGCTGGCAAGGAAGCTGGAGAAGCGGCGCTTGACCTAGGCCCCCCGCGATGGGCCCGCCACTGACAGAAACTGGCGATGAGTCGGCACAATCTGTCCGCCCTGCAACCGGACTGGCTCCCGCGCGTTGATCCGCGGTCGCCGTATCGGCGTATGGCGGTTGGTCAGCGAGGCAAGCATCATGGGCAAGATCATCGACGTCGCCGAGCGCAGTCCCGCAATTGGCGTTTTGGAACGTTTCGCGAGCCTGCACGACTGGCGCAGGACGGTTGCCGATCTCTACGCCGCCGTGCGGGCGATGCCCGAGCGCGAGGGCTGGGCGCATTGGCGCAGCGTCCGCGACCGGCTGTTCCGCCAGCATCCGCAATCGCCGCTGGCAGCGTCACGCCGGGCGCAGTTTCGCGGCATCGACTGCTTTGCCTATGATCCGGCGCTACGCTTCACGGTCGGGCTGGGCTCGGCCATCGACCGCGAGACGATCGCACTCGAAGCCGGCAAGGACGGCACGGTGACGCTCATCCCCTTCGCCCTGACGATCGGGCTTGAGCCCGCGCTCGGCAAGGAGCTGACGCTGTACTGGATCGAGGGCTATGGCGGCGGCGTGTTCCTGCCCTTCGGCGATGCCACCAATGGCCGCGAAAGCTTCGCAGGCGGGCGCTATCTGCTCGACACGATCAAGAGCGCCGATCTCGGCAGCAGCGCCGACGGCCGGCTGATCCTCGATTTCAACTTCGCCTATTATCCGTCCTGCGCCTATTCGGAAGCCTGGGTCTGCCCGCTTTCGCCGATCGAGAACCGCCTGCCGGTGGCGATCCGGGGCGGCGAACGGAACGCCCTGCCCTGAGCCTCGCCAAGCGTACGTTCTTCCGGCGAGCGCGGCGATGACGACATCACCGTTCTTTGTCTTGCCCGCTCCTTGCATCGGCCGCCCCGCTTGCTAGCCTGCCCTCCTCAGACGCCAAGGAACCCACGCCATGCGCCTCCTCCAAACGGTCTTTGCGGCTGCCGCGATGGTGGCGACCAGCCTCTCCGCTGCTTCGGCCCAGACCATCAAGATCGGCTCGAAGAACTTCACCGAGCAGTTCGTCGTCGCGGAACTCTATGGCGCGGCGCTGGAAGCCGCCGGCTTCAAGGTCGAGCGCAAGATCAATCTCGGCGGCACACTGGTCGCCCATGAGGCGCTGAAGAGCGGCGCGATCGACCTCTATCCGGAATACACCGGCACTGGCCTCAACGCCGTGATGAAGGCGCAAGGCGTGACCGAGACCGACCCCGAGAAGGTGCGCGGCATGGTCAAGGCCTTCTACGAGAAGGAATTCAACCTGACCTGGCTGAAGCCGTCGGGCATCAACAACGGTTATGCGATCGTGGTGCGGCCCGAAACCGCGAAGGAATTCAACCTCAAGACCCTGAGCGATCTCGGCAAGGCCTCGTCGAAGCTGCGGCTCGGCGCCGGCACCGAATTCGTCGATCGCCGCGACGGCATCGCCGGGCTCAAGGAGGTCTATGGCGCGCAATTCGCCGAGTTCAAGCAGTTCGCGGCGCTGCGGCTGCGCTACGAGGCGCTGAACCAGAAGCAGATCGAGGTCGCCAACGGCTTCTCGACCGACTGGCAGATCGCCGCCGAGAAGTTCGTCGCGCTCGACGACGACAAGGCACTGTTCCCGCCCTATTTCCTGGCGCCGGTTGTGCGCCCCGAGATCGCCGCCAACGCGAAGATCGTCGCCGTGCTGGAGAAGGTCGGCGCCGCGCTCGACAACCCGACGATGCAGGAACTCAACCGGCAGGTCGAGGTCGACAAGAAGGAGCCGCGCACCGTGGCTGCCACCTTCCTGAAGGCCAAGGGATTGCTGAACTGACCGCGCAAGCCGCGCCGGCACCGGACGCTGGCAGGCCTGCCGTCACGATCGTTGTCGGCGGCGAGGCTGTCGGCATCGAGGCGGTGGTCGCGGTCGCGCGCGCCTTCGCACCGGTCATGCTGGACGACTCCGTCGATCCGCGCCTGCGGGCTGCGCGCGCTGTGGTGCTGCGCGCGCTCGAACGCGGCGACAGCATCTATGGCCTGACGACGGGCCTGGGCGCCGCCGTCGATACGCGGCTTGCGAACGATGCGATTCCTGCCTTTCAGGCCCGCGCCATCCGCGCACGAGCCGTCGGCGTCGGCGAACCGCTAAAGACCGAGGCAGTCCGCGCGCTGCTGTTCGCGCGGCTTGTGAGCATCTGCCACAGCGCCTCGGGACTGTCGCCGGCGCTGGCGCAGACGATCGCCGCCATGCTCAATGCCGGCGTTCATCCAGTGATCCGGGGGATCGGCTCGCTCGGCGAGGCCGATCTCAGCCCGCTGGCGCAGGCCTTCCTGCCGCTGATCGGCGCGGGCGAGGCCGAGTTTGGCGGCGACATCTTGCCCGGCGGCGAGGCGATGGCGGCAGCCGGTATCGCCCTGCCGGAGCTTGGCCCCAAGGACGGGCTGGCGCTGCTCAATGCCAATTCGCAGGGCGTCGGGCTGGCGGCGCTGGCGGCGGACGCATTGAGCAAGGCGTTGCAGGCCAGCGTCGTCGCAGGGGCGCTCGCGCTGGAAGCATTTCGCGCCAACCTCTCGCCGCTGGACCGCGATCTCGCCACGATGCGGGGTATGCCGGCTCATGGCACGGGCGTCGACTGGCTGCGCCGGCTTCTCGCCGGCAGCGACCTGTTCGAGACGGGCACGGCGCGCAGGGTTCAGGACCCCCTGTCCTTTCGCTGTCTCGCTCCGGTCGCCGGCCATGCCTCGCGGGCCGTCGCGGCCGCGCGGGCTGCCGTGGAGGCAGAGCTTGCCAGCATCTGCGACAGCCCGGCCGTGCTGGTCGAGCGCGACGCCATGCTCTCCAGCGTGAATTTCGACACGACCGAACTGGCCTTGGCATTTGAGGCGGCCGGACTTGCGTTGTCGTACATGGCTGCGATTTCGGCGGCGCGCATCGTCAAGCTGATGTCGCCCGCGATGAGCGATCTGCCGCGTTTCCTGACCCGCCATGGCGGCTCGCATTCGGGCTTCGCGACCTCGCAGAAGACGGTGGCCGCGCTCGAGGCCGAGATCCGCCATCTCGCTTTGCCGCTGGGCGCCATGACGCTGCCGGTCGCAGACGGTGTCGAGGATTATGCGCCGATGACGCCGGCGGTTATCGAGAAGACCCATGCCATCGCGAGGCGCCTGACGCGGCTGGCCGCGATCGAACTGGTGGTGGCGGCCGAAGCCGTCGATCTGCGCGGCGCGATCAGGTTGGGACGCGGAACGGCCGCCGCCCATGCCCTCGTGCGCAGCCATGTCGCCCGCCTCGACGACGATAGGCCGATGGGGCGCGAATACGAGGCGTTGGCGCTGGCGCTCGAGGCCGGCGAACTGATCCTGGCCGAGATGGCGCCCGGCGAAGGCTCGGCGCCATGAGCTGGACGATCGAGAATTACGACCGTCTGCTGATCGCGCTCTGGGAGCATATCCAGCTCGTCGGCGTCGGCCTGGCCATCGCGCTCGCGATCGGTCTGCCGCTCGGTGTGCTCTCGGCGCGGCGGCCGGGTTTTGCGCTTATCGTGCTGCTGGTTTCCGGAGCGCTTTATACCATCCCGGCGCTGGCGATCTTCGCGCTGCTGATCCCCTATCTCGGCCTCGGCTTCTGGCCGGCGATCGTCGCGCTCGTCGCCTATGCGCTGCTGATCATCATCCGCAATGTCGCGACGGGCCTGCAGGAGATTTCGCCCGATATCCTCGATGCGGCCGACGGCATGGGCTATGGCCGCTGGCGCCGGCTCTTTGCCATCGAATTGCCGCTGGCGCTGCCGGTGATCATCGCCGGTATCCGCATCACCGTCGTCACGCAGGTCTCGGTCGCCACCGTCGCCGCCTTCATCAATGCCGGCGGGCTCGGCGACATCATCTTCCAGGGCATCACCCAGGATTTCGGCGAGAAGGTCGTGGCCGGTGCGGTCGTGACATCGGCGCTGGCGATCCTCTGCGACGAGAGCCTGCGCCGGGTCGAGCTGCGCCTGCGCGCCAACCAGGCGGAGACCGCCTGATGGCCGCCTGGATTTCCGCCAACCCCTCGATCTTCATCGTCGCGCTGCAGAACCATCTCTGGCTGGCGGGCGTGGCGCTCGCCGCCGTGTTGCTGATCGCCCTGCCGCTCGGCCTCCTGCTGACCCGCCATCGCGGTTTCGCCAATGCGGCCATCGCGATCGTCAACATCCTGCGCACCGTGCCGTCGCTGGCGCTGCTGGTGATCATGCTGCCGCTGCTCGGCACAGGCTTCCTGCCCTCGGTCGTGGCGCTGACGCTCTACGGCCTGCCGGCTTTGCTCCTGAACACCTATACGGGCCTGACCGAGGTCGATGCCGACATCGTCGAGGCGGCGCGCGGACAGGGCTTTTCCGACGCGCAGGTGATGACGCGCATCGAGATCCCGCTGGCGCTGCCAGTGATCTTCGCCGGCATCCGCACGGCCGCCGTGCAGATCGTCTCGGCGGCGACGCTCGCCGCTTTCATCGGCGGCGGGGGCTTGGGCGAACTGATCACGGCCGGCATGGCGAATTTCAACTTCCCGCAACTGATCGCAGGCGCGGTCGCGGTCGCGCTGCTCGCGCTTGCGGTCGAGGTCGCCTTTGCCGGGATCGAGCGCTTGATGACACGGCAGTTGCGGATGGGAGCGTCATGACGATCCGGCTGGAAAAGGTCACCAAGCTGTTCCCGGGTGTGGTCAGGCCCGCCGTGGATGCGCTCGACCTGACGATCGAGAAGGGCCAGGTCTGCGTACTGATCGGCCCGTCCGGCTGCGGCAAGACCACGACGATGCGGATGGTCAACCGGCTGATCGAGCCGACATCGGGGGCCATCTATGTCGGCGACCGCGATGTGACCAAGGCCGATCCGGTCGAGCTCAGGCGCCATATCGGCTACGTCATCCAGCAGATCGGCCTGTTCCCGCATATGACGATCGCGCAGAACGTCGCGACCGTGCCGAAGCTGCTCGGCTGGGAGTCGCAGAAGATCAAGGCGCGAGCTGAAGAGATGCTGGACCTCGTCGGCCTCGATCCCAGGCTCTACCTCTCGCGCTACCCTCGGCATCTCTCGGGTGGGCAGCGCCAGCGCGTCGGCGTGGCGCGCGCGCTCGCCGCCGACCCGCCGGTGATGCTGATGGACGAGCCTTTCGGGGCCGTCGATCCGATCGTGCGCGGGCGGTTGCAGGAGGAGTTCCTCGCCATCCTGAAGCGCCTGAAGAAGACGGTGATCCTGGTGACGCATGATATCGACGAGGCCATCCGCATGGGCGACGTTGTCGCGATCATGAAGGATGGGACGCTCGTACAGTACGACACGCCCGACCGGCTCCTGGCTTCGCCTGCCAACGAGTTCGTGGCGGATTTCGTCGGCGCGGACCGAGCGCTACGGAGGCTTTCGCTGGTACAGGCGACTGATGCGGTCGAACCGGGCGAAGCCAGCGACGGCTTCACGCTTTCGGGCTCGCTTTCGGTGCGGGGGATATTGTCGGCGTTGCTCGCCGAAGGGCGCGACGCCGCGACGATCGTGGCTGAGGACGGGAGTGCGCTCGGCCAGATCACGCTGGCGGCGATCCGCGCGCGGAGCGCGGGTGGCGCGCCCGTTGCGTGACAGATCCTCGACGTCATCCCGGAGCGGCGTCGCTGCGCGACTTGTCCGGGATGACGGAGTGTTTCCGAAGCCACCTTGCCGCGTCAGCCAGGCTGACGATAGCCCGCGCGATCGGCGGCCTCCGCCTCATCCAGCAGCACGCGATAGGTGGCCGGATCGGGCATTGCGAATCCTGACAACCGCAGGCGAGCGAGGATGTCGCGCGTGCCGATGTCGTTTTCCGCATTGAGAAGAGTCGCTTGCAGACTGGCGACGGTTTTCTCGTCGATCCCTCGCGAGGCCACCAGCAGCGGCATCGGCCGGGGCGCTGTCGTCGCGACGATGCGCAGGCGGGCGGCCGTCTCAGGCTCGGCGATCAGCAGCAAATCGAGGAAATAGGAGTCGAGCGGGCCGATGTCGATCTGGTCGGTGAGCAGCGCGTCGATGATCCGGCGCGGCGTCAGCAGCGGGCCGATGCTCTGTGCATAGAGCGGCCCCCGCTCCCGCCAGGTTTCGAGCAGATGCGTCCTGACGGCGTTGAAGCCCGATTGCGAATGCTCAACCGTCCAGCCGATGCGCTTGCCGAAGCTATCCTCAAGCGTCTCGGTGGTGCTATCGGCCCGCACCACGAGATGGCTCGCATAGACCGGCCGGCCATCGCCCGACGCCGGGATCGGCACCGCGACCGGCCTGACCGGAAACGAGCCGCCGGCGAAGGGATAGCCGCAGATGAAGGCGAGGCCGAGATCGTCGCGGCGCCAGAGGTCCTCCAACGGCGCCAGCGCGGCATGGGCGATCACCTCGAGCGGAACCCCGCTCAGCGCCGAGATCCGCGCAAACAGGGCTGACCACATTGCTGCCGTCGCGGCGTCGACGGCATACATCCGCGCATTGGCGATCAGGCTCACGCGTAGCGCAGCCGCTGGCCGAGGCCCATGGTCTTGGCCTTCTCCAGCATGAAATGCCCGAGCGCGATGTCCGAGAGCGAGAGGCCGCGATGCCAAAACAGGATGGTCTCGTTCTCGTTTTCGCGGCCGGGTTTCAGCCCCGCGACGATCTCGCCCATCTCGGCGTGCAGCGTCTCTTCGGAGAGCTTGCCGGCCTCGACATGCGCCCGCAGCGAGCCGAAGGGACCACCCTTGCACTGGCCCCAATCGTCGACAACGAGCTTGCTCATGATGTCGGTCAGCGACAACTCGACCGCGCTCATCGTGCCATAGGGTACGACGAAGGCACCCGGCTTGATCCATTCCGTCCTGAGCATCGGCTCGGGCGCGTTCAGCCGCGAGGCCTCGACAACGATGTCAGCGCCTTCCACGCAGGAGCGCCAGTCATCGGTCACAACCACGCGCTTGCCGAGATCGGCGGAGAGCCTCGCGCCGAAGGCGTCGCGGCTTTCCGGCCGGCGCGAATGAACGCGGATCTCGTCGAAATCGAACAGGGAATCGAGCAGGCGGACATTCCAGTAGGCCGTGCCGCGCGCGCCGACGTGGCCGAGCACCCTGGAGCCCTTACGGGCGAGATATTTGGCGCCGATCGCGGTGATTGCGCCGGTGCGCATATCGGTGAGGTGACTGCCATCGACGATCGCAGTGGGCACGCCGGTCAGCGGGTCCATCAGCAGGAGCAGGCCCATCTCCGAGGGCAGGCCGAGCTTGTAGTTGTCGACGAAGTCGCCGATCACCTTGACGCCGGCCCGGTTGATCGGCGCGCGGAAGGCGCCGCGCAGCACGTTGAAATGACCGTTCGCGCCCGCCTTCGGCATCAGGTGGACGCGCGGCTCGATCTCGGTCGCCTTTTGCCCCTGGGCGGCAAGTCCTGCCTCGACAGCGGCAATGATTTCCGCATCGGTGAGTTTCAGCGCCTCGACATCGAGCGCGTTCAGGAAGTCGATATGCAGGGGAGGATGCGGCACGCCTATGGACCTCGCGGGAGCATTTGGAGTCGATCGAGCCCGACAATACACGCCTGCGCGCCGGCGCCATCCCCTTTCCCCGCCACAGCGGCAATGCCGCAACACACCCGACATCGGGCTGGCGCGGAACTTGCTGTGCTTAGCTGGCTGGGGACATCGACATCCGAAAAGGACGGGTGATGGACGCATTCACGATGATTATTCTGGCCTGCGTGTCGGGCGAAGCCAAATGCACTTCTGCACGCGTGGCGGACGTGCATTTCACCACCGTCGAGGCCTGCGAGGCGCGTATCGACTCCATCACCGACAACATGACGGCGGAGTTCGGCAAGAAGCCCGAGTTCAAGGGCCGGTCCGTCACCTTCGACGTCAGTTGCATGAGCCGGAAGGAACTGCTCCAGACCTTCGGCATCGCCGATCTGGACGCCTGAGGTTCATTCGCCGGTTACGGACGCCTGGGCCTCGCGACCTTGGTTGCGGCGCCCAATCCAGACGCCGGCCTGAGTGATCCCACGGCTAACTTTGTCCCGGCTCGGCAAGGCGCTGCGCCGGCGCTCAGCCGTCTTGGCCGGAGCCATGTTGCATGTGCGCAACGGAAGACGTCAAAGGCCGTCACCTCGCACCGATGTGATGAGCACGCGATTGCGGGCGTGGCCGGACTCTGACAGAAAATTGAGGAGATGTTGACTTTTTGGGGTCAACTTCATGTCCCGCGCTCCTTCAGCCGCCCGCCCGAGGTCCCAATGAACCGCTTTTTCCGCATGGCCACGTTCACTGGCCTTGCCATGCTCGCTATGGCCTCGTCGGCGCGTGCCGAGATCGATCCGCTGACGCGTCAGCCGCTGTTCACCTATGAGGATCCGGCCAAGGCACAGGCGACGGCGATCCCGCGCGAGGTCGTTTCCTTCAGCGGCAAGTACAATCCCGGCACGATCGTGATCAACACGAGCGAGCGCCGTCTGTATCTCGTCATGCCCGACGGCAAGGCGATGCGCTACGGCGTCGGCGTCGGCCGCCCCGGCTTCGACTGGGCCGGCTCGCAGACGATCACCCGCAAGCAGGAATGGCCGACCTGGACACCGCCGTCCCAGATGCTGAAGCGCCGGCCCGACCTGCCGCGCTTCATGCCCGGCGGCCCGGAGAACCCGATGGGCGCCCGCGCCATGTATCTCGGCTCGACCCTCTACCGCATCCACGGCTCGAACGAGCCGGAGACCATCGGACAGGCGGTCTCCTCGGGCTGCATCCGCATGCTCAACGAGGACGTGATGGACCTCTATGAGCGCGTGAAGGTCGGCACCCGCGTTGTCGTCGCCCGCTGAGCTACCGGACCGAATGTTCTGAACGTGGCCGGCGGAAACGCCGGCCTTTTTCTTTGCCTCCCGCGTCAGTTTGCACGGGCCAGAACCTTCGCGAAATCGCGATCGAGCCCGGCCAGCGCGCCGTCGATGCGCTCACGGCGCTGCTTGATCCACTCCTCCTGACGCGCCAGCGTCTGCTTCGCGGCGGCGAGCATCCGCGTCATTTCGGCCGGCTGGGGGCCGCCGACGGTGGCGCGGTTGCGGATGATCGCGACCGGATCGAGCGTGGCGCGGAACTCGGCCTCGCTGACCGGGAGCTCACCGCCACTGACCTTCATCTCGCTGAGCGTCCGGCGATAGATGCGCTGCGCCTCCGCATAGGGAAAATCGGTCGGCCGGATATCGTTCGTCTTGGCGTAGTCGACGATCTCGGAGGCAAAATGGTGCCCGACGCGGAAGGGCAGCTTGTATTTCGCCATCAGCACGTCGGCGAGTTCCTGGGAAGCGGTCCAGTCGTTGTTGAGCTCTTCCAGCGCCCGCTTGGGGTCGATCACCAGCGCGGACAGGATCTTGTTCCAGCTCTCCAGCATTGCGCCGGTCTCGGCGATGACGGCTGCATTGTCGCGGACGGACTTGGCGTCGCTCATGCCGGGCGGAATGTTGTGCGCCTGCAGGATGCGGCCCATGCCGAGCCCGATCACGGATGAGGCCTGGCTGCGCGTGGAATTGAGCAGGCCGGGATTGCGTTTCTGCGGCATGGCGCTCGAGACATAGGTGTTGCCGTCGCCCTCTGTCAGCAGGATCCAGGGGCGCGGTTGCGCATACTGGGTCATGACGTCCTCGACGAAGGCGCCGGCATGCAGGGCGATGCTGGTGGTCAGCGCGCCGATCTCGACCGGCATCTCGGTGGCCGTGATCTGCGCTGCGTCATAGGCGTTGTCGATCTTCTCGGCGAAGCCGAGATAGCTGGCCATGCGGTCGCGGTTCAAAGGCCAGCTCGAGCCGTTCAAAACCGTCGTGCCCATCGGCGAACGGTCGAGCCGCGCATAGGCTTCCTGCAGGCGCTGGGCATCGCGCTCCAGGCCCGCGACATGGCCGAGCAGGTAATGGCCATAGCTGTTGGGCTGGGCGGCGACGCCGTTGGTGTAATTCGGCACGATGGTGCCGACATGCTTCTCGGCGAGCGCGACCATCGTCGCGTTCAGCCGGCGCAGTTGCCCGGCAAGCCGCAGCAAACCGTCGCGCATGATCGCGGCACGCACCGTCGCCAGCATGTCCTGGCTGGAGCGCCCGGCATGGAGCAGCGTCGCCTCGACGCCGGCCGCCTCGATCAGCAGCGGCTCGAAGGTGATGACCAGCGTCGGCCGCTTCGCACCGGGCTTTTCGGCTGCCTTGAGCATGGTGTCGAGCCCGGCCGCGATCCGTGGCGCCAGCGCGGGGTCGAGCAGGCCTTCCTCGCTGTTGATGACGGTGCTGGCCTTGTTGATCTGGCCGATCCAGTAGAATTCGTCGTGCCTTGGCGGCGTCTGCGCGCTGGCGGGAGCCGCCACGGCCCATGAGATGAGGGCGGCCGCGATTGCGGTTCCGGCTTTCGTGGTTGTTGCGGGCGTCGTTGCGACCATCGTTTCCTCCTTTGCCGAGCCTGTCAGTAGTGCACCGGCCTCCATCGTCGGCAACCCGCCAGCCCCAGCGTTGTTGTTCGTCGGGCCAAGCGGCGACGCGCATTATCATCCACATGGCGGCGACATATGGTCGGTGCGCTGACATCCTGCGCGGCAGCGGATTCTTGCGAACGAATGATCGAGAGTGACCATGGATGATGTCGTCAATGCCTTCGTGCCCGGGCCGCGGGTTCGGCTTCCCGGCCGATCCGGCGGGCCTCTTGCGGGGCTGAGCTTCGCGGCCAAGGATCTGTTCGACGTCGCGGGCGTGCCCACCGGCGGCGGCAACCATGACTGGGCCAAGTTCAATCCCGTGCCGGACCGCCACGCTTTCGCGGTCCAGACCCTGCTCGATGCGGGGGCCGAGCTGATCGGCAAGACCATCACCGACGAGGTCTCGCTCGGCATCCTCGGCGAGAACGCGTTCGACGGCACGCCGACCAACACAGCCGCGCCCGGCCGCGTGCCGGGCGGCTCGTCTTCGGGGTCGGCGGCGGCGGTGGCGGCCGGGATTTGCGATACCGCGCTCGGCACCGATACCGGCGGCTCTGTGCGCGTGCCGGCGAGCTTCTGCGGGCTCTACGGCATCCGCCCGACCCATGGCCGCGTTAATGTGGCCGGTATGCTGCCGCAGGCGCCGAGCTCCGACACGACGGGCTGGTTCGCGCGCGATGCGCAGACCTTCGCCAAAGTCTCGACGGTGATGTTGGGCGAGGCGCCCGGCCCGCTGCCGACGACGCTTCTCGTCGCCGTCGATGCCTTCGGCTTCGCCGATCCGGAGGTTGCCGAGGCTTTGAAGCCCATGGTCGAACGCCTCGGGCGGATCGTCGGCGATGTCCGCGAGGAGATCATGGCACCGCAGGGCCTTTCCGTCTGGGCGAGAGCCCAGCGCACGCTGCAGCCGGTCGAAGCCTGGCAGACCTTCCAGCCCTGGGTCGAGAGCGCCAATCCGCGCATGGCGTTCAGTGTCGTCGCCGCGCTGCTTGTCGGGGCACAGATGCCGGTGGCGGAGCGCAACTGGGCTGCGCTGATGCGGCAGGAGGCGCGTGCGAGGCTACGTCACCTGCTGCCGCCGGGCACGATCCTGTGCCTGCCGACCACCCCCTTCCCTGCCCCGAAACGCGGCCTGAGCTTGCCCGTGCTGCAGCCGTTGCGCGACCAGATCAGCTGCCTGTGCGCGCAGGGCGGCCTCACCGGCTCGCCGCAGGTGAGCATCCCCGGAGCCATGGTGGATGGAGCGCCGGTCGGGCTTTCCATCATCGGCGGGCGCGGCACGGATGCTGCGCTCATTGCCGTCTCTCAAGCCATGGAGACCACCGCGTGACCGATCTCACTCCCAACCTGCCCGAGGTGGTCGCTGAGGTGGCAGCGCTGTTCGAGCGTTACGAGCAGGCCCTGATCGACAAGAATGTCGAGGTGCTCGACGCGACCTTCTGGAACAGCCCGCATACGATCCGCTATGCGCTGCACGAGAACGGCTACGGTTTCGCCGAGATCCACGGCCACCGCATCGCCCGCCCGCCGGGACCCGGCATCAAGGAAAAGCGGATCAGGCTCGAAATCCTGACGCTGGGGCGTGACATCGCGACGGTGAACCTCGAGTTCAAGGTTCGCGGGCGCGAGCTGATCGGCCGGCAGAGCCAGAGCTGGGTCCGCTTCCCCGATCTCGGCTGGAAGGTGATTTCGGCGCATGTCTCGACGATGGACGGGGCGCCGCTCTGGTAAGGCGAAGCGCCGATTAGTCGCGGGTCTCCCTCACTTCTTGCGCGTCGGCTCTCGCGACAGGCCCTGCGCAATCAGCGCGTCGAGATAAGCCTGCAGCTTGACCTCGCCGGTCTCGCCCAGCTCGCGCAGATAGTCCCAGGGGAAGATGCCGGTGTCGTGCATGTCGTCGAAGGTGAGCTTCACGGCATAGTGACCCACCGGCTCGACCTTGAGAATCTCGACCTGCGCTTTGCCGGGGATGGTCTTCTTCTGCGTCGGGCCATGGCCCTGCACCTCGGCCGAGGGGCTCTCGACCCGCAGCAATTCGGCCGAAAGCGCATAGGCAGCGCCATCGTCGAAGATGACGTGGAGTGTCCGGCGGTCTTTCGAGAGGCGGATTTCGGTCGGCCAGGATGACATGCTGCACTCACTCACATGACGGCCGCGACAAAGGCTGCGCTTGACCTTGGCCGCAGCAATGCCAATGTCTTGGCCTCATAGCAATGCCGCCCTCCCGCGCCCGGATGCGCAGGGGTGGCGACAATGACCAGGGCAGACCCGGCCGTGCTTCTCGACACCACCAAGCCAGATGTCATCAAGGCGGACGCGATCGCGCCCTTTTCGCGCGC
>UCBZ01000031.1 GCA_900470775.1 Hyphomicrobiales bacterium | reverse complement strand
GGCTTCATCGAAAGCTTCAATGGCCGCCTGCGAGACGAACTGCTGAACGAGACGCTCTTCTCGTCCCTGTCGCAGGCACGAGCCGCATTGGCCCACTGGCGCGCGGACTACAACACCGCCCGCCCTCACTCCCAGCTCGGCGGGCAGACGCCCACGGCCTTCGCCTCGACCTTCACCCCGCGCCGGGCCCTGGCGCCGCGCTATGCGACAAGCACAGCGCCAGACCCCGTCGCTTCACCTGCCCCAAGGGGCTCCAAAATCGCCGGAAACAAACTCAGCGCTGGATAAAAACTGGGGGCAACGTCATAGGGCAAGAGCGCTGCCGTACGCCAGAACAGTTCAAGGCGTGGTCGCAGAACCTAGGGCACGACAATGCACTGACGACCTTCACCTCCTATGGGCAGGTCGCTCGAACCCGCCAACGCGAAATCATTTTGGGGCTTGGACAGCAGCCGTCTGCCCTGTGAGGCAGCAGATCAGGCCGTAAACCCATAAGCGATGACGTTGCCCCTGACGTTGCCCTTCGGTTCTAATCCGGCTTGAAGTTCGTTCTGGCACATCGTGAAATGCTTCCCGATTTTAGGCCAACGCGTGCTGGAATCTTCCGGGGAGCACGTCAGCTGCTTGGGCAAGTTTCGGCGGACCTCGGTGGAGGTAAGCGCCGTCAATATGTGACACCCGAGTGCAACGCATCAAGCGCCTATCGAGCCGGGAGGTTAGCCAGCCCTAGCTCTCGCATTTCCATCAGGTCACGGATGCGGCACAGCGGATTGCTCCATGGCCCATGGCGGAGCGTCAATTCGGTTGCCAACTCGCCCTCGAACAGGATTCCAACCTCAACGACGTTGGCGCGGAAGACGCGACCTTTTGATCCCGGTGCCTGAACGAATTCGAGACAGCGGCTATACTCGATGGGCAAGATCAGCACGGACCGCCCGGCCGTTTTCGCACGAACATGAAGTCCGACGCCGTCGAAGGACATCGATGCGTCCGTCGCTGGCGTGAGAGGACCGACCTCGACACCGTCAGGCGCGCCCGTGAAGCTCTCCACCGGATCGAAATCGGCAGATTTCATTGCCGCGACGGCTGGCCCGATGTCCAGTGCGCCGAGGGACCGGGTGGGCGAATAGTTACCCAAATTGGGTCGATCGAGCTCGTAAAGATGGATGGTTCCACCGCTGTACGGCATTGTACCGCGAAGGCGGGCCCGATCCACCGGCGGCGGCAGATCCGAGATCACGAAACGAACACCCAGCATGCCAAGTGCCGGCGCTTCGATCCGTCGCGAAACTTGCACGCTTCGTGTTTGACGATCTTCATCACGAGCCAATAAGCGCGACGTCACGATGTGGAAGGCTGGAGTCGTCGTTGGACCGTACTGGAAGAGAGTTGGTATTCCGAAATGGCTCAGCCCGACCAGACGCATCTCGTTGCCCGTCGCCGCGGAAAGAGCACTGTCGAGTTGATGAAGATCCTCCCATCCGACAGACGCCTTTTCCGGCAGCATCATGATACTGGCGGTGCGGCCGGCAAAATTGCTGCCAAGTGGCACCGCGCTTTCGGATGCGATGATGTCGGTGAACGGAGTCGCTGCGGGTGGATAGGGAAAGCCCCAATTGGTTCGATGGCCCGTGACGGCGAGGACGACTGCCGCGGAAGCCGTGCCTCCGACAAGCAACGGAATGCTCCAGGCCCCCAACGCGGCGCCCCAACGGCCAATGCAGCGTCCGACAAAGCGCACCGCAAAGATGGCGTAGAGTGGCAGAACGAAGAACTCGAAATAGAGGGCGCCGGGCCCGCGCCAAAAATCGACGAGATAAGTCAAGCTCCAGAACGACATCCTCGACACGAAATAGGTCAGCAGCGCGACCGCAAAGACGCGCATCCGCCGGTTTGAGCGGTCGAAGATGCCAAGAACCGCGCCGCAAAAGGCAAGCACAGCAAGGATCGGGCCCACCGGCCCCACCGTGGACCAGTGGAACAGGATCGACGCCATGAGAACGGTCGCGCGATTATTGACGAACTCGCCCGGAAAAACGAAGACGGCGGTGTCGACGAAGAGCCCAAGCACATACGCAGCGGGCCCGGTGGCGGTCAGGAAAAGTAAGAAGCTGGCGACAAGCCAGGACTTGGCTGCCCGCTCGCGTGAGCATTTCGCGCCGATCAACCCCGCCACGCCGCAGATCAACAGGAACGGGATCGCGAGGATCAGCGTCAACGGACTCGCCAGAAGAAAGAACGCCACGAGGCCTATCGCCCCCACGGCGAACGGCAAGTCTTGACGGACCCCTGTCTGCCCGAACCGCAGAAAGCAGGCGCCGAGCAATGAGGACACGGCAATCAGCGTGCCCTGTTGAGGAACGAGTGACAGGATGGGATAGATCAACCCCGACCCGCTGAGCGGAAGCATGCAAAGACAGATGAGCAATCCGGCGGCGAAGGCTGGTGGCCAGTTCATCCCCAAGGTCCGCGCCAAACATGCGGTCGCAGCGAGCATCTCGATTGCGACGACGAAATAGACACCGACTTTCGCGAAATCGGTCTGTCCCATCCACGCCGTCAACGCAAATGAGGGAAACAGCGTGACATTCATCGCGCAGAAGAAGATGTCACCGATGCCCTGGTAAATATCCATGGAAATCGACGTGAGTGGCACGTCCCACAAGAACTGACGACGGGCGAGATCTCTTATGTATCCACCATCGAACCCGATGAGGAGTTGAGACCGATTGAGCCACAGCGCCAGGGCTAGGCCGACTGCGCCGAAAAGGATCAGCGACAGCCGTACCCAAAAAAAACGCGTTGCATCGGAGTTTGGTACCGCGCCCCCACCGGCCGAGTTCATGCCGCCACGCCGAGTACACTCAAGAGAGTGGACGTGATGCCGCGAACGGTGTCGATGCTCATGTCATAATAGAGCGGCAGACGTAGTCCTCGCGCCGCAATGTCCTCGGTCACCGGCAGATCTTCGGCTCGATATCCCATTGAAAGGCCCATCGGCGACGAGTGCAGCGGGATGTAGTGGAACTGCGCTTGGTAGCCGGCGGCATTAAGTTCCTTGCGGGCGTGCTCACGCACTGCCGGATCAGTGAAGATCAGCGAAAACGCGTGGCCATTCACGCTGCGGCGCGCATCAACGCGGGGCAATTGAGCCAATCCATGCTGCTCCAAGGCCCCGAGACCTTCACGATAAGCTTCGAACAGCGCGACCCTTCGGGCAGTGTTCTCATCCTGTCTTTCCAACTGCGCGAGCAGCATGGCTGCCTGCAACTCCGTCGGATAGAAACTCGATCCCAAAGCGACCCAAGTGTATTTATCGACCATCCCGTCGATGAATTGCTGACGGTTGGTGCCGCGTTCCCAGACGCAGAACGCCTCCCCCTCGTCGGAGGGATCGCGGATCACCAAGGCGCCGGCCAACCCCGCATGGAGATTCTTCGACTGATGAAACGAAAAGCAACCGAAGCGCCCAAACGTGCCCAGCGGCTTTCCGTCTAGCGTGCTTCCAAGCGCCTGCGCCGCATCTTCAATGACGTCGATGGAGCGACCGCCGATCGCGGTCTGAAGACCATCCATGTCCGCGGCGATTCCCGCATAATGGACCGGGACGATGGCCCGCGTTCGGTCGGTTATGCGGGCCGCAACATCGGTCATGTCCATCATCTGAGTTTCAGCATCGATTTCGCAGAACACGACCCGCGCCCCGGTACGCAGCATTGCCGACGCAGTTGTACAAAAGGTATAGGATGGGACGATAACTTCGTCGCCTGGCCCCAAGCCACAAAGAAGAGCGCTCATTTCCAGCGCTGCAGTGCAGCTATGAGTGAGCAGGACGCGCGACTTTCCAAGCGACTGCTCAAGAAGACCTGCGGCCCGTCTCGAGAAATCCCCGTTTCCGCCGAACTCCCTAAGCGCAAAGACTTCGGCTATATACTCTTGCTCTCGACCGGTGAGGTAGGGCTCATTGAAGAGGATCATGCTGCGCGGTCCATATTCGGGCGAGTGTATTGCCATAGGGAATCTGACGTGCCAAGGGCTGACGTGGCGGCCGACGGGAGGCAGAATTGGATACCAAATTCGTCGGGATGGCCCTGATCGCTGTGGCGGTTCTGTCTCTCACCGCCGCGCAGATTCTGATCAAATCGAGACTTGGCTTGCTCGGGGCTATACCGCTATCGCCGCGAGAACTGCTTGCCTACGGATTGCAGCTTGCAGCCGATTGGGCAATCTGGATCGGTATTGGCGGGCTGCTGGTCGCAAGCCTGCTTTGGTATGCAGCGATCTCGCGGCTGCCCCTGTCTGTCGCCTATCCGTTCGCGGCCCTGTCATATCCCCTCATATTTTTCGGCTCGCTGGTTCTGCTGCGCGAGACGTTCTCATGGCAGGCACTGGGCGGCAACGTCATGATCGTCCTCGGGGTGCTGTTAATCGCGAGCTCGACGCAGGGCTAGTGGTGCCGCGGCTGACGGAGATGGAGTTGCCATCGCGCTGCGGCACATATGCGCCCGCCTGCGCGATGCGGCCTCCTCCCACGACAGCGGGATGCTCTTGGCCGCCCGCACTCACGCAACCGCATGGCCATAGCGGTACATGTCGAGCATTTCCGGCGGAATGCCCCAGTCATGGGCGCCAACCTGATCATGCAACCGTTCGAAATTATCCCGGTGAAGCTTGGCGATCTGGTCGTCCAGACGGCCGTCTGGCGGCGCAAAACCATGCTGATAGGCAGCGTTGATCGTGTGTCGTACCGCCTTGTCGATGGCCTGCTGACGTGAGAGCGCACGGATCAAAGGACGGTCCGGGCGGAGAGCGGAGAAACGGGGATCGACCGCTTTGCCATCCATGATGTCCGCCAGGATCGTGGAAATAAGGGGGGACAGGTGAAAGCCGTCTCGCTTCGTGCCCGTTGCGATGAAGAAATTCGGGATCTCAGTTTGTCCGAGCATGGGATAGGTGTCTTGGCTCGATGGTCGCAGTCCGACATTCACGCGGACGAGTTCTGCGCGATAATAGTTCGAATTGATTTGATCGATCACGTTCCGCAGAAGGTTATCGACCGCTGAGAGTCGAGGCCGTGTGACGCGGTCCGGAGAAATGAAGTTCGACGCACCGATCAGGACGTGATCCTGATCCTCTCCGGGCGCGCCGGGGTAGGGGGCGGAGTAGACACCACAGGCAAGCCCACGGTTCGGCGTCCGGATGCAGGCGGTCAACGCAAATTCCGGGCTCTTGATCTCGATGGAAGTGCCGACGCCCGAGAAAACGCGCTGAACGCTCAGCCCAAGATCGCTGGCGCGGAGAATGTCCGAGACCGTGGCACCAGCCGCCAGCAGAAAGCGGTCGCCATCGACGATCGTGCCGTCATCAAGCTCGGCGCCGCTCACGCGCCCGTCAGTAGCCAGAAGACGCCGGGCTTCCGTGTCCAACACCGTGACGCGCACATCCTGCTGCAAAACGAAATCGAGCTTCTCCAGCGTCAGGCGTGGATTGAGCCAGCCTTCGTTCTCAATCAGGATCGCCCGCAACGCTCGCGTGCGCTGCCTGGGATTGTATTGCGGGATATCCCTGGGCGAGACCCATTGATAGGGTTCCTGATAGTGATCGAGAGCTGCAACGATCGCTTCGAAGCTCTCGTCTTCGAGATCGTCGGTTGCGGTGTTGTTGACGATGAAGGTGCCCCGCGATACGCGACCGGCGGCCGATTGCGCTCCAAATCGGCTGCTGTCGCCGCCAACGCTCGCCGAAAGCTCTTCCTCGAATGACCGCCAGGCAGCCGTTGCATCCCGGCTGAGTTCGAAGCGGTAACGATCGAGTTCGCTGTCGAGCGACCCCGCCTCGATCTCCGCGTAGGAATTGAGCATGGCCGCCGCTGCCAGCGTGGCCGATGACGGGCGCTGGCGACCACCGACGATCACTATCTCGTCTGCCGGATTGCCTCGCTGGGTCAAGCGGAACGCTATGGTGAGCGCGACGATCCCATTGCCGATGATGACGGTCTTCATGTCTGTGCGGAAACGGATTTGATGATATAGCAAAGGCCTGGATAGGTCTCCGCGCGGCGGATCCGATGCGAGACCTTGCCAAGGATGTTTTCCGCGTAGACGCGCCCCTCTGCCGGGATGACGTCGCGGGTAAGTTGCCAGAAAGCGATGATTCCGCCCGGAACGAGCCGATCATAGATGAGGTCGAAGGCCTCAAGCGTCGGCTTGTAGGAATTGACGTCGAAAAACGCGAGCGCAATAAACTCGCCAGGGTTGTCGGTAAAAAACTGCGGGATCGTTTCGCGGCAATCGCCGGCTATCACGCGGTGCTTGCCATTATTGTGACCGAGAGCATTGCTCTTCTCGTGCATCACGAGCAAATCGCGCAGGAACTGGGCATAGTCCGGCCCCTCAAGCGCATAGGTCCCGTCCGCATGGAGAGCCGTTGCCTTGTCCCTCTCGGAGAAACCTGCATATCCTGAAAAGGTGTCGAAGCAGGCAATGCGCCGATTGAGATGCAGCGGCTCGTAGATCGCCCGCAAATTCTCGCACAGCACGGCGGTTTGGCCCCGCCAAGTGCCGACATCGAACACCATTCCAGGCAGATCGACGATCTGCCTGTAGATATCCGCCACGGCGAGAAGCCTGGCTAGCAACGAGCCGCGCAGAAAAAGGCCGAGCGAGCGTTCCTTTTCCTCGGGCGTCGCCCTGTACGCCTGCATCGCCTCGAAGATCGCCATGCGCGCATCGAGGCTGGCTGCGTTCGAATACGACGTCGATGCGGATTCGTGAGTTTTGGCCAAGGTCCCTACCATCCTGATCTGTCAGCTCCCTGCGGCAGCAGACTTGCTGAATTGCCTCGCGGGATACACATTCCTAATAGTTGTATATGGTCTTCGCTTTGATTCTGAATACGTTTTCGCTAGGTAAATTCCAATGATGCCTATGAACAGAATCGACAGACCACCCAAGAACCACACCGAAACGATAACAGATACCCATCCAGCGACGGCTATATCGAAGATCAGCTGCCTTAATACGATGTATGTTCCGAACAAGAACGATCCGAAAGATATCAGTAAGCCGGTGTAGAAAATCCACATCAGCGGAAGCGTGCTGAACGCCGTAACCGCTCCAACCAATAGCGAGAGCCGTTTGCCGAGTGTGTATGTCGTGGAACTCGTGCTTACCTTGTCGATCACATGGCCACGCTGATCGAATCCGTTGAGGTGATACAGGCCGCCCAGGAACATTTCGCGCTCGTCATGCAGAACCAGCGCATCCACGAAGCGCCGCGTCATGATAGCGGCAGTGACCCAGTTCGACGGCAACCGCACGCCGGTGAAAAAGGCGAACAGCTTGTAGAACATTGCGCCGGAAACACGCTCAAACCAGCCGCCCTTCCGCTGGCGCTGAACGCCATAAACCATGTCACATCCTTCATCGACCAGCTTGGCATGAAACGGAATGAGCCATTCCGGCTGCTCTTCGAGGTCAATGTCTATCAGATAGACGAACGTCCCCTGCGTCTGGCTTAGCCCAGTGACGATGGCCTTGTGATGACCAAAATTCCGGGACAGGTCGACGATTTTGATGTGCGGGTCATGGGCCGCTCGTGCCAGGGCGATATCCAGGCTGTTGTCCGGCGAGCCGTCATTGACGAGGACGATCTCAAATTCATTCCCCACCAGCGTCCGAGCCGCAGCGGAAACGCGAGTGCAGAATTCTTCAATGTAGCCCGCTGATTTGTAAAGCGTCGCGACGACCGACAGTTTCAAGACAGCCCTCTCCAGATGGTCAGGCTCAGGTGGCATCCGGCCGCCTTGCCACCGCCAGCACGCTGGTGCCCATTAGCACCGTTGCTCCGGCTTGCAAACGAGCCAGCTCCCTCTTGAGGCGGCGCCCGACGAATCGCCCGATGGCTGAATCCGGCAACGCGTGGTCGGCGGCGCTTTGGAGACCGCCTCCTTGCCTCGACCCAAGCCAACTCGGCAAAGCTCTCAGCAAAAGCACCGCGGGGACGAGGACTTCGAACAGATAGGTGGAGAACTCGACCTCAAAGCCCGCTCGTCGTAGCGCCCTGCCGAGCGAACGTCGCGTGTAGCGCCGAAAGTGACCAGCATGCCTGTCCTCCGCCGACCAAAGCCACCGATACGCCGGCACCGCGACGTAGGCGCGTCCACCGGGCGCCAGGGAGGCGTATAGGCTCGCAAGAGCTGTGCCGTCATCGGCGATGTGTTCCAGGACGTCGAACAAAGCGATTGCCGGGATGCTGGCGGGAGGGATGGCCAACTCCTGAAAGGCCGCCTCGACGGTAGCAACCTTACGCATGCGAGCGGTTGCCGAGCCATTCGGGTCCGGTTCGACCACAATGCAGTCGAAGCCCACCCGGCACAGATGCTGACTAACGTAGCCGTTGCCACCACCGATGTCGAAGGCGGTTCCGTGCGGCGGAAAACGCTTCATGACTGCTTCGATGGCGCGGTTTCGGTGGTTGAACCAATAGGAATCGGGCTCGATCTCCGCCAACAGCGCGAGATCGTCCTCAGGATAGGATACTGGGTCGCCCAACGTCTCGGAACGCCAATGTCCGTCGGCGACTTTGATGAGACCCGGTATCGAGGCGCACCACCGATCCAAGAACGACTTAGTCATGATTTGCTCGACCGGCTTTCATGTAACGTAGCGCATCCGGGCCAGTGTTAAAAAGCAGATCGAGAATGGAGACATGGTGGGAAAAATCTCCATGCAGTTGCGGATAGGTCGGATATCCCGAGTAATCCATCCATTCGACGGCGATACCATTTCGGTCTAGCAAACTCTCGTCAAGATATGCCCTAGCAGATGGGCCGCTAAGATAATGGGTGGCGCCGAGCGCTCTGCAGATGCCGGCCAGCCTCGCCGTGCGTGCCCCGACGATCTCCAGATTCCGAGATTGTACAAATCGTGTCTTGAATCCGAGTATCGATGTAATGGCCTCCAGGAACAGCACGTTCAACTGGCTGAGATTCGTGGCCTCCGCGGCCTGCTCGTACAGCGCCGCGATAGACGGCGCGTAACGTCCGAAAAATGCGGTGCGCGAATAGGCCTGCTGGATAGCGCGCCAATGCTTCTGTGCAAACGGTGCCGGCAGCGAGACATCCTCGATGTTTTGGAACGCCCCCTCCACCTTCGAAACGGGGACGGTCAGCCATTTGATGCCGTGCTGCGTCTTGATCAGATTGCGATTGTGCCAGTGATTTTTGCTATACTGAACGTCGTCGTAAATAACAAAAACATCGACAGCGCCAATTATATCAAAATAACCCTTCCAAGGAAGGTATGCTGACTGTAATATGGCAATACGCATCGATGTTTCCGTCAGTTTAACAGCTGTTGTTTACGATCATGTCGTCTAGATTTATTTTTGAACCGTTTCAGGTTGTTGGATCAACGTTTAATCAGGGCCCTTGGAAAGGGCGCGCGTTGTTGTTTGCGATGCGGTAACGCTCCATACCCACAATTCCGCCAGCCTTGTAAAGAGACCAACTGGTGCATAATACCCAGCCGAAGGTACACTCCACGAAGCGTTGCCTTGGCAGGGCTGTGAAGCGGGGTTCCTTGCCGGCTCGACAGACGATCTCGATGACGAAGTCGCGATAGGCAGCGGCATTCATGAGGCGGGTGTGATCAGTCGCCGCGTCTCCGGCGGAGGCAGCCCGTCATATTTCTCCCTAAAACTGCAATAGGTCGCCTGGCTGATCCTTGCCCTTCTGCAGATATCCGCAACGGGCGTGCCCTCGCTGCCCTGCTTGATGAAGAGCGCCTTCTGTGCGCCCGAGAACTTCGATGCCTTCATTGTCTTCCGTCCCTTCTGGCCGAACGATTTTTGGCGCGGAGAAGTCCAAACGCAACTGGTCCAGTTTGCGGGGCACGGATCATGGTCACTAAGCAGAAACGCCCGGGAGTGGACATAACCTACGCCGGAATGGCCCGCTGCAGAAGGTTATAGTCAAAATGTCTGAAAGGGGAGAGCGCCTCGAAGCGACACTGCGTGGCTACCCGGTGGCTATTTGAAACCGGCGCCACACCAGCGAACAGCAGGGCCACCACGGGAATTCCAATTAAATCAACGTGTTAAATGGCGCGCCCGACACGATTCGAACGTGTGACCTCTGCCTTCGGAGGGCAGCGCTCTATCCAGCTGAGCTACGGGCGCAAACCGTGGAAGGGCAATAGCTGATCGCGCCTGCTTCGGCAATGTGGGATTTCGTGACGGCGTCAGGGCCCGGAACGGCAACGGTCACGCGTTCGAACGGTCGCGTTCGGACCGCGTCGGCGCGGGGCAGGCCTGTCATTGGGCCAGCCGTCGTTTCCATGCGGCGATCGGTGCCAGTCGCCATTGCGCAAGCGGCGACGGCAATGACATGAAAAGCGTCATGCCGATTCTCAGCGCCATTCCTGCCGATATCCGGCGCGCCGCCTGCGCCTTTCACGAGGCCGGCCATATCGTCGTCGGCTGGCATCACCAGCGCTACATCACCCATGCCTGGCTTCGGCCGCCTTACGGCTTCTCCGGCGAGACCTGCTTCGAGCCCTATCGGCGCGGCTTCCAGAAGGACAGGCCGGGCGATCTCGGGCGCGCCGAGGTCGAGATCACGATCCTGTCGGCCGGCCATTGTGGCGAGATGATCTACTGGAACGAAGGCGAGGCGACGAAATGGTATCCCGGCGAACTCCATTCGCATGCGGATGATCTTGAGCAGATGGCGCCCTATATCGCGCTGCTGCGGCCGCCCGATGAGGCGCTCCTGCGAGCGCGCTGCGCCAGGGCCGCCACCGTTATCCTTTACCAGCCGTCGGCGCGTCTGGCCCATGCGGCCATCGCGCGACGGCTGTTCGACCAACGGCGGATCGAACCCGATGAGGTCGATGAGATCTTGGGACGCGGGACCGCCGCTGGCCGCGTCTCGCCTGTCCAGCCGGCCGGACGCTGAGGTCCAGCTCCATTCCGCTCCTGACGTCAGCGGGCTCTGAGGCTCTGGATATAGGCGATGACGTCGTCGGTCTCGGTGGGTGTAAGCTGATAGCGGGGCATGGCGCCATGCGGTGTCTGCAGGAAGACGCGCAGCGAAAGCGCGGTCTGCGACCCCATATCGGCGACCGCGCCGAAACCGGGCGGAACCCGAGAGGGATCGCGGCCCGCGCCATCGATTTCGTGGCACTGGATGCACAGCGACGTCGCGACCTCCCGGCCGGCACGGGCATCGCCGACGCCTTGCGCCAGGGCGCCGCCCGCACAGACTACGCCGGCACAGAGCGCCCCGAGCCCCCATCGGAACAGGCGCGGGCCATCGGGTTGCGGCCGGCTGGTGTTGATCGCCTTCATAGCGCCGTGCTCCTCTTGTCGCGGAGAGCCCCCCGCTCGGGTCAGGACGCGGGTTTCCACAGGCGCGAAACGCGCCGGATATAGGCCACGAGCCCGTCGGTTTCGTGCTCGATCAGGATGAATTCAGGCATGCCGGGATGGCGCACCACCGTGCCGTCGATCAGAACGGGCGCCGGGTTGCCGCCCGGATAGCGCTCGGCGATCAGCGGAAACGGAGGTGCTTTCGGGTTCGGGCTGACGCCGCTCGCCTCGATGGCATGGCAGCCGCCGCAATGCTGCTGCGCCACGCGCTTGCCGATGGCGACGCTCTCGGCATTGTCGGGCCGCTGCGCGTCGGCCGGCATTGCACGGCTGGCCTGCGACATCGCAAAGCTGCCGCCGATCGCGGCGACGACGGCGAGCGTGAGCGCGCCCGGCATGGTCCTGGCAGATCCGCTGGCACGGGATGTCGTGCTTGCCATGGCTGGCCCCCAGTCTGAGATCGCGCGGATGGCAGCGCCCCCGCCAAGGGGCCGCCGCATGGTCATTGCTCCTGCAGTGCAGCGAGGAGCTCCGGTCCGCTCTTGCCGATCAGGTTCTTGGACAGCTCTCTGACGAGCGCCGCCTCCAACTGCTTGTGGTAATGGCGCCGCATCTCGCCCAGCGTCCGGGGCGAGGCGATGACCACGAGGTGCTCGAGCTTTTGTCCGGTGACCTGGTGATTGAGCCAGGCGGTGACGGCGGCGGCATGGGCATCTTCGTCGATCTGATGCCCGGTCGGATTGGCGGAGCTCGAATCCCGTCCGGCGCCACCGGCCCTGTTGTGCTCGTCCAGATCGGGCGCCGGCATCGCTGCGAGCGCCGGGTCGGCTTCGTTGCCGCTGTTGCGGAAAAGCGCGAACTGCTTGCCATCGACGAGAGCGATGACGGTACCGTGGGGGAGTTGCATTGAGGTTTCCTCGGCTGGGTCCGACCCGGGAGCCCGGCGACCTGCATCTCTTTGATCGACAACGCGCCCGCCGCCGCATTGATCCCGATCAAGGCTTGTGCGCCCTTACCGGTTTGGCTGGAAGGGAAGATGATCGAAGGCTGGCGCTGCCGAAGAGACATTGGTTTCTGACGCGGCCAAATTCGGCGTTGCCGAAACCGCATCCGCCGGAGCAGGCTGTCGCGGCGCTATTGAGCGCGCCGACCCGGAGAACGCCATTGCCTCGCCTCGCGATCGACCCCGACCGTCTCTGGTCCGACACCATGATCCTGGCCCAGATCGGCGGGCTGCCGGCGGGCGGCTGCGATCGGCTGGCGTTGACGGAAGCAGACGGGGCGGCCCGAAGCCTGCTGCGCTACTGGTTCGAGCAGGCGGGGCTCGCCGTTTCCGTCGATCCGATCGGAAACATCTTCGGACGGCGCGACGGCACGCAAGCCGGCCTCGCGCCGGTCTTCGTCGGCAGCCACATCGACACGCAGTCGCCCGGCGGCAAATTCGATGGCGTGCTCGGCGTGCTGGCGGGGCTTGAATGCGTCCGCACGCTCGACCGGGCCGGCATCACGACGCGCCATCCGATCGAGGTGGTGAACTGGACCAATGAGGAGGGCGCGCGCTTCGCGCCGGGCCTGATGGGATCGGCCGTGTTCACCGGCCAGCTCGATCTCGCCACGGCCCATGCGTCGAAGGACCCGGCTGGCGTTTCCGTCGCGCAGGCGCTGGCGCAGATCCGCCAGCTCGGCGATGCGCCGATGGGCCGCCCGGTCGACAGCTATTTCGAACTCCATATCGAGCAGGGTGACCGTTTGCAGCAGGCCGGGCGCATCATCGGCGTGGTCGAGGGCAGCGAGTTCAACTGCTTTGCCGACGTCACCTGCCTCGGCGACAACGCCCACGCCCAGGCGACGCCGATGGGCCAGCGCCGCAATCCGCTGGCCGCCGCGGCCGAGCTGATCACCGCGATCGAGGCGATCGGCCATCGCAACGCCCCGGTCGGATCGATGGGGGTGGCGTCGCTGCGGCTCTGGCCCAACAACCGCATCAACATCCCCCACCGCGTCGTCTTCACCTATTCGGGCACCCATCCCGATAGCGCCGGCATGGGCGCGATGCGCCGCGAGATCGTCGCTGCCGCAGCTGCGATCGCGCAGCGCACCGGCATCGCGATCGAGGTCGAGGCCTCGCCGGACCGGCCGGCGGTCGATTTCGATCCGGCGCTCGCCGATCTCGTCGAGGGCATCGCCACCGAGCAGGGGCTCGGTACGATGCGCCTGCGCTCGCGCGCCGGGCATGACGCGATCCGGATGGCGCCGTATTGCCCGACGCAGATGATCTTCATCCCCTGCAAGGACGGCATCTCGCATAGCGAATTCGAGGATTGCCGGCAGGATGACGCGGAGGCCGGCAGCAATGTGCTGCTGCACGCGCTGCTCGCCCGCGCCAACCGCGCGGGCTGATCGTGTTTTCAAGCCATGTGCCGATGATCAAGCCGGAGCAGCGCGCGTGACCGAGACTGACCATGCCGTCTTCGAGGCGGGCGACGTCACCTTGCGATCGGGCGTCGTCTTCCCCGATATGAAGCTGGCTTACAAAACCTTCGGCAGGCTGAACGCGGCCCGTGACAACGTCATCCTCTACCCGACCTCGTTCAGCGCGCAGCATCACGACACGCAGTGGCTGGTCTCGCGCGACGGTGTTCTCGATCCCGAGCGCTACTTCATCATCATCCCCAACCTGTTCGGCAACGGCCTGTCCTCCTCGCCGTCGAACGCAGCCGGCGCCTGGGTCGATGGCCGCTATCCGCTGGTCAGCTATCACGATGCCATCGCGGTCCAGCGCCGGCTGCTGGTCGAGCGCTTCGGCATAGAACGGATCGCGCTGGTCTATGGCTGGTCGATGGGCGGCATGCAGGCCTATCACTGGGCGGCGCTCCACCCCGAGATGGTCGAGCGCGCCGCAATCGTCTGCGGCAGCGCGCGTTGCTCGCCCTTCAACCATGTCTTCCTCGAAGGCGTGAAGGCGGCCCTGACCGCCGATCCCGCTTTCCAGGACGATCGCTTCGTCACGCAGCCGGTCGCCGGCATGAAGGCGATGGGGCGCGTCTATGCCGGCTGGGCGCTATCGCATGGCTTCTACCGCGACGAGGCCTGGCGGATCTTAGGCTTCACCTCGCTGGAGGATTTCCTGGCGCGGTCCTGGGACGCTGCCTTCGCCCGGCGCGACGCCAATGACCTGCTCGCCCAGATCGCGACCTGGCAGGATGGCGATGTCAGCCGCTGCGACGCCTTCGGCGGCAATCTCGCCACCGCGCTGGCGGCGATCCGCGCCCGCATCCTGCTGATGCCGGGCGCGACCGACAGCTATTTCCAGCCCGGCGACAACGAGGCGGAATTGCCTCTGCTGGTCAATGCGCGCTCGGTCGATTTCAGCCCGATTCCGTCGCTCTATGGCCACAGGGCCGGCAATCCGATCCATATCGCCGCCGACAGGGACGTCCTGCGCGGCAAGATCGCCGGCCTGCTGGCGCAGTGAGTGACGTCGCCGCGCATCTGGACCAGATTGGCCCATGCGATTGACGGATCGGAACAGAGGCTGCATCCGGGCGTCTTGATACTGCTTTCCGCTTCGCTGCCGAGGAAATCCGATGACGTCCACCGTGAGCCCATTCGCCGGAAAGCCCCTCGACCCCAGTCTCCTCGTGGATGTCGCCAAGCTGACGCAGGCCTATTTCGACTTGCCCGATCCAGGGCAGGCCGGGCAGCGCGTCGCCTTCGGCACCTCGGGTCATCGCGGCTCGTCCTTCCTGCTCTCCTTCAACGAGGCGCATATCCTGGCGATCGCGCAGGCGATCTGCCTTTACCGCAAGCAGAACGGCATCGACGGCCCGCTCTTCCTCGGCATCGACACCCATGCGCTGTCGCGGCCGGCCTTCGAGACGTCGCTCGAGGTCTTCGCCGCCAATGGCGTCGTCACCATGATCGACGAGGATCTGCGCTTCACGCCGACGCCGGTGATCTCGCACGCCATCATCGGCTATAATCGCGGCCGCCGAGCGGGCCTCGCCGACGGCGTCGTGATCTCGCCCTCGCATAATCCGCCAGCCGATGGCGGCTTCAAATACAACCCGCCCCATGGCGGCCCGGCCGACACCGACGCCACCGGCTGGATCGAGCGCAAGGCCAACGAACTGATGACCGCCGGTCTCGCCGGCATCCAGCGCATGGCCTACCAGAAGGCGCTCGCCTCGGAATTCGTCCGCAGGCACAACTACATCGCTCCTTACGTCGAGGACCTCGCGGCGATCGTCGACATGGCGGTGATCCGCTCCTCAGGCGTCAGCATCGGCATCGACCCGCTCGGCGGCGCCGGCCTCGACTATTATGCGCCGATCATCGAGCGCTACGGCCTCAACGCGACCGTCGTCGACAAAACGCTCGACCCGACCTTCGCCTTCATGCCGGCCGACTGGGACGGCAAGATCCGGATGGACTGCTCCTCGCCCTATGCGATGACCCATCTGATCGCCATGAAGGACCGCTTCGACGTCGCCTTCGCCAACGACACCGATGCCGACCGGCACGGCATCGTCGCGCGCAGCGGCGGGCTGATGAACCCCAACCACTATCTCGCGGTGGCGATCGGCTATCTCTTCACCAACCGCCCGGGCTGGCGCGGCGACGCCGCCATCGGCAAGACCGCTGTCAGCAGCGCCATGATCGACCGCGTCGCGGGCAAGCTCGGGCGCCGGCTGGTCGAGGTTCCCGTCGGCTTCAAATGGTTCGTCGACGGGCTGTCGGATGGCAGCTTCGGCTTCGGCGGCGAGGAGAGCGCCGGCGCCTCCTTCCTGCGCCAGGACGGCACCAGCTGGACCACCGACAAGGACGGCCTGATCCTCGGCCTGCTCGCCGCCGAGATCACCGCCGTCACCGGCTCGGACCCCGGCGAGCGCTATGTCGAACTGACCAGGGAACTCGGTGCGCCGCTTTACGCCCGCGTCGATGCGCCGGCCTCGCGCGAGCAGAAGGCCGTGCTCAAGACGCTCTCGCGCCAGCAGATCAGGACGGACACGCTCGCCGGCGAGACCATCACGGCCGTCCTCAACGAGGCGCCGGGCAATGGCGCGGCGATCGGCGGCGTCAAAGTCGTGACCGACGATGGCTGGTTCTGCGCCCGCCCGTCCGGCACGGAGGAGGTCTACAAGGTCTACGCCGAGAGCTTCCGCGATGAGGCCCATCTGCGCCGGATTCAGGACGAGGCCCAAGCGATCATCAACGCGGCTTTCGCAACAATGTGAGAGCCACGCCTACTTGGCTCGGAAACGCCACGTCATCCCGGACAAGCCGCGCAGCGGCGCCGCTCCGGGTTCCATGCCTGAACCGTTCCGGCATGGAACCTGGGTCTCCGCTTCACTACGCCCGGATGACGGTGTGGTTCTGAGCACAGCCGGCAAGCGAGAGCAGCGCCCGGCCACCCCGAACCTCAGTCCTTCTCGCCGACGGCCTTGCGCTTGGGCGGCGCATCATAGGCATCGGGCGAGGCGGCTTCCGTCGCCTGGCGCTTGCGCGCCATGGCGTCGATCAGCTGACGGTTCGAGTGCTCCAGCGTTCCGACATGGTCGATATGGTGCCGCAGGTCGTCGCGGAGCTGCTGGTTTACGCCAATCAGGAAATCGCCCCTGGATTGCAGGGCCGAGAGCTTGATGTCGAGATCGTAGACACGCCTGTCGCGCAGGGACAGCTCGTCGATCAGCCTGCGTTCGCGCTCGGCGGCGGCGGTCGCCTGCGCCTCCATTTCCTTGATGGTCTGGAGTGCGGCCACGATGCGCGCCTGGGCCTGGGTCGCGGCCTCGTTGGCAGCCTCGCGCTCGCCGCTCATCTTCTCGGCCAGCGCGGCGATGTCGCGTTGCAGGCGCTGGTTCTCGCCGCTGGCAGCGACGAGGTCGGAGCGCAGGATCGCGACCTCGCGCGACAGCCTCTGCACCGTCGCGGATTGTTCGAGCAGCTTCTGCTCGACGACCTGGCGCTCTTCGGAGAGGCGCTGGACGCGCGAATCGGTGGTGGAGAGCTTCTGGAGCAGCCCGTTGGCCTCGCCCTGCAGCTTGCCATGCTCGGCCTCAAGCGTCGCAAGTGAGCCTTGCGCCTGGTCGAGGGCGGCGCGGGTGCGGTGCAACTCTTCCTCGTAGCGCAGCGCCAGCGGGCGGTAATGGCCGAGTTCGCTCTGCAGGCCCGCGATCTCGCGGTCTTGCCGGTTGCAGGAGGCGCTGAGCTCCTCGATCTGCGCGGCCTGGTCCTGGGAGTTCGTGATGAACTTGGGCAGGATCTGCTGCATCGTCGCGGTGCGCGTCATCAGCAGATCGAGCTGGACCGACCAGTTCGAGATCTTGGCGAATTCGGTCTGGAGATCGTTGGACTGGTCGCTGATCGCGGCCATGAGCTCGCCGACCTCATGCGACGAGCTCGGTTTGACGAAGGCCGCCTGGGCCGCGGCAGGAGGCTCGCCCGGCTCGTTGGCGGGCATCGCAAAGTCGAGCGGGGCTAAGTCGGACGGGGACAGCGCAGGCGGAGCGAGGTCGGACACATCCAGCGCCCGCGGCATCCGCATATCGCGGTCCTCGTCGCGTCCGCTCGGGAACGCGCCTCGCGCGCTCGCGGGCGCGTCTGGTTTGCCCATGAGCCGTCTCAGACCTGCTCCAAACATCGACGCCACCTCAACCTTGCCCCATTGACGCGGTACGCGCCGCCTTCAGGCCGCCCGGTCCCCGAGGCGCTCGGACTCAACCGAAGGCGATAGGCCAGCAGACGGTGCAGCGCCCCTCAAGGCAATGTCCCGGCCTCGGCTTTGACGAGTTGCGAACAACTTCTTTCGACGTTTCGGACTTGGGGCTTCGATCACAGCGGCAAGACAGGGCGCCGCCGTCATCGCCAGCGCGTCAGGCCGACCGCTGCGGAGCTCCAGCCTGGCGCAGCTTCAGTTCGAGCATATAGGCGCGCTGCACGGCTTCGCGCTCGCGCAGGATGGCCTTTTCGAGAATGCCCTGCTGCGTCTGCAGCACCTGGTTGGCCTGTGCGAGGGTGGCCTCGGCCTTGCGGGCGCGCTGGCTCCAGCCATCCTTTTCCTTTTCGAGCGCCTCGACCTCGACCTGAAGCTGGGCGCGCTCCCGCTGCGCCTCCTGAAGCGAGCTCTTGGCCTTCTGCAGGACGCCCAGCAATTGCAGTTGCAGCGTCTCGTAGGCTTCGCCGGCCCCCTCGACCAGGGCCAGCGTCTCCTGCGGGTTCGGCCGATTGGCCGCGCGGCCCGCGAACGGGCGCTTTGGCGCCGGTGCGGGTGTCGTCCCACTCCTGTCCGGCGCGTCGTTCCGGCCCGGAGACCGAAGCATGGCGCGGCTCAGGCTGGGCATCTCCTGTGTCACGGTCAGCCGCGCGACTGCGGGCGATTGGCCGGCGAGAACGAGGTGGTGACGGCGTCGTGGAGGCGGGCGAGCCAGGCTTCGGCCTCGACGGCGCGGGCCTCGGCCTGGCGGGCCCGCTCCTCGGAGCGCCAGAGCAATTCATTGGCGGTCGCGACCTGGGCTTCCAATTCGCGCATGTTGACGGCGGCCTGCGCGATCGTCTGCTGCAGGCGCTCTTCGAGCTGGGCGTAGCGAAGGTCGCTGATCCGGATGGCTTCGCTGGTTTCCTCGATCAGCGCCAGCGCGGACGGCCAGTCGCGCTGCGGGCCTGCCGTCGCGGCGGGGCCGGGTGCGGCAGCGAGGGAGGCCGAGGGAAACGCCGCGATCTTGTCCGAGGCGTTCAGAAACTGCTCCGAGGTCGATGCGCTCTGGCGCGGCAGGGTCGTGATGGTCGCGAGATCGCTAATTGCAGGCTGCATGACGTTCTCCGTTCGAGCTGAGCAAGATCGCCGTATCGGCCGAGGCTTGTCCGAGGGATTGAGAGGCTGGCGGGATGGTTGGAGCCGAGGGAGTCGCAGCGAGCTCGGCCGATGGCCGCATGTGCTGCTCGATATGCTTCTGCAGCGCGCGCCGGTTGACCCGTGCGAGATCGAGTGCGCGTTGCAGGAGAGCCTTGTCACGGCGCTCGCTCTGCACGGCCTCTTCGAGGCGCTGGCACTCCCGGTGCAGCACATCCGTCGCCGAGTTCTGCTTGGCCCTGACCGCCCGCAGATCGGCCTCGACGGCAGCGCTCGCATCTCTGAGGCGTTCGATCTCGGCGGTCCTGCTGGCCAGCGCCGCCGTCAGCCCGGCGATCTGATGGTCCTGCCTGATCTTGTCGAGGGTCGCCTCGTGCAGGCTCTGCTTCAGCCGCTCGACCTCGGTGGCGACCGCCCGATGGCGCTGGTCGGAGGAGGCCGTCGCCTCGCGCTGCTGTTGGAGAGCCCGCTCGCTCAGGCTGAGCGTGGCCTGCGCCTCGCGCCCGTGCAGCCGCTCCGCCGCGAGCAGGGTTTCGGTCGCGGCCAGGCGGCCGAGCGCGGCTTCGAGCCGCAAGGCGAGGAAGCCGTCCTGTGCCAGCGAAAGCCTGTGGATAGCGCCGGGGTCAGCCGCAAATTCGCCCGCTTCCGGGGGCCCGGCGCCAAACGCCGCCGACCCGCCGGGCCGTCCCTCTTGTTGCAAGGACGCTCCCAGCCAGTCATTGGGGCAGGCAACCGGAAGGGCGTTCAAGTGATGGCCTCGAAGATAGCGCCTGTGGAGCTTTGGGAACGCCAACACGAATCAATCGCTCATCTTATCTACTCTTAAGGAATCGTATCAATCTGGATTTCGCGCTGTTGTCGTTACGGCGCCTCGCTGGCCGCTTTTTCTGGGGATGGCGGCGTCAAGCCGGCCCCTCAGACATCCCCCCATGCACGCCCACATCTTGCGGAGGGCATCGTTCCAGCCGAGTCATGAGATCGTCGCCCATGGAGGTCCGCCGATGATCTTGAGCCGCCGCAAGGTTGCTGCCGGCCTGCTGGCCGCGCCCGCGCTGCTGACGGCCTGCCCCGGCCTCGCCGCCGGCCGGCCGGTGACGGTCGCCTCGCTCTTCGGCGAGGACAAGCCGGAGACGATGGTCTGGCGCCGCATCGCGCAGACGCTGGAGCGAACCGCGCCCGGCCGCTTCGATCTCCGCATCGTCGGCAATGCCGCGCTCGGCGGCGAGAAGGAGGTCGCCGAGGGCATGCGGCTCGGCTCGGTGCAGGCCTCGCTCTCCACCATCTCGGCGCTGTCGGGCTGGGTGCCGGAGGGCCAGATCCTCGACTTGCCTTTCCTGTTCCGCGACCGCGGGCATCTGCGGCGCGTGCTCGACGGGCCGCTCGGTGCCGAACTCAAGGGCAAATACGAGGCGCAGGGCTTCGTCGTACTCGGCTTCATCAATTACGGCGCGCGCCACCTCCTGGCGAAGGAGCCGATCACGACGCCCGCCGCGATCAGGGGCAAGCGCATCCGGGTCATCCAGAGCCCGCTCCACACCGAGCTCTGGTCCGGCCTTGGCGCCTATCCGACGCCGATCCCGATCCCCGAGACCTATAACGCCCTGAAGACCGGCGTGGTCGATTGCATGGACCTGACCAAATCGGCCTATGTCGGCTTCCGCCTGCATGAGGTCGTGCCCTGGCTGATCGAGACCGGCCATATCTGGGCGAGCGGCGTCATCATGGTCTCGGCCGCCTTCTGGAAGAGCCTGTCGGCCGACGACAGGACGGCGCTTGCCGCCGCCGCCGCCGAGGGCACGGCCTATTTCGACGAGTTGATCGTCGCCGACGAGGCGGCCTCGATGGCAAAGGCGGCAGCCGAGGGCGGCAAGGTCGCGGCAGCAGAGGACCGGCCCGCCTGGGAGGCGGGCGCGCGCAAGGTCTGGACCGCCTTTGCGCCCAGACTCGGCGGGCTAGATCGGATCGAGGCCATCGCCAGAACGGCGTGATCGAGCGCGCCCCTCCCATTCGCCCAATCTTTCAAGGAGCCCTCATGCCGCAGTCCATCGACCACATCGTCATCGCCGTCGCTGATCTCGACCAGGCGGTGCGCGACTACGAGACGCTGGGCTTCACCGTGCTTGAGGGCGGCGAGCATCCGCGTGGCTCGCGCAATGCGCTCGTGGTGCTGGCCGATGGCGCCTATCTCGAGATCATCGCCTTCTCGCGGCCGGTGCCGGGCTTCCGCTGGTGGCAGGTGCTGGAGGGGGCCGGCAGCGGGCTGGTCGACTACGCCCTGCTTCCCGCCGATACGCTTGATGTCGATCTGGCGCGGACCCGCGCTGCCGGTATCGAGATCGACGGGCCGATCGATGGCGAGCGCCTGCAGCCGGACGGCACGCGGATCGCCTGGCGCTCGGCCCGCCCGCCCGAGCCCGACATCCCCTTCATCTGCGAGGACGTCACGCCGCGTGCGCTGCGCGTGCCCGAGGGC
>UCBZ01000071.1 GCA_900470775.1 Hyphomicrobiales bacterium | reverse complement strand
TTTTTCAACGGTATCCGCCACAAGCCGACATTGAGGCCTTGCCGTAAAGCAGACGTTTCGGGCAGCGGAGCTGGAAGCTTTACAGGCTACGATTGATCGGCCCTGACCTGTGAGGGCGAACGACCAAAGCGTTTGCGGAAGCTGCGGTTGAAATAGGACAGGTCGCCGAAGCCGACCTCGAAGGCGACGCTGCTGATCGTCGCGCCATTGGCTTCTTCCATGACGAGACGATGCCAGGCGCGCTCCAGGCGTCGCTCCAGCACATAGTCCGAAAAGGTCCTCGCCTCCGTTTCGAAGAGCTTCTGGATGGCGCGCGAGCTCACGCCATGCAGCCGCGCCAGCATATCGATGCTAAGGTCGCGCCGCTCCAACCGGGCCTCGATATCGGCCTTGATCGCCATCAACCGCCCTGCCCGGCGGTCGCCCGCGGCAAACGGCATGGGTGTCGAGCGGTCCGCCAGCATGACGCCGACCAGATCGTGGACATGGTCGATGGCGAGACCCTGCAGCACGGTGGAATGCAGCGGCATCATCCCGCGCAGCAGCAGCGCCCCGTAATGCGCGAGGACCTGCAGTCCGCGATTGCCGCGCGGCACAGGCCGCATCAAACCCGTCGCCCCGCCCTCGGTCAGCATCGGTAGTCGTGCTGCATCGAGTGAGATCAGATCCATGCGGCCGATCTGCACCATGGAAAACCGCGTGTCGGGCTCGAGCGCGAGAACCACTGCCTCCCGTGCCTTTAGCGCGACGCGCCGACCGGCCTGCTCGATCACAACCCGCCCATCGGCCGGCCGCACCAGGACATGGCGGCGTCCTTCGATTTCCGCCCCGGGCCAGATCCATTGCGGGGCGGGATCGAAGCAGGACATCAGGCCGATATCCGGGCGCATCGTCAGGCAGCAGCGTGCATCGAAAGGCAAGGCGAGGCCCGCGCCGATGCGCTCGCGCGCAACCGAGCGCCCGAGCACCTTGCGTGACAGGGCGCTTGCCTCTTCGCATTCGACCCGATTGGAGACCAGCCAGAACGGCGACAGGACCTCGCCATTGCCGGCGTCGCCGGGTTCGGAGCGTGTCGCCGCCGCCACATCCATCGCTATCGACGCTTCCGTTCGCCTGAGTCCCATGACTCGTTCGCGCAAGTCCAAGATCAAAGCTACATGGCATCGATAACTGAAAGGAACAAGCGAGGCATTGGCCAACCCAAAGCCACCATTCTACCGACAACGACCTACATTACGATAATTCCAAACAAGCATTCCCTAATTTCTACAAGTAATGCCTTCACGCAGATCGGGATTGAACCTCCGCCTGCCCCGCCTTGATGCCAGACCCGCCGCTTACAGGTACCGCCATGTTCAATCGCTTCTGCCCCGCCATCAGTTTTGCGGCCTTGGTCGTCTCCTCAATGGCCGTGGCCCAGGTTTCGCCTCAGGCCAATGCGCCTCAGTCCAACCAAGTGATCGATCTGGATACAATCACGGTGACGGCCGCGCGTGCCGAGCGGAGCACCTCGGAGACGCCGCAATCGGTGCAGGTGATCGACCGTGGGCAGATCGAGCAGCAGCTGAAATTCAGCCCCAACGCCGCCTCCGCGCTCGGCAAGCTGGTGCCGGGCTATTCGGCGCCGACGCAGACTGTCTCCAGCGCCTCGGAAAATTATCGCGGGCGTGACCTGCTGGTGATGCTCGACGGCGTGCCGCTGAACACGCCGCTGCGCGATGTCTCGCGCATCCTGTCGCTGATCGACCTCAATACGGTCGAGCGGATTGAGGTCGTCTCCGGTGCGTCGAGCCTTTACGGCGCCGGCGCGACCGGCGGCACCGTGAACTTCATCACCAAGAAGGCGACCGACGGCAAGCCGACCGTCACGGTCAACACCGCGGTTCGCGCCTTCACCCAGAACGTCGGCCGTTCGGCGGCGCCGGAAGCCGCGCTGACGGTCTCGGGCAAGGTTCCCAACGGCATCGACTACCTGATCTCCGGCCAGATGCGCGGAGCTGGCCGCACCTATGACGGCTCGGGGCGCGAATTACCTTCGGACGGGCTGCTCGGACAGGGCGGCGGCGACCGCTACAAGGCCGGAAACCTGCTGGCCAAGCTCGGCTACGACTTCGACGCGAGCAAGCGCATCGAGCTCAACGGCTCACTGATCGCCTTCGACCAGGACCCGAAATACCTGACCAACTACGCTGCGCCCTTCGCCCGGCCGGACCGGACGCAGCTCTATAACGGTCAGAGCGTTCTGGAGGACACCAAGTCAATTTCGCTGCGCTACACCGACAGCGACTTCGTTCTCGGCAAGCTCAGCGTGCTGGGCTTCTACAACGATATCAAGAAGCGCTTCAATTTCTCGACCTTCTCCTACCCCTACAACAGCCAAGTCTACTACTCCTTCAACCCGCTCGCGCCGACGAGCCCCGACAACCAGACCACGCTCTATTCGCAGCGCGGCGGCGCCAATGTCACGATCGACACCTCGCTGGACCGCCTGCTGCCGGGCGCCAAGCTGACCTGGGGCGGCGACCTGATCCAGGAGAAGACCTGGCAGACGCTGACCAGCGGCCAGGACGTGTTTACGCCGCTGAAGCAGACGACAGCCGCCGGCTTCGGCCAGCTTCAGATCCCGATCGGCGATCGCGTCGTGCTGCGCGGCGGTTTGCGCTACGAGCATTTCGCGCTCTCGGTCTCCGATTATATCCGCCCGGCCGCCTATGCCGCGGTTGCCGCCAACAATGCGCTGGGCTTCCAGAGCTTCGTTTTGCCGGCGCTCAACGTCACCGGCGGCGACTTCGACTATTCGGCGCTGACTGCCAATATTGGCGCCACCGTCAAGCTGTCCGATTCGAGCGAGATCTTCGGCGGCTTCTCGCAGGGCTTCGCGCTGCCCGACGTCGGCGCCTTCACGCGGCGCGCCGGCATCTCGACGGCCTTTGCCTGCCCGGTGGCCCTGCCGAACTGCCTGCCGGCGAATCGGCGGACCATCAGCTACGGTTCGATCGCGCCCGAGGCGCAGATCGTCAATAACTACGAACTCGGTGTGCGCGGCAGCTACGGCGCCTTCAAGGGCTCGCTCTCGGGCTATGTCAGCACCTCCGAGGAAGGCGTCACCTTTGACGCCGTGACCAACACGCTGTCGCAGCAGAAGGAGCGGATATGGGGCGTCGAGTTCACCGGCGACTACGCCTTCAGTGAGCAGTTCAGCATGGGCACGGTCGCCTCATTCCGCGAGGGCCGCTACGACACCAATGGCGACGGCCGGCTCGACTCGAACCTGCCCAACAACCGCATCGGCTCGCCCTGGCGCGGCATGATCCACGGCACCTATCGCTTCGTGAACGGCGTCAGCCTACGGGTCGAGAGCGAGGGCTTCTCCGAGCGCAACGAGGCGATCGACTTGCGCGGCACCCGCTACAAGCTCAAGGGCGCCGCGACCATGAACGTCGCGCTGACGGCGCCGGTGTTCTCCGGCGAGGCCTATGTCGCGGTGAACAACCTGTTCGACCGCGGCTACCAGAACCCGACCGCGACCTCGGTGCGCAACCTCGCCAACTATGCCTGGGGCCGCACGGTCACGCTCGGCTTCAAGAAGACCTTCTGAGCGCCATGGTCAGCCTCGATATCGGTGCCAATCGCCTCGTGACGCTGCGCTTCATGCCGCCCTACCTTGATGAGGACGAGCGGGCCTATCTCGACGCGCTGGCTGAGATCGGGCGGCAGCAGAGCCCCTTTGCGCTTCTGACCGTTTTCGGCGGCGGCCGCGGGCTCTCGCAGGCTGGCGAGCGCGAGCAGGCGCTCTGGTTCAAGGCGACGCGGGCGCAGGTCGGCCGGCTCTGCCGCGCCTGCGCCATCGTGCGGCCGGATGCCAGCGAGAAGACGGCCGAGACCTTCCGCAAGCTCTGGCCGTTCCCGATCATCGCCGACCGGGACGAGGCGGTCGGCCGTGCCTTCCTGCTCCAGCATCTGGCTGCCGCATCATGAGCGCGACGACATCAGCGGACGGCAACTCGGCGCAGCCGAAGATGGGCCGGAACAGGCTTTTCGCTGTGCTCGGCGGGCTTTATCTCGCGCAGTCGATCCCGTCCTATCTGTTCGTCGCCGCCCTGCCCCCGATCATGCGCGAGGTCGGCGTCTCGCGCACCGCGATCGGCTCAATGAGCATCCTGCTGCTGCCGCTGGTGATCAAGTTCATCTGGGCGCCGTGGATCGAACGGATCAGACCCTTCGCGCGGGCGCATCGCGCCGGTTGGGTCTTCCTGACGCAGATCGGCGTGATCGCGACGATCCTGGCGCTGATCACGGTGGGGCCGACGCAAATCGGCTGGATCATCGCGATCGGCTTCGTCGCCTCGCTGCTGATCTCGACGCAGGACATCGCGACCGACGGCTATGCGGCGAAGTACCTGCCCGAGGCCGACCGGCCGATCGGCAACGCCATCCAGGGCGGCTCGATCGCGTTTGGTGTCGTGATCGGGGGTACGCTTGGGCTGGTGCTCTACGAGCATATCGGCTGGACCGGTATGCTGCTCACGATCGCCGCCGTCTCGCTGCTGCCGCTGATTGCAGCTGCGATGATGCGCGAGACCGATCCGGTGCCGGATGCGAGCGCGCCACGACCCTCGATCCGCGCCTTCCTGAGGCGCCCGGAAGCGCGCCAGATCCTCTGGATCGCGCTGATCTACCGGGCGAGCGAAGGCCTCGTGAAGGCGATGGAGGGGGCCTATCTGGTCGATGCCGGCGTGCCGCTGACACAGATCGGCTATCTCTCCGGCATCTCGGCGACGACGGCGGGCCTCGGCGGCTCGATCCTCGCCGCTTGGATGGTCAAGACGCGCGGGCTTGCATTCGTGCTCGCGCTTCTCGGGGGCCTGCGGACGCTGTGTTTCCTGCTCTTCGCTGCCCACGCGCTCGGAGTCGTCGCCGGCGCTTGGCCGCTCTTCGGCGCGGCCGGATTCCAGACCCTGATCCGCTATATGGAAATCGTGGCGCTCTATTCGCTGTTCATGGCGGTGACGACGTCGGAGCAGCCCGGCACCGACTTCACCATCCTCGCTTGCGCCCAACTGCTGGTCTATCTCGCCGGCTCGATGATCGCTGGCAAGCTCGCCGACGCCATCGGTTACGGCTGGCTGTTCTCGATCGCGACCTTGATCTCCGCGCTAGCCGTCATCGCGACGGTGAGGATGATCGCCTCTCACAAGCAGCCATCGGCAGGGCAAAAGATCGGGGCCTAGGGGCCGATTGGAGAACCGTTGGGGGGCCTTTACCAGGCTGAACCGTGGCAGACCGTGCAGCGACGGTCGCATCCGGCATGTCCTGCCTGCGCCGATACCGTTGAAAAAGTCG
>UCBZ01000030.1 GCA_900470775.1 Hyphomicrobiales bacterium | reverse complement strand
CGGTTGACATCCTGTAGTTTTAAAACTACATTGAGCCATGCTCGAACTCTAGCAGACCGAGACTTTTCGGAAATGGCGGACGCGCCTGAAGGATCAGCGGGCTCGAGCCTTGCTTGCGTCGCGCTTGGATCGCCTTGCCTATGGACATGCCGGCGATGCTGAGCCGGTCGGAGAGGGGATCAGCGAGCTGCGGATCCACCACGGTCCTGGCTACCGGGTTTACGTCCAGAAACGCGGCACGACCGTGATTGTGCTGCTCTGCGGCGGCGACAAGAGCAGCCAGGCCCAAGATATCAGGATTGCCAAACGGCTGGCGACAGAATGGGGTGAATCAGATGGCTGAAAAACTGACGACCTACGACCCGGCCGAGGATCTGACCTCTGACGAGGCTGTCGCGACCTTCATGGCTGAAGCCTTTCAGACGGAAGACAGCGGCTATATCGCGCACGCGCTCGGCGTGGTAGCCCGGGCGAAGGGGATGGCGCAGATCGCCAATCAGACCGGTCTCTCGCGCGAGCAGCTCTACCGGTCATTCAGCGCTAGCGGCAATCCGACGCTCAAGACGACGATCGCGGTGATGAAGGCCCTTGGCGTCGAGCTGACCGCGAAAGCTCACGCCTGATCCAATGAGAACCGGCCGGTGCCTCGTGCCGACGAATGCGTCGTTCGAGCAAACATGAGGGAGGCGCATCAATGGCGACATCGTGGGCAGTCACGGCTACGGTGCGGTTCTATGGTGAGGTTCTCGGCCTCGAGCCCGGTCCACGCCCGAATTTCAGCATCGGCGGCGCCTGGCTCTATTGCGACGGCGATCCGATCGTCCACATCGTCGAAGCGGTTGGCCCCATGCGTGCACCCGGACCTCTCGACCATGTCGGGTTCATGGCTTGCGGGCTCGACCAATGGCTCTCCAAACTGAGCGCGCGCAACATTCCCTACGACATCCGCTGGCTGCCTTGTTCGGAACCGGATTGCGGCGACTGGCAGCTGTTCTTTCACGATCCGGGCGGCGCTCGCCTCGAGATGAGATTCTCGGCGATGGAACGCCCTACCCAGCCGACGGATCGTCCGCCTATCGAGCAATCGGAAGGAGTTTAGGATGGCTCTCGAAGACATCACCCTCGCGCTCTTTACGGCGTGCAACGGCCTGCGCGTCCTGGCCTACATTCCGCAGATGCGGAAGGCGGCAACAGATCCGCACGGGGCATCGGCCATCTCACGCACAACGTGGAGCTTATTTCTGATCGCTCATCTCTCGACGGTCGTCTACGCCATCGTCAATCGTGCAGACTGGATGCTGGCGGTCTGCTTTATCGCGAATTCCGCGTGCTGCGTCGCGATCCTGGTTCTGGCGCATCGCAATCGATGCCGGTTCGTCCTGCAGACGCAGCGGTAGAATAGGCGGCGCTTTGAACCGACGGATCGAGGGGGGGCGCCTGACATCGCCGTCATTCCGGCATGCCGGCCTGACGGAGTGCGCCGAGGTAGTTCGTCAACATGGCTTTGTCGCGCAACGGATGCATGGCAATCGTTCTTCGGATCGAACTGTTGGGCTGCAGCCGAACGAGTTTTTCCAGTTCGTGACGGGCTTCGGCCATGTCGCCGACCCGGACGAGTGCCGCAGCGAGGTAGCGTCTCGGCGTCGTCGCTTCCGGCACGCTCGCGAGCGAACGGCGCGCCACCGTGATCGCTTCGTCGTAGCGACCCGCATAGAACAGCGACGCGGCGCGAACCGAGTGAAGATCCGCCTGAAGCGGCGAAAGCGGATCAAGCCGCTCTGCCTCATCGACGCGGGCTAACGCCTCTTCGATGTTGCCTCCCCATGCGGACACCCAAGCGCCCAGTCGCCAGGCCTCGGCGCCGTTGGGATTCATGCGTAAAGATAGATCCAGCAGCGCAGCGCCCTCCTCGTGCTCGCCGCCGTTGACCGCGAGCAGGTGGCCGCAGAGGGCCAGCACCTGCGGATCAGAGCGATCTCCTGCCAACGCCTCGCGCGCCAGTGCAAGGGCCCGTACTTTTCCGGCTTCATGATCAGGCTCGGCCCCGAGCCAGACAGCCGAGGCCACGCAGCGCGCGAGCAGGGCGCGCGCCAAAACGAAGTGCCGGTCGCGCTGGAGCGCGGCTTCGAGAAAGGCTATTGCCTCTCCGTTGCCCTGCGGAGTCCGGGAGTAGTAGCCCGGCAGTGCCCGCAAATAGCAATCGAACGCGTCAAGGTTGGTGGTACCCTTCCGGAGCACGCGGTCGATCTCGGCCCGCAGCAAGCGCGGCTCGATCGCCGCCGCGATGGCCGCCGTCATCGCTTCATAGAGATCGACGACGTCCGTGCCGTCGCTTCTGAAGCGCTCCTGCCAGACCTGACGCCCGGACTGCGCGTCGATCAGCCGACAGCGGATGGTCAGCCGCTTGCCCTCGTCCGCGAACGACCCGTCGACGAGATAGCGGACGCCGAGCAGGCTCCCCATGGCGACGGGGTCCTCGGTATCCTGCCGTCCGCCCCGCGCGGCCGAAGCGCTGGCGATGACGGTCAGCCAGCGGAAACGCGACAGCGCGATCGAGATTTCCTCGACCAGCCCCGCCGCCAGATAGCTCCGGTTGGTGCCGCCGAGCAGGCGGAACGGCAGCACCGCCAGCGACGGCCGGGTGTCGGGCGGGGCTTCGCCCAGCGCGGCCGTCTCGCCACCGTCCAGGCTGAAGCCGCAATCGAGGAGATAGCCGCGGCGGGGAATATGCCTGAGCAGGCGGCCTTCGCCGTCATCAAGCGCGCGCCTGGCATCCCTGACGGCCTGGAAGAGGCTGTCCTCGGTGACGTTGATTTTGCCCCACACGCGGTCGAGAAGCTCGGCCTTGGAAAGTGGCTGCCTTTGCGCCATCGCCAGCGCGAGGAGAAGCTCAAAGGCCTTGGGACGAATGCCGACCTCGCTGCCGTCCCTCCCGAGCAGCCGGCCACGGGCCGGCTCGAGCACGAAGCCCTCGAAGCCGATCGCGCGCGGCATGGCGATCGCATCGGTGAACGGGCTCGGCTGATCCTCGCGCATCGTGCGATTTCAGCACAGCTTCAGCGCGCTGTCAGGACGCTGGCTTTGGCAGATGACAGGATCATCGCATCGCAACCGACGAGGACGAGCGTCATGACCGCCATATCCATTAATTCTGCCTCTTCCCGACGTTCGCCCATCGCTTTGATGTCGCGTCGGCGCGTTGTGGCGTCGCTCTGCGCCATGCCGGCACTGGGCGGCGTCTCCTTTGCGCAAGGACCCTGGCCGAGCCAGCCGGTACGCGTCGTGCTCGGCCAGCCCGCCGGCTCGGGGTCCGATCCGATGGCGCGCGGCCTGGCCCCGCACCTCGCGTCGGCCTTCGGCCGACCTGTCGTGATCGAGAACATGCCCGGCGCAGGCGGCACCTCCGCCGCGGCCGTTGTCGCTAGGGCGACAGATGGCCACACGCTCGGCATCGTGCTCGGCGGACCGACCACAACCGCCAGGGCGATGAACCCCAACCTGTCCTACGACCCCAGGACTGCGTTCCAGCCAATCAGCCTGCTCAACCGCTCCTCCTTCGTGCTGACGGTGCATCCCGCGAGCTTCCCCGGCGTGCGCTTCGCCGACGTCGTCGACTACGCCCGCGCTCATCCCGGCAAGCTGTCCTATGCCTCGATCGGGCCAGGAACGGTGACACATCTCGCGATGGAGGAGCTGAAGGCCGCGCTTGGCCTCGACATCGTCCATGTACCCTATCGGGGCTTTCCGCAGGCGAGCCTCGAGCTCGCCGCCGGTCGCTGCCAGCTGATGTTCAACATTGCGACGGCGGCGGCCGAACACATCGCCGCCGGCCGCCTGATCGGCGTGGCGCAGACGGGCGCGACCCGCATGAGCCTGCTGCCCGATGTCCCGACGCTGAGCGAACTCAAGGCACCGGTCGCCCCCTTCTTCGGTTGGTCCGGTTTGATCGCGCCGGCCGGGTTTCCCGAGGCCACGGCGAGGCGCATCGCCGCCGTCATCCGCGCCGCTTTCGCAGCCGACCCGGCCGCGCGCGGCGGGCTCGACCGCGTCGGCAGTGAGATGCTCGGGACCGATCCCGATGAACTCCAGGCGCTGCAGGACAGCGAAGCGACGCGCTGGAACGCGGTCATCGCGCGGCTGGGCTTGCGCGCGACCGAATGAGGCGCCCTGAACCGCAGCCGATTTTGAGGAGCGGGATCATGATCACGACCGAGAACGCCGTCGTGCTGGCTTTTCTGATCACGAATGCCGGCCGGGTGCTGGCCTATCTGCCGCAGATCGTCGCGATCGCACGCGACAGGAACCGCGCGGCAGCCGTCTCCTGCGCCACATGGAGCCTGTTCTTCGTCTCCAATCTCGCATCCGCGCTTTATGCCGGCATCATAACGACGGATGTCGCCATGATGATCGCATTCGCGGCCCATACGGTAGGCTGCGCGGCGATCGTCGGTGTACTGTGCTGGAAACGGGCGGCTCGACCGACGAGCACGGCACGGCGCGGTTGAGAACGTCCGCGCCCTCGAAACACACCCGCCAGATGTCCGCGCAGGGATGGTCTGGTTTCAAGTAGGTACCGGACTTCCGCTAATGGCGCCAAGCGATAAAGCAAACTGAATATAGTGGCTGTCGCTGGTGAATTTGATCTTGCCTTTGCCCGTGCTGTCCTTCTCTGCGTGAAGCCATCGTCTGAAAGCCGATGTTCCGGGCTTCTCGCCCCTGTCGTTGAGCCCCAGTATTGCCCAGGCGCTGCCTTGTTCGATCATGATCTTATGCGCCCTCAGCATGACGGACTCTCCTGAGTGAGTTCGGAAAGGCGACGCCGAACATCGGCATGGCGAGCGTCGCCCGCCCTGGCACAAGCGCAAGCATCGTCGGATCGCTCCGGGATTGCTGCGAGCGATGAGAAAGCTGGGGAAGCGGCGCCCGTCGCACCGGCTCAGGTCGCCTCGAGCACCATGTTGAGCGGCGTCTCTGCGGCGCGGCGCACCTGATTGAACCCGCCAGAGCGGATCACCTCGGCGAGCCGCTTCTCGCCCGCCTGGGCGCCCAGCGCGAGGCCTGTCTCCTGCGCCAGAGATGTCGGAACGCAGATCATCGTCGATGCGGAGTAGTAGATGCGTCCGACCGGATTGATGTTGTCGTCGAGTGCATCGCCCGCCATTGGCTCGACCATCATCCATGTGCCGCCGGCCTTCACTCTGCACGCGGCCGACATCGGCGGATAGGGCAGGCGACCAGTAGCGAAGGCCGAACAGATGGATTCCGGTCGGGCGCAAACTGCGGCGGTCTTCCGGCAGGAAGTTCAGCCAGAAGCGCTGACGATCTTGCGGCATGCGCAGAGGCGTTCGGTCTTCTAGCTCATGCCAAACGGCGAGGGGAGGTCGGCCTAGGCCACCATGAATGGATTGGTGATAGGCTCCGGCGATATCGAGCGCGATGTGGCGCCAGTTCGCGCAGCGTGAGCGCGGCATGCCGTCTGCTGTCATAGTCTCCGCGCTCATCCACATCGCCGAAAGTGGTGCCCGGAAGAAGATGCAGGCGGCCCATCTGCGTGCCGATTAGCGACTTCGTCGATAAACATCTGCACCGCGCGCTCATCCGCGTCGGCGCCCATAACTGCCCGGCAGTTTCGCCATGTCGGGATGAAGGGGGGCTTATTTATGCCTCCGGGTCATCCGTGCTCATCTTGGGCTTACAACCGCTGTCAGATCGCGCAGTGCGACCATCAGCATCATCGAGTCGAGCGGCGAGGGTGTGAACCCGAGAGCGAGATAGAAGGCCTTGGCGTCCTCCGATATGGCGTGCACGAGCAGGCCGCGGATGCCGAGGATCTCGGCCGCCTGCAGCAACCGCAAGCCCGCATCCCTCACCATGGCCCGACCAATGCCTTGGCCGTGGTATGCCGTGTCGATCGCAAGCCGGCCAAGCACTGCAAACGGGATCGGATCAGGCATGTTGCGCCGAATCTTGCCTGGCGCTTCCGCCGGCGTGACGGCGCCCGATGCGAGTGCGTAATAGCCGACGACACGGTTGCCCTCGCACAAGACGAAGGTCCGTGACGCGCCGCTCGACTGGTTGCTGCGCGCGCGCTTCACCAGCCAGTCGTCGAGCTCGGCGACCCCGGAGTTGAATTCAGCAAGCTCGTGATGATCAGCCAGCGGTACCGGTGCAGATAGGGTCACGCGGCGTCCCACGGCGCCTTGGTGGTCATGGTGCGCTTTAAGCGCTCATTCGGCAGCGCCGGCGCATCCAGCCGCTCTACAAACTCGGCATAGACCTCCGGACTGACCGAAAACACGACGCGATCGAGCAGGACGCGCTGCGCCCGCTGCTCGGACGCCTCGAGCATGAAATCGGTGCGGTTCTGCTTTACCAATGCGGCCGCACGGTCGATGAGACTGCGGATGCTCGGCTTGACGCGGATGTTCAGCGGCTCACTGACCTCGGCATCCCTTATACGTGTCGTTGCCATGGTAATCTCCTTTGAGACCAATATAGCGTAACGATCGTGTCATTACAAGTTCTGTAATGACACGATCGTTACAATATGGCCGCGCGCCGAGACGAGTCGCGTGCGGATTCGATTGACCAGGACGCGCGCATACGCTCTGAACGACGTATGGTCATGTTCATACAATCACAGCTTGAGGCGATCGCCGATGCCCTCGGCGACACAACCGACGGCCTGAAAAGCAGCGAGATCGGCCCTCCTCGCGAGCGCCAATATTGCAGGCGCTCGGCACAGGTCAGGAGGGCGGGGTTGATCACCGTCGCGCCGATGACGGAACGGAATTGACGCATGGATTTGCGTCCCCTCCAGAAACGCCGGGTTGGCGTTCCCATGAGATGCCAGCGGTCGGCGACCTGTTCGGCGAACGGGAAGGCCTTGGCCACTGCTTCACCATATCCGCCGCCGCGGTCGCGCGCGACGATGGTGATGGACGAATGATGCCGCAGCCAAGCCTCTGAGGTCGCAGATTCCCTGTCGGGCAGAAGCGTCACGGCCTGCCGTCGTTCGAGGTCACAAGTCACCATGGGAATCGTCCTCCGCAGCGCTTATGTGGTTCGCGTTGGCAATCGCGCAACAGGCTCCGGCCTTATCGCCTGAGATCTCGCGACCGCGCCCGGTCGAGCTTCGGCACGCCGAAAGACCCTCGCATCAGGAGATGATACTGCTGCAGACTTGCGCATTGCTGCGGCGCGCAAGATCCACCCGCTTTCGATGCCGCGCATCTGAAAGGTCGTGCCATGACGATCCCCCGACGCTTCGTCCTCCTTGCCGGAGCCTTCGCTGTCGCTGTCGCCGCGCCGGCGGTCCAGGCCCAGCCCGATCGTGCGCCGGCGGAAGTCCAGAAGAGCTATGATCGGTTCATCACGGGCTTCCGCACCGCTCTGAAGGCAGACGACTCCGCCGCCGTCACCGAGCTGACCCTGTTTCCGTTCTACTGGGGCGAGATGCGGGACGCGGCTTATTTCCGCAAGAACATCTACGCCAAGGTCTTCACCAGGAAAGCGCGGGACTGCATCGCACGCGGCAGGGGCCTTTATGCACGCGACGGCTTAGGCAAGGACAACTTCACGATTGTCTGCGGCGAGGACCTGTTCGTCTTCACTGGAACGCCAGCGGGCTTCCGCTTCTCCGAGGTCGGCGTGAACGATTGAAGGGTGGCCAGTCGCCCGCTTCCCACGCCGATCCAAACGCCAGCCGTGGCGCGGCCGTGCCAAACGGCGTCTCACTCTCGCGCGATGAGGATCAAGTTCATGGGATCCGGTCCCACGATTGACGCGCAGAGCATCCCAAGGAAAGCTCGATGGCGCGAGGCGCGCGCGTTCCGGCGGGCTGGGCCATTCAGTCGGGGCAAGAGAGAATCGGACGTCATGCGGAATGTCCTCGTCAGTCTCGCAGCCGCGGCCACCTGCGCTGCTGTTCCGGCTATGGCCGTGCCCGACATCGAAGCCCTGCCTGGCGTGATCGGGCAGACGGAGGGCGGCCGCGCCTGCTATCTCAGGGTCTACGACGCGGCTCATCTTGCGGCCCATCCCAGGCAGCGCACAACGTCCCTGCGCATCTCGTTCGAGCGTGAGCGGATGCCGGGTGCCGCACTCGAGGTCGGCTTACAAAACGTCGTCCGCTTGGAGGCCGCACGGCGCGGCGTCGGGAGCCTCTGCACGCCATCGGGGACTGCCGTTATCGCGCGGACGCCAATCTAGACGTGCAGGGCAGCGACGCATCGGGAGCGCTCCTGTCGCCCCCGGCATTGTCTGCTCGAACAGCAAGGTGTTTGGCGGCCCTGGGCGTGAGCTGGAGCTGAGGGGGAATCGTCTCCCTCAGAGAGACCAAGAAGCCGTAGGCGGCGATACAGAGACTGGCGTGGTGGTGGAGCCTCGCCAACCTCGGCCTTCGTAGTGCCCCGGCCCAGCTCCTGCTTGAGCTCCTGATAGTCTCGCTCGATCCGCCAGCGCAGCTTGGCGGTGTCGACCAGCTGGGTGAACCGTTGGACTAGCCTCGTACGTGCGCGAACATTGCCCTAAAAATCCATCGCACATCTGCAATGAGGGGGAGCAGAACAGGCCGCCGCTCGGCGATGTCTGCTTCCGGATGTTGCGGGGAGAGGCCCGACAAATTAACCCGGCTGCAAAAAAGGGGAGTTCGTCCGTAGCGACGAGCGGCTTCCGGGGGGTGGCCGAGAGCAAAGCGCCACGGCCATGTGCAACTGCATCGAATTTTGACATTTACCTTACGTCCAATATAGAGTTTGGCGCGAGGACGATCCACTATAGTAAGCGTAGAATGAAGATACTCTTGACCTCCACGAGTCAACGGCGGCTTCATCGAAATTTTCAGCCGGATGGTGAGAAGATTATATGGCCATAAGCGATTTTCGGACGGCCCCTGCGGACACGCACATCGATTGTGACATTTGCGTTGTCGGCTCCGGGCCGGCGGGAATGACGATCGCTCTTCAATTCGTCGGCACACCGATCCGTGTCTGCATGGTCGAAAGTGGAGGACTGACGCGAGACACTACAATTGAAACCTTGAGTGCGATCGAGAACGTCGGCGCACACCGCGTGCCGCCAAGCGAAACGCGCCAGCGCGGATTGGGCGGAACATCCGCACTCTGGAGCGGGCGCTGCGGCGTTTTCGACCCGATCGATTACCGGCAACGCGCTTGGGTGCAGCATAGCGGCTGGCCCATCTCGGCCGACGAAATCGAACCTTACTACGACCGAGCGGGCCGCGTACTAGGACTGGGGCCGGCTGTCTATCAGGAAGCCCAATCTAAACTTTTGAATGCGCGCGACCTAGGCGGTGCGTGGGACGCGCTCAAACTTCGCCCCGTCATTTGGCAGTTCAGCCAGCACGGCACCGCAACTGGAGTGCCGCTGAATGATTTCGCCGTAGGTCCCTCCGCGGAGGGCGGCAACATCGGGATGCTGCAACATTCGGGCGCGCCCAGTCCTCGGCATTTTGGCCAGGTTGCCATGGCCACCCTCAAAACCGCGGACAATATCAACGTCTTGCTGCATGCGACCGCAGTCTGCATCGAAACAAACGAAACCGCGAAAGAAGTGGGATCGGTTACGATTGCATCCCTTAGTGGCCGAAGGGGGAGCATTTCAGCGCGACGTGTCGTCCTTGCCTGCGGCGGCATTGACAATGCGCGCCTCCTGCTCTGCTCGCAGACTGCGGATCATCGCGGGCTCGGCAATCAGCATGGGCTCGTAGGTCGCTTTCTGTCTGATCATCCCTTCTGGCCGATAGCTTCTTACAGCGGCAGGGGTAGCGACGCGCTCCGGCGCCGGTTCGGCGCCATATGGTACGATCGGCACGGATCACGACATGTGTACACGCTCGGCTTGCGCCTTAGCCCCGAGGTGCAGCGTCAGGAGCAACTTCTGAACGCGGCCGTTCACATCGTCGAACTTGGTACTCGCCGGCCTGCCGTCACGCACGCGGGCTCGGCCCTCCGACTTGCCCGCCAAGGACGATACAACAAAGAGATGTGGGGCGAGTTGGCCTCGGCGCTGCGAAATCCCATCGATCTCGCTTCGGGTGCCTATTCTCGATACGCTTTGGGTCAGCCGCCCCTTGCGCATCCCGACGTCGTTCAGTTCGGTGTAGGCGTCGAGCAGGTGCCGGATCCCGAAAGCCGCGTTCTCTTGTCCAAGGAGCGCGATGCCGCCGGCATGCATCGTGCGCGACTCGACTGGCGCATCTCGGATCGCGAGTTCGCCACGGCCAGACGGCTGGCGGAAATCCTAAAGAACGAGTTCGCTCGGCTCGGCTATGAGCCCCCCTCATTCGCAGCGTGGCTCAATAGCGATGACGGCGACTTTCGCAAACTCATACACGATATGGCTCATCCTATGGGCACAACCCGAATGTCCGCTGACGCCAACACAGGCGTTGTCGACGCTAATAGTCAGGTCCATGGCGTGTCAGGCTTGTATGTCGCTGGCAGTTCGGTGTTCACGACCTCTGGTTACATGAACCCGACGCTAATGATTGTTGCGCTCAGCCTACGCTTGGCTGATCATCTGAAATCCACGCTAGTGGATTCGCCTGTCAGCCAAGTGTCGACGAGCACGCCCCTAAAAGTCGACAATCGTCGCCTCCGCATTGGCATCATCGGATCAGGAAATCGTATTCGCAACATCTACCTGCCGATCCTACGAATGCTTGATCAGGATTACGAGATAGTCGGCATTACGAGTCGCAGCGCCGACAAGGCAGAAACTTTTGCGGGAGAGACTAATCTTACCGCCTTCGAAAGTCCGGCCGCACTCGTGGCCGCTCAGAAACCGGATCTGCTCATCGCAGCCGTTACCGGGATTGACCACGTCCTGCCGGGTCTCCTCGATCTTGGCACCCCGCTTTTCATCGAGACACCCTTCTGCTGGAGCCTTCGACACGGGCGGAACTCACTTCAGCGCATCGTGAGGAGTGGTCTCACGTTCGGTGTCGCCGAGCAAACGCCGTACTTACCGATTGAGCAGCTCAAACGGCTCCTACTGGACCACGGTTTGCTCGGCACCGTCGTATCGACCCATAACGACTTCGCTGTTTTCGACTATCACGGCATAGCTGCACTCAAGGCTCATCTCGGGCGCGAGCAAAAGCCGGCAAGCGTAAGTGCGACGCGCGTCGAGCATCCAACCAGGCGCGCTGGTGCTGTCGTCAACGATGCTTGGACCTTCGGGACGGCGACGTGCGCCGACGGCTGCACCCTCGTGCACCACTATAGCGACCAGTATTTCATGTCCGAGTTCAGGCAGCCCAAGATGCTTCGCCTTTATGGCAGTTCGGGTTCCGTCGTCGGCGATATGGTGAGCTTCGAAGGCGAGAACGGCGTCATTGAGCACGCGCCAATCCGGCGCGAAATGAGCCTAGGGAGGCTTCAAACGCTGACGGTCACGACCCCACTCGGAGAGATCTCATGGCGAAATCCCTTCGCTCAGCACGACCTGGACGATGAGAGCATCGCAGTAGCAACGTCACTCCAGAAAATGAAAAATGCTGTGCTGTTCGGTGGTGTAACGCCTTATAGTGCTGAGGATGGATATAACGACATGGAGTTGCTAGCCGCCATGCGAAGCTCTGCCCTAAACGGTGGTGCGCCAGTCAAGCTGCCTCTTGGCAAGCTCTTCACAGCATATAATGCGTTGAGAGAACGGCTGCGGCGCCCCAGTCGATAGTCCGCCCAACCACGCATTCCTGACGTCGTGAAATTGCTACGGTGCGCCTAATCAAGCTGGGCAACGCATCTAATGAGCCGAGGCGCGATCTCGGCACAGACACCTTCAACGGCGAATGTAATTCTTGCGGAAGACGACGTAGCGGCTCCCGAGGAAGTTGAAGATCATGCCGCCGGCGATACCGAGGAGCGCGGCGAGTTGGAGCGCATACGGCGTCTCGGGCAGTACCTCGGCGCGAAGATAGAGTGCCACACTGTAGTTGACAGCCATGCCGACCGACGACGACGCGACGAAGCCGGCAAACTGCGTCCAGATCCTGCTGCCACGAGCATAGCTGAACGTGAAACGGCGATTGAGAAGGAAGTTCGTAACGAGGCTGATCGCGATGCCGCCGGCAAGGCACACAGCTTCTGGCAAGCCAAGTTGCAGGAGAACCGTCAAAACAGCAAGATTGACAATGACACCCGAGCCGCCAACGACAAAAAATTGCAACAGATGCATCGTGTTGCTGAATTTATGGATGTATAGACGACGAAGATGTTGAATGTACTGGACTTGCTGTTTGAGTGTAAGCTTGCTCTCTCCGTGCCTTCGATCCAAGAACCGGATCGGAACCTCGCCGATATTTCTGAACCCGCACTTGACGATCAGTTCCAACGCGACCTTGTAGCCGACGGGATTGAGTGAATCGGCTTTGTCGAAATCGGCTTTCCGGAACGCGAAGAAGCCTGACATCGGATCCTTCGCCGATGTCAGGGGACGAGCGAGCAGGGTCGCCACACGGCTGTTGAGCCAGCGAAAAATACCCCAATCGTCATCCGTGGAGCCGCCGGGTACATACCGGGAGCCGAGGATGAACTGCTGCCCCGAACTTAGCGCCAGCACCATCTGGGGGATGACCTCCGGGGGGTGGCTGAGATCGCAATCCATGCAGATGTAAATCGGATTGCAGGCGCTTCGAAACCCGTCGATGACGGCGGGGCTGAGGCCGCGGTTCTCGGTCCGCACCACAATCCTCGCCCAATCGTAGCCGCTTTGCTCGACGGCCTCGATGCTTCCGTCGCGGCTGTTGTCATCCATGAAGATGACTTCAAGGGAGAGATTTCCGTCCCGCCGAAGCGCGTCGATCCTCTTCAAGATCAGAGGGATGTTGTCGACCTCTTTGTACGTCGGAATGATGATGCTGAGGCCGGCAAACACCTGGATCGATGCCAGAGGTTGCTCGCCCGGCGCCGGGGAACGCTCGATCAGTTCCATATACTTCCGCTCCTCACTGGCAGCCGCATCCACGACCCAAAAAGCCTCGAGCGGCAGGCCCGCTCATCAGGTGATCCGTTCACTGTCGACGAATACAAACTCGCAGTCCTGAAGGCGCGTCGCACGCGTAGTCAGCTGCGAGCATCTTCTCCACCCGATCGACGAACGACCTCCATTGAGGCCAGATCGCGTGTTCCTCGGTCACCATGAAATCGTTGCCGATGAGAAGAACGGGCGCTTTCGCGGCGCAGTCCAAGCTGCGCTGCAATATCGCTGCCGGCTCATGCTGCCCCTGATGAAAGCGCGGGCACAGCAGCTTCCAGTTCTCGAGGCCGATCGCATGACCGCGGTCATCGTAGCGGCCGATGCGCGCATAATTGCCCGATGGCGCCACGGCCAGCAAACGGGCGGTCTCGGGTGGGACTGCCTCGAGTTCCGCAAGGTTCTTCCGCATTTCTGCGATCGACGTCAGATGAGCGCGCAACGGGAAGGCGCCACCGAGCATGTATGCCATGCATAAACTCACGACCAAAACGGAGAGCCTGGCGCGCTCCGATGCCATATCAAGGTATTTCGACAAGATTACTGCGGCGAGCACAGCCGGACTGTAAAGAAGCTGATTGTGATGGACCCATAACCCGGTTAATGCGAGCGCGAAGAAAGTAGCTCCCAGCGCGGCAATGCAAGCCACGAGAATACCGCGGGCCTCGAAGTCCGCCTCCCTCAGCGGCGAGAGCGCAATCACTCCAAGCGCAAATGCCAACAAGATTGCAGCAACCGTGGTATAGAAATCGCGGCCCCAGACGCGGGCGATATGCAGGGCCATGCTGCGGAAAATGCCTGCATTCTCGACCAGGTCGCCTTGAGCATAGCGGATGTTGATTTTCGTCGTTTCGACAAACGGCCAAAACTCGCCCCGCCACATCATGAATCCAACAAGCACAAGCAGCACAAGTATTCCTGCAGCTGTGAATGGCAGCAGGTCCCGACGCGGCCTGAATAGGAGCAAGCCGCCGGCAGCAGCCAACGCTACCGGTATCGCGGGAATCTTGAGCAGAAACACGAGTGCGAGCAGACCGCCCGCCAGAGCCGCATATCCGGATACCAAGCTCGCACACATCGCCAGGACGACGGTTGTTCCGGGAAGGTTGGTGAGGGCGGCATTATAGAATGCGCCGGTGACAATGATCGGCACGAGAAGAAACCCGACGATGAAAGACGACTGCACACTGCTGATTCTTCGCGCGAGCAAATACGCCGATATCGAGCATATGCCGACCATGCCGATCTCGGCCAAAAACTCCGCCCAGTTTCCGAGCGCGCGCTGAAGAGCAACAAAATAGAAGAAATAAGGTTCTTTATTATCGTAGGTAGTTAGGTATAGCGTTTCCCCGCGCAAAAGGTGCTCTGCAACCGAAACAAAGATCCCGCGATCACCGAGCCGAGTAGGGACCACGCGCCCAGCTACGACAACCCAAATTACCATGACGCAAATGGACAAAAGAATTGCGAATATGCGATTAACTGCGTTCATAAGCGCATGAGACATTGAATGGAATACCTCCGAACAGGAATAGTGAACGCGCTTTGGATTTGACCAGAAAGAAGATTATAACCGCGCTAATTTTCAGTGCAACCTGGTCTGCAAGAGCATTCTCACGTTATTCCGGTTCGTAGCCGGCGGCCTTGAAGTAGTTTCGGCATTCCTGGGGAGTGAAGGCCTTGAGGATTCTCCCGATCGCCAGCCATAGGCTCTCGACGGTTCGCTTGGCGGCTTTTCGCAGAAGTGCCTTGAGCTTGGCGAAGGCGTTCTCGATCGGGTTGAAGTCGGGGCTGTAGGGCGGCAGGAAGACGAGCGCGGCTCCTGTCGCTTCGATGGTCTGGCGCACCGCGTCGCCCTTGTGGGCGGGCAGGTCGTCCATGATCACGATGTCGCCTGGCGCGAGCGTCGGAGCGAGAACCTGACTTGCATAGGCGATGAAGGCTTCGCGGACATCGGCCCGTCGAGCACCATCGGCGCCGTCATGCCGGTGAGGCGAAGGCCGGCGACGAAGGTCGCGGTTTCCAGTGGCCGTGGGGGATGCCGGCGCGCAGACGCTGCCCGCGTGGTGCCCTTCCGCGCAAACGCGCCATCTTGGTGCTGGCGCCAGTCTCGTCGATGAAGATCAGGCGCTCCGGGTCGAGATCGGGCTGGTTCTCGAACCACGCCTCGCGCCGCTGCGCGATGTCGGGGCGGTCCTGTTCGGCTGCGTGCGCGGTCTTTTTTGACTGTCAGGCCTCGCCGGTCGAGGAACTTCCAGAGCGTGCCGACTGCCGCCTTCAGACCATGCTCCTCCAAGAGCTTGGTCTGCATCTCGGCCAGCGTGATGTCGCAGTCGGCGTCGATCAGCCCCTGCAGATACGCTCCATGCGGATCGAGCTTGGAACGCTGCGGCTAACCCTGTCGCCGCGCCTTGCGCTCCCCGGTTTCTCGCGCCCGGCGCACCCAGACGATGGCCGTTGCTATCCCGACCCCGAACCGCGCCGCCGCATGACGGGCTGGCAGCCCAGCCTCCGCCGAGGCGATCACACGTTCACGCAAATCCTGGCTGTAGGCGCGCTCCATATCGGCCTCCATCGTCAGACAATGAAGGAATCGCACTGTTCGAGCCACTTGGGAATCCCGCCAGAATCGGAAAACCGCGAACCTGCTCTAGGTTTTATAGTTGGCCTGTCGGCCAGTTTGAGATCGGCGCTGTTTTGGTTTCGAATCCGCGGAACGCCCGCCGCCCATGTGGTCGGTTGACATCCTGTAGTTT
>UCBZ01000029.1 GCA_900470775.1 Hyphomicrobiales bacterium | reverse complement strand
CGTCTGCGCATCCAGCGCGATTTCTGATCGCCTTAAAGCGATCTGATCGGAAAGCCCCGGGGAAACCCGGGGCTTTTTTCGTTCGCGGACTGCTCTGCGCTGCCCACCACGGCGCAGGCGGAGTCTTCGCTAAGCGCAGCCCCGGGCATGCCTTCGGCTTTAGGTTGACAGCCGGCCCGCGAAACGCCTTCTAGAAGATGCTGTCTTGTTTTGGACACATATCGCGATCGAGCGGCCTCGCACTGGCGACGGACAGGCCGTTCGGGCCTCGAGGGGAGCGGAGCATGGCGCAGCCGGGACGTTGGCTTTGGGGGCTGGTGCCGCTGGCGCTGCTCTGGGGCGCCGGTAACCTGTTCCTCGGCGAGGCGATCGAGCGCGATGTCGGCCGGCGTGCTGTCGAAGCGGCTGCCTCCGTGGCCGGCGAGGCGCCGGGCGCACGTCCGATCGCCGCCCAGATCGACGGGCGCGACGTCACGATCAGCGGCGAGGCGCTCTCGGCTGACGGCGCGGCACGGGCCATTGCGCGGCTGCGTTCCGAATTCGGCGTCCGCCGGGCGCTCGGCGGCCTGTCGCAGGTCGTCGCCCAGCGTCCCTATAGTTGGCAGGCGAGCCGCCAGGACAACGTCGTCGCGCTCAGCGGTTTCGTGCCGGACGAAGCCGGTGCCATCGCCAATGTCGCGACAGCCGGCACGGCTCTTCCGGGCCTTCGCGTCGACGATCGCCAGCGCCTCGCCTTCGGCGCGCCTGCGGGCTTTCAGGCCATGACGCAGGCGGTCCTGGCGCAGTTGCCCAAGCTGTCCAGCGGCAAGATCGCCCTCGACGACACGCGCTTCTGTATCGAGGGCACGGCTTCCACGCCCGATGATTTCCTCGCATTGCAGGCCGCCACGGCCGCGCTGGCGCGCGACGGCTTCCAGGCCGTGCCCTGCGCCCTCGAGCCGCCGGTGGTGACGCCCTATCGCCTCGGCATCGAACACCCGACGGCCGACCAGCTCCGCCTGACCGGGTTTTACCCGACCGAGGCTGTGCGCCAACAGATTCTGGCGCTTCTGCGACACAGCTTTCCCGGCCCGATCAGCATCGAGGACGCGATGAAGCCGGCCGCGGGTGCACCTGTGGCCTTCCTTGCGAAGGTCACGCGCGCCATCGCCGATCTCGCCCGGCTGCGGCAGGGCAGCGCGGAGCTGACCGGGGACGCCTATGCGCTCACGGGCGAGGGGCCGGCCAGCTTCCAGGCCTGCCAGGCGCTGCGATTGCAGATCGCGCAGGGGGACGGTCCCGATTCGGTCGCTCAGGCCTCGATCGCCTGTCCACCCGAGCCGCCGCCGATGCCGCCCCTGCCGGACATTCCAGAGCCGCGCTTCCTGCCGTCCGAGCTGCCTTCGGCGCCCGTGCCGCCTGCCGCGCCCGTCGAGGCGGCTTCATCTACGGTGGAAACTCCCGTCGTGCCGCCCGCCTCTGTGTCGCCACCGGTGACACCCGCGCCACCGCCACCGCCACCGCCGCCGGCGATATCGCTCGCCTGGAGTGCCGCGATCGGCGAGAACGGGATTACCCTCAAGGGGCTGGTTCGCGATGCGCCGGCCCGCGAGGCCCTTTTGGCGCTTGCGCGAGGGCTCGCCGCATCGGGGACTGTTTCCGACCAGTTGACGCTGGAGCCGAATCTGCGCACCGAGCCGGATTACGGCGTGGCGACCGGCTTTGCGCTCGAACTGCTCGGCAAGTTGAAGCGCGGTTCCGTCTCATTGGCTGGTTCCGTGCTCGCGCTGTCAGGCGAGGTCGCCGACGGGCAGGCCTGGCGGGACGTCGATGCCGCCCTGCGCCGCCAGCCGCTACCAGCCGGGCTGAGCATCAGCGGTGGGGCTTTGGCCATGGTCGCGCTTCGGCCCTATGTTATGTCTCTCGCCGCCGACCGGACCGGGATCACCCTGACCGGCTATCTGCCGGACGCGCAGACCCGCGACGCCCTGCTCGCGCTCGTCGAGGCCTCGCCCCTGAAAGGCAGGCTCACCGATGAGACGCAGATCCTGCCCGGTGCCCCCGCCGGATTCGCGGCCGCGGCCCGGATGGCGGCGAGCAATCTGCTCCGCCTCGATTTCGGTTCGGCCTCGGTCGCAGGCGATCTGGTCACGCTGCGGGGCCTGACCTGTCGCGAACTCATCAAAAGCGAGGTCGAGACCAGCGCGTCCTCCGGACTGCCCCCGGGCTACCGCGTCGATGCGGCGATCGGCCTGCGCCAGACCGGCTGCGTCGTCGATCCTCCGGCGACCTGCCAGAACGATCTCGATGAACTGACGAAGCGCAACACCGTGCTGTTCGCGCAGGGGACGACCGTCGTCACGCTCGATCCGGCGACGGAACGGGTGATCGGCGAGGCCGCTGCCATTCTCAAGCAATGCCCCGACGCGCGCATCACCATCGAAGGCCATGCCAACAGCGATGGCGAGCGTGGCGGCTTCAACAATCTCGATCTGTCGGCCCGCCGCGCCTTGCGCGTCCGCGACGAACTGGTCCGGCGCGGCATCGATCAGGCCCGGCTCGAGACCCGCGGCTTTGGCGTCGAGCGGCCGTTGGTGCCGCATGGTTCCGTCGAAGCGAAGCCGATGAACCGGCGCGTCCAGTTCACCGTGGCAAAGTAGGGGAGGCGGACATGCTCTATCTCGCCAGCCAGTTCGCGTGGTTCCTCACTGCGGCCTTCGCGCTCGGCCTCGTCATGGGCTGGATCGGCCATGACGGCAGCGCGTTCCGCCTGCTGGGCCGCACGGCCGGCTGGTTCGCAGCGATCTGGGGCTTGGGTGCCGCGCTGACCTGGCTCCAGTTCCTCAATGGCGAACCGGCGACCTGGGTCGAATCGGCGCTGCTGTTCACAGGTGTCTATGTCGCGGGCTGTGTCGTGGCGGGGCTGCTGCGCGGCACGCGCGCTCCGGCTGCCGTAGACGCAGAGGTTAAGCCGGCGCCCGCTGCGGCGATGCCGCCGGTCGAGGGCGAGGCCGATATTCCCGGCCAGCGTCCGGCGGGTCTCGTTGCCGCGAAGGATGACAAGCCGGACGATCTCAAGCTGATCAAGGGCGTTGGACGGCAGAACGAGGCGCGGCTGCACGGGCTGGGCATCTGGCATTTCGAGCAGATGGCCGGCTGGACGCCGCGCAACATCGAATGGGTCGGGAGCTATCTTGCCTTTCCAGGCCGGATCGAGCGGGAGGACTGGGTCGGCCAGGCCAAGACGCTTGCCACCGGCGGCGAGACCGAGTTCGCCATGCGGGCCAAGGCCGGTCTCGTCGAGACCTCGCGCGACGACGGCTCGGTCGGGCAGGACAATGTGGCGGAACTTGCCACGGGCGGCGCCGCCGGGAAGCCCGAGGGTAAGCCGGCCGCCTGAGCCGTCTCAGGCGGCCCGGCGCTCGGCGCGGGCGATCAGCTTTCCGATCCGGCGCACCATGTCCTTGGGGCCCAGCATCGGCGCATGGCCCTGTCCGGGCGCGACGAAGGTTTCGCAATCGGGATGCCGCTCGCCCATCGCGACGAGCGTCTTCTCCGCCAGCATGTCGGAATTCGCGCCGCGGATCGCCAGCATCGGCACGGCCTTCAGCCCGTCGAAATAGCTCCACAGCACCGGCAGCGGCGCTTCCAGGTCGAGCTCTTCCAACACCTTCATCAGATTGGTATCGTAGTCCGGCTTCAGCCTGCCGTCGCGGTCGGTCCAGGTCCGGCGCGCCATCATCTCCCATTCCGCGTCGCCGAAGAGCGGGAACTGCTGGTCCGAGAGCCGCTTCAGGATTTCGGCGCCCTCGGCAAAGCTACGTGGCATGGGGAGCTTGCCGACATAGCCCCGGACCCGCAGCAGGCCGCGCGCATCGATCACCGGGCCGATATCGTTGAGAACGACACCCCGGATCGCACCCGGCCGGGCAGCGCCCATCGCCATGGTCAGGAGGCCGCCGCGCGAGGTCCCCACGAACACCGCCGCCTCGATCCCAGCCGCGACCAGAACCTGCATCAAATCGTCGAGCTCGACCCGGATGTCGTAATTCTTCCAGTCCTTGTCGAAGCCCGACAGGCCGCGCCCGCGATAATCCAGCGCCAGCACGCGCCTTGGCTTGGCCTCGTCCTCCGACAGCGCCAACGCCAGTTCGTGGAAATCGGCGGCGGTCCGGGCAAAGCCCGGCAGGCAGACCACGGGCAGCGCAATCGAGGCCAGCGGGCCGTAGTCGCGCGCATGCAGCCGCAAGCCATCGCGGGCGCTGATGAAGAGGGAGGTGTAGCCGGTGTTGGAGGGCACGGAGAGATGCGCTTGGCTCATGTCGCAGCGACCCTAATCCCGCCGGCCGCCGCGCTTCAAGTCGTGGTCGATCAGATAGGCCGTGCGCTGGTTCAGGCGCTGGCGGTAGACCTGCAGGTTCTCCATCACCCGCTGCACATAGTTGCGCGTCTCGTAGAACGGGATGCGCTCGACCCAGTCGATGGCATCAACCTCCGGCTTGCGCGGGTCGCCATAGGCCTCGATCCACTTCTTCACATTGCCCGAGCCGGCATTATAGGCGGCGAAGGTCAGGATGTAGGAGCCGCGCCACTCCTTCAGCAGGTCGTTGAGATGCGCCGCGCCCATCTGCGCCGAATAGAGCGCGTCGCGTCCAAGCCTCGGCCAGTCGAAGGGCAGGTTGGCCCGCCGCGCCGTCTCGCGCGCGGTCGCCGGCATCATCTGCATCAAGCCGCGCGCACCCGCATGCGAGATCGCGGTCGGGTCGAAGGCGCTTTCCTGGCGGGCGATAGCATGGACGATCGCGCGCTCCATCGGATCGCCCAGAACGGAGAATTCGGGCACGCCGGAAATCGGGAAGGCGGCCATGTCGAGCGGGAAACCGCGCTGCAGGGCCGTCTTGCCGAGTGCTAGCAAGGCGCGCGTGTCGCCCTCGCGCTGGGCGATGGCCGCGATGGCCTCCAGCGCCGACGTCGTGTGCAAGCGCTGAGCGAGGTCGATCAGCATCTGGACGGCCAGATCGCGCTCGCCGATGCGGTAGAGCAGGCGCACGCCCTGATGGCCGGGTAGATGCAGCAGCGAGGCGGAGGCGGAGCGCCGCAGCGGCAGGTCCGGCAGGCCGAGCCGGGCGCGGGCGAGCTGCCCATAATAGGCGACAGGGTGCTCGGCGGCGCGCTCATAGGCTGCCTTGGCGTCCTCCGCCTTGCCGATCGTCTCAAAGGAGCGCCCCTGCCAATAGGCCGCGCGCGCCACCGAGATCGGCGTCTCGGCAGATCTGGCGGCCTCCCTGAAATGCTCGAGCGCAATGCCGGGCTGGTCGCGGAAGCGCAGCGCGATGAAGCCGGCATGCCATTCGGCGTCGATGCGCTCGGCTGCATCCTCGGCGCCATGTCCGGCCGCGACCTCATAGGCTTTGGCGGCGTCGCCAGCGTCGAGCAGCTTGCGCGCGATCAGCCGCCGCTCGGTCCACCACTCGTCGCCATCGCCAAGCAGCGTCGGGTCGCGCGGCACGTTCGCCAGCGCCCTGGCGGCATCCACCGGTTTGTCGGAGCGTCTGGCCTGCTGCGCCAGCAGGAAGGAGAAGGAGAGGTCGCTTTTCAGAGAGGCCGGAACCGAGGCGATCAACGAGGGCGCGATCGGGCGCCTTGCCTTGACGCTGGCAAGCCGCGCCCTCGCCAGCACGACATAATCCGCCGAGACGCGCGCCGCATTGCGCAGCGCCGCGGTGTCATTCCCGCGGAAGATGTAGCGTTCCGCGCGCAGGCGATGGTCCGCCGTCGTCAACCTGTCGCCGAAGGCGTCGAGCGCGATCGTCTCCAGGGCTAAGCCGAGCTGGTCCTGCAGCCAGCTCTGGCGGGCCAGTGCGGCGGCTTCTTCGGATTTGCCCTCGGCCTTCAGCGCCAGCGCGAGCGCGATCCGCCCGGCCGGGCTGACCGGACGCTGGCCATGGAAGAAGGCCCGGATCGCCGTCGGGCTCTTCTTCTCGGCGATCAGCATCTCCTCGGCGCGGCGCCGGAACAGCGTCGTCGCGGGATAGTTCGGATAGGCCTTGAGGAAGGCGTCGATCCGCGTGAACGGGACCAGGTTCGCACTGGAGCGGATCGCGACCCATTCCAGCAAAGCACGCGCGACCCGGTCGTCGATCGCCCCCGCAATGGCGTCACCGTCGCTGAGCGCGCCGCGCCGATAGGCGGAAACCGCAGTTTTGACGCTGTCCGGGTTGGCCGCTCCGGCATTCAGCGCATCGCCGGGATAGGGCGGCAGCGAAGCCGTCGTCTCGACATCGAAGACATCGCGGCGAGCCTGCTGCGCCGGATGGGCACCGTCATCAGCGGCGTGAGCGGGCATCGCCGCGAGCAGGGTCAGGGCACTGAGGCAGATCAACCCCGTGCGGGCGGCAGGCATGGCCATGGCAGGCTCCACGGTCGGATGCGTAAGCCTGCGATGGTCGGGGATCGGCGTTTATGAAGACTTAACTATGAGGCCACGCATTTTGATGGGTTGCCGGCTTTGCCTGCGGCGGGTGAGGGTTTATGTGTGACGCCCTTCAAATTGCCGTTTCCCGTCAGGATGCCGCTCTCATGACCAAGCACACCGCTTTCACCGGCTCGCTTCCCGCGCTGGTGACGCCGTTCAAGGGCGGCAAGATCGACGAGGCGGCTTTGCGCGGGCTGGTGGCCTGGCACATCGAGAGCGGCTCGTCGGGGCTCGTTCCCGTCGGCACCACCGGCGAGAGCCCCACCGTCTCCCATGACGAGCACAAGCGCGTGGTCGAGATCGTCATCGCCGAGGCCAAGGGGCGCGTGCCCGTCATTGCCGGCGCTGGCTCGAACAATACGACCGAGGCGATCGATCTCGCCGTTCATGCCGAGAAGGCCGGCGCCCAGGCCGTCCTCGTCGTCACGCCCTATTACAACAAGCCCACCCAGGAGGGCCTGTACCAGCACTTCAAGGCAGTGAACGACGCGATCGGGATTCCGATCATCATCTACAACATCCCGCCGCGCTCGGTCGTCGACATGTCGGTCGAGACCATGGCGCGGCTCTACGAGCTGAAGAACATCGCCGGCGTCAAGGATGCCACCGCCAATCTCGCCCGCGTCTCGCAGCAGCGCCACGCCATGGGCGCGGACTTCATCCAGCTCTCGGGTGAGGACATGACGGCGCTGGCCTATATGGCGGCTGGCGGCCATGGCTGCATCTCGGTCGTCGCCAATGTTGCCCCGCAGCTTTGCGCCGAGTTGATGACGGCCGCGCTGAAGGGCGATTATGCCGGCGCGCTCAAGGTTCAGGACCGGCTCGTGCCGCTGCATGACGCCATCTTCAAGGAGCCCGGCCTCGCCGGCGCCAAGCACGGCCTCAGCCTGCTCGGGCGCATCGAGGATGAGGTCCGCCTGCCGCTGTTGCCGGTGACGGCCTCGACAGGCAAGGTCATTCGCGAGGCGATGGTGTTCGCCGGCCTGCTGAATGCCTAGATAAGGGATGCTGCGTTCGTCCGGTTGCCCCGGCCGGCGCCAGGGAAACTGACGATGTACGAGCCCAGTCACTTCATGGTCGAGGATCGCGACGCGCTGCGTGCCGTCATGCGGGCGCATCCGCTCGCGATTTTGGTGACGGCAGGCGAGGCCCACAAGCCCAGTGTTCTCAACGGCTTGAACGCAAATTCTGAATCGGGATCGCAGGTGATGGCGCAACTGGTTAAGACGCATGCGCTGGGCGGCACGGCATGAGCAAGCTCGATCCGGAACGCTTCAGGCTCGCCGCCGACAACCGCAAGGCGCGCTACAATTACGAGATCATGGAGACGCTGGAGGCCGGCATCGTCCTGCAGGGCACCGAGATCAAATCGCTGCGCGGCGGCCGCGCGACGATCGGCGAGAGCTATGCCGGGCCGATGGGCACGGAGCTCTTCCTGTTCAACGCTCATATCCCGGAATATCTCGAGGCCAACCGCTTCAACCACAACGTCAAGCGCCCGCGAAAGCTGCTGCTGCATCGCCGCCAGATCAACAAGCTGATGGGCGCGATCCAGCGCGACGGCTACACGGTGATCCCGCTCAAGGTCTATTTCAACGACAAGGGCAGGGCCAAGGTCGAGCTCGGCCTCGGCCGCGGCAAGAAGCTGCACGACAAGCGCGAGACCGAAAAGAACCGCGACTGGAACCGCGACAAGGCCAGGATCATGAAGGCGGGTGCGTGAGCGACGCGTCATTCTCGGGCGCAGCGTAGCGCAGACCCGAGAATCGCCGGCCGGATGAGGCACTGGAGACGTCTCGTCACGAGATACTCGGGTCAAGCCCGAGCATGACGGCGCGTGATGAATCTTATCCCCGCGCTGCAAACCCTCGCCTATCCTGCCCCTCGCTCCGCCCGACCAAGGGGGCTGTCGCGAGGCGTCGTGCGGCCGGGCGGAGTGCGGTGTTCATGGAAGGGAGCCGTCGCGCGCTTTCGACCATGGAGGTGCCGTCGATCGTCAGGGCCGAAACTGGGCAGGCTCGAGCCCGTGCCGGGACGTAGGGACGACGAGGGACCCCCAGACAACCGCGTGCGGGACGGGGCGGCGGCTTTTGGCGCTGCTTCGACTAAGACATTCGACATCGACACGCAGCCGTCGACTGCGGCGCCACCTCGTCCCGCGCATCCCCTTGGATACGCTTTAAGGCCCGAAAACCCCGCGGCGATCAGCCGGCCGGGGCTTTCGGTGCGGCTTACCCCTCGACCGTCTCGTCGCCTTGGCGGATGCCGTAGCGCCGTTCCAGCCCAGGATTGCCGGGCGTGCCCGGCGCAGCCCCGGCGCTGCGGCCGGCGCGCTCGGCCGGGTCGCGCCCGATCTTCGACATCAGCTGGGCCAGGTCGAGAAAGTCGTCGCATTGCCGGCGCAGATCGTCGGAGACCATCGGCGGATTGGTCGAGATCGTCGAGACAACCGAGACCTTGACGCCCTTGCGCTGCACGGCCTCGACCAGCGGCCGGAAATCGCCGTCGCCCGAGAACAGGTAGATCTGGTCGAGATGGGGTGCGAGTTCGAGCATCTCGATGGCGAGCTCGATATCCATGTTGCCCTTGACCCGCCGGCGGCCGGTGGCGTCGGTGAACTCCTTGGCCGCCTTGGTGATGACGCGGTAGCCATTGTAGTCGAGCCAATCGACCAGCGGGCGGATCGAGGAATACTCCTCGCTCTCGACCAGCGTGGTGAAATAGAAGGCCCGGATCAGATTGCCCCGGCTCTGGAATTCACGCAGCAGGCGGCGATAATCCATGTCGAAGCCGAGCTGCTTCGCCGTCGCGTAGAGATTGGCGCCATCGATGAAAAGCGCGATGCGCGGGTCGGCCGCCATTGAAATCACTCCGGATGAATAACTTGGAATAAGTGCGATGTAATCGAAACGCGGTCTAACGATGTTGGTTCTAAATCAATTTTCAGCGAGGGCCGGTATCCGGCTGTGACGTCTCGCCGCAGCCGGCAAAGAATTCAGTATCAGGCGCTCAGGCCCCGGCTGCCGGGCTTGATCGGCGGGACCGCGGCCAGTTCCGGCGGCAGCGCGTCAGGCGCGTAATCGGGAACATCGTAGTCCATCAGGCTGACCAGCTCCATGCCGAGCTCGGCGCGCCCGGCCGAGCGGTCGATGAGGCAGGCGGCGCCGACGATCGTTCCGGGCTCCCCCATCACAGAATCCCGGCATTCGCGCAGCGACAGCCCGGTCGTGATGATATCCTCGATGATGACGCAGCGCGCGCCCTTCGGCAGCACGAAGCCGCGGCGCAGCTTGAACGTGCCGCCCTCGCGCTCGACGAAGACGGCCTTGGCCTTGAGATGCCGCGCCGTCTCGTAGCCCGGCACGATGCCGCCGATGGCCGGCGACACGACATAGTCGATCCGGCCGTATTTCGCCTCGATCTTGGCCGCGAGCGCCTTGCAGAGCCGCTCGGTCCGGACCGGGTCCTGGAAGACAAACATCTTCTGCAGGAAGACGGCGCTGCGCCGGCCCGACGACAGGATGAAATGGCCTTCGAGAAGCGCGCCGGCCTCGCGGAATTCGGAAAGAACCTCGTCGTTGGTCAAGGCATGCTCCGTCAACAATCTGTCGCGTGTCTTTTGGTGGTCGCGATAAATGTCATCGGCGCGCAAAACTCAAGGCCGTCGTGCCACTGCGGGCCGCATCATCCCCGCGAGATATTGGCCGTTGAAACAAGGATCCGTGGCGTTATGCGACGGCCTTCGCCACCATGTCCGGATGTTGACCGATCACGCGCACATAGGCCACTGCGAAGTCGGGTGCGGTCGTCCGGGCCTGCTCCCAGTCGCGCAGGGTGCCGACAGGAACCCGGAAGCGGCTGGCAAATTCGGCCTGTGAAAGGCCGAGTCCGGTCCTTGTCCTGCGGATCAGGCGGGCGCGCTGGGCGCGGTCCATTGCCTCGGCTGTCACGTCAAAATCGTCGTCGTCGGCAAGGTCAGCCGCCACTGCGATACGCACGTTCTTCACCCGGATTGCTCCTTCGCACAGAGATAAAGCGAAGCGTATCGCCTCGCCGGACGAAGACACCGGTGAAGAGCTTCGCTTCCACGGTCCCAATCACTTTGTATCGCTCCTCGCCATCGATCTCGCGGATTGAAGGAAGGATCAGGTGGTTGTCGTCTGAGAAGATGTCATCGCCGAAAGCCAGCGCTAATCCATGCTTTTCGCGATTGGCCGCATCCTTGGCAGGGTCGAACCTGTCTTCCATCATCGCGCGGTGATATTACGGGATTCCAGTATCAATCGCAAATCCCTCTCGCGCCACATTGGCTTCAGCCCTTGGGGAACTCCAGCCCCATCTCGCGATAGCGCTCCGGATCGTCGCTCCAGTTCTCGCGCACCTTCACGAACAGGAAGAGATGGACCTTGGCCTCGGCCGCCTCGGCGATCTCGATGCGGGCCTTCTGGCCGATCGACTTGATCGTCTGGCCGCCTTCGCCGAGCACGATCTTGCGCTGGCCCTCGCGCTCCACATAGATCGTCTGCTCGATCCGCACCGAGCCGTCGGGCCGCTCCTGCCACTGCTCGGTCTCGACGGTCGAGCGATAGGGCAGTTCGTCGTGCAGCCGCTCGAAGATCTTCTCGCGGGTGATCTCGGCGGCGAGGAAGCGTAGCGGCGCATCCGAAATCTGGTCTTCCGGATAGAGCCAGGGGCCGTAGGGCAGGCGCGTTTCCAGCCAGGTCATGATGTCCTTGACGCCGTAGCCGGTCAGGGCCGCGATCATGAAGGTCGCCTCGAAGCTGCCCTGCTCGTTCACCTTGGTGGTGATCTCGAGCAGCTTCTCCTTCGCGACGATGTCGATCTTGTTGAGGATCAGGAATTTCGGCTGCTTCAGCTCGGCGAGCTTCTCCAGCAGGCGGGTGTTCTCCTCGTTGTCGAAGCGCTCGACATCGATCAGCACGCCGATCAGGTCGGCGTCGGTGGCGCCGCCCCAGGCGCTCGTCACCATGGCGCGGTCGAGCCGGCGCTTGGGCGCGAAGATGCCCGGCGTATCGACGAAGATCACCTGCGCCGGGCCCGACAGCGCGATGCCGCGCACCTGCGTGCGCGTCGTCTGCACCTTGCGCGAGACGATCGAAACCTTGGCGCCGACGAGCTGGTTGAGCAGCGTCGACTTGCCGGCATTGGGCGCGCCGATCAGCGCGACGAAGCCGCAGCGGGTTGGCCGATTCTGTTCGCCACTATTCTGGGCCTCAGCCATTGTCGCTCTCCATCGTTTCGCTCCAAAGGCCCTCGCGCCGCAGGAAGGCTTCCGCTGCGGCCTGTTCTGCCAGCCGCTTCGAGGTGCCCTGCGCCTCGGCATCGGCCAGGCCATTGATGCGCGCCGCGACGCGGAACACCGGGGCATGGTCGGGTCCCGAGCGGCCGCGCTCGGTATAGGTCGGCGTCTGGTAGCCCTGGCCCTGCGCCCATTCCTGCAGCGCCGTCTTGGCGTCGCGCAACGGCCGCACCGGCTTCAGCAGGCGCTCGCCGAAGGCGCGCTCGACCAGCCCGCGGGCCGCCTCATAGCCGCCGTCGATGAAGACCGCGCCGATGATCGCCTCGCAGGCATCGGCCAGGATGGCCTTGTTCTTGCGCGCCCCGGCGAGGATCTCGCCGTCGCCCAGCCGCATGAACGCGCCCAAATTCCAGGCGAGCGCGACCTCGGCGCAGGTCTCCTTGCGGACGAGGTCTGCCAGCCGTCGCGACATGTCGCCTTCCTCGGCCTGAGGATAGCGCGCAAACAGCATGTCGGCGACACTCAGGCCGAGCACGCGGTCGCCGAGGAATTCCAGCCGCTGATAGCTCTCCAGCCGCGGGCCCTCGGCGCTCATATGGGTGAGGGCGGTGGTCAGAAGCCCTTGATCGGCGAAGACATGCCCGAGCGTCTCTTGCAGGCGGGAGGTCTCCGGCGCCTTGCGCCCGGTGTCGCCTGCCTTGCTCACTTGATGCCGCTGAACAGGCGGTCCCAGCGAACCGTCCAGGGCCATTCCCAGATCTTCCAGGCCGAGGCGCCGTCCTCGATCGAGAAGAAGATGATCTCGGCGCGGCCGACGAAGTTCTCGAACGGCACGAAGCCGACGCTGCGGTCGCGCGAATCCAGCGAATTGTCGCGGTTATCGCCCATCATGAAGAAATGCCCGGCGGGCACGACGAAGACCGGTGTGTTGTCGAAGCTGCCGGTGTCGCCCTCGCGCTCGATGATCTCGTGGGAGACGCCGTTGGGCAGCGTCTCGCGGTAGTGGATCACGGCTGTGCTGCGTCCCCAATTGTCGGTGGTGACGTAATCGGCGATGCGCTCGCGCTTCACCGGGATGTTGTTGATGTGCAGGATGCCGTCGATCATCTGGATGCGCTCGCCCGGCAGGCCGATGACGCGCTTGATGTAGTCGGTCGAATTGTCGGTCGGGAGCTTGAACACGGCGATGTCGCCGCGCTTGGGCTCGGCCGCCCAGACGCGGCCCGAGAACAGCGGCGGGCTCAGCGGGATCGAGTGCTTCGAATAGCCATAGGTGTATTTCGAGACGAAGAGGTAGTCGCCGATCAGCAGCGTCGGGATCAGCGAGCCCGAGGGGATGTTGAAGGGCTGGAACAGCAGGGTCCGGATCACCAACGCGATCAGCAGCGCCTGGGCGACCACCTTGATCGTCTCGAGGACGCCGCCCTCGTCTTTGGCCGCTTTGCTCTTGGTCTTGGCTTCGACGTCGTTGGCCACGCGGGCGCTCCTGGGACGATGGTCCAGCGCGCGGTCTAGCGGAATGTCGCTTCACAGACAACGGCGCCGGCGGCGGGGCAGCCATGGCGGAGATCCCGGCCTTTTTCCACGGCGGCCGGGGCCGATCGGGTTCCCGGCTCAGTGTGCCGCGATCTCCATCGCGGCGAGTGCCGGGGGCCGCACGCCGTTGCGGTCGAGCGGTGCGTCTGCGCGAAGGCGGGGCAGGGAGCGCGGATGCTCCTTCTGCAGGAAGGCGATCAGCGTCTCGCGGACCTCGCAGCGCAGGTCGAAGGCGCGCGGCGAGGTCCTGGCGCTGACGAGGATGCGGACCTCCATGGTCGACTGGCGGAAATCCGTGACCTGCACGTTGACGACGCGCTTGTCCCAGAGCGGCGAGGCGGCGGCGATCTCCTCGACCTTGGCGCGCACCGCATCGATCGGCGTCTCGTAGTCGAGATAGAGCATCACGGTGCCGATCAGCGCCGCGTTCTCGCGCGTCCAGTTCTGGAACGGCTTCTCGATGAAGTAGCTCAGCGGCAGGATCATCCGGCGCCAGTCCCACAGCCGCACGACGACATAGGTCGAGGTGATCTCTTCGACATTGCCCCACTCGCCCTCGACCAGCAGCGCGTCGTCGATGCGGATCGGTTGCGTCACCGCGAGCTGGATGCCGGCGAAGATGTTCTTCAGCACCGGCTGCAGCGCCAGGCCGGCGACGAGGCCGGCCGCTCCGGCAGAGGCGAGAAGACTGACGCCGTATTGCCGGACGCCGTCGAAGCTCATCAGCATGGCCGAGACGCCGACGATCACGATCATGATGTCGCCGACGCGGCGCAGGATGCGCGTCTGCGTGACGTGCTTGCGCGCCAGCAAATTGTCGTCGGCGTCGAGCTTGAAGCGCCGCAGATAGACCGTCGTCCAGATATGCAGCGCCGTCTTGGCGATCCAGCCGAGCAGCGCGATGAAGCAAAGCAGCAGCAACTGCCGGATCAGCGTCGCCTGCTCGCTTGTCAGCGGCGAGACGCTGGCGGCGAAGCCTAGCGCGACCGTGATGACCGCAAACTGCGTCGGCCCATGGGTGCGCGAGACCAGCGAGCGCCAGAACAGGTCCATCCGCGCGACGAGCCGGGTCACGACCGCGAAGACCATCCGGTGGGCGACGAGCGCGAGCGCGACGGCGCAGGCGAAGATGGCGAGGCTGACCAGCCATGACGGCACGAGCAGCAGCATTTCGCCAAGCCAGGTGGCGGTTGGGTTCATGCTCTCCCCTTGAGTCGGGCGGCGGACATTCATGTTGCAACGCAGCAGCGATGGGGAAGTTCACCTGCGCTGCACGCGGGGCGGAGCCCAGATGCGGCAATTGACCGCGTCTGACGCGGGGCGCACCATCCCGTCTCGATTCTTTTGGGGGGACGATCATGAACGGAAAAAAATACGCAGCCGAAGCCATCGGAACCTTCTGGCTGACCTTTGCGGGGTGCGGCAGCGCGGTGATCGCTGCGGGCTTTCCCCAGGTCGGCATCGGCCTGCTGGGCGTCTCGCTCGCCTTCGGCCTGACCGTGGTCACCATGGCCTATGCCATCGGCCACATCTCGGGTTGCCATCTCAACCCGGCCGTCACGGTCGGTCTCGCGGCCGGCGGGCGCTTCCCGACGAACCAGATCCTGCCCTATGTCGTGGCGCAGGTGATCGGCGGCATCGTCGCCGCCGGCCTGCTCTACCTCATCGCCAGCGGCGCGCCGGGCTTCGACCTGGCCAAGGGCTTCGCCTCGAACGGCTATGGCGATCACTCGCCGGGCAAGTACAGCCTCTTTGCGAGCTTCCTCACCGAGATCGTCATGACGATGATGTTCCTCTTCATCATCATGGGTGCGACCCACGGCAAGGCGCCGGCAGGCTTCGCCCCGTTGGCAATCGGGCTCGGCCTGTGCCTGATCCACCTCGTCAGCATCCCGGTGACCAACACCTCGGTCAATCCTGCGCGCAGCACCGGCCCGGCGCTCTTCGTCGGCGGCTGGGCATTGCAGCAGCTCTGGCTGTTCTGGCTGGCGCCGCTGATCGGCGGTGCGCTCGGCGGCATCGTCTATCGCTGGCTCAGCGAAGAGCCGCGCGGCGCGATCGTCGGGACCGCCCCGGCCGAGTAAGCGCGGCTGCTACAACCATCATGCCGGGGTGACCGAAGGGTTGTCCCGGCATTCGTCATTCCGACAGCTACGTCGAAATCGGCCGCGCTTCGATCACGACGAAGGCCTGCGCCATTGGCGGATCGTCTGTCATCGAGACATGCACGATCGCCTCATGGCCGGCCGGCGTCATCGCCCTCAGCCGTTCGGCCGCGCCGCCGGTCAGCCGCATTGTCGGCGCACCGCTGGGCAGGTTGACCACCTCCATGTCGCGCCAGAACACGCCGGCGCGCAGGCCCGTGCCCAGCGCCTTGGAGCAGGCCTCCTTGGCAGCGAAACGCCGCGCATAGGAGGCGGCCCGGGTCGCGCGCCGGTCGGATTTGGTGCGCTCGCCCTGCGTGAAGACGCGGTGCGTGAAGCGCTCACCGAAGCGCGCAAGCGATTTCTCGATGCGGTCGATGTCGCAGAGGTCGGAGCCGATGCCGAGGATCATGGCCAGGGTCTACTTGGCCGCGCGGCCTTCGTCCATCGCCTGGCGCATCCGGCCGATCGCGGCGTCGAGCCCGATGAAGATCGCCTCGCCGATCAGGAAATGCCCGACGTTGAACTCGACGAAATCGGGCACGGCCGCGAGGCGCCGCGCCGTGTCGTAGTCGAGACCATGCCCGGCATGGACTTCGAGCCCGAGCGAGGCGGCCAGCGCGGCGCCCTCCGCGAGGCGGCGAAACTCGCTTTCAGCCTTGTCGTCTTCGCCCGCAACCACGGCCTCGCACCAGCTTCCGGTATGCAGTTCGACCACCGGTGCGCGCAGCTTGGCGGCCATTTGGATCGGCGCCGCATCAGCCTCGATGAACAGCGAGACGCGACAGCCGGCGGCACTGAGACGCGCGATCGCGGGCAGGAGCGCGGCTTCCTGGCCGACAACGTCGAGCCCGCCTTCGGTGGTGCGCTCTTCGCGCTTTTCCGGAACGAGGCAGGCCGCATGGGGCTTGAGGCGCTCGGCCAGAGCGATCATCTCGTCGGTCGTCGCCATCTCGAAATTGAGCGGCTTGGTCAGTTCGGCGGCGAGCCGCGCCATGTCGACGTCGCGGATATGGCGGCGGTCTTCGCGCAGATGCGCGGTGATGCCATCGGCTCCGGCGGCAACGGCGAGATGCGCCGCGCGAACGGGGTCGGGCAGGGCGCCGCCGCGGGCGTTCCGCACCGTCGCGACATGATCGATGTTCACGCCCAGTCGCAGCCGGCCCGCCATGGCTCACTCCCCCGCAGTCGATACCGTGAATTCAATGAAGATGCGGCATAGACGAAGATGCAGTAGCGGCTCAAGGCACGGATTGTCATGGCGATGGCCAGTTTTCGTGATCGATCGCGCGAGTCCGCCGTGCCCCGTTGGCGATTTGGTAACCGCGTCGCCAGCGCCGGCACGCGATTGTCCCCGGATAAGGCAATCATAAAGAGCTTGGCGGTAACCTTTCCGATCGGGGAACAAGCCGGAAGGCGGGACGCGGAACGTGCAGCTTGCTGTGAAGACGGGGCTCTTCGAGAGCGATATCGCGTCGGACAGGCGTGATCTGAGCCAGGATACCGAACGCGCCCTCGGGCGCGTCGTATCCTGCGACGGCTCGCGCGCGACCATCGCCAGCACGGTGGCCGGCATGGGCCGGCTCGGCCCCGAATCCTGGACGGTCGGCCGGATGATCTCGATCAATCTCGGCACGACCCGCATCGTCGGCCTTGTTTATGAGATGCACGCCGTCAATCCGGTCTGGGACGAGGCGACAGACAACGTCATCCATATTCAGGTCGAGCTGCTCGGCGAGGTCAGCGAGAGCAAGGACGGCCGCGCCAGCTTCCAGAGCGGCATTTCCACCTATCCACCGATCGGCGCCATCGCCCATCGCATCCGCACCGGCGATCTCGCGATGGTGCATGATCTCGGCACGCGCAACGGCGTCGCCGTGGGCACGCTGACGCAGGACGACACGATCCCCGCCACCGTCTGCATCGACGACATGCTGTCGCGCCATTTCGCCCTGCTGGGCACCACCGGCGTCGGCAAGTCGAGCGCCGTGGCGCTGTTGCTGCGCCGGGCGATCGCTGCAAGGCCGCGCCTGCGTGTGCTGATTCTCGATCCGCACAACGAATATTCCGGCGCCTTCCCGGACCGCTCCCTGTCGATCGACGCCGACGGACTCGATCTGCCGTTCTGGATGTTCAAGCTGGAGGAGTTCGCCGAGGTCGTCTTCCGCGGTCGCCCGGCCTTCGAGGAGGAGGCGGACATCCTGCGCGAGGTCGTGGGCCTGGCGCGCGAGCGCTATCGCGGCGGCAGCGAGCGCAACCCGATGCGCGACATCAACTCCAGCCTGTTGAAGCGTCCGCTCGACTCCGGGCTCGGGCGTCGCGAGGAGGGAATGGGCAGCGCCAGCGACATGCCGACGCCCTATCGCATTACCGACGCGCTGCGCATCGTCGATGAGCTGATCGGCCTGCACGAGGTCCGCTGGCCGCGCGGGTCGCTGCGCTCGCTCAAGGTGCGGCTCGAGACGCTGCATGCCGATCCGCGCTATCAGTTCATGTTCGCCCGCGCCAACATGATCGAGACGATGGCGCCGGTCGTCGCCCAGATCTTCCGCGTGCCGCATCACGGCCGGCCGATCACGGTGTTCCAGCTCGGCGGCCTGCCCTCGGAGGTGGTCGACGCGGTCGCCTCCGTGCTGGCGCGGCTGGCCTTCGATCTCGCCATGGCGAGCCAGGGCACCTATGAGATCCTGCTGCTCTGCGAGGAGGCGCATCGCTACGTCCCCGCCGACCAGTCGCTCGGCTTCCTTCCGACCCGCCAGGCCATCGCGCGCATCGCCAAGGAAGGCCGCAAATACGGCGCCTATCTCGGGGTGGTCACGCAGCGCCCCGGCGAACTCGATCCGACCATCCTGTCGCAGTGCTCGACGATCTTCGCGATGCGCCTCGCCAACGAGGTCGACCAGCAGATTATCCGGGCCGCGATCTCCGATGCCTCGGCGAGCACGCTCAAATTCCTGTCCTCGGTGGGCAATCGCGAGGCGATCGCCTTCGGCGAGGGCGTCGCGACGACGATGCGCATGCGTTTCGCCGAACTGGCGCCGCACGAGCTGCCGGCGATGGACCTCGTCGTCGGTGTCGAAGGACGCCGCGAGCCGGGGCTCGACGAGATGGTCAGGCGGATGCGGAGCTGATCCGCAGGCGCTCGGCATGGCACGCTCAATCTTGCATCTGCCGCACTTTGGCTGTAAGGCCGGCTCACATCATCTTCCCTGCATCGCTAAAGATCAGAAGGAGCCGCACCATGGCTCGCGTTACCGTTGAGGATTGCATCGACAAGGTCGACAACCGCTTCGAGCTGGTCCTCCTCGCCAGCCATCGCGCGCGGATGATCCAGTCCGGGTCGTCGATTTTGGTTTCCCGCGACAACGACAAGAACCCCGTCGTCGCGCTGCGCGAGATTGCCGACGAGAAGCTGAAGCCCGAGGATCTGAAGGAAGACCTGATCCACTCTCTGCAGAAGCATGTCGAGGTCGACGAGCCCGAGGCAGAGACCGTGCCGCTGCTCACCCACTCGACGCCCGGCGCCTCGACCCCCGATTCGGAGGTCCAGTTCGACCGCATGAGCGAGGACGACCTGCTGCGCGGCCTTGACGGCCTCGTGCCGCCGACCGAGAGCGCCGACGACGAGGACTGATCCTCGCGGGTGTAGTGGCTCGCAAGGCGATCTTGCACAATCTCTTCACCAGTTCCGCTAAAGCCCGGCAATGCCGGGCTTTTTCATGCCTGCCTCATGAGATTAGCCTTGCTGCCCGTGCGCCGCGCGTCGATATTGACTGACTCTGGACTAAGCATCGCGCGAAACGGCGGGAGGCGCTTTTTTCGCGAGGCAATGCTTTGGATTTGAGATCGATCAGGCAGGATAGACGCCCCCCATGGGCATGATGCGGCAATACGAACTCGTCGACCGGGTTCGCAGCTACAATCCGAATACCGACGAGGACCTGCTCAACCGGGCCTATGTCTATGCCATGCGGGCGCATGGCACGCAGAAGCGCGCCTCGGGTGACCCGTTCTTCGCCCATCCGCTCGAAGTCGCCGCCCTCCTGACCGACCTCAAGCTCGACGATGCGACGATCGTCGCAGCCGTGCTGCACGACACCGTCGAGGACACCGCCGCGACGCTCGAAGAGATCGAGAGCATCTTCGGGCCCGATATCCGCCGGCTGGTGGACGGGCTGACCAAGATCAAGAAGCTCGACCTGGTCTCCAAGAAGGCGGCCCAGGGCGAGAATTTCCGCAAGCTGCTGCTCGCCATCGTCGACGATGTCCGCGTCCTGCTGGTCAAGCTCGCCGACCGCTTGCACAACATGCGCACCCTGCATTTCATGGCGCCCGAGAAGCGCCTGCGCATCGCCGAGGAGACCGCCGAGATCTATGCCCCGCTGGCCGGCCGCATGGGCATGCAGGAACTCCGCGAGGAGCTTGAGGAACTCGCCTTCCGCCACATCAAGCCGGAGGCGCATGCCACCGTCACCAAGCGGCTGGAAGAGGTCACCGAGCGAGAAGGCCGCGTCATCGGCGCGATCGAGAAGGATTTGAAGGACAAGCTCGCCGCCAGCGGCATCCATGCCGAGGTGCTGGGCCGCCGCAAGCGGCCCTATTCGATCTGGAAGAAGATGGAGCGCAAATCCGTCTCCTTCGAGCAGCTTTCGGACATCTTCGGCTTCCGCGTCATCGTCGAGACGCCCGAGGATTGCTACCGCGTGCTCGGTATCGTCCACATGACCTGGCCGATGGTACCCGGCCGCTACAAGGACTACATCTCGACGCCCAAACAGAACGACTACCGCTCGATCCATACGACCGTCGTCGGGCCGGGCCATAGCCGCGTCGAATTGCAGATTCGCACCGACACGATGGATCGCATCGCCGAATTCGGCATCGCTGCGCACGCCCACTACAAGGACGGGCGCACCACCGAACTTGCGCAATATGCCGATGAGAGCCGGGCCTATCAGTGGCTGCGGCGCACCGTCGATCTGCTGGCGGAGGGCGACAGCCCGGAGGAGTTCCTCGAGCACACCAAGCTCGAACTCTTCCACGACCAGGTTTTCTGCTTCACGCCCAAGGGCCGGCTGATCGCGCTGCCGCGCGGCGCGACGCCGATCGATTTCGCCTATGCGATCCACACCAATGTCGGCAACAGCGCGGTCGGCGCCAAGATCAACGGCCGCATCGCGCCGCTCCTGACCGAACTCGCCAATGGCGACGAGGTCGAGATCACCCGCGCCGAGGGGCAGACGCCGCCCGCCGCCTGGGAATCCCTGGTGGTCACCGGCAAGGCCCGCGCCGCGATCCGCCGCGCCACCCGCACCGCCGTCCGGCGGCAATATTCCGGGCTCGGGCGCCAGATTCTGGAGCGCGCCTTCAGTCGCGCCGAGCGGCCGTTCAGCGACGAGAAGCTCAAGGCTGCGCTCAAGCGCCTCGCCCGCACCGCCGTCGACGACGTGCTCGCCGCCGTCGGGCGCGGCGAGATGTATTCCGGCGACGTGGTCAAGGCGGTCTATCCCGATCTCGAACCCGAGAAGCGCGGCGCGCCCGACCCCAAATCCGCCGGCGCGACCACCGGCAACGGCAAGGGCTGGTTCGAGCTGCGCAAGGGCGAGAACCTCAAGTTCAAGCTGCCGGGCGAGGCGATCGGCGACGAGGCACCCGGCGACGACGCCATCCCGATCCGCGGCCTCGGCGGCGATCTGCCGGTGCGCTTCGCCCCCGACGGCGGCGCCGTGCCGGGAGACCGCATCGTCGGCATCCTGACGCCTGGCGAGGGCGTCACGATCTATCCGATCCAGTCCTCGGCACTGGCGGCCTTCGACAACGAGCCCGAGCGCTGGCTCGACGTGCGCTGGGATCTCGACGACAAGGCGCCGCAGCGCTTCCCGGCGCGCATCTCGCTGCATTCGATCAACGAGCCCGGCTCGCTGGCGCAGATCACCACGACGATTGCCGAGCATGACGGCAATATCGACGCGGTGGCGATGCACCGCCCGAACCAGGACTTCACCAACGTCATCATCGACCTGACGGTCTGGGACCTGAAGCATCTCAGCGCGATCATCAGCGAATTGCGCGAGAAGCGGGTGATCAGCAAGGTCGAGCGGGTGGTGGGGTAGGGCATCGGCCCGAAAAGTGGAATGCGGTTTTCGAAAAAAGCCGATGCAGAAACAAAGCGCTAGATCATCGGGCCGANNTCGGCCCGATGATCTAGCGCGCTCAGCCCGCAGCCCTGAAGGCGGCGGCAAGCGTCCTGACGAAAGCGGTCGCGCGCTGCGTCGCCACCTGGCTGCGCAGCACGACCGCCGAACGCCCCAGCGCCGGCAGCCCCCAGCCGGGGCCGACATCGACGGCGCCCGGTGGCGCGATCCGCGCAGCCAGGGGCGAGACCCCGATTCCGCCCGAGACGGCAGCCAGAACGGCTGCCATGCCGCCGCCGATAAAGGCCTCGCGCCAGGCGAGCCCGGCGCGGTTGAGCGCGTCGATGCCATGCTGGCGCAGCCAGCACTCCTGGATCAGGCTGACCAGCGGCAGCGGTTCGCCCGCGCGGTGACGCAGGCTCTCTGCCGCAAACCAGCCGAATGCGTCCTCGCGCAGCACCTCTCCGGTACGCCCGGCGCCGAGGCGGCGGACGATCGCGACATCGAGTTCGCCCCGCTCGAACGCCGCTTCCAGCGCCCGCGACGCCTCGATCCTGAGATTGATGACGATACCCGGATGCTGGGCCGTCAGCTTGGCCAACACGGCGGGGATCTCGGCGCCGACAGCCTGTTCGCTGATGCCCATCGTGATGCGCTCGCCGGGCTGCCGGAAGGCGCCGAGCGCACGTTCATGGGCCGCCATCAGCTCGCGCGCGGCCGGCAGAAAGCGCTCGCCCTCCGCTGTCAGCCGTACTAGCCGCGGATGCCGCTGCAGCAGCGTCTGGCCGAGCCCGTCCTCCAGCCGCTTGATCCGCGTGCTGACGAGCGATTGCGCCGTTCCCAGCGCCTCGGCGGCGCGGGTGAAGCTGTTGAGTTCCGCTGCCTGCAGAAAGGCGGCGACGGCATCGAGGTCCAGGGTGGCGCTCATGATCAATCGTAAATCCGTATCATTGATATCATCATAGATACGATTTCCAGATTGATGCAATGGGCCTAGCCTGAGTCTGTTCGCGAGGCCTGACGCCTTGCCCTGTCTTTGGAGCCGACCATGCCTCTGATCCGGATTTCGATGCGTCGTGGCCGCCCGGCCTCGCATCCCGCCGCCATTGTCGATGGTGTCTACCGCGCCCTGCGCACGACCTTCGAGGTGCCGGAGAATGATCTCTTCGCCGTCGTCCACCAGCACGACGCCGATGAGTTCGTCTTCGATGCCAATTATTTCGGCTTCGAGCGTTCGGCCGGGCTGGTGATCATCCAGCTCACCGTCGCCAACACCCGCGGTGTCACCCAGAAGAAGGCGCTCTATGCGGCCATCGCCGAGAACCTGCAGCGCGAGCCGGGCCTGAAGCCCGACGACATCTTCATCAACCTGGTCGAGGTCAAGCGCGAGGACTGGTCGTTTGGCGGCGGCATCGCGCAGTATGTGGCTTAGGCGTCATTCTCGGGCGAAGCCCTCGGGTCCGATCTTCGATCGGCCCAAGGATAAACTCCACGCAGACCCGAGAATCTCATGACGAGAAGGCACTGGTTTCCGAGATGGTCGGGTCAAGCCCGATCATGACGTGCCCCGCTGTTTCGCCCTGCCAATTCCTGCCCTAAACCCATCCGATGGAATGGAGCGACGAGGCCACGATCATCGGAGTCCGCAGGCATGGCGAGAGCGCCGTGATCCTGGAAGCGATGACGCGGGACCATGGCCGCCATCTCGGCCTGGTGCGCGGCGGTCGCTCCTCCAAGCAGCAGCCGGTGCTCCAGCCGGGCAACGCCGTCTCCCTGACCTGGCGGGCCAGGCTCGACGAGCATCTCGGCGAATACAGGGTCGAGCTTTTGGCCTCGCATGCGGCAAGGCTGATCGAGGCGCCGGTCGCACTCTATGGGCTCGCGACCATCTCAGCCCTGCTGCGGCTGTTGCCCGAACGCGATCCGCATCCCGGCCTGCACGAGGCGCTGGCCGTGATGGTCGAGCATCTGCACGAACCCAGCCTGGCGCCGGCGCTGGTGATCCGCTTCGAGGTGGCGATGCTGGCCGAACTCGGCTTCGGGCTGGACCTCGCGCGCTGCGCCGTCACCGGCTCGCCCGATGATCTCAGCCATGTCTCTCCGAAATCGGGCAAGGCGGTCAGCCGCAAGGAGGCTGAGCCCTATCGTGACCGGCTATTGGCGCTGCCGCCCTTCCTGAGCGAAGGCCAGGGCGCGCGCCAGCCGGCCCCTGCCGACCTCGCGGCCGGCTTCGCGCTGACCGGCTATTTCCTGCGCCGTCACGTCTTCGAGCCGCGCGGCTTGGCCGAGCCGCCTGAGCGGACGCGGCTGGTCGAGATCGCGGCGCGGGCATCCTTGGCGTCCGACGCCTGAGCGCTGCGCAGTTCCTGCAGCAGTTCTATCTGGACTTCCTGGATCTCGGCCAGACGCTGCCATTGCCGGTTGACCAGATGGTCCATCTTCTCGTGCAGATGCCGGATTTCCAGCTCGGCCTTGAGATTGATCTGGTAGTCGTTGCGCGAGCGGGCGCGGTCCTTCGCCTCCTGGCGCTGCTGGCTCATCATGATGACCGGAGCCTGCACGGCTGCAAGGCAGGACAGGAGCAGGTTGAGCAGGATGAAGGGGTAGGGGTCGAAGCTGGTCGCGCCTGCGATGTTGATCGCCATCCAGAAGGCGATGACGACGCCAAACGAGATCAGGAAGGCCCAGCTTCCCCCAAAAGACGCGACCTTGTCGGCCAGGCGCTGGCCGAAGGTGCGGTCGCGGTCGATCTCGTCATCGGTGTTGCTGGTGATCAGCTCGGAGCGGGCGAGGCTTTCCGCCACCTGCCGGTCGAGATCGCCAAGCTCGCCGCGCTCGCTCGCCAGCATGGCGTTGACATAGCGGGAGCGGTAGAGCGCGATCTGGTCTTGCGCGATCAGCGCATGCGCCGGCAGGTCGGGATGGTCCTGCCGGATCGCGTCGACCAGCGCCGGGCGCAGCGCGTCGAGGCTGACCAGCTCGCGTTTCGGCAGCGAGCGCCCCGTCAGGGCGCAGGGTGCGTGGTCCGCGCTGCGATCATGGCTCGTCATGCGGTTCTCCGTCGGTCCAGGGCGCGTGCGGATCGATTGCACATGGGGATAGGCCCGGCCATCGTTCTAGCGGGGCGATTCGCGTCGTGCGATAGAGCACGCAGAATTTCGTGAGCGGGGTAAGCAAGCCATGGGGAAGCCGGTCGATCCGCCACCGGAGGATGAATCCGAGCGCATCGATCTGAAATCGGCGCTCGAAGAGCGCTATCTCGCTTATGCGCTCTCAACCATCATGCATCGCGCGCTGCCTGATGCGCGCGACGGTTTGAAGCCGGTCCATCGCCGCATCCTGCATGCGATGCGGTTGCTGCGGCTCGATCCCGGCCAGGTCCACAAGAAATGCGCCCGCATCGTCGGCGACGTGATCGGCAAGTTCCATCCCCATGGCGACCAGTCGGTCTATGACGCGCTGGTCCGGCTGGCGCAGGACTTCGCCCAGCGCTATCCGCTCGTCGACGGGCAGGGCAATTTCGGCAATATCGACGGCGATAACGCCGCCGCCTACCGCTACACCGAAGCCCGGATGACCGAGGTCGCGCGGCTCCTGCTCGACGGCATCGACGAGGACGCGGTCGATTTCCGCGAAACCTATAATGGCGAAGACGAGGAGCCGATCGTTCTTCCCGCCGCCTTCCCGAACCTGCTGGCCAATGGCTCGCAGGGCATCGCTGTCGGCATGGCGACATCGATCCCGCCCCACAACGCCGCCGAACTCTGCGACGCGGCGCTCTACCTGATCCAGCACCCGGAGACGTCGTCCGAGCAACTGATGACCTTCGTGCAGGGGCCGGACTTTCCGACCGGAGGCATCGTCGTCGAGAGCCGGGCCTCGATGGCCGAGACCTATCGGACCGGGCGCGGCGCCTTCCGCACCCGCGCGCGCTGGCATGTCGAGGATCTCGGCCGCGGCACCTGGGTCGTGATCGTCACCGAGATTCCCTACATGGTCCAGAAGGGGCGGCTGATCGAGAAGATCGCCGAGCTCTTCAACGAGAAGAAGCTGCCGCTGGTCGCCGACATCCGCGACGAATCGGCGGAGGACATCCGCGTCGTCATCGAACCCCGCGCCCGCACGGTCGATGCGACGCTGATGATGGAATCGCTGTTCCGGCTGACCGAGCTGGAAGCGCGCATCTCGATGAACATGAACGTGCTGACCGGCGGGCTGGTGCCGCGCGTCCTCGGCCTGAACGAGGCGCTGCGGGCCTGGCTCGACCACCGCCGCGACGTGCTGCTGCGCCGCTCGCGCTTCCGTCTGGGCCAGATCGAGAAGCGGCTGGAGATTCTGCGCGGCCTGCTGATCGTCTATCTCGACCTCGACCGGGTCATCAAGATCATCCGCGAGGAGGACGAGCCCAAGATCGAGCTGATGCGCTTCTTCGAACTGACCGAAATCCAGGCCAATGCCATCCTCGACACCCGCCTGCGCGCCCTGCGCAAGCTCGAGGAGATGGCGCTGAAGACCGAACTCGACGAACTGACCGTCGAGAAGGGCCAGATCGAGGAGTTGCTCGCTTCCGAGCCGGTGCAGTGGAAGCTGATCCAGCACGATATCCGGCAGGTGAAGAAGCTCTTTGGCCCGGAAACGGTGATCGGCAAGCGCCGCACGACCTTCGCCGACATGCCCGACACGACCGATATCGACCTGGCGCAGGCGATGGTCGAGCGCGAACCGGTCACGGTGGTGATCTCCAAGAAGGGCTGGATCAGGGCGCTCAAGGGCCATGTCCAGGACCAGTCGACGCTGACCTTCAAGGGCGATGACGGCCTGCGCACGGCCTTCTTCACCGAGACGACCGCAAAGGTCCTGGTGCTCGCCTCGAACGGCAAGGTCTTCACGCTGGAGGCGGCGAAGCTGCCCGGCGGCCGCGGTTTCGGCGATCCGATCCGGCTGATGATCGAGCTGGAGGAGCATGCCGAGATCGTCGCGGCGTTCCCGTACCGGCCGGGCCTGAAACTGCTGATGGTGACGACCGACGGCCGCGGCTTCGTCGCGCCGACCGACGATATCGTCGCCAACACCCGCAAGGGCCGGCAGGTGTTGAATGTCGACATGCCGGTCGAGGCTCTTCTCGCCACGCCCGCCGAGGGCGACCATGTCGCAATCATCGGCCAGAACCGCAAGCTCGTCTGCTTCCCGCTCTCGGAAGTCGCCGAGATGGGCCGGGGCAAGGGCGTGCGCCTGCAGCGCTACAAGGATGGCGGTGTCTCCGACGCCAAGGTTTTCAAGCTGGCCGACGGCCTGACCTGGCGCGACACCTCGGGCCGGACCTGGACGGTGGCGCAAGGCGAGCTGATGGAATGGCTCGGCCATCGCGGCGAAGCCGGACGCCTGCCGCCCAAGGGCTTCCCGAAGAACAACAAGTTCGGAGGGTAGGGCGCGCGCCGTCATACTCGGGCTTGACCCGAGCATCTCCCGAGCCAGAGATCGCTGGTCATGAGATTCTCGGGTCAAGCCCGAGAATGACGTGTGTCATCAACGATTTAGGCGGGTCGCCGGAATCAATCCCTAAGCCGCCTGAATCAACCTCTCAGCGGATCGCCTCGCCGACGACACCGACTTCCAGCCCGAGCGTAAGGTTGTTGGTCACGGCCCATTCGACGCCGGCGCGGGCTTCCGGCCGCACCCGGATGTCGCTGCGCGAGAACGGTGTCGACCACGGTGTTGCGCCGAAGCGCATGGTCTCGTTGGCGGCGGACATGCCGAGCTTGGTGTAGACGAGCACGTCGGGCGTCACCAGCACGCCGGCCTTGATCTGGAAGGCGCCGGCGAAATCGCGCGTATAGCCGGCCTGGCCGAAGCCCGGCGTGCCGTAGCCGCCCAGGGCCGGTGCGTATTCGAGCGCGCCGACGATGCCATAGACGACATTGCCTTCCTGCCGCATCGTCCCGGCTTCCAGCCCGAAGGTCGGGCCGGCGCTGGTTCCCATGCGCCGCGAACTGCTGACCTGGAAGCCCGTCGAGATGCGGGCGTAGGAGCCATCCCATTTGGGCGCGAGCGTCGGCTCCGACCAGGCAAAGGAGGGCAGGGGCGCGAAGCCGGTGAAGGGCAGCCAGGATTGCGCCCTGGCGTCGCCCGCAAACAGCGCTGCCGCGCAGAATGCGCTGGACAGGATTGCGCCGGAAAGAAGCGGAAATCTCACGTCGATAGCCATCCTCGCCGCCGGTTCGCACATGGCGTGCACGCACCGAACCCCGTCACGCTAGCATGAGGTCGTGCGAATGTCGCGGATTTGTGGCGCGCACCGTGCTCAGGCGAGCTTGGTTTTGAGCTTCAGGAAGCGCATCGTCCGCTCGGCCGTCGCCGAATCCAGCGCTTCATAGCTCTTCAGGTCGTCCTTGACCCGGTCCTTGGCGAAGATGAGGCGGCGACCGCGCAGCGTCAGGAGCGCCTCGAAGGCGGGCGCGCCCAGGCCCAGCGCTCGGCACGTCACAGCAATGCCGCTCGCGTCGCGCTGCATCAACACCCGCAGGGCCTGTTCCGTGCTCAGGCTGGCGGCCTGCGCGAAGATCGATGCGAGGTGGAAGGCGCGGTCCTCCTCTGCGAGCATCGTGACGACTTCGTCCAGCGGGCGCGTTCCGGCGGCCAGATCGGCCAGGAGCAGCTTGACCTCAAGGCGCTGATGGCGCGCCTGCCGGGCCAGCGTCAGGGCTTCGCTGCTGGGCTTGGACCAGAGGCCGCCTTCGTCGCTCAATTGTTCGACGATGCGCATCACCCGCTCGGCCCGGTCGGGCGTCAGGTCGGAGCGCGTCGAGAGCGCAAGGTTGATGCCGGCGTCGCCGGCGCCGCGCTCGATCAGCCGGTCGAAGCCCTTCTCCGACAGGTTCGCGCCTTCATTGACGCTGACCGTTTGCAGAACGTTGCGGTCGCCGCGCTCGACGAGGATGTCTGTCACGCTTTCTGACAACCGCACGCGCTCGGCGATGGCCATGAGGTGGTTTTGCGACTGGCTGACCGCGATGGCCGCGAGATCGGTGTCGGTCAGGACCGGTGAAAGCTTCAGCACGAGGCGCGCGACATCCGAGTCCGGGTCCGAGGCCAGGGTCACGGCGACGTCGCGCGGAAGCGTCGGCGTTGTGGAGACGCGTTCGGCATAGTCGCGCCGATCGCCGGTTTCGAGATGGGGTAGCGAGCGCACGGCGATATCGCCGTAATGGGCCTGCGAGGCCTCGCTGGGAGCCTCGTCCAGCAGAAACAGATCGGTGACGGCGTTGAGCAATTGCCGGCGGGAATCCGACGACATGTCTGTGGGCATCCGGGTCAATGAACTGAGCATAATATGGTCCACACAGAACGTATCTGCGCAGCTTATGCGACAGCGCTTGCCCGAACCTTAAGATGACCGTGCGTTATCCGGGAGAACGGCGAATTCGTGCGGGACGGAATGCGTCTGTCCAATCTGCCGCGCGGCCGATCTGGTCTCAGTGGCAAAGTTCTCAGGCGACCTTGGCCTTGATCCGGATGAAACGCATGCCGCGCTCCGCCGCCGTCATGTCGATCTGGGCGTAACGGCGCAGATCCTCCTCGATGTCCTTGTTGGCGAACATCAGGCGGCGCGAGCGCAGGCCGAGGATCGCGGCAAAAGCCGGAAACCCGACATCGAGCGCGCGGCAGGCGAGTGCGATGCCGCTGACATCGCGTCGGAGCAGGGCACGCAGCGCCTGTTCGACGCCGATATCGGAGGCGCGGGCGATGACCTGGGCGAGATGGTAGGCGCGGTCCTCTTCCGCGAGCATGATCAGGACCTCGTCGACGACGCGCGCCTTCGACTTCAGATCCTTGAGAAGCTGGCTCACCTCGAGCCGCTGCCGGCGTGCCTGCCGCGCAATGGCGGCCGCCTCGCTCTCGGGCTGGAGAGCGAGATCGTCGTCCTCGCCGAGTTCGACCAGCATGCGCATGACGCGCTCGGCCCGCCCTTCGCTCAGATCGGAGCGGATGGCGACGGTCCGCGGAATCGCAGGCTCTTCCCGCCCGCGCTCCAGCAGGCGGTCGAAGCCCTCCTCGGAGAAGGCCGCGCCTTCATTGCCGCCGACCGTCTTCAGCACATCGTTGTCACCACGTTCGACCAGGATGTCGGTGATGCCCTCCGACAGGCGGACGCGCTCGGCGATAGCGGCGAGATGCTCCTGCGACTGGTTGAGCGCGATGGCGGCGAGGTCGCGATCGGTCAGCACCGGCGACAGGCGCAGCACCAGGCGCGCGACCACGCTCTCGGCGTCGCCGGCCAGCGCATTGGCGACGCTGCGCGGCAGGTTCGGCTCGGCCGCGACCTCGTCGGCATAGCCTTGGCGCGCCTCGGCATCGAGATGCGGCAGCGCCCGCAGCGCGATCTCGCCATAGTGATGCTTCGACATCCCCGTCGGTTCGGGATCGTAGAAGAACAGATCCGTGACGGCATGCAGAAGCCTTCGCCGTGCATCCGACGAGGTCTCCGCAGCGAGTTTGAACAAGGAGTGCAGCATGACGCCCCCGAGCCTTTGCTGTAGCAGGTTTCGCTTGCGCGAGGCCTGATCGACTGTGGCCAACGAGCGTGGCCCTGCAACCATTCTCCCGCAATGACGTGAACAAAATCTAATGCCACATGACGCATCGTCATGAGCGACGCCGGGCATCGGCCTCGGGCGGCGGCTTCAGCCGACGCGCTCCCAGCCCTGCGGCAGCAGGCGCTCCTGCGGCTGGAAACGCGCCTTGTAGGCCATCTTCGGCGAGCCCTCGACCCAGTAGCCGAGATAGACGTAAGGCAGCCTCAGCCGCCGTGCCCGCTCGATGTGATCGAGCACCATGAAGGTGCCGAGAGAGCGCGCTTCCAGCGACGGATCGAACACCGAATAGACCATCGAGAGCCCGTCGCTCAGCGTGTCGGTCAGGGCCATCGCGAAGAGATCGCCCTGACCCCGGCCGGTAAAGCCGCTGTCGGGCCCGCGCCGGCGGTATTCGATCAGCGCCGTCTCGACATGGGTGTCCTCGACCATCATCGCGAAATCGAGCGCCGACATCGTCGCCATGCCGCCCTCCGGGTGGCGCTCGTCGAGATAGGACCGAAACAGCGAGTAATGCTCGGATCGCGGCCGCGGCGGCAGGGTCTCGCCGATCAGGTCGCTGTTGTACGACATGACCTTCCTGAAGCTGCGCGACGGCCGGAAATCATCGACCACGACGCGCACCGAGATGCAGGCGCGGCAGGTCTCGCAAGCCGGGCGGTAGGCGATGCTCTGGGAGCGCCGGAAGCCACCCTGGCTCAGCACGTCGTTCAGGTCGCGCGCCCGCCCGCCGACGAGATGCGTGAACACCTTGCGCTCCTCGCGCCCCGGCAGATAGGGGCACGTGGTCGGCGATGTCAGATAGAATTGCGGGGCATCCCGCAACGGGCGCGTCACGTTCGGTTCGCTCCGGAAACGGCTTCGCCGTCCAGTGTAGCAGCAGCGGCGGCGGCAACAAGCGCCGTCGCGCTCAGGCGCGCACCACGACCAGTCCGGTCAGCAGATCGTGGCCCAGGCGCCGGTCGCTGCGGACGATGCCGCAGAGAATGTCGAGCAGCCACAGGCCGACCGTGCCGGCGGCGACATAAAACAGCAGCGCATGCACCGCTGCGGCCAGTCCGTCCGGACGCCCGCCATTCGCGGTCTCGACCCGCAGGCCCGCCATGCGCATGCCGAGCGTCGCCTGGCGGGGGCCGCCGATGGTGATGGCGGCGTAGCCGAGGGCGGTCGCGACGGTGGCGATCGGGATCAGCAGCCAGGTCGCGCCGAAGGTCACGATGCCGAGCAGGAACAGCGCGAACCAGATCAGCGAACCCAGGATGAACAGCACGACGATGTCGCCGATCCAGGCGAAGATGCGTGAGCCGAGCACGAGGCTGACGTCCTGGACGGGGCGGCTGCCGGCCGCGACGATCGGAGGCTGGCTGTAGCGTTGGTCGGTCATCTGGGTGTCGGATCCTGTCATGATCGGGCTTCGCCGCCCGCCTCCTTAATGTCTGGTCAGCGCCCCGGTTCCGCAAGGCCGCGCGGCAAGACACGATGCGGCGAAAATCCGCCGTCGCGCAGCGCGGTCTCGATCGCCTGCGCATGCGCCCCGCCGCGGGTCTCGACCGTGACGTCGAGCGTCACGCCCTTGGCCGGCACGTCGAGGAAGAGCCGGCCATGGCTGACCTCGAGGATATTGGCGCCCTGCTCGCCGAGCAGACTGGCCACCTTGCCGAGCAGGCCCGGCCGGTCGCTGGTGGTCAGGCGGAAGGCGACGATGCGGTCCTCGCGTTCGAGTTCGCGCACCATGATCGCCGCCAGCAGCCGTGTGTCGATATTACCGCCGCAGAGCACGAGCCCGACCTTGCGCCCGGCATAGCGCCCCGGCTCCTTCAGCATGGCGGCGAGGCCGGCGGCGCCCGCACCCTCCGCGAGACTGTGCTGGAGACTGGCATAGGCGTAGACGGCGCGCTCGATCAGGTCCTCGCCGACGAGCACGATATCGGAGACCAGGCTGGAGACGATCGGCAGCGTCTGGACGCCGACGGTCTTGACCGCGATGCCCTCCGCCAGCGTCGCCCCGCCGATCGCCAGGTCCTCCGCGTTCACGGCATTGAAGAAGGAAGGGTAGAGCGCCGCCTCCACACCGATCAGCTCGATGCCGGGCTTGAGCGCCTTCGCCGCGACGGCGTTGCCGGCCATCAGCCCGCCGCCGCCGAGCGGAATGATCAGCACGTCGAGGTCGGGATCGTCGTCGAGCATCTCCCGGGCGATCGTGCCCTGGCCGGCCATCACGGCGGGGTCGTCGTAAGGGTGGACGAAGGCGAGTTCCTCGGCTCGCGCCAGTTCGCGCGCCCTCTGCGCCGATTCGTAGAGCGTCTCGCCATGCAGCACGACGCGGGCGCCATGGCTGCGCGTATTCTCGACCTTCACCAGCGGTGTCGTCTCGGGCATCACGATCGTCGCGGGAATGCCGAAGCGCCGGGCGTGATAGGCGACGGCCTGGGCATGGTTGCCCGCCGACATCGCAATGACGCCGCGCTCGCGCTCGTCATCATCGAGCGTCAGCAGCTTGTTGACCGCACCGCGCTCCTTGAAGGAGGCGGTGGCCTGCATGTTCTCGTGCTTGACCATGACGGTCGCGCCGGTCAGTTCGGAGAGGCGCGGTGCCGGTACCAGCGGGGTGCGCAGGACATGGCCCTCGATGCGCCGCGCCGCCTCCTCGACATCCTCGGGCGTGATCGCGAAGGGCTCGCTCATGGCTGGGCTCTCGTTGGGTAAAGGTCAGACCTGACGCGGCGCCAGCGCGCCGTCGCCGAAGAACCCGCCGGGGCGCAGGATCAGCACCACGGCCAGGATCGCATAGACGGCGATGTCGCGTTGTTCGATCGGCATCGTCGACGACCAGAGCACTTCGAACAGCGCGATGCAAAGCCCGCCGAGCGCGGCACCAGCGGGCGAGCCGATGCCTCCGAGGATCGAGCCCACCAGCGCCTTCAGCCCGAGCGAGAAGCCGCCGGCAAAGCCCATGCCGCCATAGACGGCGGTGACGATGACGCCGGCCATGCCGCTCGCCGCGCAGGCCAGGATCAAGGCCTTGTCGTGCACGGCCCGGGCATCGACGCCGAACAGCGCGGCGGTACGCGCATCGTCGGAGACCGCGCGCCAGGTGCGACCATAGGCCGAGCGTGCGATCAGCAGTACGAGCCCGAGCGTCACCGCAAACCCCGCCACCGCGACGGCAAGCCCTATCGGTGTGACGGTGACGATGAAGCTGCCGGCGCGCGCGACGGCCAGAGGCTCGTTGAAGACCGGCGGCAGCCAGCGCAGATCGGCGCCCTGCATCAACCGCAGATATTCCGACAGCGCGATGGCAAGCCCGATCGTCGCTATCAGCACCTGCTGGCCTGGAACCTGACGGCCGAGCGTATCGTCGCGAAAGCGCCTTTCGAGCGGGCGCAGCACGAAGCGGCCCATGGCGAAGCCATGCAGCGCGCAGACGAGGATCGCCACGACGAAGGCGGCGACGAGGCCGGTCGCCGGTGTCGCAGCCACCAGCGACACCAGCAGCGCCGCGCCGACCACGGCAGCCAGCGCGCCGAGCGCCGCGAATTCGCCGAAGCTCAGGATGATCCGCCCGGTCAGCCCGTAGATCAGCGCATAGGCACAGGCGAGCAAGGCGTAGATCGCGGCCGAGGGCAGGGCGCTCAGCCCCTGCTGCAGCCCATAGGCCAGCGCCGGCGCAAGCTCCGGCAGGGCCTCGGTCGACGAGGCGCCGGGATCGGGCGGCGGCTCCTCGCGATTCTCCAGGTAGAAGCGCCGCAGCAGGTAGAAGCTCGCATCGCTCATCGGGCGTCCGTCGGCGGCGATGCCGATCAGCGCGCCGCGCGTCAGTGCCTGGCCCTCCCCAGCGAACAGGCAGTCGACGCTGCGCCGCCGGGCCGGGCCGCCCGGTGTCGAGACGCTGTAGCCGATGCTCAGGGTGTTGGGGCGTGCGCCGTCCTGCACGCGATCGATCGCAATCGAGGCGCCGGCTGCGTTGAGCGCCGGGATCGCCTGCCGGCAGAGCCGCGTCTGGTCCGTATCGAAGCTTTCGCCGCAGGAGGCGAGCGCCAGAACAAGCAGGATGGTCGGTAGGAGAGGGCGCATGTTGCGCGACGGTAGCGCGCAAGGACACGCTATGGAACACGAGGTCGCTCCGCCTCGTCATGCTCGCCCTTGTGGCGAGCATCCACGTCTTCGTCGAAGCGCTCGACGCCCCAAGACGTGGATGGTCGGAACAGGCCCGACCATGACGGTTATCCTGGATGCCGCCTTGGCAGAGCTCAGCCCGCGGCCTTCAGCAGCTGCGCCACCTGCGGCGCGAAATAGGTCAGCACGCCGTCGGCGCCGGCGCGCTTGAAGGCGGTCAGGCTTTCCATCATCGCCCGGTCGCCGTCGAGCCAGCCATTGCGGGCGGCCGCCACAATCATCGCGTATTCGCCTGACACCTGGTAGGCGAAGGTCGGCACCCGGAAATGGTCCTTCACCCGCGCGACGATGTCGAGATAGGGCAGGCCGGGCTTGATCATCACCATGTCGGCGCCCTCCTCGAGATCGAGCGCGACCTCGGCGATGGCCTCGTCGGAATTGGCCGGGTCCATCTGGTAGGTGCGCTTGTCGCCGATCAGCGTCGCATTGGTGCCGATCGCGTCGCGGAACGGCCCGTAGAAGGCTGAGGCGTATTTCACGGCGTAGGCCATGATCTGCACGTCTTCATGGCCCAACGCATCGAGTGCGGCGCGGATCGCCCCGACGCGGCCGTCCATCATGTCCGAGGGCGCGATCACGTCGGCGCCTGCATCGGCCAGCGCCAGCGCCTGCTGCACCAGGATCGCGACGCTGGCGTCGTTCAGGATGCGCTCGCCGTCCATCACGCCGTCATGGCCATGCGAGGTGTAGGGGTCGAGCGCGGCGTCGCAGATGATGCCGATCTGCGGCACCTCGGCCTTGATCGCCCTGACCGCCCGGCACATCAGGTTGCGCGCGTTCAGCGCTTCCGAGCCGGTCGGGTCGCGCAGCGATTTCTCGACGAAGGGGAAGGGCGCGATCGCCGGGATGCCCAGCGAAGCCGCATGAGCGCTCTGGCGCACCGCCTCGTCGATGTTGAGGCGGTCCACGCCCGGCATCCAGTCGACGGGCGTGCGCGCCTCGCTCGAATCCATCAGGAAAATCGGCCAGATCAGGTCGTCCGTGCTCAGCCGCGTCTCACGCACCAGCCGGCGCGACCACTCCGCCTTGCGGTTGCGGCGCATGCGCTTGCTAAGCCCGAGCGAGGGGGCGGCCGTGTCCTGGCGTGCCTGCGGGGTTGGGAAGGGCCGCACGATCCGGGTGTCCAAGAATGCCTCCGTCGGCCTGTTGCGTCCGGCCATGCCGGGTCTTGGGTGCCGGCGGGGCCGGGCCTTAGCTCATATCACATCGGAACAGTTCCAAAAGAGGCGTGTGGTCGCAATGCCGATCCGCAGCGTGCGGCCGAGAGCCAAACTGTGCCGCGTTGACAAGCGCCGCCGCCACAGCCCAGAACCGGCCACGTCATAGCGATCGGGGACGGATGCCGGATGTCGGATGAGGCCTATTTCACCTGCGAGCAGCGCGGGGCGGCCGGCATGGTCATCCTCAATCGCCCCAAGGCGCTGAACGCGCTGAACCGGCCGATGGTCCTGTCGCTGATGCGCGCGCTCAAGGACTGGGAGAACGATCCGCAGATCGAGCGCGTCGTCGTGGTCAGCGCAGTCGAGAAGGCTTTCTGTGCCGGCGGCGACATTCGCGTCCTGCACGATCAGGGTCGCGCCGGCGACTATGCGAACATGCTGCGCTTCTGGCGCGAGGAATATGTCCTCAACGCCTATATCAAGCGCTATCCCAAGCCCTATATCTCGCTGATCGACGGCATCGTCATGGGCGGCGGTGTCGGCATATCCCTCCATGGCAGCCACCGTATCGCCGGCGACCGCTACCTCTTCGCCATGCCCGAGGTCTCGATCGGCTTTTTTCCCGATGTCGGGGCGACCTATGCGCTGCCGCGACTGCCGGACGCGACGGGCGTCTACCTCGCCCTGACCGGGGACCGCGTCGGGGCGGCGGATGCGCTGGCCATCGGGCTGGCCACGCATGCCGTTCCGAGCGCGCGCATGGCGGAACTGGCGGATGCGCTGACGCGGCGCGAGGCGCTGGACGATATTCTTGCCGGCTTCGCCCTCGACCCCGGACCGCAGAAGCTCGCCGCCGATCGGGTGACCGTCGCGGAGTGCTTCGGCGCCGCGAACCTGCCCGAATTGCTGGCGCGCCTGGACAGGGCCGCTGCCGGCGGCAGCGCCTTTGCCGGCAAGCTGCGTCAGACGCTCGCCGTCAAGTCGCCGACCAGTGTGGCCATCGCCTTCGAGCAGATGCGGCGCGGCGCCGGGATGGATTTCGCGGAGGCGATGCGCACGGAGTACCGCATCGTCTCGCGCGTCATCCAGGGCCATGACTTCTATGAGGGCGTACGGGCGGTGCTGATCGACAAGGACCAGGCGCCGCAATGGCGGCCGGCCACGATCGACGCGCTCGATGCCGCTGCGATCGAGGCCTATTTCGCGCCGCTGGGCGCTGACGAACTCATGCTGGAGTCCTGAGCTTGGGCATCGGGGGAGATGGGGACGTCCTGCGCGGTGCCCGGTCCGAAGACGCCTCCGGCGGAGTCGAGACAGCCTCGACGCGCTGGCGCACCATGCTGGTCTGGATGCTGCGCATCCTTTCCGTGCTCTGGATGGCCAAGGGCCTGCTCGCCTGGGCGGTGATTTTTGGCCTGGTCGGTGAGGATGCGCCGCCTTTCGAGGCGCGCCTGCTCTCCTTCCAGGCGATCACGGTCTATTTCGCGGTGATCGATCTCGTCGCGGCCGTCGGCCTCTGGCTGACCTCGACCTGGGGCGGCGTGCTCTGGCTGCTGGCCGCGATCAGCCAGCTGCTGCTCGCCTTCTTCTTCCCGCGCCTGCTGCCGATGACGACATGGCTCGTGGGCGCCTACGTCGCCGCCATCCTCACCTATTTCCTGGCGACATGGGCAGCGGAGAACGAGGGCTCCTGAGCGGGCGCATCGCTCGATTGCGCCGAGTCACGGTAACAAACGCTTTAGCTTAAGCGTTTCTGGCTTCACCTTGCATTCACCCAAAGGGGTAAATCTCCGATTCATCCTGATATTTAAACTCGTTTTCATCCGGCCGGCCTATGGTGTTTCTCAGAAGCGGATCGGGAGAACAATCCTGACCGACAGTCAACAGGCGGGATATACCATGAAAGCGAGCGTCAAGACTTCGGTTGTCGACAGGTCTGAAGAAGCTGATCTCAAGGTCAAGCCTCTCTACCTGGAGTCACTCACTCTCGTCGAGCGGCTGCATCGTCGCCTCCTCGACGTCATCAAGGACGAGTTCGAGCGGCGCGGCCGTGACGACGTCAACAGCGTTCAGGCCCTGCTGCTCTACAACATCGGCGATGCCGAGCTCAGCGCCAGCGAACTCCGGACACGCGGCTACTATCTCGGCTCGAACGTCTCCTACAACGTCAAGAAGCTGGTCGAGCTCGGCTACCTCCATCATGCCCGGTCGCGCATCGACCGTCGTTCCGTGCGCATCAGCCTGACCGAGAAGGGCGCCGAAGTGCACAATCTCGTGAAGGGCGTCTACGACAAGCACGTCCGCACGGTCGAGCAGATCGGCGGCATCGCGGCCGACGATTTCGAGCGCATGAACAACGCGCTGCTGCGCCTGGAGCGCTTCTGGACCGACCAGATCCGCTACAAGCTCTGAAAACGGCGCCTGGGCCTGCCAATCCGCAGGCCTGCGACGCTCTTCAGGGTTTCCGGCTCTCAGCAAAGCTCCCTGGCTCATGCCCGGGAGCTTCGCCGTGCTTTTCGTGTCGCACTGCCGGCGCCAAGCCGCCATGCACGGGCAGGATCGTCGCCATGCCCTAAATTCGCCGCTCTCATCACGCGACGTTAACCGTGCTACGGCAGCGTCGCCTGGATACGACGCCACCCGCGGAGCGGGTGGGGCGTGTCCCTGCGGCGTTTGTTTGCGCCCGGACCAGCCGGACGAGTTCAAGAGGGAAGCGATGTCGACGATGAGCCTGACCCGCCGTGAAACAGTACTCGCGCTGCTTTCGGGCGCCGCTGCGACCACGGCCGTGCCGGCCTTCGCCCAGCAGGCGGAATGGCGCCAGAGCTATGATTCGGGCGCACGCAACGCAGTCGCACGCTCCCATACCCCGATGCTCTCGCCGGAATCGCTTCAGGCGACGGAAGCCGCGATCGTCGCTTACCGCGACCTGGCGGCTCGCGGCGGCTGGCCCAGCGTGCAGCTCGGCGAGAAGATGGGCGTCGGAACGCGTGGTCCGGGCGTCGTGGCCCTGCGCCAGCGGCTGATCATCACCGGCGACCTCGACGCCAATGCCGGCAACAGCAACGTCTACGATTCCTATGTCGAAGCCGGCGTCAGGAATTTCCAGGCCCGCGTCGGCCTGTCGACCACAGGCTCGATCAACCGCGCCACGGTCAACGCTCTGAACGTTCCCATCGAGCGCCGCATCCGCCAGCTCGAGACCAATGTCGTCCGCCTGCGCTCCTGGTCGGGCAATCTCGGCGGCCGCTATGTCGTCGCCAACATTCCCGCCGCGATGGTCGAGACGGTCGAGAACGGCGTCGTCGCGACCCGTCACGCGGCCGGCGTCGGCAAGATCGACCGCCAGTCGCCGCTGCTGCAGACCAAGATCCCGGAGATCAACTTCAACCCGACCTGGACGGTACCGGCCTCGATCATCCGCAAGGACCTGATCCCGAAGATGCGCAAGGAGCCCGGTTACCTGACCGAGAGCAAGATCCGCATCATCGGCCCCGCCGGCGAGATCCCGCCCGAGCGCGTCAACTGGAACTCCGACGAGGCGACACGCTACACCTTCCGGCAGGATCCGGGCGGCGAGTTCAACTCGCTCGGCTTCGTGCGCATCAACATCCCGAGCCCGCACGGCGTCTACATGCACGACACCCCGGCCAAGGGCATCTTCGGCGACGATTTCCGCTTCGTTTCGTCGGGCTGCATCCGCGTCCAGAACGTGCGCGACTACATCGCCTGGCTGCTCAAGGACACCCCCGGCTGGGATCGCGCCAAGATCGACCAGGTCATCGCTTCGGGCGAGCGCATCAATGCCCGCATCAGCAATCCGGTGCCGTGCTACTGGGTCTATGTCACGGCCTGGGCGACGCCCGATGGCGGCGTGCAGTTCCGCGACGACATCTACAACAAGGATGGCCTCGGACCCGCGCCGGTCGCCTCGCTGCAGGGCGAGCAGGACATCTGAGGTCTGATATCTGAGGGCGTTCGCCGGGCCTCGGCCAGAACAACCAGAAAGAACAAGCGCAAAAGCCCCGGCCGGAATGGCCGGGGCTTTTGTGTTTACCGGCGCGGCTTGGGCCGTGCGGTTTGGGCGACCATGTCCGCGACATCGGGCTTGACCAGCCCGGCCCCCGCGAAGAACAGGGCGACATAGCCAGCGACCGCGGAGACGAGAGAACCGGCCAGCACGCCGATCTTGGTCGCGTCGCCGAGCGCGTCATTGCCGGCGAAGGCCAGCGCGCCGATGAACAGGCTCATCGTGAAGCCGATGCCGCAGAGCAGCGAGACGCCGTAGAGCTGCGCCCATGTCGCTTTCGCCGGCATGGTCCCGAGCCCGGCTTTCACCGCAAGCCAGGCGAAGCCGAACACGCCGATCTGCTTGCCGAGGAAAAGCCCGAGCATGATGCCGAGCGGCAGGGGCTGCAGCAGCAGCGATGGCGACATATTTGCAATCGACACGCCGGCATTGGCGAAGCCGAAGATCGGAACGATGGCGTAGGCGACGTAAGGGTGAAGCCAGTGCTCCAGCCGGTGCAGCGGCGAATGCTCCGGCTCGTCGCTCTCGGCGCCACGGCCATGCAGAGGGATCGTCAGCGCCAGGGCGACGCCGGCCAGCGTGGCGTGGATGCCCGATTGCAGCACGAAGAACCAAAGCACCGCGCCGACCATGAGATAGGGCGCCAGCCGCTTGACGCCGCCGAGGTTGAGCGCCGTCAGCACAGCAATGCAGGCTGCGGCTCCGGCCAGCATCGGCAGCGAAAGCCCGCTGGAGTAGAATAGCGCGATGATCAGGATCGCGCCGAGATCGTCGAGAATCGCCAGCGCCGTCAGGAACACCTTGAGCGAGACCGGCACGCGCGAGCCCAGCAGAGCCAGCACACCGAGCGCGAAAGCGATGTCCGTGGCGGCGGGAATCGCCCAGCCGCGCAGCGTCGCAGGATCGTTCAGGTTGAGCGCGACATAGATCGCGGCCGGCGCGACCATGCCGCCGAGCGCCGCGATGGCGGGCAGGGCGCGGCGCGTCCAGGTCGCGAGCTGGCCTTCGACGAACTCCCGCTTGATCTCCAGGCCGACGACCAGGAAGAACACCGCCATCAGCCCGTCATTGATCCAGTGCTGGACGCTCAGCCCGGCGATTTTCGCCGAAAGAATCGCGAAATAGGCGATCCCGAGCGGTGAATTCGCGATGACCAGCGCGTTGGCCGCGGCGACAAACAGCAGCACGCCACCGGCGGCACCACTCTCCAAGAAGATGTGAAGCGGCGATCGGCGCGTCGGAGGCCAGGTTTCGGTTTGGTCTTCCATGGCGCGTCGCTCCTCCCGTCGCCCGATCATATCGCCCGCACCGTGCAACAAAGCGATGTCGATAGCACCCCGATGCACTGCCGCACCTTTGCCGAGGTGGTGAAGGTGCTGGAGGCCGCCGCTCAGCGCGACGCCGGCACACGCTGCGAGGCGCGGGCGGCGTGCCGGCGCTGCCAGATTGCAGCTCCCGCCACTGCCGCGGCGACCGTCATCGTCGCAAGCAGCAGGGCGGTGCCGTGGAACAGCGCGTCGAAGCCGTAGCCGATGACCACAGGCGTACTCAGGAGCGGCGAACAGAACTGGCCGATGAAGATCGAGGCGGTCAGCAAACCGCCCGCCAGCCCTCGGTTCCGGGTCGGTGCGAGACCCAATGCCAGCGCGATGAAGCCGGGCGAGACCAGCGCATAGCCTGCGCCGATCGCCGCCGTCGCGGCGAAGGAGGCAAGCGCGCCAGTCGCCAGCGGCAGCATCAGGAAGCCGAGCGCCATCGCAGCATAGCCCAGGATAAAAAGGCCGGCATGGCCGACTGCGCGCTGCAGCCGCGGATAGAGCAGCGCGAAACCGCCGCCCGTCAGCATCAGGGCGCCCAGAGCCGTGCCCGTCATCATCGCGCTGTCGTAGCCCTTCGCGTTGAAGAAGAACGCCAACTGGGTCGGCATGATGAAGAAGATCATGTTGGTGACGCCCTGCAGGAGAATCAGCAGAGCGAGATGCACCCGCCAGGACGGGCGATCCGCCGCAGAAGCATTCGGATGGGCCGCGACCGCCTGCACCGGCCGAACCGGATCGACGATTGCGATCCATATCAGCGGCAGGAAGGCGGCGGCGAGACCGTATATCGCGAAGGGCAGGCGCGGCGAGATCGTCGCGACCCAGCCTGCGAGCGAGATGAAAATCAGGCCGCCGAAATTGCGGGCCGAAATCTGCAGACCCGTCAGCGCGTTTCGGTCCCTGCCCGTGAAATAGTCGCCGATCAGGGCGGTCTGCGCCGTCATGATCAGGGCGACCGCGACGCCGAGCACGACGCGGCTGGCAAAGATCGTCGGCAGGTCGGGCAGGATAAGGCCGGCGCATCCGGCGATCACGAACAGGAACATGCCTGATAGCAGCATCGTGCGTCGCCCGAATCGGTCGGCCAGGAGCCCGGCGAAGGGCGCGCAGAGTGCCACGCTGAGCGACGGTGCCGGCACGAGCAGCCGCGTCAGCAGCGCAGCATTCGGATCGTCCGCGAACAGGCTCTCGAGCCCGGGCAGGGCTGGGCTGATCGTGGCATTGGCCATCGTGGTCAGCGATGCCGCCATCAGGAGCGCGATGGCGCGCCGGTCCCGCCAGACCGGTGTCGGCGTCGTATTCTGCTGGTTTTGCATGGTCTCCCTCTTGCTAAAATCGAGCGTTCGGGAGACCGTACAAGTTCAAGTCAACTTGAGGTCAAGCATGCCTGTGCTGGATATCGGAGAGGTGGCCGGGTGCTCGGGCGTGCCGGCCTCGACGCTGCGCTATTACGAGGACATCGGCCTGATCGAGTCTCTCGGGCGGCGCGGCCTGCGCCGGCAATTCGATGCCGATGTCCTGTTGAAGCTGTCGCTTATCGGCCTCGGCAAGGCGGCTGGCTTCTCGCTGGTCGAGATCGCCGCCATCTTTGGCGGGAATGGCCGGGCCGATCTGCCCCGCGACCGGTTTCGCGCCAAGGCAGACGAACTCGAACGCCAGATTCGCGATCTGGGTTCGCTGCGCGATATGCTGCGCCATATCGCCGACTGTCCGGCGCCGACGCATCTGGAATGCCCGACCTTTCGCGGACTCCTGAAGTCGGCCACGCGGGGCACACTCGCATATCGCCCGTCGCGAAAGCAGGCGGCGCAAGGGTTGAAGCCGGCCTCGCGGCGTTGAAGTCCACCGAGCGGCGGCCGCCAATCCTGTCGGCCGCGTCCATCTATCGCTTGGACAGACTTCCACCCCATGATACGGGACGCCGCGACAGGGCCGGGCCATGAGCGGCCGCCTTTTTCAGCAGGAGCCGGACATGACCGACGCCGCCGCCCAGACGCATCTTTCGAACTCGTTCTTCGCCGCCTCGCTCGCCGATGCCGATCCCGAGATCGCCCGCGCCATCGAGCTCGAGCTCGGTCGCCAGCGCGACGAGATCGAGCTGATCGCATCGGAGAACATCGTCTCGCGCGCCGTGCTAGAGGCGCAGGGCTCGGTGATGACCAACAAATACGCCGAGGGCTATCCGGGCCGGCGCTACTACGGCGGCTGCCAGTTCGTCGACATCGCCGAGAAGCTTGCCATCGAGCGCGCCACGCGGCTGTTCGGCTGCGGCTTCGCCAATGTCCAGCCGAACTCAGGCAGCCAGGCCAACCAGGCCGTGTTCATGGCGCTGATGCAGCCCGGCGACACCTTCATGGGCCTCGATCTCGCCGCCGGTGGGCACCTGACCCATGGCGCGCCGGTCAACCAGTCCGGCAAATGGTTCAACGTCGTGTCCTATGGCGTCTGCGTCGTCGATCAGATGATCGACTACGACGCGCTTGAACGCCTCGCCCGCGAGCACAAGCCCAAGGTCATCGTCGCCGGCGGCTCGGCCTATGCCCGGCACTGGGACTTCGCCCGCTTCCGCGCGATTGCCGACGAGGTCGGCGCCTATCTCTTCGTCGACATGGCACATTTCGCCGGCCTTGTTGCCGGTGGCGCCCATCCTTCGCCGTTCCCGCACGCCCATGTCGCGACCACGACCACGCACAAGACGCTGCGCGGCCCGCGCGGCGGCATGATCCTGACCAATGACGAGGCGCTGGCGAAGAAGTTCAACTCGGCGATCTTCCCGGGTATCCAGGGCGGGCCGCTGATGCATGTTATCGCCGCCAAGGCCGTCGCCTTCCAGGAGGCGCTGCAGCCGGAGTTCAAGATCTATGCCCGCGCCGTGGTCGAGAATGCCAAGGCCTTGGCCGAAACGCTCAAGACCAAGGGCTTCGACCTCGTCACCGGCGGCACCGACAACCATCTGATGCTGGTCGACCTGCGCTCCAAGAAGGTCACCGGCAAGGCCGCCGAGATCGCGCTCGGCCGCGCCCACATCACCTGCAACAAGAACGGCATTCCCTTCGACCCCGAGAAACCGATGGTGACCTCGGGCATCCGGCTCGGCACGCCGGCCGCGACCTCGCGCGGCTTCGGCGTCGCCGAGTTCAAGAAGGTCGGCGAGCTGATCGCCGAGGTTCTGGACGGGCTCGCAGCCAATGGCGAGGAGGGCAATGCCGCCGTCGAGCAGGCCGTCAAGGCCAAGGCGCACGAGCTGACCGGGCGCTTCCCGATCTATTGAGGCGTACTGACGGTTTCCAGCTCAGGGGAACGTGCCCTTGAGCTGGAACATGATCAGGTTCTCCGTCTGGTTGTTCATGTCGGCCCGGTTCTGGCGGCTGAGGTCGACGCCCAGCTTCAGGCTCTCGTTGAGCTTGTAGGAGGCCGAGGCGCTGCCGGTGATGTTGTCGTCCTTGAGATGGGCGGCGACGGATAATCCAAAGCGATCCTTGTTGGCGCCGACCCTCAGGGTGAGGTCGACCTTGGGCTTCATGAGGTCCTGCTTCATGAAGCCGCTCACGCTGATGACGCCATACTTCACCGCGACTTCGCCGTTGACTTCGGTCGATTTTCCGACCGTGGCGACGATCTGCAGCGACAGATCGATCTTGAGCTGCTCCCATTCGAGCTTGCCGGTGACCTTGCCGCCATAGCGATCGGCCGTGGGGTCGAAGACGACGCCGCCGACGCCAAGCTTCAGGGCACCGACCTTGAGCACCTCGAATTTGAGCTTCTCCAGCTCCCTGATGCCCATCTTGTAGGCCGGGCCGGTCGGCTTGGTGATGTAGAGGGCGACGCCGGCTCCGACCGTCAGCACCGCGCCGACGACGTAGAGGATGCCCTTGTTATTATCGACCCAGACGCCGATGGCGGACGACTTTGCCGCCTCCTCGAAATTCTTGAGCTGCGTTTCCAGCGCCTTGAATTTGGACGACGCCTTGATCTGCTTGAGATAGGCGTCGGTCGCAGCCGAGCGCACGCCGTCGACGACGGAGGACTGGAGCTTGTTGATTTCCTCGGGCGTCAGTTGCGAGGTCGCGAACGGACCGCGCGATTTGGCGAAGTCCAGCATCGCCTTCTCGGCTGCCTGCAGCAGCGTCGGGCTCTTGAAGGTCTGGATCAGGCGTTCTGGCGACCGATGGATCTCGGAATCGAGCAGGTCGAAGGCCAGCAGGACCAAGCCACCGAAGGCATCGGCTGGACTCCCGGCGTCGTCTGACATGGTGCGCGTCCTGTTCGTCTTTGCTCGGGGCAGCTGTCGTGCCTGGCGAGGGGGTGCGTCAGTCGAGTGACGAGCCGGCCGAAGGCTTGCCCGCCGAGGCGTTGCCCACATTGCCCCGGCCATCTGCCATGGTAGAAGCTCGACTTCGTCGAGTGCGGAAATCTGCGGGTTGGTCGTCGCGAGGCGCGCCGGGGTTCAAGGTGCCGGGAATCTTTTTCGCTGGCCGGCGACAGGGAGCTTGAGGCAATGAAGCGCCCGACGGCATCGTCCCGCAGGCTGGTCCAAGGATACGCATGATGCGCTGCCCCTATTGCGGCTCTCTCGACACGCAGGTGAAGGATTCGCGCCCGACCGACGATTCCGCCTCGATCCGGCGCCGGCGCGTCTGCCCCGATTGTGGCGGTCGCTTCACCACCTTCGAGCGCGTGCAGCTGCGCGAGCTGACGGTGGTCAAGCGCTCCGGCCGGCGCACCGTCTTCGATCGCGACAAGCTCCAGACCTCGATCGAGGTCGCGCTGCGCAAGCGCGCGGTCGCGCCCGAGCGCATCGAGCGCATGGTCAACGGCATCGTGCGCCAGCTCGAAAGCTCCGGCGAGGCCGAGATCGCGAGCTCGGCCATCGGCGAACTGGTGATGGAGGGGCTGAAGGCCCTCGACGACGTCGCCTATGTCCGCTTCGCCTCGGTCTACAAGAACTTCCGCGAGGCCCGCGACTTCGAGGAGCTTCTCGGCCAGCTCAGCGCCGATGAGGAGGAGGGCGAAAGCCCGCCCACCCCGGCCCGTGACTGAGATAGGGCGGCGACAGGCCGCGATCGACGCCGCCTTCATGCGGCAGGCGCTGGATTTCGGCGCGCGCGGGCAGGGCACGACCGGCACGAACCCCTGCGTCGGCGCGATCGTAACCCAGGACACGGCCGACGGCCCGGTCATCGTCGCGCGTGGCCACACCCAGCCCGGCGGCCGGCCCCATGGCGAGGCCAATGCCTTCGATCGCGGTGGCCCTAACGCCGCGGCCGGCGGCACGCTCTACGTCACCCTCGAACCCTGCTCGCACCGCACGATCCGGGCTGCGACGCCTTGCGTCGAACGCACCATCCTCGCCGGCGTCAGGCGGGTGGTCGCGGCGATGGCCGATCCCAACCCGCGGTTCAGGGGGCTCGGCTTCGCGCTGCTGCGAACGGCGGGCATCGCGGTCACGACCGGCGTGCTCGAACGAGAGGCGCAGCGCATTCATCGCGGCTATGTGCTGCGCGTCACGCAAGGGCGGCCGATGGTGACCTTCAAGGTTGCACGCACCGCCGATGGCTATGCCGGTGGGCCGGGCGGTGCACGGCTAGCGGTTTCATGCCCGGCGGCTGGCGGCTGGGTCCATCTCCAACGTGCCCATCACGATGCGATCATGCTCGGCATCGGCTCGGTGCTTGCCGACGACCCGCTTCTGACCGTGCGCCTGCCCGGCATGACCCAGCGCTCGCCGATCCGGATCGTGCTGGATTCGCAATTGCGCCTGCCGCGGACGTCACAACTGGTCAAAACCGCAGCCGAGGTCCCGGTCTGGGTCATCACCACCGAGGCTGCACCGGTCGAGCGCGAGCTGGAACTGGTCGCGGCCGGCGTCGAGGTGATGCGCGTCTCGGCCGATGCTGACGGCCATCTCGATCTCGCGGAAGCGCTGCAATTGCTCGGCACGCGCGGCCTCACGCGGATTTTCTCCGAAGGTGGCCCGACCGTTGCGGAAAAGCTCGCTCAGGCCGGCCTTCTCGACGAGGTCATCGTTTCGACCTCGCCGAATGCGCTGGGGCAGCCCGGCATTCTTGCCGTGCGCCCAGCCCTTGCCGCATTGCTCGCCGATCCCGATCTCTACGCCCTTGCCGAGATCGGGCTGATCGGTCACGACCGTTTCGAGCATTTCGTGAGGACCATCTGATGTTCACCGGCATCGTCACCGCCATCGGCAAAGTTGTGGAGGCCGAGCGCAAGGGGCCGAGCCTGAAGCGGCTTGCCATCGCCTGCCCCTACGACGCCGCCGGCATCGAGATCGGCGCCTCCATCGCTTGCGGCGGCGTTTGCCTGACGGTCACCGCTCTGCGGCCCCGCGAGGACGGGCAGCCCGGCTGCATCTTTCAGGTCGAGGCTGCGGCCGAGACCCTATCGAAGACGCAGGTCGGGGCGTGGGTACCTGGTACGGCGATCAATCTCGAACGCTCGCTCAAGGTCGGCGATGAGCTCGGCGGCCATCTCGTCACCGGCCATGTCGACGGCGTCGGCCAGATCCTCAGGATCGAGCCGATCGCGCCCGATCCCGATGAGCCCTGGGGCGCGACGGCGCGCTTCCACATCCGCGCGCCGGAAGGTCTGCCGCGCTTCATCGCCGCCAAGGGCTCGATCTGCCTCGACGGGACGTCGCTGACGGTCAACACGGTCGAGGACGACGTCTTCACCGTGCTGCTGATCCCGCATTCCTTCGCCGTCACCACTTGGGGGCAGCGCAAGGAGGGCGATCCGGTCCATGTCGAGGTCGATCTGATGGCCCGCTATGCCGCGCGGCTTGCGGAGGCGCGCGGCTAGGTCTAACCAGCGCCCTCATACTTTAGACAAGGACAAGAACCATGGCCGGACCCCGGCAGATCTCGGCTGAACAGGCCGCAACTCCTGCCGTCCCGCTGGACGGCGCGCGCGTGCTCGTGGTCGAGGCGCGCTTCTACGACAAACTCGCCGACGAACTGCTCGAAGGTGCGCTCGCCGTGCTCGACAAAGCCGACTGCCGCGTCGATGTCGTGACCGTGCCCGGTGCGCTCGAAATCCCCTCGGCGATCATCATCGGCATGCGCGCGGCCGACGAGGCCGTCGACCCTTACGAGGCGGTCATCGCGCTTGGCACCGTCATCCGTGGCGAGACCGGCCATTACGACATCGTCGCCGGCGAAAGCTCGCGCGCGCTGATGGATATTTCCGTCGCCTTTGCCCTGCCGCTCGGCAATGGCATCCTCACCGTCGAGACCGAGGCGCAGGCCTGGGCCCGCGCCAACCGTTCAGAGATGAACAAGGGTGGCGGCGCGGCCGAGGCGGCGCTCGCCGTGCTGCGCTATAAGCGCTCGCTCGGGGAGCAATCGAAGTGAGCCGGGCCGAATTGCGGCGCGGCGCGCGGCTCTCCGTGGTGCAGGCGCTCTACGAGATGGAGATCGGCGGACGCGGCGTGGTCGAGGCCATGGCAGAGTTCGAGGCGCACTGGATCGGCAAGCAGGTCGAGGACATCGACCTCCCCAAGGCCGAGATCGCCTTCTTCCGTGACCTGCTCGGCGGTGTCGTGCGCGAACAGCGCCTGGTCGATCGCTCGGTCGATGACACGCTGGCTTCGGGCTGGCCGCTGAAGCGGGTCGAGGCTGTCGTCCGCGCAATCCTTCGAGCCGGGGCCTATGAGCTGGGTTTCCGCAAGGATGTGCCGGCGCGTGCCGTGATCTCCGAATATGTCGCGGTGGCGCGGGCCTTCTACGAGGGCGAGGAGATCGGCATGATCAACGCCGTGCTGGACAAGCTCGCCCGCGACTTCCGCTCCGACGAGTTCGACGCCCCGGCGGCGTGATGGTCTATGGATCTCGTCAGCCCTCATCCTGAGGAGCGTTCCGCAGGAACGCGTCTCGAAGGATGGTCGAGAAGGCGCCGGAGACCGCTGGACCATCCTTCGAGACGCCGCTTCGCGGCTCNNCTCAGGATGAGGGCTGAGGATGGACGCGATGGCAGGCGAGACGAGACCCGGCGAATTCGAACTGATCGCCCGCCATTTCGCTCCGATCGCGGGGCCGGGGGGCTTGGGTCTCGTCGACGATGCCGGCTTGTTGCGCCCGGCGCGGGGCTACGAGATCGTCGTGACCGTCGATGCGCTGGTTGCCGGCGTGCATTTCTTCCCGGACGATCCGCCGGCCTCGATCGCCCGCAAGGCGCTGGGTGTGAACCTCTCCGATCTAGCCGCCAAGGGTGCGAAGCCGGAAGGTTTCGTGCTGTCACTGGTGCTGCCGAAAGGCTGGACGGAAGCGTGGCTTGCGGACTTCGCCGCCGGCCTGGCCGGCATGGCCGCGGAGAACGGCTGCTCGCTGATCGGCGGCGACACCGTTTCGACCTCCGGGCCGCTGACCCTGTCGATCACCGCCTTCGGCAGCGTGCCGGCGGGGCGCATGGTGACGCGCTCAGGCGCCAGGCCGGGCGATCTCGTGTTGGTCTCGGGCACGATCGGCGATGGCGCGCTCGGGCTGAAGGTGCATGGGCCGGCCAAGCCGGGCTGGATCTCCGCGCTGGACGAGGCCGGGCGCGCCTTCCTTGCCGATCGCTATCTGCATCCGCAGCCGCGGCTTGCGCTGGCCGGTGGGCTTCAGAGCCACGCCTCGGCTGCGATGGACATCTCCGACGGGCTCGTCGGCGACCTCGCCAAGCTGCTGAAAGCCTCCGCTGTCGGCGCCGAAATCGACCTCAACGCCGTTCCCCTGTCGATGCCGGCGCGCGCTGCGATCATGGCCGATCCCGCGCTGGCGGAACTGGCCTGGACCGGCGGGGACGACTACGAAATTCTCTGCACGGCCTCGGAAAGGGAATATCCTGCTCTGGTGGCGGCTGCCGAGTCTGCTGGAATGGCGTTGACCGCGATCGGTCGCGTGACGGCCGAGGCGGGCGAGGCGAGATATCGCGAACAGGGCAAAGCGCGCAGCTTCGCGCAGGGCTCCTTCGCTCATTTTTGAAGGCGGCCTTTGAAGAGCCGCCTCGTTTCGGGGCGGCGGACGCATGAATCAGCATATTCCGGTCTGCGACGGCGATGCGCTCGCCAAGCGCAATTCCGTGGTTCTGGCCTGCGCGCAGGCGCTTGGCGGCGCCAGCCCCTCGATCGTGATCTCGCTCGGCGGAATCGTCGGCTCGCAGCTTGTCACGGATCAGACCTTCGCGACCGTTCCCGTCAGCCTGATGCAGCTGGGCATCGCCGTCGGCGTCATCCCGGCCGCGATGCTGATGCGGCGCTTCGGGCGTCGCAACGGCTACCTCCTGGGTGCGCTGATCGGCGCGGCCGCCGCCAGTGTTGCGGCGGCCGGCGCGAGCACGCGGCTGTTCTGGCTGTTCTGCCTGGGCACCTTCGCCTGCGGGCTCTATGGCGCCTTCGTGCAGAGCTACCGCTTCGCGGCGGCCGATGCCGCGACCGAGAGCTTCCGGCCCCGCGCCATCTCCTGGGTCATGATCGGCGGCATCGCTGCTGGCGTCATCGGCCCGCAATCGGTCTACTGGACGCGCGATCTCACCCCCGACGCGCCCTTCGCTGCAAGCTTCCTCGCCCAGGGCTGCCTCGCGCTCATCGCCATGCTGGTGATCCTGCAATTGCGGGCGCCGCCCGTGGCCAGGGTCGCGTCGGGAGGCGGCCGCCCTCTGGCCGAGATCATGCGGCAGCCGAAATTCGTTGCCTCGGTCACGGCCGCGCTCGTCGCCTATGGGCTGATGAGCTTCGTCATGACGGCGGCCCCGCTCGCCATGGTCGGCTGCGGCCATTCGGTCGGCGACGCCGCGCTCGGCATCCAATGGCATGTGCTGGCGATGTTCGGCCCGAGCTTCTTCACTGGCCGGCTGATCGCCCGCTTCGGCAAGGCTCAGGTCACGGCGGTGGGATTGATTCTGACGGCACTCGCCGCGATCGTCGGCTTGTCGGGCCTCAGCGTTGCGCATTTCTGGATCGCGCTCGTCCTGCTGGGCATCGGCTGGAATTTCGGCTTCATCGGCGCGACCGCGCTCGTCACCGACTGCTACAGGCCTGAGGAGCGGGTCAAGGTGCAGGCGGCGAACGACTTCCTTGTCTTCGGCTCGGTCGCCATCGCCTCCTTCTCCTCGGGCGGGCTGCTGCATGCCGGTGGCTGGACGAGCGTCAACTGGCTGGTCTTCCCGCCCGTCGCGGTGGCGCTGGTGATGGTCGCCTGGCAGGCATTTCAGAAGCCCGCCGTTCCGGCCTGATCCCTGCCAGAACGGCCTGACCCGCAGGAGATAAGCCGATGCGTCCCCACCAGCTTCCGCAAATCCCCGGCCGGCCTGCTGTCGGCGCGATCGGCCATAACCGTGGCGTGGTGGCGCCCAACTACGCCTTCATGCCGCCCGAAGGCGTTCTCGTCAGCCGCCTGCCGCATTTCGAGAAGACGATCGCCCGGATTCTCGCCGCGCCGGTGCTGGGCGCTCGATTCGCGCAGTATGTCCTCGAGATCGAGCCGGGCGGCGGCACGCGCGCGCCCTTCGCCGAGGAGGGCGTCCAGCATTTCTATTATGGCCTGTCGGGCGAGGCGGCCTTTGCCATCGACGGCGCCGCAGCCTCCGCCTTCCCGGCCGGGGCCTTCGCCTATGTCCCGCCCGGAACGCCCTTCAGCCTGCGCAATGACAGCGCCGCGCCCGTTCGCGTGTTGGCCTTGCGCAAGCGCTACGAGCCGGCGCCGGGACTGGCCGTTCCCGAGCCGATCCTGTCGCACCGGGACGCGATCCCGGTCACCAACCACACCGGCATGCAGGGGCGCGGCTTCCAGTTCCTGCTGCCCTATGGCGATCTGCGCTTCGATTTCGAGATGAACCTGATGTGGTTCAAGCCTGGCGCCTATTTCCCCGATGTCGAGACACATGTGATGGAGCACGGGCTCTACATGCTGGAAGGGCACGGGCTCTATTTCCTAGGCCGGGACTGGCACGAAATCTGGGCGCAGGACTTCATCTGGATGGGCGGCTACTGCCCGCAGCAATTCTACCCCACTGGCTTCGACGACGCCTGCTACCTGCTCTACAAGAACGTCAACCGCGACGTGGCGCTCTAACGCGCCAATGACCCGAGCCTGAAACGATCCGACAATCGATAATGCGCGCATCGTCGCGTTGCGCTCGCCCGCGAAACTTGCCACAAATTCGCCTGACACCGGCGACGCGAGGCGGGCCTAGAAGTCTACGGCCCGCATTTTCATGCGCCTGACGTCCAAAGCGACAAATGAGGAGCGACAGCGCTCCCGCGGGTCGGAAGCTCAAGGTCAGGAAATCGAATGTCAGCTCTGCTCATCATCATCTTACTCAGCGCCCTGTCGATCGCCTATGGCGTCTGGGCCTATGCCGACGTCATGAAACGAGACGCCGGCAACCAGCGCATGCAGGAGATTTCCGCCGCTGTCGCCGAGGGCGCACAGGCCTATCTCAAGCGCCAATATGTCACCATCGCCATGGTCGGTGCCGTGCTGTTTGTGGTCCTGATCTACCTGCTCGGCAAATGGGTTGGCGTCGGCTTCCTGATCGGTGCGGTGCTGTCGGGCGTCGCCGGCTTCATCGGCATGAACGTTTCGGTACGCGCCAATGTCCGCACTGCCCAGGCCGCGATGCAGTCGCTCGGCGACGGCCTCGACGTCGCCTTCAAGGCCGGCGCGGTCACCGGCATGCTGGTGGCGGGTCTCGCCCTGCTGGGCGTGGCCGTCTATTACGGCATCCTGACCTCTATGCTCGGCTTCGCCCCATCGAGCCGCACCGTGATCGATTCGCTGGTCGCGCTCGGCTTCGGCGCCTCGCTGATCTCAATCTTCGCCCGTCTCGGCGGCGGCATCTTCACCAAGGGAGCCGATGTCGGCGCCGACCTCGTCGGTAAGGTCGAGGCCGGAATCCCCGAGGACGATCCGCGCAACCCCGCCACCATCGCCGACAATGTCGGCGACAATGTCGGTGACTGCGCCGGTATGGCCGCCGATCTGTTCGAGACCTATGCGGTGACGCTGGTCGCGACCATGGTTCTGGCGGCGATCTTCTTCGCCGGACAAGCGACGCTCGGCACCATGATGCTCTACCCGATGGCGATTGGTGCCTCCTGCATCGTGACCTCGATCATCGGCACCTTCTTCGTCAAGCTCGGCGCCAACCAGTCGATCATGGGCGCGCTCTACAAGGGCTTCATCGCCGCCGGCGTGCTCTCGGTCGGCGCGATCGCGGCGGTCAACTACCTGATGTTCGGCGGTTTCTCGGCCTCCTTCACCACGGGGCAGGGCGTCACCTTCACCTCTGGCGGGCTGTTCTCCTGCGCGCTGGTCGGTCTCGCGGTGACGCTGCTGATCGTCGTCATCACCGAATACTACACCGGCACCGGCAAGCGCCCGGTCGTCTCGATCGCTCAGGCCTCGGTCACCGGCCACGGCACCAACGTCATCCAGGGCCTCGCGGTATCCCTGGAATCGACGGCGCTGCCGACGCTGGTGATCGTCGCCGGCATCATCGTCTCCTACGGGCTTGCCGGCCTGTTCGGCATTGCGATTGCCACCACCGCGATGCTGGCTTTGGCCGGCGTCGTTGTGGCGCTCGATGCCTTCGGCCCGGTCACCGACAATGCCGGCGGCATCGCCGAGATGGCGGGTCTGCCCAAGGAAGTCCGCCACTCCACCGACGCGCTCGACGCCGTCGGCAACACCACCAAGGCGATCACCAAGGGCTACGCCATTGGTTCGGCCGGCTTGGGCGCGCTGGTGCTCTTCGCCGCCTACACCTCCGACCTGAACTTCTTCATCAGCGAGGCGAACAAGGCGGGCTCGACCACCTTCCAGTACTTCAAGGGCGTGGTCGTCGATTTCTCGCTGTCGAACCCTTACGTCGTCGTCGGCCTGCTGCTCGGCGGCCTCATCCCCTTCCTGTTCGCGGGCATGGGCATGACGGCGGTCGGGCGCGCGGCGGGTTCCGTCGTCGAGGAGGTCCGGCGCCAGTTCAAGGAGAAGCCCGGCATCATGGACGGCACCGAGCGGCCCGATTATGCCCGCGCCGTCGACCTGCTGACCAAGGCGGCGATCAAGGAAATGATCGTGCCCTCGCTCCTGCCGGTGCTCGCGCCGATCGTGACCTATTTCGTGATCAATGCCATCGCCGGCAAGAATCAGGCTTTTGCTGCCGTTGGCGCCATGCTGATGGGCGTCATCGTCACCGGCATCTTCGTGGCGATCTCGATGACCTCGGGCGGCGGCGCCTGGGACAACGCGAAGAAGTCCTTCGAGGACGGCTTCGTCGACAAGGACGGCGTGCGCCACATGAAGGGCTCCGAGGCCCACAAGGCCTCGGTCACCGGCGACACCGTTGGCGACCCCTACAAGGACACGGCGGGCCCCGCCGTGAACCCCGCGATCAAGATCACCAACATCATCGCGCTGCTGCTGCTGGCGATCCTGGCGCATAGCTGAGACGTTATCCAACGGCGATGAGACACCGAACCCTGCGGAGCTATCCGCGGGGTTTTTCGTGGTCACGCAGTCGTTTGCCGCCGATTCTTGAATCAGCGTGTTGGCGACTTGAATCGAACCCTGAAGCTACGGCCGGCACCGTAGCGTTCCGGCAAGCTATTCCGCATGCTGGCTGGCATGACCTCCCCAACCAGGGAGATCCATCATGCCCACGCATGCCGTTGCCGCTTCTCACCCCAAGGCAGGTCGTTTCACCGATCTTGCCTTGCTGCTCGTCCTCGCCACGCTATGGGGCGGCTCCTACAGTTTCATCAGGATCGGTGTCGAAACGATTCCGCCGCTGACCCTGATCGCCGCCCGCACGCTGCTGGCCGGGGCGGTCCTGCTCATGGTGATCCGCTGGCGTGGCCTTCGGCTGCCGCGCGATCTCGCCACCTGGCGACTGTTCCTGACTCAGGCCTGCCTGAACAGCGTCGTGCCCTTCACGCTGATCGCCTGGGCCGAGCGCAGCGTCGAGGCTGGGCTTGCGACCATCCTCAGTTCGACCAGCCCGATCTTCGTCGTGCTGCTCACTTGCCTGTCGTCGACGGCTGAGCGCTTGCCGCGCCTGAGGCTTGCGGGGATCGCGGCCGGTCTCGCCGGCACCCTCCTGATCGTCGGCGTGCAGGCGGTAACAGGTTTCGGCGAACAGCTGGGGGCTCAACTCGCGCTGATCGCGGCCAGTCTCTGTTATGCAGGCGCCGCCCTGTTCGGGCGCAACTTCAATGGGCTCGACCCGATCATGCCGGCGGCGGGATCGCTGATCTGCGGAGCGGTCGTCCTGCTTCCTCTCAGCCTGGTGCTGGATCGCCCCTGGACGCTGGCGCCCTCGGTCGCCTCGATCCAGGCCCTGATCGCGCTGTCGCTGTTGTCCACCGCGCTGGCCTTCGTGATCTATTTCCGGCTGATCGCGCGGCTCGGCTCTGTCGCGACGACCTCGGTCGCCTATCTGCGTGTTCCAACAGGGGTCCTGATCAGCATGATCTTCCTCGGCGAGGCCTTGGCTCCCACGGCCTGGGCCGGGCTCATCCTCGTCGTCGGCGGGGTGCTGGCGATGACGCTGCCGGTGCGAAAGCACGGGTCGCTCTGAGCGCTGCAGCCAAGAAAGCCAAGAAAAAACCCGCGGCGCGAGCCGCGGGTTTTGCCATCTGATGGGGCAGCGTCGCCGCCTTACGCCCCGAACGGCGTGAACTTGGTCACACCACGGAAGAGGTTGCGCAGGAAGCTCTGCTCCTCGCCGCCGGTCGTGGTGGTGCGGCTGATGAAGTCGAAGATCACGCCGTCCTGCAGGCCGTAATGGGCGATGCGCTCGACCTTGAAGCCCTTGTTGAAATAGACCACCAGCACCTTCTGGTCGACGACCGTCAGATCCTGGAACTGGAAGCGCCGGTATACGGTCTGGCTGATGTAGTAGAAGGTCCGGTTACCGACGGTCGATGTCGTCGAGGGCGTGCCGAGAGTCGACAGCACCTGCTGCACATCCATGCCGACCTTGACCTGCGCGATCAGCGTCTCATCCGCGACGAAGCCGCGGTGGAATTCCTCATTCAAGCCCGACGACGTTGCGAGCTTGAAGCCACTTGCATTGGGGCCGCAAGCCCCAAGGGCCAGGGAGGTCGTCGCGAGGAGGCCAAGGAGGGCTGTACGGCGGGAGACGGCGATCATTCGGACAGCATCCAGTGGCGCTGCGGCAAAGGGCGAAAGCCCAAGCCGCTTGTCAAACGGGTGGAGGTTGGCGTAACGCCCGAGGATGGCTTTGGCAAGGCAAGGACGCCGTCGGAGCCGCCGGCCGGAGATGCGAGCCTGATGTTTGGGTTGTTCGGCAAGCGGGGGGACAGGCAGGCACCGGTCGATACGCTGTTCGCGCGTATCGCCGAGGCGTCGCGCCAGCCCGCCCTTTATCTCGGCGGCGGCATTCCCGACAGCTTCGAGGGCCGCTTCGAATCGCTGACGCTGCATGTCTTCCTGGTTCTGCGCCGCCTGCGCGAGCTGCCGGCTCCGGCAGCCGATCTCGCTCAGGAACTGGTCGATGCCTGCTTCGCCTATCTCGAACTCGGCTTCCGCAACGCGGGGATCAGCGACATCGCGGTGCCCAAGCGGATGAAGAAGATCGGCCAGATGTTCTATGGCCGCATCCGGGCCTATGAGACGGCGCTGGAGACGAACCAGTCGCAGGACCTCATCGAGGCGCTGCGCCGCAATGCGAGCCCGGGCGAGGGCGCAGCCGTACTCGCAGTCTATGCCGACCGCGCCAAGGCGCATCTGGCCGGTCTCGATCTCGAGGCCATCCTGCGCGCCGACACGCTGTTTCCGGCACTGGTCGAACTGGAAGCAAGCCAATGACGCCTGACACGGGATCGACCCTGCCGCTGCACCGGCCCATCCGGGTCGACGAGATCAAGCTGCGCGGCTCTCACATCACCATCCGGGCGGAAGCCGCAGAACTTGCCGGCATCGCCCGCATGCTCGACCTGCCGTCAGTGGAGTCGCTCGAAGCGCGCTACGTGCTCACGCGCAGCGGCGAGCGGGTCAAGCTGGAGGGCGAGATCAAGGCTGCACTGCACCAGACCTGCATCGTCACGCTCGATCCGTTCCAGGTCACGATCGCGGTGCCGCTGAAGCTCGATTTCGCGCCCGAGGCGCCCGAGAATCCCCGGCGCAAGAGCGCTGATGATGAGGACGGCAAGATTGATATCGAGGTCCGGCTGAACGAGGACGATCCGCCCGAGCCGATCGTGGATGGCGGGATTGATCTTGGTGCGGTGACGCTGGAATTCCTCGCCCTGGGGCTCGATCCCTATCCGCGCAAGCCAGGCGCCGCCTTTGCGGAGCCGGCGCCCGAGTTGCCGCCCGAATCGCCCTTTGCGGCCCTGGCGCGGCTGAAGCGTACAGAATGACGGCTTTACGCGGCCTCGCAGTGGCTTGCGGCGCACGCCCAAGTCGCTATTGTCCGGCCCGCATCGAGCCGCCCCGGATTGAAGGTCGGCCGCTCCTGGGATCAACCATCACTCCATGACACGACCGGTTACAATCGCGCTCGATGCGATGGGCGGGGACCACGGTCCTGCCATCGTCATTCCTGGCGCCGCGCTGACGCTGGAGCGCCGCCCCGATGCGCGCTTCGTGATCTTCGGCGACGAAGGCCAGGTGCTGCCGCTCATCGACCAGCACCCGAAGCTCAAGGCCGTGACGACCTTCCACCACACCGAAGTCTCGGTGAAGATGGACGACAAGCCGAGCCAGGCGCTACGCTATGGCCGCTACAAATCCTCGATGTGGCGCGCCATCGACGCGACCAAGACAGGTGAGGCCGACGTCACCGTCTCCGCCGGCAACACCGGCGCGCTGATGGCGATGTCGAAATTCTGCCTGAAGTCGATGCCCGAAGTCGATCGCCCAGCGATAGCCTGCCTGTGGCCGACCGTGCGCGGCGAGAGCGTGGTGCTCGATGTCGGCGCGACCATCGGCGCCGATGCCCGCCATCTCGTCGATCTCGCGGTGATGGGCGCCGCCATGGCCCGCGTCGTCTTCGATCTCGATCGCCCCACCGTCGGTCTGCTCAATGTCGGCGTCGAGGAGATCAAGGGTGTCGAGGCGGTCAAGGAGGCCGGCCGCATCCTGCGCGAACTCAACCTGCCGCAGATGAACTATCACGGCTTCGTCGAGGGCGACGATCTCGGCAAGGGCACGGTCGACGTCGTCGTGACCGAGGGCTTCACCGGAAATATCGCGCTGAAGACCGCAGAGGGTACCGCTCGCCAGATCAGTGCTTATCTGAAGGCTGCAATGAGCCGTTCGCTGATGGCCAAGATCGGCTATCTGTTCGCGCGCGGCGCCTTCGCCGCGCTGAAGGACAAGATGGATCCGCGCAAGGTCAATGGCGGCGTGTTTCTCGGGCTCGAGGGCATCGTCATCAAGAGCCATGGCGGTACGGATGCCGTGGGCTTCGCCAGCGCAACCGAACTTGGCTATGAGATGGCGCGCGAGAACCTGATGGCGAAGGTCCGCGAGATGGTTGCAGCCTCGACGCATCAGGAGGCGTCGGCGCAGCAGGAAGCGGCTGCGCAGGCGGCCGCCATCCAATAGGGAAGCGTTACTTGTCTATTCTGCGTTCTCAGATCGTCGGTTGCGGCTCTTATCTTCCCGCGCGGATCGTCACCAATGCCGAACTCGCGCTGCGCGTCGACACGACCGACGAGTGGATCGTCCAGCGCACTGGCATCCGCCAGCGCCATGTCGCGGCCGATGACGAGACCACCTCGACGCTCGGCCTGAAGGCGGCGCAGGCGGCGTTGGCCGACGCCGGCATGGACGCCAGCGAGATCGACATGATCATCGTGGCGACCGCGACGCCCGACCACACCTTTCCCGCCACCGCGACGCAGATCCAGGCGGCGCTCGGCATCGAGGGCGGCGTGGCCTTCGACCTCCAGGCCGTCTGCTCCGGCTTCGTCTTCGCGCTCGCGACCGCCGACAAATTCCTGACCACAGGGGCAGCGAAGGCTGCGCTCGTGATCGGCGCCGAAACCTTCTCGCGCATCCTCGACTGGGAGGATCGCACCACCTGCGTCCTCTTTGGAGACGGCGCCGGCGCTGTCGTGCTGAAGGCCGCGCCGGGCGAGGGCACGCTCGCCGATCGGGGCGTCCTGACCACGCATATCCGCTCGGATGGCCGTCACAAGGACAAGCTCTATGTCGATGGCGGGCCCGGCTCGACCAAGACGGTCGGCTTCCTGCGCATGGAGGGCAAGGAGGTCTTCCGGCACGCCGTCGTCAAGCTCGCCGAAACGGTGCGCCACACCTTCGAGGAGACCGGCCTGACCGGCGCGGATATCGACTGGTTCGTACCGCACCAGGCCAATCGCCGCATCATCGACGCGACCGCCGACAAGCTCGGCATTGGTCATGAGCGCGTCGTGGTCACGGTCGATCAGCACGGCAACACATCGGCGGCCTCGATCCCGCTGGCGCTCGCGCAGGCGCATCGTGACGGCCGCATCAAGCGCGGCCAGCTCGTCCTGATAGAGGCGATGGGCGGCGGTTTCACCTGGGGCTCGGCGCTGATCCGCTGGTAGACAGCCAGAAGCGAGAATTCCATCGGATTTGACCGATTTTCTCGCCGTTTTCATGCAATTTTTATATGGCGGGCGCATGCGCGTCCGTTCGAGCATTGACCCGGCCTGCGGCTACGCCTAGCGTTCATCGTCCGTAATGGCGAAAGGCAGGTGGCATACCCGCCAGCCGAGATAACGCCTTGGAGGATATGAATGGCGGGGCAAACGGTTACGCGAGCCGATCTGTGCGAGGCCGTGTATCAGAAGATCGGCCTGTCTCGGACCGAGTCTTCGAAGCTCGTCGAGGCCGTGCTCGACGAGATCTGCGATGCGGTTGCCCGCGGCGAGAACGTCAAGCTGTCCTCGTTCGGATCTTTTGTCGTGCGCGACAAGGGCGAGCGAATCGGGCGTAATCCCAAGACGGGCGTCGAGGTTCCCATCGAGCCGCGGCGCGTGATGGTGTTCAAGCCTTCGAATGTGATGAAGGCCCGCATCAACGGTCAGTTGGGTGAAGGCGAAGACGAGTGAGCCAAGATAAGTGAGTGGGGCGTTCCAAACCGGCAACACCGAGGCCGACATGGACACCAAGAGCCCAGATGCCTTCCGGACCATCAGCGAAGTCGCTGAGGACCTCGACATACCTCAGCATGTGCTGCGTTTCTGGGAGACGCGCTTCTCCCAGATCAAGCCCCTCAAGCGCGGCGGCGGCCGGCGTTATTACCGCCCCGACGATGTCGCGCTGCTTAAGGGCATCCGTCGCCTGCTTTATGGCGAAGGCTACACGATCAAGGGACTCCAGCGCATCCTCAAGGAGCAGGGGCCGCGCCATGTCCAGGCGATCGGCCGGGGAGGCCCGATCAGCCTGCCGCCTGCGGACGGCTCTGCCCGTTCGGACACTGAGGCGGCGCCGAGGCCGCAAGGGCCGATACGCGCCCCGGTGCCTCCCGGCCTCGACGACGTCACGCTCCTGACAGCCGTGCTGGCCGAACTCGGCGAATGCAAGCGCATCCTCGACCGGGCACTGCAGCCGCCGGCCGAAACCGCCTGACACGGGCGTCTTGAAAGCCAGGGCGCCGAGCCCTAGATCGACCGCAGAGGACGACCTCGGCGCGGCGCATCTTGTGTCCATCGCGTCCCTGTTCAGGCGTGGACGACCTCGCCCCTTTCACAAGGAGCGCCGTCATGGCCTGGCTCTATCTCTTCATCGCCGGTCTGTTCGAGGTCGGCTGGGCGATTGGCCTGAAATACACGCAAGGCTTCACCAGGCTGGTGCCCACGGCACTGACGCTCGCCAGCATGGCGGTGAGCCTCGGCCTGTTGGGGCTTGCGCTAAAAAGCCTGCCGGTCGGCACCGCCTATGCGGTCTGGACCGGCATCGGCACGGTGGGTACGGCTGCGCTTGGTGTCGTCCTGCTCGGCGAGCCTGCCACCACCCTTCGGCTGGCCTGCATCGGCCTGATCGTCGCCGGCATCGTCGGGCTCAAGCTCGTCGCCTGAGTCGAACTGTTCAGCGCCGTTGCCAGCCCTCGGGCCAGTAACCGTTGCGCTCGGCCAGGACGATCAGCACGATCACGGCGAGCGTCACCGCCAGCGTGAGCAGCTTGGCGTTCCACGGCACGCCACGGCCGACCAGCCAGATCAGGGTCAGGCCGATCAAGAGGGGGACGAACAGCTCCATCACGCTCAGCCTAAAGCAAGCCGCGCCCGGACGAAACCGGCTGGCTGCCGGGCGGGCAGAGTGCGGCCGAAGATGTTGGAGAAGCGGAACCCATCCCGGCCGCGGACGTTCGATGGGCAGGGGAAGCGCATCGCCTCAGGGCATGCCGGCCTGTCTCATCAACCGCCACGCGACAGGAGAACGACATGGGACTTTTTTCCAAGGACATCAAGACGATGGATGATCTGTTCGTCCATCAGCTCCAGGACGTCTACTACGCCGAAAAGCAGATCCACAAAGCCCTGCCGAAGATGATCGAGAAGGCGACCGACGCCAAGCTCAAGCAGGGCCTGGAGGCGCACCGCACCGAAACCGCGAACCACATCGTGCGGCTCGAGCAGGTCTTCAAGCAGCATGGCGCCGAGGTGAAGGCGGTCAACTGCCCGGCGATCGACGGCATCCTCAAGGAAGCCGACGAGGTCGCGGGCGAGGTCGCCGACAAGCAGGTGCTGGATGCGGCGATCATCGCCGCCGCTCAGGCGGTCGAGCACTACGAGATCACCCGCTACGGCACGCTGGCAGCCTGGGCCAAGCAACTCGGCCGCGCCGATTGCGCCGCGCTGCTGCAGCAGAATCTTGACGAGGAATATGCCGCCGACGACAAGCTCTCGAAGCTGGCGGAATCGGGCATCAACCGCAAGGCGGCCTGATCCTGATCGCGACCATGTCTAGCAACACCCGCGATGGTTCGCCGTCGCGGGTGTTTGCTTGCCTCAGGTCGGGTTGCCCGGGTCGCCCGGCGGCACCTTGGGTACCTTCTCCGTGAAACGGCCGCGCGCCCAATAGCCCGCGAGCACAAGCCCGACCGGGATCGACGCCAGCAGTAGCCAGGGCAGGAAGCTCCAGTCGCCGGTCATGCGGCCGGCCCGGAGAGGGCGTCTGGCGCAGGCTGGCGCGGTGACATGGCGAGGCTCCCTTCGATCAGCGGCTTCATCCGCCCAAGCTCCACCGCCATGAAGTCGAGAAAGAGGCGCACCCGCGGCGAGTGTCGCAGATCGGGATGGGTCAACAGCCAGAGATCGGCCGAGAAGCCGGGATCGGGCGCCGCTAGCCGCGTCAGCCCAGGCTTGGTGTCGGCGATGAAGCAGGGCAGGAAACCGATGCCGATTCCCGCCTCGACCGCCTCGGAAAGGCCGAGCACGGTGTTGACCTTGTAGACGATGCGCTCAGCCGCGACATGCTGGCTGAGATAGCGCACCGCCTTCAGCGCGCTGAACTGCTCGCCGAGCGAAACCCAGGCCCGCTCCCACAGGCTCTCAATCCCGATAGCGCCGGCATCGCTGAAATCGGCGGCGCGGCCATAGAGCGCCCAGGCGATGCGGGCAGCCCTGCGGCCGACCAGCGTCTCCGGCGGGTTGTCGGTCGCGCGGATCGCGACGTCGGCATCGCGCTTCGACAGGTTGAGCGACTGGTTGCTGAGCAGAATGTCCAGCCGAATGTCGGGGCACTGCTTGAGGAAGGCGGCGAAGACCGGCGTCAGCAGATCGACCAGCAGCGTGTCGTTGGTGGTGACGCGCAATTCGCCGGCCGGCTTGATGTCCTGCCCGGCGAGCTTGAGTGCAAAGGCGCTGATGTCGCTGTCGACGCGCTCGGCCAGTTGCGCCATCTCGTCGCCGGCTGGTGTCGCGACATAGCCGCTGCGATGGCGCTCGAACAGCTTGACGCCAAGCGCCTCCTCGATCTGGCCGAGACGGCGGAAGACGGTCGAATGGTTCAGCCCCAGCGCGGTCGCGGCTGCCGGCAGGGCCCGCCGGTCGGCGATCGCCTTGATCAGGCGGAAATCGTCCCAGGCGAGGGTTTTGGTCGGCAACGTTTTCGTCGGCTGCATCTTGGTCGGCGTGTTCATTCAGGCACTCTCCGACATGGCTTCGCCGCCATCAAGGTCTGTGGACCTCGATGACGGCGAAGAGTCAGCCTTTTGGTTCTGCCGGTCAGGCCGTGGCGGGCGTGCCGAGCACGGGCAGGCGAGCGGGCTTCAGGGCGAGCGCGCCATCGCCGATCAGGACGTGGGCCAGCGCAGCGAGCGCCAGGAAGGCCGGATATTCCCAGCCGCCATTGGGGGCGTTGAAGACCCAGCCATTGGGGGCATGGATCATCAGGGCGCCCAGCAGCACGGGCAGCAGCAGGATCGAGACATAGCGGCCGTAGAAGCCGGTCAGGATCGCCAGCCCGCCGAGAAGTTCGGCGAGGATGATCGGCCAGGCGAGGAAGGCCGGCAGGCCGACCTGGCCGAGGAAGCCGGCAAAGCCCGCCGGGGTGAAGATCACGAGCTTGAGATAGGCGTGGGCGATGAACATCAGGCCAAGCGCGACGCGCAGGCCGAGGGCACCATAAGGGGCGAGGCGATTGTCGATCATGATGGCAGTCTCCAGAAACGGGACCGGGCTGGTCTCGCCACAAGAGATCGCTCTCGCCGATCCGCAATGCAAATGGCGAGATACCAATCATGACATTGCGCTTGCGCAATGATATGCCTCTGGCGCTTTGACCTTCCGAGATCGATCTTCCTGGCCAACGGGGCGACGGCATTGGCATCGCCGCCCCTTGCATCACAGCCTCGGAAGGACCTCAGCCATGCAGATCAACGGCATCCATCATGTGACGGCGATCGCCGGCCCGGCGCGTCGCAATCTCGACTTCTACGGCCGCGTGCTCGGCCTGCGCCTGGTCAAGAAGACCGTCAATTTCGACGATCCCGGCACCTATCACCTCTATTACGGTGATGCCGCCGGCGCGCCGGGCACGATCCTGACCTTCTTCCCCTGGGAGCATGCCGCGCCGGGCCGGCTCGGCGTCGGCGAGACGCAGGAAACCGTGTTCCGGGTTCCGGCCGCCGCGATCGGCTACTGGACGCATCGGCTCGTCGAGCACGGCGTGCCGCATGATGCCCCGGTCAAGCGCTTCGGCGAGACCGTCCTTTCGTTCCGTGATCGCGACGGGATGCGCCTTGCGCTTGTCGGCGTGCCGGGCATCGAGGCCGAGCCCGCCTGGGCCGGCAGCGAGGTCCCGGTCGAGCATGCGATCCGCGGCTTCCACAGCGTCAGCCTGCTGCTCGACGATGCGGCACCGACCGGTGCGATCCTGAGCAATGTCTTCGGCTTCCGTGAGATCGGTCGCGACGACACGCTGATCCGCTACCGCGCGGATGGCACGACGCTCGGCAATATCATCGACCTGCGTGTGGCCGGCGGCTTCCTGCCGGCGCGCCAGGGCGCGGGCTCGGTCCACCATGTCGCCTTCCGTGCCGCCGACGACGCGGCGCAGGAGGAGATGGTGCGCAAGCTTGCGGAGAACCACGGCATCCGCACCACGGAGCAGAGGGACCGGAACTACTTCCGCTCCGTCTACTTCCGCGAGCCCGGCCGCGTGCTCTTCGAGATCGCGACCGACGTCCCGGGCTTTGCCGTCGACGAGCCCACCGCGAGCCTCGGCCAGGCGCTGAAGCTCCCGGCCGGGCTGGAGAAGCAGCGCGAGCGGATCGAGGCCCTGCTGCCGGAACTCGCCTGACCGCGCTTCCGCCCTGCCTGCCTTCGGGCCGGGCAGGGCGATACCGCCCTCGTTCTAAAGGAGAACAGCGATGGACACCGTCGCGACCGCCGATTTCCACCATGTCTACGAGCCCGGCTTCGACACGAGCCGCCCGCCGCTCCTGCTGTTGCACGGCACCGGCGGCGATGAGCACGACCTGCTCGGCCTCGGCCAGACCGTCGCGCCCGGCGCCAGCCTGCTCTCGCCGCGCGGCCAGGTGCTGGAAGGCGCGATGCCGCGCTTTTTCCGGCGGCTGGCGGAGGGCGTCTTTGACGAGGACGATCTGCGCCGGCGCACGCATGACCTCGCGGATTTCGTCGCGCATGCCCGGCAGCGTTATGGCATCGCGGCCCCGGTCGCGGTCGGTTTCTCCAACGGGGCCAACATCGCTGCCAGCCTCCTGCTGCTGCGTCCGGAGGTCCTCGTCGGCGCGGCGCTGCTGCGGGCGATGTCGCCTTTCGCCAAGCCGCCGCAGGCAGATCTGGCAGAAAAGCGCGTGCTGATCCTTTCAGGCGCAGCGGATCCGATCATCCCCGCGCAGGATGCGCAGCGTCTGGCGAAGACTCTCACGGGCAACGGCGCCAGCGTCGATCACCGCGTGCTGCCGGCCGGGCATGGCCTGTCTCAGGCCGATATCGGTCTGCTCAAGGGCTGGCTGCTCGGGGCCTGACGAAACCAGACTGGCGTTGTGAAAGCAGAACGGCGGCGCGTACAGCGCCGCCGTTTCGGCGTCTTATGTCGCGGCGGCGGCCGCCTTGCGCTTCGTGGTCTTGGCCGCGGCAGGCGGGGCGGGTGGCTCGGCCGCCTGCTTGGCGAGGCGCAAGGCTTTCAGCGCCTCGATCTTCTTGCGGGCAGCAGCCTCGTCAGCCGCGATGCGTCCGCTCGATTTCTGCTTTTCGCGAGGTGCCTCCTGGACGCTGTTCACGTCGTGCCAGGCGCGTGTTCCCCGGTTGTCCCCTGCCATTGCTGAATTCCTTCCGTCACACGCTGCGAGCCCCGAGCTTACGCGCGAAACGACGCGGATACGAGCCACATCGCACGACCCGGAACGAGGCCGTGCTCGGCAAGCCGGCTCAGTCGATGAGCGGCATGAGGATCCCGGCTGCAATCACCAGCACCACCAGCGCGCGGGCCAGAACGGCCCGTTGCCCCGAGACACGGAATTCGACGGAACGCGACAGGGCACGCATGAAACGACTCCCGACAACGCGACGCGATGACGTTGGGTCATAACGCTGTGCCCGGCAAGCGAACGCGGCTGCCAGCCCTGTGGACAACTTCCGGTGCTTCCAAGGAGCGTGAGGTCCCCCCCAAAAAAACCGCCAGACGAAAAGCCTGGCAGGGCGATGGAAGACCAGTCCGATATCAGATGCCGGGGCGGATATAGGGCGTCGCGTTGGCGTCGAACTGTGTCCAGCCTTCGCGCTCATAAGCGGCCCGTCGCGCCGATAGATCAATCGGAACCGCCCGGTCCATGATCGCCTCGGCTTCGGCGGCGCGGCTGTCGGGGGCCTGGACCGAAACGACGGAGCCGCCGCGCCTGACGCTCTCGGCATGGAGATGGGCGTCCTGCTCATCGACGCCGGCGCTGGTCATGGCGCCGATGACGCCGCCTGCAACCGCACCAGCGGCGGCGCCCGCGGCGGTCGTCGCCAGCCAGCCGGCCGCCGCGACCGGCCCGATGCCCGGGATGGCGATCATGCCCAGGCCGGCCAGGAGGCCGGCAGCTCCGCCGATGCCGGCGCCGATCCCTGCGCCTTCGCCTGCATTGCTGTCATCCGCATTGCTGTCGTCGATGTCGTGGCGGCGGCCGATGAGGCTGACATTGTCGTTGGCGAAGCCGGCGTTCTCCAGATCGTCCACCACCGCGCTGGCCGTTTCATAGTCATCATAGGATCGGGTGATCGTGCGTGTCATGACGCGCTTCTCCTGTGAGTGGCTAATCGTTGCCGATGCTCACAAAACGGAGATCTGCTGAAGTGGTTCCGGATTTCGGAAGACGCGGGCCGCGCCATGCGGGATCCTTTGACCCCGCTGAACCCCAGCACAAAGCAGTTGCGGACCCCTTGTGCCGAGGGGCTGCCAACTCTTTGATTTTCGTGGGATTTATGGTCGGAGCGAGAGGATTCGAACCTCCGACCCCTTGTCCCCCAGAAGAGTGTCCCATCGTCATAAGTCCTTGCCGTCCTTGCGCTTAACCGTCTCGTCAACCGCGATGCGGGGGCTGGCAAGGGGGGTTTCGTCCAGAGCCGTGCGCACGTCGTCTTCCGTGGCGTGCGCGTAGAACTTGCTCGTCGTCGAGATATCGGCATGCCCGAGCACCTTCTGGGCAATCTTCAGGTTGCCGGTCTGCCGGGTAATCCGCGTGCCGGCGGTATGCCGCAGCCCATGGAACGACAGGTCGATTCCGAGGTCCGCAGAAATGCGCCGCCACTGGATCTGCAAGCCATAATAGGTCACCGGGTAGAGCACGCCCAGAACGCGCCGCTGGCTCGATCGGCGCCGCAGCGGGAACATGAAGACCCAGGTTGCGTCGCGCCCGATACAGGCGCTCAGGACGGCCCGCATTTCGCGCGACAGCGGCAGGGTGTGTGTCCGCTTGCCCTTCTGGACGACCTTGATGCGACCGCCTTCCCAATCGACCTGATCCCATCGCAGAATGCAGTTCTTCAGCCGCAGGCCGCTGGCGAGTGCGAACATCACCGCATCCCGGTAGCCATCGCCAAGCGCGGGAATGACCCGGTCCTGATCGGCAAGCTTCAGTTCTGCCGGCTGTTCGCCCGGCTCCCTGCGGCGGTGCTGTTTCCAGTCAGGCTGGCTGTCGATCCTGATTTTCCATTTGTCGCGGGCGTGCGCGTAGATTTTTCGCAGGGCGTCAACGGTAGACCGGTTCACGGTCGCATCCTTGACGAGCGGGGCAGGGCTGCCGTCCTTCAGCGTCACGCGCCCCTTGATGCGCTCCCCGCGCCGCTTGGCAACCCATTCCGTCATGTCGGTATCGCTGATCTCGTCCAGCCTCCGGTCATTGCCGAAGTGGTCGATCATGCGCTCCAGGTAATTCCAGCTCGTATCCGCATTCGCGTTGTGCTGCCCCACCTCGATCCACCAGCGGGCGGTTGCCATGCCGAGGGTTAGCGGGCCTTCGCCCTTGAAGGCGGCTTGGGTTAGCGCTGAGCGTTCGGCGTCGCGCTTGGCCTGTTCGCGCGCCCGTCGCTCGACTTCCTCAGCTTGTCGCTTGTTCGACTTTCCCGTAGTTTTGCGAAATCGAGTGCCATTGAACTCGAACTCGTAGACGTAGTTGACCGCGCCCCGAGGCTTGTAGACGGACATGTTGCCTGCCTCCGTGATGCTGCGATGAACTCGTCGAGATCGGCCCTATGGAAGCGCATGGCCCGGCGCTTGTCACCGCCCGACAGGTCGATCCAGCGAAGCTTGCCGGAAGCCACCAGATCGCGAAGCCGGGTCTCCCCGATGCCGAGATAGACGGCAGCATCGGAAAGCCGAAGCAGTGCCGGCTCTACCCCCGCCCTTATCTCTTCAAGCTTATGGTGGGAGAGGGGGGTCATGGGGACACCTTGGTCCATTCGGAATACAGGTGCCGAGCCGCGCCAAACTCGCCATTTGCCTTCCGGCGAAGCCCTTTGAGCCATGGCCTCCCGCTGCCCCAGTGGCTGATGGATGTGACTTGGTGTTCGACGCCCTTTTTATCTGTCACGATGTCGCCAATGGCGATTCCGACAGATGCGTTCCTGGCGTCGTTAAGAGACCGCTGCGCCGCCCGGAGTTCAGTGTTCAGGCGCTCAACAATGGCCTCGAGTTCTTTGATGTCGCTCATGGCTGATACCCTCTCCATTTGATAACTGGGGATGTTGCTCGACGCTGAGGCCCAGCTTTCGCAAAGCCGGCTGACTGCAACCTCGATGGGCGAGACGATGCGCCTGTGTGCTTGTCGCGCTGTCGATCGGCTTTCCGAATGCGGCGGATATCGTCTGCCGTCTTCGGGGTATGGCAGCACGCCTTGCCGAGCAGCTTGCCGTCGCTGGCCTTGAGCTTCGCGCCCTTGTCCATGACGAGCGCTTCGGGGATGGTGTGGTCGATCTCGTAAGCCTTCTTGCCGAGAACGAGGCCGCAGCCTTCGCAGCAGACCAGCCCGTCGCCATTGGTCGAGCGCATGATGATCTCGGCCTTGAGGCGTCTAGAGAACTCGCGCCTCATGCCGCTCGCGCCTCGTCGCCAAATTGGACGCCGCGCTCTGCCCCGAAGGCTTCGATTAGCGTGATCAGATCCGCCATCTCGCTTTTCGACAGGTCGGAAGACGAACGGCCGATATTCACGAAGCCGGTTCCGTCTAGGTTCGGCACCGCGCGCACCTCACGCTTGAGTGCGTCCAGAAAGATCAGCTTGTAGTCGTCAGGGCGCAGCGTCAGGCCATGCCAGGGGACTTGCGTCGCGACCTCGGTGAGCATCGCCCACATCTTGGAATTTTGGTCGTTAGACCGCTTGGATTGCTTGAACTCGGCGCGCGTCCCATGGGGCAGCCGCAGGCACCACGACGCTGCCCGCTGGCGGGCGATAGGGCTATCGAGGATCAGAAGCGCCCTGCTCATCGGACAAGCCCCCTGTAGTGCGCCCGAGCCTCGTTCAGAACGTCAGCCGCAAGCTGGCCGGGCAGGACGTTGTCGATCCGCTCCTTGTGGCCCTCAACCCACGCAGCCAGCACCGCGCGCTCTCGCGACAGTTTGGCCGCGAAGATGAAGACCTTTGCCACTTGGCTGACGGTGAAGGTCATGCGGCTGCCCTCGCAGGCTGCCCATAGGCGCGGACGCGGGCAACGATGCTGTCCAGTTCGGCGTTGAACTCATCAACGGCGTTGGCGAGCGTCGCGATGTATTCCTCATCCCGAGTTGCCCGCGTCACGAACAGCGGCATGCCGGGATAGTAGACGGCGATATCAAGCCACTCGCGCTGGGCAACCCAAAGCTGGCCTTGGCATTGCGCCTTGTGCTCGGGCGGGAAGTCGCCGCGCAAGATTGTCTCGATCATCAGGTGAGGCAGCTTGGTCTTGATCTCGACAAGCCCATTTGCGCCGATCAGGCTATCCGGGGATGCGCCCTTACGCCCGCTGCGCATGAAGCCGACGCGCTCGCAATCGACATCGGTCATGAACTCGTAAAGCGAGCGGGCTTCGTCCTCCATGACCTTGCCGCGCTCCATATGAGCGTTGCTGTAGCTCTCCATCGGCTCGCCAGTGATGATCTCGCCAGCGAGCTTGTAGAGGTAAGTCTGGCGCGTCTTGCTGTCCGAGCCACTCCGGCCCTTCGCCATGACGGTATGGAACTCAGACGCAGTCGGGATGCCGGCCCTGCTGGCAAACCATTCGGGCGAGCCCTGATCGCAGTCGATGATCTCAACCATGATCAGGCCCTGCCGCGCTTGGCGTTGAGCATGTCAACGGCCTGCTTGAACTTGGCCGAGGGCAAGTCGCCAACCGCCGCGATCTTGAAATGCTCTAGAAACTTGGCCTTGTTCGCGCTGACGCTATCCATCAGCTCGACCAGTTCGCCTATCTGGTCATCGCTGATAGCGCTGCCCATGTTGCCAGAGCGCCCGTCATCATCATTCGTTGCCGCCAAGCCGAGCGCCTGGATGAGGGTGTAGCGCTGGAGATAGGTCAGCGTTGACCCGATGGCCTGGATTGCGTTCTTGCTTCCAGTTGTGTCGGAAGGGCCGGAAAGCGTGTTCTCCTCGCTGTGGCCGTCGCGATGCGACAGGATGCAAGACACGCTGATCTTGTCCGTCTGCGTCGTGCGGAAGCGATAGGACAGGCCATGCTTGGCGATGATCGGATCGACCACGGCGGCATAGGCGGAAAAGTCCGCATAGCGCGTCTTGTTGTGACCCTCCCGGTTCTTCGCGATCATCGGGATCTCGGCCTTCGCGGAGGCCACGGCAGCATCGAATGCCTTGCGTGCCTGCCCGACTTCCCAGCGCTCGCGCAGGTCCATCAGCTTCGACATGACCTCGACGCTGGAGCCCCTCTCGACAGCCATGCTCAGCATGTCGGCAGGCGTCATGGCTTGCGTGCGCGGAGTGATGGTGACGTAGTCTTCGTCGCGGATGGTGAGTGCGGCGTCGCTCATGAGAATTTCCTTTCGGACGGACGGGAATGGCCCTGCTCAGCTTCAAGCCGGGCGCGGACAAGAGCGCGTTGGATGCTCATCAGCCTGCGGGTGGGCTGATGCTTGCGGCGGCGGGCGTCGATCTCACGCTTGATCTCGGCAAGCTCTGGCGCGGTGCGCTCGACGCGGCGGGCAAGCCACCATGCGACGATGCGGGAGACAGTGCGGCGCAGGTTCACTTGCGATCCCTCCGATAGCTGGAGGCTTCGCCCATGGGCTCCAGATCCCACTCCTCAACAGGAATGGGCCGCTTCCATACGAACCAGCAGAAGCCGACGAACATTGAGATGATCAGGCTGACCACGAAGGCGAGGGCCAGGATTTCGGTAGAGGCTGTGCGGAGAGTTTCCATCAGCCGGGCCTCCGCAGATCAGCGAGGGCGCGTGTCAGGTCCATCGAGGCACGCTTGCACGCGCCGCTCTCTTTGGTCCCGACCCACGCATAAACTGACTTGATGCCGTCCTGAGCTGCGTTCGCGGCTTTCAGAAAGCGCTTTGCTTCAGCGATGGCAGTCGCCAAGGTTTTCTCGTTCATCACTGCGTCTCCAGAAACTGAGCGAAAATGCAGGCAGCGCAGATCATCCAAGCGCCCAACCCGAGAGCCCCAAGGCCCCCGAGGGCTTCCATGATCGGGTGTTCAGTCTCAGACGCAGGAGCGTCAGGAAGACAGATGCGGCTTGCGTCGATATGAGCGAGGAGAGAGGCGTGAAGCGGGTTCATGACCACGCCCTCGGGTATGTCTCGCACTCGCCGTCGGCGACGTTGCGGCCAAGCGGGGTCAGCGCGTACATGACCATGTCGCACCGTCCATCCCGACCCCTGTCCTTCCGGTGGACATCGAAAAGCCCGTGGTAGAAGGCGGCCTTCATTTCCCAGTCGTCATCGGGGGCATAGAAGTGGTCCCGGTAGCCGGCTTTCAGCCCCTTCCCGCCATGTGCGTGCACCACGCAATGCAGGATGCCGGGGGCAAGCGAGGCGGTAAGCGGATGGCGGTCAGGTAGCTTTTGATCCCGGTCCGGCTCACGGCGGCACCAAGCCAGATCGCGCAGGAACACACGCCAGCTGATGTCCCAAACGTCCGACACGCTGGAATAGAATTCCGACTTGGCCTTGGAAGCGTTGGGCGCATAGACGATCGACGGCTCGCGCTCGTGATCCCTCATGGCCAAAGAGTAGGCTTTGCGAATACGCCCCTCCATCACGCAGCCCTCTGGTCGCGAAGATCGTCAGCACGGATGGCGGCGATTTCGGAGGCGGGACAGCGGCGCCATTCCGCATCTTCGTAGGCGGCGCGAACGCGGCTCTTGTGATTGGCTTTCCGAAAGCGCGGGGCCACGTCGTCCTCGATCCACTCCTCGATCAGCGAGAAGCAGCGCTTGGACACGCCCTTGAGGCAGCTTTCGGCATCGACCAGCTTGAAGCTGTGGCCGTGATCCGAGGTGGCGATGGTCAGCGTCCAGTCCCCGCCAAGCGAGAACGTTCCGAAGTCCAATTCGCAGTCGTTGACCGTGAACGTCGTCATTTCAGGCGTCCTCATGGAAGGGGTGGGATCAGGCGGTGGTTTTGGCGAGGGCGGCGCGAGCGGCTTCGACCCAGACCGGATGCCGATTTTTGTAGCGCTGCTGCCGGTGCGCCCAGTATTCGAGAGCCAATTTCAGCGCTTCCCGAAGGGCTGCGATGGCGTCCTCGGCGGCGGCAAGTTTATCCGCTTCAATGTCGAGAGCCTTGTCCAGCCGGACCCATTGGGCATGGGCGTCGAGAGCCTTCAGGTCTTCAGCTTCGACCCGCCAGACATCGCACTCGGCAGTTTTGCGCGCGAGCTTGTCGGAAAGGTCGGCAATCGTCTCGCTCTGTCCGGTCATCTGCTTGTCCTCACTGGCTGGGCTGTGAGGATGAATGTCACACAAAGTGTGCGCGCTGTAAATAGCCCCGAACAAAAAATGTGACAGAGCGGACAAAAAAATAGCGCCGTGGTTACGGCGCCGTTTCGAGATATGAAATGCGCCGGCTAAACCTCGCCGCCACGCCAGATTACGAGCCCTGTGATCTCGATTGTCGTTCCGTCTGATTCCGCGCCTTCGCCTTCGCGGTTGACCGCCAGCGGCAATTGGAACCGGGGGTCGCTAGAGCGCGGCCACAGCTCGCAGCCCTCAGCCGTTAATGCGAGCTGCTTGACAGTGCGCTCGATCACCGTTCCCCGCCGCCGCTCGACCACGACAATGTCATCCTGGGTGGGATGCCGCCTGGCGTCGAAATAGGGGACGCACACGACATAATCCCCGTCATAGATCCGCAGCTTGTCCACGGAAGGACCGCTCACTCTGTAAGCATATTGCTCCAGAGAACTCCATCGCCCCCCAACGACGGGTAATAGGTCGGTCAATTGCGGTGCCTCGTCGTGTTCGAGCCAGACCCCGGCGGCTATGGTTCCTCGCAGGTAAACATATGTCGGTTTTTGGATCGCGTCTAATCTGGCGCTTGGTTCCCGCATGACGAGGCTTTCAGCGGACACGGTTAAGATCGAAGCAATCTGTCTCGCGATTTCCGGCTTCACCCCGACGCTGCCATTGGCCCACCGGCTGACATTCTGACGCGAAGTGCCCAGCGCGCGCGCTAAATCCGTGATGGTCATGTCGCTCTCCGCGAGAGCGGTCGCCAGCGGCGTCGGCTTTTCAGACGGCGTTTCTGTCATGTCGGTAGGCAATTCCGGCTGATTTGTAATGCGCCGCACAATCGCACGCGCTCTTGCGATGCGCGACGCACGAGATTCGTGCGCGATAGGGCTTGTGTCCGCACAGATTTTGTGACACGTTCCGTCCATGGACCTCTCAGCCTATCTCAAAACGCACAACATCAGTCGCGCCACCTTCGCCGCGACCCTGCGGACGAGCCGTCAGAACGTGTCTCGCTGGTGTGAGGGCGTCATGCCCCGCCGCGAGGACATCGTGAAGATCATGGCCGAGACGAAGGGGGAGGTGACGCCTACCGATTTTGCCTTCGCCAAGCCCGTTCGCCCGGCCAAGTCCAAGCCCGTCCCCGCCAAGCAAGAGGGGCAGGCAGCATGAGGCCCGACGCTGAAATCGCAGCGCTCCGGCAGCGGCTCATGAGCCCTGCCGCCCGATACGCCGCCTGCTGCGTAGCGATTGGCTCGCCCCCGCCGTTGAGGCGAGACCGTAAGGTTTGGTGGCGTGGCGTCATGGCTTGCTCGAAGCTGCTCGGCTGCACCGGAGACCAAGCCGCTCTGATCATGGGCCGCGTCGGGCGCGACCAGCGAACTGACTTCCTCGCATTCATTTCCGCCGAGTGCCCTGAGAAGGCTGTGGGCGAGGTCTACACCGTCCAGAACCCCGATTTTCCTGGGGTGATTAAGCTTGGGTTCAGCAGCAATGTTGAGCGGCGCATCAAGCAGCTCGAAGCCGAGCACAAGGTGCCGCTGGAAATCGTGACCCGGCAGGTTGGGACCTATCTCGACGAGTATCTGTGTCATCGGTCGATCGGTGCCCGTTGGCTGGCCAAGGAATGGTTCGGATCCGAGGAAAACCCGGAGTTCTGCCCGCCCTTCCTGCTTGAGGCTGGCATCATCCCGCGCCGAATGCTGGTCGCGGAATATCTGGAATCCTTCACTGGAGAGCCCGCCGGGCCGCTCCCGAACAAAGGCCCGTTCCTCACTGAGTGGGAGGCGGACCAAGCGCTTTTCGCTTCGCTGAGGGCTAACCCCAAGGCGATGTCATGACCGACGAAGTCGTCAACAACAACCAGCTTCAATCGATCGTCGAGCGCATCGAGCGCTTGGAGGAAGAGAAGAAGACCATCTCCGATGACATCAAGGAGGTGTTCCAAGAGGCCAAAGGCAACGGCTACGACATCAAAATCCTCCGCAAGGTCATCGCTCTGCGGAAGCGCGACGCGAACGAGCGCGCCGAAGAGGAAGCGATCCTCGAACTCTACATGAGCGCGCTTGGCGAACTGGCTGACACCCCACTCGGCCGAGCCTCTGTCTCTCGCGCCTTCGCCGCCTGACATGAGCACTCTGTCAATCCCCATGCCATCCGGGGCCGAAGCCGGGAGCGCCGTGAGATCCGGTGCGCCAACTCATGAGGTCCAGTGATGCTGTGGTCTATTTTTATGCTTTCGATCGGGGCCTGCGTTGGCTTCGTCGCTGTCTCTCTGTGTTTCGCGGCCAAGGGCAACTGAGCCGTGATTTCCCCTAGCCAGCGCGGGGGCTTGTTCCCCTCCCTCAACCCGCGCCACCTCGGGCGGCTGCCTGTTGTCATTGGCCGCCGCCCGTTCTTTCTCCCGCACTGCGCCAATACGCCTTCCAAGCGCGCGCCCTGCGGTTCCTGTCAGATCCATCGGTGGTCCTCCGTTGCTTCACGCAATGGAGCATCGAGCAATGGACGTCGTCAGGCCGAAATCCCGCCTAATCATAACATCGGAGAGTAGCGACATGAGTGCCGTCGCAGCATTGACCTCATTTTCCAGAAGCCTTGTCCGCCGCGATCAGATGCGCGCTGGCGGGAGCGCAGAATCCGCCATCAAGCGTGTTGCCGATCGCATCAAGATCAGCCGCGGCACCTTCGCGAACATCGTTCGCCAGAAGGTCAAGAGCGTCTGCATTTCGGTCGGCAGCCGCATCATCGCCGCGAGCATTTCCGACATCGAGAACGAGAGAAAGCAGCTCGAACATGAGCGCGAACTTATTCTGTCTGTGGCTGCGCCTACGAATGCGGACGACGTGGCTGAGGTGGAAGCTCACCTTGAAGCGGCGCGTGCGGTCCTGGCTCGCATGAGGGCTGGCCGATGACCATAGCCGTCCGCCAACCCATAGACCCGCGCGCCCTTATCGAGGCCTCCCAGGCCGTTCGGCAGATGATCGGTGTCTTGCCTCGCACCACATGGGCGCGGGCGCCCCGCCGGTCGCGCATTAACCCGCCCGAGGTCATCACACACCTCTGCATGGAGGGCCGCAAATGGTCCAAGCGCGAAATTGCCAAGGTCGAGGAAATGGCGGGGAAAATCCCCGTCTATGAGATCGCCAAGGCGCTCGGGCGCTCGCCATTGGGCGTCACCAAGAAGGCCGGCGAACTCTGCCTGTCGGTAAGGGTTCCCAAACCGCAGCGCAGATGCACACCCGTCGAGGTCGAACGTTCGCAGGCCATCTTCGCCGGCTGCTACCCCTCGATGCGCGCGATCATCCGGCAGGTCGCGGATGAGACCAGCATTTCCATCGACGAGCTGCTGTCCCGCCAGAAGGTCCGCCCCGTGGTTGCAGCCCGGCGCGTGATGCTCTGGACGCTGGCCCGCGACACCAAGCTCTCGATGAAGCAGATGGGCATCCGTCTGGGTCTCGACCATTCGACCATCATCCACGCCGTCAGCAAGGAGGACGAAGCGCGCGGCGCGAACGTTCGCAGCCTTCGGTCGGTCAAGAACCACGGACGGCCGGCATGACCAGCATCGTTCGCCCCGTGATGTTCAATCCCCGCGCTCGCCATCAGCAGCGCGAGAAGGGCCTGCAATCGGCGCTGGAGGCGGCTGAGCTTGCCATCGACGACATGTCCGACGATGCCGAGCGCCTTTGCCGTGAAGCACGCCAGCGCGTCGAGCAAGAGCGCGTCCGTGAGGGCGAGCGATGAAAGTAGTGACCCTCGATCTTCCGCTCCCGCCATCTGTCAACCGTGCCTATTACAACGTCGCGGGCGCCGGGCGTCGGAAAGCCTCTTGCTATCGCCAGTGGGAGAAGCAGGCCCTCAAGAGCATGTGGCCTCAGAAGCCGGTCGGGGGGTTCCCGTTCTTTGCCACAGGCTTCGACGTCCATATCGCCGTCCCGCTGACCATGCGGGGCGATATCGACAACCGCATGAAGCTGACGCTCGACTTCCTCAAGAAGCCGGCTGGCATCATTTCAGACGACAGGCACGCCCAGGGAGCGACGATCTCGCGGGCAGACAACATCACGCCCGGCACGTGCCGCATCACCGTCTATGACACCCCATCCCTTCCCCCGTCCCTTGCTCCTGAGAGGAGGGGATGATGGCTCTACCCGCTGGACCTTTCAGTTGCATCCTCGCTGACCCGCCATGGGCGTTCAAGACGTTCAGCGGCAAGCGCGCAACGCCGCATCGCACGGAAACCGATCATTACGTAACGACGGACACCCATGTTCTCGCTGACATCCCGGTTTCCTCCGTCGCTGCGAAGGACTGCGCGCTCTTCATGTGGATCGTGGACTCCCATCTCGACCAGGCGATTGAGCTTGGCCGCGCTTGGGGGTTCGGGTTCAAGACGATCGCGTTCATCTGGCTCAAGGAGACGGAGAACGGCCGGCAGCTCGACATCTGGAAAGGTGAGTCCGACCCGCGCATCAGCATGGGCTACTGGACCCGAAAGCAGGCCGAGATCTGCCTGCTGTTCACGCGCGGCAAGCCCTCTCGCCTGGGGAAGGGCGTTCGTCAGGTCATCCGCGATCGGCGCCGCGAGCACAGCCGCAAGCCCGACGAACAATATGAGCGCATCGAGGCGCTGGTTGGCGGCCCATATCTGGAGTTGTTCTCCCGTCAGTCCCGCCCCGGCTGGTCTGCATGGGGCAATGAGGTCGGCAAATTCGACGAGGCCCCGCCCGCCTCCCTCCAGAAGCAGGAGGTCGCAGCGTGACCGGCTGGGAACTGCCAGGATTCGTGGCGTTGGTCTATGCCGGCTGGTGCGTCAAGCGTCTCGTGACGGGGCGGTGGTGATGATCCATTACCACGGCACGCCTATCACGCCGGTCGCGGCGCTCTACCAGCTCAGCGGGCGACACTTCTGTGTCAGCCATGCGCGGCCTGACGACGTGCGCCGTGTCCACCAGATCGGGCAGAGCGTCATGCTCGACAACGGCGCGTTCTCGAAGTGGAAGAGCGGCGCCGAAACCGACTGGCCGGCGTTCTATGCGTGGTGCGAGGTCTGGCTGAATTTTCCGACGACCTGGGCCGTGATCCCCGATGTGATCGACGGCGGCTCACAGCTTCAGGACGCGCTCATGCGGGAGTGGCCGTTCGGCCATCGGGGAGCGCCTGTCTGGCACATGGACGAGCCGCTAGATCGTCTGCTCAGGCTGACCGCCGAATGGCCGCGCGTCTGCATCGGATCGACCGCTGAATATGCGGTCGTCATGGGCGACGCTTGGCAAGAGAAGATGGATGAGTGCTGGAACGAGATGGCAAAGCGCCATCGGTTCCTCCCGGCCATCCACATGCTGCGCGGCATGCAGTGCAGCGGCCACCGGTGGCCCTTCGCCTCCGTCGATTCCACCGACATCGCACAGAACCACAACCGCCCTCAGAACACCCCGCGCGCCATGGCTGACCGTTGGGACGCCATGCAGTGCCCCGGCGTCTGGAGCCTTCGCCCCGAGCAATTGGAGCTGTCCGCATGAGCGCGCCCTACATGCCCCTCTTCGTCGCGGACTACCTCGCTGACACCGCGCACCTGACTGCCGCCGAGCATGGCGCCTACCTCATGCTGGTGATGAACTACTGGCAGCGGGGCAAACCCTTGCCTGCCGATGATCGCAAGCTCGCCAGGATCGCCCGCATGTCCGATGCGGAGTGGAGAGACAGCCGCGACACGCTGGCTGAGTTCTTCCATGAGGAAGACGGCCTGTGGTCGCACAAGCGCATCGAGGCCGAAATAGCGGTCGCTGAGGAGAAAACCATTAAGGCGAAGAAGGCTGCTCGCGCCTCTGCGGAGGTTCGTCAAGCGAATGCTCAGCAGATGCTCAGCGAACGCTCAACGGATGCTGAGCCATTAGGAGAGGTTAGGGAAGGTAAGGAAGAACCTAATCCTGAAACCAAGAGCACTACGACCAACGTTCGGTCGATCGGCAAGCCGATGCGACCCACCACGACCGAGATGCAAGATCGGTTTTGGAAGGCTTATCCGTCCCGAGGCGACGCATCCAACCCGAAAGCCCCGGCACTGGAGAAGTTCGCCAGAGCGGTCAAATCGGGCGTGGATCCCGAGGAAATCATCGCTGCGGCTGGCCGTTATGGCGAGATCGAGCGCAGGGCAGGGCGGTACGGCACCGACAAGATCGCCCAGGCCATCACCTGGCTCAACGGCAAGCGCTGGGGGGATTACCCGCCGCCCGAGGCCACAGGCTCTTCATCGCCAAGCCAAACCTTTGTTGCCCGAGACAGCCCCGAATGGCTTGAGCGCGTCGCGGCGGGCCACAAGCCGGGCCTCGTGAAGTTCTACCCCGAGCATCAGACCGAGGGCTGGTTCTTCCCCACCCTTCCCACCCCGAAGACGGAGAGGGCGGCTTAGTCAGTATTATTTGTGGCATCCGCGAGTTTCCGGCCAGAACCTAGCAAGAGAGAGCAAGATGATGAACAAGCAACAGCACTCAATTGGCCCGTTTGATCTGATGGACGGCATGCCTACAAATGTTTTGGACGCTAGCGGCGTGCGGATTGCTCGCTGCGATTTCGACGGCAACTTTGACCACCCCGAATGCACGGCCAATGCGCGTCTGTTCTCGGCGGCAGACGCCCTGCTGGCGTCCTGCATCGAGGTCGAGAGCGAGACCCCCGACGATAGCTACAAGCGCGAGGGCTACGGCGTGTCCGTCTACATGACGTGGGAAGGGATAGATGCCCTGAGGGCAGCTATCGCAAAGGCATCTGAGAATGGCTCCTGAACCTCGCGGATGCCAACACAAAAGAAAGCCCAACCCCATGAGCCCTACACCAGAGGAAAGAGCAGAGCGAGCGCTTGGCGATAGGCTTCTGGGCCTCCCCAACACGCGCAAGGCTGTTCTCGCAGACATCGCCACCGCTCTCAGAGAGACTGAGACGGCCGCATACGAGAGGGTGAATCGAGAGCTGAGCCTGACGTACATCGCCAGCGCTGAAGGCAACACGGATTTCGCTGACGGCGTCCACCATGCCATTGAGCGCGCCGCTTCCCTCAAACATCAGGAGCCAACATGAGCGGGACACAGCAGTCGATGGTCGTTTGCTCGTTCTGTTCCGCTGACAGCGACAAAGTCGAGGTCATGGTGAAGGGCAAGGATGGGGCTATCTGCTCGGCATGTATCGGCCTCTGCGTGGGCGTGATGGCGCAAGCTCTCGGCCGCCGCGCGCGCACTTTTCACATGCTTCCTGACCCGGTCGAAGGTTCTGGCCGGACGCTCGCGGATGCCACCCCAGATAATCCCCCCATCTCGAAGGACTGACCACATGGCCAAAGCCGGGCATCGCAGGAAGTTCGCGTATCGTGCGTCGAGGTCACCGGTCAGCTCGCGCAGGGTCACGGACTATCGCCTGCCGCCTGCCGAGGACGTTGACGCCAGCCGCGAATGGTTCCTGATCTACACCAACCCGAAGTGCGAGCGGCGCGCTCAGCTCGGTCTCATGAGGGCAGGGTATCAAACCTACCTCCCGACAATGCGACGCGTCATTGAACGCCCAGGCTATCCGGCGCGTGAGACGATCGTCCCGATGTTCCCGCGCTATCTGTTCGTCTCGGGTCGCCAGCGCACCATGATCCGAACCATCGATGGCGTGCAGGACGTGGTTCGCAACGGGCTCGACTGGGCTCAAGTGCCGTCGCCCGCGATCACGGCCATGATCAGCTTCCAGAACGAGGTCGTCATCGAGCCTCCGAAACACTGGAAGGGCCAGACGGTTATGGTTGGGGATGGGCCATTCTCGGGCTTCCAGGTGATCATCGCCAAGATGCTTGACCACGACTGCGCCCAGGTGCTCGTCAGCATCTTCGGTCGGCAAACGCCTGTGACACTACATGTTGCGCAAATGGAGGCCGCATGATAGGTTCTGATTTACGGTTTCCGTGAAGGCGTGCTCGCATTGGCTTGAGCTACCCACGCCCCGCGCTGCTTTCGCAGCCATCGGCGTTTTGCACCCAAAATCAATTCCTCCAAAGCCCTGCCATGAGGCAGGGCTTTTCGCGTTCAGGACATAGAGCCATGACCGAGAGCGCTGAACTCGAAGACAGCATCTATCGGGCGCTGTTCGAGAACCCCAGCATCGGCGGGGGGCTTGCAGACCTGATCTGCATCTCGCCTGAGAACCATGCGGCCTACGTTATGGCTCTCGATCGCCTTGGTATCTACGGCCAGCGAAAGGCACTCAACAAAGCTGGCGTACCTACGCAGGTCTGGCGCGGCGAAGAGTGGTGGCACTGACAATGGCCAGAGGCCGAAAGCCCGGTTTCGCCATGTCGGCAGACCACCGGGTTAAAATCCAGAACAGCAACATCCTCAACGCTCTGATTGAGCACGTTGACGGCAAGAGGGAAATGTCGGCGTCGCAAGTGACGGCTGGCGTTGCTCTGCTGCGCAAGGTGCTGCCCGATCTCCAGACAACGACACTGGAGGGGAGCGAGGATAAGCCGCTAGGCATAACCTTCACATGGCAGAAGCCCAGCGGGTAGTCATCCCGTACAGCCCCCGCCGGCAGTTCATGCCGCTGCACGATCGCAAAGAGCGATGGGCTTGCGTGGTGGCGCATCGAAGGGCTGGCAAGACGGTCGCCTGCGTCAATGAGCTTATCCGAGGCGCCCTGACCAGCACGAAGCAGGAGCCGCGCTTCGCCTATGTGGCGCCGTATTACGCACAGGCCAAGGACGCGGCCTGGACCTACCTCAAGCGCTTCTGCTCGGTCATCCCCGGCGCAGAGCCCAACGAGAGTGAGCTTCGCGTCGATCTGCCCAACGGGGCGCGCATCAGGCTTTACGGGGCCGACAACTACGACCGCATGCGCGGCGGCTATCTCGACGGTGTGATCCTCGACGAATACGCAGACATGGACCCGAACGCCTGGTCCGAGGTCATCCGGCCTATGCTAGCCGACCGCATTGGCTGGGCCATATTCATCGGCACGCCCAAGGGCAAGAACGCATTCTGGGAGCTTTGGGATAGGTCGAACAAGTCGCCTGACTGGCTGCCGCTGATGCTGCGGGCGTCGAAGACCGGACTCGTCGCCAAGGCCGAGCTTGACGATGCGAGGGCGATGATGACGCCCGAGCAATATGAGCAGGAGTTCGAGTGCTCGTTCGAGGCGGCCATCGTTGGCAGCTACTACGGCTCTGACATCGCCAAGATCGAACGAGCAGGGCAGATTACCAAGGTCGAGCCTGAACCGCTGCTGCCGGTCTACACGACATGGGATCTCGGCATAGGTGACAGCACCTCGATTTGGCTGTGGCAGGCTGTCGGCAAGCAGATCAGGGTCATCGACCACATTGAGGATCACGGCAAGGGCCTGCCGCACTACGCCGCTGAGCTATCGGCGCGCGGGCATGTCTACGCTGAGGACTTCGTCCCGCACGATGCCAGGGCAAGGGAACTAGGCACCGGCCGCACTCGGGTTGAGACGCTGCTGTCATTGGGCCGCAAGCCCCGCGTCGTGCCGATGCACACAGTCATGGACGGCATCAACGCCGCCCGCGTGCTGATGCCGCAAGTCTGGTTCGACGAGGACAAATGCGCTCGCGGCATCGAGGCGCTGAGGCAGTACCGCCGCGAATATGACGACAAGACACGGGCCTTCAAGGAGCGCCCGCTTCACGACTGGACATCGCACGCTGCCGACGCCTTTCGCTATCTCGCTATGGCGTATCGCGAACTGACCCCTCGCGCCCCCGAAAAGCCCAAACCCACAGAGCTGCAATACCACGTCAACGACGCGGGCCAGCTCACCTCGAACATGTCCGTCCGCGAGATCGTCGAGATGCGGATGAAACGAAAGGCACGCGACCTATGAGCAAGAAGCCCAAGCTCTGCACCGTGGCGCAGGACGGCCCTGTCTGGCGGGTTGTCGATCATGACGGCAAGGTCGCCATGGGCGCGACCACGCCTGCCGATGGTGGCGGCTTCGCTGACAAGCGCGATGCTGACCATGTCGCTGCGACCATCAACGAGCGTCGGAAAGCCAAGGCCTGATGATCGGCCTGGGGATCGGGCTGGGCGTCACCCATGGCGCGGGTGGTGGGGTGGTGCCTGTGCCTCGCATGGCGCTGGTCGGCACGCGCAGCGCCGTTCACGGCACCTCCGACGCCACGCGCAAGCAGTCGATGTCGCGCACGGCTCATTATTTCTCAGGCAGCTTGTCACAGATCAAGATCGGCATCGCGAATTGGGTCGTCAACTCGGGCGGCACGGGCGAGACGGGCTCTGGCGGCGATGCCACCTATACGGCCAGCTTTGAATACCCCGCTGGCGTCTTCACGCAGATCACCTTCGGCGGAAGCGCTTCAGGTGTCGCGACCAACGCCACCACAATTGAGAGCGATCTGGTCAACGTCAGCTTCTCCGGCGGCTGGTACTACATCAACATCTTTGCGACCTACGCCGCCAACGGGCTTTACACCTTCAGGCAAGCGACAGGGATTGGCGACAAGGGCATTTATGCCGTGTCGGGCCTGGCCGACAGCACGATGACCGGCTTTGTCTCAGCCACGGCGATTACCCATCCGCCGCTCTACATTGTCGGCATGAGCACGCAAGCGGCGGTGCTGCTGCTTGGAGATAGCCGCTGTGCGGGAGCTGGCGGCGACGCCACGCTTGCAGACAATGGCGAACTTGCCCCGAGCATCCCCCTCATCCCGTACTGCAACACAGGCCGTACAGGTGCGACTGGCGCGCCGCTGGCAAACTCGCTAGGAGCGCGCCGCCGAGCCGTCTCTCAGTATTGCACCGATGTCATCAACGAGATGAACATCAATGACGTGACCAGCGGCAGCACGCTCGCGCAGTTGCAGGCGCGCCGCGAAGCCGTTCGCACTGGCGTCACAGCCGGCGTCCGCGTTTGGAATACCACCCTGGCACCGGTCTCCACTTCGACTGATAGCTGGGCGACGACTGTCAACCAGACCGCCACAGCGTCGAACACCATCCGCGTCCAGTTCAACGATTGGGTCCGCTCGAACCCTGCCGGATACGCTGGCTATTTCGACATTGCCGATGTCGTCGAAAGCGCCCGCAACAGCGGCATCTGGAAGGCCGATGGCACACCGGGCAAGTGGACTGCCGATGGCACCCATGAGACCGCGTTCGCGTACCAGGAGATCGTGAACTCCGGCGTCATCAACCCCGCGCTGTTCACCTATCCGTAAAATCTGGAGATCACCATGGCAAATTCTGCCGCAGACCCCGCCTACCGGGCGGTGGCCGTGACCAAGTCCGATTCGACCGTCATCAATGCCCGCGCGCTCTATATCGGCGGGGCGGGTGATGTCGCGATCAAGTGCCAAGAGGGCGACACAGCGGTGACGTTCTCAGGTGTCGCGGCGGGCACCATCCTGCCGGTCGCCGCCGCGATCGTTATGAGCACCAATACGAGCGCAACGCTGATCGTGGCGCTCTACTGATATGAGCGACGCCAACGCCAGCGACACGGCCAAGCCCAAGGACCAGACGGAATACGTCGGTCGCTGGGTTGAGGCCGTCGAAGCGGCGCGCGCTGACGAGAAGCCATGGCGTGACGAAGCGGAGAAGGCTGTCAACGCCTTCCGTGGCGAAAAGCAGAGCGCATCGCGCAATTTCAACCTGTACCATTCCAATATCGAGATCCTGGCCCCGGCCATCTTCAACAGCGTGCCCGTGCCCGATGTGCGCCGCCGCTTTGCCGATGAGGATCTGGTCGGCAAGTTCGCCGCTGACATCATCGAGCGGTCGCTGTCGTTCTCGATGGACACCTATGATTTCGACCAGCGGGTGAAGCTGGGCGTCTATGACATGGCGATCACCGGGCGCGGCGTGCTCCGCAACCGCTACGAGCCTGAGACGGGCGAGGATGCCCGACTGGGGGTCGAGACCGTCACCTACCAGCGGGCGCCATGCGAATACGTCCCGTGGGACCGGTTCATCGTTGGGCCGGCGGTAACGTGGGATGACGTGCCGTGGATTGCCTTCGAGCATTTCCTGCCGAAGGAACAGGTCAAGGAACTCGCGCCCGAGGTCTATGAGCGCATTCCCTACACCCACACGGCGCACGGCAAGGACGGCGACAAGCAGCCGACGACCGACACGCCTGACGCCTTCAAGCGCGCGAAGATCTGGGAAATCTGGGACAAGCGCACCCGCAAGGTGACGTTCATCTGCCCCGAGTGGAAGGCCGAGGTCGTTCGCGAGGAAGACGACCCGCTGAAGCTGGAGAACTTCTTCCCGGTCCCGCGCCCGATGTATGCGGTTGCCCCTGTCGGCAAGCTCGCCCCGGTCAGCCCGCTTTCGATCTATCGCGACCTTCTGGAGGAACTGAACGAGGTCACGCGGCGCATCTCGCGGCTGGTGAAACAGCTACGCCCGCGCGGCTGGTACATTGGCAACAACCTTGACCTGAAGCCCGCCATTGAAGCCGACGACGGCGAACTGACCCCGCTACAGGGCGCGGAGGCTATGACCCTAGCGCAGGGGACGGGCGGCATTGCTGCGGCCATCGGGTGGTTCCCGCTGGAGCCGACCGTTCTGGCCCTGCGCGAGCTTCTGGCGCAACGCGACGCGATCAAGCAGACCATCTACGAGGTCACCGGCATTGCCGACATCATGCGTGGCGCCTCGGATGCCAATGAGACGGCATCGGCACAGAAGCTGAAGGCGCAGTTCGGGTCAGTCCGCGTCCGCGCCATGCAGATGGAGGTCGCCCGCTTCGTCCGCGACCTGCTCCGCATCAAGGCCGAGATCATCTCCCGCATGTTCGAGCCGAGCGTGCTGATGGAAATGACCAACATCAAGCTCCTGCCGCAGGCGCAGAAGCAGCAGCTCATGCAGATGGCGCAGGCCAACCCGGAGCAGGCCCAGCAGATCGCGCAGCAGAAGCCAGAGCTTGCCGAGATGGTGCAGGCGCCGTCTCAGGAGGAGGTTTTCGGCCTGCTGCGCTCGTCGAAAATGCGCGGCTATCGCATTGACATCGAGACGGATTCGACCATTCGCGGCGACCTGATGCGCAATCAGGAGCAGATGGGCATGTTCCTCCAGGGAACGGCGCAGTTCCTGTCCGCGATCGGGCCGATGGTCAAGGAACAGGCCATCCCCAAGGATACGGCGGTTGAGCTTTACGCCGCCTTCGCCCGGCAATTCCAGTTGGGCAAGTCGGCTGAGGACGCGCTCGACAAGCTCGCCAAGTCGTCTCAGCAGGCGCCGCAGGAAGACAAGGGCGCGGCCGAGGCGGCCAAAGCCAAGGCTGAGGGTGAAACCAAGCTCCAGATCGAGCAGATGAAGCAGCAGGCCGGCCAGCAGACCGAGGCCGCGAAGATCCAGGCCAACGAGCGCGTCAAGGCCGCCGAACTTCAGGCGCAGCAGCAGATTGCCGCGATCAAGGCGCAGTCCGAGGAACGCGACCGCGAACAGACGGCCCAGCTTGAGATGATGAAGGCCCAGCTCAAGAAATACGAGATCGACCAGAAGGATGCTCGCGAGCGAGATGCCCACGCTGAGAAAATGTCGCAGCAGGATCGGGCCGGCGCGCTCAGCGCCTTTACGACCATGAACAAGCCCCAGCCATCGAGCCGGCCCAAGGCATGACCCGCTACGTCTGGACAGACACAGGCTTCGTCGATCGCTCGACGGGCCTCCCGATGCATGTCCGCGACCCCAACGCGATCTGCATGCCGATGATCGTAGCTGACCTGCCGGAATACCGCTCGCCTATCGACGGCAAGCCCATCACCTCGCGCTCTCACCAGCGTGAGGAATTGAAGCGCAACGACTGCGTTCTGGCCGAGCCCCGAAAGCCCCGAGGTTTCAAAAATCCAACCTTCGCAAGGAAGCGCGGATTGCGGACCATAGAGGAATAACCCTGCATGTCTCTCGAAGACCTGAACGGCACGGCCCCGGCCGCGACCGACGCTCCTGCTTTTGTCGAAAGCGCGCCGGCCCCGGCTGACAATACGCCGCCGCCGGCAGCCGTCACCGAGGCGCCCGCCCGGAGCATCGAGGATACCGCAGGGGAGGTGTGGGATCGTCTCCACGCCCCCAGAGACGACACAGGGAAATTCGCGTCGAAGGCTCCCGACACGGTTGAGCCCGACGCCGAGCCATCCGACGCCACGACGGATACCCCGGCCAGCCCTGCTCCGGCAGGTGAAGCACCGAAACCGCCCGTATCGTGGCCGCAGGACAAAGCGGAAGCCTGGACAAAGCTCGCCCCCGACGCCAGGGATTACATCCTGAAGCGTGAGGCCGAAGTCGCGAAGGGCTTTCAGACCACGGCTGAGAAATACAAGCCGTTGGAGGAAGTGGATCGGCTCCTGGAGCCGTACAAAGCCAAGCTAGAGGCTGAAGGTCTGTCTCCGGTTCAGGGAATACAGCGCCTGTTGCGCGCCCAGGATCTGCTGGAACGGAACCCGATCGAAGGCCTCAACTGGCTCGCCCGCTCCTACGGCGTCAATCTCGGCCAACTCGCTGCGCAGCCAGCGGGACAAGAGCAGACACAGCAGCCCCCGATAGACCCGAGGGTCGAGACGCTTCAACAGCGCCTCGACCGGCTGGAAGCTGACGCGACAACCCGCGCCAAGCAGGAGGCTGAGACCTTCGAGCAATCCCTGAAGTCCGAAGTCGAGAAATTCCGGGCCAGCCCTGAGCACCCGTATTTCGAGGACGTGAAGACCGACATGGGTTCGCTGCTGGCCGCAGGCGTCGTCGCTGATCTCTCCGAAGCCTACGAGAAAGCCGTCTGGGCCAACCCGGCGACCCGCTCGAAGGTCATGGAGGACCAGCGCAAGGCAGAAGCGACGAAAGCCGCTGAAGCCGCCGCCAAGGCCAAGGCCGCAGGCTCGCTCAACGTCCGCTCCACCCCCGCGAACTCCGCTCCTTCGAAAAGCATCGATGAGACGCTGTCACGAGCATACGACGCGGCTCAAGCACGGTAAGGACCGACGCAAATGGCATCCGCCAACGCCACCTTCACGGAGATGGTCACGACCACCCTCCGCAATCACGCCACCGACGTGGTCGACAACATCACCGAGAACAACGCGCTCCTTCGCTATATGAAGAAGCACGGCAACATCGAAACCCGGTCGGGCGGCTACGAAATCGCCCAGCCAATCAGCTATGCCGAGAACTCGACCTATCAGCGCTTTTCCGGCCTGGACACGCTCAACGTGAACCAGTCCGAGGTGCTGTCGGCCGTCAAGTTCGACTGGCAGCAGGCCGCCATCCATGTCGTTGCCAGCGGGCGTGAGCTTCGCATGAACAACGGCAAGGAGCAGATGATCAATCTGGTCAAGGCGCGCATCAACGCCGCCAAGGCGACCGCCTCGAACAACATGTCGATCGACCTGTATTCGGACGGCGCGCTGTCCAACCAGATCGGCGGCCTCGCCACCCTGATCCAGACCAACGGGCAGGGCACGGTGGGGGGCATCAACTCCACCACCTATACCACCTGGCGCAACCAGTTCCGCGAGATCAGCGGAACGAACACCTGGACCAAGGCGACCATCAAGGGCGAGATGAACGCCCTGTGGCTGAACTGCGTCTACGGGCAGGAGAAGCCCGACCTGCTGCTGTCCTCGCACGATTTTTACGCGGCCTATGAGGAGAGCCTTCAGGACAACCAGCGCTACACCGACGCCACCATGGCGGCGGCCGGCTTCGAGACGCTGAAGTACAAGACCGCCAACATCGTGTTCGACACCAACACGAACTTCGGCACGACCGCCGAGCGGATGTATTTCATCAACACGAAGCATCTGATGCTGATCCAGCACTCGGAAGCGCAGTGGACGCAGGACGACGAGAAGAAGCCGATCAATCAGGATGGCGTCGTTATCCCGATGTACTGGATGGGCAACCTCGTCTGCTACAACCGCCGCCGCCAGGGCATCCTGATCGACGCCGCCTGATCTCACCTCAACGCAAGGACAATCACCATGAGCTATATCATCGGGATTCTCCCGACCGCTGTTGACACGACCCCCCAGTTCAAGCTGGGGGCCATCGGGCAGGCGAGCACGGGCTATCTCTACAAGTACGTCCAGTACGACACCGGCGCCGGCCCTGTTGCGGCCGTCGCGGGCAATGTCGCGTATTACTACGCGCCCGGCGGCACTTCGGCGGGTTCGAGCACGGTCGTGACCTCGGACCTGTCGGATTCGGCAGGCTTGGGTGCTGGCGTCCTCCAGTCCGTCCTTGCCGATGGCGAGTATGGCTGGATCCAGATCAGCGGTCGCGCCACCCTCACGACGGCCCTGACGGCCGGCGCCGATGGCAACGCCCTGACTGCGGTCGGCGCGACGGACGGCACGCTCGACGTGTCCGCCCTCGTGACGGATGCGGTGGTCGCCTACGCGGTCGATGCCTCGGCAAAGATCGTGCTCTGCGACTTCCCGATCTAGCGCTCCCGTACTGCATCACCAACCGCCGCCGGGGAATCCTCTCCGGCGGCTTTTTCATATGGGGCTCCCATGTCTGAAACCATCCGCATCGACGTTGAGCGCTTCTTCACGAAGTACACGCCCGACCCGTCCGACCCTGCGAAAATGATCGGCGTCGATTACTGCGCCTATGGCCCGTTCGGGGCTCTGGACCGCAGCAAGACGGTCGAGCGCGTCTCCCGCCTGTCGGCGGTGCAGGCTGACGGCGAAAGCGACAATCTGGCCGTCCAGATGGCCCGCATTCGCTGGGAATGCATCAAGCCGAAATACGATGCGTGGAAGGAAGGCCGGGAAATCCCTGCCACCGGCACGCCGCTCGCTGCCTGGAACCTGCTTCAGCAGGAAGATGCCGACATTCTGCGAACCCACCGCATTTTCACCGTCGAGGACGTGGCCGCGCTGAGCGACGCTCATCTCCAGCGCATCGCCATCCCCAACGGTCGTTCGATCGTGCAGCAGGCCAAGCTGTTCCTCCAGTCGGCGGACACCAACCGCGCCTCGGCCGAGATGACCCGCATGGCCGAGGAGAACGCTGCGCTGCGCGCTGAGATGGACGAGATCAAGGCCATGCTGCTGAAGGAAGCCGAGGACGATGACGTGGGCGAGGGCGCCATTCCCGCCCCGCGTCGCGGGCGCCCGACCAATGCCGAGATCGCCGCTCGCCAGGGTGAGGCCGCCTGATGACCCTCGCCACCATGTGCCAGTCAGCAGCGCGCCAGCTCAATGTTGGCGTGCCCACGGCGTTCGTCAGTAGCACTGACGAGACGGCGGGGCTGTTGCTGCGGCTGGCCACGGAGGAGGGGACGGCCCTGATGCGCCGCTACCCGTGGCAGGTGCTCCAGACGGAGAAGACCTTCACCACGGTGGCGGCAGACGAGCAGACCAACGCCTTGCCGGCCGATTATGACCGGATGATCCCCGAGACGATGTTCAACCGGGGCACGCGCCGCCGGGTGGCCGGGCCTTTGTCGCCCGAGGAATGGCAGCAGACCAAGGCAACGCTCGTCACCTATGTGAACCCGACGTTTCGGATCAGGGGCGACGCTGTCCTGATGTCGCCCAACCCGCCGGCCGGGGAAACGGTCGCCTACGAATATATCTCGAAGCACTTCTGCAAGAGCGCGGGCGGGACGACACAGGCCGATTGGGTGGCCGATAGCGACCTCGGCAGGCTGGACGAAGGGCTGATGACCCTTGGCCTCGTCTGGCGTTTCAAACAGGTCAAGGGCCTCGCCTATGCCGAGGATCTGGCCCTGTACGAGCGCCGCGTGACCGATGCGGAAATGCGCGATGGCGTGAAGCCGAGGATTACGGCGGATATGGGCTGCCATGACCGCATGGCGACCAAGCTCCAGATTCCCGAGACGTGGAATATTTGATGCCGACCGCGCGCGATCTCCAGTCACAGCGCATGGGCGGCGGGCAGGGCGGCGCGCGCAACAACAGCGTCGTGCGCTTGCCGGCGCCGACCGGCGGCTGGAACGCCCGCGACGCCTACGAGGCGATGGAGCCCAACGAGGCGATCACGCTTGAGAACTGGATTTGCGGGCTGCTCGGCGTGCGCTTGCGCAAGGGCAATAGCGAATTTGCCACGGGCATGACCGACCCGGTCGAAACCCTGATGGAATATTCCCCGCAGGATGGCTCGGGGCGCGAGTTTTTCGCGGCGGCGGGCGCCAGCATTTACGACATCTCCACGGCGGGCGCGGTGGGCGCTGCGGTGCTGGGCTCTCTGACAAGTGCTGTGTGGCAGCACACGATGTTCGCGACCTCGGCAGGCTCATTCCTGTTCATGGTGAACGGCGCTGACACGGCGCGGCACTACAATGGGTCAAGCTGGGTTGCTCCGGCCATTACCAACGTCACGTCGTCCGACCTTATCACGGTCGCGGCCCACAAGAATCGCCTCTGGCTCGGTCAGGAGAACACGCTTGATGCGTGGTATCTGCCGACTTCATCGGTCGCGGGCGCCGCTACGAAATTCTCGCTGGGCGGCTTGTGCAAACTGGGCGGTTCGCTGACGGCCATCGGCTCATGGTCGCGCGATGGCGGCGACGGCGCCGACGACCTGCTCGTCTTCGTCACCTCGGAAGGTGAGGTTCTGGTCTACCAGGGCACGGACCCTGCGACGGCTGCAACATGGTCGATTGTCGGCGTATTCCGCATTTCCCGCCCGATCACGCGCCGCTGCTTCGTCAAGTCCGGCGCCGATCTCGGCGTGCTGACACTGGATGGGCCGGTTTCCCTGACACAAGTCCTGCCGTCTGCCGGTTCGGTACAGCGCCGGGCCACTTTGACGGACAAGATATCCGACGCCTTCCGCACGGCTTACACCATCGCCCCGTCGAATTCGGCTTGGAGCATTCTAGAGGTTCCCGCCGAGGGCGTCATCCTGATGAACGTTCCGGGCGCGACATCTGGCATGAGTTCGCAATTCTGCATGTCGGCAGACACCGGCGGCTGGTCGAAATGGACCGGCATCGAAGCCGTGTGCATGGGCCTTTTCGACGACGAGCTTTATTTCGGCAAGAACGACGGCACGGTCAGCAAATACGGCGACACCTTTTCAGACGATGGCGAACCGATTACGGCGCAGCTCCAGACGGCCTTCGTCGCGCTGAAGGGCGTCGAGGAAAAGCGGTACACCATGGCGCGGCCGATCATGCAGGGGCCGCCTGGCTATAATCCGGCTTTCGTGGTGCGCACCGACTACGACATCTCTCCTGCGACCGGGGCGACGGTGACAGTGGTCAGCGCAGCCGGGGCGGTATGGGATGAGGAAGATTGGGACGTGGCGGCATGGAACGGCGTGGCCGTCCCGATCACGAAATGGCAGAGCGTCAGCGGCATCGGGTCGGTTGCGTCGCTGGCCTTCTCTGTCGCGACCGACATTGAAATCACCCTTCAGGGCGTGGATCTGATGTTCGACAAGGGCGGCCCGCTATGACCGAACCCGTCATCGTCGGATCGGTGCTGTACGGCGCGGATGCACAGGTCGTCGATTGGGTTTCCCAGCGCATCCCAATCCTTGGGGGGCGGGCTCCGCATAATTCGTCGGCGGCCCTTGGCGTCATTCGTCGCGGGCAGCTTGTGGCCGGCGTCGTGTTCCACAATTACCGGCCCGGCATCGATATCGAGGTGAGCCTCGCTGCCGACGACCCGTCATGGGCGCACCCCGCCATTCTGCGCCGCCTGTTCGGATACCCGTTCAATCAATTGGGCGTCGTCCGCCTGACCTGCATCGTCGGGCGGAAGAACAAGCGCTGCCGCAAGTTCTGCGAAGGCCTTGGCTGGAAGCTGGAGGGCGTCGTTCGCCGCGCCTACGACGGCCGCGAGGATGCCTGCCTTTTCGGCATGCTTCGCGAAGACGCCAAATTCCTTGAAGGAGATGCCTGATGGGCAAGAGCGCGCCAGAAGCCCCGCCGTCCCCCGACCCCTACGCCACGGGGCGCGCGCAGACGACTTCCAACGTCTCGACGGCCGTTGCCAACACCGTGCTCAGCAATGCCAATGAGACCGGCCCGCTGGGCACGGTGCGCTACAAGCAGAACGGCAGCTACAAGCTGTCGGAGCCGGTTCTTGACCGCAATGGCGCACCGGTTGTCAGTCGCAAATGGGTGCCCGATGCCGGCGGTGGCGGCACAGCGCCCACGCAGGACTTCAGCAATGGCGGCATCGGCGGCATAGTTGGCAACGGCGGCGCCTTCCCCATGGTCGGCGGCACTGGCGGGAAATGGGTGGAAGAAGCCCAGATGTCCGACCGCGATATCCCGCAATGGGAGCGCATTGTCGAGATGTCGCCGGAGCAGCGCGAGCTGTATGACCGGCAAGTCGGCGTCCAGAAGAACCTGCTCGACTTCGCGGGCTCGCAGACCAAGCGGCTTCAGGACACCCTCGGCAATCCGCTCTCCTTCGACGACATCCCGAACTACAACATCGACGACTTCTCCGGCGATCGGACGAAGGTCGAGAACGCGATGTACGAGCGGCTGAACCCGCAGATTGAGCGGGAACGGTCGGCGCTGGAAAACCAGCTCGTCAATCAGGGCTTTACGCGCGGCACGGAGGCTTTCAAGAACGAGCTTGATTCGGCCAACCGGCAGGCGAACGATGCACGGCTGGGCGTCATCATGGCCGGCGGGCAGGAACAGTCGCGGCTGGTGGGGCTGGCCGGGACGCAGCGCGAGCGCGCCATTCAGGAGCGCATGGCGCTGCGAAATGCGCCGATCAACGAGATTTCCGCCCTGATGGGCCAGTCTCAGGTCAGCATGCCGCAGTTCGCCCCGTTCCAGGGCGGGAACGTCGCCAACACGCCGGTCGGGGATTACGTCTATCGCTCTGCTGACATTGACCAGAAGAACTACCAGAGCCAGATGCAGCAGCAGGCCGCCACCACGGGCGGCATGTTCGGGCTGGGCAGCGCTCTCATTGGCGCTGGCGGCAAGGCGATGGGGGCGGGCGGGTTGTTTGCCCTCTCGGATCGCCGTGCCAAGACCGATATCCGCCCTGTCGGGTCGCTGCGCAATGGCCTTCCGCTCTACGTCTATCGCTACCGTGGCGAGGATGACGAGCATCTGGGCCTGATGGCTGACGAAGTCGAGGCGCTTCATCCCGAGGCGGTGCGGGAGTTCGGTGGCCTGCGCCACGTCAATTACGAGATGGCGGTGCTCTGATGGACAAAGGCGAGGTCGCAGCCGAAATCCGACGCCGCGCCCTTGCGGCCAAGCTCGACCCCGACGCCATGACGAAAATGGCCTGGATCGAGAGCAAGCTGAACCCCAACGCCAAGAACCCCAACTCGTCGGCCTCGGGCGTCTTCCAGTTCATCAACTCGACCGGCAAGCAATACGGGTTGAGCAACCCCTTTGACCCGATCGCCAATATCGACGCTGGCATTCGTCTGGCATCGGACAACCGCGCTGCACTGGCGCGCATCCTTGGACGCGAGCCCACCCCCGGCGAATTGTACCTTGCCCATCAGCAGGGCATTGGAGGGGCGGCAAAGCTGCTCCAGAACCCGAACGCCCCGGCTGTCAGCGCTGTCGGCTCTCAGGCGGTACGGTTGAACGGCGGCAACGCCGGCATGACGGCTGGCGAGTTCGCCGGCATGTGGGACCGCAAGATGGGCGGGCAACCGCTGGAGGTGAACGTCACCAAGGCGCCTCCGCAGGCCGGCGCCATCCCGGTTACGTCCGGTTCGCCTGCTGATGACGGCACGCCTTCCTTCCCGATGCCAGCCGGACCTCAGCCGATGAGCCCGGAACAGTTCCAGACGGCGGTCTACAACAGCGGCCCGGTCTCCGGCAACGAAGCCCTCGACGGCCGTCTGAAGGATGACGCCGTGCAGCGCGGCTACGCCTCATGGGACGAAGCCCTGAAGGCCAACCGGCCGCAAGTTTCCGGCGAACAGACCAAAATCGCGCAATTGCTCTCGGGAGCATGGGGCTGACATGATCAATTTCGTTCCACAGTCCACGGGCCTGAGCGCAAACGGCGCACCTGACGCTGCGCTTTTGCAGGCCATGGCAGCCCGTAAGAAGGCTCAGGCCGATATGTCGGGCGGGGCTGGTCTGCGGGCTGCGGCATCGACCCAGGAGCCGATTTACAACAAGTCGCTGGGCTACGCGAAATTGCTGGCCGGCGGGATTGGCGGCCTCATGGAGGGCAATGAGGCCCGCCAGAAGGTCGAGACGGCCAAGCAGGGCGCCATGAGCGCGGGGGCTCTCGCCCAGTCTCTCGGCCTCTCCCCGGAGCAGGCCAAGCAGATCCAGGGCATGTACCTCGCCAACCCGGAGGCAGCGTCCGCGCTCGTCAAGCAGATGAGCGAGCGGCTGTTCGCCAAACCCGCTGATCGATATGTGGACGAGAAGCTGCCCGGCGGCGGGCTCGCCCAGCGTAATGCGACGACCAATGAACTCGGCGTCAGGGTGCAGCCTGAAAAGCCGGAATTCGGCGTCATTGGCACAAGCCCGCAGACCGGCGCAGATCAGCGCGGGTTTATCGACAAATCCGCCCGCACGGTTACGCCTCTGGAGCCGCAGGGAGCCCAGGCAGGGCCGTCCGTCATTCCGCCGGTGCCTCCGGGCGTCGATCCGAAGGTGTGGCACGAACAGCAGTCCAAGGCGCAAACTGCGGCAGCACTGCCCGCGCCCGCCGACGCTATTTCGGGCCTTCGCAAAGAGATACAGGGCCTTCCGAGCTACAAGAATATCTCTCAGGCCGCACCGATCTATAAGTCCATGATGGAAGCCGCAGGGCGCGATACGAAGGCCGCTGACCTGAACATGGTCTACGGCCTCGGCAAAATCATGGACCCGACCTCTGTCGTCCGAGAGGGCGAAATCCAGATGGCGAACGATACGCAGGGCTGGAGCGACAAGCTCAACGGCTTCATCAAGTCGATCCAAGGCGAAGGGCGCCTTACTGCGCAGACCCGGAACGCCCTGATGCAGGAAGCCTACGGCCGCATGAGTTCCTACAAGCAGATGTTCGATCAGGATTCCCAGCAGTATCAGGGCATCGTCGAGCGAAACCGGATGAACCCGGCCGATGTCATTCCGAGCTTTGGCGAATTCGAGCGCTATAACATGCAGGGGCCGCCTGTGCCTGCCGACCTTCAACAGCAGGTTGAGGCAGCAAGGCAGGCCGAAGCCCCGCAGGCCGCCCCCCAGCCACAGCCCGCCCAGCCTGCCCCTGTCCCTGGTGAAGACGGCTGGACAGACATGGGCGGCGGCGTCCGCATCCGGGAGCGTCGCTGATGGGCGCCTTTGAGGTTGATATCGGCGGCAAGCTTTTCGAGATCGAGGCGCCTGATCAAGGAACCGCGCTCGAAGCCGTGCGCCGCATGTCGGGCGCGGGACCGCGTGAGAACAGCTATGCGCGTGACCTGTCGATGGGCAGCGATGGCGTGTCAGGCGATAGCATCCGCGCCGGCAACGCGGGCGACACGCGCGCCCAGATGCGGCCGGAGGATATCGAAGCGGCCTATACGAGCGCGCAGGGGCGTGGAGATCGTCCTGAGCAGCGCGCGATGGCGGAAGCCTATGTCAAGAATGAGCGAGCCAACAGCCCTGTCATGACGGGCATAGGCGACCGCGTCCGTTCTGTGGCGCGCGGCGCCCCCTTCATCGGCGAATATCTGGACGAGGCCAACGCACGCGTCGCGGCGCCATTTGACGCGAAAAGACGCGAAATGGCGCTTGACTATGAGCGCGCGCGTGATCGCACTTTCGACGCCCAGAACCCTGTCCAATCCATGGCGGGCAAGGTGACGGGCGGCATTGCAGGGACCATTGCGGCCCTGCCGGTCGCGGCGGCCACCGGAACGAGCGCCCTGCTCGGCGCGGGCGCCAAGGGCGTCATGGGAGCCGTTGGTCGCGGGGCTCTTGCAGGCGTCGCGCAGGGCGCCGCCTCGGGCTATGGTCGGGCCGACGAGACGCAGAACACCAAGGAAATGGCGATGCGGGATGCGGCAATCGGCGGGGCGTTCGGCGCCGCTGTCCCCGCCGCCCTGTCCGCAGGAAAGGCTGGTTTCGACGCCATAGCAAGCCGCGTCGCGCCGTCTGACGCGCTGTCGAATGTGCCGAGTGCAGCCCGCAAATTCTTTATGGAGCAGGCTGGCGACCCGGCCAGCCTGGCGAAAATGCAGGGCGAGCTAAAGGCGATTGGCCCGCAGGCATTGCTGGCTGACGTCTCGCCAGAAATGCAGATGATCGCACGCGGCGCTGCATCCCGGCCCGGCTCCCGTGCCCCCATCGTCGATGCCCTGACCGCCCGCGACCAGGGCAAAAATCAACGTTTGGCAGCAGCCTTGAATGATACGGTCGGCCCCGTTGCCGAGCCGACTGTCGTCAAGCAGGGCATCAAAGACGCCCAGCGCGCCCTTGGCCCCGCCTATGAAGACGCCTTCGCTAATGCGCGCGCTGTGGATTCGCGCGCTCTGGCCGATAGCCTCGACACTCAGATTGTCAATTCGCGCGGCGCGATCCGTTCCGAGTTGGAGAAGGCGCGCAGCCTTCTGAATGTCCACGGGACGAAGGAGCTTGATCCGTCTCCGCGCGCCTTGCATGCGGCTCGTGAAGCATTGGACACCACCATTGAGCCGATGGTCAGGGAAGGCAAAGGCAAGCTCGTTAGGGTGCTGTCCGACGTTCGACGTAGCTTGGACGAGACGCTGGCGGATGCGGTTCCCGGCATCAAGGAAGTGGACGCTCAATATTCCGAATTGGCGCGACAGGCGCAGGGCCTGAAGGACGGCGCAAAGGTATTTCGCTCCGGCCCTGATGCTGTTCGGCCTTTCGACCTTGCCAGGCAAGTCGCGGGGGATGGCGTTGGCCCGGTTGGTCCTTCCGCTGTGCCTTTCCGCATGTCTCAAGGCGCGCGTGCCGAGATTGACCGGATCGTTGGCTCGAATGCGAACGATGTGGCCGCGCTGCGCAATTCGTTAAAGGGCGAGGGTGATTGGAACCGCGACAAGCTCGCGACCTTGTTCGGCTCCGATAAGGCTGGCCGCATTCTGAAGGTTCTCGACAACGAGGGCCGGATGGAAGCGACCTACCGCGCGGTGGTCGGAGGATCTCCTACTGCGCCTACGCAGGGGTTCAAGGAGTTTCTGGACGACGCCAGCAAAGGGACGAGCATCCCGACTGATACCACCATCACAGGGCTCGGCATCAAGGGCGGCAAGAAGCTCGCTGAAATCTTGCTCGGCTCTAACAGCAAGGCGAAGGCCGAGCGGTTCGCTGACGACCTCGGCAAGCTGTCCGTTGCGGGTGGCGCTGATGCCGATGATATCGTTAGAGCGCTGATGTCCCGGCAGCAGAAGGTTGCGTCCAACAAAGCGTTTACAGACTTTGCCGGGCGCGCAGGCGTCGGCGGGGCTCGCATGGACGACAAGATGCCAGCCAAGGCCGCGATGTTGGCTATTCTCCTGTCCCGCGAAAAGGCTAAGAGCGCGGCCGACGATCGAGCGCAATCGCCCCGCCGATAAGAATTGCGAGCGTTAGAACCACGGCGCCGATCCAGAACGGTTCCAGCGTATCCACCGCCTTCGATGTGATTGAGATTATGAAGCCGCCAACCACGGCTGCGAAAACAGCGGCAAAGACATAAGAGGCGCTTTCCATCAGCGGATAGTGCCCGACGCGAAACCCTAAGTCCACGTCATTCCCTGCCAAGACCATGGCTATTTCCTGCCAAGGCCGCCCCTCACCGGGCGGCTTTTTTCATGAGGCGACCCGATGGCATTCAATGGCTCAGGCCTTTTCGTCCGGATCTACAATTGGGTGGCCGACCGCAACGCCAACATCAAAATTCGCGCCGATCGGATGGACGCGGAGATGGACGGCATGGCCGATGGCCTGTCCAACTGCATCACGCGCGACGGCCAGTCCACCGTTACTCAGCCGATCCCTTTCAATGACAAGCGGCTCACCGGGGTAGGCGATGCCACCGACGTGGCTGATGCCGTCAACCTTCGCTCGGCCAATGCGCGCTATTTGTCCAATGTCGGGATTTCCGCAGCGGTCGGTAGCAATGCCCTGACGATCACCCTGACGGACGCGACCGGGTCCACGCCGACAGCCACCGCACCCGTGGTCATCCCTTTCCGATCTGCGACGGCAAGCACTGGGACCATCGTCAATCGCGAGGTGAGTTCGTCCTTGGCGCTGGTGGTTTCGTCGGGCTCGACGCTCGGCACCGTCAACAGCACTCCGTTCAGCCTCTACGTGGTCGCCTTTGACGATGCTGGGACAATCCGCCTTGGCGTTATCCAGCCGGTCAGCACGACGAGCGACACACGTCCCGCATCGAAAGGAATCGCTAGCGCGACCAGTGAGGGCGGCTCGGGCGGCGCTGATAGCGCGCAGGTCTATTATGCCGGCGCAGCCGTTACGGCCAAGGCTTACCAAGTTCTGGCCCGCCTGGACTGGACATCAGGCCTAGCGACGGCAGGGGCATGGAGCGCCGCCCCGAGCGTCATCGACGTTTCCAGCGAAGCGGGGGCAACGGGCGACTATGTTGAGAGCGTGATCCCGGTCGGGTCTGCCGTAACTCTTTCAGGCAGCACCGGCAACCCGACATCAATCTCTCTGCCCGCTGGCGAATGGGACGTTAATCTCAACGCGACGTTTTCCGTTAACGCTGCCACTACCGTGACATCGCTGAACGTAGGCATCAGCACCACTGCTTCGACCTTTGACACCAGCAACGGTCGGTTTGCTTCCATTTACTATGGTGGCGCCACAGTCGGCGCGACGATCGTCCCAACGCTCCATATCGCGCCTGTAAAGCTCGTCCTGACATCGACGACGACGGTCTATTTTTGCGCTTCTTCGTCCTTCGCCGGCCCTTCGGTCGCGGCTTACGGCGTAATCCGCGCTCGTCGCATTCGGTAACCCCAAAACAGAGGCTGCAAGATGGCTGCTATTTCTGCATTTCGCGTCCACAAGAACGGCGTCCACCAAACGGGTTGCCTCAACGGCGCGTATACCCCAGTCACCTTCTCAGCCGCGCACTTCAATGAGGGCGGCTATTTCGACCTTTCGACCGGGCTTTATACCCCGCCGCCCGGCAGCGGCAAAATGATCTTCGGTGGCGCGGTTTGGTGGGGAGCCAATGCCAAATCCCCGTCCTTGGCGCCCTACACGTCCAGCAATTTCGTTGCCAAGATCATCAAGAACGGCGGGGTCGCTCTTCGGGACGCCGCATGCCAGGGGTGGCAGCCTGCCGGTTATACCAACACGGCCGGCGCGGTCCTGCCTGCGGTCGTTGACATATACGAGGATGGCGACTTCTACGAGCTGAAGGGGTTCGGCACATCCGCCAACGGCATCAATGATCTCGTCATCGACGGAAACCCCGCGCACACGTACTTTTGCGGGATTTGTTTCGCGGACTAATTCAGGGCTGGACTACTTTGTGAACGGCGGCTTGGTGGCGGTGATGATCTGCTGACCGTCTACCATCGTCACCCATCCCCCTCCTAGCATCTGCTGAGAGTTCGGTGAGGCCACGCCGCTGACAATGATGAGGCCGCCGACGACGGCGGCGAACGAGAGGCCGAGGGCCGCTCCAATGAGGGTGTTCTTGTCCATACCGGGACATTGCCTCTAGTTCGAACGATCCGCAACTCCCGTCCCCGGAGCATCCCATGAAACACGCTGCCTTCTGGCTGGCGCTGACGGCGCTTGCGCTTCTGCCTGCCTGTTCCCGCCACGACGACGGCATGTCCGACCTCTGGAAAGGGGTCAAATACTGCAATGAGGGCCACTGCTGATGACCGCGAAAAACTTCCCCGCATGCATGACGCACGTCCTCAAATTTGAAGGCGGCAAGGTGGACCACCCCCGCGATCCGGGTGGCCGAACCAACCAGGGCGTCATCCAGCGCGTCTATGACGGCTACCGCGAACGCATCGGGCAGCATCAGCAAGACGTTTACCTGATGACGAACACCGAGCGCGATGCCATCTATCGCGAGGGCTACTGGAATCAGGTTCGCGGCAACGAGCTGCCCGCCGGCATTGATATCGTGGTGTTCGACGGCGCGGTGAACTCGGGCCCGCATCAGTCGATCAAATGGCTTCAGCGCGCCTTGGGCGTGACACGGATCGATGGCGTCGTGGGGCCGGCCACTCTTGCCGCGATCGATGCCCATCAAAACCACGATCAGCTCGTCGCTGAAATCTGCGAGCGGCGTCTGGCGTTCCTGCGCGCCCTCAAGACGTGGGCGACCTTCGGCAAAGGCTGGGCTTCGCGCGTGAAGCAGGTTCGGGCCATCGGTCAGGCGTGGGCATCTGGCGCCGCCTATACCGGCGGCATCGTGTCGCTGATGGGGGCAAATGAGAAGGCCCCCATCGAGGACGCCAGCCCGTTGGCGGCCAAGGCCCCAGCGGACGCGGCAACCGGCGCTGGCGTGGCCTCTGGCGGCCTCGCCGGCACGCTCCAGAGCACCAAGGAAACCATCGAGCCCTATGCGGGCACGTCGCGCTTCCTCGACTATCTGATCGTGGGGCTGACGCTCGCTTGCGCCGCTCTAGTGATCGGCGGGCTGGCCTACCGCTGGTGGGCAAACCGCAAGGCGCATGCCCAGGCTGACGTGCTCGATCTGCCTTCGGGGGTCACGGCATGATCGGGATCTACATCAGGATAGCCGCCGCCGTCGCCGCTTTGCTGGTGCTCGGCTTCGTCTATCACGCCATCAAGGACATGGGCCGGCAGGAAGAGCGCATCGAGCGCGCCGCCGAAGTGCGAAGGAAACTGAACGATGCGTCGATCGCTGACAGTGCTGCTACTCGTTGCCTTGCCGATGCTTCTTGTCGCTTGCGGGACGATGGTTTCAAGCGGGACTGACGAGGTCTGCACGGTATGGCGGCCGGTAACGTGGTCGTCAAAGGACACGCCGGAAACCGTTGATGGTGTTAAAGGAAACAACGCGCGCCGTGGCGCGTGGTGCAAGGATTAACAGCGTGCACGAGGTGGGTCTGGTCACTCACCCCGCGCACTGACCACGCCTCTGTAGGAAAAGGCTATGGCTATGCGGATACAATGCCGGAATCAAAACTGCCGCAAGGGAGTTGATCCTTCGACAGAGGCCACGAACCGATGAAGGAGGGCGACGTGGAAAACAAGACGGCTCGCCATTTCATCTTCGCCTTCATGCGGAACCCGGTCAGCGTGGTGAATTTCCTCGCGATCATCTTCTTCGCTGGCGTTTGGTACACAGGCCGGGAAAACACGCTGGCGAAGCTCTCCAGCGACGCCAACGCCTCGGTCTTCCGAATGGAGAAGATCGAGAGCAAGATCGCGACCGGCGATGTCGAGGACATGATCAGGTCGCAGAAGCTGGAGGCAAGCGTCAACCGCCTGGAGAACCGGACAACCTCTATGGAGGCTGACATCCGGTGGATCGTGCGCTCTCTTGGTGGAACGCCGCAGAGGCCGTCCAACCCCTGATCGCCCAGCTATCAAGCGGGAGGGTTAGGGGCTGGAACGGAGCGTCAACCTAGCTATCGGCCGTTGACCCTATCGCTGTCTCAGAAGGCGGTTTTCAGCCTCCGATTTAGGCTGCTTATAGGCGATAAGGGCCATGACGATGCGTTCGGCGGTCACCTCATCGCTGCACTTTGCGATAGTCTCACCGCCCTCGACGACATCCCACCATTCCCAGAAGCCTTCATCGCCCGGCCCGGTATCGTTGCCGTATTCGACTGAAAAGCCGAACTCTGCAACGCTGGTCGCCCATACGTCCTTCAAATTATCGCTCATCGCCATCCTCCATTCCGTAATCCCAGGCCCAGCCTGAGATGTGAGAGGGCTTCTGTAGCCCGCTCTGTTTGATGCCCTATGATAACTTAGCCCGGTCTCGCTTAGGCGGGGCCGGGGTCTTTTTTTGTGGCATCCGCGAGCTATCAGAGCCCAACAAACCGAAGTGGCACCGAGATTACGCCGCTCAAGCCGCAATGCGTATAGGCCGGCGCATTCATCGCGCGCCGCTGGTAGTCCAGCATACTCGCGCTGGGCCGCGCTTGCCCGAAGTCAGCGAGCAAAGAGCGCCTTTCGGTCAGAACCATACGATCGCGCCTGATCTTCGAGCGCTCATTGTCGGCTAGTGCTTTCGCGAACGAAAGCCACGCTGCCTCAAGATCGTCGTCGCTCATCCTCGATTCCCTTCCTCAGCTTTTGGTGGTAGAGTGCTTTTCGAGATGGCGGCGCTGAAGGAAGCGCATAGACGAGTGTAGGAACAGCGCCCGCGCCGTGGTGTAAGACGGTCTAAGCGGTTTGGGGCGAAACGCACCGAGGGATTGCCGAGGCCACGCGCTCAGACACGTTCTCTTGCTGATCGCGCATTCTAGATTGGCCGTCGATGGAATGCCCAAATAAACTGCTCCAGCCGGTATCAAGCCCGGCCCATCTCGTTCTCGACCTTCATGGTTTCTGGCCGGAATCGCGCGGATGCCACCCCAAATCACCCGCAGGGGCAGCGGGCGCGGGAGGGGTGGGTGACGCGGCGAGCATCTGTCGGTAACAGTCGGCAATCTCGACAGGCATGACAGCGTCTTCATTCCGCCAAGCCCAATCCCGCATTTGCGGGGCATTCAGCATCGCCTCAGTCGGCTCCATCGGCACCATCTTCCACCCCGCCACCGCCCCAGCATCCCCGGCCTTCGCGGCTTCGTAGGCGAGCAAAGCCGAGCGCATGGCATCTCGCCTGACATCGCTGACGTTGTGCGCGTCGATCCCCTGCCATGCCTGCCACACGCCGTAGCTGGCGTTCACAGCAGCCTCCAGCGCCCCTTCATCGATCTCATCCGGCATTGCGTGGATCCTTGGTGGGGGTGAGGGCGGCTTCTTCGTCAAACTCCAGCGTGACGCGAACCGGAACGACCTTGAACTTTTCCAGTTCCTTGGCCGGGCGCCCCTTCCAGAAGCTGGCGATGTATTGCCGGGCCTCGTCGGGTGTGAAGAACGTCTGATGCGACCAGAAGTGGCCGTGCGGGTTGAGCACTCCAAACAGCCCGTAACTGGGCTGGTATGGGGGCGGAGCGGCCTTCGTCAGCTTCACCTTGCTCTCAGCCATCGTCGGGCTCCTTGGGGTTGGGATTTTTGGTGGCTTTAAAGGAAGCAGACACGGGGCCGCGCAGGGCTGCTGCTTGTCGAAGGGCCGCGTTCGTCGCATCGAGAACCGCTAATGTCATGCCGGGCTTGATGCGGGCGCGATCATCGAACGCATCGGGCAGCACCGCGCGAGCCAGTGCGGTTTGCAAAATGTCGATGGTCAGATCCTTGCATGGCCGGCCCTGTTCCGGCTCATTGCCAAGCGCGCAACCTTTCGGGAAGCCATCCCCCCAGATACCAGGGACGAAGACACCGCAGTTGTTGCAGCGGCGCGTCGCCCGGCTCTGCGCGCCCGTCACGCCTGCCCCTTTTCTTCGCCCACAGAGCGGAGGGCTTCGGCTGCGCGGCGGAAGTCTCCGACTGTGAGATCGCAACCGTCCGCCCACAAATCGAGGGCAACGTGGTCGTCGGTCTGATGTAGGAATAGCTTATCAAGATGCTGGACCTGTCGAGTGAACGGCTCCAGCGCCCGCCTCATCCGATCCCGTTCTTCGGTCAGGGCGGCGATGGTGGCGTCCCGTCGAATACTTCCTGCGCGACGAGCTAGAGCACTTGTCTTCCATCGTTCAGTACGCTCCTCCGCCTTCACCGCCCGCTCTGTAAGGGCTTCGGCTGTCAAGGGATGGGCGAAGAGAGGCTCGACAATGGCACCGGCCGCACGCTCGCTCTCCGCGTAGGGCCAGTCCGCATGGTGATAAGTCCAAGGGTCGGATTTGAACTTCTGTCGCCACGCCACCGCCTCCCCTTCGGCTGTCGGGTCGGGGACGAGAGCCGCGCTGGTAGGCATGGCAGCACGCATGGCGTGCCAGACGTTGTGAGCGGTCGCTTCCTCATCCTCATTGGACCAATCGACCTTGAGGGCCGCCGCAACCATCTCAGGCGTGGCGTCGTAGGGCCAGACGAGAGCCGGGGCAGGCGCGGCGGAGAGGGCGGCATGAACTTCGCGTGGCGTCATAGCGAAGAAATCGGTCCCTAGATCACGCGCCTTGACCACCGCCCGGTCTGTGGCTGGGGTGAGGCGGGCGAGGATGGCGCGGGTCGCATCGACGATATCGCCAGCGCGGACGTTGCCGACTAGTCGGGCGTTGCGGTCCCACGACAGGGCGCAGCCTGCGACGGCATAGAGGACATTGGCCGGAGAGGCCCCGTCAACGTTCATGTAAGCGGTCAAGCGGGCTTTGCGCTCGAACAGCGCTTCCACCTCTCCCGCATCCACGGGGCCGGGCTCAGTCTTCATGGCGTGGGTTCCTGATTTTTGTGCGCATCCGCGAGTTTCCCCACGAGCGCGGCATCGTTTTTGGTGATTTTCCACTCAGGGAGCAGGGTTCTCGGCTCAGCGAGAATGCCGAATCCGCGCCGCGCTGCTATGTCCAGAGCAACGCATCCGATAGGCCCGACTGCCCATAGCGCCGTGCCATTCGATGGCGAAACGCCCTCACTGCCGTCAGGCCGAAGGAAACGGATCTTGCGTGTGAACAGGACCGCCCGAGCCTTCGCCCACCCCTTTTGGAACCATGGGGCTGACGTGCGATCCGGCGTAAGCGCGACGCCGTCCTCATGGTCTAGAAACCGCTCTAGCCATGGCTCGATTCCGTTTCGGCCGCCGAAGGGCGGATTCATCCAAACAGAGCCGCGCCATGGCTGCGCTAGCCCGTCGCCTTCGAGCTTGTGGGTTGCCCAGACATGACCGGCCGCTAACCGGGCTGGAGCAACGTCTAGGTCGAACCAAGTTGCCAGCGCCTCGAAGACGTGCGGCGGGGTGTACCATTCATCGGTCGCGCCGGGCTTGTCCCAATAAGCCATCAGTGTTTGCCTCCGGCGAGCGCCCGCAGGATAGACGCGAGCAGGGCACGAGCGGCGGAGGAGCACCGGAGGTGACTCAGCGCGACCTTGTCGTAAGAGGTTAGGTGTCCCTGCCGCAGTTCGGACCACCACGACCGGTCATCGTTCTGGCCGAGCGTGGCGACTACCCACCCCGGCAGCACGCGCTCCAGCAGGGCGGTGACGGCGTCGAGGGAGGTGGTGTAGCGGGGCAACCAGTTCGGCCGCTTCGTGCGGTCAAGGACCGCCTCCAGCGCGCTGCCAAGCCCTGGCCCGGACATGGCGTCATAGATCCGTCCGTCCAGTTCGTCGTCAGCCCCTTCTCCGGCTTCAATCCGCGCCGCGAGATCAAGCAAGGCCTCGGACACTCGCGGATGCGCACCCAATATCTTCTGATCCTCTGACATTACTAATCATCCTGTCTTTTTTGATGGGGCATCCGCTAGGTTCGGGAGACCTTCGGCCTTTGCGACAGCGGCTCGGGCAGCGATGCTCCGCGCAACACGGCAACGCTCCTGTACGTCGTCGCGCCTTTTCGTTGGCGTCGTTCGGAACCGTTGATCTGACTTGTGGACGTATACCGTCACAGCCCTGAGATTGAGCGCGTCCAAAATCCCACCGTAGGCATTGGCTTTCCCAGCAAGAACATTGGAGACGCATGGGCGGGAAAGATTGAACGCCCGGCAGAACGCAGCCTGTGACGGCATCCCATAAATGTACTCGCGTAGGATTGAGCGGACATCTTGAGCGTCAAAGATCCCGTCCTCGATGCGGTGGAAAATCGGGTCGTCGTCATTCAACATTTTTGAGCCCCGCGCTCCAACCCGACCGGCGTGGAAGATCAACGAGATTGTCGAACAGGCTCATGCGATCACCCAAGAACGGAACGCGCGCGCCGGAAGACGCTGAGGGGCATCCCGTCAAGCCACAGCGTCAACTGAGGACTCGACGCCCCTTCCGGCAATGAACCCGGCATCAGAGTTGGGTCGAATTCGTAAGAATTGCATGCGGTCCAGAGGTCGTCAGGCAGGTAACCCGGAACCCGAACCGCAAATGGCCGCAGGGCATCTTCTAACTCCGCTACCCTCGCGAGCAGAGCAACGCACTTTGCCGACATCATGTAGAACTCCGCTGCGTCCTTAGTGCGCTCAGCTCGCTCATGGTCGATAAGAGCACGCACGCGGGCGATCTCGGCTGTCGCCACGCGAACAACCTCTTCGGCTTCAATGAGCGCGACGCGTTTGATTGGAACAGCGTGGAAGCCAAGCGCGCGAAGACTCGGCTGCATGGCATGCACGAATTCAGGAGCGTGCACTTCGCCATCAGGATGGATCGGATCTGGCACGACCATGTAGCCAAGGTTCGCGGCAAGACGTTCCGCTTCGACAAGCTGGTCGTCGCACGATGGCTCGCTAACGAGGGCGCCAGGCTCGACCACTGCATCCCAGCATTCGGGCGAGCACACCCAGCGAACCTCGTCGGCGAGTTGAGCGCCAAAGCTATCCCCGCCCTCAGGCTTTTCTCGCGTGTCGATAATGCGTCCGCACTTGCAGCAGTTTGCCGTTCGAAGGGGCGCGGTCACTTCTGCCATATCGCTCTCCATTGCCTTCATAAACGATATCGTATAAGAATGGGCGCGTCAATAAACGATATCGTCTTGGAGCGCCGTTTGACTCAGATTTCGGATGTCGATAAGCGCGGCGACGTGGGCCGCCCTCCGATGAAGACAGCGACGTTGACCAGCTTCCGCCTCGACGAGGATGTGAAGGCGCGCATCGTCGCGCTCGTGGGCCAACGTCGGATGGCCGTCTTTCTTCGCGAGGCTGCGATAGCCGAACTCGATCGCCGTGAAGCAGAGCTTCGCCGCCGAGAGCGCGGGAAGTAGGGCAGGGGAGAACGCGCGGGGAACACCATGCGGGGACTCGCACGGGGACTTCCGAACCGCAAAGCGCGTATAGCCGGCACTGCGCGCAACAAGCTTGCGCCTCGCGAACAAACGCGAACGAGCTAAGTGCTTGGCGATGTTAGGTAAAATGGTCGGAGCGAGAGGATTCGAACCTCCGACCCCTTGTCCCCCAGACAAGTGCGCTAACCG
>UCBZ01000027.1 GCA_900470775.1 Hyphomicrobiales bacterium | reverse complement strand
CCCTCCGTCCTAACCCCCGCCTCGGGACACGCCACCCCACCGTGGCGCGCCCATCTGTAAGGATGGAGACATCGATGGCGAATACCGTTCCGGCCACGCGTCCGCGCGTTCCGCATTTCTCGTCCGGCCCCTGCGCCAAGCGCCCCGGCTGGTCCCTCAAAGCCCTCGCAGACGCGGCGCTCGGCCGCTCGCACCGCGCCAAGATCGGCAAGGACAAGCTCAAACTTGCCATCGACCTGACGCGCGAGGTGCTGCAGGTGCCGGCGGATTACCGCATCGGCATCGTGCCCGCCTCCGACACCGGCGCCGTCGAGATGGCGATGTGGTCGCTGCTCGGCGCGCGCGGCGTCGACATGGTCGCCTGGGAAAGCTTCGGCGAAGGCTGGGTCAGCGATGTCGCCAAGCAGCTCAGGCTCACCGATGTCCGCACCATCAACGCGCCCTATGGCGAGTTGCCGAACCTGAAGAAGGTCGACACCAAGACGCGCGACGTCGTCTTCACCTGGAACGGCACGACGTCCGGCGTGCGCGTGCCGGATGCGAGCTGGATCGCTGATGACCGCGAAGGCCTGACGATCTGCGACGCGACCTCGGCCGCCTTCGCCCAGAAGCTCGACTGGGCCAAGCTCGATGTCACCACCTTCTCCTGGCAGAAGGTGCTGGGCGGGGAAGCCGCGCATGGCATGATCGTGCTCTCGCCCCGCGCGGTCGAGCGGCTGACGACCTACAAGCCGGCCTGGCCGCTGCCGAAGATCTTCCGCATGACCAATGGCGGCAAGCTGATCGAGGGCATCTTCTCGGGCGAGACGATCAACACGCCCTCCATGCTCGCGGTCGAGGATTATCTCGATGCGCTGGCCTGGGCCAAGAAGGTCGGCGGGCTCGACGGGCTGGTGAAGCGCGCCGATGGAAACCTGCGCGTCATCGCGAAATTCGTGCGCGAGAACGACTGGATCGATTTCCTCGCGGTGAAGCCGAAGACGCGCTCGAACACCAGCGTGTGCCTGACCTTCACCGATCCGGCCGTGACGGCGCTGCCGGCGGATGCTCAAGCCGCCTTCGCCAAGCAGGTGGTCGGCATCATCGAGAAGGCCGGCGCCGGCTTCGACCTCGGCCATTACCGCGACGCCCCTCCCGGCCTGCGCATCTGGTGCGGCGCGACCGTGCAGTCGCGCGACCTCAAGGCGCTGCTGCCCTGGATCGAGTACGCCTTCGCCGAGGCCAAGGTGGGGTTGAGCAAGAAGGCGGCGTAAGGCGCCTGCTTCCCACAAACGCGACGTCGTCCCGGACAAGCGGCTGAAAGCCGCGCCGATCCGGGACCCATTCCTGAACCGTTCCGGAATGGGTCCCGGGTCTCCCTTCGGTCGCCCGGGACGACCCGCGCGTGTCCCCATTCCCTGAATTTCACGCGAGCCCGCGCGCCTGTCGCGCCGCGCCGCCGGAGCCATCCTCATGACAGCCCCCAAGGTCCTGATCTCGGACGCACTCTCCCCCGCCGCCGTGCAGATCTTCCGGGATCGCGGCATCGAGGTGACCTTCGATCCCAATCTCGGCAAGGACAAGGACAAGCTCCTGTCGATGATCGCCGACTATGACGGGCTCGCCATCCGCTCCGCCACCAAGGCCACCGCCAAGCTGTTGGAGGCCGCCACAAAACTGAAGGTGATCGGCCGCGCCGGCATCGGCGTCGACAACGTCGAGATTCCCGCCGCGACCGCGCGCGGCATCATCGTGATGAACACGCCCTTCGGCAATTCGATCACCACCGCCGAGCATGCGATTGCGATGATGTTCGCGCTCGCCCGGCAGATCCCGGCGGCGGACGTCTCCACGCAGGCCGGGAAGTGGGAGAAGAACCGCTTCATGGGCGTCGAGATCACCGCCAAAACGCTGGGGCTGATCGGCTGCGGCAATATCGGCGCGATCGTCGCCGAGCGCGGCATCGGCCTGAAGATGCGCGTCATCGCCTATGACCCCTATCTCTCGCCGGAGCGGGCCGTGCAGCTCGGCGTCGAGAAGGTCGAGCTTGAGGATCTGCTCAAGCGCGCCGACTTCATCACGCTGCATGTCCCGATGACGGCGATGACCAAGAACATCCTCTCCGCCGAGGCGCTGGCCAAGACCAAGAAGGGCGTCCGGATCATCAATTGCGCCCGCGGCGGCCTCGTCGACGAAGCGGCCCTGGCCGAGCTGATCAAGTCCGGCCATGTCGCCGGCGCCGCCTTCGACGTGTTCTCGGCCGAGCCGGCGGAAACGAACCCGCTCTTCGGCCTCGACAATGTCGTCTGCACCCCGCATCTCGGCGCGAGCACCAATGAAGCGCAGGAGAACGTCGCCCTGCAGGTCGCCGAGCAGATGTCGGACTACCTGCTCAAGGGTGCGATCACCAATGCCGTGAACTTCCCCTCGATCTCGGCCGAGGAAGCCCCGCGCATCAAGCCCTTCGTGGCGCTGGCGGAAAAGCTCGGCTCGTTCCTCGGCCAGCTCACCGAGGCGCCGGTCAAGGGCATCCGCATCGAGTATGAGGGCGCGGTGGCGAGCCTCAACCTCAAGGCGATCTCGGCGGCGGCGATCACCGGCGTGCTCAGGCCCTTCCTGCCCGAGATCAACATGGTCAACGCCGCCATGATCGCCAAGGAGAAGGGCATCGTCGTCGAGGAGATGACCCGCGAGGTCGCCGGCAACCTCGAATCCGTCATCCGCATCGTGGTGGATGCCGAGGACATGCCGCGCCACGCCTCGGGCACCGTCTTCCAGGACGGCAAGCCGCGCATCGTCGAGATCCGCGACATCCAGGTCGATGCCGAATTCGCGCCGCACATGCTTTATGTCCGCAACGCCGACAAGCCGGGCTTCATCGGCCAGTTCGGCTCGCTGCTCGGCGCTGCCGGCGTCAATGTCGCGACCTTCTCGCTCGGCCGCGACAAGCCCGGCGGCGACGCGATCTGCTATGTCGCCGTCGACGAGGCGATCTCCGACGAACTGCTCGACAAGATCCACCAGATCCCGATGGTCAAGCGGGCGCGGCGGCTGCGGTTCTGAAGCCCATGCGCATTCCCGGTCTTGGTACCATCGGCGCGCCCGGCAAGGACGCGCCGATGGCGCCGGTGAAATTCGAAGTCCGCCGCGATGAAGAGGCGGGCGTCTGGTACGCGGTGGCGACCGACGAATGCGGCATCGTCACCGAAGCCGAGACGATCGAGGCCCTGCATGAGCGGCTGAAGCAGCTCGTGCCCGATTTCCTCGAACTCGACTGCGATTGCCCGATCGAGCTCGAAATCTGCGACAACGAACTCGCCTTCGGCTCCTGCGAGCTGCCGCCGCGCTGATGCCCCATTCGCCCTCTCCTGTGCGCGCCGCCCACAGGAGATGCCCATGCTTCGCTTCGCTGCCCTCGCCTTCGCCTGCCTTGCCGTCTCGCCCGCCTTCGCCGATTGGGACAAGGCCAAGCTCGACAAGGAGATTGCCGTAATCGAGCGGCAGTCCAGGGGCCGGCTGGGCGTCGCCCTGCTCGATCTCCGGGATCGCAAGACCTGGTCGCATCGCGGGGCTGAGAGCTTCCCGATGCAGAGCGTGTTCAAATGGCCGCTGGCGATTGCAGCGCTGCAGGCGGTCGAGGCCGGCAAGCTCAAGCTCGACCAGCCGATCACGATCAAACGCAGCGAGTTCTCGCTCTATAACAGCCCGCTCGCCAAGGCCTTCAAGGGCGAGAGCAACACCTACCCGCTGCGCGAACTGATAGCGCTCGCGGCCGGCGAGAGCGACAACACCGCCGCCGACATCCTGATGCGCGAGATCGGCGGACCGAAGGCCGTCACCGCCATGCTGAAGGGTGGCGGCATCTCGGGCATCTCGGTCGACCGCTATGAGCGGCAGTTCCAGCCCGAAGTCTTCGGCCTGCCCGGCTTCACATGGACCGAAATCATCGACGAGCCGGCCTATCGCGCCAAGCTCTCCGCACTCGATCCGAAAAAGCGGCAGCAAGCGCTTCAGGCCGCGCTGAAAGATAAGCGCGACAGCGCCACGCCCGAAGCCAGCGTGCTCTTCGTCGAGGCGCAGGCCAAGGGCAACTGGCTGCGCGATCCCGCCCACAGCGCCCTGATCGACAAGATCGTGACCGAGACGAAATCCGGCCCCGACCGCATCCGCGCCGGCCTGCCGGAAGGCGCCCGCCTTGCTCACAAAACCGGGGCGGGGTTGACCATGGACGGCGTCAACCACGCCACCAACGACATCGGCCTCGTCACGCTGCCCAACGGCCGCGTCTTCGCGATCGCGGTCTATTTGGCGGGATCGAGCGCCGATGCGAAGCAGCGCGAGGCGACCCATGCGGCCGTGGCGAAGGCTGCGGTGGGCGCATTGCGCTGACGACACGCCGTCATTCTCGGGCGAAGCGAAGCTTCGACCCGAGAATCTCATGACCAGATGGCGATCGTTTCCGAGATGCTCGGGTCAAGCCCGAGCATGACGTCAGGACCGCTCCCGCCGTCCCAGCCGCTCGGCGATGAAGATGCCGCTGAGCACCAGGAGCAGTGCCAGCGCGTGATAGGGCGCCAGCGTCTCGCCGATGATCGCGACTGCCAGCACCGGCGCGAAGACCGGCACGAGATTGACGAAGACGCCGGCGCGTCCGGGGCCGATCAACTCGACCGCCCGCAGAAAGGTGAGCTGCGCCAGGATCGACGGGCCCAGAACGACGAAGGCCAGGATGACCCAGCCCTGTGTCGTCGGCCAGAAGAAATGCCCGGTCGCGATCTCGAGCCCGAGCAATGGCAGCGAGAACAGGCAGGCGAAGCTCGCCACCGCCACGAAGAAGACGAGGCTCGGGATCGCCGGGCGCTGGCGGATCGCGACCGTGTAACCGGCATAGAGCATGCAGGCTAGGATCATGTAGAGATCGCCCATCGCGAAGCGGAAATGCGCCAGCACATCGATGTCGCCGCGGCTGGCCGTGACCGCGACGCCGAGCAGCGTGACGCCGACGCCCAGCGCCTGGAGCGGCGCGATCGGCGTGCGATAGGCGATGAAGGCGCCGATCAGCACGAAAATCGGGATTGCGCCCTGCAGGATGCCGATATTGATCGCTGTCGTGGAATAGCCGGCGATATACATCAGCGCATTGAACGCGGTGAAGCCCAGCGCGCCCATCGCCGCGATGAAGCGCCAGCGCTGGCGCAGCACCGGCCAGTGCTCGGCGATCTGCCGCCGCAGCAGGAACGGCACCACCGCGCAGACGAAGACCCAGCGCAGCGAGGTCAGCGCCATCGGCGGGATGTTGCCCACCGCCAGCCGGCTCGCGATCGAGTTGCCGGCCCACATCAGCATGGTCACGACCAGGAGCGGATAAGGATTGCCCCAGAGGCGCTGCGGCCAAGTTCTGGCTGGAGGCAAAGTTCTGGCTGGGGGCAAGGGAAAGGGCCTGCTCATTTGACGGGCACCTGCAATAGCCTTGCGCGTGCTTCCCGTCATGTGGGATGAGGCGCACGGATGCCCGGCGCCCGGCGCATCCCTCCGCAGCAGTCCTTCCGCCGGCCATCTCCCATGATCAAAGTTTCAGCCCGCCCGCTCCGCCTGCTCTTCGTGGACGGCAATACTCGCGAGCAGCGCGAGGCGCATGCCGCCGGCTATGGCACGCAGCCGGCGCAGGCCTATGCCGCCGAGATTGCCGCGATCGTGCCCGGCGCGATCAGCGATATCTGCCTGCCGGCCGATGATGGCGCGAACCTGCCCGACGGTGCCGGCCTGCAGGCCTATGACGGCATCTTCCTGACCGGCTCGGCGCTGCACATCTACGAGCTCCAGCCCGCCGTCACCCGCCAGATCGAGCTGATGCGCGCGATCTATGCCAGCGGCACGCCCTGCTTCGGCTCCTGCTGGGGCATCCAGATGGGCACGGTCGCGGCCGGCGGCAACGTCATCCGCAATCCCAGGGGCCGCGAGGTCGGCTTCGCCCGCAAGATCATGCCGAACGAAGCCGGCCGGGCCCACCCGCTGCTTGCGGGACGCCCGGCCGCTTTCGACGCCCCGGCGATCCATCTCGACACCGTCGCCCTGCCGCCGCACGACACCACGATCCTGGCGTCGAACGCCTACAGCCAGGTCCAGGCCGCCGAGATCCGCCATGGCGGCGGCGTCTTCTGGGGCGTGCAGTACCACCCCGAATTCCCGCTGCGCCAGGTCGCCTCGATCATGGGCCGCATGGTGCCGCTGCTGATCGAGGAGGGTTTTCGTGCCGATGAGGCCGCCGCCCAGGGCTGGCTCGCCGATCTGCGCGCGCTCGACGCCGACCCCGCGCGGCGCGATCTCGCCTGGGCCCACGCCCTCGATGCCGAGGTGCTGGACGACCAGCGCCGCGTCACCGAGCTGCGCAACTTCCTGACCCACCGCGTCCAGCCGCAGGCGAGCGCGCGCGGACGCGCCTGACATTCGTCACCGGTTGATCGGCGAGCACGGCCCGCACGAAGGCAGCGCGACGATGACGCGCGCGCCCTTACCCAGAGGCGGCGACCTGGGCCACCCGTCGCGCGGCAGATAACGCCTCGGTCGTATGCAAGCCGATAGAATTGCTCACTCCAACGGCAATCACCGAGCTGATTAATTCAATATTAAACAGAACCTGTAGGAATTCTAAACTGACGCAGATGGCGCGACGGCTCTCGCTCTTCGCCTCCGCTGCGGCACCAACGATGCCTGCCTGCTCCCGATCAAAGACGCTCAGTTGCGCCGTAGCCAAGGGCAAGAAGCCTTGAAATCCATCCGCATCAAAATCGTCGCGATCATGGCGATCATTTCGCTGGGCGCACTGCTGTCGTCGGCGCTGGGCCTGTGGGCGCTGTCGCGCTCCCACGATCTCAACCAGCGCTCTGCCATGCAGGCCGATCTCGCCCTGATCACCGACCGGATCAACGGCCACGTGCTGGGTGTCGTGATGGATGCCCGCGGCGTCTACATGTCGAAGGCGGCCGCGGATGCCGAGCCTTACGCCAAGGGCATGGAGGCCCGCTTTCCGCAATTGCGCGCGCTTGCAGCCGATCTGACCCGGGTCGCTCCGGAAGCCGCGCGCACCCAGACTCGCGCGATCGAGAAGGCCATCGCAGACTTCATCACCTTCCGCTCGGAAACCATTCGTCTCGGTCGCGAGGTCTCGACGGCCGCCGCCAACGCCCAAGGCAACAACGACGCCAACCGCACCAACCGCAAGGCCCTGAACGATCTGCTGGTGGCTTTCGCCAAGAGCAACGAGGCGACGGGCGAAGCGCTCGGCAAGGATGCCGCCGACTTCACCCAGAAGGCCCAGATCGTGCTGCCGATCGTGCTGGCGGTCACGCTGCTCGGCTCGCTCCTGGTTGCGGTCTTTTTCGCCCAGCGCTCGCTGGTCAGCCCGATGCTGGACATCAACGCCGCGATGGCGGCCCTCACACAAGGCGATTTCAAGGTCGCGGTTCCCCATCTCGGCCGCAAGGACGAGATCGGCGCGATGGCGCAGGCCGTCTCGGTGCTGCGAGAAAGCTGCGAGCAGATTTCACTGATGCAGGAGCATGAGCGCGCCTCTTCGGCGGCGCGTCTTGCCCGGGCGCAGTCGATGGAGGCGGTGGTGTCGGATGTCGGCGAGGTCGTGGCGGCTGCGGCGGCCGGCGATTTCTCGGCGCGGCTGCAGATCGACCAGGCCGACGAGCAGATGCAGAAACTCGTCGCCGGCATCAACGAGATCAACACCGTGGTCGATGGCGCCACCCGCGAATTCTCGACGGCCATGCAGGCGATCGCCGCCGGTGATCTGACGAACCGCGTCGACACCGCCTATCGCGGCCGCTTCGCCGATCTGAAGGATGCGATCAACGAGACCGTCGATCGCCTGTCCTCAACGATGCGGACGATTCAAGCGACCTCGGCCGATGTCGGCCTGGCCGCCCGCGAGATCAACACGGGCGCCGACGACCTGTCGAAGCGGACGGAAGATCAGGCCTCGAGCCTGGAGGAAACCGCCGCCACCACCGAACAACTCGCAGCCTCGGTCAAGGCCTCCGCCCAAGCCTCGCGGCAGGCGGCAGCCCTTGCCGGCGAGGCGATGCAGGCGGCCCAGTCGGGCGGCGCCATCGCTGGCGATGCCGTCGCGGCAATGTCGCGCATCGAGAGCGCCTCGCAGAAGATCTCCGACATCATCCGGGTGATCGATGACATCGCCTTCCAGACCAACCTGCTCGCCTTGAACGCGGCGGTGGAAGCGGCCCGCGCAGGCGATGCCGGCAAGGGCTTCGCGGTCGTGGCTTCCGAGGTCCGCACGCTCGCGCAGCGTTCGAGCGAGGCGGCCAAGGACATCTCCGGCCTGATCTCGTCCTCGAACACGGAGGTCGGACAGGGCGTGAAGCTGGTCCGTCAGGCCGGCGAGCAGCTCGAACACATCCTCGCGGCATCGCGCAAGGTCGCCGCGACGATCGCCGAGATCTCCTCGGCCTCGGCGGAACAGGCCAGCGGCGTCGAGGAGATGAGCCAGGCCGTCGCCCATCTCGACGAGATGACCCAGCAGAACGCGGCGCTGTCCGAACAGAGCGCTGCCTCCGCAGGTGCGCTGTCCTCGCGCATCGGCGAACTCAACGCGCTGGTCGCGGTCTTCCGCACGAATGACGGCGGCACGGCGCCGGCCCGGACGCCTGTGCCTCCGGTTCTGGTCAAGCCTGCAGCGGAGCCCGTGCCGTCGGAACCGGCGCGCCTGCGCCAGCTCGCCGAAGCCGCCTTCGTCCAGACCCGCGCGCCGGCCAAAAAAGTCGCCAACAGCCGCGGCAGCGACACGGGCTGGGAAGAGTTTTAAGCCGGCTGCGCCGCGAACGACATCATCAAGGAAGCCCGGCCCGTTGCGGCCGGGCTTTCGCATGTCTGGAGGGGCGCATGGCGCGCTCTCCAGGTCATACCAGCGTGCGCCTCCCTCAAATGCAGGATGCCACGCGGCAGGCGCTGGACGACGCTGTCCGCAGTCGGGCCCAATTCAGCCTTGGCCGCGCCGAAATCGGACCCGCCTATCACGGCCTCGTGATTGTCGGAGGGGATAGCACACCATGATGACCAGACTTGCCGCCGCCCTGATTCTCGCCCCGAGCCTGGCCGGCGCGGCAGAGACCGAACTGGCCTCCCGCATCGAGCGCGTCACCGTCTATCCGGACGGCGCGGTGGTGACGCGAATGGGCAAGGCGGAGCTGCTCCAGGGCGCGTCGCAAATCGTCCTGCGCGGACTGCCGGCGACGATCGACCCAGCGTCCATCCGCGTCGAGGGCAAGGGCAATGGCGCTTTCGCCGTCGGCGCCGTCGATGTCCGCCTTACGCCCGGCGAGGCCCGCCCGGTGCTCGATGCGGTGATCGAGGGCAAGCTCAAGGCCTTGCGCGAGGAGAAGGAGGTGCTGGCCGGACGTGCCGCCTCGATCGAGGCCAAGCGCGCCACCATCGAGCGCTTCGCCCAGATCGGCCCCGACAAGCTCGGCCCCGACGGCAAGGCCCTGCCGGTCGCCGACTGGCCGGCGGTGTTCGATGCGATCGGCACCTCGCTGGTCAAGGTCCATGAGGAATTGCGCGGCGTCCGTGCCCGCACCAGTGATGTCGATGCCGAAATCGCCGCGCTGGAGCGCGCCCAGCCGCAGACGCTGCGCACCGGCGCGCCCAAGCGCGACATCGCCATCGCCGTCGAGGCGACGGCGCCCGTCGCCGCCGAATTCGCCGTGACCTATCGTGTCGGCGGCGCCGGCTGGACGCCGCAATACGAGGCCAGGCTGACGACCGGCAGCGGCACCGCCAAGCCCGCGATCGACCTCGTCCGCCGGGCCGAGCTGCGCCAGCGCACCGGCGAGGACTGGAGCGACATCGCGCTCACGCTCTCGACCACGCGCTCCGCCGGCGGCACCCGCGCGCCCGATCTCCCACCGATGCAGGTGATGTTCTTCGAGCCGCCGGCGATCTACGAGTCGCGCCAGCGCTTCGGCGCCGCTCCCGCCGCCCCGGCGCCGATGGCAGCCGCCCGCGCCAAGGCCGAAGCCGACGCCGAGAGCACGCAGAAGGTGGCCCGGTCGGTCGCCGCCGAAATCCAGACCGCGCAGGTCGAGGCGTCAGCCTATCAGGCAAGCTTCCAGGTGCCTGGCCGCGTCTCGATCCCGCAGGACGGCTCCTCCAAGACCGTGGTGCTGAGCCAGAACAAGGTCGAGCCGACGCTGTCTGCCCGCGTCACGCCCGAGCTCGAGGAAACCGCCTATCTCGAGGCCGCCTTCACCCATGAGGAGGTCGCGGCTCTGCTGCCCGGCACGGTCGCGCTGCATCGTGACGGCACCTATATCGGGCGCGGGCGTCTCGGGCTGGTGGCGCCCGGCGACAAGGTCGAGCTCGGCTTCGGCGCCGACGACAAGCTGAAGGTCTCGCGCGCCCCGGTCCGTCGCCGCGAGAACGAGCCGACCTGGCTCGGCCAGACCCGCACCGATTTGCGCGAGTTCCGCACTGTGGTGAAGAGCCTGCATGCACAACCGGTCAAGGTGACGGTGACCGAGCGCATTCCCTTCTCGGAGAGCACCGCGATCACGGTCGAGACCATCGCCGCCCAGACCACCCCGCCGACGGAAAAGCAGGTCGGAGACAAGCGCGGCGTCTCGGCCTGGACCTTCGACCTGGCGCCCGGCACGGAAAAAGAGATCAAGGTCTCCTACCGCATCAAATGGCCTGGTGATCGCGAGGTCACCTACGCGCCGCAGCCGGCCTCAGCCTCGTCGCAGCGGACGGGGAATTAAGCGGGTCGTGTTATGACCGGATAGCGCAGGAACCGGGCCCGTCATCCCGGGCTTGACCCGGGATCCATCGTAAAGCGCATTGCCCTTCGATGGATTCCGGATCGGCGCCGCTTCGCGGCTTGTCCGGAATGACGACGGTGTTTCCGAGGAAAAAACGCAGACCCTCAGAGCGCCATTTCCAGCTCGCGCCCGCGCCCCAGCCGCGTCATCCAGTCGGTGTATTGCGGCTGGATCTTGAGCTGCTGGCCGTAATGCCGGCGCAACGCCCCGACGAGCCGCCCGCCCCGCCCGAGCTGCGCGTCGGCGAAGCCGATCATCACCGAGTTCGGCCAAGCCTGCGGGCGCACTCCGCGCAGGCGCGCGAACAGCGCGTCCTCGTCGGCATCGGCATCGTTCTGCGCCATCAGCATCAGCATCGCCGCCGTCGAGCGCGAGATGCCCATATGGCAGTGCACGAGAAGATGGCCCTCGACCCGCTCGCTCAAGCCCTCGCGTAGGCCTTCGCCGAACTGCAGGATCTGTTCGACATGCACGGGCTCGGGATGGACCTTCCCCGCCGCCGGGTCGATGATGTCGTGGAAGCGCAGCGTCACGCGGAGGTGCTCGCCATAGGTACCGAAGGCATCGAGCTCCGGCAGATCGGGATCGAGCAGCGACAGCACATGGCTGACGCGGCGCACGCCATGCGACGGCAGCTCCTCGATGCCGCAGATCGTCAAGGTCGAGATGGCGAGCGATTGCATGGTGGTGACCGGCTGGTTTCAGGATGCAAGCCGCTTACAGCGCGGGGGGCAAACCGTGCAACCGACAGGAATGGAGGGGAGCCGTGCATGACGACACGCGGCTGCCCTCGATCTACAGCAGCGCCTCACCTCAGCCCTCATCCTGAGGAGCGATCGCAGATCGCGTCTCGAAGGATGCTCCAGATGTCTCCGGAACCTCATGGAGCATCCTTCGAGACGCCGCTTCGCGGCTCCTCAGGATGAGGGCTGAGGGTTTGTGATGGCGCCTTAAGCCGCCACCGCCTGCGGCTGCATCCCGAGTTCCTCGGCGACGATATTGACCCAATAGCGCACGCCGTCGGGGATGATCGCGTCGTTGAAGTCGTAGAGCGGCGTGTGCAGCCCCTTGAACGAACCGTCGGCGGCGACGCCGTTGCCGATCCGCATGAAGGCGCCGGGCTTGATCAGCATCATCTCCGCGAAATCCTCGCCGCCGGTGCCGGGCCGCAGCTTGGCATCGACATGAGCAGCGCCAACGGAAGCAGATGCCGCAGCGACCGCGACCTCGACCTGCTCGGCCTTGTTGATCAGCGGGCTGGTGCCGCGATGGTAATGCGCTTCGGCCCTGCAACCCCAGGCCAGCGCCGTCGCAGAGGCGAGCTCGCCGATGCGCCGCTCGATCGTGTCGCGGATCTCGGCGGAGTAAGTCCGCGCCGTGCCGCCGAGCACGAGTTCGGAGGGAATCACGTTCGACGCCTCGGTCGAGCCGCCATGGATGTAGCCGACGCTGATCACCGCCGTGTCGAGCGGCGGCACATTGCGGCCGACGATCCCCTGCAGGCCGAGCACGAACTGCGCCTGCGCGTAGGTGATGTCGGTCGAGAGATGCGGCTGCGAGCCGCCATGGCCCCCGACGCCGCGGAAGGTGACCGACCAGCTATCGGCCGAGGCCAGGAACGGCCCGACCGTGGTGCCGAAATGCGAGACCGGCATGCCCGGTGTGTTGTGCAGCCCGTAGATCGCGTCGCAGGGGAAGCGCTCGAACAAACCGTCCGCCAGCATGGCGTTGGCACCGCCGCGCCCCTCCTCCGCCGGCTGAAAGATCAGGATCGCGGTGCCGCCGAAATCGGGGTTCTCGGCCAGGTAGCGCGCCGCGCCGAGCAGCATCGTGGTGTGGCCGTCATGGCCGCAGGCGTGCATCTTGCCGGGCGTGGTCGAGGCATAGGGCAGGCCGGTATCCTCGATCAGCGCGAGACAATCCATGTCGGCACGCAGGCCCACCGCCCGCTGCCCGGGACGGCGCCCGCGGATGACGCCGACGACGCCGGTCCCGCCAACGCCCTCGGTGACCTCGACACCCCATTCGCGCAGGTTCTTCGCCACCAGCGCCGCCGTGCGATGCTCTTCGAGGCCAAGCTCGGGATGGGCATGGATGTCGCGCCGGATCGCGGTGAACTCGGCATGATGCCGTTCAAGCCAGGCGTCGAGTTCGCTCGTCATCTTTGTTTGTCCCCTTCGCGCCGTCGCGCATCTCTGATTCGGGCCACCGGCCCAGCCCCGCGAGGCAAGCATGAAGCCTGCCAGCGCGGCGTGTTTATGGCGCCCGCATCCTGTTCTACACGCTGGCGACGGCGCCATCCATGCGCGCCAAGCTTGACCTTGGCGCGCGGTTGGCTCATGAGGGCTTGCAAGAACCTGCCTCGGAACCCCGGTCTTGCGCCGGGGTTTTTCATGTCCGGCCCTTGCCCGAAACGACACGCGCAAGACACGCGAAGACACGCAGCACGAGACAAGCGGGAAGACCTGAACCATGGCAAATGTGGTGGTGGTCGGCGCCCAGTGGGGCGACGAGGGCAAGGGCAAGATCGTCGACTGGCTGTCGAGCCAGGCCGATGTGGTGGTGCGCTTCCAGGGCGGCCACAATGCCGGCCATACGCTCGTCATCGACGGCAATGTCTACAAGCTCTCGCTGCTGCCCTCGGGCATCGTGCGCGGCGGCAAGCTCTCGGTCATCGGCAATGGCGTCGTCGTCGATCCCTGGCATCTGGTCGAGGAAATCTCGCGGCTGCGGGCGCAGGGCGTGGCGATCTCGCCCGAGAACCTGCGCCTCGCGGACAATGCCACGCTGATCCTGCCCCTGCACCGCGAGCTCGACCATTTCCGCGAGACCTCCAATGCCGGCCTGAAGATCGGCACGACCAAGCGCGGCATCGGCCCGGCCTATGAGGACAAGGTCGGCCGCCGTGCCATCCGCGTCATCGACCTGAAGGACCCGGCGATCCTCGAGGCCAAGATCGAGCGCATGCTGGCCCATCACAATGCGCTGCGCCGCGGCCTCGGCATCGCCGAGGTCGACGGCGGTGAGCTGCTCGGCCAGCTCAAGGAGATCGCCCCCCAGATCCTGCCCTATGCCGACACGGTCTGGGCCCTGCTCGACGCGCAGCGCCGCGCCGGCAAGCGCATCCTGTTCGAGGGTGCGCAGGGCGCGCTGCTCGACGTCGACCACGGCACCTACCCGTTCGTGACCTCGTCCAACATCGTCGCCGGCCAGGCGGCGACCGGCTCCGGCATGGGCCCCTCGGCGGTCGGCTATGTGCTGGGCATCGCCAAAGCCTATACGACCCGCGTCGGCGAAGGCCCCTTCCCGACCGAGCTCTTCGACGAGATCGGCGAATTGATCGGCCAGAAGGGCAAGGAATTCGGCGTCGTCACCGGGCGCAAGCGCCGCTGCGGCTGGTTCGACGCCTGCCTGGTGCGCCAGACCGTGAAAACCTCCGGCATCGACGGCATCGCCCTGACCAAGCTCGACATCCTCGACGGCTTCAAGGAGATCAAGGTCTGCACCGGCTACAAGCTGGACGGCGAGATTCTCGAGCACCTGCCGGCCGGCCAGAGCGATCAGGCCCGCGTCGAGCCGGTCTACGAGACGATCGAAGGCTGGGAGGGCTCGACCGCGGGCGCCCGCTCCTGGGCCGATTTGCCGGCGCAGGCGATCAAATATGTCCGCCGCATCGAGGAGCTGATCGGCGCGACCGTCGCTGTGCTCTCCACCAGCCCCGAGCGCGACGACACCATCCTGGTCCATAATCCGTTCGAAGCCTGACCGGGCATGGTGGATTGTCGACCTTCCAGAGGTGGCCGCGCTTCGAAAGTTGCGGAGCTTTCTCAAAAGTAGGCCCGCCTTGAAACACGCCTGGCCTTTCCAGAGTTGACGCGGGCGCCCAACAACGACAAGTGAGGCCAATGGCCGACTTCTATCCCATCCTGGCGCGAGCGATCGCCGGGCTTCCCGACACATCGCCGGCGGCGCGCCACGCCATCTACGACCGTGCCAGGGCAGCCCTCGTGACCCAGCTTCGCAGTCTCGACCCGCCGCTCGGCGAGGCTGAGATCATGCGCGAGCGGCTGTCGCTCGACGAGGCCGTGGCGCGGATCGAAGCCGATTACGACACCACTCCGCCGCGGCTCGACATCGATACGCTGCCGCCCCCGCCGCAAGCCGAGCCGCAGCCACCCGCTCCGCCCCCTGCGCCTCTGACGATCCAGCCGCCCAAGCCCGCGCAGCGGCCTCAGCCGTCTGCGCAGGCCGAGCCGCTGCCCGACGACGCGCGCTATGACGACCTGCCGGAACCGGCCGAGCCGCAGCAGATGCGCCCGCGCCTCGCCCCGCCACGCGAGAAGCGGGTCAAGCCCGGCCATCTGCGCACAGCCGTCGTCGCGACCGGCGTCGCCATCGCGGTCGCGGCCATCGCGGCGGCCGCCTACTACGTCAACAAGGTCAGGCCAGAGACCGCCTCGCGGCCGCGCGTGGAAACGCCGAGCCAGCCGGCGCAGGCCGACAATGCCGGCAAGATCAGCGGGCGCGTCGGCGAAGCCGGCACGCCCGCTCCCGTGACGCGGCCAGGGACCGGCAGCAGTTCGACCGGCAGCACCTCCACGACGGCCCCCTCGCAGGAGATCGCCGTCGCGCAGCGCGCCATCCTCTACACCGAGGACCCCAACAGCCCGCAGGCGCCGCGCTCCGTCAATGGCCGCGTCTTCTGGCGGCTCGACAGCGAGAGCGTCGGCCAGGGCCGCCCGGTCGAGACGATCGTGCGTGCGACCGTCGAGATCGCCGAGGTCGGGCTCGCGCTCGACTTCACCATCCGCCGCAACACCGATTCGGCCTTCCCTGCCTCCCACATCATCGGCCTCCGCTTCACCTCGACCGGCGATCCGGCGACGGAAGCCGTCCGCGAGGTCGGCGTGCCGCAGTTCAAGACCGACGAGGGCGAGCGCGGCGCGCCGCTCTCGGCGATCAACTCGGCGCTCGGCGAGAACCTCTTCGTCGCCGCGCTCTCGAACGTCCCCATCGAGGTCGAACGCAACATCGACCTGATCCTGAACCGGAGCTGGATCGACGTCCCCGTCCGCTTCGCCTCGGGCAAGCGCGGCATCATCACCTTCGAGAAGGGCGTCTCGGGCAGCCAGACGCTGGCGGATGCGTTCGGGCGCTGGCGCTGACTTAGGCGATCCTCCGGGATCGATGCGGGGGTAGCCCCCAATCACGGCGCCATGCAACGCATCTCTGTTCGCGGATCGACCCTTGCGCCGCAGGGAACCGGTCGGTGCTCGCCGGCTTGGACAATCGCCATGACGTCGAGCATGATCACAAAGGTGCGAGCCATACAGCGACGCTGAAGCGACAGGAGCAGGATTTGGCCGGTGTCATGCGCGCGCTGCTGTTGTCGTCGATGTGCATGGCCTCGCCCACCGGCATGGCAGCTGCCGCCGTACCGTTGGGATGCTTCGTCAGAACCTACGACGCCGCGCATTTGCGGGACCATCGGGGCCAGCAGGTCCGCCGTCTCTGGATCCGCCTTGAAAACTCCCGCTATGACGCCGACGAGACCGACTTCGGCATGAACCTATGGGTCAGGGGCATGCCACAGACCTGGCGTGCCGGCGGGCGCTGCGAACCGAATGGAAACGGATTGAGATGCCGGCCAGATACGGACGGCGCCTCCGAACTGCTGATCACGATGACGGGTACCAGCCTGCGACTCATCAACCCCGGCAAGCTAAAGATCTTCGATGACGCGACCGGGCCGGATCTGAACGAAAAACTGCTGGACGGACCAGATCACTCCGCTTTCCTGCTCGCACCGGTACAGGACGCCGTCTGCAAGGACACTCGGCCATGAATGCGCGCCCTTATGCGGTGACGACCGTGTTCATACTGGCGTCTCTGGCGGCGTTGCCCGCTCTGGCCCAGGGAGCACCCTCGTCACGCTATACGCGAGTAACCCTTGCACAGCCGCAGTGCAGGCCGGCGCCAGCCCCTGTGGAGGGCTTCTCATGCGCGGGGCCGGCAGGCTGGACACTGAATGTCGGATTTCCGGCCTTTGGCACGACGCTGAATTTCAGCCGCGAAAAGGGCCGCGTCTCGGCGGTCTCGGCGACTGATGGCCGCCAGATCGCGATCGACGGGCTCGCGGGCAAGACGACCACGATCGAATGGCGCGGCACGACTCATGGCAGCGTCTTCGAGCCCTATGCGGCGATCATCCGCGTGCTGGTGCTCGACGCGCGCCAGAGGCAGGAGATGATCGAGCAGGGATCGCCGCCGCCATCGGCCCGGCGAGCGCAGATCCTGATGGTCACGCGCCTCGGCCGGGAAGGCTCCTGCGTGGTCGCCTATGTCGATGCGCAGGCCAACCCGCAGCCAAACGATCTCGCCAGGGCAGCAGCGGATACGGCCGGCAAGGCAACGACGTGTCCCGTCACGCATGTGGAAATCCGGGGAACGGAAACGCCCGTCCTCACTGGCTACACCCAGTAGGGCCGAAGCCCCTCCAATCCCCCCGACCAAGGCGGAACAGCGGTCGAATGAACGCGCACATAGGAAACGGCACATCGACGCCCTGCGGCACGGCAGGGGCACGGACCTTCCAAATGTCAGGTCAGACGTCGGAACTCGCCTTCCCTCAACTCCTCCGCTCAGCCGCGAACCGCGCCGCCGCGCGCAGCACGTCGGCTTCCGCCCCAAACCCGGTCAGAGCCGCGACCGCCGCCGCGCTCAACCGATCCCGCTCGCGCTTCGCCGCATCCAGCCCGAGCGCCGAGACCAGCGTCGCCTTGCCCTTGTCCTGATCCTTCGCGGTCGCCTTGCCGAGTTGCTCGGGACTGGCCTCGACATCGAGGATGTCGTCGGCGACCTGGAAGGCGGCGCCCAGCGCCCGGCCGTAAGTCGCCAGCGCCGCGCGTTGCCCGGCCGAGGCGCCGCCCAGCACCGCGCCGATCTCGACGCTGGCCGCCAATAGCGCGCCGGTCTTCATCGCCTGCAAGCGGCGGATCTCGGCTTCCGCAAGCGTCGCGGCAGCCCCCGCCTCGAAACGCCCCTCCGCCGCAAGGTCGAGCATCTGCCCGCCCGCCATGCCGCCGAGCCCCGAGGCGCGAGCGAGCGCCAGCACCAGCGCGGCACGGATATCGCCGGACGGGTGCGTTTCCGGATCGGCCAGGACCTCGAAGGCGAGCGTCAGCAGCGTGTCGCCCGCCAGCATCGCGGTGGCCTCGTCATAGGCCTTGTGCACGGTCGGCCGGCCCCGGCGGGTGTCGTCATCGTCCATCGCCGGCAGATCGTCATGCACCAGCGAGTAACAATGCACGAGTTCGACGGCCGCACCCGCCCGCAGCGCCTGCGCGGGCGCGACGCCGAACAGCCGGGCGGTCTCGACCGTCAGGATTGGCCGCAGCCGCTTGCCGCCGCCGAGCGCGCCATGGCGCATCGCGGCCAGCAGCCGCGCCGGACGGGCGATCTCGCCTTCGCGGACCGCGTCCGTGAGCAAGCCGTCCAGCAGGGCCTCGATCTCGGCAGCGGTTTGCGCCAGCCGGGAGGCGAGGTCATCGTTGCCGTCACCGGGCTTGGCGGAACTCATGGGGGTGGCCTCGCGTTCGCTCACCGGCGGCTTATCCCCGAAAGAAGACAGGGCCGATCGGGCCGGGCTTGCCGGAGCGCGCACAAACCGTCAAGCCAATGGGGAGCACGTCGCAGGGAATGACGGACATGGCGGCAGCGCGCGCGCCCAGGCGGCGCGGCATCCTGATCCGCGCCCTGCGCTGGATCTGGCGAGCAGGCCTCGCCCTGCTCGCGGCGCTGATTCTCGCGCTCGTGCTCTATCGGTTCGTGCCCGTGCCCTCGACCTTGATGCTCGGGCGTTGGCTGACCTTCCAATCCGTCGAGCGGCAATGGGTGCCGCTGACGCAGATCTCGCCCGCGCTGGTGCGCGCCGTGATCGCGGCGGAAGACCAACGCTTCTGCAGCCATGCAGGCGTCGACTGGATCGAGCTCAACACCGTGCTGGAGGATGAGGACGGCCCCTCGCGCGGCGCCTCGACCCTGACGATGCAGACCGCCAAGAACGTCTTCCTCTGGCCCGGCCGCTCCTATGTCCGCAAGGCGCTGGAGATTCCGCTTGCCCTGGCGATCGACGTCGCCTGGCCCAAGCAGCGCGTCATCGAAATCTATCTCAACGTCGCCGAATGGGGCGAAGGGCTCTACGGCGCCGAGGCTGCGGCCCAGCGCTATTTCGGCAAGCCGGCCGCACGCCTCAATGCCGCTGAAGCCGCAAGGCTTGCCGGCGCGCTGCCCAATCCGCTTATCCGCAACCCGGAACGGCCGAGCCGGGGTCTGCAAGCGGCGGCCGGCCGGGTCCAGCGCCGCGTCGGCCAGTTGGGACCGCTTGGTGATTGCGCCCTGCCGGGCTGAGCGCCGCCGAAATCAGGATTCAGCACTAGCCATCGCGCGCCGCAGCGTGTATGGGCAACGCCTCACGAGATTGATCCGTCGTCGTGGCGGTGGCGTGGCCTCAGGGCAGCGCTCCCGAGCGGCGGCACGATGGAGAGTATCATGGCCGTTCCGAAGAGAAAGACGTCGCCGTCGAAGCGTGGCATGCGCCGCTCGGCCGACGCGCTGAAGCAGCCCACCTATATCGAAGACAAGAACTCCGGCGAACTGCGCCGCCCGCACCATGTCGACCTGAAGTCGGGCATGTATCGCGGCCGCCAGGTGCTGAAGGCCAAGTCCGAGGCCTGAGACCTGCGGGTCTTAAGTCTCGGGGCGCTGTTCGCAGCGTTGCAAGCCGGCCGCGAGGCCGGCTTTTTCTTTGCGTGATGCCAAGGCCGTAGTGTTTGCGAGCGTCGCGAAAGCCCTCAGGCGCGCATCAGGCTGCCGATTCGCGCCCGCGTCGCAGCCGCACGGTAGAGCCGCGCCGCCATTTCCGGCGTTTCGCGTTCACGGGTGGCAAAAGGGCCGATCTCGGCCTTGCTGGCGGCAAGCTGCAGCAACAGCATCGCGAAGCCTGCCGCTGCGCGCTCGCCGCTCCCCTCCCGATATCCCGAATCGGTCATGTGCCACTCCGACACGCAATCATTGCGTCGAAGGGCAAAGTTGCAATCCGTCGGCCAACCTTAACGGGGTATTAAGACGACGCATCGCATCGTTTCGGAACATTTCCCTTCCTGTCCGGACAGGGCGGTCCGGCATGATTTCCCGATGCAGGGCAGCCCGTCTCATCGAGGCCAAGCGATGCCCGTGCCGTCGATCTTCAACGCTCGTGACGACAGCCGCGTGGATCCGCGCAACCTGCTCTCCTCGATCGGCGAAGTGGTCTATACCTGGGACATCCAGAGCGACGCCCTGACCTGGGGCCCCAATGCGGCCGACGTGCTGGGGCCGATCCCCGAGGGCGCCATGGCGCGGGGGCTCGGCTTCGCCGGCCTCGTCGAGCCCGGCAGCGGCCGCAGCCGCTATGACGCCGTCTTCTCCGCCGGTGGTCAGGACCAGGGCGAGGGCGTGATCTACCGCACGCGCTACGCCGCCGACCTCGCCGGTCGCAGGATGTGGGTCGAGGATGCCGGCCGCTGGTTTTCCGGCACGGATGGCCGCCCGGCCTGCGCCCGTGGCGTGCTCCGGCTGGAGCGTCAGGTGCGCCCCGACGAACTGGTGACGCAGACCGGCGATCTCGGCGACCGCTCCGCCTTGCTGGAGCGCATCGGCTCGGCGCTGGCCGAGCATCTGCCGGCCGACCGGGCCATCGTCGTGCTGGTCGGCGCGATCGACGAACTCGCCCGGCTGAACGACGATTTCGGCCATGAGGCCACCGACGAGATCATCGCCGTCGTGCAGGACCGGCTGCGCTCCGTGACGCGCCGGCGCGACCATCTCGTGCGCTATTCCAGCAATCGCTTCGCCATCCTGCTGACCGGCTGCCCGCACAGCCAGGTCGAGGCGGCGGCACGGCGCTTCATCAAGGCGGTGGCGAAGACCGCCATCGAGACCCAGCGCGGCATCGCGCTCGTGCGCCTGCGCGTCGGGGCCGCCGTCGCGCCCGACCTGTCCAACCATGCCGGCACGTTGCTCTCGGCCGCGGAGAACGCACTCGGCGGCGCCAAGGCCGGCGCCTCCGATGCTGCCGTGATCGCGCGGCGGCAGGAGAGCCGCGAGCCCTCGGACTCGCGCACCGGCTTCGACGTCAGCGCGCTGACCGCCCTGAACGAGCGGCGCGTGGAGCTCGCGCTGCAGCCGATCGTCCGTGCGAAATCACGCGAGGTGGCCTTCCACGAGGCCCTGCTGCGGGTCGGCCTCGGCAGCGAGGGCGCCTTTTTCGCCACCGCCGAGCTGATCCCCCTGCTGGAGCGTCGCGGCCTCGTGCGGCTCTTCGACCATCGCGTGCTGGAACTGGCGGTCGAGCTGCTCGCCGCCGATCCGGCGATGACGCTCTCGATCAATGTCTCGCCGCGCTCACTGGCCGATCCGGAATGGCTCGACGCCTTCGTCGCCTGCACGGGCAGTGCGCGCGGCATCGCGCAACGCCTCGTCGTCGAGATCACCGAAACCGCGACGATCGAGAACCCGCTTAAGGTCGCGAGGCTGCTCGGGCAGATCAAGGATCGGGGCGCGCGCATCGCCATCGACGATTTCGGCGCGGGCCACACCTCGCTGCGGCATCTGCGCGCCTTCCCGATCGACGTGCTGAAGATCGACGGCACCTTCACCCAGAACCTGCGCCGCTCGACCGACGACCGCTTCTATGTCCGCACCCTGATCGACCTCGCCCGCCATCTCGGCGTCGAGACGGTAGCCGAATGGGTCGATGACGAACTCCAGGCCAGCATGCTCGCCGATTGGGGCGTGACCTATCTGCAGGGACATCTGCTGGGGAAGGCGGAGCTCTACAAGCCGACCGCCCAGGCCGCGATGCGCAAGCAGGCGCAGAGCTGAAGCGCAGCCACGGCCACAGGCCGAGGATCGGAGCGCGCCACCGTCAGTCGAAACGTGCCGTCATCCTGGACAAGCGGCGAAGCCGTGCAGCTCCGGGATCCATCATAGGACTCTGTCACGCCCTATGATGGATCCCGGGACGACCTTCGGTCGCCCAGGATGACGGCGCGTGTTCACATCACGCCATCGAGCAGCGCCGCGCTCACTTCCCCTTCGACAGCTTGTCCAGCCGGTCGCGCATCTCGCCGAGCTCGCGCTTGAGATCGCCGAGATCGTCGCCCTTGGCGGAACCGGCCGCGCTCGCTTCCTGCGCCTTGGCGGCAGCCGCCGCGGCGAAGGGGTTGAACAGCCGGAACGCCTCGGTGAACATGGTCATGTTGGCGCGCGTCTGCGCCTGGATCGCATCCAGCGCGCCACCACCGATCGCTCCACCCGAAAAGGCCTTGGTCATCTGCTCGCGGAACTGGCCCTGGTCCTTGGTCAGGCTGTCCATCGAGAATTCGAGATAGCGCGGCACCAGCGCCGACATGCTGTCGCCATAGAAGCGGATCAACTGGCGCAGGAAGGCGATCGGCAGCAGGTTCTGGCCGTCCTTGGCCTCCTCGTCGAAGATGATCTGCGCCAGCACCGAGCGGGTGATGTCCTCGCCGGACTTCGCGTCGTAGACGACGAAATCCTCGCCGCCGCGCACCAGACCGGCCAAATCTTCCAGCGTCACATAGGAACTCGTGCCCGTGTGGTAGAGACGGCGATTGGCGTATTTCTTGATGACGGTCGGTTCTTTGTCGCTGGCCATCGGAACCCTGCATCGCGTTGGCACGTACCGCAGCGCGAAGATCGCGTTGCGGGAAGGCTGAACGGTTTCATCCGGGACGATCGTAGCCACTGCGGCGTGCGTCGCAAGTTTTTTGAGCGTGCGGTGCAAAAACAAGACTAAAGCATGACGGCGATTGCCCGTCTTTGCGGCAGCGCGAGGTGGGCCCCGCCCAAGCTTTCGGCGGCGCGATCTCTTATCGCTCACTTGACGGCGGCGCAGCAGGCTTCGAAGGTGGCCCTCGAACAGGCGGCCCTCAAGCGAGCGGACCGTCGCGACACCCAGCTAAGGATTTGCCCCATGGCCGATACGGACATCGTGATCGTCAGCGCGGCGCGCACCGCGGTCGGCGCCTTCAACGGCGCTTTCGCCAACACTGCCGCCCATGATCTCGGCGCCGCCGCGATCAAGGAAGCGCTGGTCCGTGCCAGGATCGAGGGCGGCGATGTCGACGAGCTCATCATGGGTCAGGTCCTGACCGCAGGCCAGGGCCAGAACCCCGCCCGCCAGGCCGCCATGGCCGCCGGCATCCCGCAGGAGAAGACGGCCTGGGGCCTGAACCAGCTTTGCGGCTCGGGCCTGCGCACCGTCGCCATCGGCCTGCAGCAGATCGCCAATGGCGATGCCGACATCATCGTCGCCGGCGGCCAGGAATCGATGTCGATGTCGCAGCATGCCGCGCATCTGCGCAACGGCACCAAGATGGGCGACCTGAAATTCACCGACACCATGATCAAGGACGGTCTCTGGGACGCCTTCCACGGCTACCACATGGGCACCACGGCCGAGAACGTCGCGACCAAATGGCAGATCAGCCGCGAGGAACAGGACGCCTTCGCCGTCGGCTCGCAGAACAAGGCCGAGGCCGCCCAGAAGGCCGGCCGCTTCAAGGACGAGATCGTTCCCTTCACGATCTCGACCCGCAAGGGCGACATCGTGGTCGATGCCGACGAATATCCACGCCACGGCGCGACCCTTGAGGCCATGGCCAAGCTGCGTCCGGCCTTCTCGAAGGACGGCACCGTCACCGCCGGCAACGCCTCGGGCATCAATGACGGCGCCGCAGCCCTCGTCATCATGACCGCCAAGGAAGCCGCGAAGCGTGGCCTGACCCCGCTCGCCCGCATCGCCTCCTGGGCCACCGCCGGCGTCGATCCCGCGATCATGGGCTCGGGCCCGATCCCGGCGACACGCAAGGCGCTGGAAAAGGCCGGCTGGAAGGTTGCCGATCTCGACCTCGTCGAGGCCAACGAGGCCTTCGCCGCGCAGGCGCTGGCGGTCAACAAGGACCTCGGCTGGAACCCCGACATCGTCAACGTCAATGGCGGCGCGATCGCGATCGGCCACCCGATCGGCGCCTCCGGTGCGCGCGTCCTCGTCACGCTGCTGCACGAAATGGGCAAGCGCGACGCCAAGAAGGGCCTCGCCACGCTTTGCATCGGCGGCGGCATGGGCGTCGCGATGGCGCTGGAGCGCTGAGACCGGCATGGCGCGTCAAACGACGCTCTACCGCTATCTCACCGGCCCCGATGACGCATCCTTCTGCCATCGGGTCTCGGAGGCGCTGAGCCAGGGCTGGGTGCTGTACGGGCACCCGACGCTGACCTTCGACGCGAAGGAGCAGCGTGTCATCTGCGGCCAGGCCATCATCAAGGACATCGACGGCGCCTACACGCCCGACATGAAGCTATCCGAACACTAAGCTGTCGGAACAAGAGTGCGGCGCCCACGCCGCCATGAGGAGGGACGGACATGACGAAGGTGGCACTGGTCACGGGGGGAACGCGTGGCATCGGGGCGGCGATCAGCCGGGCTTTGGCTGAGGCCGGCCACAGGGTCGCCGCCAGCTATGCCGGCAATGACGAGGCGGCCGCCAAATTTCAGGCCGAGACCGGCATACCCGTGTTCAAATGGGATGTCGGCGACTACGACGCCTGCGCTGCGGGCATCGCCAAGGTCGAGGCCGATATCGGCCCGATCGACATTCTCGTGAACAATGCCGGCATCACCCGGGACGGCTTCTTCCACAAGATGACCAAAGAGAGCTGGTCGGACGTGATCCGCACCAACCTCGACTCGCTGTTCAACATGACGCGCCCGGTGATCGAGGGTATGCGCGCCCGCTCCTTCGGCCGCATCATCGTGATCTCCTCGATCAACGGCCAGAAGGGCCAGATGGGGCAGGTCAACTACTCCGCCGCCAAGGCCGGCGACATCGGCTTCGTCAAGGCGCTGGCCCAGGAAAACGCCAACAAGAACATTACCGTCAACGCGATCACGCCGGGCTATATCGGCACCGACATGGTCTCGGCGATGCCGGAAGCCGCGCTCCAGCGCGTCATCGCCGGCATTCCGGTCGGGCGGCTGGGCAAGCCCGAGGAGATCGCGGCGATGGTCGTCTTCCTCGCCTCCGAGCAGGGCGCCTTCGCCACCGGCGCGACCTTCGCCGTCAATGGCGGGCAGTACATGGCGTGAGGCCGAAGCGCGGCGGGCTCAGACCCGCCGCGCCGCCTTCGGCAGCAGGAAGGTCAGGAGCCCCAGCGCCGGCAGCCAGGCGCAGATCCTGAACACCTCGACGATGCCGACGCGATCGGCCAGTGCGCCGAGGACCGCCGCCGCGACGCCGGCCAGGCCGAAGGCGAGCCCGTAGAACAGGCCGCCGACCAGCCCGACGCGATGCGGCACGAGGTCGATCGCGTAGATCAGGATCGCCGAGAAGGCGCTCGCCATGACAAAGCTGATGATCACGCTGAGCACGCCGGTCCAGAACAGGTCCGCATGGGGCAGCAGCAGCGCGAATGGCAAAGACCCGACGATCGAAAGCCAGATCACCCGGTCGCGGCCGATCCTGTCGCCGACCATGCCACCGATGATGACGCCGAAGGTGCTGACCCCGAGATAGAGGAACAGCATGATCTGCGAGAGCTGCACCGTGATCTCGAAGCGGCTGATCAGATAGAAGGTGTAGTAAGAGGTGAAGGCGGCCGTGTAGCCGTTCTTCGAGACCATCAGCAGGATCAGAATCGCCATCGCAAACAGCACGCGCCCGCGCGACAGGCCGTGCCCGGCGACCTCGTCGCCATGCCCCTTCGCCTGGCCGCGCCGGAAGGCGCTGTAGCGCGAGGCGGTCCAGGACATCAGCGTCATCGCGACCAGCACGACGATCGAGAACCAGGCCAGGCTCGCCTGTCCGCGCGGCACCACGACGGCCGCCGCCAGCAGCGGCCCGATCGCATAGCCGGCATGGCCGCCGACCTGGAACAGCCCCTGCGCCAGCCCCTGCCGCCCGGCGGCGGCATGGCGCGCCATCCGTGTCGCCTCGGGGTGGAACACGGCCGAGCCCAGGCCCACCAGCGCGGCCGCCAACAGCACCATGCCGTAGCTTGCGGCATAGGCGAGCGTCAGCAGCCCGACCAGCGTCGCGCCCATGCCGGCGACCATCGCATAGGGCCAGGGCCGCTTGTCGGTGAGATAGCCAAGCAGTGGCTGCAGCAGCGACGACGTCACCTGGAAGGCGAGCGTGATCAGCCCGATCTGCATGAAGTCGAGCCGGTATGTCTCCTTGATCAGCGGATAAAGCGCGGGGATCATCGACTGAAGCAGGTCGTTCAGCAGATGCGCGACGCTGAGCGCGACCAGGATCGGGATCAGCGGGCGGCGCTCGGTGGCGGGCAGCGATAGCGTTGTCATGGCCGGGACGCTTGATCCTTCGTGCCGTCGCCGTCAATGCCGCCGCGCGGCGCCCAGATCATGGCATCCATGGCGTGAAAGCCGTGCTGCGATGCGGCAAATCCGGCGCGCACGGGCAAAGACCCCTCGGCTTTCGGCCATCCGCCTGCTATCGAGGCGCCAGCCCGCCTAAAGCCACGACATGGTCATGACCAGCCGCACCGCCACGCTCATCGGTTTCCTTGCCATTCTGCTCTGGTCGACGCTGGCGCTGTTCACGGCGATGAGCGGCCGCGTGCCGCCCTTCCAGCTCGTCGGCATGACCTTCGTCATCGGCGGGCTCCTGATCCTCGCCGTCGCTGCCGTGCGTGGACAGCTTGCCCGCATCCGCCCGACGCCGGCCTCCTTCGCGCTCGGGCTCTACGGCCCCTTCGGCGACACCGCGATCTATTATGCGGCGCTGAAGACCGCGCCGGCCGCCGAGGCGAACCTGATCCATTATCTCTGGCCGCTGCTGATCGTGCTGTTCGCCGCCCTGCTGCCCGGCGGCAAGCTGAAGCTCCGCCATCTGGTCGGCGCGCTGATCGGCCTTGCCGCGACCGGGCTCCTGATCTCGGGCGGGATCGAGGGCGGCGGGCTTGCACTCGGCCATGTGCTGGCAGCGATCGGCGCCTTCATCTGGGCGAGCTATTCGGTGGTCTCGCGTCGTTTCGCCAACGTGCCCTCCGAGAGCCTGTGCATCACCATGCTGGGCTGCGCGGTGCCGGCCTTCGCCTGCCACCTCGCCTTCGAGACGACGATCTGGTCCCTGACCTGGGTCGAATGGGGCGGTGTGCTCGGCCTGGGGCTGGGCTCGATCGGGCTCGCCTTCGTGGTCTGGGACATCGGCATGAAGCAGGGCGACGTCGCGCTCCTCGGCGTCGCCTCCTATGCCGCGCCGGTGCTCTCGACGATCGTGCTGGTGCTAGCGGGATACACCCAGCCGAGCTGGCTGCTGGCAGTCTCCTGCGTGCTGATCGTGGTCGGGGCGCTGGTGGCGAGCTGGGAGCGGTCCAAAGCCTGACAGCGCCGTCATTCTCGGGTGAAGCGAAGCGCAGACCCGAGAATCTCGGGACGAGAAGCCACTGGTTTCCGAGATGGTCGGGTCAAGCCCGACCATGACGCCACTGCCCCTCAATTCCGCCTGAGCAGGCGCTCCAGATAATCCAGCTCTTCCATCGGCCGCGACGGGTCGCCGAGCCTGCGGCGGAGTTCATCGAGGATGCGCCGCGCACGCTGGGTCGCGCTTTCGTCGGCGCCCGGCACCCGCACCCGGCCATCGGCCCAGTCGCGCTGGCGCTGCGGCCGGCCGAGCGGATCCTCGCGGCCGCGCTGCTGCGCCGAGGGACGGCCCGCCGGCTGCCCATCCGGCTCGCCGAAGGCGCCCTCGCCGGGTTCGCCGCCCTCGCCGGGCTGGCCCTGCATCTGCTGGGCGAGGTTCTGGCCGCCCTTGCGCAGTGCTTCCAGCGCCCGGCCTTGAGCATCGAGCGCACCTTCGCCCTGGCCCTGGCCGAGCTGCTCGCCGGCCTCGCCCATCGCGTCCTCGGCCTCGCCGAGCTCGCCCTGCTGGGGTGCGCCCATACCGCGCATCCGCTTCTGCAGCTCCTGCAGCCGGTCGCGCAGGGCCTGCTGGCGCTGGGCCAGGCTCTGGCCCTGACCATTTTGGCCCTGACCGTTCTCGCCCTGCTGACCTTCGCCCTCCTCGCCGTCCTCGCCCTGTTCGCCGGGCTGCTGGCCCGGCTGCTGACCGCGCTGGCCTTGCTGGCCGCGTTGCCCCTGCTGACGCTGGCCCTGCTGTCCGGGACGGGCCTGCTGTTGGCCCGGGCGCGGGCCACGCTGCGTCCGGTTCTGGCGCTGCTGCTCCTGCTGGAAGGTCTCGTCGCGCAGGCCCTGCTGCTCACGCGTCATCTTGTCGAGGTCAGATAGCGCCTGGTTCATCTCGCGCTGGCGCGGGTCCTGCTGGCCCGGACGCGCCATCTGAAGATTGTTGAGCATCTGGTTGAGCTCTTCCATCAGGCGCTGCGCCTCGGCCATGTCGCCGCGCTTCGAGAGCTCCTCGATGCGGTTGAGCATGTTCTGCAGGTCACGCGGCGTCACCGAGCGGAAATTCTCCGGCAGCTGCGACATCTGGTTGGGATCGGCGTTCTGCTGCTGGCGCTGCATCTGCTCGGCGAGCTGGCGCATGAACTGGTCCATCGCCCGCCGCATTTCCTCGGTGAGCTTCTTGATCTCCTCTTCGGAGGCGCCGCGCTCAAGGGCCTGCTGCAGGTTCTCCTGCGCCGCCCGCAGCGCCCGCTCGGCATCCGACAGGTCGCCATCCTCGAGCTGGAGCGCCAGCGCCCACATCAGCTCGGCGACCTCGCGCAGCTGGTCGTCGCTGGAGGCCCGGCGCAGCCGCTCGTTGATCATGCGCATGCCCAGATAGACGCCGGTCTCCTTCATGAACATGTCGGGTTCGATCAGCAGCGCATCCATGGCGAGCTGCACCTTGCGGCGGTCCTCGACATCCATGACCAGCTTGCGGCGCTGCTCGACCAGGGCCTTGGCCAGCGGCTTGGCGAAGGTCCGCTGCGGCAGCACGACCTCGACGGGCTCGCTGCGGCCTTCCTGGCCGGCCTCGTCGCGCGCGACCAGCGTCATCCTGACCTTCGCCCCGGCCCACGGATGAGCCGAGAAATCGACCGTGCTCTTCATCTCCTCCTCGCCATCGGGCGAGGACGGCACGCTCAGCGTCTGCTTGGGCGCCTCGACCAGCGAGCGCCCGGCCGAGGGCGGCCCGCTGCGCTCGACGGTGGCCTCCACCGACGCCACGCCGTAATCGTCCTTGACCCGATAGGATACCGAGAGCCCGCCGGCCTGCGCTCCGGTGACCGGCTTGGGCGTGTCGATAAAGCTCGGCTTGGGCGGCTGGTCGGCGACGGCGGTGATCGACAGCGTCGTGCCCGGCGCACCACCCCCAGTCAGGCGCAGCGTGCCGTTGCCGGCCAGCGTGAAGCGCTTCTCCAGCACGGCGGGCGTGGCGCCCGCGGCTGCCGGCTTGGCGGCAGGACCCTGGCCGGCCGCAGCCTGACCCGCTGAAGCCTGTCCCTCGGCCGGCTTCGCATCAGGCGGCGGCAAGAGGTCGAGCCGGCCGGTCGTCGCGACATCCATCGCGGTCTTCCCGGCGATGCGCACCACGATCGTCGATTTCTCGGGCGCGCTGATCTGCGGGCTGGCAAGCCTCGCGAAGTCGATCAGCACCGGCGGCAGGCGGGTATAGGCCGGCGGATCGATCCAGGCATCGACCCGCACCGCCGGCGCCGGCAGCGACGGGCCGCGCCAGTCGAAGGCGGCCGAAAGCCGCGGCATCGCCTCATGGCCGGCGACGAAAAAGGCGGTGACGGCGGCCAGCAGCGGTACGGCACGCAGCGCATGGCGATCGCGCCCAGCCATGCGCGGCTGTGGCCCGGCCACGCTCAGCCCGGCGATTCGCGCGCTCTGGCGCTCGACATGAACAGCCCAGAGCGCCTGCGAGACGGGGTCCTTGGCGCCGACAGCGAGGCTGTCCTCCAGCGCCGAGGCCGGACGGTGCCCACCCACCAGCGACTGGTCGAGCCGCGTCAGCGCATCGCGATGCGTCGGCAGCGCCGTCGTCGCCGCATGCCAGAGGCCCGCAGCAAGCGCGACGAGGAAGAGGACGAGGCCGATCGCCCGCCCCTGCCAGGGCAGATGCGTCCACAGCCCGAACCAGGACACCGCTAGAAATGCGAGAATGACGCCGGCAGGAAGCCAGAGCCGTGGCCAGAGCCGCTCCCAGCCGAGCGAGAACCGCGACGCCATGGCAAGGCGCGCCAGCCGCTGCCGGACGCCTTCGATCGGATCAGGCGCCTTGCGGCGCTGCGCCTCATTCATGCCATCGCTCCGAGCCGCCCCCACTGCCGCCAGACCATCGCCATTTCCCGAAGGCTAGCACGGGAATGTGGCAAGGCCAGAGCGAAGGCGTGTCACCCACAGCCCGCTCGACGTATCGTGAACGCGGATTCCTGATTTTGGAGCATGACGCGCTCCGAAAACCGGTTCCCACTTTCGGCGTCGTGCTCAGGCGAGCCAGGGCGGTGCACGATCCGTGCCGAGCAGGTCTTCATAGCTCTGGCGCGGCCGTGTCACGGCATATTCGGCGCCCTTCACCAGCACCTCCGGCACCAGCAGGCGCTGGTTGTAGGTCGAGGACATGCTGGCGCCATAGGCGCCCGCCGTCATGAAGGCGATCAGGTCGTCGGGCCGCAGCGCGGGCAGCAGACGCCCGGCGGTGAAGGTGTCGCCCGATTCGCAGATCGGCCCGACCACGTCATAGGCCACCTCGGCGGCGCCGGCCTCCGGCTCCGATACCGGCCAGATCTCGTGATACGCCTCGTACATCGCCGGCCGGACGAGGTCGTTCATTGCCGCATCAACGACGAGGAACTGCTTCGTCGGGCGCGGATTGAGATGCAGCACCCGCGTCAGCAGGATACCGGCATTGCCGACGATGAGCCGGCCCGGCTCGAAGCCGAGCTCGACGTCGAGCCCCCTGGTGACCAGCCCGACCATCTCGGCATAGGCCTCGATCAGGTCGGGGCCGTGGCTGAAGTCCTTCGGGATCTCATAGGGGATGCCGAGCCCGCCGCCGAGATCGAGCCGGTCGACGCGATGGCCCTCAGCCCGCAGGCTTCCGACCAGCGCCACCATCTTGGTGTAGGCCGCTTCATAGGACTCGGTCTCGCGGATCTGGCTGCCGATATGCAGCGCCAGCCCCATCATCCGAACGCCCGGCATATTGGCGGCGCGGGTATAAAGCCGGCTGACCTCCTCGAAGGAGACGCCAAACTTGTTCTCGGACGAGCCGGTGGTGATCTTGGCGTGGCCGCCGGCGCCGATATCGGGATTGACCCGGAACACCGCCTCCTGGCGCTTGCCGAGCAGCCCGGCGACGCGCGACAGCAGGTCGAGCTCGCCTTCCGTCTCGATATTGACCTGGTAGATGCCCTGCTCGACAGCGTAGCGCAGTTCGCTCTCGCTCTTGCCGACGCCTGAAAAGACGATGCGCTCGGGCGGGAAGCCTGCCGCCAGCGCCTTGCGCACCTCGCCCTCAGAGACCGTGTCGGCCCCGGCGCCGAGCGCGGCCAGCGTCTTCAGCACGCCGAGATTGCCGTTGGCCTTCATCGCATAGAAGACATGCGCCTTGCCCGTCGGCGCAGCCGCCTTCACGGCAGCCTCAAACAGCCGGTAATGCCGCTCGATCGTGGCCGAGGAATAGACATAGACCGGCGTGCCGACCTCATCGGCGATCCGGCGCAGATCGACATCCTCCGCGAAGAGGGAGCCGTCGCGATAGCTGAAATGATGCATCGGATGCCCTTAGAGGATCGCGTCGAGCACGAAGGGCTTCTCGGGGACGGTGACCTGCCGGCTGGCCTTGGGCGGCCTGGCGAGGATCGAACTCTGCGTCAACGATTCCGCATCCCGCTCCACAGCGCCGATCTGCGCATCAGGCAGGTCGATGGCGCCGGTCGCGTTCGGCGGCGCCTCGAGCGGCCCCTTGCGGCCGCAGGCCCCAAGCGCGAGTGCGAGCAGGCTCGCGACCAGGACGGCGCGGCCGATTTTCAGGCGGGAGTGCAGCACGTAAGCGAACCTTTGGGCGAAGCGTCGTGAAGACTGTAGCGAAGGATGGCGGCGGAGGCGAGGCTTTGACGGAGACGTCATGCCCGGGTCAGGCCCGGGCATGACGGGCCTCAGCCCTTTGCGAGTTTCTTCAACCAGCGCTTGGCCTGCCGGCGGACATTGGCCGGTGCTGTGCCGCCATAGCTGAGGCGGCTCTTTACCGATTGCTCGACGCCGAGCACGCCAAACACCGCCTCGGTGATCTGCGGCTCGACCGCCTGCATCTCGGCGAGCGAGAGCTTCTCCAGCCCGATCTTCCGCTCCGAGGCGATACCGACGAGACGCCCGGTGACGTGATGGGCGTCGCGGAACGGCATCTTCAGCACCCGCACCAGCCAGTCGGCGAGGTCGGTCGCGGTGGCATAGCCCATACCGGCGGCCTTCTTCATCACCTTCAGATCGGGCTGCATGTCGCGGACCATGCCCGCCATGGCGGCAAGGCACAAAGACAGCGTCTGGAGCGCGTCGAAGGTGCCCTCCTTGTCCTCCTGCATGTCCTTGGAATAGGTCAGCGGCAGGCCCTTCATCATCGTCAGCATGCCCTGCAGATGCCCGAAGACGCGCCCCGCCTTGCCGCGCACCAGCTCGGCCGCATCGGGATTGCGCTTCTGCGGCATGATCGAGGAGCCGGTCGAAAAGGCGTCGGACAGCCGCACGAAGCCGAATTGCGGCGTCGCCCAGAGCACGATCTCCTCGGCCAGCCGCGACAGATGCATCGCGCAGATCGAGGCTGCGGCCAGGGTCTCCAGCACGAAATCGCGGTCCGAGACCGAATCGAGCGAATTGGCCGTCGGCCGGTCGAAGCCGAGCGCCTTCGCCGTCATCTCGCGATCGATCGGGAAGGAGGTGCCGGCGAGCGCGGCCGCGCCCAGCGGGCTTTCGTTGAGGCGGGCGCGCGCATCGGCGATGCGGCCCCGGTCGCGGCCGAGCATCTCGACATAGGCCAGCAGGTGATGGCCGAAGGTGACCGGCTGCGCCGACTGCAGATGGGTGAAGCCCGGCATCACCGACCCGGCATGCGTCTCGGCCTTTTCAGCCAAGGCGAGCTGAAGATCGGCCATCTGCTCGTCGAGGGCATCGAGCGTGTCGCGCACCCAGAGCTTCATGTCGGTGGCGACCTGGTCGTTGCGCGAGCGGCCGGTGTGAAGGCGGCCGGCGGCAGCGCCGATCCGGTCCTTCAGGCTGCTCTCGACGTTCATGTGAACGTCCTCGAGCGCGCGCGAGAACGTGAAGCTGCCGGCCTCGATCTCGCTCTCGACCTGCTTGAGCCCGGCGCTGATCTCGGCGACATCCTTTTTCGTCAGGATGCCCGTCTCGCCCAGCATCGCGGCATGGGCGAGCGAACCACGGATGTCCTGGCGCCACAGGCGCTGGTCGAAATCGATGGAGGCATTGATCTCCTCCATGATGGCATCAGGTCCCGTGGCGAAACGCCCACCCCACATGCGATTGCTCACGACGGTCTTTCCTGATTTAGGACGCGCGATGACGTCTCGGTCGAAAATGGGCGCCGCCTTCGGCGTGCTGGCTCTGGTCGCACTCGGCGGCGGAGCCGCCTTCTACTCCGTCGCGGGCGATGCCGGCAATTCCGCATCTTGCAGGGCAGCCAAGGCAACGGCGGCGCGCATGGCGCCGCTGGCGCGCGGGGAGGTCGCGGCCGTGCAGGTCAATGCCGCGCCGATGCGCACGCCGGAGCTCGCCTTCAATGGCCCCGACGGCACGCCGACCTCGCTGTCGGCGTTCAAGGGCCGCACGCTCCTGGTTAATCTCTGGGCGACCTGGTGCCCGCCCTGCCTGAAGGAGATGCCCGCCCTCGATGCGCTGCAAGGCGCGCTCGGCGGCAAGGATTTCGCGGTGGTCGCCATCAATATCGACACCCGCAACCTCGACAAGCCCAAGGCTTGGCTGGCCGAGCGCAAGATCACAGCACTGCCCTATTACGCCGATCCGCAAGCGAAAGTGTTCCAGGATCTGCGGGCCGCCCGCAAGATCGAGGGCATGCCGGTCAGCCTGATCGTCGATGCGGAAGGCTGCGAGCTGGCGATCCTGCAGGGCCCGGCCGACTGGGCGAGCACGGATGCCAAGGCGCTGATCGGCGCGGCGATCAAGCGCTGAGGCGCGTGGCCGTCTGCGGTTCTCACAGGCCCGCGAGATATTCCACAACGCTCCAGGTCACTTCGCCCTTCTTGAAATAGGGATCGACGCCATTGACGAGTTGGCCCTTGCCATTTCCACGTCCTCCTTTCTCATTCGCGCTGAACGTTCCGGCGAAGGTGCCATCCGCCTTGCGGTCCATGCCCTTGAGAAAGATCAGGGCGGTGAAAAGCTGTCCTTCTTCCCCCGTCTTGTGCGAAGCGCTGTCGAATACGGTGCCGATCGTCAGGGTGCGGGCGTCGGCTTGCGACCACTTCCAGCGGCGATGGACGTGAGACGCCGAGGTGAAAAGGATCGCGTCCTCGGAACCAGGCTCGGCTTCGAAGCTTCGGTCGATGCGCCGGTGATTCCAGCGTCCTGATGCGGACTCTCCGCGCGCTTCCTCGCTATCGATGAGTTCGATCGTCCGCGAGGTCTCGCCTTGCTGGATAATGACATAGTGACGCCGCAGCATGGAACGCCCCCCACTCGTCAGTGGGACACCTTACCATACGACAGAAGGGCGGAACAACGGTCTCGCAATCGACGCATGGAGACGCGAACTGGCGATCCTGCAGGGTCCGGCCGACTGGGCGAGTGCTGATGCCAAGGCGCTGATTGGCGCGGCGCTCAAGCGCTGAGGCGCGAACCGCCCGTCACGACCCCCGGTTTGGTCAAATCGCCATAATCGCTCTCTAGCTAGCTCCCCGTCATTCGCCCGATCTCGCAACGGCGCCTCAGCGCCCCCGAAGAGGCATCGCCGATGAGCCTGTCCGTCCGATTCCCTTTCATCGCCCGCATTTTCTCCTGCCTCGCCGCAGCCCTTCTGGGTTTGCTGCCGGCGCAGCCGAGCGTCGCGCAGGAGCGCATCACCGTCCCCGGAACCAGCGTGACGCTCCAGCCGATGAAGGGCTTCGTGCCGTCCTCGCGCTTCGCCGGGCTGGAAAACGCTGAATTGCAGGCCTCGGTCGTGATCGTCGAGATGCCGGCCGTCGCTCATCCCGAAGTGTCGAAGCTCTTTGCCGATCTCGACACCGCCAGGACCAACTTCGCCAAGCAGAATGTCACGGTCGCATCGCTCGACCGGATCAAGGGCGGAGACGGACAAACCGTTCCCTTCGCCACCGGCACGCAGAGCATGGGCGCGGCGCGCTTCGACAAATGGATCGCCCTACTCAAGGGCGAACGGACCGTGCTCCTGACCGTCCAGGCCCCGACGACCACAAGGCTGCGGACGCAGGACGTGCGCGCGATGGTGACATCCGTCTCGCTCGGCGCCGAAGCGACGCTCGAACAGAAGCTCGAGGCACTGCCTTTCCACATCCGCGCCAGCGAGCCCTTTCGCGTGGTCGACACCTTCGGCGGGCTCGGCGTGCTGATGACCGCCGGCTCCCTGAACGTCGATCCCAAGAGCGAACAGCCGATGCTGATCGCGACCTATCAGACCAGCGGCCAAATCGGGCCGGATCAGCTCGGCGACGCCGCCGAAAAACTGCTCAAGACCACCCGCCATTTCGAGACCGCCGAAATCACGAGCCGCGATCAGGTCCGCTTCGCCGGCTCCGACGGCCTGCTCTTCAGCGGAACGCATCAGATCGACGGCGCCCGCAAGCGCTTCGTCCAGTACATGGCGATCGGCCCCAATGGCCGTTTCGTGCGGCTGATCGCGACCGCCGACGAGGCCCGTTTCGAGACGCTAGAACCCGCCATCAGAACGATCGCCGACAGCGTGGCCTTCACCGGCAAGCCATAGGCCGTCTCGACCGTGCAGCGCGCCTGATTGCGTCCATCGGCTCGCTGCCTCTACCCTACCCGGCATGACCTACACGATCGGCCTCGCCACGACCTTCCACGACCCGGCCCTCGCCATCGTCGACCCCGCCGGCACCGTGCTTTTCGCCGAGGCGACCGAGCGCTATCTGCAGTTCAAGCGGGCTCCAAACTGCGAGCCCGATTCGCCGGCGCGGATGGAATCGCTGCTCAGGCGCTACATTCCCGCGGATGCCGAGGTCGCGATCGCCACGAGCTGGGGCGAGGAGTTCACCGGCTTCCTCGACCAGATGAGCCGTGCCGGCTCGTTCTCGCTCGATGCCCTGCTCAAGCTCTCGCCGGAACTCAACCGCTCGCTGGTGCCTGAGCGCACCGAGCGCGCGCTGATCGCCTCGCTGCATATGGGCCAGCAGCGCGCCGGCATCGGCACGCTGCTCGGGCTCGACCGCGCCTTCGGCAGGGCCAATGTCACCGGCATCAAGCGCCACGGCCACCATCTCAGCCATGCGGCTTACGCCTGCTGGTCCTCTCCCTTCACGGACGCCGCCTGCCTCGTCGTCGACGGCATGGGCGAGACGGGCGCCTCGGCGATCTTCGCGCTGGAGGATGGCCGCATCCGCGAGGTCAAGCGCCATCGCGGGCGCGAATCGATCGGCTTCTATTTCGGCCTCGTCACCGATCTCGCCGGCTTCGATCAGGCCAAGGGCGAGGAATGGAAGATCATGGGGCTGGCGCCCTATGGCCGCAGCGACGACCGCCTGATGGCGCTGCTGCGCAGGCTCTACCGCATCGAGGACAACAAGCTCTCCTTCGCCACGGCCGACATCGTGCGCGAGGTGTCTGCCGAGATCCTGAACCTGCGTCCGGCCGATGCCCTCGACCAGGGCTGGGCCGATCTCGCCCGCTGCGGGCAGAACGTCTTCGCCGAGATGATGGAGGCGCTGCTCGCGCAGACCGCAGCCCTGGTGCCCTCCGCCAACCTCGTTCTGGCCGGCGGCTGCGCGTTGAACTCCTCCTTCAACGGCAAGATCGCCGGCCGCCACGGCTTTGCCGAGGTTTTCGTGCCTTCGGCCCCCGCCGATGACGGCAACGCGATCGGCGCCGCCTGGCTCAGCCATGCGCAGTCCAACCCCGACTGGCGCGCACCTAAGGGACCGGCCTCACCCTATCTCGGATCGACCGTCTCGACTGAAACCTTGGAGCGAATGCAGGCCTGGGAGCCGCGCCTGCGCAGGCTCACCCCCGACGAGATCGCGCCCGTCACGGCGAAGCTGCTGACGGAAGGCAAACTGATCGGCTGGGTCCAGGGCCGGGCCGAATTCGGCCCGCGCGCGCTCGGCAACCGCTCGATCATCGCCGATCCGCGCCCGGCCGACGCCAAGGACATCCTCAACGCCAAGGTGAAATATCGCGAGGCCTTCCGCCCCTTCGCGCCGTCGATCCTGGCGGAGCATGCGGCCGACTGGTTCGAGGACTATCAGGACGCGCCCTATATGGAGCGCACTCTGGTCTGGAAGGAAGCGGTGCGATCCCGCGTGCCCGCCGTCGTGCATGAGGACGGCACGGGCCGCCTGCAGAGCGTGACGGCAGAGCGAAACCCGCGCTATCACGCGCTGATCTCGGCCTTCCACGCGCTGACGGGCGTACCGGTGATCCTGAACACCTCCTTCAACATCATGGGCAAGCCCATCCTGCACACGGCCGAGGACGCGATCCTGATGTTCTATACCAGCGGGCTCGACGCGCTCGTCATCGAGGACTGGCTGCTGGTGAAGTGATCGCGATCATCAGCAGGATGCATTGGTCAAGGGAGGCCAGAGCCGGCATCCTCAGCCAATCCGGAGGAGGCCTCGATGCTGCAACTGCGCCCGAACTGCGAATGCTGCGACCGCGATCTGGCCCCTGAGGCGCGCGACGCGATGATCTGCACCTTCGAGTGCACCTTCTGCGCCGATTGCGCGGAAGGTCGCTTCAAGGGGGTATGCCCCAATTGCGGTGGCGAACTGGTGCGCCGGCCGATCCGCCCCGAAAACAAGCTCGCGAAAAACCCGCCCTCGAAAGAGCGGGTTCTGAAACCTCATCCGGGATGCGCGGCGGCCTAAGGCCTGCCGCGCCGGCAAGCGCGCTTCTCAGCTCGCCTGCTTGACGGTGATGCCCTTCTCCTCGAAGAGCGCCTGCAGTTCACCGGCCTGGAACATCTCGCGGGTGATGTCGCAGCCGCCGACGAACTCGCCCTTGACGTAGAGCTGCGGGATCGTCGGCCAGTTCGAATAGGCCTTGATGCCCTCGCGGATCTCCTGGTCCTCCAGCACGTTGACGCCCTTGAAGGGCGCGCCGATGTAGCTGAGGATCTGCACGACCTGGCCGGAGAAGCCGCACATCGGGAATTGCGGCGTGCCCTTCATGAAGAGCACGACATCGGCGGACTTCACTTCGGCATCGAGGCGGGCGTTGACGTCGGTCATGGCTTGATCCTTGGTTTGTCAGTGGCTGGAAGATGCTCTGCCGAGCAGAGCTTCCAGGCCGGTGCGATGGTCGAAAGCGGTGTCCAGAAGCTGGTCGAGCCCGAAGGGGCTTTGGGGCGGGATGCCGGGTGGAATGCGGACGCCATAAATCCGAAGCGCATCGGCGGCGAACCTGAAGGCGCTCTGCCAGACCATATCCATGTCGATATGCGGGCGCATCGACGGGCGATAATCGTCCCGGGCCTCGGCAAGTGCCCGATTGGTCTCACCCTCCCAGACACGGCAAGACAGGGCATTGGGATCGCAATAAGCCTTGAGAATATGCTCCAGCGCCACCCGGAGTTTCGAAGCGACGCCCTTCCACTCGCTGCGCCCCAAGGTCTCGATCTCCTCGGCTATGTTCTCCCAGTCGAGCAGGTTCGACAGCTCCGGGCGCGTGCGGGCAAGCTCGCGAATACCCTGCGCCTGTCGCTCGGCCCAAGTCACGATGTCATCCTCGTAAAGCGTATCGGCCGGCATGGCAGCCTCCGCAGAAATCCCGATCCCCTAATTCTGGGGAACCGAGGTCGTCAGCGCAAGGGCATGCAGCACGCCGCCCATGTTACCTTTCAGCGCGGCGTAGACCATCTGGTGCTGCTGCACCCGGCTCTTGCCGGCAAAGGCTGCCGAGATGACGGTCGCGGCATAATGGTCGCCATCGCCGGCGAGATCCTTGATCTCGACGACGGCGTCCGGCAGCGCCGCCTTGATCATCGCCTCGATATCGCGCGCATCCATCGCCATGGCTGATCTCCTCAGGCGGCTTTGCCGGCCATATAGGCCGGCAGCCAGGCTTCATGGGCTGACTTGAGATCGGCGACCGCAACCGCCGCTTCGCCCGGCAGGGCAAGCGCGTTGCCGCCGGTCCGGCCAAGCGCCAGAGCGGGAACGCCAGCAGCCTTCGCCTCGGACAGGATAGCTTCGACAGAAGCCGCCGGCACCGTCACGAGATAGCGCGCCTGATCTTCGCCGAAGAGCACGGCATGGGCCGGCCCCACAGGCAGTGCATCGATCATCGCGCCGATGCCGCTTGCCATCGCCATCTCGGCCAGCGCGACAGCGAGCCCGCCATCGGACAGGTCGTGGCAGGCGGTGACGCGCTGCGCCGTGATCAGGTTGCGGATGACATCGCCGTTGCGACGCTCGACGGCGAGATCGACCGGCGGCGGCGCGCCCTCCTCCCGACCGCAGATCGTCGCGAGATAGGATGACTGGCCGAGCCAGCCCTGCGTCTCGCCAATCAGGATGATCGCCTCGCCTTCGGCCTTGAAGGCGATCGTCGCATGCCTGGTCACATCGGCCAGCACGCCAACGCCGCCGATGGTGGGCGTCGGCAGGATCGAGACGCCGTTGGTCTCGTTGTAGAGCGAGACATTGCCGGAGACGACGGGGAAATCGAGCGCCCGGCATGCCTCGCCGATGCCGCGAATGCAGCCGACGAGCTGGCCCATCACCTCGGGCCGCTCGGGATTGCCGAAATTCAGGTTGTCGGTGACGGCGAGCGGCGTCGCGCCGGTCGCGGTGAGATTCCGCCAGGCTTCCGCCACAGCCTGCTTGCCGCCCTCGAACGGGTCGGCCTCGCAATAGCGTGGATTGACGTCGGCGGTCATCGCGAGACCCTTGGGTCCGTCCTCGATCCGGATCAGGCCGGCATCGCCGCCGGGCGTCACCACGGAATTGCCGAGGATCAGCGTGTCGTACTGCTCGAAGACCCAACGCTTCGAGCACAGATCGGGAGAGCCGATCAGCTTGAGCAGCGCCTGCGCGTTGCTCAGCGGCGCCTCGACGCTCTCGGGCGCGATGCGCTGCTGGAGCGGCGTCTCGATCCAGGGCCGGTCATATTCGGGAGCCTCGTCGCCGAGCTCCTTGATCGGCAGGTCGGCCATGGTCTCGCCCTGGTGCTTCACGACGAAGCGCAGATTGTCGGTGGTGTAGCCGACGACGGCGAAATCCAGACCCCACTTCTTGAAGATCGCCTCGGCCGGCTCCTCATGGCCCGGCTTGATCACCATGAGCATGCGCTCCTGGCTCTCCGACAGCATCATTTCATAGGCGCTCATGCCGTCCTCGCGGCAGGGCACGGCATCCAGGTTGAGCTCGACACCAAGATCGCCCTTGGCCCCCATCTCGACGGCCGAGCAGGTCAGGCCGGCGGCGCCCATGTCCTGGATCGCGTCGACATGGCCGGCCGCCATGATCTCGAGGCAGGCTTCGAGGAGGAGCTTCTCGGCGAAGGGGTCGCCGACCTGCACGGTCGGGCGCTTCTCCTCGGCGCCCTCGCCGAAAGCGGCCGAGGCCATGGTCGCGCCATGGATGCCGTCGCGGCCGGTCTTGGATCCCAAATAGACGATCGCTTTCCCGACGCCCGAGGCCTTGGCGTAGAAGATCTCGTCGGCCTTGGCGATGCCGACCGCCATGGCGTTGACGAGGTTGTTGCCATCATAGCGGGTGTGGAAGCCGGTCAGGCCGCCGACATTGGGCACGCCGAAGGAATTGCCGTAGCCGCCGACGCCGGCCACGACGCCCGAAACCAGATGATGGGTCTTGGGATGATCCGGCGAGCCGAAGCGCAGCGCGTCGAGCACCGCGATCGGCCGTGCGCCCATGGTGAAGACGTCGCGCAGGATGCCGCCGACGCCCGTCGTCGCGCCCTGATAGGGCTCGATGAAGGACGGGTGGTTGTGGCTCTCCATCTTGAAGACGATCGCCAAACCGTCGCCGATGTCGATCACACCGGCATTCTCGCCCGGCCCCTGGATCACCCAGGGCGCCTTGGTCGGCAGGGTCTTGAGATGGATCTTCGAGGATTTGTACGAGCAATGCTCGTTCCACATCGCCGAGACGATGCCGAGTTCCGTGATCGTGGGCTCGCGCCCGATCAGATGCAGGAAGCGCTGATACTCGTCGGGCTTCAGGCCGTGTTCGGCCACGAGCTGCGGCGTGATCTTGATGTCGTTGGGAATCACAGGCGACGGTCCCTGGCGTTCTGGCGGCGCGGCAGATCTTCGATCGCCGCACGTCTTCGGTTGCGCGGGGCATAGCGCGCCTGACCGCAGGAGACAACGCATTCCGGCGCTGCGCCGCCCTGCTGGCACGCTATCTGCGCTGTTTTCCATGACACGGGGCGGACCGTGCCATGGAGGAACAATCGATGTCGCTCTTGTCCCGTTTCAGGAAAGACGCCTCCGGCACCACAGCGGTGTTGTTCGGCTTCGTCGCCATCCCGATGATCGGGATCGCCGGCGCCTGCGTCGACTACGCCCGGGCCAGCTCGGCCCGCGCCACCTTGAACGCGGCGGTCGATTCGGCTGCGCTGATGGTCGCCCGTGACGCGACCAAGCTGACGGATGCCCAGCTCAAGACCCGTGCCGAAGCGCTGATCCGGGCCAACCTCGCCGGCAATTCCGACGCCAGGCTCGGCACCTATACCGTCGCCATCAACCGCACCGCCCGCACGGTCGACGTCACCGCGACCACCGCCGTCGAGACCAGCCTGGCCAAGGTCATCGGCATCGACACGATTCCCGTCTCCTCGACCGCCCAGTCGGTCTGGGGCACCAACCGCGTCGAACTTGCTCTGGTGCTCGACAACACAGGCTCGATGGCGTCGTCCAACAAGCTGACCGAACTGAAGAAGGCCTCGCTCGATCTGCTCAAGATCATGAAGGAAGCCTCGACCGAAACCGATCAGATTCGGATTTCGATCGTTCCCTTCGCCACGCAGGTGCGGCTGCCGACCACCTACAAGGTCGCGCCCTGGCTGCGCTTCGACCTGACCAAGGGCAGCGGCTCGAACAAGAAAACGATTAGCCCGGCGACCTGGGAAGGCTGCATCAGCGATCGCGACAAGCCCTATGACGTCAGCGATGCCGGCGCGGTGATCGGCCAGAACGCGACTCTGTACCCGGCCGATTTCTGCGCCCAGTCCACCCTGACGCCGATCCGCCCGCTGACCAGCGACTGGACCGCGCTGACCAGCACGATCAACGCGATGACGCCTGTGGGATATACAAACGTCACGATCGGCGCCGTCTGGGGCGCAGCGAGCCTGAGCCCGATCGCGCCGCTGCCGGAAGCCGTGCCGGTCAACACGCCGCGGCTGACCAAATACATGGTCCTGCTCACCGATGGCGACAACACCCAGAACCGCTTCGGCGACAGCCAATCGACCATGGACGACCGCACCGAGGCCGCCTGCAAGAGCGCCAAGGCGGCCGGCATCCGGATCTATTCGATCCGCGTCATCGACGGGAACCGCAACCTGCTGCGCGGCTGCGCCAGCGAGACGGCCATGTATTACGAGGTCACCAACGCCTCGCAGCTCACCCCGATCTTCCAGCAGATCGCCCGCGAGATCAGCCAGATCCGCCTGACGATGTGAGGGCTGAGAGCGCCGCGCGCAGATCGGTCGGGATCGGCACCGGGCGCTGCGTGGCGCGATCGACATAGACATGGGTGAAGCGCCCCTGCGCCGCCGCCAGCGCGCCGCCTTCGCGGAAGACGCCGATCCGGTAGGTCACGGAGCTGTTGCCCAGCCGCTCGACGCCGAGGCCGACCTCGACGGGTTCGGGAAAGGCAAGGCTCTCGAAATAGCTGCAGCTCGTCTCGACCACGAGGCCGGCCACCGCGCTGCCGGCGATATCGAGAAAGCCGCGTTCGACCAGCCAGGCATTCACCGCCGTGTCGAACCAGGAATAATAGACGACATTGTTGACGTGGCCGTAGACGTCGTTGTCGGACCAGCGCGTCGGCACCGTCCGGAACAGGCCGAAAGCGTCGCGGCCCAGACGCTGCGGGCGATCCGTCATCGGCAGGCTCCAACATGAGCGTTCGAACATCCGTCATTCTCGCCCTTGTGGCGAGAATCCACGTCTTGAACACCGCCCTCGCCAAACGAAGACGTGGATGGTCGGGACAAGCCCGACCATGACGGGTAGGGCGTGTCGTGCCTCATGCATCGCCCGCCTTCTCGCCAGTGCCGATCTCCGGCACGCCCAGCGCATCGGCCAGCCTTGCCTTGGCAGAGCCCGGCCGCAGCGGTTTCTGCTGGCTTTCATGCGGCGCCCAGCCCGAAAGCCAGACGATCTCGAAGGTCGCGCGCAGGCGCCCGTCGGCATCGGCAAAGCGCTCGGCATAGAGCGCCGCAGCCCGCAGCAGCGTTTCGCGCCGCATGCCGGTCCGGCGGCGGGCGGTCAGCGCATTACCCCAGCCCGTCGCGCGCAGATCGCGCAGCAGGCCGAACATGTCGCGATAGCGCACCGTGACCAGTTCGCTGTCGATAACGGGCAGCGCAAAACCCGCTCGCTGCAGCAGGCTGCCGAGATCGCGCAGATCGGCGAAGGGCGCGATGCGCGGACTGACGCCGCCCGTCGTCTCCGCCTCGGCCTCGAGCAGCACCTGCCGGAGTTCCTGCAGTGTCCGGCCACCGAGCAGGCAGCCGATGAACAGCCCATCCGGCCGCAAGCTCCGGCGGATCTGGATCAGCGCACCCGGCAGGTCGTTGACGCCATGGAGCGCGAGCAGCGAGGCCGCGAGATCGAGGCTGCTGGAAGCCAGCGGCAGCCGTTCGAGATCACCGACCAGATCGGCCGGCCCACCCTGAACCTCGGCCATGCGTAGCAGTGAATCGGCCTTGGCGAGCAGCACGGGGCCTGCGAGCGGCAGCGGCGTGCCGAGATCGGCCGCCACCGCGAAGCGCCGCAGCACCGCGGCCAGCCGCTCCTCCAGATCCTGCACCGCGCGCTGGAGCAGGAAATCGGGATAGCCTGCCGCGAGCGCCCGCCTCAGACGCAGGGCGCCGAGCGCACGGTCGAAGACGATGCTGCCTTCGCTCACCCGCGCGATTCCCGCCCAGCGACGGGCATCAGCGCTCCAGCAGCCGCTCGATCTCCTGCCGGATTTGCGGGCCGAGATCGCCGCGGTCGAGCGCATAGGCGATGTTGGCGGTCAGGAAGCCGATCTTCGAGCCGGTATCGTAGATGTCGCCGTCGAAGCGCACGGCATGGAACGGCTCCAGCCGCGACAGCGCGATCATCGAATCGGTCAGCTGAATCTCGCCGCCGGCACCCGGCTCCTGATTGGCGAGCAGGTTGAAGATCGTCGGCTGCAGGATGTAGCGGCCGGTGATGTGCAGGTTCGACGGCGCGGTACCCTTGGCCGGCTTCTCGACCATCTTGGTCACCTTCGAGACCTTCGCATCGCGGTTCTCGACGCCGACGATGCCGTATTGATGGGTCTGGTCCTCAGGCACCGGCGCGACCGCGATATGGTTGCCGCCATGCTTGTTGTAGGCATCGATCATCTCGGCGAGGCAGCCCCTGCCATGGGTATGATGCAGCATGTCCGGCAGCAGCAGGGCGAAGGGCTCGTCGTCGCCGATGATGTCGCGGGCGCACCAGACGGCATGGCCGAGGCCGAGCGGCGCCTGCTGGCGGGTGAAGCTGGTCGCGCCTGCGGCCGGCAGGTCGGCCAGCAGCGCCTCGAGTTCCCTGGTCTTGTTGCGCTTGCGCAGCGTGTCGTCGAGTTCGTAGGCGAGGTCGAAATGATCCTCGATCACCGCCTTGTTGCGGCCGGTGATGAAGACGAAATGCTCGATGCCGGCCGCGCGCGCCTCGTCGACAACATGCTGGACGACAGGCCGGTCGACGATGGTCAGCATCTCCTTCGGGATCGCCTTGGTGGCGGGCAGGAAGCGGGTGCCGAGACCGGCGACGGGGAAGACGGCCTTGCGGATGCGTTTCGTCATGGAAGGTCCAATTGGCGCCTTGGCCTGGCTTGCCTGCGGCGGTGCGGGTGGAAAGCGTCCGGCCCCTGACTTGTCGGGAGCCGGTCACAACGTACTATTAGCAGGACGAGCTTGAGAACCCGTCAACGCTTTTTGCTTAAGGGCGGTTCGGGGTAGCGCGGAGCGGACATTCGATCATGGCTGTACTTGTTTCTGGTGGGGCGGGCTATATCGGCAGCCATATGGTGCTTGAACTGCTCGACCGTGGCGAGAGCGTGGTGGTTCTCGACAATCTCTCGACCGGCTTCTGGTGGGCCGTGCCGAAAGAGGCAGTTCTGGTGCAGGGCGACATCGCCGACCAGGAGCTGGTCGCGCGGGTCATCGCCGAACATGGCATCACCGAGATCGCCCATTTCGCCGCCAAAATCGTGGTTCCGGAATCCGTCTCCGACCCTCTCGGTTATTATCTCAACAATACCGTGAAGACGCGCAGCCTTCTGGAAAGCGCCGTGCGCGGCGGCGTCCAGCGAATCATCTTCTCCTCGACCGCGGCGGTCTATGGCGAACCCGCGATCAGCCCGGTGCCGGAGGAGATCGAGCTCAACCCGATCAACCCCTATGGCCGCTCCAAGCTGATGAGCGAGTGGATGCTGTCCGACGTCGCCCGCGCCCATGGGTTGAGCTTCGTCGTGCTGCGCTATTTCAACGTCGCCGGCGCCGATCCCAGGGGCCGCTCCGGCCAGTCCTCGCCGAACGCCACCCATCTGATCAAGGTTGCGGGCCAGGCGGCGCTGGGCCAGCGCGCCGGGCTCGAGGTCTTCGGCACCGATTACCCCACCCCCGACGGCACCTGCATCCGCGACTACATCCATGTCACCGACCTCGCCCGCGCCCATCTCTCCGCGCTCGATCATCTACGCGCAGGCGGAAAAAGCCTGACGCTGAACTGCGGTTATGGCCGGGGCTATTCGGTCAACGAGGTCGTCGCCGTGGTGAAGCAGGTCTCCGGCGTCGACTTCCCGGTCAAGCTGTCGGGCCGCCGCGCAGGCGACCCGGCCTCGCTCATCGCCAGGGCCGATCGAATCCGCGACGAACTCGGCTGGCAGCCCGAACACGACGACCTCGAGGAGATCGTCCGCCAGGCGCTGGACTGGGAGGAGAAGCTGAAGACGCGCAACGCGGTCTGACGCAGGCACGCTCAGCTTGCCATCGCCAGTTCGGCCGGGTCCCTGACCTCCGTCACGGTCAGGCGGCGGCGTTCGCCGGAACGCGTCGTCCAGTCGATCGACTTCCCGGCCGCCATGCCGATCAGCGCCACGCCGACCGGCGTCATCACCGAGATCCTGCCAGCATCGACATCGGCATGCTGCGGCGCGACCAGAGTGATCGTCGATTCCTTGCCGGAAGCCTCGTCGCGGAAGCTGACGCCGCTACCGATGCGGACATGATCGGCCGAGCTGCGGCCATCCGGCAGGATACGGGCGCGATCGAGCTCACGGGCCAGTTCGGCCGCGAGATCGGCCAGACCTTCGCCGGCACCGGCGACGGTGCGGCTCAAAAGGAGATGGTCGCCGGCGGTGAGCACGATAGCGGGCCGCGACGGGCGCTTCGAAGAAATGGTCATGACGTATTCCTGAGAAAGGGAACAGCAGCCGGCCGCGGGGTCAAATCGACCGCGCCGTCTCCCGACTGTCCGAAACGATAAGGTGGTGAAGGATGGAGGCGCCAAATGGCGTGGCATTGGCCCCGAACCCGGAGCGCGCTGCGCGGCGGGCGCGGGGCTAATGGCCCGCGATGAGATTGCCCGAGCGGTGCAGACCGCGGCAGAACCGGAGATGGCTGTTCATGTCGGCAAGGCTCGGCCAAGCGCCGCGCTTTGTCAAATCGGGCCGCAGCAGAGCGTGTCGCATGGACGGCATTGCCGCCGCGCTTAACCTTTGGTTAATCTTGTTCAGGCGCTTTGGAGCGACCCATCTTTCCAGCCAGTCCGAGTGCCCCCATGCGCCTGTCCGTCATCGCCGCCACGGCCCTGATCAGCCTCGCGCCGGCGTTCGCGCAGACCACCGGTTCGATCAACGCCTCGGCCGCCAAGGCCCGAGACGCCAAGCCGGCGACGAACACGGCGCCGGCCAACGCCTCCTTCGACGGGTTCCTGCAGCGCCTCTGGCCTCTGGCCCAGGCACGCGGCGTCTCGCGCGCGACCTTCGATGCCGCCTTCAAGGGTGTCACGCCCGACCCCGCGATCGCCGCGCTGACGAAGAAGCAGTCGGAATTCACCGCGCCGATCTGGGGCTATCTCAACAGCGCCGTCGGCGGCACGCGCATCCCGCGCGGCCGTGATGCTGCCGCCGACAATGCCAGCGTGCTGGCGCAGGTCGAGGCGCGCTACGGCGTGCCGAAGGAGATCGTGCTCGGCGTCTGGGGCATGGAAACCAATTACGGCGCGTTCAAGGGCGACAAGGACACCATCCGCTCGCTGGCGACGCTCGCCCATCTGCGCTATCGCGGCGACTTCTTCCGCGACGAGCTCCTGACCGCGCTCGAACTGATCGAGGAGGGCCATGTCGAGCGCCGCGAATTGCGCGGCTCCTGGGCCGGCGCCATGGGCCACACCCAGTTCATGCCGTCGAGCTACCGGAAATATGCCGTCGACTTCACTGGCGACGGCCACGCCGACATCTGGAGCTCGACCAGCGACGCGCTTGCCTCCACCGCCAATTACCTGAAGGGCTATGGCTGGGTGCAGGGCCTGCCCTGGGGCCTCGAAGTGACCTTGCCCGAAGGCTTCGACCACAAGCTCTACAAGGCGAGCTTCTCCTCCTTCGCCTCGGCCGGTGTGCGCCGCACTGACGGCCGCGCGCTGCCCTCGTCCGGCGAGGCGAGGCTGTTCTACCCCGCCGGCCATCGCGGCCCGGTGATGCTGCTGACCGAGAATTTCGATGTCATCAAGAAATACAACTCGTCGGACGCCTATGCGCTCGCTGTCGGCCATCTCGGCGACCGCATCATGGGTCGCCCGGCGATCCAGGCCGACTGGCCGGTCCAAGCGCCGCGCCTCGACAAATCAGGCATGCAGGATGTCCAGCGCCGGCTGAAGGCGCTCGGGCTTTATAACCACGACGCCGACGGCCGCATCGGCACCGGCACGCGCGAAGCCGTACGCCAATACCAGCTTCGCAACGGCGAGATCGCCGATGGCTGGCCGACACCGGCCCTGCTGGCGAAGATGCGCAGCCCGCGCTGACGTTCACGCTTTTTTGCACTATATTGCCGGGATGCCGGTCACCGGCGCGGGATCGAGAGCCCAATGCGTTTGCGCTCCCTCCTCATGCTGTTCGCAGCTGCCGGCCTGCTGCTGACCGGCGGGCCGTCCTCGCTCGCCCAGCAGGCCCGCCCGCCGCAGCAGCCCCCGCCGCAGCGCGGCTTCTTCCAGTTCTTCTGGCAGCAACCCCAGCCACAGCAGCAGCCCGTCGCCCAGCCGCAGCGCCAGCGCGTCGCGCCCGTCGTGCGCCGCCGCCCCGTGGCGCCGGTCGTGGTTCGGGACGATCCCGTCATCCCCAAGGTCGATGTCGCCCATCACCTGCTGGTGATGGGGGATTCGCTCGCCCATCTGCTCGCCGGCGGCCTCGAGGAGGCGCTGGAAGACCGGCCCGACCTCGCCGTGCTGCAGAGGGCCAAGCCGGATTCCGGCCTCGTCCGCAGCGATTTCTACGACTGGCCCAAGGCCGCGGCCGATCTGTTGGCGGGCGACCAGAAGATCAGCCTCGGCGTCATGATGATCGGCCTGAACGACCGGCAGGCGATCCGCGAGGGCGAGACCGTCCATGAGCCGCTGAGCCCGCGCTGGCTCGAACTCTATCGCGAGCGCATCGCGGCCGTGGCCCAACTCTTCGCGGCTAAGCGCATCCCGCTGATCTGGGTCGGGGCGCCGCCGGTGCAGAATGCCAGGCTCTCGGCCGATTTCGTCACCTTCAACGAGCTGTACCGCCAGCAGGTCGAGCGCGCCGGCGGGCAATATGTCGATCTCTGGGGCGCCTTCGTCGATTCAGAGAACCGCTACACGGCGATGGGCCCCGACGTCTCCGGCCAGACCGCCCGGCTGCGTCTCGGCGACGGCATCCATTTCACCTCGGTCGGTGCCCGCAAGGCGGCCCACTTCGTCGATCTGCTGGTGCGCCGGATGTTCGAGCCGGGCGCACAGGGCAGCGTGATCGCGCTGCCGGTCTCGCCCGATACTGGGGCGCCGAGCAACCCGGAATTGCAGCCCGGTGGTGTCGAGCGGTTGATCGACCGGATGGTCAGCGGCCTGCCCACGATCAGCCTGCCGGCCGCACTCCAGGCCAAGCCGCTGGCTGGACCGATCCTGCCGCTCACCGGCGGCGCTGCGCAGGGCGAGCAGGCGCTGCTGGTCTCGATCCCCGATGCGAGGAGCCGCGGCGAGATCGCCAATCAGCTCGACCGCATCTTCGGGGAGGGCGTGCTGCCCGAGCCGAAGCCCGGACGCATGGACGACTATCGCTGGCCGCGGTGAAGGCTCGACGCCTCTTCCCTTCTCCCGGATGGGAGAAGGTGGCGCGGAGCGCCGGATGAGGGCCTGCCGTTGCAGTAAGAAGTAGCAACGGCTCCGTCTCATTTCATTAAGCAGCGGCGGGCCCTCATCCCTGCCCTTCTCCCATCCGGGAGAAGGGTTCCCCGCGCTCTACAACCAGCGGCCGATCGCTCACACCGGCAAAATCGTCTCGCCCATCAAATGCTTGTCGATCGCATGCGCCGCCTGGCGGCCTTCGCGGATCGCCCAGACGACGAGCGACTGGCCGCGCCGCATGTCGCCGGCGACGAAGACGTTGTCGGCGCTGGTGCGGTAATCGGTCTCGTTGGCGATGACATTGGCACGCTTGTCGACCGCCACGCCCGACTGCGCGATCATACCCTCGATCAGCGAGCCGGCGAAGCCGATCGCGAGGAAACAGAGATCGGCCTGGAGGACGAATTCGGTGCCCGGAATCGGCTTGCGCTTCTCGTCGACGCGCACGCATTTCACGCCGGTCAGGCGGCCGTTGCGGCCTTCCAGCCCCAGCGTCGCGGCCTGGAACTCGCGCTCGGCGCCTTCGGCCTGCGAGGACGAGGTCCGGAACTTCGTCGGCCAGTAAGGCCAGACGGTGAGCTTGTCCTCAAGCTGCGGCGCCATCGGCCGGATGTCGAGCTGCGTCACCGAGAGCGCGCCCTGCCGGAACGCCGTGCCGACGCAGTCCGAGGCCGTGTCGCCACCGCCGATGACGACGACATGCTTGCCGCTCGCAAGGATCGGCGTGATCTTCGAGACGTCCTCGCCGCCGGTGCGCTTGTTCTGCTGGGTCAGGTAGGGCATCGCGTAGTGCACGCCCTGCAGATTGGTGTCGGGCAGACCAGGATCGCGCGGCGCCTCGGCCCCACCGGTCATCAGCACCGCGTCATGCTCGGCCGTGAGCGTCGCGAAGGGCACGGTGACGCCGACATTGACGTTGTAGTGGAAGGTGACGCCCTCGGCCTCCATCTGCTTCACGCGGCGGTCGATGTGCTTCTTTTCCATCTTGAAGTCGGGAATGCCGTAGCGCAGCAGGCCGCCGGCCCGCGCCTCGCGCTCATAGAGATGCACGTCATGGCCGACGCGGGCGAGTTGCTGCGCGGCCGCCATTCCGGCCGGGCCCGACCCGATCACGGCGATGCTCTTGCCGGTGCGGAGCGCCGACGGCTCGGGAACGATCCAGCCCTCCTGCCAGCCCTTGTCGGCAATCGCCTGCTCGATCGTCTTGATCGTGACGGGCATGTTCTCGAGGTTCAGCGTGCAGGCTTCCTCGCAAGGAGCCGGGCAGATGCGGCCGGTGAACTCAGGAAAGTTGTTGGTCGAATGCAGGTTGCTCAGCGCGTCCTGCCAGCCGCCGGAGAAGACCAGCTCGTTCCAGTCCGGGATCTGGTTATGGACCGGGCAGCCGGTCGGGCCATGGCAGAACGGAATGCCGCAATCCATGCAGCGCGCCGCCTGCTTCTTGATGTCGCGCTCCTCGAGCGGGAGCGTGAACTCCCGGAAATGCCGGATGCGGTCGCCGGCGAGCTGATACTTCTGCTCCTGCCGGTCGTATTCGAGGAAGCCCGTGACCTTGCCCATGTCGTGTCTCTCGCCGTCCTGCCCGGCTTAGCGCCGGGCATCCCCGCTTGGCCGGGGCGCCTGTCCTGATGAGATTCCGGATCGAACGCGCCGACCGGAGCTGACGTCCCGTCCTATTCCGCCGCCTGCAATGTGCGCGCCTGTTCCATCTCGCGCAGCGCCCGGCGGTATTCCACCGGCATCACCTTGACGAATTTGGTGCGGTACTCGGCCCAGTTGTCGAGGATGCGACGCGCCGTCTCCGAACCGGTGTAGTCGGCATGGTTCGTCAGCATCTGCATCAGGCGCTCCTCGTCATGGCCCGACATGTCGGCCATGTCGATGCGGCCCTTATGCTCGAGATCGCCGCCATGATGGTGCAGCCGCTCCATCAGGTCCTCTTCCTCCTCGACCGGTTCGAGATCGACCATGGAGAGGTTGCAGCGCGCCTTGAAGCTCTTGTCCTCGTCCAGCACATAGGCGATGCCGCCCGACATGCCGGCGGCGAAGTTGCGCCCGGTCGGCCCGATCACGGCGACGACGCCGCCGGTCATGTACTCGCAGCCATGGTCGCCCGTGCCCTCGACCACCGCGATGGCGCCGGAATTGCGCACCGCGAAGCGCTCGCCGGCGACGCCGCGGAAATACGCCTCGCCCGCTATCGCACCATAAAGCACCGTGTTGCCGACGATGATCGAGCGTTCCGGCACGGCCTTCGAGGCCGGGTCCGGCTTGACGATCAGCTTGCCGCCCGACAGCCCCTTGCCGACATAGTCGTTGGCCTGCCCGGTCAGTTCGACGGTGACGCCAGCCGCCAGGAACGCCGCGAAGCTCTGGCCCGAGGTGCCCTTGAGCTTCACCGTGATGGTGTCGTCGGGCAGGCCGGCATGACCGTACTTCTTGGCGACGACGCCAGACAGCATCGCCCCGACGCTGCGGTCGACATTGCAGATCGGGTGTTCGAGCACGACCGGGGTGCCGGTCTCGACGGCATCCTTGGCGCCTTCGATCAGCTTGCGGTCGAGGACATCGTCGATCGGGTGCTTCTGCAATTCGACATGACGGATCGCGACGCCGGGCATGTCGACCTTGTGGAACAGCCGGGTGAAATCGAGGCCCTTGGCCTTCCAGTGGTCGATCGCCTCGCGCTTGTCGAGCAGGTCGGAGCGGCCGACGATCTCGTCGAGATGGGTGAAGCCCATCTGCGCCATGATCTTGCGGACGTCCTCGGCGACGAAGAAGAAGTAGTTGACGACGTGCTCGGGCAGGCCCTTGAAGCGCTTGCGTAGCACCGGGTCCTGCGTCGCGACGCCGACCGGGCAGGTGTTGAGATGGCACTTGCGCATCATGATGCAGCCCGCCGCGATCAGCGGCGCGGTCGAGAAGCCGAACTCGTCGGCCCCCAGCAGCGCGCCGATCACCACGTCGCGGCCGGTGCGAAGCCCGCCATCGACCTGCAGGGCGACCCGCCCGCGCAGCTTGTTGAGAACCAGCGTCTGCTGCGTCTCGGCGAGCCCGATCTCCCAGGGAGAGCCTGCATGCTTCAGCGATGTCAGCGGGCTTGCGCCCGTGCCGCCCTCGAAGCCCGAGATGGTGATGTGGTCGGCGCGTGACTTGGCGACGCCGGCAGCAACCGTGCCGACCCCGATCTCCGAGACCAGCTTGACCGAGACATCGGCCGCCGGATTGACGTTCTTCAGGTCGAAGATCAGCTGCGCCAGATCCTCGATCGAATAGATGTCGTGATGCGGCGGCGGCGAGATCAATCCGACGCCCGGCGTCGAGTGCCGGACCTTGGCGATCTTGGCGTCGACCTTGTGGCCGGGAAGCTGCCCGCCCTCGCCCGGCTTGGCGCCCTGCGCCACCTTGATCTGCATGACGTCGGCATTGGCGAGATACTCCGCCGTGACGCCGAAGCGGCCCGACGCAACCTGCTTGATCGCCGAACGCTTCGAGCGCCCGTCCGCCATCGGCTTGAAGCGGATGGCTTCTTCGCCGCCCTCGCCGGTGTTGGACTTGCCGCCGATCTGGTTCATCGCGATGGCCATCGTCTCATGCGCCTCGCGCGAGATCGAGCCGAAGGACATTGCCCCGGTGGCGAAGCGCTTCACGATCTCCGAAGCCGGCTCGACGCTCTCCAGCGGCACGGGCTGGCGCCCGTCCTCGCTCGCCTGCCTGAGCTTGAAGAGGCCGCGGATGGTGGTCAGCCGCTGCTCCTCGTCATTCACCTGACGGGCGAAGTCCTCATAGCGATCCTGTGCGTTCAGCCGGACCGCATGCTGCAGCGAGGCGACGACGTCGGGCTGCCAGACATGGTCCTCGCCGCGGATGCGGTACATGTACTCGCCGCCGATATCGAGGCTGTTGCGGTAGATCGGCGCATCACCGAAGGCGTCGCGGTGGCGGCTGACGCTCTCCTGCGCGATCTCGTCGAGGCCGACGCCCTCGATCGCGGTCCCCGTGCCGAAGAAGTAGCGCTCGACGAAGTCGCTCTTCAAACCCACCGCGTCGAAGATCTGCGCGCCGCAATAGGATTGATAGGTCGAGATGCCCATCTTGGACATCACCTTGAGCACGCCCTTGCCGACCGACTTGATGTAGCGCTTCACCACCTCATAGGCGTCGACCTCGGTCGGGAACGCACCCTGCGCATGTTGATCGAGCAGCGTGTCGAAGGCGAGGTAGGGGTTGATCGCTTCCGCACCATAGCCGGCGAGACAGCAGAAATGATGGATCTCGCGCGGCTCGCCGGATTCGACGACGAGACCAACCGAGGTGCGCAGGCCCTTGCGGATCAGGTGATGATGCACCGCCGCCGTCGCCAACAGCGCCGGGATCGGGATGCGATCGGCCCCGACCTGCCGGTCGGACAGGATGATGATGTTGTAGCCGCCATGGACCGCCGCCTCCGAGCGCTCGCAGAGCCGCTCCACCGCTGCCACCATGCCGACAGCGCCATCGCGCGCCGGATAGGTGAAGTCGATCGTCTTGGTGTCGAAGCGGTCCTCGTAATGGCCGATGCAGCGGATCTTCTCGAGATCGTCATTGGTCAGGATCGGCGTGCGGACCTCGAGCCGCTTGCGACGCGAGGTGCCCTCCAGATCGAGGATGTTCGGCCGCGGCCCGATGAAGGAGAGCAGGCTCATCACCAGCTCCTCGCGGATCGGGTCGATCGGCGGGTTCGTCACCTGCGCGAAGTTCTGCTTGAAATAGGTGTAAAGCAGCTTCGACTTGAACGAGAGCGCCGAGATCGGCGTGTCGGTGCCCATCGAGCCGACCGCTTCCTGGCCGGTCACCGCCATCGGCGCCATCAGCAGGCGGACATCCTCCTGCGTATAGCCGAAGGCCTGCTGGCGATCGAGCAGCGGCACGTCAGTGCGCGAGGCCCGCGCCTCGACCGGCGGCAGGTCCTCGAGCACGATCTGGGTGCGCTTCAGCCAGTCCTTGTAGGGGTTGGCGAGGCAGAGCGTCGTCTTGATCTCGTCGTCGCCGATGATGCGGCCCTGTTCGAGGTCGATCAGCAGCATCTTGCCCGGCTGCAGACGCCACTTCTCGATGATCTTCTCCTCTGGGATCGGCAGCACGCCGAATTCCGAAGCCAGCACCACGAGCCCGTCATCGGTGACGAGATAACGCGCCGGCCGCAGGCCGTTGCGGTCAAGCGTGGCGCCGATCTGCTTGCCGTCGGTGAAGGCGATCGCGGCCGGCCCGTCCCAGGGCTCCATCAGCGCGGCGTGGTACTCGTAGAAGGCGCGCCGCTCCTCGTTCATCAGCGGGTTGCCGTTCCACGCTTCCGGCACGAGCATCATCATGGCATGGGCCAGCGAATAGCCGCCCTGGACGAGGAATTCGAGCGCGTTGTCGAAGCAGGCGGTGTCGGACTGGCCCTCATAGGAGATCGGCCAGAGCTTCGAGATGTCAGGTCCGAACAGCTCGGAATCGACCGAAGCCTGCCGCGCCGCCATCCAGTTGACGTTGCCGCGCAGTGTGTTGATCTCGCCGTTATGGGCGACCATCCGGTAGGGATGCGCCAGCCGCCAGGACGGGAAGGTGTTGGTGGCGAAGCGCTGATGCACGAGCGCGAGCGCGCTCTCGAAGCGCGGATCGGTCAGATCCTTGAAATAGCTGCCGAGCTGGGTGACCAGCACCATGCCCTTGTAGACGATGGTGCGGGCCGACATCGAGACCGGGTAATAGGTCGCGGTCGCCCGATCCTTGAGCTTGTAGACCTGGTTGGAGACCGACTTCCTGAGGACATAGACCTTGCGCTCGAAATCCTCCTCCGTGGCGATCTCCGCCGGGCGCCCGACGAAGAGCTGGCGATGGACCGGCTCGCTCTGCTTCACGGCTTCGCCGAGATCCGACCCATCGACAGGCACGTCGCGCCAGCCTAGGAAGATCAGCCCCTCCTCGGTCACCGTCTGCGCGACGATGTCCTCGCAGATCGTCCGGTCGGCGGCGTCCTGCGGCATGAAGAACTGGCCGATCGCATAATGGCCGACGTCGGGCAGTTCGATGCCGAGCCTGGCGCATTCCTCGCTGAAGAAGCGATGCGGGATCTGGGTGAGGATGCCGCAGCCATCGCCGAGCTTGGGGTCGGCACCGACCGCGCCGCGATGGTCGATATTGCGCAGGATCTGCAGGCCCTGCTCGACGATGGCGTGGCTCTTGCGGTTCTTCATGTCGGCGATGAAGCCGACGCCGCAGGAATCCTTCTCCATCGACGGGTCATAGAGACCCTGGCGCACCGGCATGGCCGGATCGCGGACCTCCGGGAAGCGCTCGAAAGGCTCCATGCCGTTCATGACGGCACCGCTCGACTGGCTGGTTTCGCTCATCGTCAAACCCCGCTTGCCCAAAACCGCTTGCTTGCCAATGCCCCGCCAGCTTCCGCCGGGAGGCACCTTTGAGTCCATATAAACCTTCCGCCGCAGCAGGCCGCCGCCGCTCGCGCGCGGCCCCTGGGAGCCGGCAGCAAGGATGGGGCCAACATGGCCGGACCGTTCGTCTGTCGGAGGCTTGCTTGCGCTGGTCTCGGGGCGCCCGCGTCCTCCGCAGGCGCCGGGGCTTTCGCCCTGTCGCGCCTGTCCTAGGCCGCCGCTTTGCGGGCGGCGCACGTACGATTGGCTTTGGCGTGTTTTGCCGTGCCCTTCGTCATCGATCCGCTCCGTTGCGATGGCGCGACAGCCACCCCTTGAGGGTCGCAATCGACGCAGTTGAAAATGGGACAGCAACACTGTCCTATCGCGATGAACTTGCCAGAATTCTAATCTCCGCACAAGGGGCGATTTCGCAGGCGCGCGACATTTTATTTCGATCGCGCGCGCCCACGAGACATATCCGGCACGAAAGGCGGAGTCGGGCTGCACGGTTCTTGTTTTGATGGGCATTTTGCGCAGGGCCGCCCGGCCCGCATGCGCTTGGCAGGCAGGCGCCACGCCGCTAACGCAAAGGCATGAACTTCATCAGCGACAATACCGCGGGCGCGAGCCCGTATGTCATGGCCGCGATCATTGCCGCCAATGACGGCCCGGCTTCCGCCTATGGCACCGACATCTGGACGCAGAAGGCCGAAAGCCGCTTCGCCGAGATCTTCGAGCACGAGGTCGCGGTCTTCCTCGTCACATCAGGCACGGCGGCGAACGCGCTCGCGCTGGCCAGCATCACCCGCCCCTGGGGCGCGGTGCTCACCCATGAGGAAAGCCATGTCGCCGACGACGAATGCGGCGCGCCGGAATTCTTCAGCGACGGCGCCAAGCTGATCGGCCTGCCCGGCGCCAGCAACAAGATCTCGCCGGATCTCGTCACGCAGACGCTGACCCGCTTCCGCCAGGGCGCCCTGCATCAGGTCCAGCCGCAGGCGATCTCGATCACCCAGGCGACCGAATGCGGCACGATCTATTCGCTCGACGAAATCCGCGCGCTCAAGGCCGCCGCCACGCCGCGCGGCCTGACCCTGCACATGGACGGTGCCCGTTTCGCCAATGCGCTGGTCACGCTCGGCTGCAGCCCGGCCGAGATGACCTGGAAGGCCGGCGTCGACGTGCTCTCCTTCGGGGGCACCAAGAACGGCGCCTGGGCGGCGGAAGCCGTGATCTTCTTCGACCCCGCCAAGGCTGGCGAGATGAAATGGCGCCGCAAGCGCGCCGGCCAGACGCTGTCAAAGGGCCGCCTCATCGGCGCCCAGTTCGAGGGGCTGCTGGCGAACGGCCACTGGCTCGACCTCGCCCGCCACGCCAATGCCATGGCCGCGAAACTGGCAAGCGCGATCGAAACGAGCAGCCAGGCCCGCCTCGCCTGGCCCTGCCAGGCCAATGAAGTGTTTCCGATCTTGTCGGCTTCCTTGCAGGAGCGGCTGAAGGCGGCCGGCGTCGGTTTCCTGACCTGGTCCGACCGGGCGCTGCCGGCAGGCGTCGCTCTTGCGGAGGGCGAGATCGTCGGCCGTTTCGTGATGTCCTTCGCGACGCCGGAAGCGCAGGTCGAACAGCTCATCGCACTGATCGCCGCACAAGAAGGCTGAACTCCGTCACGATTCCAGCCCCATGCATGCCGCAATCCCTAACGAAGACTGAAAGCCTGACTTTCAGTCCTTGAAAGGGATGACCATGGCATTTCGTTCGACCGCGCCGAAACGTACCGCGTTGATGGGCCTGGCGGTTGCCGGCGCATTGGCCGGCACCGCCGGCGCCGCATCGGCCCAGATGTACCTCTATGAAGAAGACGCGCCCTATCTCGAACAGCGTTTTGGCTACAGCTATCGCTACGCCGCACCGCGACCGCCCGCGCAAATTCCGTCGCGCGCCATTGGTCGCATCGCGGCGCGCGATTTCGGCCTCGCCCAGGTCGATCGCACCGCGTTGACGGCGACAGGCTCCGCTTACGTGATCGACGGCCGGACGCGGTCCGGCAGCCGCGTGCGGCTGATCGTCGATCCCTATAGCGGCCGGCTGCTCGACGAGATCGTGCTGCAAGGGCCGCCCCGCGCTCCGCGCGTCGCCCGCATCGACCCTAGCGACGAGATCCGCCCCCCACGCGTCGCGCCGCGCCCGCCGCAACGGCCGACTTCGCTGAAGCCGCCAGGCCAGGCCAATGCGCCGGCAACGGTGGTGCCGCCGGCACCGGCCGCCCCGCCGCATGCCGAACCTGCGCCACCCACGGAGAAGCCGCCGGCCGCAGCCAGCGCACCTGCGACACAAAGCCCGCCCTCGCCGGCGGCACCACCGCGCGCCGAGCCCGCACCGCCTGCCGAAAAACCGCCTGCTGCCGCGACCGCGCCCGCGACCGTGGTGCCGCCCTCACCCGCAACGCCGGCCGTGCCGACACCGGGCCCCAGCGACCCCGCCACGGGCGCCGAGAAACCCCGGCTGGTCAATCCCAGCGACGTGCGTGGCACCGAGAAGACCGAGCGCGAGCCGCCGCTCGCCCGCACCGAGCAGCCCGGCATCCCGGCGCAGCTCCCGCCGGTCCAGACGGAGGATGCGACGCCCACGACGCCCAAGCCGGAAACGCCCGAGGTGCCGGTCACGCCGATGGACTGAATCGATTGCGCAATTTTCGGAAATACCGCGTCATCCTGGACAAGCGGCGAAGCCGCGCAGCTCCGGGATCCATCGGAAGGCTCCGACGCTCTACGATGAATCCCGGGACGACCTTCGGTCGCCCAGGATGACGGCGTGTTTCCGAGAGAAACCATCATAATCTAACATCGAGACACCAAAAAGGGCGCTTCCGGTTTCCCAAAAGCGCCCTTCCTGTTCAGGCAGGCACTGGCTGCGGATTACGCGACCTTGCAATGCTACGCAGCTTTGGCGGTCTCGACCTTGGCTTCGAGCACCTTGGCCTTGCCGCCGCCGATCGCGATCTGGCGGGGCTTCTTGGCCTCGGGAATCTCGCGAACGAGATCGATGTGGAGCAGCCCGTTCTCGAGGCCGGCGCCGGTCACCTGCACATAGTCGGCAAGCTGGAAGCGACGCTCGAAGGCGCGCGCCGCGATGCCCTGATGCAGGACCTCGCGCTGCTCGCCATTGTCGTTGGCCTGCTTCTCGCCGCGCACGGTGAGCGCGTTCTCCTTGCTCTCGATGGCAAGGTCGCCCTCGCCAAAGCCCGCGACCGCGATGCTGATGCGGTAGGCGTTCTCGGCAGTGCGCTCGATGTTGTAGGGCGGATAAGTCGGGGCGGCCTCGGCGCTGGTCGCCTGGTCAAGCAGCGAGAACAGGCGGTCGAAGCCGACGGTCGAACGATAAAGCGGGGAAAGATCAAAGTGACGCATGATGTCCTCCAAAGGAAGCGACGTTTTCGTCCAGCCCGCCTCGGCATGAGCGCGGGCCTGGTTCAGGTTCGCGCAGCCGGTTTGAGGCCTGCGCAGCATTGAATTGGGAAGGTGTTTTCGGCTTTTCAAGAGGCCGTTGCGGCAGGCATAACCGAGACCGTTCGTCCCGCAGTGGGCGCGCCGATTCGACAGCGGCCGGAGCTTCGAGATCCATCATGGCTTCGACATCAGCTCTGCCAGACGCGGAACTCTTCGCTCACCCCGACTATCCGGTGCCCGGCCATGGCAAGGTCTGGTTCGCGGCGACGCGCGATCGCGCGCAAATCCGCTTCGCGAGCTGGCGCCCGACGGTGAAGGCCGTCCGCGGTACGGTCGTCCTCGTCCAGGGTCGCGCCGAATTCATCGAACGCTACAGCGAGACCGCAGCCGAACTGCGCCGGCGCGGCTTTCATGTGCTGGCCTTCGACTGGCGCGGCCAGGGTGGCTCGCAGCGCTTCGTCTCACGCGAACGCAAGGGCCATGTCGGGCGGCTGCGGCACTACGAGGATGACCTCGCACTCGCCATGGCGCAGATGCACGAGAAACTGCCCGGACCTTATTTCGTGCTCGCCCATTCCATGGGAGCGGCCATCTGCCTCGACGCCGCCAGGCAGAATGCACTGCCGGTCTCGCGGCTGGTGGCGCTGGCGCCGATGCTGGGCCTGACCATCATCGAGCGGCCGGGTCCGGCCAGCAGGCTCGCAAGCCTGCTGTTCTGGCTCGGCTTCGGCAAAGCCTTCGTGCCCGGCGGCGGCGAGACCGCGATCGCGACCAAACCCTTCGACGGCAACCGGCTGACCGGCGATCCCGAACGCTATGCCCGCAACAGCGCGCTCTCGGCGGCTGCCCGCCAGCTCAGCATCGGCGACCCGACCATCGCCTGGGTCCACACCGCCTTCCGGCTGATGGCGCGGCTCAATGCACCCTCGGCCGCGCGCGAGGTGCGCGTGCCGACGCTGGTCATCGCCGCAGGTCAGGACCGGGTCGTCTCGACGCCGGCGATCGAGCGCTTCGCCGCCCGCCTCAAGACCGGCCAGGCACTGATCCTGCCGACCGCGCGGCACGAGATCCTGATGGAGACGGACGCGATCAGGAACCAGTTCTGGGCGGCCTTCGATGCCTTCATCCCCGGCGAGGATGCGGGCCTCAGTTCAGGCCCCTCAGCTCCGGCCGGCGAGCAGCGCGAGCGCGGCCTCATGCAGCGGCTTGCTGGCGGCGGCGATGACGCGCCCGCCCCCGGCGGCACTGCCGCCCTCCCATGAGGTGACGATCCCGCCGGCGCCCTCGATGATCGGGATCAGCGCGACGATGTCGTAGGGCTTCAGCCCGCTCTCGATGACGAGATCGACATGGCCAGCGGCCAGCATGCAATAGGCGTAGCAATCGCAGCCATAGCGTGCGAGCCGCACCTGGCTCTCGACGCGGCCATAGGCGGCCGCCTCCTCGCCCTTGAACAGTGCCGGCGATGTCGTCATCAACGTGGCCGCAGCAAGATCGGCTGCCTGGCGCGTGCGCAGCTTCTTCGCACCCCCCGGCCCCTCGTAGCGGGCCTCGCGGCCGTCGCCGGAATAGCGCTCGCCGGTGAAGGGCTGGTGCATCATGCCGTAGACGGGCGTACCGCCCCGGGTCAGCCCGATCAGCGTGCCCCAGACCGGGATGCCGGAGATGAAGGCGCGGGTGCCGTCGATCGGATCAAGCACCCAGACATATTCGGCATCGGTATTCTCGTTGCCGAACTCCTCGCCGAGAACGCCATGGGCCGGGAAGCTGCGCTTGATCAGATGGCGCATGATGTTCTCGCCGGCTCGGTCGGCTTCCGTGACGGGATCGAACACGCCGCCCGCCGACTTGTCCTCCATCGCATGATGCGCCCGGAAGAACGGCAGGATCGCCCGGCCGGACTCGGTCGCGAGCTCAGCCACGAAGGCTCCGAAATCGACCGCGCTCATCAAAGCCCCCACATCTGCGCCGCGCTGCCGCGCCACGCCACCAATCCAGTCGTCCAGCCCTGATGGGCGGGCAGGCGTGGAAAGGCAAGGCGCCCGACGCTCAGCGTGTCTTGTCCCGCGTCAGGCGCATGCCCCATACGACGCCCGCTGCGTGACAATTTTGGTAAGGCCACTTGCTTTTTTGCGCTGCACCTTCATATTGTGCACTGCGAAGGGGCGATCACCTCAAGCCTTCGTTGCCCTCCTTGGGCGTTTCCTCCCTAGACTTGGGCCGCCACGAAAGTGCGCGGCCCTTTTTTTGGGTTGCGTCGGCAACCGACGCCGCGAACTGTGCCGCCGCGCCTATTCCGCCGCCTGCCGGAACTCGTCGAGCCAGCCGCTCCAGCGCGCGAAGCAATCGGCCATCGCCGAGGAAACCGCCTGCTCGAGCGCGGCAAAGCCCGCATGCGGCATCAGCGTGGTCTCGTTCATGTAGAGCGCGCGGTTGATCTCGATCTGCAGCGTGTGCACGCCGGCGCTCGGCGCCCCGTAATGCTCCGTGATGAAGCCGCCGGCATAGGGCCGGTTGCGCGTCACGCTCAGCCCGAGCTTCGCAAAGGCGGCCTCGGCGATGTCGGTGATGTAGCCGGCCGCGCTGGTGCCGAAGCGGTCGCCCAGGATGATGTCCGGCTTGGCCGGGCCGTCGCGGTCGAGCCCGCTCGACGGCATCGAATGCGCATCGACCAGGATGCAGGTGCCGAAGGAGCGCTGCGTGCGCTGCACCAGATCGCGCAAGCCGGCATGATAGGGCCGGTAGAGCCGTTCGATCCGTGCCAGCGCCTCCTCCACCGGAATGCGCCCGAAATAGATCTCGTGCCCGTCCCCGACGATGCGGGGGATCGTGCCGAGCCCGCCGGCGACCCGCATCGAGCGGGTATTGGCGAAGGCCGGCAGCCGCCCGTCGAACATCCGTGGGTCGAGCTCATAGGGCTCGCGGTTGACGTCGAGATAGGCGCGCGGGAACTCGGCGACGAGCAGCGGAGCGCCCAGCGCCACGCTGCGTGCGAAGAGCTGGTCGACGAAAGCGTCCTCCGAGCGGCGCAGCGAGCGCAACGGCAACCGCGCCCGCTCGACGAAGGCACGCGGATAGCGTCGCCCGGCATGAGGCACGTCGACCACCACGGGCACGATATGGAGCGCCGGCTGATACAGCGTGAACGGTCGCTCGATCTCGGCGACGACATCCTCGGAACCAAGCGGGAAAGGCGTAGTTGCTGCGGTCATGCCCCTGGACACAAGCACACAAAGGGCCGCTGTTGAAGCGCTCCCCGCGCGCAGCCGCCATCGGCAAAGGATTCACCCGTTGTTTACCATGGTGATGCCTTATAGAAACGCAGGGTTCCAAGCACGGGGATGGGCCGATAACCCTGCCGGCGCTAGTCCCGGAAACGGCGCGGGCGCCAGACAATGAATGAGGCGAGGTGGCCAGGCCGGCATCTTCGACCTCTTGAAGACAGGCCTTACGGGACGGACACATCAGGCCCATGACCAAGATACTTCTCGCCGAAGACGACAACGACATGCGCCGTTTCCTGGTCAAGGCCCTGCAGAATGCGGGCTACGACGTGGCCTCCTTCGACAACGGGCTTTCGGCTTATAACCGCCTGCGCGAAGAGCCCTTCGAGCTGCTGCTGACGGACATCGTCATGCCGGAGATGGATGGCATCGAGCTGGCGCGCCGCGCCACCGAGCTCGATCCCGACATCAAGGTGATGTTCATCACGGGCTTCGCCGCGGTCGCGCTCAACCCCGATTCGCAGACGCCCAAGGATGCGAAGGTGCTCTCGAAGCCCTTCCACCTGCGCGAGCTGGTGAACGAGGTCGAAAAACTGCTCGCGGCCTGAGGCCAAGGCCTCTTGTGACGAAGCGCTTCGGCGTCGAGACGCTTTCTCGCGAAAGCGCCTTGCAAGCCGGGAAACGAGCGGCTATAGCCGCACACCTCGCAACATGGTCAGCCGGCAACGGCAGGGCCTGTTCCGACCGCCGCGACGATATCCCGACGCGGCAGACGGGCGCGTAGCTCAGCGGGAGAGCACTACGTTGACATCGTAGGGGTCACAGGTTCGATCCCTGTCGCGCCCACCATATTTCCTCAGTGTTTGCTGGGGGTTACGGCCTCCCTCCGGGGAGGCCGTTTTCGTTTGGGGCCGCGAGTGGGGCCACGACAACGAAAAAGGGCTCGGCGAGCGGGGCTCCCAGGCGGTCAAGCCGCATAAGAGCATGGGCCCCGTTGCCCGCGTCATGGTAGGACGGGGCTTGCGGTCCGGACGGCCATCCCTATCTTGCCGCCACGCAATCGAGACCATGCCTATGCCTGCCTTCCGCTTCCCCGGCGTCCTGAATTCCCAAGAGCTCCTCGTCGCCGAGGCGATCCAGGCCAGGGCCTGGGAAGCGATCCGGAACGACGACCACATTGCTGTCGCCGAAGATGCCAAGGCCAAGCTCGGCGGCATCGTGGTGCGGCTGATGGCCGATCGGTCGAAATCGATCGGAGACCTGGCGACGGCGGCCGTCGAGGCATTCAAGGCTCGCTAGGGAACCCGGTCGGCCTTCGCGGCTTCACCTGCAAACAGGAGATCCGCGATGAGAATTGATATCGAGCCTGAAGGAATCCCCACGGACCCGCCGCTTGCCGCGATCAAGATCGTGACGCTTGAAGACTATGAGACCGCGACCGCACGCGTCGCCGAGCTTGCCGGACACGTCGAGGACAGCGCGGAGGGCCGCGAGCTTGAGGCGCTCGCCGCGGCCATCATGGAGTGGGACGAGGCGCACGACGACGCGACCGCGTGGCGCTAGGGAACCTCGCGTCGAATGTACTCGGCACGTCCTTCAGCGGCTTGTTCCACCAGCCCGGGACGAGCCACCAACGCACCTGGGCCAGGCGGCGCGTCTCGCCGGCGGCGACGATGATGTCGATCGGCGCGGTCGGAGCGATGTTGTAGCGCGGCTGCAGGTTGTCGCGGCCCTCGGCCAGCGTCAGCGGTTCGCTGAAAGCGTGGATCTGCTCCCAGGTGTAATGCTGTGAAAACCGCCCGCACATGCTCTGCCTATTGGTCTTCGCCACCGACCCGCCGGCGTCGTTCATCGCGCCGGGGCTCGGCCGGCAGCATGTCCGCCTTGCCGCCCTCGATCAAGGTCATGCCTGTCGTCGCCGACGGCGTGTCGGGAGGCGTGTTCTTGCGGAGATCCGGGCAATAAGCCCCACACTTCATGCCGTATTTCTGGGGTTTTCGCTGCGGTTGGAATGGTGCCAGGGAGACAGACTGACCCACTGGGTCAACAGAATACTCATCGAGATCACGTGACCTTTCTTTGCCGCGAGCATCGCCAGGCGCACGTCATCGTGCCGCGACCAGGTGGCGAAGGAACGAGCGCGTGGTGCTCGCGATGGCCTGGGCACGTCCGCGGCCATGCCGAGCTGCCCGCCCCAGCACGAAGCCGCGCACGGCGACCGCCGTGTACGCAGTCGGATCATCGCCCAGCGCCTTGAGAAGATCGACGATGATCGGTCGGCGCAGCGCGAGCGTGGATTCCGTGAGGCCGCGCTGCTCGAGCATCCACCGACCATAAGCCGCCAGAACCGGCCAGAGCTGTTCAGGCGATGGCGGGCGCGTCTCGGGTGGCAGGACCCCGTCGGAGCGAAGGCAGGCGATGAACAGCCTGGCCGCGCCGAGTGGCGCGCGGGCGCTCTTGCCGCCCCGGAACATCGCCGCGGAGGCGGCGACGCCCGCCTCAATGTTGGCAAGGTCGAACCCGGCGACATGGGTCCATTCGGCCCAGCGGGAGAGCAACCGGACGATCTCGACGATGCTGGCGGCGCTATATCCTTTGCTCTCCAGCCACGGTCGGAAGCCATCGATATGCGGATTGAGCCAATGGAGTCGGTCGGCGATGATGGGTGGTCTCTCGTAGATTCCTGTCGGCATGGGTGGTCCTTCGGTCGTGGTTGGCACCGGCGATCGCCGGAGCCCGACCAAGCCGAAGTTCTCGACCCTCCGCCTGCTCTTTGTTGCTCCACCCTCACGCGTTCGTCTGAAGGTCGGCGTCCCGGCGTGATGGCGGCGCTGTCATGGTGCGGGCGGGGATCGCGACATTGGCGGCGGCGGGCGCGCCGGGCCGGTGGGTGCGTGGCGCCGGGCGCCGGTTCGATCCGCGTCGTTCTCTCCGGTCGTGACTACCCGCCACCGCCCCATGCGGCCTCTCCTGATGGGGTCTGGCGTCGGTTGGCCTTTGGCCAGCAACGGCTTCGCCGACCTTCTTCCCCGGCGTGTGCCACGCCTCCTCGCGGGACAAGAAGCTCGGCTGCCGCCGCCCTCCGCTTTGCTCCGGCCCTACGGGTGCAAGCCGGCCGAACCGCCGCCTCAGCGACCACCATCGAGGCCGCACGGAGCGGCTTCGAGGAACAGTCAGGAGATAAGACAATGGCTCAGATCGGCACCTTCACCCGCGGCGAAGACGGCAGCTTCACCGGCACGATCCGCACCCTCGCCATCACCGTCAAGGCGAGCATCAAGCCCGTCCCCAAGGGAGAGAGCGAGCGCAGCCCCGACTATCGGGTCGCCACCAACGGCGTCGAGTTCGGCGCGGGCTGGTCCAAGATCGCCAAGGACACCGGGGCCGAATACGTCTCGGTCAAGCTCGACGACCCCTCCTTCACGGCCCCGGTCTACGCCAGCCTGGTCGCTGGCGAAAAGGGCGAGCACAAGCTCATCTGGTCGCGCTGACCGGACCCGCGGCGCTCCGCTCTGCGGCGGGGCGCCGCTACTCGATCACATAGCCCAGCGCGCGGTAACCTGCGCGACGCTTCGCAGCCATCCGGGCCAGAACAGGGACGGTGTTGTCGACATAGTCGACGACCAGGACATCTCTCTTGCCATCATGCTGACGATGCAGACGGCCGACATACTGCGCCAAAGTCCCCTTCCACGCGATCGGCATCGTCAGGAACAGCGTGTCGAGCCGCGCATCATCGAAGCCTTCGCCGATATAGCGACCCGTTGCGAGGATCAGGCGCTCATCGTCGTCAGCGACATTCAATGCCGTATTGGCTTGCTTGCGATCCTTCGCCGACATGCCACCGCGCAGCACGACGAGGTTCTTCACGAAGGGCGAGAACCTTTGCCGAAGATAATCGAGATGGTCCTTGCGCTCCGTCAGGACGAGGGGCGAACGCTTGGCTTCCAGCGATTTGAGCACGTCATCAAAGATCAGGTCGTTCCGACCCCTGTCCTGCGCCAGGGCCGCATAGATCGTGGGCATCGATGGGCGTTCGACCGAGGCCAGCGACGCCGGCAGCTCGAACGTCGTCGAACGGTCGCGGGCTCTATGACGAATGCCGCGCTCGGCGGCTTGGACCCTTGCATCCACCCGATGGCGAACGGGGCCGCATTGCATGAAGATAATGGGATGATGCCCGTCCTTTCGAGCGACGGTCGCGGACAGACCCACAACGTACCGCGCTTTCGACCGCCGAGCGACGAGTTCGAAGCTGGTCGCGGAGAGATGATGGCATTCGTCGACGATCAGATGACCGTAATCTGCGACGACGTCCGCGACTTCCCCATTGCGCACCAGGCTCTGGATGAGCGCCACGTCGATGATGCCGGTCGGCTTTCTTTTCCCGCCCCCGATAATCCCGATCTGCTTCGGGTCGATGTTCAAAAAGGAACTCAGCCGCTCCACCCATTGAGCGAGCAGTTCCCGACGATGAACGAGAACCAGGGCGTTCCGGCCACGATGCGCAATCAGGGCTGCGGCGACAATCGTCTTGCCGAAGGCCGTCGTCGCGGCAAGCACCCCGTTGTCGTGGGCGACAAGTGCATCGAACGCCTTCGATTGCGGCCGATGCAGTTCGCCTTGGAAGGAAAGGGCCGCAGGCAATGCCGTGCCGATTTCGCGATGATCGTCCACATTGGCAACGGCACCATGGCTTTTGACGAGATCGATCGCCTCGTCGAGGCAGCCTCGGGGCAAAGCGACATGCTGCGCGTAAAGCTCGGCGCATGACACGACCCGAGGCTTGCCAAAGGTCGGCAAGCGCATCGCCTGCGCGCGATAAAATTCCGGGTTCTGGAAAGCCGCCAGACGAATGAACTGCGTGATCAAGGCTGGCGGCATCTCTGCCCTGTCAATGTAGATTTGGTCGGCGACAACGATGCCGATGCTTTGCGGGATCGCAGCGTCTATGCGTCGCGGTTCGCTGCGACGTGACGGCGACATCTTCCACGGCTCGTCGGCATGTTCGTCATCGACTGGCATGCGGACGCCCAAGACCCGACCTGACAGTTCCGCCTCATCGGCTATCCCGAAGACCGCGTCTGCCGATAATCTCGGCAGAGACGACAGGTATGCCCATTGGTCATCGTAGGGCTGCAAGTCTTTGTCTACAAAAACGCTATTGCCAATCTCACGGGCTTTCCTTTGCAGGGGAAGCGCGATCAGATTGCCGAACCCGCCAAGCGGCATCGTATCCTGATTGGGAAAGAAGCGATCATAGGATGCAAAGCCGATCTCGGGGCGCTTCTCCATCGTCTCCGTGATCAGGGCCGCCCCCAGCTGACGAGCGATCTTGGCCGGAATGGGCTCGGCGAAGAATATCCAGACATGCCCGCCGTTCCCCGATCGCGATCGCTCCAACGCGGCGCCAATTCCTTTTGCATGACAGGTGTCCAGCAATGCCCTCGCGTCGTCGGCCCAGCTTTCTTTGTCGAAATCGGCAGCAAGGAACCAACATGTTTCGTCTTGCAGCAACGGGTACACCCCGGCGACAAAGTCGCCCGAGCGGGCATCGCCGCCGCGAAGATGCTTTTCGATGATGCCTTCGGAAGGTGGGATGAAAGCCTGATGCGGGCATTCTCCGCATTTCACCTTCGGCTTGCCGCAAATCCCCTTCGCCCACTCGTTGGAACATGCGGGAGAATATCCAGAACGGCCTGCTTTCCTGTTTTCCCACCGGACTGGGAAAACATCGGGGCGGCCGGCAAACAGACGGCGGAACAGCTCGACTTTCTCGGTCGACGGCGAGTTGTTCGTAACAAGGGCATCGGCAAAAGAGGGCCGTTCGACCGTAAGGCGATCGGAGATCAGCTTTTGCTCAAGCGTTTCCAGTTCGCGCGCAAGCGCCACCCGTTCTGCATCCAAAGCAACTAAGCGCTGCCGAATGCGTCCAATTTCGTCTGAAGGGCCGCCCTCGTGGGCCAAAATCTGCCTGCTTCTCACCGTGCCACGTCACGGCCGACCATAGGCCAAAATCGCCACGCGCTTAAGGTAGGCAATGCATGACGCGCGGCAGTTCAACGTGAGATTATGTGGAGTGAAAACCGCCAGAACCGGCACAAAATCGGACTTCAGAGACCGACGCTCCGCATAATCCCGCTCTACGCATAATCGGTCTTATGTGGAGCTCCACATAAGGTCGAAATCGGCGCGGCCTGGGCCAAAACCTCGAAGGAAGGCCGCTCATACCTCTCGGCCAAACTCGACGATCCGAGCTTCAACGCCCCGATCTACGCCACCCTAATCGAGGATACCGACGCCGCCGGGGCGTTCTCGCTCATCTGGTCCAGACGGGTCGCCGAGTGAGGTCGGCAAAATCGCCCCGCCCGACAAGGGCGGGGCGTGCGCCTTACCGCGCAAATGCCCATCCGACGATGTGTTGACGACACCGGGCAAGCCCTACAAGCGAGGCATTGTGAATTCGGCCGGGTGGATGAATTCATCGTTGAACCAAGGATATTTCCGCGCGTCGTAGATCGATTTGATCCAGTCGATCACGGCGCCGGCGCTGCGGGAGGCACGGACCTCCGGCCGGAACGTCAGCCAGATGTCGAGATGGGTGCGCAAGCCGATGTCGATCGGCTCAATCTTGCTGCCGAAGAAGGCAGTGCAATAGGTCGGCAGCACGCCGATGCCGAGCCCGGCCTCAACTGCGGCGAGGTTGGCCAAGCTGCTGTTGACGCGCGTGGCGATCCGGCCCGCAGCTGGCGACCCTTGCAGGATGTCCTCGACCTTGACGTTGGACACAACACTGTCGATCTGATCGACGAACCGGTGGCGGCCGACGTCCTCCCAACTCTCGGGCTTGCCGAAGCGCTCGATGTAGCCTCGGCTGGCGAACAGTTGGAAGTGCATGCGACCGAGGCGATAGGCGATGACGTCGGCGTTCTCGGGGCGGCGCAGCTGGATGGCTATCTGGCAACCGAAGCGCAGCACGTCGGCGAGATCCGCCGACAGGCGAATGTCCAGCCGAATGTCGGGATGCTCGGCCTGGAACTCGGCGGCGCGCGGGATCACCCAGCCGACGCCCATACCTTGGGTCACATTCATCGAGACGGAGGAAGCTCCGACGCGCTCCTCCTCGATTACGGCCTTTAGGTTCTGCAGGGGCGAACGCATTTCCACGACCGCCTCGAAGATCCGCTCGCCCTGGCCCGTGAGCACGATGCCGTCCGGCGTGCGGTTGAACAGTTTCAAGCCGAGCTGATCTTCGAGGATTTCGATCCGACGCGCGAAGGTCGATGCGCTGATCTTGGCGACGAGGCCGGCGCGCCGGAAGCTGCGATGCCTCGCCGCGATCGTGAAGAGACGAAGGTCGTCCCAGGATACGGCGTCCAGGTCGATGGGGTTCGATCCGATCATGCGTACGGGCTACCGAAGATAGGCGCGCCACGCAATTTGCCGGCCACCGCTCTCAACCTGGGCGCATCATTTTCGCAGCACGGCGCCGCGGCGATGACGCACCCCAGGTAAGGTCTCGTTAAGACGAACTCGCCCAGCATACGCAGGCAACGGCAAGTCAATCGGCTCGACCTACCAATCGATCCAAGCATCGGCTCGATCATCTGATTGGGCGTTTGCATTATCATATTGAAAATCAACTTCAAACACGCGAGATCCTTATGTGCGATTCCAATCCCAATGGGGCTACACTTGTTTCAGAGTGCCGAGCCGATTTCGTGCTAGTCAATCCAGAGAAAGATGTCCTTTATTTCCAGAAAGCGACTGTTTTAGCGGAGGGAAACGGTCCGCCATTTGCCCAGATTATCACGGTTAATGAACCTTCCGGGGAATGGCTTGAGGAGAGTCTGCTAGCCCCGCTGTCGGACGAGCAGCGCACGGCCTTCGACCGCGATGGCATAGTGCTCCTCTTACAGCATCCCTGCCGACTTATTCGTCCATTGCCCATCGCCCGCATTGCTGCGGATGCAGTCTGTTTTGGGTACGAGCAGTTGGACGGCCAAGGCGTACCTAACCCAGACCCCCGCGCCGACGATGCGCGAGAGACGTTCAATGCAGCACGTGCAGCTCGAACGAACGAGATCATATCTCGACTCGACAGGATGGACGACGCCGATCGCGTGGCCTTCTTCATCAAGGCGTTTCGCGACCGGGTCGTAGGAACGGAGGATCGACGGGTGATCGATCTCTACGTCAACGATCAACCGCAAGAACTGCAGGCAGCCCTTACCGAGGCCTGGTCTCAGCGGCGCGATCACTTGCAGGCTGGCGGGCCAGCTGTGCGTCCGCAGGCTGAGTAGGTCGCCATGTTTCGTCCCGATTTGCCGGCTCGCGGCTTCCGCATCGCCATCCTAGCCATGCTCTCTCTGGTGATCGTCTATCCCGTCAGCTTCGTCGCCACCCATGGCTTCAATCCGGGAGGGTGGCCGAGTACCCGGACACTTCGGGACGAATTTATCCCCCTAGCGGCGACGCCCGCGACTTATCTAGGCGGGATCCTGAACGGAGAGTTCGGCGCGATTGCCGAGCTCTACGGCGCCATGGCAATTGGCCAGGCGCCGATGCTGCCTAACGGTGGTTATTGGTGGTTCTTCGGCTGGGGGGCGCTGCTTTGCACCTACGGCGCCGCCACAATTATGGTCCTGCCGCAGTTCCTGCGGCGCGACCCCCACGGCCCGTTCGGGAATGCGAAATGGGCCTCGCCGCGGGCGCTGGCTAAGCTCGACCGCGGCGTCGAGATTGGCCTTGATCCCAACACTGGCAACGCCGTGCGCATTGCGATCGAGGGAAACCTCCTAACGATCGCGCCGCCGCGGATGGGTAAGACAAATGGTCTCGTCTTGCCGAACCTGGCACTGGCGGAGCCGGGCGCCTTCGGCGGCCCTGTCGTGGTGATTGATCCGAAGGGCGATGCCTATCGCGCGGCCAAGGCGCGCCGAGAAGCGCTCGGCCAGACGGTGCGTTGTCTCGATCCTTTTGGAATGGTCGACGGAGGCGATCGATGGAACCCCCTGCTCCACAAAGATGCCGGCGACGTCACCTATCTGCTGGCCACGGCCGCAGCGCTTCTCCCCGCGACCGCAGACAACAGCGCCACTGCCGCGTTCTTCCGCGATCGCGCCAGTGCGATGATCGCGGCGGCTCTCGCAGTAGCCATCATCGACAACCGCCACGATCCGATCGCTGCGGCACGGTTGGTGCGCGATCAGAAGGCATTTCGCATAGCGCTTCAGGGGCGCGGCGACGATCTTTCGAAGGATGCGATGTCGACGCTGGATAGCGATGATGAGAAGACGCGCGGAGGCATCATAGCTACCGCCTTACAGGCGTTCCAGTGGGCATTGGACCCGCGGTTGCAGGTAGCGGTCGATCATACCTTCGATATGGCCGATCTCAGCTCTGGCCAGACCGATTTGTTCATTGTCCTGCCAGCCGACGAGCGGGGACCTATCCTCGCGCCATATATACGCTGGCTACTGTCGGACTTGTTCTCAAGCATTCGGCGCAAGCGGCCGGTTGAACGGATCCTTATCGTGATCGATGAGGCTTTTGTCCTTGGCCGCTTCGAGGCGCTGCTGAAAGGCGCTGGCGAGTTGCCCGGCTATGGCGCCAGCATCTGGACGTTTTGGCAAAGCCGCCAACAGCTCGTCGAGGCTTATGGAAAATCCGGAGCGGAGATCTTCATCGACACCTCCGAAGTCGTCACGCTGTTCAACCTCACACGCGCCAATCCCGAAGAGGCCAAGCATTGGTCGGACGCGCTTGGGACTTTTTCAGGACTTGTCCAGTCGACGACCCTCGACGGCTCGACAAGCAAGCCCACGACAAACTTGCAGCCGACGGCGGTTCATCTGGTCCCGCCGGGTTCCCTTGCAGAATTGACGTTGGAAAAGACCATTGCCTTCGTCAATAAGCGCGGCGTCACAAGCGATCCGCTGCTGCTCGACAAGACGCTGGCCTATCAAGACCCGAGGTTCGTTGACTTGCTCAACTTCGTCGCGCCGGTCGATCAGGCGGGGGGCTAGCGCGTGCCCAAGCTCGATTTGCTCAGGCTTTCGCGTGACCTCGATTCCATTCGCGGTGCGCGCCCCGCTGGCATCGGTCCCGGCGGACGAACAGCAACGGGCGCGATGGCCGTCGTGCGAGAAAACTTAGCTCGGTTGGAGACGCTTCATGCTGCTGGCGCGAGTTGGGTCGACATCGCTGCCAGCCTTGCAGCGCAGGACGTGCGCCATGGCAGCGGTCAGGCTCTCACGGGCCGCCAACTGACCGCGCTCATCGCCAGCGTTCGCCGTCAACAGCGCAAGCGCGATGCGAAGCTCACGCAGCGTACTGCCCGCACGGATCTTCCGAAGGCGGCGAGCCCTCGCCTCACGCTCTCGTCCGACCTCACCACGTCTCGGGCAGCGCCTGCTTCATCGATGCTCCCGACCGAAGACGATCTTCGGCGCGAGCGCCTGGCCTCGCTCGGCAGCCTCTTGAAGGAAGAACAGCCATGACCCGCATTCTACTCGTCGTCCAAGACAAGGGTGGCGTCGGCAAGTCCTTGACGACGCGAGCGCTCGCCGAAGCCGTGCCGGAAGCACCCGTCATCGAGGTCGATGCGAGCCAGCGTCTGATCGAACTCAAGGAGCGCGTCACCTTCTTCCCGATGCGCGCCGATCGCACGGCGATCGACCTCTCGGGAGGGAAAGCCGCACGAGCGGAATTCGACGGCGTGATCACCGCGATTCAGAAGGCGACCAAGCCGACCGTCATCGACGTCGGTGCCAACACCTCAGCTTCGCTCATGAGCGTCCTCGGATCGCTATCGGACGCTTTCGCGGCGATGGAGATCGAGCTCGGCGTCGTCGTCCTCGTCACCGCCGAACCCGGCGCTCTCGCAGAAGCACCCCGCATGATGATGCTGGCAAAGCCACTGCAAGCGACACGGTTTCTGATCGAGAACCGGCTGCATGGCGAGGTCGATCCCAAGTCGATCGAAAAGATTGCCGATGGCGCGACGGTCACCACCCTTGCCGAGCACGCGATGGAAGATCAGGCGGTCGCAGTCCTGCAGGCTGGCGGCCTGGCATCGATCCCCAAGCTCGACATCGCTAAGTTGATCGATCGGCATGGGTTGGCGCTCGGCAGCAGAGTTCACGGCGATCTGAAGCGCTTGCGCGCTGATGCGATGGTTGCGGTTCTGCCGGCGGCCGAATGGCTGGTGGGCCAGCCATGAGCCGGCATGCAAACCCGCGAGGCCCCCGCCAGCTGACCGCATCGGCAAGGGCGGATGCAGCCGCCGCAGACAAACTGGTCGAACAGGCCAGCCAAGCGCGCTTTGCGGAGCTGATGCGTCTCGACCCTCAAGCACGATTAGCCCACATCACAGATGTCGATCTTCTGACCGCCGATCGGGTCAAGCTGCGTCGGTCGGTCCAGGCACAGCTGCGGAATAGCTGGCTGCGCTGGCCGAAACTTTTGTCCGCAAAGTCGTTGGCGCCATTGCTTGGCCGGCCGAGTGCAACGGCCTTGGCCTGTGCCGGCCTTTGTGTCGCCCTCGGTACGACCGGGTGGCTCGCGACGGCCCACGCCTACATCAATCCTGTTACTCAGGACATGGATTTCCGGCCTCCAGAAGGAGGCTTCCTTCGACGGCAGATTCCTGCCGGTACGAAGTTCGGTATCCGGCAGCGCGAGGGGGTGATTGAAGCCAGACTCTGGCTCCACGGTCGCGGCTACGCGAAAACGCAACTGGTGTTTAGATGACTTGCCGCATCTAGACGCGAGCTTCTTGCACAGCAGCCGAGCGCAAAAGCCGGCAAGTTGTCGCTAGGGCTGCATAGGGCAACTCAGGGCTGCAAGGGGCAGCATCGAGGGCAGCAAGAAGACAGCAGATTCTAGGGTATCACACCACACGCACTGAGAGTGCTTTTGGGTCACCAAGCCGCCGATTGCCGCCCGAGGCGGCTTGTATTCGCCCCCGGCGGCCTCAGGTCCGTCGCAAGGGCCTTGTCTCAGGATTCGCTCGTCATGGCCAGCACGCCCGCCCCCGTCTCTCTCACGATCACCCTGCCAGCGGACGTTGCCGCGGCCCTGCAGCAGGCCGCCGCCGGGCGCGGCTGGACGCCGGAGGGTCTGGCTGCCGACTGCGTCGCGCAATCGCTTGAGGTCGCGACCCGTCATAGAGTCGTACTGGAGCGGATCGACCGGGTCGATGCGGCCTTGCTCGATATGGCGAAAGCTCTGGGTGCGATCGAGGCGGCCGGCGGCCAGGACATCGATCTCTCGGACTTCTGTCGCTACCGCAAGGCCGGTTGATGCTGAAACTCCGCAAGCTTGGGGCTGGCCCCGATGCCGGCGCCTATTATACCCGCGACAGCCTGCGCGAAGCCCGGCCCGATCGGCGCGACGATTATTACGTCCGGGACGGTGGCGGCGTGTGGTGGTCAAGCGGCGAGACTGTCGTGCGCCACGGAGCCGCTATCGATCTCGCATCGTTCAAGGACCTGTGCGCCGGAATCGATCCCCGCACCGGCGCGGCGCTGGTCAGAGGCGCCGGCCCCAACCATCTTGCGGCGATCGATTTCTGCATGACCACCGGAAAGTCCGTTTCTGTGTTGTGGATGGCCGGAACGTCAGAGCAGCGCGCGCTGATCGAGGCCGCCCACCGCCAGGCCATCGACGAGGCGCTTGGCTTCCTCATCGACGAGCAGCTGATCGCGGTTCGAAGCGGCGCGGCTGGAATCAACCGTCATGTTCCGACCGACCTGATCGTCGGGCGCTTCGATCACCACACGACGCGCGAGGGCGATCCCAATCTCCATACGCATTGCGTCGTCATGAACGTCGCCGGTGCGCCGGAAGCGGCGAGATCGGGACGATACAAGTATCGGCACCTCACGATCGATCCTGACGAAGCCTATCGCTGGCAGCTCGTGACGGGAGCTGTGTTTCGCGCCGCCCTCGCGCGCGAGCTGAGCCGGAGTTTCGACATACGCTTTCGCGAAGCCGGCCAAGGACAATGGGAGATCGATGGCATCTCGCAGGAGATCCTGAGCGCATTCTCGAAGCGCTCCGCCCAGATCGACGAATATGCCGGTCCAGATGCCACCAGCGCGCAGCGCGAGATCGCAGCACTTGCGACGAGGCAGGGCAAAGACCTGGTGCCGACCGACGACGCGTTGGAGGTACGGTGGCGGGACGAGCTGACCGCGCTCGCCGCAGATCCCTGGGCGCAGGCTCTGGATCGGACGCACGATCGTACGCATGCGGAGGATCTCGACCACCATGCCGAGTGGCCTTTCGATCCGCCTGATGTTGCCGGGGACGGCCCCGTTGCCCGAGCTGCGTCGATGCTGTTTCGGCATGAGAGCGTCATCGACCGAAAGGCACTTCTCCAGACCAGTCTCGAACTGGCATCGCTTCAGGGTCAGGCACTTGAGACTGTCGAAGCTGAGCTCACCGCTTTGGAGCGTGACGGCGCCATAATCGCTCTGAGTGGCGACGAGCGCGTGGCGCGCTGGACAACGCCAGGAATTGCAGCTGCTGAGGCTGCCATGCTGCGCGCCGCCCATCGTCCAGACGAGCGCGACTGGATCACGGCAGAGGCAATGGACCGCGCCCTGACGCGCGCGCCTCATCTATCGGAGCAGCAGCGGGATGCGGCGCGACAGGTCCTTGGCCGCGATGGCGTAACGATCGTCGAAGCCGGCGCCGGTACGGGTAAGACCACGACGGCGCGGGCAATCGTCGACGCCGCGCGGGAATCGGGGATGACCGTGGTCGGACTGGCGCCATCCTGGATCGCCGCCGATGAGCTCGGCGCTTCGACCGGGATCGAGGCGAAGGCGATTGCGCGTTGGTGCCACGACCAGGTTGGCGGGAAGGCCAGACCACTGAATGCATCGATGCTCATCATCGTGGACGAAGCTGGAATGGTTGGTACCCGCGATATGGAAGCCGTGCTGACGGCTGCACAGCAGTCGGGAGCAAAGGTCCTGCTGCTCGGCGATCGTCGCCAGCTCGCGTCTGTTTCGGGAGCAAGTGCGCTACGCGCTGTCGCTGAAGTCGTCGAGCGCTCGGCGATCATGCACGAGGTTCGCCGCCAGGAGGTCGACTGGCAGCGCGCGGCGACCGTCGTCATGGCGCAAGGGGATTCGGAAGCCGGCTTGCGCGCCTATGCCCTGAACGATCGCATCGAGCTGGTTTCGGGGGCGGATGCCGCGCAGGATCGCGTCATCGCGCTGTGGCGGGAGCAGCGCGCACGACATGGTGATGACGTGCTCATTGTCACCAGTCGCAATGCCGATGCTGCTGTGTTGAATCTAAAGGCGCGCCAGGTCCTGCGGAACGAGAACAAGCTCGGTCCCGATCTCGTCGAATTGCGTGCGCTCGATCGATCGGAAAAAAGCGTGCCGTTGCCCTTGGCGGTCGGCGACCGTCTTCGCTTCGGGGAAACGCTAGCGCAGCATGGCATTCGCAACGGCCATCAAGCCGCCGTCGAAGCAATCGGTCAGGACGCCGTCGGCCAGACGCTTCTAACGCTTGCCCATCAAGACGGGCGAAGGCTCGAGGTCGCCTGGAGTTCGCTCTCTCGCGAGCCGCGCTTTGGGCGCAAACCCTCACCACCCAAGATCGTGCATGCTCTCGCTGGCACAGCCTATGCCGCTCAGGGAAGAACTGCATCGGCCGCGGTTCTCTATGTGGCGCGTTCGACGGACGCGCGGGAAGTTTACGTCGGACTCAGCCGACATCGCCACGATGCGCAGGTCGTTGTCGAAAAAGATCGTCTGGATGCGATGTGCCGGCAGCGCCAAGCCGATCCCCGTCTCCCGGCAACCGCCGGAGCGATCCTGGAAAAGCTCTTCGGCGAGGCGGCGAGATATCGGGAAAAATCCAACGTCGTCGATTACGTCGACGATCAACGCGGCTTCATCCGCGACGGTGTGATCCGGCCGGCTGCCGAGCGCTTGGGGATCGGCGTGGACCATGCTCGAAAGGCGACCCGCTTGCTGCGCGAAGCGTTGTCATGGCTGCAGCTGGACCGTCTTTCGCTGACGTGGCCGATCCTCGCTTTGCAGTCCATGGTGAGCCGCAAAGCGGTTCGGGCTAGAGCGAACGATCTGGTCGCAAGGGTTGGAATGCATTTGGGGCGCGGGCAGGCGCGCGGGAGAATTCAAGAGCGCGGCGTCCAACGGTAAACATGCCATGCCAAGGAATCCGACCCGCAGAGCACGTGTTGAGGCAGGAGTTTATTGGCGTGTGACGTGCTGCCGGTTCAGGAGCACGGCAGCGAAAATGGTGCCTCCCCCCGAAAAGTGGTCCCCCGCGAAGTAAGCTTTTCGAGCCTTTGGAACCGCAAAATCCAGCGCCCCGTCCGCCGTCAGACATACGCCCAGCGGCACCGAACCGAGCGCTTCTTCAGCAAGATCAAGCACCCGCGGATGGAATTTTCCGGATTAGGCGCCAAAATCGTCAATCATGCACTCGCAATAGAATCTCGAGCGCGATGTGGTTCTGAATCGTTTTGAATGCACATTTTGATCGCCACACGGCTGGAATTTCAGCAACTCAATCACCATGCTGTACCTTGAGCCACTCTCGGCGTATGATCGCCAAACTCAAATTGACAAACTCTTTTGTTATATTATCAATAGGCAATTTAAGTTCTTCAATAGTAGTTGCTGACTTAAATTGAAATAATATATCGCTAAACATTGATACTAATTTATTGTGGCCTGTGTCGGATGGGTCAATCAGCAGTTTTATTTTTGTGAAAGTGTATATCAATCGTTCGTAGTGCTGTATTAAGGCATCGCTATCTGATGAAATCTAACCTCCCCACCATGCACGATTTTTTCCCACATCTGCATGGTTGCCGATAATTGACCACAGAAATGTGCCACCAGATCGCGGAATTCCTCGATCCATTTCTGGCGATTGGCCGACTTCACGGTTGCTCTGATTTGCGCACGACCGATGTGCAGAGTCACCAGTGGGCCCACAATGGACGCGACGAGAGCAGTCGTCGCGCTGAGGAGACCGATGACGGAGGCGTCAATCATGGCACTCTCCCAAATCCGTCAAGAAATAGGTCGAAAAAGCATCGAGATGACGGAGTGCTCGTTATGATGCTGAGCATCGTATTGGCGATGATCGTCGAGCCAAGGCTGGCTGAATCGAGCTTGTAGTCGCCGGCGGAAATAATACCGAAAAACTCCGAGGGCGGGCTGGGATCGAAGTCACACGCCAAGTGAGACTGCCACCGCCAGGGTGCCGCACTCGACACGAGGCAGATTGGTTGGAATGCGCGTGAAGCCGTCGCGACAAACACCATGCGCACCCAGATATCTTCTGATGTACCCACCAATGCCTGCGGATAGGTCCAGCATCGGTGAGCCGCGGTATCGTCGTCGGACCCTTCGAACGCCAGTCAACGAGCCGCGGCATTTGCTTTCCGTGCCGTTTTCGTCATCGCGACTGCCACCGCTCCTCCAATCAGAACAATGGCCGTCACGTAGAAAGCGTCAGACAAGGCCAGGATCAATACTTGCTTGGCCACGAGTTCACCCAGCAAAATCTCTGCTTGGTGGTAGGCTCGTGCGGGGTCGGGAAGGCCGTGCGCCTCGAAGTATTGTTGCATACGGTGGAGGAAGGATTGGTCGGCGGCCGAGCGCCACGGCGCTCAGCAAGACAAGCTGGGCGGCCCGTCGAAGCAGACGACGAGGCTTTGACGGCATCCCGGCGGCGTCGGTCAGCGCTTCAGTCTGATGGTCCTCCGTCGGCTTGGCCGACCCTGCGATCTCGTCGCTGTTGGCGCCGGAAGTCATATGATCACCTGCGATTATCGGATCCCTTTTCCCGACAGACGCTCGCAGGATTTACTGGCCGGATATTCTTGAACCGCACGGCTCCTTTCCCGGTCGCACTCCGAACCCCGTCGCCAGCAGCTTCGGCGGCGCCCAGACATTCTAGGCGGGCTGGATAGGCCGTCCCCATCAGGAGAAAGGCCTTTGTGCGCAGGCCTGGAGCGCTCATTGCGCGCTTGCGGTCGCCAGATCGTGCTCGGGGTCCGTAGCGGCTGAGAACACCAGTATAGGACGCTATCGGGAACCCGCATCTAGCGCGAGGTCGGTGTTCCAGTCATGCACGGACTCCCTCCAGGCTCCTGAAGTCGTCGAGGCATCGCGCCGAAACGGCAGTATAGGCCATGGTGACCATCTCGCTTAGCGCTGCCCCGGGACCGAGCTCCAGAAACGCGCTCGCGCCGCCCTCGATACAAGCTTGCAGGCAATCGGCCCATTGCACTGTTTGCGAGATCTGGGCCGATAGCTTGGCCAGCCCCACCGCGGCATCGAGGAAGGGACAACCGTCGACCCCCGCTCAGAAGTCGCGTGGCCGGCGTGCGGAAGCATGGCCCCCCGGATAACTTCTCCCCGGCCGGTGTGCTCCTACGGGCGAGGATCTTCATCACGCAACGCCCGCGGCGGCGAGGCCTCAGTCAACGGTCCGCATCGACCCAGCTCAGCGGCGCGGCCACGTGCCACCTGATGGCGGGTTGCCACCGCGATCAGGGTCAAAATCGTAACCAGGAGGCACGGGAACCCGAACGTCTTGAACAGGATGCCACCCGCGACCACGCCAGCCAAGAAACCGGCCATGATGCCCCCGGTCCGCAGGATGCGAAGCTCAAGACGTCCCGCACGAAGGCTGTCGGCCAGATCGACCGACAGCTGCACTGTGTTCGTCGTCATGACATTCGTCGAGCCGTAGTCGCCCATCAGGAGGCGGCACAAGGCACCATGGACGCCCATGGCGGACAGCCCGAAAAGACAGGCCACAGTGGCGGCGAGTTCGGTCGTCGCGATGCCCCCGACGATCATCAGGCCGACCAGCAGCAGAGCTTCGAGCGCCAGGGCGAGCGTCATCGACCAACCTTCGAGGTCGCCCGCAAGGCAAATGAGGAAGGTCGTCGCCATGCCTGCCAAAATGAAGACCGGGATGGCAGCAACCTTGATCAGTTCGAAGCCGGTCTGGCTCCACAAGCCAGCGCCCACGAAGACATAGCTGCCTGTCGCCCCTGCGACGAAGAAGCCGCTGAACGCCAGGAAGGTGCAGGCATCCACGAAACCGGCCACGGCCGCGAGACAGACCGGCGTCGCTGATGCGACCGGTTGCGCCGTTCGTCGGAGCTTGTCAAAGGGTGGGGGGATACTAATAGCTTCCTCGTTGGAACGGTGGAGTACAAGAATACGGCCAGCCCCTGTCCGCTCAGTTCGATGTGCGTATTGCGGTCGCCGCAAGCTCCTAGCGTCGGCCCTGGGAGGGGAAATAAAGCGCGATCGTCCTGCCGCCCTGTGTGTCTTCGATCGTGGCCGAGCCGCCCAGGGCGCGTGCATACCGAACGGCCATCTGCAGGCCAAGGCCGCTTGCGTAAGCTTCTGCCCTTGTGTCGAAACACGGCCTGATGGCGCGGCCGGCACTGGCTTCGCTCACATCATGTCCCGTCCCCGTGATGCTGATCACCACGGCGGGTCTCTCCCCACTGACCAAGCTCGGAGCATTGCGAGCCTCGATCGAAATGTCGCCGCCCGAGAGAGTCGCATCGCGTGAATTGACCACTAGGTCGATGATCACATTCCGAAACTCGTCCTCGACGCATTCGATCGGAGGCAGGTTGGGGGCAACCGCGATCCTGAGCGTATGCCTGCGGCCAAGGATCGCCCCAATCGGCGTACGCAACCTGAACAGAACCGCCGCCACGTGAACCGGCGTGCGAACGGAGCGCAAAGCCGGCCGCCGCGTCTGTCGAACGACGCTGTTGGCAATGTTCATGGAGACCGCGATGTCCGCCAAAAGCGCTCGCGCTTCCTGCACTCGCCCCGCCCGCAACCGGCCATCCGCGACCCGAATGCCGCTCGAGACCACCTGCAAGGCTTGGGACAAATCCTCGCGCAGCCCTTGTCTCACGAAAGTTCCTGCGTCTGCATGTCTACGATGCGGGAAGACGGCATCGTTGCCGCCCGAGCCTGTCGTGCGAGGTCTGTGACCGTCCGAATCTTCAAGTCTGAACGCATAGTTTGACATAGCTCTCACCGCGTTTGGATTTCGTAGGAAGGAGATGTCGCAGCGACGCTGCTCATGTTCCCGGCTAGGCGCCGCACCGCTGGTCACAGCCCCAGCGATAGGGCGTTTGGCCGACCAGTTTCTTGAACGTCGTCGTGAAGTGCGCCTGGCTCTGGAAGCCGACCGCAAGTGCGATCTCGGCAAGACTGTCCGAACTGCGAACCATTTGCTGCTGGGCGTATTCGATCCGCTTCTTTAGGACGTAGTGGTGTGGAGGCAGACCAGTCGCAATGCGAAACTGGCTAGCGAAATACATCCGGCTCAGACCGGCTACCGTTGCGAGGTCTGTAAGCTTGATCTGCTCGGCTAAGTTAGCCTCAATGTATTTCACCACGCGCGTCAACCGCCATTTCGGCAGAGACGACGATGCGCGGAATTTATATCCGGCCCGCGTCTCCGGGCGCTGCCCATCGACAGCGTCAGCGAACGCGGACAGGCGCACGCCATCCCCCTTGTCGACGTCCCATCCGCCGCGAGCGCTCGCGGATGCCGGCGTCGTCGCCCGCTGCTCGGACGGCAGCGCGTGTCCCCCGGCAAGCGTGCCATTCAAGTCCGCGGATTCAGATCGGCTGGCTAACGCCAAGAGAAAGCGCTGCACGTCCGCCTGCTTAGTAATATGAATGATAGGGCTCGTTCCATCCGAAACTAGTGCCGGACGGAACGTCTGCGTTGCTTTCAGCGGAATGTCGGCCGCCGTACTTTCGGAAATCCTCAGTACAATGTTGATGAAGAGCGGCGCCTTGGTCTCGCACGCGTTGAGCTCGCGGCAGCGCGGCTCCTGGTTAGTCCGGGGCGTCACGATTGGTCCGCGAGGATCATGATCCACTGCCATGCGGGCAACGTCGTAAATTTCGAGCGTCATGATAAAATGCATTCTCTAGGTTGAGAAAAGCATGGAGATAACGACGCTTATCGTGATGATGCTAAATATCGTGCTCGCGATGACCATCGAGCCGGTGCTAGCTGAATCCAGTTTGTAGTTGACCGCAAATAGGATTCCGAAGAACCCTGAGGGCACAGTCGCCAGCAGGATCGCGACCTTTGCTAGATCCCAGGGAACTGCAAACCCGACAACGAGGGCGGCAGCGAGCAGCGGCCTCATGACGTCGGCCATCCCAGTCGCCGCCACGACCTTCCAGTCGAGGCGGAAAGACTGGCTTGAGAGTACGAGCCCCGTCAGGAACAGCGCGACACCCGCGGCCGCATGCCCGATCAGCAACAGACACGATTGGGCGATGTCCCCGAGTTGCAAGCCGGCCAGCGAAAATGGAATCCCCAGCAGGGGCGCCAGAACGACCGGCTTCGTGAGCGCTTTGATGAGGGCTTTGGCGATGCGCGAAGAACGTCCCTCCGCCGACGGCGGGCCGTTATTGAGCTCTACGATGACCAGACTCAGGGGTGTCACGATGATTGAACCGGCAGCCAGCACAACGGCGACCTGAACCATGCCGCTTGCGCCAAGAATGGCGCTTGCGATCGGCAACCCAACACCTGCCAGATTCGGAAATGCGATAGTCAATGCCTGGAGTGCCGCATCCCCGGGGCCGGCCTTCAACATCAGGCGGGCGATGAGATACCAGGCTGCATAGGCAAGCATCATCGTCGCCCCGAGCATCAAGAACAGCGGGAGCTGCTGGAGAATCTCGCTGCGGGGCGCAGACGCCATCGCCGAGAACAGCGAAGCCGGCAGCGCAAAGCTCATTGTGAGTGAATTGAGGCCCCCAACTTGCTGGTTATCAATCCGGCCCGATCGACCGGCCCAGTAGCCGAGAGCCATAACAAAGAAGATTGGCGCGAGGGCCAGTGCAATAACGTGGCTCACGAGTAGCCTCCCGGCAGTTCGCGGAAACGGGCCATGGTGGGAACAACATCGTGGGGGCAGCCCCAACAAGCCCCTAGCGGTTCGCCGGCTTCGGAAATCCCGGCGCATGCCAGGCGCGATACGCCTGAATACGTTGCTGCTAACGACATCGCCCTTCTCCCGCATCCGTGTGGTGGGCCACGAATGACGCGAAGTGGCGACTACAGCACGACAATACTCGTAAAAAATCGCAGCGCCAAAGATAAGAAGTGGCCGATGCGCATCAGCCTTATGTCGACAGGACAAACCATACACCAAGTTTTAACAGATATTTTCAGAATTTAACTTTGATTACCTTCAGAAACCGAAATAATAGACGCCGCAATACAATCAATATCTGAAATCAGGCTCCGCAGAAAAACTTATCACTCTGCTCAGCATAGCAAAGGAGGCTTCTATGATGAATAGACGCGTATTTTCCTCCACCTTGGCCGCAGCGGCCATTGCAGCAGCCACATCCGCTCGCGCGCAGGGGAAAGCCCCCCTCGTTCGCGCTGACAACGTCGTCTTCGTCCACGGCCTCTTCGCGGACGGCTCGTGCTGGACGGAGGTGATCCCCCACTTGCAGGCAAGGGGCCTGAACGTCACCTCTGTCCAAAACCCTCTCACAACGTTGCCGGACGCTGTTGCATCTGCAGTGCGCGTGCTGGATCGGCAGCCTGGACCGACTGTGTTGGTGGGTCACTCCTTCTCGGGCATGATCGTGACGGAGGCGGGCGTGCATCCCAAGGTGTCGTCCCTTGTGTACGTAGCCGCTCGCGCGCCCGATGCGGGCGAAGACTACACGAAACTCGCCTCTACCTTCCCCACGCCGCCTGCGACTGCGGGGATCGTTTTCGATGGTGAGGAGGGTCGCCTCACCGAGGAAGCTTTCTTGCGCGACTTTGCAGGCGATTTGCCGCGCGAGAAGGCCAAGGTTCTCTATGCCGTGCAGGAGCCGTTCTACAAGGCGCTCCTCACGGGAAAGACCACCAATGCGGCCTGGCGTTCGAAGCCGAGCTTCTATTCCGTCTCAACGGAGGACCGCACGATCAACCCGGATCTCGAGCGCTTCATGGCCAAACGCATGGGCGCGAAGACCATCGAGGTGAAAGCCAGCCATCTCTCGATGATTTCGCATCCGGCGACAATCGCCGAGCTTATCCTCGAGGCCGCCGGCCACGGTCGCGCCTGACCATCGCAGGCCGCCGCCTACGGGCGGCGGCTTCATCCCCTCCATTCGACGAGGCTCCGCCATGACGGCCCCAACGGACCGAACGACCAAGCGCGCCTGGGATACGGCGCAGCGATCCCGCGACGAACGCTTGGCCGCGGCCAGCCGGTATGCGCGCGGAAAGATCGTGGACGCCGCCGACACCACGAAGCTCCTTGAGGCAATCGTGCGTCCCGGCGACCGTGTCTGCCTTGAAGGTGACAACCAAAAGCAGGCCGATTTCCTCGCCAGCAGGCTCGCAGAGGTCGCTCCCGCGATCATCAACAACCTTCACATCGTGCAGTCGGGAATCGTGCTGCCCGAACATCTCGACCTCTTTGCGCTTGGCATCGCAAAGAAGCTCGACTTCTCGTATTCCGGGCCCCAAAGCGTGACCCTCGCACGCGCGCTGAAAGGCGGGAAAATCGAGCTGGGAGCAGTCCACACTTATCTCGAGCTCTTCTCCCGTTACTTCATCGACCTGACCCCGCAAGTGGCGCTGACGGTAGCACGCTGCGCCGACCGCGACGGCAACCTCTACATGGGCCCGAATACGGAAGACTCTCCGGTCGTCATCGAAGCGACGGCTTTCAAGCAGGGCATCGTCGTCGCCCAGGTCAACGAAGTGGTCGATAAGGTACCGCGCGTCGACGTCGCCGGTGATCGCGTCGATTTCATCGTCGTGACCCCCTCGCCCTTCTATGTGGAGCCGCTGTTCACGCGCGACCCTGCGCAAATTACCGAGACACAGATCCTTGGCGCGATGCTTGCGATCAAGGGCATCTACGAGCCCTATGGTGTGAAGCGGTTGAACCATGGCATCGGCTTCAATACCGCCGCCATCGAACTGATTTTGCCGACATTTGCCGAGCGCCTTGGGCTCAAGGGCAAGATCGCCACCCATTTTGCCCTGAATCCCCATCCAACGCTGATCCCAGCAATCGAGAACGGCTGGGTCGAGCAGATCCACAGCTTCGGTTCCGAGGTGGGCATGGACGACTACATGCGGGCGCGGCCTGACATCTTCTTTACCGGCCGGGACGGCTCGATGTCGTCGAACCGCATGTACTGCCAGGCAGCAGGCCTCTACGCGACGGATCTGTTCATCGGCTCAACTTTGCAGATCGACCTACAGGGCAACAGCTCCACCTTCACCAGAGACCGCATCGCCGGCTTTGGTGGTGCCCCAAACATGGGATCGGATCCGCATGGCCGCCGCCACGCGAGTGCCCCCTGGCTGAAGGCGGGGCGCGAGGCATCGGGGGATGGGCATGGGCTGCCCCGCGGGCGTAAGCTCGTTGTCCAGATCGTTGAGACCTTCGGCGAGAAGCTTGTACCGACCTTCGTCGAGAATCTCGACAGCATCGAGTTGGCAAAGGCGCTCGATCTGGCCCTGCCCCCAGTCATGATCTACGGCGACGATGTCACTCACATCGTCACCGAGGAAGGCATAGCCAACCTTTTGCTTTGTCGCACCCCTTATGAGCGGGAGCAGGCAATCCGAGGCGTTGCCGGGTACACCGACGTCGGGCGCGCCCGCGATCGCAAGGCGGTCGAAGAATTGCGTGCGCGAAAGGTCATCCAGCGCCCGGAGGATCTCGGCATCGACGTGCTCGACGCGAACCGCAGCCTGCTGGCAGCCCGCTCCGTCAAAGACCTCATGCATTGGTCGGGCGACCTCTACGACCCGCCGCGCAAGTTCCGGAACTGGTGAGGAGGCGGCCATGGACAATCTCAAACTTAGTTACGCAACGCGTACCCCGGCAGCCGGGGATCGCCAGAGCGTACTCGTCGGCGTGGTCGCTTCTGGGAACCTGGAAGTCCTATTCGAGCGCAAGCTCGCGCCTCACGAGTGCGTCGTCGAGATCGCCACGCCGATCCACGGATATGACGAGGTCTGGAAGGCGGTCGTCGAGGATTTCGTCGAGCGGGTGTCGCCGGGAGGCCTTTACATCTCAATTAATGACGGTGGAGCCCGCCCGGACATCGTAGCCCTGCGGCTGATGCAAGGCGTCAAGACCATGGAGGTCAACCATGAATGACATGCCGGAAGCACGTGTCTCCGATAGCGCGAGCTGGTTCCTCTCAACGGCGCGCGAACGAATTGCCGGGTTGCTTGACCATGGCAGCTTCATGGAATTCCTCCCACCGACCGAGCGGGTGCAGAGCCCCCACCTTGCCCTTTTCGACCTGCCTGTGGCCTTCGACGACGGCGTGATCGTGGGACGGGGACGGCTGGCAGGCCGAGACGTTTTGATCGCCGCCCAGGAAGGTCAGTTCATGGGCGGAACCTTTGCCGAGGTCAGCGGCGCGAAGCTGCTCGGGCTCATACGGGCGGCACGCGACAACGATAAGCTGCCGCGCGCCATCTTGCTGCTGCTCGACAGCGGCGGCGTACGCCTACAGGAGGCGAATGCAGGCGAACTCGCTGTCGCCGAAGTTATGCGAGCCATCATGGAAGCTCGCATGGCGGGCGTCGCTGTCATCGCACTTGTCGGAGGTCGTGCCGGCGCCTTTGGGGGGGCCGGGCTGACGGCTGCCACCTGCTCCCGGATCGCGATTTCCGAACAAGGACGCACTGGCGTCTCCGGCCCCGAGGTCATCGAGACCAACAAGGGCGTCGAGGAATTCGACTCGAAGGACAAGGCCCTCGTCTGGAGCGTGACCGGCGGCCGGAACCGGCGCCTGATCGGCGGCGCGGACGCGTATGCCGAAGATACGGTCAGCGGCTTCCGCGAGGCAGCCTCCAGCCTCATAGACCGAGCCCCGACATTCGATCTCGCTACGCTGCAGGCCGAGCAGCAGAGACTGTCCGCGCGTGTCGAGCGGTTCGCCAACTGCTCCACTGCAGCGGAGATGTGGCGTGTGCTCGGTATCACCGCCCCACAATCGATCCGCGACATGAACGATGCGGCGTTCGTCAAGATCGTCGCCGACGTGAAGGAAGCAAGCCATGACGGTCGCTGACATTCTGGCCGGTCTGTTCCCCGGTGGGCACGATGTTGCCGAAAGACCGGACCACCTGATCCTCGGCTCCGGCAGACGCGAGAACGGCGGTACTGTCTCCATCATCGGCATCGACGATGGCGAGCCGCTTGGGATCAGCGGCGTCCTTCCTTTAGCCGAGCGCGTGCTTGACGTGATTGCGGCCGGAGGAAACATCCCGATCCTCGTCATCGTCGACACTCAAGGCCAGCGCATGGCCCGGCACGACGAGATGCTCGGACTTAACGAGTATCTGGCCCACCTCGCCAAGTGCCTGCGGCTGGCAAGCCACGAAGGGCATCCGACGGTTGGACTGAACTACGGGAAGGCGGCTGCAGGCGCATTTCTCGCGACTGCGCTTGCGACCGACGTGCTGTTTGCCATGCCGGGTGCCGAGCCGGCAGTGATGGACCTTCCGTCCATGGCACGTGTCACCAAGCTGCCCGAGGAGAAACTGAAAGAGCTCTCCCAGACAACTCCCGTTTTCGCCCCCGGGCTTCGCTCGATGATCGAAGTCGGCGCAGTCGCAGGCAGTTGGGATCCGGCGAAGCCGCTTTCGCAGCAGTTCGAAGCGGCACTGGCAGCCATCACGAAGCAGGATCTCCGCGACATGACGGGTGCACGGCGCGGAGGGAGAAAGCTGGCCGCGACGATCGCCGGGCGCGTCGCAGCAGCAGCAATTGGGTGACTCCGATGGACGGGCGCCATCAACTGCTAAGCGTCGCGCCGGCGGACTGGCATGAAATCGTGAGCCGATCTGCGTCGGTGGCGGCGCTACCCAAGGAGAGCCGCGGCCTCGTGGCGTCCTGGATCGCGCGCGGCTGGCCCGTCATTCGCCGCCGGCCCCTGCCAGATGATCCCGCTGGCAGTCTTACCGTTGGCCTTCCCTTGCCGCCCGCTCTTGGCAAGCTGCGGCTGTGCCTGGCACTGCCGCGCGACAGTATCGTGCACCTCGTCGCGCCGATCAGCCTTGCACTGGCCATACCCAGTGCCCCTCTTGCCTGGCAAGCCCAACTACGGGCCATCATTGCGCTCGGGGAGCGGGTCGACCTGTCACCGCATGTTTTCGGGGCGCTGCTCTGGCAGCACCTGACCGGCCTCCCCTATCTGCGGCCGCAATCCGATCTCGACCTGCTGTGGTCTAGCCCGGACAGACCCATCCTCAAGTCACTGCTCGACGGGCTCGACGTCCTTGATCGCGCCGGGCCGGTGCGTGTCGACGGCGAGATTCTATTGCCCTTCGGAGCGGGCGTGAACTGGCGCGAGCTGCGGCATGCGTGTGCCGCCCCGGGCCAACACTTGCTCGTAAAATTCCTCGACGGAGCTGAACTCAGATGCGCATCAGATCTCTTGAGCAGTATGTCGACGCCCCCGCCGTCCAGCATCGTCTTCCCGCATTTCCCGAGTCAAAGGCGGCCGATGTTGCACGAAGGATCGGGGATGCCGCCTTCGGCGCCCTAATTGACGAATTGCTGACTTGGCCCAAGCCCGGCCTCGTCAGCCATGTCGACAGCGGCAGCCATACCGACATGAATTGTGAGACATTTCACGCAAGCGCGGTGGCGCTGCGGCCGTTCTTCGTGCGCCTGGCCGGAGCTGGCGCATCGATGGCCACGATGGCGGATCTTCGGGTCATCGGAATCGAGGCCGAGCACGCCATGCTGTCGGCGACTGGCGGCGTCAACACACATCGCGGTGCAATTTTTGCACTTGGTCTGCTCTGTGCGGCAGCGGCCGCCCTGGAGCTTGAAGGCACCGCACCTCGCAGCCCCTCCCGCATCGCCGCCTACGTTGCCTCTAGCTGGGGCAATTCGATCGTACGAGGGCCAATACCGCTTCGCAGTCACGGGAGCGCTGCGCTGCGCCGTTTTGGTGCCGGGGGTGCTCGCGCACAGGCAGCTGCGGGCTTTCCCCATGTGCTCAAGATAGGCCTGCCCGCTCTGCGTCGGGCCCGCGCCGTCACGCGCGACGACGAAGCAGCCCGCGTCGAGACGTTCTTCGCGCTACTGGCCGCGGTCGAGGATACCAACTTACTTCATCGAGGAGGAGCCGAGGGTCTTGCCCACGCGCGAGCGGCAGCTGAGCGCTTCCTCAATGAGGGCGGCATCGGAAGGACGGACTGGCAGGCCCATGCTCTCGATATTCACTGCGACTTCGTCATACGTCGCCTTAGTCCCGGCGGTTGTGCCGACCTGCTCGCCGCCACGATTCTTCTGGACCGACTGACGAGCAGCTCGTGACAGGTGCAGTCATACTTTGCTCGGGCCAAGGCAGCCAGTCGCGTACGATGTTCGAACTGGTGGAGAGCGTCCCTGCCGCCGAGCCGGTCTTCGCCGCCGCCAGGAAACGGCTCGGCGGCCGTGACCCGCGCGATCTCGTACGAACGGCTAGCTTGGGCGAACTCCACACCAACCGTACCGCGCAACTGCTCTGTGGCGCGCAGGCGCTCGCCATTTGGATTTGCCTGAAAGCGGCGATCCCCGGTCCGCTGACTATCGCAGGCTACAGTGCCGGAGAACTGACGGCATGGGGCGTCGCGGCGGCGCTCGACATTGACACCACGATCGAACTCATCGCGATGCGCGCCGACTTCATGGACAGGGCAGCGCCAGCGGATACCGGTCTGGCCGCTGTGCTTGGCCTCGGGCGGCAGGCTGTAGATGAACTCTGCAGCAGGCACGGCACCTTTATCGCAATCATCAATGCGGACGACCATTTCCTGATCGGCGGTCATGTAGCCGACTTGACGGCGGCGCTTGAGGAGGCGCGAGCGAGAGGAGCAGTGCATCTCACGCGAATGCCGATCAGCCTAGCATCGCATACGCCGCTGCTTCGGGGAGCGGGAGATGCCTTTCATGCAGCGCTCGTAGAGAGACTTTCCAACAGCCGCTTACCGTTCGGCCGGCGGCTTCTCTCCGGGGTCGACGGAGAACCCGTCATGCGAATAGACGAAGGGTTAGTGAAGCTTGCAATGCAGGTGGAACAGGCAATCGACTGGGCAGCCTGCATGGCGACCTGCATTGCCTCCGGACCGCGCTGTGTCGTCGAACTAGGCCCCGGAGATGGACTTGCCAGAATGTTCACGCAGTTCTCGCCCAGCCTGCACGTTCGAAGCGTCGCTGCCTTTCGAAGCCTGAACGGTGTCGAGGATTGGCTGAGGCGGCTATTCTGAAGGAAGCGGGCTTAAATTCCCAGTCTCCTCGATGAGTTCGTCTTTTCCAGAGACGAGAGCTGGACACCGACCCGGGTGGCCATCCTGAGAGCTTCTACTTCCGCCGCCACCTTCTCTGCTTCCGCCCGGGCGGAATTATAGGTGAAGAGGCTGTCGACGCCGCGGCGCGCCAGGCTGATCACGGTGTTTCGCCCGAGGCCACGGCTTCCGCCTGTCACGATCGCAATTTTTTTATCGGTTCGCATTGGTTTGCTCCTGTCTGAAAGCCGAATTGGCTCCGGCGGTTCGCTCCAAGAAGACAAGTTCGAAGGCGGGACCGCGACAAGTAAAATTCTGAAAAATTCAGTAATAACTCAGACCTAGCCGCCCAAGGATCCAATATTTCGAGAATTTTCATCTCTATTCGAGCAATCGCCCGGCGCAGATATTAGTCATGTCAATAACGTAGCGGATGAGGAGAAACGGCATGAGCCTTGAAGGAAAGATTGCGCTTGTCACTGGTTCGGCCCGCGGGATCGGCCGTGCCATTGCCGAGCGCTATGCCGCCCGGGGCGCAAAAGTCGTGGTGAACTATGCGACTAACCGCGCCCGGGCCGAGGCGGTGGTCGCGACGATAGCGCGTGCTGGCGGCGAGGCCATTGCTGTTCAAGCCGATGTCGCTCATGTCGATGACATCGCGCGGCTCTTCGAGACCGCGCTTCGCACATATGGGCGGCTCGACATCGTGGTCGCCAATGCGGGCGTTGAGCTCGTCGCCCAGCCCGTGGTCGATTTCACCGAAGCGGATTTCGATCGGCTGTTTGCGGTAAACGCCAAGGGCACGTTTTTCACGCTTCAGCAGGCTGCGCGCCACATCTCAGACAATGGGAGGATCATCTATGTTGGTACGAGCAATACGGCGTTTCCGCTGCCTGGCCGCGCGCTCTATGGCGGGAGCAAGATCGCCGCTCAGTTTCTCGTTCAGGTACTGGCCAAGGAGATTGGAGCCCGCGGTGTCGCGGTAAACTCGATTCTGCCGACTGCCATCGAGGGGGCAGGTGTTTTCACGGAAGGCGTGCGTGCCGAGGTACGGGAGTTCGTGAGGTCATTCAGGCCCATGCAACGCATGGGCAATGTCGAGGACGTTGCAGACGCAGCCGAGTATCTGGCGAGTGATCTGGCCGGCTTCGTGAGCGGTCAGCATCTTCTGGTGAGCGGCGGCGGACCTGCTTGAGCTGACCCCGAACCTGTTGCAAGCGTCCTCGCCCCTGGCGGGTGTCCGCAACCATCCGAGCGCAGGATTTCGGCTCTAGCTCTCACCACCTAGCGTGCTTCCGTCAGCAACCGGTTGCAGAGGCATGGCCATGTCCGATCCCGATCCCTATCGCACCCAGCGTAACATAGTCGCCACCGCGGCCGTCTCGACTGCGAGCTTGTTCCCAGAGCCGCATTCGCCGAAATCTCACCACCACCACCCGAAAAGCAGAAGGAGACACGAACATGGGCAGCGGATTCATCACGACGAAGGACGGTGTCGAGATCTTCTACAAGGACTGGGGTCCCAAGAGCGCGCAGCCGATCGCCTTCCATCACGGCTGGCCGCTCAGCAGCGACGACTGGGATGCGCAGATGCTGTTCTTCCTGTCGAAGGGCTATCGCGTCGTGGCCCATGACCGGCGCGGCCACGGGCGCTCGGCCCAGGCGGACACCGGCAACGACATGGACCACTACGCAGCGGACGCCTCGGCCGTGTTCGAGCATCTCGACCTCAGGAACTCCATCCATATCGGCCATTCGACCGGCGGCGGCGAGGTCGCCCGCTATGTCGCGAAGTTCGGCCAGCCGCAGGGTCGCGTCGCCAAGGCGGTGCTGGTCAGCGCCGTGCCGCCGCTGATGCTGAAGACCGCCGGCAATCCGGGCGGGCTACCGATGGAGGTCTTCGACGGACTGCGCAAGGCGCTCGCCGACAACCGGGCGCAGTTCTTCCTCGATTTGCCGACGGGACCCTTCTACGGCTTCAACCGCGCCGGCGCGACGGTCTCGGAAGGCGTGATCCGGAATTGGTGGCGGCAGGGCATGATGGGCGCCGCTCAGGCGCATTACGACGGGATCAAGGCTTTCTCCGAAACCGACCAGACCGAGGACCTGAAGGCGATCACGGTCCCGACGCTGGTGCTTCACGGCGATGACGACCAGATCGTGCCCTATCAGGACGCCGGCGTGCTCTCGGCCAAGCTGCTCAAGAACGGCACGCTGAAACTCTATCCGGGCTTTCCGCACGGCATGCTGACGACCCATGCCGACGTCATCAACCCGGATCTGCTGGCCTTCGTGAAAGGCTGAGCCGATCCAAATCGCCAAGCCTCGATCCAGGGAGCGGAGCCGCTCTCTGGATCGCGTTGGCAGACCACACGGAAAAGCCCGCGCTGGTTCCGGCGCGGGTTTGTCTTGGCGCAAATTCGCAGGTCGGTTCAGCGCGGCAGCAGGTTCTGCTTTGCGACATCGACGACTCGTCGCCCCGCCCGCTCATCACCGCTCTCAGCATCCACAGGCCCAAGCCCTTGGGCTGTTCCAGCCCGATCATGGGCGGCATCGACAGTCCTGCGTCGCCGTCACCACGTCGAGCACCGTCGGCCCGTCATGGCCCAGGGCATCTGCAACGGCGCCCGGCAGGTCGCCCGGATCCTCGATCATGACTCCGTAAATGCCCATGGTGCGCGCCATGGCCGCGAAGTCGGGATTTGCGAGATTGGTCCCGGCTCCAGAAAGCCCGCCGCCTTCATCTGGAGCGCGACGAAGCCGAGCACGCCATTGTTGAAGACGACGATCTTCACCGGCAGATTCGCCTGCTTGAGCGGGATCAGGTCTCCCACCAGCATGGTGAAGCCGCGCGCCCAGTGCGCCAGCACGAACCACAGCGCATCGTCGGCGATCTGCTCTCAGCCGAGATCGCCGAGAAGCAGGCGCGCTCGATCAAGTACCAGATCACCATCGCCAAGTTGCCGCTCGCCAGGGATGTCGGCGACTTCGTCTTCGACGGCACGCCGCTCAACGAGACGCTCGTCCACGACCTGGCCGGCGGCAACTTCATCGCCCATCAGCGCAATGTCGTCCTCGTCGGCGGCACCGGGACCGGCAAGACCCATCTTGCCATCGCGATCGCCCGCCCCTGCATCCGTGCCGGCGCGCGGGGGCACTTCTTCAACGTCGTCGATCTCGTCAACAAGCTCGAAGCCGAGGCCCGCGCCGGCCGGCAGGGACGCATGGCCGACTATCTCTCGCGCATGGACTTCATCGTCCTCGACGAACTCGGCTACCTGCCCTTCGCCCAGTCCGGCGGCCAGCTGCTGTTCCACCTGATCAGCAAGCTCTACGAACAGAGCTCCGTTATCGTCACCACCAACCTTGCCTTCGGCGAATGGCCTTCCGTCTTCGGCGACGCCAAGATGACCACGGCGCTCCTCGACCGGCTGACCCATCACTGCGACATCGTCGAGACCGGCAACGAGAGCTGGCGCTCCAAGAACAGGCTCTAAGCCACGCGCCGCCTGCGATCCGGACCAGCTCCGCCGCGCCGCCTCCTCACCGCCTCAGCCCATCAAGGGGTCAAGATTGAGTCGTGACCTGCGTCGGTTGGTCGGGTCGCCTGGGGAGCTTTCAAGCGGCTTCAATCCGAATTCGAGATATGAAAGACGCTTCTCCGACAACAGTCTCGCGATCAGTCGGGACACTGCGGGACAGGCCATGGACGTGCCATCCATGACGCCTCGCGCCTTGTCGCTCACCCACGATCGAATGCTTCGCCTTATAGAAAGCTCGCTGCGGCGCGCGCTTCTACGGGACGAGCGCCGTACAATGGTGATCGATTTGATCGGCGCCGGACATAACTCGATCAAATCGAGCGAGGAGCTCGACGCGGACGCCGCCGAGATCCTGAGACTCGCATGCTCGCGATAAAGCGTCGAAGATGCCCTGGAACTTGGGGCCGCGCTATGCGGCCCCAGGTAACGGGCTTTTGACTCAGTATCCGCGAGACTTCTGCGAGACTCGGATCGCCTTGGTGCCCGCCGCGTCCTGCTGTTCGCGGAGCTGGCGCATATGCATATAGTAGGTCCGGTATTCGGCCTGATCCCGCAGGGCCCGCTGATTTTCGGTAAGTTCGGCCCGGATGCCTTCGATATCGGTTTCAGTTGCATGAGCAAACGAGCTAGCGCCGGACAGCATCAGGGCACCGACGATGACAATCAAATTACGACGAAACATTTTGAGCTCCTTTTCTCCAACGGGTTAGGCTGTTGGCGAATTGAAGATAATGAATGGGTCACAGAATAATATAAGACATTATTTTATAAGGAACATACGTTGGTATGTAACGATATATACTCAACATTTTGTAATCGAATATTGAATTTATCCTTTGGATTCCTATCGCGCACGCGAGCGATCAAGCGGCGCCGTTACCAGCATTTTTACTCGATGGTCACCCCGCCGCTTGGCAGCACGGATCAATTTTGCAGATTTTAGAATGGCCGGTGTCAAAAGGCCTCAGGTCTCGCGTGTCTTCCGAACGGCGCTCTCGCAATCCGGGAGGGCGGCCGCCGGAGATATTGCGACCCATGCGCCAATGCGGACGGTCCGAAGCCATCGTAGGGGCAGATCACATGGCCGTTCGTACGCGTCGGATGGCCATACGCGGCAACGCGCGATGGCAGGCCGCCTCGACAGATCTTACAGGCGACGTAGGTTCTGTAGAGACTTCCTGAGGCCGCCATCGAACGCGCGATCAAGGCCTGAAACTCGTCAGACCTGAGACACCACGGGCAGTATCGAGGGAGGCCGATCTAAGATGGTCGTTGCGTTGGCGGACACGGTCACGCCATCACGGCCTTGGGTTCGAGATAGGCTGCAAGCCCAAACACGCCGTTTTGTCGTCCGATTGCCGACTGCTTAGAGCCGCCAAACGGTGCTCGGTGCTCCATGGGCGCGTTATTGATGATGACACGGCCCGCCACGATCTGAGCGGCAACAGCCTTCGCGCCCTCTAGGCCCCGTCCTGCTACATAAGCGTGAAGGCTGTAGTCCGTGTCGTTGGCTATTTCGATGGCCTGGGCGTCCGATTCATAAGGGATGATCGAAAGGACGGGTCCGAATATTTCCTCCCGCGCGATCGTCATGTCGTTACGCACCTTGGTGAAGATCGTCGGCTTCACGAACCAGCCGGTCCGCTCGTCGTCAGGCCGCCCCGGGCAGCCCGAAAGCAGGAGTGTGCCTTCCTCCTGACCCCTTTGAATATAGGACTGAACACGTTCCCATTGCCGTTGGCTGAGCATAGGACCGATCGTCGTGGTCGGATCGTTGGGGTTGCCCGTCCTGATGCTCGCAACCGCGAGAGTGATTGCGCGCTCGAACTTGAACGATCAACAACCCGATGTGTAACGGTGACTAATAGCGGTTGGTCGAGGCCGTGAATTTTCGTATCACACGAAAAATAGCTGTTGGGCGCGTTGCCCAGAGCGGCCGCTTTCGCGCCGTTCCGGTGAGGCTGACCGCGCGCTCGGTGAATTTTCCCGTGCGCCTGAGCAATGACGGCATCGAGTTCGTTCATTTCTGAAATACATTCCGATAGATTTCACAGTTCTATGCTGGGAGAGTGTTTCTGGAGAATATTGAGCCGCACGTTCAACGCTCTCAAATCTGTGGTGTACTCGAGGTGGCAGCATGATTCGGACAGTCGTCACCACCGCCATACTGGCAACGGCAGTCCTATTATGGGCGCCCCGGATGGCGCGCGCCGAGGCAGCGCCGTTTCAGTGCGATTCTTTGGTGACTGGGCAGGGAGCGACGAGGGCGGAGATTGTCGCCTCATTGCCACCTGGTGACCCGCTCGATGACGTGCACCTCCATTTAGCGATCAAAACGCTGCGAAGTCAGGGTGTCCCTCAGATTCTGATCGTCGACAATTTAATCGCCGCCTATTGCCCGCTTATTGAGTCTGGCAGCGTGCCGTCCGATGCAGAGAAGACGCTCCGCATTCAACAATTTGCCAGTAGGGCTGCGCGCCTCGTTTACGTTGGTCGTTCCGAGATCGCTATCATCTTTGATATCACGCTGAAGCGTGTCGTTGCTGATGCCGTCAGAGAATCTGCCAAATCAAGCGGTCTATCGCCTGAAGATTGGATTGCTCGGGCAGCTGAGCATGCTTTGCCATCCGCCCGGTGAGGCCGGGGGGAATGGCAAGCCGCCACCCTACCGATCAGTATCCCGCAGGAGCCATGACGATGCATCTAGACTGCCCAACGTCCAGCCGAGCAAAGCTGTCTTGGCGGCATGGCGTGGTAGAGCATGGCACACGCATCATCCCGGCAGAGACTCCGGTCGCTTTGAGTTACAACGGTTCGACCTATGCAGTCATGATGGCGACCCCACAGGACCTTGTGGATTTTGCCGTCGGCTTCTCATTAAATGAGGGCATCGTCTCGGACCGAAATGAGATCCTTAGCCTGGAAATTCATCAGGACAGGCAGGGCATCGACGTGCGGATGTGGCTGAATCAGGCTCGCTCGGACATGGCCGCCACGCGGCGTCGCGCGATGGTTGGACCTGTTGGCTGTGGCCTTTGCGGTGTCGAAAGCTTGGCAGCGGCTCAGCGAAAACTGCCGAAGGTTGAAGTCGAACGGCGCTTCGGCGCAACAGCGTTGTTGAATGCAATGTCGATTTTAGCGCCTCGGCAGCACCTCAACCAACGAACGCGCGCGGTGCATGCAGCCGCATGGTGGGACGACGACATTGTCGCTATTGTCGACGTTCGCGAAGACGTTGGTCGGCACAACGCCCTCGACAAGCTTGCTGGGGTGTTGGGGCGAGACATGGTGCTCGCCAAACATGGCGCTATTCTACTGACAAGCCGCGTTTCAGTTGAAATGGTCCAGAAAGCTGCGATGATAGGGGCGCCCATCGTTGTGGCCATTTCAGCGCCCACCTCCCTTGCGATAGACGTGGCCGAAGAGGCGGGCATAACACTGGCCGCCATTGCGCGAGACGACGGATTCGATGTGTTCTCGCATAGTGAGCGAATCGATTTTTGACAATTATCTGATACGAAATCGAGCGAGTTTCGGTCGTTACTCGTGCGTCCGTACCAAATTGAGTTGGATCAACGCCGCGGCGACGCACGGGACGAAACATGTATATCGCGCGGGAACTGCCATTGAGCAGGTCCATCCCATTAGCGAACCCTACGAAGGTAAGCTTTCGGGCAGCTCCGCGGCCCAGAAACGAGAGCACCTCAGGACGCCTCCGCCCTACGGAAGGTCTATTCTCTGGCGATAAGTCGAGCGCGTCATCGGCGTCATCGCGATGCGGTGGGGCAGATCGAGGCAGCCAGGGAGACACGCGAGAACAGCGGGGGTGTCATCGAGATCTCGTTGATGGGCAGCCTTAGTTGGTCAGAACGGCTCTGGGACGGGTTCTGAAAAGACGGCATCGAGCAGGGGGGCGCCGGGAGCACGCAGGAACAGGCGACGTTCCTGGATGTCAGCGAGGTCCATCGTGAAGTAACGGATGGCAAGGCGTTCGAGCTTGTCGCGGAACGCGGCGTAGTTGGTCATTCTGAAGCCGACATGGTCGATTGCCTCGGCGGTTTGGCCGGCCCCGAGGCCGTTCGAGCCGATAATGTGAACGACCGGCTTGCCTTCGGAATAAAGCCAGCATCCGGGAATACGGCGAATCGCCTCCGGCCTGTCGCCGGCTTCCAGATCGAACACCGTCTCGAAGAAGGCGCGCGTGCCGGCAATGTCGCGGGTGCGGATCGTGACGTGGTCGAGTTGCATAATCCCATCCTTTCGACCGAAGTTAGGATTGCGGCGTGCATAGATAATTGCCTTGTCTCTGAAGAGATAATTCGGAAATATCGAATGATGGACTTGGATAATCTCGCGCTCTTTCTGCGTATCGTCGAACGACGTGGCCTTGCGGTCGCAGGCCGCGAGCTCGGCCTGTCTCCCGCGAGTGTCTCCGAAAAGCTGGCTGGACTGGAGGCCTATTACGGCGCCACACTGCTGACCCGGACGACGCGGGCGATCAGCCTGACCGATGAAGGCCGGGTGCTCGCCGAAGGAGCGCGCCGCTTTTTATCATACCGTCGTATAATTTAAATTACCTCAGATTCTGATATTTGGCGAACAGAATAGGAGTTTATATTATGACCATTAACAGAGTTATGCTCCTCATCGGAAGCTTTATGTTTTTCGAAATTCCGTTGCCTCACGCCTCTGAGGGCAATCTCGGCAGCTCCTCGTTCGACAACTATGCAAACCCGCATTTGAGCGAGCGTGCGTCCCGCAGCGTGAACCCTGGCAGGAGTTCTTCCAGAAATACGTTCGACCTTGGTTTGCCGCAGCCTTCCGGTTCCCAGAATCCTGTCTTACCTCCTCCGTCCGGCTTTCAGAACCCTGTCTTGCCACCACCATCCGGTCAGTATTATAGGCGTGGCATTGGTGGACCGTTCGGTGATGCCCAGTGATCCTGCGCTTCTCGACGTTGAAGCCGCGGGGCTGAAGCTCGCGAGCGTGCCGGGCTTCAACAAGGCGCGGATCACTGGTGCCGGCAGGATCGCCATCATCCTCCACGCGATGTTGGCGTTTAATGCTCGTTTCGCTGGAACTCCACAGCCTATATAACCGCACGCACGTTTGGTCATGTCCAATATTGCTACTTATTAGAGGTGGTCAGCGGCGATTTCCGTTTAGATTTTGACAGTGAACGCAGAAATTTATAAATTAGTTGTCTGAAATTCATCTGCTAATTGTCTAGAAAAACCGCCTTCCGTGCGGATTGTCTTTAGATAAATTTCTAGGATAAGACGCAACAAATTCAAATCGCCCCGATACTTCGCAAAGTCGACCGATAACTCAACGTAATACCGCTGCGAAATGGAGTGCGACAAAAGCGATAGGCCACTCGAATACGTGCGTGAATCGGTGGAGACTATCTTCGAAACCCGAATTGCGGAAGCGAGAGCCGCTGTCGCGAAAGACATATGGCATCTGGAAGCTCATTTTCTTCAAGTCCAGATTGCAGTAGCGCTGATTCGAGCTGCTTTTTGTAGCCAAGTCGCGGCCAAACCGGCGAGGCCACCAGCTCTGGAGACAGCCAAGGTCAATCGAGCCGAAGATGATGCGTGCGAGGGAAAGACTTGTGTGGCTCGTTAAAGCTTCGGATGCGCGGAAGCCGACGGCTCTCTCAACGGGACTGCAAGCTTCGGCTGCCGCCTCGCCTGCTCCCGCATCCACTGAAAGATGACGTAGAGCATCGGGATAAGGAAGATGCCCAACAGCGAGGCGAAGAGCATGCCGCCGAAGACCGGTGTGCCAATCGCCCGGCGGCTGAGCGCGCCGGCCCCGGTGGCGATAACGAGCGGCAGCAGGCCGAGGATGAAGGCGAAGCTCGTCATCATCACTGGGCGGAAGCGAAGCCTTGCTCCCGAGACGGCGGACTCCAGTATCGACTCGCCCTTGGCGCGCTGCTCCAGGGAGAATTCGACAATAAGGATGCCGTTCTTGGCCGCGAGCGCGATCAGCACGACGAGGCCAATCTGCGCATAGACTCCCAAGCTGATGCCAGTCAGGGCGATCGAGGCGACAGCGCCCAAGATCGCGACCGAGACCGAGAGAAGCACAGCAATGGGGACGTTCCAGCTCTCGTAGAGAGCGACAAGGAAGAGATAGGCGAACAGCACGGAGAACGTGAGCACAATAGCTGTGCGGCCACTGGCGGCCTTCTCCTGCAGGGCCGTTCCGGTCCAGTCAAAGCCGTAACCAGCCGGCAACGTCGTCGCCGAAATGCGCTCCATGGCCGCGAGCGCCTCGCCCGAGCTGACGCCAGGTTTGCCGGAACCGTTGATGATCACGGCGCGGTAGCCGTTATAGCGGGTCAGCGCCTGCGGACCGGCGACAAGGCGCGCTTGCGCGAGCGCGTCAATCGGCACCATCGTGCCGACACTGTTTCGGACATATATCTTGCCAATATCGGTGATGGCACTGCGAAATGCAGTCTCAGCTTGGATATTGACCTGCCAGGTTCGGCCAAAGACATTGAAATCGTTGACGTAAAATCCGCCGAGCGTGGCCTGAAGGGCATTGAAGACGTCGGAAATCTGGATGCCAAGGACCTGCGCCTTGTCCCGGTCGATGTCGAGATAGATTTGAGGCGTATCGGCGGCGAAGGTGCTGAATACCGCGGTGAGTTCGGGCTGCTGGTTGGCTGTGACAACCAGGCCGCGCATGGTTGCGGCAATGTCGGTCGGCGATTGCCCTTGCAGTGCCTCCAGCACGTACTGGAAGCCGCCGGTACTACCCAGGCCGATGATCGGTGGCAAGTTGAAGGGGAAGACCGTTGCCTGCTGTAGGGCCGCCAGCTGCGGTTGGAGGATTTGGATAATGCTGTTGGCGCTCTGGGCCGCAACCTTGCGCTCCTCAAACGGCTTGAGACGGACGACGAAGAAGGCCTGGTTCGAAGAGGCCAGACCATCGATGAAGTTGAAGCCAACGACCGACAGCACGCCCTCGACGCCGTCTATCGGCCGAACGACATTCTCGACCTGCTCGACGACCGCGGCCGTGCGGTTCACCGAAGCGCCCTCGGGCAGGCGCATGGCGATGAAGAAGGCTCCTTGATCCTCCTCGGGCAGGAAACTTTGCGGCGTAGTGACGAAGAGCCAGCCGCTCGAGGCGACGATGCCAGTGAGCACGAATCCTGCCACGACGGCGATGCGCACGAGGCGCCGGACGATCGAGGCATAGCCGTCGCGGACCCTGTCGATACCGTTCATCACGTACCGCATCGGCCCGCCATTGCCGCTGCTACGGGTGATCAACATCGAGCACAGCGCCGGGCTCAAGGTGAGCGCGTTGATCGTCGAGATCAGCATGGCTACCGAGACTGCGACTGCGAACTGCCGGAAGAGTTGCCCACTGATGCCGGGAATGAAGGCTACCGGCACGAAGACGGCCAGCAACACGAAGGAGATCGCAATGATAGGACCGGTGATCTCGGCCATCGCCTTCTTCGTTGCCGCAGCGATGGTGAGTTCGGGTTCCTCCTCAACGACGCGCTCGACATTCTCGACGACGACGATGGCGTCATCGACGACGATGCCGATCGCGAGCACCAGTGCCAGCAGCGAGACGGTATTCGCCGAATAGCCAACCACCAGCATTACGGCAAATGTGCCGATGATGGAGACCGGCACCGCAATCAACGGAATGATCGTCGTACGCAACTTCCCGAGGAAGAGAAAGACGACAATCCCGACGAGAACGAGGGCTTCGCCGAGAGTCTTGATAACCTCATCGATTGTGGCGTCTACGAAAACGGTCGTGTCGAAGAAAACGCCATAAGTCAGATCGTCAGGGAAGCGCTTGGAGAGTTCCTCCATCGTGGCGCGCACCTTCTTGGCGACGTCGATCGCGTTCGCGCCTGGCGTTTGGTAGATGCCCATCGCTGCTCCGGGGGCGCCATTAAAGCGGCTGTAGCGATCGGAGGTACGCGCGCCCATCTCGACCCGGGCGACGTCCTTGATACGCACCTCCGAGCCGCCCGGATTCGTGCGCAGAGCGATGTTGGCAAATTCTTCTGGCTTGGTGAGCCGACCCTGCGTCTTGACCGTGAGCTGGTATTGTTGAGCGCTACCAACGGGCGCGGCGCCGATGCGTCCGAGCGCGGCCTGTACGTTCTGGCCTTGGACGGCGTTAATGACGTCATTCGGCGTCAGGCCGAGCGCGGTCAGCTTGGCCGGGTCAAGCCAAACCCTGAGTGAATAGTCGAGCGGTCCGAACAGATTTACCTGGCCGACACCAGGAACACGTGAGAGCGCATCGATGATATTAATGGTGGCGTAGTTGCTCAGATAGAGCGAGTCGTAAGTATGCTTGGGCGAGTGAACTTCAACCACCTGCAGCAACGCAGCCGACTTTTTTCGAACGGTCAGGCCCTGCCGCGACACTTCGGCGGGGAGCTGCGGCGCCGCAAGCGCGGCGCGGTTCTGGACGTTGACCGTGTTAATATCAGGGTTTGTGCCTAGTGCGAAGGTCACCGTCAGGGAGTAGCTACCGTCGGCGCCACTTGTCGACTGGTAGTAGAGCGCGTTGTCGACGCCGTTGATTTGCTGCTCGATCGGCTGGGCGACAGTCGTCTCGACCACCTCCGCATCGGCGCCGGGATAGGTCGCCGTGAGGGAGACCTGTGGCGGCACAATATCGGGAAACTGCGCCACTGGAATCGAGAAGATGGCGAGAATACCCGCCAAGGTGATCACAATCGAAATGACGAAGGCGAGCCGCGGCCGGTCGATGAAAATGGAGGAGATCACGACTCAACCTCCGCTCACCGGATAGGCGGGCGTAGAGGTCACCGTTAGGCCCGGACGGACCTTCAAGATGCCGTCAACGACGACGTTCTCGCCTTCGGCGACACCGGAGTCCACGACGACATCGGTGCCCTGCTGCGTCCCCGGCTTGATCCGTCGCTGCTGGACCTTGTTGTCCTTATCGACGATGAGAACGTAGCTCCCGGCCTGGTCGACCTGGATCGCGGCCTGCGGCACGACAAGGCGGGGTTGCTCGCGCCGCTCGCGAACCTCGACGGAGACGAACTCGCCGTCGATGAGCTGGCGCTCCGGATTGGGCAACGTCGCGCGCATTGTGACCGTGTCAGTCTGCTGATCGACCTGCGGATCTGTGTAGTTCCAGACGCCGGCGTGCGCGTATTCCTTTCCTGTCGGCAGACGAACGTTGATTGCGATCTTGGACTGGCCGATCGTCTCCTGCTTGCGCTGCTCACGGATCTCCTCAAGCTGCCGGACGCTGACCTGGAACAGGACATACATAGGATCCTGGCTGACTATGGTCGCAAGAGCGGCGCTGCTGGGACCGACAAGGTTGCCTTGGGTGAAGGTGGTGCGGCCGATGCGGCCGGCGATCGGGGCGGCGACGTCGGTATAGCCGAGATTCTCCTTGGCCTGTGTCAGGGCCGCCTGGCTCTGCAGAACCTGCGCGTGGGCAATGTCAAGTCCAGCGCGGTTATTGTCGAGCGTTGCCTGCGAGACCGTTTGGTTTTTCACCAGATCCAGCGAGCGGTTGTACGTAAGCTGGGCGTTCAGTTCTGCGGCCTTCGCTGAGGCCACATTGGCTTCCGCCTGATTGACCTGTGCCCGGTATTGTACCTTCTCGATCTGGTAGAGCACATCCCCGACCCTGACGTCCTGTCCCTCCGTAAACTGCACCCTGTCGAGAAAGCCTTGGACGCGCGCCATCAGGGCCACGTTCTCGACTGCCTTGATGCGGCCGACGAATGAATAGGTCCAGGTGACCCCCTTCTTGCCCGCGGGAATGACCCCCACCGCGGGCGGCGGAGCGGACGGAGGCTGAGAGGCTTGTCGCTCGTTGCAGGCGCCGAGCAAGAGAGCCATGGCCAAAACCGAGTTGAACAGCCGGAACAGCATCAAATTCCCCGAAATTGAGTCGAGATTGTGCGCACAACATTGCCAATATAAAAAACACATATCGGCTATGGCGATCGGGCATAAGTTATCTGTTTGTATTTTAACGTAATACGAATGTATAGTTGCATTATTTAGATATTGGATCCCGGAATTTGCTGGTGCACTATCTTCGCCTGCAGCGAGGGATGCGCTATGGGTCAGGATCTTCACGGGAGCGTCACTACAACAGAGGCTGTACGTCAAGCGGTAGAGCATTGTGCCGAAGGTGTCCGCCGTCGGCGCTCTTGAGACAGTTTAGGGGTTTTCGGGAAGGGAGGATTTCTGGATCATCGCAGCCATCATGGAGCGCAGATGAGACAGAAATCCGGGCCGGAGAAAGCACCGGCAGAGCAGGTCGTGAAGGATATTCGCCGAGCTACGCGTCGGCAGTTCTCGGCCGAAGAGAAGATCCGCATCGGGCTGGAAGGCGTGCGCGGCGAGGAGAGCATCGCCGAGCTGTGCCGGCGCGAGGGGATCGCCTCGTCGATGTATTACGGCTGGTCGAAGGAGTTCCTCGACGCCGGCAAGCGCCGTCTCGCCGGTGACACGGCTCGCGCCGCGACGTCAGACGAGGTGAAGGAGCTGCGCCGCGAGGCGCAGGCGCTGAAGGAGGCCGTGGCCGATCTCACCCTGGAAAACCGCCTGCTTAAAAAAAGCATGCTCGCGGATGGGGAGGACGACACATGAGGCATCCTGCCTCCGACAAGGCCGAGATAATTCGGCTGGTCGAGGGATCGCATCTGCCGGCGCGGCGCACCTTGGACAAGCTTGGCATACCGCGCGCCACGTTCTGTCGCTGGTACGATCGCTATTGCCAAGGCGGTGGGTCGTGGAGCGAACCTTCGGCTGGATGACGCGTTGGAAGCGCCTCGTCCGCGACTACGAACAGCGCCTCGACGTCTCCGAAGCTATGATCCACGTCGCCCTCGGAAGCCTTATGCTCCGACGGATCGTCCATCCGTGAGCATTCTCAAACGGACTCTCAGACCGGGTGATGGCAGACCGCTTCGATATTATTTTCCATCGGGATCGATCACGAAGGCGGCGTAATAGTCCGCGTGATAATTTGACCGTAGTCCGGGCATGCCGTTGTCTCGTGCACCGAGCGCCAATCTGGCCGCAATCGTGTGCCACTGCGTGGTGTAACTGAGGCAGGCCTCCAGGTTTGGCGGCAGCGGCGGCATATGTCGGTCACTCCCACGTTGAGAAGGCGAAGGTCCTCTCAGATCCCGGCATACCACTCGTAGCCGCGGTCCTCCCAGAAGCCGCCATTGCCGCCCCAAAGGCTTGCGAAGCTGTCGACGATCTCGATCCGCATGATGTACTTGGCCTGCTTGTAGCCGAGCTGCCGTTCGACCCTGAGACGCAGGGGAGCGCCGTGTCCTACCGAGAGGTTCTCGCCGTTCATCGCGTAGGCGAGAATGGTCTGCGGATGGAAGGCGTCGACGAGGTCGATGCTCTCGTAGTATCGGCCGCTTCCGTCGAGCGTCCTTTCCAGTTCGTCCGCGCAATGGAAGACCGCGTACCTCGCCGACGGCTTCAGCCCGATCGAGGCGAGAAGACTTCCCAGCGGAACGCCCGTCCACTTGCCGATGGCGCTCCATCCCTCGACGCAGTCATGACGGGTGATCTGACTGCGCGCCGGGAGCTTCTTTAGGTCCGTCAGGGACAGCTCCTGAGGCCGGTCGACGAGGCCGTCGATCTTCAGCCGCCAGCTTGCGAACCTGCCCTCCGCGAGCTTGGCATAGTCCTCGTTGTCCGGTTGGCTCGTGCCGTTGACGCGGAAGGTCAGCGAGATGTCGGCCTCGGCATATTCGCGCGCCAGGGCATCGCGGCCCTGGAGGAACCTCTGGACCTTCATGGTCACTATTTCGGCCGAGCGGATGACTGCTCCCGGTTCGGCTCCCGAATCCCAGCCGTCGCAGCCCGTCAGGGCAAGCGCACTGGCACCGAGGGTATTGCCGATCAGGAAGCGGCGGCGTGTGAGGACGGTCATGCGTCAGGTCCTTCCTGTCGGACGGCATAGCGGCCCGTGATCATTGACCGCATGTTGTTCCAGGGACCCGAGAGGATCACCATGGCGAGGTGGACGATGACGAAGAGGACGAGCAGCGATGCGGTGATGAAGTGGATCGTCCGTGCGGACTGACGCCCGCCGAAGATGTCGAGAAGAACCGGGAAGGCAGCGTCCACACCCGGCGACATGGTCAGGCCCGTCAGCAGCATGGTTGGCAGCAGCACCGCGACCACGGCAATGTAAGTGAGCTTCTGGAGCGCGTTGTAGTGCCGGGCGTCGTCCCCCTGAGGGAACCTCAGATGCGCATGGTCGAGGATTTCCCGCCCGAGATGCCGGGGGGCAAGCTCATGCCGGTGCAGCGCGAGGTCGCGGCGGAAATGGCCGCTCAGGATCCCGTTGCCGATATAGACGAGGCCGTTGATGACGAAGAGCCAAGCGAAGAAGAAGTGCCAGCGCCGGCCGGCGGCAAGGTCCTGGTAGGACGGTAGCGTCAGCCAAGCCGGGAAGGCTCTTGGGGTCCACCTGCCATCCTCCCGCGAAAGGCCCAGGATTCCCGTGGTGGGAACGGAAAAGCTGCCGATCGTCAGGTGGCCCTGCGGCTCGCCCTGGCCGCCACTCGCCCCGATCGTGATGAAGGCGGGATCGGCGTCGGCGCCAACCTGGCCCCAGTGGAGCCGCGGGTAGGCATTGAAGATTTGGAGTCCGCTCAGGATGAGGACGCTGAAGCATAGGACGTTCACCCAGTGCGTCAGCCGCGTGACCACGGAGTGACGCGGGATGAGAACGGTTTCGCCGCGTCGCGCCGGTTGCAAGTGTTGCGTGTCCGTGGACATTGGGATTGGTCCTGATGAGTCGAAGCGGCTTGGAAAGCCTATGAGGTCGCCGGCCTGGAGGGGGAAGCCAGGCCGGCGAGGTCCTCGGCTCACATCGGCGGAACGATGCCGTTGGTGCCGACGACGACCCGTTGCGCGGCGATGGCGCCGCCCGCATTCTTTTCGCCTGAGACAAAGACGGCCGCGCCAGGTTTCAGGTCTGCCTTCGTGGCCGGGGCCAGCGTGACAACGGGCGTGCCATCGGGAACGACGATCTTCTTCTCTCTGCCATGGTAGGAGACGGTGACGGTCCGGCTGTCCACACCCTTGACCGCGTCCGCGACCGTGGCGTTGGTCATGGTGCTGTTCGGCTTCAGATCCCATCCGTAGCTGCCTTCACCGGTCCCCTTCAGAGCTGGCGGGAAGACCAGCACCTCGAGCGCGCCGTCGCCTCCGTCGTCCGTCGGGAGCGAAGCGATTCCGACATAGTCGCCGGGCTTGATATCGGTGAGGCTCGCCCGCGCGACGCCCGAGACCATCCAGCCCTTATCGAGGACGATCGGGACGGTATCACCTTCACGCGTCCTCACGATCAGTGTCTGGTCGGTCGAACTGACGATGGTGCCCCGCACGTTGACGTGCTGCGCCGCGCTGCTTTGGGAAAATGCCGGCGAACCCATTCCCACTGCGAGCGATAGGATGACGGTGGCGGTCGCAACAGAGGCAGGCACAATTCGGTTAAACATGTCATCTCCTTTGCTACCTGCTGGTAGCTGTTGGTGGCGCGATGCGAGGGGCTGATGCGGTGCGTCTTCCGCAAAGCCGGCGGCGCTCGCTGCATATCGGAGGCCAGATGGGGACGGGTTTCTCGTCCAGGACGAGGCGCCGCCGCCCTTCACGGCGTAACGCCGACGCAACCGGTTCAGGCCTGGTAGCCGGCCGCCTCGAGAATCAGTCCGGCGATCTCAGCTGGGTGCGACAGCAGCGAGACATGACTCGAGGCTAGCTCGACATTCTTGGCTTGCATCCGTTTTGCCATGAAGCGCTGAAGTTCAGGGTCGATCACGCGGTCAGTCCAAGGGAAACGGAGCGTCGATCGACAAGCATAGTCCTCTCCTGAATGGTTTCAGAGATTTGGTCTTCGGTCGGCGCTAGAGATCCAATCACTCCACGCCAGATCTTGTTGTGCAAAGTAAATTCCGCCGCGCAGATCGCAATCATACGTCGGTATGAGCAGATGATACCAGCGGCCGCTGAGGCTGACTCACGGGGTCTTTTCGGCGGCTCGTTTCGCTGATTCCATTGTCGCGAGGAGGATTCGCGCCATGGCTGCCGCGGTTATGTCCATATCGATCACTGCGAGCTGCGTTTGGCTGACGGCAAGCGACACATGTTCCTGGCGATCGATCGCGTCTCGAAGTTCACCTATGTCGAGTTCCACGATCGCACCAAGATGCTGAACGGGACTGCTTTCCTGGAGAATGTGATCGCGGCGTTCCCCTATGCGATCCACACGGTTCTGACCGACAACGGGATGGCCTTCGCCGACCTGCCGAAGAACCGCAACGGGATCTCCCGGCAGTGGGGGCCGCACATGTTCGACCGCCTCTGCCTCGCCAACGGCATCGAGCACAAGCTGACCAAGCCCTACCACCCTTGGACGAATGGCCAGGCCGAGCGGATGAACCGCACGATCAAGGATGCGACGACCAAGGTCTTCCACTACCCCGATCTCGAGAGCTTGAAGGCCCATGTCGTGGCCTTCGTCGCCGCCTACAACGTCGCCAAGCATCTGAAGGCCCTGCGATGGCGAACGCCATACGAGGCCATCTGTCAGGCATGGACGAAAGACCCATCACCCTTCAAGATCGACCCGCGTCACTTCATCCTGGGACCAAACACCTACGAGCCTGTCCGAGTAAGCAATCTTGGGCTTCATCGGCTGGGATTTTGTACCGCGATGGGTTCAAGTCCTTGCCTTCGCGAGCTTGAGGAGGTTGTGGGCGGTGCAGATCATGGCCCATTCGCCCCGAACCTGATCGAGGCCGCGCAACAGGAACTGTCGGAAGCCTCTTGCCTGTTTGATCTGTCCGAAGACGGGCTCGACCACCTGTTTGCGTAGACGGTAGCGACTGCGTCGACCGGCACGGCGGAGGGTTTCCGCCATTTCGCTCATCAGTGGCATCTTCGTGAGCTTGCGGCGCCCTGCGGCGTGCACCTCGCCATGGCGGGCCCGGCCCGGCGGCAGATAGGCCTTGATCTTTCGCTCCTTCATCGCCGCCAGGTTCGCCTCGGTGGCAAAACCGGCATCGCCGGAGACCTCACGCGGCTTGCGTCCGAGATGAACCGGAATATCGTCCACAAGCGGTATGAGTGCGCGATAATCGGCCGAGGTCGTCACGAGCCGATGCGCCACGATCACCTGATGGGCCGCATCGACCGCGATCTGGCCGTTATAGCCCTGGATGAAGCCGTCCCGCGTCGGCAAGATGCGGCTGTCGGGATCGCTGAAGTTCTTCTGCGCACGGTCCGGCGGCCCGCCGTCCTCGCTCCGCAAGGGACGACCTTGCCAGCGCATGCCCGATGACGCCCCAGGCCGCTCTCGTCATCGGGATCGGGCGGATCGGTGGCTTCCGCTTCGAGCGTGGCTCTGGCGGCGCGGATCGCCTCCAGCCGGCGCTGCTTGTCGGCCATCCAGCCCGGCATCTCGTCGCCGCGCCGGTTCTCGCCGTGCTCACGATCCTCGGCCGCGTCGATCTCGTTCGCGCGAGCCAGCCAGTTCGCGACTTCGGCGGCGAGCGCCGGCTCGGTCGTCTTCATCCGGCCATAGCTCATCGCCTTGTGGCGCGAGGCGTTGGCCTTCAGCTTGGTCCCGTCGACCGCAACATGTCCGAACTGCACCAGGCCCGCCGTCCGGCACAGGCGCAGCACCTGCACGAACAGATCCGACAGGGCCACGAGGTGGCGCTTGCGGAAGTCCGAGATGGTCCGGAAATCGGGGCGGTTCAGCCCAGTGACGGCCATGACATCGACCCGCTCCTCGCAAGCGCGGGCGAGCTGGCGCGAGGAGTAGAGGCGCCGGCTGTAGCCGTAGAGCAGCAGCGCCACCATCATGCCGGGATGGTAGGGCGGGAAGCCGCGCTCTTCGGTATAGGCATCAAGGATGGCTGTGAGGTCGAGGCCCTCGCGCACGGTGTCCCGGACAAAATGCGCCAGATGATCCGGCGCCACAAAATCATGGTCCGAGGCCGGCAAAAGCCAGCCCTGATCCACATCCCACGAACGAAATGTCTTGCCCATCAAATGAGTGATTCACTCAGTCAAAGCGCCGTCCAGAACATTACTCGGACAAGCTCCTAGGGAAACGCCGCGCGTCGTGCAAGGCGGCCAAGACCAGATGGTTACGCTACTCCGGCGTCTTCGATCCGATCGCCGGCCGCACCATCTACACCCAAGGCAATCTCGTCGTCCCAGCGGCGCTGCGATGCCGGCTGCCGCGCCATGAAGCGCGATTAGGCAGAAACCTCTCGCGAACTGATCGAGTACTTGAAATTGCTAGGATCAAGACAGTCGAGCAAAGCGCCGGCTGTCTCCGCCTGAGGGTACATCAAGAACGGCACCGTGTGTGTCGAATCTGGCAACTGCAGGTCATGTGCAACGTTATAGGCAAGCCAATTTCCTTCCCAGGCACCAAACAGTGCGCGGCGAACGGCGACGACCTTTTCGTCATGGACTGCGTTGTTGCCGGGCGGCTCCTCGAGCACGACCTTGCGGACATCAGCTGGATCTGTTGCCACCCATCCGTAGCCGTCCAACCAGACCTCAGCCCGGCAGTGCTGAGCTTTGGTGACGTTATCCGAGCCTGCACCAAGGCTCTTGTATCCGAACTGGGAAGGAGCGACACGAACGCCGTAGATGTCTCGCGCGGGGATGCCGATGCTCCGCACGAGCGCGACATAAAGAGCATTGAGGTCGGCACATTTGCCGCCAAGATTTCCAGTACGGAGCATCGATGCAACGTCACCGGTTCCGCAGCCGCGCGTGCTTGCATCGCGGAACGTGTTGGCAACGACCCATTCATAGACGGCGTGAGCGCGCTCAAGGTCGGTCAGCCTGCCTGCTGCAGCATCTTCAGCGGTTTGCCGAACGATTCCGTCGGTTGGCATCAACTGCGTCGGCTCAAGGTAAAGCCTCTGTTCTGCAATGCGCAGCGCCGCCACGGGCCGCTTTGAACTCAAGTCCAAGGCGCGATCCCGTAACGAGATGCGGCTGCTGACTTCGATACTGGGAGCGCCTTCACCATCCTTGAATTTAACGTGCAAGAATTCAGCCCCATACTTCGGGTCGCGCACAATTTCAGCCGAGCGCGCATTGCCTCGCCAGGTGCTCTTACCCGGCTTCACCCACAGATCCTGATGGATGGAGGGAAGAGGTATCCATGCCTGCGTCCTGTCACCGGTCGCAAGATCTAACCGGGTGGTCACTTCAAAGGTCCGCCATGCGCCTGGTTTGGGCGCAAACGTGCTTGCCTGAGCGGTAGCGAGACGCGGAGCCGATACAGCCGCGGCGGCTGCCGCAGTTGTCTTCAAGAGCTGACGGCGGCTGATCATGACCGAAATTCCTTCTGCTTGGCTGCTGATGGCTGCAGGAAACTTGGCGGCTCAAGGCACATGGTTCTTCAGCGCCTCGACGACTAAGGGGCTGGCCCAATCGACGGCCTCTTCCGCCACAAAAACCGAACTGAGGTGACGATCGAGAACGAAGCTCGTCGGAAGCCCGGCGACCTTCCAGGTGGTCATCGCGGCGCGATCACGGTCCATCAACACGACAAAGGCCGGCGGGCGATCCCGGAAGAAATTTCGAACTCGGGCGTCGATCTCGCCGACGCTGACGACAACGATAGCTGGCGCATCGGGCCATGCCGACGCTAAGGCATTGAGTGATGCTATTTCTTCAATGCAAGGTGCGCACCACGTTGCGAAGAAATGGACGATAACGGGCTTGCCGCGAAGCTCCGCCAAACTCATGGCTGGGCCATCGAGACGATCAAGCGTCAACGTCGGTTCGCTTCGCGCCGCCCATGGCTTCAATGTTGCAGGTGCCGCCAACACGCTACCGTCGAGCAATGCCGCCAATGAAAATCCCATACACCAGACTACGGCTTGGCTAAGCCTAGTATGGATCGTGCCCCGAGCCCCGGAAAACACATAAGGAATCACGTCGGTTACCTTTCACTACTAGCCAATATGCGCACTTGTCGGCGCAGACCGCACTCGAACCTGCGAAATCGTGTTCGCAGCTGCGCCGTTGGCGCGAAGATGGTTCGCTGGGTTTACCAATAGTGCCGTTGGGCGAGCCGCATGGCATTCAGGGCGCGGTCTTGTCGGCAATGAAAACGTCCTGCTTCGGAAAACGCTTGAAAAGACTGTCCGGCTTGCCAAAGTTGGTTGCCAGGACGTCGAGGGGATTGCCCGCGATCCATTGCGACAAATCGATCGCCTCGTACACGCCCGAATTGAAGCCGATCAGCACGCGAGCTTTTCCTGGCCCTATGTTTTCGATCGAGTGACCGTAGCCCTGTGGAATGTACCCAACGTCGCCCTTGGAAAGAGTCTCGGTCCTGAAGCGCCCGTGCGAGCCAAAAAGCGTCACGCTGACCTCGCCCTCGAGAACATACTGCCACTCGTCGGCTGAGGGATGCCAATGCAACTCGCGCAGCGCACCGGGATCGAGCTCCAGCACAACGCCCGTGACCGTCTTTGAAATCGGGAATTTGGTCGAATCGACGCGCCACTCTCGCCCTCCTTTGAAGATGCGGTGCGGTTCCTGCGACAGCAGGGCGTATTTGTGAGTCACGGGCGGCCATTTATTCCCCTGCAAGGGCGCAGCCGGTGTTTGCGGCGGTATTGCTCCGCGAGCAAAGTATACCTCGCTCTGCGGAAAACCGTCGAATGCGCTTTCGGGGACGCCAAAGTTCTTGGCGAGCAGGGACTTCGGGACATGTCCGACCCAGTCCGTGATGCTAAAGGTCCCGAATTCCGAGAAATAGCCATTGTCGAAAATCAGAATGAAATGTGCGGGGCTGTTTCCGAGCGCTTCGAGCATGTGCCCGTGGCCTCGGGGAAAATACCAGACATCGCCTGCCTCAAAGTCGTTGGTTTCCGAATTGCCCTGTGGATCGATGACCGTCGTCCGAACCCGGCCCTCGTGAACGAAGGCCCATTCCGCGGCCGTCGCATGCCAGTGAAGCTCGCGCATGGCGCCGGGCTCAAGTCTCATTGAAACACCGGCAATGCCCTTCGAAATCGGCAATTGCTCAACCGTTGCTTCCTTGCCGAAGCTATTTCCGATGACCTTGCCTTCTGTCTTTTCGAGTTCGAATTTGAAGGTAGGAAGCTCGGCGCCAGCCAGTACGTGATCGGGCACGTTGTTCTGAAAGCTGGCGTCGCCAGCTTGAGCTTCATTCGAGATAGATCCAAGGAGCCCTGCGAATGCTAAAGACCCCACGAGCCCTCGACGTGATACGTCCGACATTCGAAATCTCCTAATGGTGGGGTTGAGCAAGACCACAACCCGTTGAAGATCATCACTTCATTAGGGATAAATAGGCATGTCACACTTGAATGTACTGCCTATACGTTCGTTTACTTCCGTAATCACTCGGTCTGTGTGGTTTCGGGAGTGCCCTTACATAATAGATTGCTCCAAAGCGGATCCGCGGGCGCTCACGCGTCCAAACTTGCTGGTGAGCTTCGCATCGGCTTCCCATCAGATCAGGCGAAGCGCTCCTGGCCCACCCAAGCAAAGAGGCGCAGCCAAGGGCGAGCTCGGTCTATTCCATTGAGAGCCGACAGGAACATTTTAAAGGAAGATGGAGGAAAGGCCCACCTATACACTCGTATGGTCAATCCATACGTACATAGTGCCGGCATGTGCGTTCAGCTGATTTATTGATGCCCAGCCAGTGATAGAGTCGCACAATCGAATAATTCCACAGAAGCGTCCGAATGGGCGTGCCAGATCAGTCGGTTGGGCGCGGTGCTGGATCGCCATTGTTTGACGCTTTGCAAGAATAGGAGACCCGCGAAATGTCAGGCATTTCCCGGAGGGATTTCCTCCGAACGTCTTCGGCAGGAATTGCAGGAACGACGTTGGGAGCCTTCGGTTTCACCGAGGTCCAGGCTGCGATGGTCGCGGCTGTGAAGCCTTTCCACCTCGTGAATACGACCGAGACGCGCAATACCTGCACGTATTGTTCAGTCGCTTGCGGCATCATCATCTATTCCAAGGGCGATATCAGGAAGGGTGAACACGCGGACATCGTCCACATCGAGGGGGATGCGGATCATCCGACCAATCGCGGGACACTATGCCCGAAGGGTGCGGCACTGCGCGACATCGTGAAATCCGCGACGCGGCTGACCCAGCCCATGCTCCGCAAGCCGGGTTCCGATAAATTCGTGCCTGTCGCTTGGGAGGTCGCGCTTGACAAGATCGCCCGAGCCATGAAGGACGATCGCGACGCTAACTTCATCGCCAAGAACGCGGACGGGACGACAGTTAACAGGTGGTTGACGACCGGGTTCCTAGCAGCGTCAGCGACCACGAACGAGACCGCATACGCGACCTACAAGGTGGTCCGCAGTACCGGGATTCTGGCCTTCGACAATCAAGCCCGGGTCTGACACGGACCGACGGTGGCGAGTCTCGCCCCAACATTTGGTCGCGGTGCGATGACCAACCCCTGGACGGACATCAAGAACACTGACCTCGTCGTTATCATGGGCGGTAATGCAGCCGAGGCGCACCCATGCGGCTTCAAATGGGTCACTGAGGCCAAGGCCAATCGCGGTGCAAAGCTGATTGTCGTCGATCCGCGTTTCACGCGCTCGGCGTCGGTCGCCGACTACTATGCGCCTATCCGGCAGGGCACCGATATCGCTTTCCTGCTCGGCGTGATCAATTACTGCATCGCCAACGACAAGGTGCAGTGGGACTACACGAAGACGTTCACCAACGCGTCCTACCTTGTGAAGGACGGCTTCGAGTACGCGGACGGCCTGTTCAGCGGCTATGACGAGAGCAAGCGCGACTACGACAACGAGACCTGGGAGTACCAGGTCGGTCCCGACGGCTATGCGCTTGTGGACGAGACGCTGCAACATCCGCGTTGCGTCTGGAATCTGCTAAAACAGCACGTCGCGCAGTACACGACGGAGATGGTCGAGCGCATCTGTGGGACGCCCAAGGACAAGTTCCTGACGGTGGCGCAGATGATCGCCGAGTGCTCCTCGCCAACCAAGGCGATGACCTCCATGTATGCGCTCGGCTGGACGCAACATTCCAAGGGCGCCCAGAACATCCGCACGATGGCGATGCTCCAGCTGATCCTTGGCAATATCGGTATTCGCGGTGGTGGCATGAATGCGCTTCGCGGCCATTCGAACATTCAGGGTCTCACCGATATCGGGCTTCTGTCGAACATGCTGCCAGGATACATGAACCTGCCCGTCGACAGCGAAACCAGCTTCGACCGCTACATGTCGACGCGCGCGTACAAGCCGCTGCGGCCGGGACAGACAAGTTACTGGCAGAACTACCGCAAGTTCTTCGTCAGCCTCATGAAGGCCATGTACGGCTCGGCCGCGACGTTGGAAAATGACTGGGCCTATGACTACCTGCCCAAGCTCGATGTCGGGAACTACGACATCCTGCGAGCCTTCGAGCTTATGAAGCAGGGCAAGATGAACCTCTATTTCTGCCAGGGGTTCAATCCGCTTCAGGCGTTCCCCAACAAGGCCAAGCTTGCGGAAGGGCTGTCGAAACTCAAACTGCTGGTCGTGATGGATCCGCTGCAGACCGAGACGGCCCGGTTTTGGGAAAATCATGGCCTCTACAACGATGCCGCTACCGCCAAGATCAAGACGGAGGTCATCCAGTTTCCCACCACCTGCTTTGCCGAGGACGAAGGTTCGCTGGTCAATTCAGGGCGCTGGCTTCAGTGGCATTGGTCAGGTGGAACGCCTCCCGGCGAGGCGCACACGGACGCCTGGATCATGGCGCAGATTTTCGTGCGGCTACGCGAACTTTATCGCAAGGAAGGCGGAGCTTTTCCCGATCCGATCCTCAACCTGAACTGGTCCTATGCGGATCCGGGCGAGCCGACGCCAGAAGAGCTGGCCAAGGAGATGAACGGCTACGCGCTTGCTGATGTCGCAGACCCGGCCAATCCGTCGCGCAAGGTGTTCCAGCGCGGAAAACAGCTGTCTGGCTTCGGTGATTATCAGGACGACGGCAGCACTGCCGGAGGCTGCTGGATCTTTGCCGGCAGTTTCACAGAAGCCGGAAACATGATGGCGCGTCGGGACAATTCCGACCCGGATGACACCGGCATGTATTTGAACTGGTCGTTTGCGTGGCCCGCGAACCGCCGCATTCTCTACAACCGCGCCTCATGCGATCTCGATGGCAAGCCTTGGGATCCCTCTCGCAAGCTGCTCGAATGGGATGGTGCAAAGTGGAGCGGCTACGACGTGCCCGACATTGCACCCACGGCCAAGCCACGCGATGTCGGACCCTACATCATGAACGCCGAGGGCGTTGGTCGTCTCTTCGTGCGCGGAATGATGCGCGATGGCCCTTTCCCTACGCATTACGAGCCGTTCGAGAGCCCTATCCTCAACCCAGTAGCGCCGAAGATTCGCGGCAACCCGGCCTCGCGTGTCTTCGCCGATGACTGGAAGCAGTTCGCGGATATCGGGAGCCCAGCGTTTCCCTATGCGGCAACGTCCTATCGGCTGACCGAACACTTTCACTACTGGACCAAGAACAACCATGTGAACGCGGTCCTTCAGCCGGAATCCTTTGTCGAGATTTCGGTCGAACTCGCTGAGGAGAAGGGTATTGTCAAGGGCGGCTGGGTGCGCGTCTGGTCGATGCGCGGCGAGCTCTTCGCCAAGGCTGTCGTCACCAAGCGGATCAAACCGATGATCTGCGACGGCAAGACCGTCCATATCGTCGGAATTCCGATTCACTGGGGGTTCGTCGGCGCGGCTCGCAAGGGCTTTCCGGCCAATGTTCTCACGCCCTTCGTCGGTGATGCGAATATAGAGACCCCGGAATTTAAGGCTTTCATGGTCAATATCGAATCTTCCTCCGGCCCGGTCGCTTAAGGAGGCACGCATGTTCCCACCCATCCCGAATGCGTCGGTCGCCGGGGAGGCTTCACGCCCCCGCTTCAGCGAGCGCGACCTCGTTCGTCGCTCCGCCTCGGAGGTCGCGCTGCCGACCACGCGACTGACTGAAATCGCAAAACTCATCGACGTCACCAAGTGCATTGGTTGCAAGGCATGCCAGTCCGCATGCCTTGAATGGAACAACCTGCATGAGGACATCGGATACAACCACGGGGTGTACGATAACCCCATGGACCTGACGCCCAACACCTTCACGCTGATGCGCTTCACCGAATGGGATAATCCCGAGTCCGGTCACCTCGAGTGGCTGATCCGCAAGGATGGCTGCATGCATTGCGCCGATCCGGGCTGCCTGAAGGCGTGCCCATCGCCCGGCGCAATCGTCCAGTATTCGAACGGGATCGTCGACTTCTTCCACGAAAACTGCATCGGCTGCGGCTATTGCATCAAGGGTTGCCCCTTCAACATTCCGCGCATCTCCAAAACCGATCATACGGCCTACAAATGCACCCTATGCTCGGATCGTATCGCGGTCGGACAGGGCCCCGCCTGCCAGAAGGCGTGCCCGACGCAGGCGATTGTCTTTGGCACCAAAGATGAGATGAAGGCCTGGGCCGAATTCCGCATCAAGGACCTGAAATCGCGCGGCTTCGAGCACGCCGGCCTCTATGATCCGCCTGGTGTCGGCGGTACCCATGTCATGTATGTGCTGCACCATGCCGACAAACCTTCGCTCTATGCCGGCTTGCCGGACGATCCGAGCATCTCGCGGGTCGTGAAAGTCTGGAAGGGTGTGACCAAATATTTCGGCATGGCCCTAATGGGAGCCGCCGCCTTGGCAGGACTTGCGCATTATGCGGTGGCAGGCCCCAACAAGGTGACCGAAGAAGATGAGGACAGCGCCGGGAGCCTGGCAACCGGACGTGACCTCCAGCCGCCGCGAGGTCACGCGTGACGGCGCCCCGGGAACATGGCGCCCCCGCCGATATCCAATCTGGCGATGCCGTCAGCGGCACGCACCCCGTGCAGGTTCATCGCTACAAAGCAGCAGCGCGGATCAACCATTGGATTACTGCGGCAAGCCTGATCCTGCTGGCGGTGTCGGGGATGTCCCTGTTTACGCCCAATCTGTTCTTCCTGACCGGCCTGTTTAGTGGAGGACAGTGGACACGAACGATCCACCCGTGGATCGGGCTCGTCCTCTTCTTCTCGTTCTCGCTGCTGTTCGTTCGGTTCTGGCGCGCGAACTTGCCCGTTCAGGCCGACCGTACATGGCTGGCCAAGATCGGCGACGTGCTCCGCAATCGCGACGACGACCTGCCCGAGCTCGGCAAATATAATGCTGGCCAAAAGTTTGTCTTCTGGTCGATGTCGGCGCTGATCCTCGTCTTGATCAGCACCGGGATCGTTATTTGGGACCAGTATTTTTCGCCCTTCACGACGATCGAGGTCAAACGCCTCGCCGTGCTCGCCCACGCGCTGGCCGCCATCTTCGCCATCTGCGTCTGGATCATCCACGTCTACGCGGCCATCTGGGTGAAGGGCACCTTCAGCGCCATGACACATGGGGTGGTCACGGGCGGCTGGGCCTGGCGGCATCATCGCAAATGGCTGCGTGAACTGGTGGTGAAGGTCGATGGTAGCAAAGCCGCCGAAATTCCCCATCCTCATTCCGCCACCGGTCCATCGTCATCGCCGCGCCGACCAAGCTGAGAGATCGACATGGCCAGAGTAACGCCGAGCGAAATCAAGGCTGACCCGACAGCGATCGGGGAAGTTTCGGAACCGCCATTCGCGGTCCTGCCGAAGCCGGATGCTATCTTCGCAGCCCGCGCGAAACGGCTGAGAACCTATGCGCAAGTCAGTCCGATGAAGCCCTATCTCGAATTCGTCGCAGCAGTGACCGATGCCCAGCTGACGATTATTCCTGGCCTCCCGATCGTGGCTATGAGGGATGCGGACGACGCCGCGCAGGCTGCAACCTTCGGCCTGCCGCAGATCGACCGCGCCAGGATCACGGTTGACGATGCGCTCACGACGACGCTCGATCGGCTCTTCGACAACCTTTCATCCATCGACATGCCAGTCCCAGCGGCTGAGGCGTTGGAGCGGGTCGCGCATTGCGACATCACGCAGCGTGAACGGATGGTGCGCGACGTGCTCGACAATGCCCTCTCGCTCGATGAACTCGCCGAACACAGCTATATCGCGGCCGGCCTGCAGGTTCATTTGGTGCGCCTGGCGTCGCAGCTTGACGCCACAACCCTCGTCCCGGTCGGTGACGGCGTCTGCCCCTCTTGCGGCGGTGCACCGGTCGCATCGGTGATCGTTGAGTGGGTGAATGCCCATGGCAGCCGCTTCTGCGTCTGCTCACTCTGCGCGACGCTATGGTATTACGTCCGCGTCCGCTGTTGCTCCTGCGGCACCACCAAGGGCATCGGGTACCAGGAAATTGAAGGTGGCAACGGCACGATCAAGGCCGAAACATGTGACGAGTGCCGGACCTATGTGAAGGTCATGTACCAAAACAAGGACCTTACCATTGACCCTGTTGCCGACGACATCGGGACGTTGGCCCTCGACATGCTGATGAGCAAAGGCCCTTATCGACGAGCGGCGTTCAATCCCTTCCTGCTGAGCTATTGAGATGTCCTGCGCTGCGATCGGACAGATTGAGCCGGAAGAGCCAATCATCGGTTTGTCGGCTGCCTCGGGTGGCCACAGCCAGCTTTCGTGGCGCAACGGTGCCCTGCAGGCTGGCCAGCGGATGTTGGCCATGGAATCCGCGATTGCCCTCTCCTTCGATGGGTCGACTTACGCCGTCATGATGGCGACGTCGCAAGACCTCGAAGACTTTGCCATCGGGTTCTCTCTGGCAGAAGGTCTGATTGAGCGAACCGATCAAATCCGGGATATCGATGTCCATTGTTCACAGCAGGGCATCGATGTTCGGATCTGGCTGGCCAGCGCGCATACTGCGTCTCACATGGCCCGTCGACGTGTCATCGCCGGCCCAGTCGGTTGTGGTCTGTGCGGCGTAGAAAGCCTCGCAGCAGCATCTCGGCCCCGGCCGCGGGTGCGATCAACAGTTCGATTTGTAGCAAGCGGGCTGCTCTCGGCGATGGGAGAGTTTGCGCGCCTGCAACCGCTGCATGAGATGACGCGTGCGGCTCACGCTGACGGGTGGTGGGATGCAAGGGCGTCTCTGGTGCGTGAGGACGTCGGCCGTCACAACGCCCTTGATAAGCTGGCCGGCGCGCTGGCCCGCGATGGAGTTGACGCAAGCAGCGGTGCGATCCTGCTAATCAGCCGTGTCTCTGTCGAGATGGTCCAAAAAGCTGCCGTGATGAGTGCGTCGGTCATCGTCGCGATTTCCCCACCGACCACTCTGGCTGTCACGAGCGCGGAACAGGCGGGCATCACGCTCGCCGCAATTGCGCGCGACGATGGCTTCGACGTCTTCACCTATCAAGATTGCATTCTATTTTAGAAACCCGCCAGCGCGTGGACTTCGCGCGCCTCGCCAAGGTTGATTGGTGTCACGCGTTTAAATCAGCATAGAATGCATGTCTGGCGCGCGCAATTCTGGAACGGTATCGCAGGTGCGTCATAACACCGAAGAGCTTCAGCGGCTGCCATCCGTCGACCGTGTCCTGCAAAGTCAGGCAGGGCGCTCGGCCATCGACCGCTTCGGCCATACTGCCACCAGCAATGCGATCCGCGGGGCATTGCATCGCTGGCGGGAGCGGTTGGCAAGTGAGATCGCACTACCGGATGTGCAGGCGGTGGCTACTGAGGCCGTTACCATGCTCGAGGCCGCCAGCATGCCCTCGCAGCGTCGGGTCTTTAACTTGACCGGTACTGTTCTGCACACCAATCTCGGCCGTGCCGTCCTGCCGGAGGAAGCCGTCGAGGCCGTGGTCAACGCGATGCGCCACCCGACCTCGCTCGAATTTGCCCTCGATGGCGGAGCGCGAGGGGAGCGCGACGATCATGTCCGCGGGCTCATATGCGAACTGACCGGCGCCGAGGATGCCTGCCTCGTCAACAACAACGCGGCTGCCGTGCTGCTCACGCTGGCGACGCATGCCTCCGGCAAGGAGGCCATCGTCTCGCGCGGCGAGTTGATCGAGATCGGCGGCGCCTTCCGCCTGCCCGAGATCATGAAGCGCGCCGGAGCAAGACTCCACGAGGTCGGCACCACCAACCGCACCCATCTGCGCGATTTCGAGGAGGCCATCTCGGGAGAGACCGGCGCGATCCTCAAGGCCCATACCTCGAACTACGCGATCCAGGGCTTCACCGCCGAGGTCGAGCCGAAGCACCTCGCCGCGCTGGCAAGCGCGAGCCGCATCGCCTTCATCGACGACCTCGGCTCAGGCACGCTGGTCGATCTCTCGCGCTGGGGCCTGAAACGCGAGCGCACTGTGCAGGATGCGTTGAAGGACGGCGCCGATCTCGTCACCTTCTCCGGCGACAAGCTGCTCGGCGGGCCGCAATGTGGCTTTATCGTCGGGCGCAAGGATTTGGTGCGGCCCTGCGCCAAGAACCATCTCAAGCGCACCCTGCGCCTCGACAAGATCAGGTTGGCTGCGCTTGAGGCCGTGCTAAAGCTCTATCGCGATCCTGATCGGCTGGCGCAGCGTCTGCCGACACTGCATTTCTTCAGCCGGACGCAAGATGAAATCCGGGCCCAAGCCGAGCGTCTGCTCACGGCATGGCAAGCCGCCCTCCCCGAGGGTTTCGCGGCCGAGCGACGTAACTGCGCCAGCCAGATCGGCTCGGGTGCGATGCCGGTGGACACACTGCCGAGTGCCGCGCTCGCGGCCGTGCCGACGAGCAAGCGCAAGGGCCAGGCGCTCGACCGGCTCGCGGCTTCGCTGCGAGCACTGCCGATCCCGGTGATCGGACGGATTAACGACAACGCCCTCCTTCTGGACCTGCGCTGTCTGACGGATGAGACCGGCTTCCTCGCCCAGCTCCCCGCGCTGAAGGAGCGGGCCGCATGATCTTCTCGCTGTTGCGCCGAAAAGCCGCACGTCTCAGATCGTCTGCCGCCCCGCCCCCCGAGCCGACTGCGAGCACTGATGAGTTGCTCGCCCAGGCGAAGATGCTGGCCGAACGGGGCGATTATCGCGAGGCGCTGGCGGTCTGGGGCCCGCTGGCGCATCAGGGCATCGCGCGCGCCGCCAACAATGTCGGTGCCTGCTTCATGGGTGGGCTCGGCGTCGATGCCGATCCTGCGCTCGCCACGCGCTGGCTGAGCGTGGCTGCAGAGGCGGGCGACGCCGCTGGCCAGCGCAATCTCGCCGCTGCCTATCTGCAGGGCCAGGGTGTCAATCAGGACGATGCGCTGGCGCTCGACTGGTATCGCATGGCCGCGCGCGCCGGCGACGCCCAGGCCCAGGACATGCTCTCCTGGATGTTGCTGGAGCAGGAGGACGCCTATGTCCACGCTTTCGAGGCGCGGCAATGGGCGCAGGCCGCAGCCGAGGCGGGCATCGGCAGCGCCATGACCCGCATGGGCATGCTCTACCATAATGCGCTGGGCGTGGAGCGCGACGCGACCGAGGCCGCGAACTGGTGGGCGCGCGGTGTCGCCGCCGGCGATGCCGATGCCATGGCGATGCTGGGCGCCGCCAACCATCTCGGGCAAGGTTTGGAACCCGACCCTCTACGCGCCATGGTCCTGTTGATCATGGCCCAGCAGCGCGGTTCTCTTCTCGCCGCCACCTTCTACAATGCGGTCAAGGCGAGCCTTCCGGCCAGCGCCTTCGAGAAAGCGCAGGAATTCGCTAGCCGCGTCGAGATGGGCTTTCCGTCATGATCATCGGCACGGCCGGGCATATCGACCATGGCAAGACCTCGCTGGTTAAGGCGTTGACGGGCGTCGACGCCGATCGGCTCAAGGAGGAGAAGGAGCGCGGGATCACCATCGATCTCGGCTTCGCCTACTGGCCCCGCCCCGGCGGAGGGATCACCGGCTTCGTCGATGTGCCCGGCCACGAGCGCTTCCTCCAGACCATGCTAGCCGGCACGCAGGCGCTAGACCTCGTGCTGCTCGTCATAGCGGCCGATGACGGCATCATGCCGCAGACGCTCGAGCATCTCGAGATCATCGAGTTGCTCGGGATCGAGCGCATGCTGGTCGCGCTGACCAAGATAGACGCGGTCCCGCAGGAGCGTCGCATTGAGGCAGCGGGTGAAATCACCGACTGGCTCGCCGGAACACGGCTTGCGGTTACGCCTATCCTGCCGGTATCCAGCGTGACGGGCGAAGGCCTGGCAGACCTCACCGCCGCGCTCGATGCCGAAAGCGAGCGCCTCGCCGCGCGCAGCGGCGAGCGCCAGTTCCGGCTCTCAGTTGACCGGTGCTTCACCCTGCAGGGCGCCGGCGTGGTGGTGACCGGCATGGTGCTGGATGGCGAGATTGCTGTCGGCGACGAGGTCGTCGTTTCGCCGGCCGGGCTCTCGGCTCGAGTGCGTTCGATCCACGCCCAGAACCGCAAGGCCGAGCGTGGCCGCGCCGGAGAGCGTTGCGCCCTCAACCTGTCCGGCCCGCAGATCGAGAAAGATGCGATCCGTCGCGGCGAGATGGTGCTCGCGGTGGGCGCGCATGATCCGACACAGCGCATCGACGCGCGCCTTACCACCGCGCCCGGCGCGGCCAAGGGGTTGCAGCAATGGATGCCGGCCCGCCTGCACCACGCCACAGCCGAAATCGGCGCCCGCATTGTACTGTTGGGTGAAGACCGCCCGCAGCCTGGCGACGAGACGCTGGTTCAGCTCGTGCTCGACCGGCCGATTGCGGCGCGCGCGCGCGACCGCTTCGTGCTGCGCGACGTCTCGGCCGACCATACGCTGGGTGGCGGCGATTTTCTCGATTTGCGCGCGCCAGAGCGCAAGCGCCGCTCACCGGAACGGCTCGCTATCCTTGCCGCACTCAGCCGTACCGATCCGGTCGCCGCTCTTCGCGCTCTGATGACCGCAAATTCGGGCACCGTCGATCTCAGTCAATTCGCGCGGGACCGTGGCGCTGATGGCGTCACTGCCGAGGGTTGGGCGAAGGCTGCCGACGCAGTTACCTTCACGACCGGCCGACAGCAGCTCGTGCTGTCGCGCGCCCGCCTCGTCGATGTTCATACGGCCGTGCAGGTAGAACTCGCCAATTTCCACAAGCAAAATCCTGATCTGGCGGGCACCGGACTTGAGCGCCTTCGGCTGCAGACGGCAGCACGTATTCCGGCCCCGGTTTTCCGCGCGCTTCTGCGCGGCCTTGCCGGCGAAGGCGCGATCGTCATCGAGGGCAACTGGGTCCGGCTTTCCTCCCATCAGATCGCGCTGTCAGTCCAGGAAGAGACGATCTGGTTGCAACTCAGCCACCGTCTCGCAGGCAGCGAGCGCTTTCGCCCGCCACGCGTACGCGATATTGCCGGCGAGATCGGCAAAGACGAGGCCGTCATCCGGCAGCTGTTCCGGCGTATCGGTCGTGCTGGCGAACTCCACGAGGTCTCGCAGGACCACTTCTTCCCTCGCCACACGGTAGCGGAAGCGGTCGAGATCGCTGCTGCCGTCGAGACGGTTTCCAGCGGGTGGTTCACCGCCGCCCTGTTCCGCGACGCTCTCGAAGCAGCGTCTGGCGCAACCGTCGGCCGCAAGGTCGCGATCCAGATCCTGGAGTTCTTCGACCGTCACGGCGTCACGATCCGCCGCAGCGACCTCCGCCGCCTCAACCCGCATCGGCGCGACCTCTTTGCAGTCTCGGCCGATGATGCAACAACGCAGGCGGAAAATGTTTCTGGAAGAGAAGCGTCCCTGGTGGGGCGGCCGGACTTCAAATCCGGTTGGGGCTGCGAGACGGTCTCAGGTGGGTTCGACTCCCATTCTCTTCCGCCAGATATCAAGGGCCTCACGCGTGCGGGCTAAGCATGAGATGGCCGCGGCGGTGACAGCCTTGCCCCAAATTCCATCCCCTCGCGGTGGATGACATGGCTGGAACCACCGATTTCGACCACTGGCTCGCCGAAGAATACATTGCGGGCGCGACGAGCGGCTTCACCGCCCTGGTCATGTTGCTCAGGCTCAAGAATCACGCGATCAAGCCGCAATCCTCGACCTATTTGCATGTCATCGGTACGGAGGTTGACTGGGGCGAGGTCTCGAATCTCTTAGCTGGCGCGGGTAAGCGCTGGGATGCGGCAGTGTTCTTCGTCCGCCGGGATGCCTCAGATGGCGGCCCGCTCGATACAACGGCTGCCCGCCTCCTGGTACTTGAGCAGGAGGCGAAAGTGGCTGAGAACCGCCTCGTGATCAATCAGGGCCACTTCTTCGATGCCTGGGGCCGCCGCATGAAAGTCGAGGAATTGAAGAACTGACGTCCCCTCTTCCTCGGCATGGCTCCCAGTTCGGCAAGGCCGCCCGTGCCCATCAAGCCGCGATGCGCACCTGCGGCTCTCCAGCCACGACACGGCCGATGACGGCAGCACTCGCATAACCCTTGGCATGAAGCTCCCCGACGAGGCCTTCTGCGGCTCCGGGAGCGCATGTCACGAGCAGCCCGCCTGACGTCTGAGGATCGGTCAGTAGATGGCGCAGCCAGTCCGGTGCATCGCCCGGCCAGGCGACGCCCGCACCATAGCTTGCCCAATTGCGCTTTGACGCGCCGGTGACGATCCCTTGCTTCGCCCACTCCAAGGCGTGCGTGAGCAGGGGCACGCGTGCGACGTCAACTTCGATCGCAACCTCAGATGCCCTAGCAACTTCGAGCGCATGGCCAAGCAGACCGAAACCGGTGACGTCGGTCAGTGCATGCACATCCGAGTTTGCCGAGAGCTCGGAGCCGACACGGTTCAGCATCGTCGTAGATGCGATCATCTCGGCGTAGCTCTCGCCGTCGATGAGCCCCTGCTTGATTGCCGCCGAATAGATGCCCACGCCGAGCGCTTTGGTCAGGATGACCGAATTCGTTGGCTTGGCCATGGCATTGGTCCGCAGCCGGGAGGGGTGGCACAGGCCGATCACCGCAAGGCCGTAGATTGGCTCCTGCGAATCGATGGAATGCCCACCAGCAACCGGAATTCCAGCGTTCGCGCAGGTTTCGGCACCCCCCGCAAGGATCGCCCGGATGGTCGCAGATTCCAGCTTGTCGATCGGCATACCCACGATCGCGAGCGCCAGGATCGGCTTGGCGCCCATGGCATAGATATCGGAAATCGCATTGGTGGCGGCGATGCGGCCGAAGTCTCGGGGATCATCGACCACCGGCATGAAGAAGTCGGTCGTCGCGATGATGCAGGTATTGTCATCGATCTGCCAGACGGCTGCGTCGTCAGCCTTGTCCGAGCCAACGAGCAGTTGGCTGAAGGGCGCCATCTGCGGCATGCCGGCCAGGAGATCCCGTAGCACGGCGGGGGCCAGTTTGCAGCCGCAGCCACCGCCATGGGCGAGGCTTGTCAGGCGTGGCGACATGCTTTTCATCACATATCGAGCGGTGTCACGCTCGTCCCTGAGATCGCTGCGATTGATTATCGAGCCCTGTCTTCGTGCCAGCTGCTATCCACTGCGTCTGACAGCGAAGCACCGTTAACGGAAAGGATGACGACGCCTGACGGCGATCGCCGCAGTCGCTGCTGATAGCGTGTGACGGTATCGGGCAAGACTTGCCACGAGTGAGCTGCATCATCCGACTTTTGTTGAACAGCGAATGAGAACGCACGGCAAGTCACGATCTTCGGAGCAAGCCATGACGACTTATGATTTCCAGCACCTGAGCGACGCGTGTTGACCGAACGCTCCGGTCGCTGCAGCGACGTGCAGCGCAAATCCCAGGAGCAGTCGAATGGGAGTGGACGTCACGCTGAGTTGAGCCGTCGACCAATCGCCAATCGGCCCTTGCGACCGGGCCCGCGCGAACAAGGACGTCGGCGTGGTATCTGCGTCGATCTCCGAGGCACGTCGTCATCGGCCGCGTTGCTCCGGTATGGCGCCGCTGGCGCCTGACGCGAAGGCCTGGACCGATGGCTCGTGACCATCGGCCCAGGCGGTCCGCCAAATCGCGTTACCGTCGCGATTTGGTAGACCGTTAGCGAAGCGGTGGACAGAAAGTTGTGGTCAATCACGGCAGGTCGATGATCTCGACCCAGTTCGGGTTCTTTCCGAGGGGATAGCTCTTCAGGTCCTTCAGTACCCCGCTCGCGGGCTCGATCGCATACAGCGTCGCATGATTGGATCTTGTCCGACAGCCACCAGGAAGCGGCCGCTTGGTGGTCGATCTCTGTGGACGAAATGCAATATGAAACGGGCCACCATTTGATACCGATCACTCCTGAAAATTCGGTGCGCGGCGCCTTGACGTCATCCAGCTATTCAGACGATCGAGGTACAAATAAACCACAGGAGTAGTGTAGAGCGTCATCGCCTGGCTGAGGATCAATCCACCGACGATGGCATACCCCAGCGGTTGGCGAAGTTCGGAGCCGGTCCCGTTTCCCAGCATCATTGGAACGCCGCCGAGTAGCGCTGCCATCGTCGTCATCATGATCGGCCGGAAGCGCAGTAAACAGGCTTGTTTTATGGCATCCTCGGGCTTTAGACCTTGAATCCGCTCAGCTGCGATCGCGAAATCTACGATCATGATGCCGTTTTTCTTGACAATGCCAATCAATAGGATGACCCCGATGAGGGCAACGACCGTAAAGTCAAAGCCGAAAGCCCAGAGCATCAACAGAGCGCCAAGCCCCGCAGACGGCAAAGTCGAGAGAATCGTCATAGGGTGTACGTAGCTCTCATACAGCACACCAAGAATGATGTAGATGACCAAGAGCGCGGCAAGAACAAGATAAGGCTCGCTAGCCAAAGAGCTTTGGAACACCTGTGCCGTGCCCTGGAAGTTCCCCGTGACCGTCGACGGCATTCCGAGCTGCGCTTCCGCCTGCTGTATGGCGGCGACAGCGTCGCCAAGCGCAGCGCCTGGCGCAAGATTAAAGGATAAAGTTACTGATGGAAACTGTGACTGGTGATTTATGGCCAGAACAGTCGTTGGCTGCGTGGTCTGTTTCACCAACTCGCTGAGCGGAACCTGCGCGCCAGTCAACGGCGAATTGATGTAAAGGTGTGCGAGAGCTGCCGGATTGACCTGTGCGGCGGGTAAGAGCTCAAGCACGACGTGGTAGCTGTTGAGATCGGTAAAATACTGCGCAACCTGTCGTTGACCGAAAGCATCATATAGCGTATTGTCGATTATTACTGGGGATATCCCGAAGCGGGACGCTTGGTCACGGTCGATAGTCAGCGTGACAGTGGTGCCGCCATTCGCCTGATCGCTCGCGAGGTCCGTCAGTTTTGGTAGCTCCTTGAGCTTGGCAAGGAGTTTTGGAGCCCAGTCGTTAAGCTCGCCGAGATCGGCGTCCTGCAACGTGTACTGGAACTGCGTTCTTGCTAGGCGGCCTCCGACATTAATGTCCTGCGCCGACTGCAGGAATAGCGCAGCGCCCTCGACTTTGGCCAATTTGGGACGCAGGCGATCAATGATTTGGTTCGCGGACGCGGTTCGCTGATCCCGGGGCTTAAGCGTTATGAAGAGCCGGCCGTTGTTGAGCGTTTGGCCAGCGGTAACGCCGACCTGCATTCCTAAGGTCGCGACATCTGGATCAGCGGCCACGACTTTACCAAGAACCCGCTGTCGTTCGACCATTTGTCCAAACGAAATGTCCTGGGCCGCTTCCGAGGTGCCGATGATCAGGCCGGTGTCCTGGTTCGGGAAGAAGCCTTTCGGAATGAAGACGAAGACCGATCCCGTCGCGACGAGCGAGGCAAAGAAAAAAGAGAGCGTGATGCGACGATGACGCAACGCCACATCGAGGGAGCCACGATACCCGTCGAGGAGCCGATCGAAGGCGCGTTCAACCATCATGTAAAGCTTGCCGTGCCCATCCTCCCTCGGAGGGCGCAGGAAACGCGCACACATCATCGGCGTGAGCGTCAAAGAGACGAGGGCAGAAACCGCAATCGTGACCGAGACCGTGATAGCGAACTCGCGGAAGAGCCGTCCAACGATGCCGCCCATCAATAAAAGCGGGATAAAGACGGCAATGAGCGATAGGCTGATCGAGACGATGGTGAAGCCAATCTCAGCAGCCCCCTCTAATGCTGCATCGAGCGCGCTCTTGCCCATGTCACGATGCCGATGAATGTTCTCAAGCATCACGATGGCATCGTCCACGACGAATCCCACAGCAATACTGAGGCCCATAAGCGAGAGGTTGTCGAGGCTGAAGTCCAGCAGGTACATGACAGCGAATGTACCTATGAGCGCGATCGGGATCGCGATGCTGGGAATAACTGTCGACCAGAAATCGCGTAGAAACGCGAAGATCACCAATACTACGAGTGCGATCGTCAACACCAGCGTGAATTCGACATCTGCAACGGAGGCTCTGATAGTCGTCGTGCGATCGCTTAGAATTGCGATGTGCAGCGCCTTTGGCGCGAGAGCTTGCAGTTGCGGTAGCATTGCCTTGATGACGTCGACGGTGGCGATGACGTTTGCCGAAGGCAATTTCGAAACAGGCAGGAGAATCGCCGGCTTGCCATTCGCCCACGCTGCAAGCTGAGTATTCTCGGGAGCATCAATCGCATGGGCTACGTCCATAATCCTTATCGGGCCGCCATCCCGATACGCGATGACCGCATCGTTCCACGGGGCAGCCGAAATCAGCTGGTCATTGTCGTATATCGTGTATGATCGAACACGACCCTGGATGCTTCCCTTGGGAGCATTCGTGCTGGTGGCGATAATCGCAGTTCGTACGTCCTCCATCGACAGTCCGAGCGCCGCCAGCTTTTCAGGGTCAACTTGAATCCGCACAGACGGCTTTTGCTGGCCGAAAATGCCGACCTGGCCGACGCCCGCGACCTGGCTGATCCGTTGCAGGAGTACCGTCTCGGCGAAATCGTCTACCTCCGTAGTTGGCAGCGTGTCCGACGTTAATGCAATCACCATGATGGGCGGATCAGCCGGATTGACCTTCTTGTAAGTGGGAGGCGCGGGAAGCGTCGTTGGAAGTTGACCCGCAGCCGCATTGATCGCGGTTTGCACGTCCTGGGCCGCACCATCGATGTTGCGGCTCAAATCAAACTGCAGTGTAATCGAACTCGTACCAAGCGTGCTGGTCGAGGTCATCTGGGTCACGCCCGGAATCTGGCCGAACTGCCGCTCCAAAGGTTGCGTGACGGAGGATGCCATTGTCTGAGGACTGGCGCCTGGCAACTGGGCTGAAACCTGAAGCGTCGGGAACTCGACCTCGGGCAGAGGTGCTACCGGCAATAGCGGGAACGCAGCCGCGCCGAGCGCGACGAGCCCCGCCATCAAAAGCGACGTTCCAACCGGATTGCGAATGAACCAAGATGATATCGACACGCTCATCACGGCTTACCCGCAGGGTCGTTGGAGGCAGGGCTCGCGCTCTCGATCGAAACCTGCGTGCCGGGCTCCAGTCGATAGGATCCGCTGGTCACAACCAGCTCACCCGATGCCAAACCTGACTTGACGATAGCGCGACCGTCTGCGATTTGCCCGACTTCGATCGTGCGTAAGGCAACCTTCCCGTCCTGGCCTGCGACATAGACGTAATAGCCATCCTGGCCTCGCTCGAGGGCTGCGGATGGCACGGTGAGCGCGCCATTCACAATCTCCTGCTGCATGCGGATTTCGACATATTGGCCAGGCCAGAGCGCTTCGTCGGTGTTTGGAAAGGTCGATTTCAGCTGGATCGTGCCGTTTGCCTGGGTGATCTCGTTATTGAACAAGGTGAGCGTGCCGCGGGCGATGGAAAACGCGCCATCCTGCGTCAGAGCCTCGACTGGCACGGAGCCGACCTTCATGGCCGTGCGCACAAGTGCGAGCGATTCTTGGGGCAACGTGGAGACGGCGGATATCGGCTGTGTTTGAGTGATAACGACAATCCCGGCGCTGTCTGTGGCGCGCACGATATTGCCTTGATCCACGAGACGAAGACCTGCCCGCCCGTCGAGTGGTGATCTCAATTCCGTATATGAGAGCTGCACTGCGGCTGCATCGCGCGCAGCAATATCCTGCCTGATCTGTGCTTTGAGCTGCTCTACAATGCTGCGCTGATTATCGAGAGATTGCCGCGTTGCGTAATCTTGGGCAGCGAGCTGCTGGAAACGGCCGAACGTGACCTGAGCATTGTCGAGATTGGCTTGATCCTGCTGGATCTTGGCTGAAGCCTGTTCGAGCGCGGCCCGAAATGGGCGCGGGTCGATTACTGCAAGCAAGTCGCCTTTCTTCACCATTTGCCCTTCGATGAAAAGTACTTGCTGAAGTTCACCGTCGACGCGCGGCTGTATTGTTACGCGGTTATATGCCTGAACGGTTCCAAGTCCCGTCAATATTATTGGAACATCTGCCAGTCTTGCAGCCTCTACCCGCACCGGGGTATGGACTAAGGGTCCACTTTTCGCCTCAGCGGCCTCCAGTGGGATTGAGAACCCGTTGAATGCTAAGGCAGAAATTGTAAGGCCAGCCAATCTCCGCGACCATGCTCGCCTCGATAGAAATTGAGCGCAAATGCTTCGATATCGATATAGCATAGCGCCCTCTTGGTGCGACCGTAGATTCGCAGACATTGCAGTTACGAGTAATTGACATGGTAATTATAAAACATTAAATAATTAGCTAATGATATAAATTCTGAAAGAAAGATCATTATATAAATAGATTATTGATTTATTGTGAACAATATTATTTCGCAACGGAAGATTTACTTAAACGTGCCGCTTCGTCTGTTACAAGTTCGATAATTTTCCTACTTTTCCCATCGACGAGAGCTATCAATCGGCCGTTGATAACCACCATTCCATATGGCCTTGGCGAAGCCTCCCGATCCACGCCAATAATGACCGTCGATCGCGGAATCATATCGCCCAGACTGGGGGCAGTTTGAGCTTCGACTTGGCGATCAGCAACCTGAAGCCACGCCTCCTGTGGGAGCAGCGATATCAAGAACAAGGCATAGATCGGGCACGCAGCGGCCATGTCAGCCTCCAACATTTTTGTTAACGCGCCCCCCGAATTACGTAACTGGCAAAATCTCGTCAGCCACGTCGACGGTTGGCGCAAGGCGAGCGCTGACGCATTGATGATTCCAAAGAGGCAATTTGGATACCAGACTTGCGTTTATCGCCGGTGAGACTAGGTATACCCCATACATATCAAGGTATAATCGTCGATCTAATTCAAAATTGAATACTTGATTTCTTGATATTGCGGCACGTCGAATGACTTCGCTTATTTGCTGGATGTGGGATGTCGATAAATGCAAATGTTTTGCGAAATAATATCACCGAATAATGATATTGAGTGCATATCAAAAACGACGATAATTATCGCTACAGAATGACGCAGAAAACTCATATATATAATAAGAACTCGATTTGTATCTGAAATTATCAATAAAACGAGGTCGATAAATGGTATGCGGTGTTCTCAGGCCACGGCCTTGAGCGGCGGTGTGGCGTAGGCCCATGGCAGCAGATCGTCGATCTGGCTCTGGGGATGGCCGGCGACGATACGGGTGATGACGTCGACGAGGTAGGCTTGCGGATCGACGCCGTTGAGCTGGCAGGTTTCCACGAGCGAGGCGACGACTGCCCAATGCTCGGCGCCGCCGTCTGATCCGGCGAAGAGTGCATTCTTGCGATTGAGGGCGATTGGCCGGATGGCGCGCTTGACCACGTTGGAGTCGATCTCGACGCGGCCGTCGTCGAGGAAGCGACTGAGGCCTGCCCATCGCGAGAGGGCGTAGCGGATGGCCTCGGCAAGCTTGCTCTTCTGACTGACGAGGAGAAACTTGGCGTGCAGCCACGGCTCCTGCGCCTCGACGATAGGGCGGCTTCGAGCCTGGCGGACGTCGCGCCGCTCCTCGGCGGAGCGTCCGCGGATATCGCTCTCGATGCGGTAGAGTTCGGTGATGCGCAGCAGCGCTTCTGAAGCGATGGGCGCGGGCCCGCCCTGCGCGAGATCGTAGAACTTCCGCCGGACGTGAGACCAGCAGAATGCCAAGCTCACGGCATTCTTTCCGGCCAGCGTCTTGTAGCTGGCATAGCCGTCCACCTGGAGCACGCCGGTGAAGCCTTGAAGATGCCGGATCGGCTGCTCGGCCTTGCGATCCGGCGCATAGAGATAGGCCACGCCCGGCGGATCGGCGCCGCCCCACGGCCGTTCGTCGCGGGCATAGGCGAAGAACTGGCCGGTCTTGGTCCGGCCGCGTCCGGGATCGAGCACTGGCGCTGTGGTCTCGTCGGCGAAGAGCGTGGTCGATGCCTTCAGTCGCTCCAACAGGCGCTCATGCACGGGCGGCAGAAGGAAGGCCGCCTTACCGACCCAGTCAGCCAGGGTCGAGCGGTCCAGGTTCACGCCCTGCCGGCCATAGATCTGGGTTTGGCGATAAAGCGGCAGGTGGTCGGCGTATTTCGAGACGAGGACATGGGCGACGGTCGCCTCGGTGGGGATGCCGCCCTCGACGAGGCGGGCGGGTGCAGGCGCCTGGACCACGACCTCCTCGCAGGCCCGGCAGGCGTATTTCGGCCGACGGGTCACGATCACGCGGAACTGGGCGGGGACGATGTCGAGACGCTCGGAGACGTCCTCGCCCATCGCATGCAGCTCGCGCCGCGCTGGCAGATGCGAGGCTTCGACGAGCCGGATGATCTCGGCCTTCTCGGATGCGGGATATCTCACGTGTCGTCCTCCCCATCCGCGAGCATGCTTTTTTTAAGCAGGCGGTTTTCCAGGGTGAGATCGGCAACGGCCTCCTTCAGCGCCTGCGCCTCCCGACGCAGTTCCTTCACCTCGTCCGATGTCGCGGCGCGGGCCGTGTCACCGGCGAGACGGCGCTTGCCGGCGTCGAGAAACTCCTTCGACCAGCCGTAGTACATCGACGAGGCGATCCCCTCGCGCCGGCACAGCTCGGCGATGCTCTCCTCGCCGCGCACGCCTTCCAGCACGATGCGGATCTTCTCTTCGGCCGAGAACTGCCGGCGCGTAGCTCGGCGAATATCCTTCACGACCTGCTCTGCCGGTGCTTTCTCCGGCCCGGATTTCTGTCTCATCTGCGCTCCATGATGGCTGCAATGATCCAGAAATCCTCCCTTCCCGAAAACCCCTAAATGGTCCCAAGGGCGCTGACGGCAGACACCAATTGATCAAGCCCCGTGACGAGCGCCGCTTGCTCAAGCTTCAGCGCTATCTTCCCGCGGTCAAAGCTGCTCATCATCGACTAACTCTGCAATGTGCCGTTGTCGTCGATCGGTGCCGAGCTCTTGTTCGATTCTCGCGACGCTATCCGTGAGGGATAACCGTCGCCTCGTCAGAGGTCATGGGCTTGGCGGTCCGCCGGGATGGCCCCAGAAACACCAGAGCACATCCCGCGAACATGATGCAGGCCATCATCGTCCAAGCTTCGTTGATCGCCTGAACGGACGCAGCCTTCTCTACCAGCGGCCAGACAAGGGCCTCGATAGCGGGGTCCAACGGGGTCATGGCTGGAGCTGGACCGCTAAGCGCACTCGCGGGCAATCCAATGAGTTCGGCCGCTGTTGTGTCTCCGGCGAGGAGGCGTTGCTTCAGTGCCTCGGCATGGATCGGCGAGCGCCCGAACACGATGGTATCGATCAAGGCTATGCCGATGGCGCCGCCGAGATTACGCATCAGGTTGAACAGACCACTGGCATCCGGCACCCGCTCGGGCGGTAAGTCGCCCAGCGCCAGCCGGGTGGGCGGCAGCAGGCATAGCATGATCGATGCGCCGCGAACGACTTGCGGCCAGAACATGCCGGCAAAATCGGTCTCTCGGGTGCTGAAGGCGCTCAGGGCAAGGCCGAGGCCGAATAGTGAGAATCCAACGACGGTCAGCGCTCGCGCAGGTGCACGTCGTTCGAGCGCGACTGCCAGCGGAGAGGTCGCAAGCTGGGTGCACCCGGTGACCAGCATCACCGTACCGATAGCAAGCGGTCCGTGCCCGCGCACGAACGCCAAGAATAACGGCATCAGATAGACCGAGCCATAGAGCCCCATGCCGAGAATAAAGCTTAGCACACAGCCGACAGCAAACCCGCGCTCGCGGAAGTTGCGCAATTCCACGAGCGGCGGCTTAGCTTTCGTCATGCGCAACACGAAAAGCGTAACAGCCAGCAGACTGCCGCCGATCAGGGAAAGAATCGGTATCGTCAGCCACCCGATTGTCGGCGCCTCTTTAAAACCGATCTCCAGCGAGGCCAGGCCAACTGCGAGCAGCGCCAGGCCGGCGACGTCCAGCGTGCGCAGCAGCGAGGGGGCCGTCGGTTGCTTTGCCAACATCGCTCTGCCGAGCCCACAAGCGAGCAGGCCCGGAACCACGTTGACGAGAAACAACCAGTGCCATGAAGAGGTCTCGGTGATCCAGCCCCCCACGACCGGCCCGACAGTTGGCGCGAGCACCGCCAGCATTCCGGCAAGCGTCGTCGCAAGCCCCTGGGCGCGGAGCGGGAACATCAGGAAAACCGCTGCAAAAACCATTGGGATCAGCATGCCTCCGGAAAATCCCTGAAGCCCGCGCCAAGCTACGAGTGGGCCGAACCCCGAACTGGTGGCACAACCGGCAGAGGCCAACGTGAAAATGCCCACAGCAGTGACGAACAGCGTGCGCATGCCCAGCGCCCGCGTGAGAAGTCCCGTGAGTGGGATCGCGATCACCTCGGTGATCAGATAGGCCGTCTGGATCCAGCTCATACGGTCCGCCGGTATATCGAGCGCGGCATGGATCGCTGGCAGCGACGTCGCCACGACCTGGATATCCAGCACCGCCATAAACATGCCAAGGCACATCGCGCCAAAGCCAAGCCATACGCGAGGCGAAACGCGGTCGGTCTCATCGGGGTGCTTGATCGAGATCATCCGGCGGCCCGACTTTTTCCGGCGAACCGCGCGCCAATGCCAAGGGCGGCGTTCTCGGCACGGATGCGTACGAAGAGAATGAGCGCGTTCAGCAGTGAGAACAACACGGCATACCAGACCAGGCCGAACATCAGCGGCAGTAGGGCGATCTCTGCGACGACCACGACATAGTTCGGATGCGCAAGAAATCGATACGGCCCACGCCGGACGAGCGGCGCCCCCTCCAATACGATGATGCGCGTCGTCCAGCGCGTTCCCAGGGTCGCGATCACCCAGACACGTACGGCCTGCAATAGGCCAAAGGCGACAAGGAGCGAAAGATCGACCGGACGCCCTGATGCGAGCCACCACAGCCCGCCCAGCCATAGCGCATGCAAAGCCACCATGTACGTGTAGTGAGCCGGCGCGCTTTCGTGCGCTCCGGCAGCCAGCAAGCGGACGATGTTCCGCCGCGCCAGCACCAATTCGCCCAGCCGCTGTAGCGTGACGAAGGCGAGAACGAGGGTGGCTTCCATGACCGTACTCCTCACGCCGCCTGGGTGAGGGACACGCAGGACGCGGTGAAGCCAGGCCCCATTGACACAAGCGCGGCCCGGGCCGGCAATCCCTGCGCGATCACTCTTTCCAAAATGAAGAGGACGGTCGGCGCCGACATGTTGCCGAAATCGGCGAGCACGCCTCGTTCATGTTCGAGCGCGCCCTGCTCGAGGCCGAACGACCGTTCAATCGCCGCGACCACCTTCGTCCCTCCCGGATGGCAGACGAAGCGGGCGATATCGCCGACTGCCAGGCCGATGCGGGCAAGGATCCTCTCAACGGCCGGGCGCAGATTGGCCGCGGCAAAGGCCGGCACGTCCGGCACCAAAAGGACGCCGAACCCGACGGGATCGATGCTCCATCCCATGATGCCGAGGGTATCAGGCCATAGGTGTTCTCCGGCGCCGTCGATCACGGCTAGACCTCGCTCGCCGCTCCGCAGCACGCAGGCCGCCGCTCCGTCGCCGAAGAGCGCCGACGATATGAGGCTTGCCTTGTCGGGACGGTCCAGCCGGAACGAGAGCGTGTTGAGCTCCACAGTGACCATTAGCACCGTCGCCCCGGGCTGCGCCGTGGCCAGTCGGGCAGCCACAGCGAGCCCGGTGGCTCCACCGGCACAACCAAGCCCGAACACCGGCACACGTTGGATGTCCGGGCGAAAACCCATGCGCGCATGGACGACGGCATCCAGGCTCGGCACCGCAATGCCACTGGAGGACACGAAGACGATGACATCTACCTCTTGCGCGGTGCAATTCGCCTTGGCGAGGGCCTTAGCGGCGACGTCAATGAAGAGCCTGCTACCCTCCTTGACATAGACTGCTGCGCGCTCTGGCCAACCTTGCGGCGCGAGATACCAGTCCAGGGGACGGGCGGCATAGCGTTGCCTGATGCCTGTGCTGGCAAACACTCCCGCCATCTTCTCCGAGCGCGAAAAAATATCCGAGAAGATGTGATGCATCGCCGCGGCCGCGTCGGACTGGGTGATCTTGTAAGGAGGCACCGCAGTCGCGACGGACAGGAGGCCGGGCGGATTCCGGTATCGAGTCGCATGACCCGGACTATTCGTGTCGCGCGGCGCAAATGCCGGAATCGAAGCTTCGACAGTTCTCAGCATGAGACACCTTGGACCAACGCCATCGCGGAACGTCCGCGATGCATATTGAACGATGCGCAACGAGGAGCTTGGCCTAACCACGCATCCGCCGTAGCCTCCGGCGGCAAGCTGAACGGCGTCTGTAGGCAGGCGCTCCGTCCTGCGGGATCGACTGTTACATCGCTCCATGGAACTGAGAACTATATTGAAGCTTATTGGAATAACACCATTGTATAATTCATTCAGACGCCGTTGTGAATTCATGAATATCAGAATCGTCAATTGATTGATAATATTCAATTTTATAATTCCGGTCGTGCAAATAGGTAATTTCGGTGCAATTTGAGAAGAACATACTTGCGATGACGTCATTCTACCCTCGACGGCTGCGGAGCGCAGAGGTCGCAAAGACGAGCATCACCCCATACTCGCCAGTCGAAAGCAAAGGATGCGGCGACAAAGTTGATCCGTTCCCAGCAATGCCGCGAACGTCAGCCACTGTTCAACTCGGACGGGCATCAGGCGCATACCGCATCGCGCTTTCACGCCAATGGACAGGGGCGAACTGATCCTAAGCCGAGGTTCGGCACGCACATCACCTCAGCCGTGGAAGCCCCGCCGATCCCAACCGTTTCGAAGGAAGGAATTGAACATGGACCCTGTCTCACGACGCGAGATCCTCGAGACTGGAGCCTTGATGCCCTCTTCTGTAACGCAAGCCGCCTCACTCCTTGCGACTACCCGCAGTCGGCGCAGGGGCTCAGGCCGGACGGTCGTCAATCATACTGAACAACGCATCGGTATCTTTCCAATTACGAACTTGTATTATACAAAAGGCTACCGCTCTCGCCGGCATTTTAATGCTGTTTGGAGCCGAGGCGCACCATGAATCCGGGCTAAATCTCCCCAGACTCTCGTTCAATAACTATGGCAACTTGCCTGAGAATAGGCTTTCGCTACCAAGCCAAGCCCCCTGGCACGAGGGCTTTAACGGATAGGTTCGGCCTTGGGTTGCCGCCGCCTACCGGCTCTCAGTATCCTGTCCTACCGCCCCCTCCCGCTCGTAGAACCCTGTTCGGCCACCTCCATCCGGTCACCGGTGCCGGCCCGGCACCGGTGGTCCGTTCGCCGACCTGCCGAAGAATTGCAATGGCGTCTCTCACCAGTGGGCTCGCACATGTTCGACCGCCTCTGCCTCGCCAATGGCATCGAGCACAAACTGACCAAGCCCCACCAATGGACAAATGGACAGGGCGAGCGGATGAACCGCACGATCAAGGACGCGACGAGCAAGGCCTACCACTACCCCGATCTCGAAGAGCTTGAAGGTGCGGGAAGCCTGGATGGAGCTTCAGCGTGCCCCTGCTGCAGGAGCTTGGCCGAAAGTACGCCAGCATCGGCATACGGTAAGATCCGGTCGACTGATCGCCTGCAGTTCCCGGTCTGATCCGCCTCCGCAAAGATCTCAACGCCGTGCTTGTGGTGATGAAACCGGCTTATGGGACGATGTTCTCTGGGGTGGTGGTTCACAAAATGGTCCCGGCGAAGCTTGCTGCCGGGAGCGGGTCCGCCTCCGAGATGCCGGCAACCCCGGCGATGACGCCGCGCCGCCGGAGCAGGGGATCGGGAACGGACATGGCCCTTTCTCCGCGTCGAGTCCGTCGATGGAGAAAAGCCTAGGACGCGTAGCGTATGCCCAGAATCCGACGCTCGGTTCATCGCATCGTACCAAAGTGTAGGACGTCAGGTTTTGGATGGAGCACTCGTCAGCCCCACCGGGGATGTGTTCGCCCGCGGTGATGCACGAACGCCGAGACGACTTGGCTCGCAATGGTGTCGGGTTCTGCCGGCTTGTCGAGAAAGGCGGAGGCGCCGGCCGCCATGACGCGATCGCGCGTCGCTGCCGTCGGGAACGCTGTCATGAAGATTATTGGGAAGCGCCGCCCGGCTGCAATCAGTTCGGTTTGGAGTTGGTCTCCGGTCATTCCGGGCATCTGGACGTCGGTGATCATGCAGTCGGGATCGCCGGTCTCATGGTCCGCCAAGAAAGCCAATGCCGAACCATAACAGCGCGCATCATAGCCAAGTGATCGGATCAGGCTGGCGAGGGCGCTGCGAACACCATCGTCGTCGTCGACGATCGCAATTTTCGGTGTGTGTTGCATGATCACGTTTCTTCGTGCCGATGGTCGCACTGAATGAGGACCTTGGTGCGCCGCCTTTCTTGGTTATGGCCGATCGCGCGCGCCGCGAACATCATACGCAGGTTTGTTTGAGCGTTTTTATCAGTGGAATGCCGAGGGCTTCCACCTTGCGGACGAGATCGGGTCGTATGCGGCCGCCCATTTTCCGCATGACGTCGTGCGATAGACCTTCACCGTAATCTCGCCCGGGCCAAGGGCACCGGCGAGTTGCTTGCTCATAAGATCGGAGACTACAGGCGTCATCAGCTCGCGCTCGCGTCGCGTCAGGGTCTGGTGTGCGCCGCCCCAGTGCTCTGGGGTCGTGCCTCTTTACTGCGCTGCAGGCAGGATAAGGTGGAAGGTGGCTCCGCCTCCTGGCGGGCTATCGACCAATAGCCGTCCCCCATGAGCTTCAACGGTACGCGATTGGCTGTGCCTTCACTGCTCCACAATGCTCCGCGTCCGCGCCCTTGATCGGTTGCGGACGCTCTTCGTTTCGCGAGAGCCGCGGACGGTGATCCTACGAGGAGGCCATGTCAGCGGGCTCTGGATTGCCTCCCATCCTTACGTATATTCGCACCAACCTCATGCAGTAGCGCTGCAAACTCTAGTTCACTAGAGATCGTCGCTCAAGCAGATAAAATACAAGTCATTAAGGAGACGTTGATTTCTGAGCTTCCATTTCGATCAATCAATCACAATATAGCATACAGTAATAGTGTTCTATGATTTGTATTGCGCATACTCTTTAGAGAAAAATTCAACGTTCGATCTGGTGGCGGCTTTCAGCGACGAGAGATCTTTACATGACATCGCAGCCTCTAATCACTTCGTCATCACTGCATGGATCTCAGCAATCCGCCTTCGTCTCAATTAACCGGTGGCCGAAGGCTCAGGAAACAGCAGGAATGATGGAGCCATCACCCGATGCTCGGCTTTTCGACGTCGTGCTTCATTTGAAACGGCCATCGGCCGCTGAGATCGGCCACCCCATCGGTGCATCAAATGGGGAGCATGCGAATGCTCTTCACTTCCGAGTTCCCCGATATGCGTATGAGCTTTTCAGCGCTGTGACGCGGAATTCCGAGGCCGGGCATGCTGCTGCCTCGATCGAGGCTTTTCCAGTCCTGGAAAAGCTCTCCAAGGCCCTCGGCGCAGCTGGGATCGGCGCTGACAAACTTGAGCGTAACGAAGAGAACACGATGCGCCTCGCTCTCGTTGCAAGCCTCTTCGATATGCGGATTCCCAGCGCTACGTGCGAGACACGACGGCCTGTCTTGGCTCTGCCAAAGTGGCGATTGAAGCGAATTTATGATTATGTTGACAACAACCTCGCCGAGCAGATCACTTTAGCCGATCTGGCCGCTGAGGCGGGCATGAGTCGGATGTATTTTGCGAGCCAATTCCGCGCCGCAACCGGCCTCCGGCCGCACGACTTCATTTTGCGGAAGCGGATCGAGCGAGCACAGCATTTGCTTGTTTCGACCTCGGAGACTCTCGTGAACGTAGCCCTATCGGTCGGCTTCCAGACCCAGGCGCACTTCACCACAATCTTCGGAAAGATTGTCGGCGATACGCCGTATCGCTGGCGCTGCGAACAACTGTGCGTCGCCGCCTGAATTTCAGGTATCAAGATAATCAATATTGCATTAGGACCATCAAATGATCCCTGTTCGTGCGAGGTTATTTGCGGCCTGGACGGAGACCGCTGCGCAAGCTCCGGCAATGCTGACTTACGGTCTTGCCCCGCTTGAAATATCTGAGATCGAAGCATTGCCCTACTATGACGTAGGAATTCACGAGCTCAATAACGTATTGCAGGTCGTTTCAAGCGGCGTTCGGGTCGTCGAACGTTGCATCCGCGAAGGTAGGGTTCGCGATGCAGTCGCGATCCTTGAACAGATCAGCTCCGCCGCCGACAGGGCAAATGTCCTCATTGCGCATGGGCACCCCGCCTCCGCGCCGCGCGCGAAACGGACTTTGGTACAGGTCGGCGATCTGCTGTTCAGCTTGCGCGCCCCGTTGAGATGGATGCTCGGATCAGGGAGCACTCTCAGAATGACTGCCGCTTCAGATATTCCCAGCGTGTTTTGCGTCGAGCCCGAACTCAGGCTTGCTCTCTTCAACCTCGTCGCGAGCGCACATGAAACTATGCCCGGTGGGGGGCAGGTTTGCATTGATATCCGTCGCGTCACGAAGCCCGCGGAGGGCGGACGCAGCTACGTTGTGGTCCGCATTCGCGATACCGGTCACGGACGCGCGGACGCGGGTGCATATCCCGCGTATGGCCGTCGACCTGATCGAGAAGCATCCCTGGCAACCGCGGATCTTCGCCTTACGATGGTGGCGATATTTGCCAGAGCGCACGGCGGCAGCGCGACAATCGATTCCGCTTTATCGCAGGGGACGATGATCGAATTATCTCTTCCTTGCCAGCCGTCATCCTGGAGCGACTTCAGTCCCGCAAGGGCCATTGAGGGAAGGACTTGGTAATGCGCAACCAGCAAATTCCATGCTCGGTCGATATTTCATTGGATGGCGAGATATTAAGTAATGCCAGACCGGTGGAAATGACAATCCGCGAACTGTCCGTCGTCAGATAATTTGAGACCGTTTTCGTTTCTCAGGAACGGAGGTTCTGGCTCATCTGGGTTTGAGGTTATGCGGCCTGCAGCTGATGCTGCAAGCGCCTCTCCTGGATGGTCTGTCGCTTGATCCTTTCGCGTTCGGTGAGGATGGCCTGCCCGCGGCCGAAGTAGACATCGGCGGGCGTCAGGTTCCCGAGGCTCTCGTGGTAGCGGACATGGTTGTAATGCTCGACGAAGGCGGCAACCTGCCGTTCGAGACCGCCGGGCAGATAGTAGTTTTCCAGCAGGATGCGGTTCTTCAAGGTCTGGTGCCAGCGCTCGATCTTGCCCTGCGTCTGGGGATGATAGGGCGCGCCGCGAACGTGTTTCATGCCCTTGCCGTCGAGCCAGGTGGCGAGGTCGGCCGAGATGTAGGAACTGCCGTTGTCGCTCAACAGCCTGGGTCGATGAGCGACCGTGATCTGGTCGAGCCCCGATGCCGCCAACGCCAGATCGAGCGTGGCGGTGACGTCGTCCGCGCGCATCGTGGCGCAGAGCTTCCAGGCGACGATGAAGCGGGAGAAGTCGTCGAGCACGGTCGAGAGATAATACCAGCCCCAGCCCGTGCTCTTCAGGTAGGTGAAGTCGGTCTGCCAGAGCTGGTTGGGCGCCGTCGTCTTGTCCTTGAACTCGGACGCCGCCTTGATGACGATGTAGGCCGGGCTGGTGATCAGGTCATGCGCCTTCAGCAGCCGATACACCGATGCTTCCGAGACGAAGTACCTCTTCTCGTCGGTGAACCGCACCGACAGCTCGCGTGGGCTCAGCTCCGTCTCGCGTAGCGCCAGCTCGACGATCTCGACCCGGATTGGGTCAGGGATTCGGTTCCAGACGCGGTCGGGCCGTGAGCGATGATCGGCGAGCGCCTCGACCCCGCCGGAGAGATAGCGATCATACCAGCGATAGAAGGTCGCCCTGGGGATGCCGAGTTTGCCCAATGTGCGCCTTGCCGGCAGATGCGAGGCTTCGACCAGCCGGATGATCTCGGCCTTCTCGGAGGCAGGATACCTCATATGTCGTCCTCCCCCTCCGCGAGCATGCTTTTTTT
>UCBZ01000025.1 GCA_900470775.1 Hyphomicrobiales bacterium | reverse complement strand
GGCGCATCGATCCACCGCCTAGAACTACTCTGCCGTACAGGAATTAAGAGCACGGCATAGGAGCGGCGTTCAAGGTCCGCCAACTTACGAGGGAATACTTTCACAACCGGCACGGGCTGAATCGTCTTCGAGGACCCGGTTCTCAATCTCTCGCAACGGCCGATCCGAAATAGGCGCTCTCCAGCCGGCTGCGGAGATCAGCTTCGTCGCAGCGCGCGCTGAGCACTACGCGCCCCTGCGCCATCGCATAGACGCGATCGGCCATGGCGAGCACCTTTTCGACGAGCTGCTCGACTAGGAGAACGGCCGTGCCGCCGGCGCGAAGCTGCGACACGACCGCCAGGACACGATCCACGAGGACCGGCGAGAGTCCCGCCGACGGCTCGTCGAGCATCAGCAGGCGCGGCCGCCTGAGGAGGCCCTGCGCGACCGCCAGCATCTGTTGCTGCCCGCCGCTGAGGGAGCCGCCTCTGTCGTGCCTTTTGGCTGCGATTTCCGGAAAGAAGGCTAGCGCCTCCTCGATCCGCGCGCTGCGTTCGCCGCGCGGCAGGTCGTAGGATGCCAGCAATAAGTTGTCGGCCACGGTCTGCTGCGTGAAGATGCGATGACCCTCGATGACATGGACCAGTCCCGCACGGGCACTTTCCCGAGGGCTGGTTCCCTTCAGGCTGCGCCCGGCGAAGACGATATCGCCGTTCCCCCATAGCAAAAGCCCCGAGATCGCGCGCAGCAGTGTGGTCTTTCCCGCGCCATTGGGACCCAGCAGCGCCACGACCTCGCCTTCCGCGATGCCCATCTCGACATGATGGAGCACGCCGATCTTCCCATAGCCGGCCTCCAGCGCTTTGATGTCGAGCAGCATTTCAGCCTCCGAGATAGGCACTGACCACCTCCTTGTGAACGCGGATCTCAGCCGGTGTGCCAGCTGCCAGGACGCGCCCGAGATTGAGGACGGTGACGTAGTCGCAGATGCTGAAGATCAGGTCGGCGTGATGCTCGACCAGCAGCACGCCCGTGCCTTGCCGGCCGATCTCGACGATCAGCCGGCCGAGCTGGTCGATCTCGACGCTCGACAGCCCCGCCGCGGGTTCGTCGAGCAAAAGGAACGCAGGCCGGAGGACCAGGGTCCTGGCGATCTCGATGAAACGCAGCTCGCTGTGCTGCAGGCGGTCGGCGCGGACATGGGCCAGAGCCTCCAGGCCGACCGCCCGCAGCGCCAACAGCGCATCGGCTTCCATACGCGCTTCGTCGTCGCGATGGCGTCGCAGCGACAGCAGTGATTCCATAAAGGTTGCGCGGCCGTCTATCGCGCCGCCGATCATGACATTGTCCAGCACGCTGGCCTCGCCGACGATCCGCGGTGTCTGGAAGGTGCGGGCGATGCCGCGTCCGGCGCGCGTCGCGGGTGCAGCCGGCTCAAGCGAGGCTCCGAGCGTCACATCGCCGTTTTCAGGCGCGTAGTAGCCCGAGACGACGTTAAGGGTCGTCGTCTTGCCGCTGCCGTTGGGACCGATCAGGCCATGGACCTGCCCCGGCCGGACCTCCAGATCGACGCCATCGATGGCGCGCACCCCGCCGAAGCTCAAGATGACGTCGCGCAACACGAGCGAGCTGGTGCCCCGCTCGCCACACAGGAGTTCGCCCAGCACATGCGGATTGGGCTTGACGGCACGGCCGAAGGCCAGCGGCTTGCGGCTCTCGAAATCCAGCAGCGCAGCGATGCCGCCCGGCATGGCGAGCACGATGACGAGCAGCAGAAAGGCGTAGAGGAAGGTCGACCAGGCCGCGAGCGGGGCTGCGATCTCCGGCAGGATCGTCAGCACCAACGTGCCGATCAGCGGCCCCAGGATCGAGCCGCGCCCGCCGATCAGCACGGCGATGAAGAACAGCAGCGAGAGTTCGAAGGTGAAGGCGTCGGGCGTGATGTAGGTCTGCAGGGAGGCAAACAGGCCGCCAGCCATCGCCGCCAGCGCGCCCGCGAACATGAAGACGACAACCAGCAGCCGCGCCTTCGAGATGCCGCTTGCCTCGGCCGCCACTTCGGCGTCGCGGATCGCGACCAGCGAGCGCCCGACACGGCTGCGCGCGATGTTGGAGGTGCCCCAGGTGCACAGCGCCGCGATGCCGAGGCAGAGGTAGAAGAAGCCCCATGCGGTGTTGAACGGCGCCGGCATTTCGGGGCCCGTGATGCCGATGCCGCCGCCCGTCACACCCTGCCAGGCCAATGCAACCTGCGTGACGATGGTGGCGAAGCCCAGCGTCGTCATCGCGAAATAGAAGGTCCGCAGCCGCAGCGCCGGCAGCCCGACGATGACCCCGAAGACCGCCCCGGCTGCGCTGGCAACGCCAAGCGCCATGAAGGTCGGCAGTGGCGGCAGGACATTGCCCGCTGCGAGCACGGATGTCGTATATGCGCCGAGCGTCAGCAGCGCGACATAGCCGATCGCCAGCTGTCCGGCGAAGCCGACGATCAGGCTGAGGCCCGAGACCAGCATCCAGTAGATCGCCGCGCGGGTCGCGATCAGGCCCCAATAGTCGTTGCCGGTCAGCGGCAGCAGCGCCGCCAGCCCAAACAGGATGACGAACGGCAGGAGCGTCGTCCACGCCGCCGGCCGGACAGGGCTCGAGGGCAGGGGCTCCGTCAAGGCCCGGCTGGCATTGCTCATCAGACGCGCCTCGCGACATGAGAGCCGAACAGGCCTTGCGGCGCCAGCAGCAGCACGATGATGAAGATGCAGAACACGGCGACCGACGAGAAGATTCCGCCGACGAGAAAATTGGCGGCCTGCTGGAAGATGCCGAGCGCCAGCCCGCCGATGACGGCGCCGCGATTATTGCCCAGCCCGCCCAGCGCCACCGGCACGAAGCCATAGAAGTTCAGCAGCGGTCCGTTGGCGAAGAAGGCAAGGAGCAATTGCCCGCCGGCGAAACCGGCCAGCCCGCCGATGGCGCCAGCCAGGGCATAGCTGGCGATACGAAGATTGCGCTCCGGCAGACCGAGCGCCCGCGCCGCGAAATTGTCCTCCGCAATCGCCAGGAAGGCGCGCCCCACCAGGGTTTTCCGGTAGAGCAGTTCCAACCCGATGATCGTCAGCAGGCAGGCGGCGACGGGGACCCAGAATTTCTCGTCCAGCGTGCCCGAGCCAAGCTCGAACAGGCGCGGGAAGGGTTGCGGCTCGGTGCTCCATTTGATCGCCGTGACCTGCTGGATCATCAGCGCCAGTGCCAGCGTCGAGAGCACATAGAGGTGCTGGTCGAGGCTTTTGAGCACCGGCCGGACCGCGACGAACTCGGTGATCACGCCGATCAGCGCGCAGCAGGCGAGCATCGCCACAAAGCCGACAATCGGCGGCAGTCCGAGCCGCAGCACGAACAGCGAGCCCAACACGCCGCCCAGCATGCCCAGCTGCCCGGCCGTGAAACTCATCACGCGCGAGGTCGAGAACATCGTGTTGTAAGCGATCCCGATCAGGGCGTAGATCGCCCCCACCGCGACGCCTGACGCCAGGATCGAAGCCAACATCGTTAGTTTTCCTCTGGAAGGACCGGTGGTGTCGCAGCCGGTCCTTCGGGATCTGGAGTGATGGGGCCGGGCGGCGACAAAAAGCGCCGGCCCGGTCGCTGCGTCAGCCGCTGTAGCCGGGCGCCAGCAGGAAGGCGCCGTCCTTGGCGGAGCTCGCAGCCGACATCACCACATCGGCAGTGGGATAGCCGTTGTGCTGATTGGGGTTGAAGCTGTAATCGCCGAAATAGCCATTGTATTTGGCGAGCCCGTTCCAGTGCCCGATGATCGCTTCGCTCGACGAGGAGCCGGTCGCCTCGACGGCCTTGGCGACCATCTCGACCGCGTCGATCCCGCAGGTCACCCACCAGAGCAGGGTGTCGGAAAGATTGACCTTGCCTTTCAGTCGCTCGACCAGCTCGGCATTGCGGGCGGCGAGCTTGCCGTCGGCTCCATAGCTGCAGCTGCGATAGCCGACGGCGTAGACCTTCTCCCAGTTCGCAGGCTTCTCGACGAGATTGCCGATTTCACCCGAGGACAGCGAGGGATGGCCGACGAAGGCGACGTCCCAGCCCATGGCGGCGCGGACGTTCATCATGCGCGCTTCCATCCCGGTCGACACGCTCCAGACGACCACGACCTCGGCGCCGGACGTCTTGGCCCGCAGCATGTCGGGGGTCATATCAGGCTGCGTGGCGTCGATATTGGCCTGATAGACCACCTCGGCGCCGTCCTTCTTGAAGCCTGCGACCGAGGCATTGACGGCGCTGACACCATAGCCGGTCGTGTCGCCGATGACGGCAATCTTCTTCAGCTTCAGGATCTTGAGACAGTAATTGCGCACCGCGTCGTCCCATTGGGTGTTCGACGGCGCGAGGCGGAAGGCGTTGGGGAATTTCTTCTCGTCGATCAGGCTGTCGACCACGCAAGGATGGATATTGGGCATCTTGGCGCGGGCCATGATCGGGGTCACCGCCAGGGATTCGCCCGAATTGGTCGGCCCCCAGATCGCATGGACCTTGGCCTGGCTGATCATTTCCTGCGTCGCATTGACGGCCTTGGTCGGATCGCCCTGCGTGTCGCGGGTGATGATCTCGATCTTGCGACCCTTGACGCCGCCGGCCGCGTTGATCGCTTCGGCGGCGTAGATCACCCCGCGATTGAAGCCGACGCCGGGCGCCGAACTCGGGCCGGTCAGGGCGGCAAGCCAGCCGACCTTGATCGGTTCGCTCTGCGCCAATGCGGGACGCGTCAGGCCCAATGTCGACGTACCGACAAGGCCCGCGGACCCAATGGTGAACTCACGACGGCTGATGCTCATCTCGATCCCTCCCGATCGTTGGTGTCGTTGCGTGCCCGTCTATGCGGGCTTGGTGGGCCTGAGCCGGCCCTATTCATGTCAGTGCGGCAGGCTGGCGATGTAGGCGCGGTTGAAGGTGAAGCCCCAGCCCGGGCGTTCCGGAACAAGGGCGCATCCATCTGTAAAGCTTAGCGTTTCATTGTAGAGCGGCGAAAACCACGGCATGTATTCCAGGTAGATGGCGTTGGAGAGCGCGCCCAGGACCTGGATGCTTGTCTCCGGGAACAGATGGCTAGACACCGGTACGTCATGGGCCTCAGCCATATGCGCGACCCGCATGTATTCGCTGACGCCGCCGACCCGCTGCAGATCAGGCATCAGGATGTCTGCGCTCCGCAGCTCCAGCATCCGCCGGAAGCCATAGCGGGTGTATTCGGTCTCTCCCGATGCGATCGGCGTGTCCAGCGCGGCGGCGACCCGCGCCAACCCCTCCAGATCCCAGGCCGGCAGCGGCTCCTCGAACCAGGTCAGATCGAACTCCTCCAGCATCCGGCCGAGCCGGATCGCCTGGGCTTCGTTCAGGCCCTGATTGGCATCGGCCATCAGCTTGACCTGCGGACCGATCGCCTTGCGAACCTCGCGGACGCGGGCTGCGTCGTCGCGTGGATCGGCATGGCCCAGCCGCATCTTCATCGCGCCGAAGCCCGCCGCGGCGAAGCGTCCGGCTTCCTCGACCAGCTCATTCGTCGACGAGGACAGCCACAGGCCGCCGCTGTGATAGACCGGCACCTTGCTCTGGGCACCGCCGAGCATGCGGTAGAGTGGCAGGCCAGCCGCCTTGCCCGCGAGATCCCACAAGGCGCCGTCGAGCGCGGAGATGCCGACGACCGGCACGCCCTTATGGCCGAGGAAATTGATGTCCTTCCAGGCTCGGGCCCAGAATTCGGCGATATGGCCGGCGTCGCGGCCGATCAGCAGGTCGCCGAGTTCGTCGACCATCTGGCGCAGCACCTTCGTGCGGCGATTGTTGAGCGCGAAGACGAGGTTCTCGCCGGTGGTGCCCTGGTCGCTATGCACGGTCACCAGCACGCAGCCGAAGTCGCGGATCTCGCCGAGCGCGCTGCCGATCGGCTGCGGTAGCGTCACGACAACGGCTTGCGTCTCGATCTTGACGATCTTCATGGGGCTGCCTGTGCTGAGTTGCGCGTCCAGTCGCCGGTGCGGTAGCGCTCGAGGACGTCGAGATCGGGATCGCAGCCCAGACCCGGCCCTTGCGGCACTGGGAACCGTCCGTTCTGGCCGCGCACCCAAGGGTCGAACGGGTTGGCTTCCATCTCCAGCCAGAGCACCTCAACCATCGGCTTTGCCATGCGAGCGGCGATGATGTGCAGGGTCGCGACGAAGCCCGGCCCGAAATAGGGGCTGTGCGGCGCGACCTCGACGCCATGCGCCTCGCAGAGGTCGAAGACCTTGAGCATTTCCTGAACGCCGCCGATCTTGGTGACGCTGGGTTGGGCGACATCGATCGCGCCGGCCTCGATCAGGGATTTGAAGCCGAACACACCCGCGACATTCTCCCCCGCCGAGATAGGGATGCCATAAGCGCGCACGCTGGCCAGCCCATGGACATCCTCGGGCGGCCAGACCGGTTCCTCTAGCCACATCAGGCCGTCATCGACCAAGGAGGCAGCCATCTCGCGCGCGGCGGCGGGCGACCAGGCGCAGTTCACATCCATCATGATCGCAGCATCTTCAGCACCGGGAGCCTGCTGGGCAGACAGAACCGCGTCCCGCGTCAATTCATGCAGCTTGATGAAGCGGTAGCCGGCGGCGCAGGCCGCGGACGTGTTCTTGGCCACGAGCGCGTCGTCGTTATAGGCGAGCAGGCTCGCATAGCCATCGATCGGCCCCCGGTCCCGTCCGCCGAGGAGCCGGTAGAGCGGCAGGCCGGCCCGCTTGCCGAGTAGGTCCCATAAGGCGATCTCGATGCCGGAATAGCCATAGACGAAGGAGCCGTTGCGGCCCAGCAGATGCAGGCTATGCAGGATCGTGCGCGACAGGCCCTGGATGTCTCCGGCATCGCGTCCCAGCATGAGCGGCGCGATGATGGTGTCGATCGCGGCTTTCGTGGCGGGTATGGCGGCATGGCCGAAGGCTTCGCCCCAGCCGACCAAGCCGTCTTCGGTCTCGACCTTGACAATGAGGATTTCGAGATTGTCCCAAGGCCGTCCCGCAAAGGCAGGCTTCGGCCCGCCCATGTCAAAGGGCAAGGCCACCACGCAGGTTTCGACTGCGGTGATCTTCATCTTGGGTACCGTTTCCTCGGAGCGCGGCTCTCAGCGGCCAGCGTCGCAATGAGGCTAGGCCGCGACCAAAATAACCTCAATTGCATCTGGCTTAACTCTACATAAGCTAGGCTGATGTCGCTCAGCCTTAGACAACTGCAGATCGTCTACACGGTCGCCACCAGCGGCTCAGTCACAGCGGCTGCCGAAGCGCTGGGTGTCTCTCAACCGGCGGTCAGCATGTTGCTGCGCGACTGCTCCCGCGACGCCGGCTTCCCGCTGTTCGCGCGCCGCCAAGGGCGGCTCCAACCGACACCTGAGACGCGGAACCTTTTGATCGATCTCGAACGGGTCTTCGATGGTGTCGACAGGATCGGACGGCTGATAGACGACATGGGCGACACCACGGTCGGCTCGATCAATATCGCCGCAACGGCAGTTCTCGCCGACAACATCCTGCCGATGGCGATCGCGCAGTTCCAACGATCCCGCCCTCGCATCCAGATATCGATCAAGACAACAGATACTCCACGCGTCATTGCAAGCGTCGTGCGCGAGGAGGTCGATCTTGGGCTGGCGCTATCGCCACTAATCCCGCACGACGCTCGCGCCATTGACCTGATCGCCGCCGACCTCATCGCGGTCGTCCACTCGAGCCACGAACTCGCGCAACGTGACTTCGTCGAGCCACAGGACATCCTGCCCTACCGGCTGATCTCGTTCAGCCGCGCGCAGCCGATTGGCGCCCTCGTAGAAAAGGCCTTTCGCGAGGCGAAGACACCGCGCCGCATCGCGATCAAGGTAAATCAGTCATCCGTGGCCTGCGCCTTGGCGAGGGCCGGTGCCGGTGTCGCGGTGATCGATCCATTTTGGCTCGTTGGCACCCGTGACGGTGCCATTACCTGTCTGAAGTTTCATCCCAAAACATCAATTAGCGCGCAGGTTCTGGTGTCGACGAACGCGCCTTTGTCGCGTCCGACGCGCATGTTCATTGCTAGCATGCGTCGCACGGTGCGCGATCTACAAAGGCAAGGCCTATTCTGAAAATATGTGATGCAACAACCGCAGCAACGACGACTTTTTCAACGGTATCGGCGCATTTTGCCCGTGAGCGGGGAGGGGTGCTTTCGGTACCTTCCCAACTCGAGAAAGTCCGCTTTCAGGCAGGCTGATTACCGAGCCAAGTGCACGATCGCAATGCACCACTCACAGCTGAGCTTTTTCCGAGATCTCGCGCGCGAGATCGGCCAGATATTTGCATTCGGCGGCGGATTCATTGTCCCACCACATCGCGCAGAGATTGTGGGACGGGATCGGCGGCCTGGTCTCGAGCACACGCAAGGCAAGGTCGTCGCCCGAGACCCTGATCATATCGCGCGGGATCAGGGCCGCGCCGGTGCCGGCATTGGCGAGCCTGGCGATCACAGTTAGCGGGTTGCAGGTGTTCATCCGGTGGGGTTTGAGCCCTTTCGTGCCGAACCACATCTGGATCGTCGTGAACAGGCCCGAGGGCGAGCTATTCGTAAAGATCGGCAGATCGACGAGATTCTCCGGCGTGGCGACATCGCCGTCGAAGGGCAGGTCCTTGCCGATGACCCAGACGAGATCGATCAGCCAGAGCGGGACGATGCTGATGCCCTCATGCGCGCGCGGCTGCGACAGGAAGGCGATATCGATCGAGCGGTCGAGTAGGAGCTGTTCCAGCCGCGTGCTGAAATCCACGGTGACATCGACCTGCAGGGATGCGTGCCGTGCCGCCAGCGCCGCCAGCAGATCGGGCAGGATCAGCGCCGCAAACGAGTCCGCGGCGCCGATGCGCAGCAGGCCGCGACCTGGCAGCGCGTCTTTGGAGCGGCGCTGGACCTGCTCGGCATGAGCCAGCATGCGCTCGACATCGGCATAGATGGCGCTGCCCAGCGTGGTCGGCAATGGCCGGTACAGCGCGCGGTCGAACAGCTCCCCGCCGAGGATGCGCTCCAGTTCCTTGACGCGCAGACTGACTGTGGGCTGGGCCAGGTTGAGATGGGTCGCCGCTGCGCGGAACCCGCCGAGCCGGGCAACCCAATAGAAGGCCTCGGCCTGACCAAAGGTGTAACGCATGGGCAAAGATGATAGCGGGTGGCTATCGAGACGCCAAGAGTTCTTATTTTCATTGGTCTTTCGGCGGGTGTTACGCTTCTCCCCGTTCAGCGCTGCGTCCGACGTTGCGCGTTCCAAAGCTTCGCCAGACAAAAGGGGATGTTCGATGGTCAATCTGCCGACGGATCGCCGACAATTTCTAGCAGCGAGCGCCGGTGGTGCGCTGGCCGCGTTGCTGCCATCCAGCCTGCTCCATGCCCAGCCGAACGCGGGCAAGACGCTGACGATCGTCCTGCCGAGCAACCCGATTACGATCGACCCGATCAACCAGCTCAATCATGACGCGATGGTGCTGGGCCAGACCGTCTTCGAGAACCTCGTCGAGTTCGATGTCGATGGCGTGCTGAAGCCGCAGCTCGCCAAGGCCCTGCCGACGATCTCGGCCGACAAGAAGACCTACACCTTCGAGCTGCGCGACGACGTCACCTTCCACAACGGCAAGAAAATGACGGCCGAGGACGTGAAATACTCGTTCGACTACCTGCTCGACGCCAACAACAAGGCGCTGCGCCGGCCGCTCTTCACCAAGATCGCCAAGGTGACGGTGCTCGATCCGCTCAAGGTCCAGGTCGACTTGTCCGAGCCCTACGGCCAGTGGCTGTACTTCCTGACCAAATATATGGGCATCTTCCCCGCCGGCTCGCGCAAGGAGCATGGCGACGATTATTTCAAGTCGAAGCCCGTCGGAATTGGCACCGGCTTCGGCATGTTCGAGGAGTGGAAGCCCAACGACTCGATTAGCTTCAAGAAGAACCCGAACTACTGGCGCAAGGGCCTACCCGCCTGGGACCGGCTCGTCGTCAAGATGATCCCGGAGGACGCAACCCGCGTCGCCTATCTCCTGACCAACCAGGTCGACATCATCAGCGCGCCGCCGGCGCGCGAATTCAACCGCCTCAAGACCATGCCCGGCATCACCGGTGCCTCGCGCCCGACTTTGGGCGGGGCACTCCTGATGTTCACCAACAACCTGAAGCCGCCGCTCGACGATCTCAACTTCCGCAAGGCGCTCTCCTGCGCCATCGACCGCAAGACGATCGGCGACAAAGTCTATTATGGACTGCTCGATCCGGCAGCCGTGCTCGCACCGCCGCGCGGATGGTGGTTCAACGACGAGGCTGACAAGGAGCTTGGCTTCGATCTCGACCGGGCAAAAGAATTCCTGGCGAAGTCGAAATATCCGACCGGCGCCGAAATCGATATCAGCATCCAGGCTGAGCCCTATCTGCTCGACACCAAGGATGCCGCCATCTTTTTACAGGCGCAGCTCGCCAAGATCGGCGTCAAGATCAACCTGAAGGTCTACGAGTTCTCGGTGCTGATCCAGCAGATCGCGCGCGGCGAGCACCAGATGGCGATGCAGGTCTTCATGTCGCCGGGCGAGGCGACCTACATCATCGCCAATACGGTGATGCCGGGGCAGTTCCTGTCGAAGAGCACGGGCTATGACAATCCCGAGCTGAGCGCGTTGATGGCCGCATCCTTCCTCGAAACCGAGGAGGCCAAGCTCAAGGACCTTTACGGCAAGATGCAGACGATCATGGCCCGCGATGCGCCGATCGGCGTGCTCGGCTTCGTCCATGCGTCCAATCTCTGGCGGCAGGGCGTTCAGGACTTCAAGGTCAACCAGGCGCTGACGATGAGCGTCGGCGAGGTGAAGGTCTAGGCCCGCCACCGACACCTGGAATCACCGCCCATGCTTCGCCTCGTCGCCGGCCGGATCGTTTCGTCCATCGGCACCCTGCTCTTCGTCGGCTTCGCGCTGTTTGCGATGACGCGCGCCGGTCCGGGCTCGCCGGCCCGGATCGTGCTCGGCGCCGATGCGACCGCCGCGCAGCTGGCGCAGTTCGAGCAGGCGAACGGGCTCGACCGGCCGTTCCTGGCGCAATATGGCGCGTGGCTTTCCGACATCCTGCGCGGCGATTTCGGACGGTCCTTCGTCACCGGCCGCGATGTCGGCACCGAGATCGTCAACGCCCTGCCGGTGACGTTGTCGATCGTGCTCTTCGCCTTCGCCATCGCCGTGGTCTTCGGCGTCGGCATCGGCATCGCCGCGGCCTTGCGCCCCGGCGGCGTGTTCGATCGCGTGTCGCGGCTTTTGTCGGTGGTCGGCCTGTCGGTGCCGGCCTTCTGGCTCGGCATCGTCTTGATCCGCTTCGTCGCGGTCGATCTGCGCTGGCTGCCGCCCGGCGGCTATGCGCCGCTGTCGGCCGGGCTTGGAGCCCATCTCCAGACGATCCTGATGCCGGCGGTGTCGCTTGCTGTCTACTACATCGCCGTGCTGGCGCGGATGACGCAGGCCAGCCTGCAGGACACGCTGCGCGGCGACTATGTCCGCACCGCCCGGGCGATGGGGCTGTCCTCACCGCGGGTCGTGGTCTACGCGCTGATCAATGCGCTGCCGCCGGTGATCAATCTCGCGGCCCTGTCCTTCGGCTACATGTTCGGCTGGGCGCTGATCATCGAGCAGGTCTTCAACGTGCCGGGCCTATCGCGCGCCTTGCTGAATGCGATCTCGCAGCGCGACTTCCTGCTGCTGCAGGGCATCGTCTTCCTGTTCACGATCATCTTCGTGCTGGCCAACCTCACTGCGGACCTCGTCAACCGCGTGCTCGATCCGCGCCAGAGGGTCGCCGCATGAGGGGCCTGTCGTCGACGCTGCGGATGATCGACTGGACCGGCTGGCTCGGTGCGGGAATCGTCCTCGTCATGGTCTGCGCCGCGATCTTCGCGCCGCTGATCGCGCCTTATGATCCCGTCGCGCTCAGCATCGAGGACCGCCTGCTGGCACCCGACATGGCGCATTGGCTCGGCACCGATCAGGCGGGTCGCGACGTGCTGAGCCGGGTCATCTTCGGCGCGCGGGCTTCGCTGGCGGTTGGCATCGGCGCCGTCGTGATCGGCGCGCTGATCGGCGTCTCGGCCGGGCTCTTCGCCGCCTATAAGGGCGGGCTCGGCGACCAGATCGTGATGCGCATCGTCGACGGCGTCGCCTCGATCCCTCTCCTTGTCTGGGCCATCGCAATCGTCGGCATCCTCGGGGTCGGGCCGGTGCGGGTCGGGCCACTGCTGTTGCCCAACGAGATCAAGATCGTGCTGCTGGTCGGCGTGCTGTTCTCGCCGGTCTTTGCCCGCGTCACCTATGCAGTGGCGAGCCGCGTCGTCGGTGCCGATTATGTCAGGGCGCGCTGGCTCCAGGGCGCGACGCATTGGGACATCGTCTCCGGCGATATCCTGCCCAACTGCCTGTCGCCGATCATCGTGCAGGGCACTTTGCTGGTCGCGATCGGCATCGTCGTCGAGGCCTCCGTCTCCTTCGTCGGTCTCGGCGTGCAGCCGCCGCAGGCGAGCTGGGGCTCGATGCTGTCGGATGCGCGCAGCGCGATCTATTCGGGCGAATGGTGGCTGCCGGTATTTCCGGGACTGGCGATCTCGATCACCGTGATCGGCTTCAACCTCCTCGGCGACGCGGTGCGCGAGCTGTTCGATCCGCGCAGCGAAGCCAGGACTCTGGTCGCATGAGTGGCACCGGTCGCATGGAAGGTTCCGGTACCGGTGGGCCGCTGCTCCGCATCGAGGGCTTGCGCGTCGGCTTCCGTAGCGCAGATGGCGGCGTGGTTGAGGCCGTGCGCGGCGTCGATTTCTCGGTCGCGGCCGGCGAGGCGGTCGGCGTCGTCGGCGAATCCGGCTCCGGCAAGAGCTTGAGCATGCTCGCCGTGATGCGGCTGCTCGGCTCACCTGCGCGCACGACCGGCGGGCGCGTAATGTTCGACGGACAGGATCTGCTGGCCCTCGACGAGGCCCGCATGCGCGCCATTCGCGGCCGCGACATCGCCATGGTATTCCAGGACCCGCAAAGCTCGCTCAACCCGGCGCTGACCATCGGCCGGCAGATCACCGATGTGGTGCGGGCGCATCGGCAGGTCTCGGGCGCGGAGGCCCGGCGCATCGCGGCGGAATCGCTCGAGCGCGTCGGAATCCGCGACGCCGGAAAGCGGCTCGATGCCTATCCGCACGAGTTCTCCGGCGGCATGCGCCAGCGCGCCCTGATCGCCATGGCGATCGCCTGTCGCCCGCGCCTGCTGATCGCCGACGAGCCGACGACGGCGCTCGATGTCACCGTGCAGGCCCAGATCGTCGACCTGATCGCGGAACTGCGACGCGATCTCGGCATCGCCGTGATCTTCATCTCGCACAACCTCCAGCTCGTCGCCGAGATCGTCGATCGGGTCGTGGTGATGTATGGCGGCAAGGTCGTCGAGGACGGCCCCGTCGAGGCGATCGAGCTTAGACCCCGCCATCCCTATACCGGCCTGCTCCAGGCCTGTGTGCCCAACCTGACCGGCCCCGTCGGCCCGCTGGTGGCGATCGAGGGCGCGCCGCCGCGTCTGGGGCGCATGCCGCAGGGTTGCCCGTTCTCGCCGCGCTGCCCGCATGTCGTCGAGGCCTGCATCGAGGAGATGCCGCCGCTGGAACGCGAGGCCGAGCTCCGCTTCGCCTGCTGGAGGCCGCAATGACCGGCCCGATCCTGTCGCTGCGCGGCATCACCAAATCCTATGCGCAAGGCACGGCCTTCGATCGCCTGTTTGGCCGCGATAAGCGCTTCGTAGCGCTCGCCGGCATCTCGCTGGAGATCGCGCGCAGCGACGTTGTCGGCATCGTCGGCGAAAGCGGCTCCGGCAAATCGACGCTGGCGAACATCTCCGTCGGCCTGACCAGGCCGACATCGGGCGAGGTGCTGCTCGACGGCGAGCCGCTGTCCGCCCTGATGCGCGATCATGGCGGACCGTGGCGGCGGCGCATCCAGATGGCGTTCCAGGATTCGAGCAGCGCGCTCAATCCGCGCAAGAGCGTGAGCCGCTGCCTGACCGAGACGCTGGCGCTGCGCGGCGTGCCGAAGCCCGAGCGAGAGGCCGAAGCGCTGGCGATGCTGGCTCTGGTCGGGCTCGGCGCGGAGCTGGCGCCGCGCCTGCCGCATGAACTCTCCGGCGGGCAGCGCCAGCGCGTTGGGCTGGCGCGGGCGTTGGCAATGAAGCCCGACATCCTGATCGCCGACGAGCCGGTCTCCTCGCTCGACGTCTCGCTGCAGGCGCAGGTGATCAATCTGCTCAGCCGGCTGACGCGCGAACTCGGCCTGACCCTGCTGTTCATCAGCCATGATCTGGCGCTGGTGCGCACGCTCTGCTCGCGGATCATCGTGATGCGCAAGGGCGAGATCGTCGAACAGGGGCCATGCCTCGACGTGCTCGACCGTCCCACCCACCCCTACACGCAGCTCCTGATCGCCGCCGTGCCGAAAGGCATCAAGGGGCGTCGCCAGCAAGCTGCCACCGTCGATATCGCTTCCCCCATCAGCCCCGCTCGCGAAAGCGCGGGCTGACCGCCCATTCCGACAACGAGACCACAATCATGGCGCAGCACAGCTACAGGATCGGCATCGATATCGGCGGGACCTTCACCGATATCGTGATTGCCCGCGACGACGGGCTGATCGAGACCCGCAAGGTGCCCTCGACGCCCGACGATTACAGTCGCGGCATCGCCGAGGCGCTGGGCCGGCTCGTCGCGGACTATGAGACGACGCCGGACAGGATCACCGGCATCGTCCACGCCACCACAGTCGCGACCAATGCGATCCTCGAATACAAGGGCGCCCGCACCGGCCTTCTGACCACCGAGGGTTTCCGCGACGTCCTCGAAATGCGCCGCCTGCGCATCCCGGTGCTTTACGACCTGCAATACGACAAGCCCAAGCCACTCGCTGCGCGGCACCTGCGGCTGGAGGCCCGCGAGCGGCTCGGGCCTGACGGCGCGGTGCGGATACCGCTGAACGAGGACGATGTCCGGCGGGCGGCCGCGCGCTTCCTTGACGAGAAGGTCGAAGCGGTCGCGATCAGCTTCCTGCACGCCTATGCCAATCCCGACCACGAGATCGCCGCCGAGGCGATCCTGCGCGAGGAACTCGGCGACGACGTCTATATCTGTCGAGGCTCTGAGATCCTGCCCGAAATCCGTGAATATGAACGCACCTCGACCGTCGTCGTGAACGCCTATATCGGCCCGGTGGTGCGAAATTATGCAGCGGCGCTGACGACCCGGCTGGCCTCGATCGGCATCACCTGCCCGGTCGAGATGATGCATTCCGGCGGCGGCATCATGCGGCTGGGCTCGGCGGTGAAGCGGGCGGCCTCGCTGGTCGAATCCGGGCCGGCGGCGGGCGTCATCGCCTGCGCAAGGCTGGTCTCGGGAGGCAACGAGCCCAGCATCATCTCCTTCGACATGGGCGGCACCACCGCCAAGGCCGCGCTGATCGAGGATGGCGAGCCGGCCCGCACCACCGAATACGAGGTCGGCGCCGGCATCAATCTCTCCAGCAAGCTGGTCAAGGGCGGCGGTTATCCGATCAAGTTGCCGTTCATCGACGTGTCCGAGATCGGCGCCGGCGGCGGCAGCATCGTCGCGATCGACAGGATGAACCAGGTCTCGGTCGGCCCGCAGAGTGCCGGCGCCTATCCCGGCCCGGTCTGCTACGGGCTCGGCGGGAAGCAGGCGACGCTGACCGACGCCTTCCTGACGCTGGGCTATATCAACGATGTCGCGCTGGCCGGCGGCACCTTTCCCTTGCAGGCCGATGCCGGACGCGCGGCGCTGAACGATCAGGTCGCGCGCCCGCTCGGGCTCGACCTGACCAAGACCGCGCGCGGCGTGCTGACGCTGGCGGTCACCACGATGACGCGGGCGGTGAAGGCGGTCTCGACCTATCGCGGCCGCGACCCCCGCCATTCGACGCTGGTCGCCTTCGGCGGCAACGGGCCGGTCGTCGCCGCCGAGGTCGCCAAGGCGCTCGGGATCCGGCGGGTGGTGATCCCGCGCGCCGCCGGCGTCTTCAGCGCGCTCGGCCTGCTGCGCTCGGATGTCGAGCAGGAGTTCGTGCGGCCCTCGCGCCGCAGAGCCGGCGACCTCGACGACGCCGGCCTGGCGGAGCTCTATGCCGAGCTGACCGAAGATGCCCGCCGCGTGCTGACTCTGGAAGGCTACGAGTTGTCGCGTGCCGAATTCCGGTTCGCGGCCGATCTGCGCTATGTCGGCCAGGCCTATGAGCTGACCGTGCCGGCGCGGCGCCTGGACTTCGCCGAGCTCTCGGAGCTGTTCCATCGCGAGCATGAGCGGACCTATGGCCACCGCTCGCAGAAGGATCAGGTCCACCTCGTCAATGCCCGGTTGACGGCGCGGCTGCCGCTGGTGGCGCCGCCGCAGAGGTTCGGCGCGGCACCGCCGCAGCGCCGAATCGACCGGCCGGTGTCCTTCGAGGAGATGGGCACCGCCACGGTCGCGGTGATCGGCCGCGCCGATCTCGATGCCTCGCCCCGGCGCGGCCCCTTCGTCATCGAGGAATATGACTGCACCTGCGTCGTCGGACCGGGCCAGACCGCCCGCCTCGACGGTGCCGGCAATATCGACATCGCGCTGGAGGCTGCATGATGCAAACCACAAGCCGGAAAGACGCGATCGACCCGATCACGCTGGAGGTGATCCGCAACGCGCTCGCCTCGACCGCCGACGAGATGGCGCTGATCGTGATGCGATCAGCCTATTCGCCGGTGGTGCGCGACATCATGGACTACTCGACCGCCCTCTGCGACGCGCAGGGACGGGTGATCGCGCAAGGGCTCACGCTGCCGATCCAGCTCTGCTCCTTTCCGCGCGTCATGCAGTTCGTGAAGCAACGCTACGGTGCAACGCTCAAACAAGGCGACGTGCTGATCGCCAACGACCCCTATGGCTCCGGCGGCCAGCACCTGCCCGACATCTACATTCTGAAGCCGATCTTCGTCGATGAGCGACTGGCCGGTTTCGCCGCCACCGTCGCCCACCACACCGATATCGGCGGCATCGTGCCCGGCAGCGTCGCGATCTACGCCACCGAGATCCAGCAGGAAGGCCTGCGCCTGCCGCTGCTCAAGCTCTACGAGGCCGGCGAGCCGGTCGATGCGGTGTTCCGGATCATCGAGGCCAATACGCGCGCCCCGGTCGAGGTGCTCGGCGATATCCGCGCCCAGATCGCCGCCTGCAACGTGGCTCAAGACGGTTTGCGCGCGCTGATCGCCCGCTATGGCGCTACCCTGCTCGATCACTATATCGACGCGCTGCACGACCACGCCGAGGCGATGATGCGCGACGTGATCCGCGCTTTGCCCAACGGCGTCTACAAGGCCACCGACTATATCGACGGCGTCGGCGAGCATCCGGTCCCGCTCGCCATCGTCGCGACGGTGACGGTCGAAGACGACACGATCGACATCGACTTCGCCGGCACGGCCGACCAAGTCGCGGCCTCGATCAACTGCCCGATCTCGCTGCCGGAATCGGCGGCCTTCTGCGCCATCCGCTGCCTGTCGCAGCAGGACATCCCGAATTGCGAGGGCTATCTGCGGCCGATCACGGTGCGCGCGCCCGAAGGCTGCCTGGTCAATCCGCGCTATCCGGCCGCCTGCGGCGCGCGGGGCGTCGTTGGCTACCGTGTGTTCGACGCGATCATGCAAGCGCTGGCGCAGATCGTGCCGGAGCGCGCCATCGGGGGCTCGGAGGGCGGGCCTTATCTGCTGGCCGGCGGCGGCGTGCATGAAGGCAAGCCCTTCGTGCTCAACGAGATGGTGGTCGGCACCTGGGGCGCGCGCGCCGGCAAGGACGGCATCGAGGGCATCTCCAACCCCGCCGCCAATCTCTCCAACCAGCCGATCGAGATGGTCGAGACCGATATGCCGGTCGAGGTGCTGCGCTACGGGCTCGTGCCGGATTCGGGCGGTCCCGGCGAGTTCCGCGGCGGACTCGCTTTCGTGCGCGAGTTCCGCTTCCTGGCCGATGCGCGCTTCACGCTGCGCGGCGACCGGCGCGACCACCCGCCCTTCGGCATCGAGGGCGGCGGCGCCGGCGCACCCTCGGCTCATGTGTTCATCCGCACGGACGGGACGCAGCAGCATCTGCCGACGATGCCGATGGAGAGCTTTCATGCCAAATGCGGCGACATCTTCCGCCTGACCGGGGCCGGCGGCGGCGGCTATGGCGACGCGCTCAAGCGCGAGACCTGGCGCGTCGCCGACGATCTGCTGGAGGGCAAGGTCACGATCGCCGGCGCCAGGCGCGACTATGGCGTGGTCTTCGCCGCCGATGGCGTCAGCCTCGATCTCACCGCGACCCAGCAGGCGCGGGCGCAGCGGATGGAACAGCGCTGATGAGCCTCGCACCCTTCGGAGCGGCAGCGCTCAACCAGGCGCTCATCGGCCAAGCCGGCAGCCGTTCGCGCCTCGAAACACCGGCGGCAGTGCTCGACCTCGACATCTTCGAACGCAACATCGCGACGCTTGCGGACACCTGCAAGCGTGCCGGCATCGCCTTCCGGCCGCATGCGAAATCGCACAAATGCGCCGAGATCGCGCGGCGGCAGATGGCGGCGGGAGCCTCTGGCATCTGCTGCGCCAAGCCGGGCGAACTTCTGGCGCTGTTCGAGGGCGGCGCCAATGATCTGACGCTGAGCGCGCCGATCGCCAGCGGCGCCAAGATCGACGCGCTTGCGCGCGCCGCAGCTAAAGGCGCGCGCATCGGCGTCGTCGTCGACCGGCTCGATCTGGTGGCGGCTTACGCCGAGGCGGCCGCACGCCACGGCGCGCGCTTCGATGTCTTTGTCGATCTCGACACGGGCCTCAATCGCAGCGGCGTCGCCAACGGGCAGGAGGCGGTCTCGCTCGCCCGCGCCATCACGGACCAGCCGAGCCTGCGTTATGTCGGGGTGCAGGCTTATCAGGGCCGTGTCCAGCATATCGACGATTTCGCCGCGCGCCGATCAGCTAATGACGCGGCGAACCGGATCCTGGCCGCGATGCTGGAGGTTCTTAAACAGGCCGGCCTCGCGCCTGGCATCGTCTCTGGCGGGGGCACCGGCAGCCATCTGCTCGATGGGCAGGCGCAGGTGCTGACCGAGGTCCAGCCGGGCTCCTATGTCTTCATGGACGAGGCCTACGACCCGGTCGACATTTATGGAAACGGCGGGCCGGAGTTCGGGCCGGCGCTGCGCGTCGCGGTGACGGTCATCGGGCACAGCTCGCCCGGGTTCGCGATCACCGACGGCGGCAGCAAAAGTTTCGCGCTAGACGGCCCTCCACCGCGCGTGTTCCGCAGCGGCGAACCGATCGGACGGATCGAATGGTGCGGCGACGAGTTCGGCCGCATCTTGCCAGAGCCCGGCCACGGGACGATCCCGATCGGAACGGTCGTCGAATGCACCGTTCCGCATTGCGATCCGACGATCAACCTCCATGACTTTCTGCATGTCGTGTCAGAGGACAGGCTGGTCTCCCTATGGTCTGTTGAGGCGCGGGGCCGCGCAGATTGATTGATGGCGCTCAAGTAGCGTGTGGGGAACACAGTCGGCATGATGGCATGTTGCCAATTCGGGATTCAAAAAATTATTTTACGAAACAACTGCCAAGCGAACTAGAAACGTTCACAAGCAAGAGGGGCGGACTGGAGCGCCGTTATCTATCCATTGCCATGCATGACGTCTGGTGGGCGAGCAACGGCAAACCATCGTCGCAGACGCCGCCTGACACTGCGGGCAGCCGGCGGTTCGGAGATGGACGCAACGTTGTTCCTGAGACCATCGACCGTCTGCCGAGCTTGAACCGGGCCATGACCTCCAGACCCTCATGCAGGGTCGGTTGGGCGTGGCCGTGGGTGGCTGGAACGTGGCGCCAACAGAACCAAGCTTAAATCGACTGCAGGTCGAAGACACGCGCAGGCGGTCTATCCCGCCTTAGCGAGAACTGTTCCGAAGTCCGGATCGGTTGCTGCCATTTCGCCGACGATCTCCTTCAGCGCGGCGCAGAACTCGCGCGACGCGACGGTCCGCGCCCCCAGAGCCGGCAGCACGAGCCGTCCGACGATCTTCTCCTCCGGCTTGAATGGCACGAAGACCAGCGCCTGGCTCGTGGCAGTGGCGAGGATGCTGAGCTTATCGAGCAACGCGATGCCCGCACCCGCTTCGACCAGCGCGCAGGCGACGCTCGACTGCGAGACCTCGGCAACCGGTCGCAAGGCGAGATCGCACTGCTCGAAAAGCCGATGCGCCAACCCTCCCAGCGGCAGCGTCCTGTTGAGGCAAATCAGGTTTTGATCCGAAATGTCGCGAACTGATAGCCAGCTGCTGGCCGTCAATGGATGAGCGCGGGCCAGCACACAGCCGAACTGCGAGGTGCAGAGATCCTCTACGCTGATGCCGGAGACCACGGCGGTGTCGATCAGGAGACCGATCTCGCTGCGGAAGGTCGCGACGCGCTGAGCCACCTCGCGCGCCGTCAGCACCTCGATGACGAACTCGACGCCCGGCTTGCTCCGCTGAAGCCGTGCTACGGCGCGCGGCAGGATCGAGTTGGCGAAGGCTGCGATGGAGGCGATGCGCAGCGCGCCCGAACGACCCTCTTTGAGATCGCGCGCCCGTCGCCCCACCGCCTCCACCGAGGTGATGGCGTGGACGACATCGCCATAAAGCATCTCGGCTTCCGGGGTGGCGAAGAGGCGCTGCTTCTCCCGCCGGAAAAGCGCGATGCCGAGCCGTTGCTCGATCTGCTGAAGCGTCCGGCTGACGGCGGGCTGGGAGACGTTGAGCGCAGCGGCAGCCGCTGTGACGTTGCCCTTCTCGATGACGGATCTGAGAACGGCGAGTTCGCGAGCGTCGAAGATCATAATCCAACCACATCAAGTCAGGCGATCTTTATATTGGATCGCATAGTTTCGGCGCGTCAATCTCGCTGCGGGTCAGGAATTTCGGCGAGCGACAGATGAAGGTCACAGAAATCCGCGGCCACCATGTCGGCTTCGCGCCGTCGCCCGCCATCGGCAACGCCCGAACCATGATCCGCCGCCGGGACTTCCTGCTCCTCGAGATCGTCACCGATACCGGCAAGCGCGGCTGGGGCGAGGTGTTCTCGTCGCCCGATGCCGCCGCCGCACTGATCAGGACGCGGTACGCCCCGCTCCTGCTCGGGCAACCTCCCCGACGGTACCGCGCATTGTGGGAGCACATGGCAGCCAATCTCGGCTACGACCGGCGCGGGCCGGCGATGATGGCGATCTCGGCGATCGACATGGCGCTGTGCGACCTCGCCGCTCAGGACCTCGGAATCAGCGTCGCCGCCATGCTGGGTGGCGGGCTGCGCGAGCGCGTATTCGCCTATGGCAGCGGTCCCTTCATCGCCGAGACGGACGCTCCATGCGCGCATTATGCAGCGGAGGTGGAGCGTTGCCTGGCCCAGGGCTACCGCGCGATGAAACCGCGCGCCGGCGTCGGCCCGCGTGCCGACGGCAACATGCTTGCTTCGATGCGCCGTCAGGTCGGCCCGGATGTGGGGCTGATGGTCGACATCAACCAGGCCTACAGCGTGCGGGCGGCGATCGCCTCCGCCCGCCATATGGAAGCGTCCGAGCTGCTATGGATCGAGGAGCCGGTCGAGCCGGAGGACATACCGGGCTATGCGGCCGTGGCCGCCGCCATTTCCACCGCCGTCGCAGGCGGCGAGGCGCTGGCGAGCGCAGCCGCCTTCCGCGACGTTCTCGTCGCCGGCGCGATGTCGATCCTGCAGCCGGACCTGACCGTCTGCGGTGGCTATACCGGCTTCATGCGGATCGCGGCTCTGGCTGCGGCGTTCGACCTGCCGATCATGCCTCATGTCTTCGGCACGATCGTCAATCATCAGGCCGCGTTGCAGGTTGCCGCCTTGCTCCCCGCACGGCGCGGGGGCGGCCCGGCGTCATACCCCTATGTCGAAGTCGACATCTCCAGCAACCCGCTGTTGGCGCTGCAAGGCGATGTCAGACCCAACGCGGACGGTACGCTCGACATCCCTGACCTGCCCGGCACCGGCCTCGACCTGGACGCCGAGCGCTTGGAGCCCTGGCGGCGCGAGAGCTGGGTCTGCCGCTGACATGGCTCGGCCAAGAAGAGAAATCAAAGGGAGGACAGCATGGAGATCACGAGACGCGGCCTGACGCTCGGCTTTGCCGCCGCTGCCTGCTGGCCGGCGCTGGCGGTCGCCGCCGAATGGCCCGAGCGGCCGGTTACCTTCATCGTGCCGTTTCCGGCGGGCGGCAGCACAGACGTCGTCGCGCGGCTCTTCGCCGAGCGCTACGCCGAAACCCTGAAGCAGGGCTTCATGGTCGAGAACAGGCCCGGCGCGAACGGTAATATCGGCGCGGCGCAGGTCGCCAAGGCGCTTGCTGATGGCTACACGATCCTGGTCTCGGGCAACGGCCAGAATGCTATGAACCATTCGCTGTATGCGCGGATGCCGTTCGATTCTACCAAGGACTTCGCGCATATCTGCCTGCTGGCATCGACGCCGAACGCGATCATCGTGCCGGCCGACTCGCCGATCACGGATTTTGGAGAACTGGTGCGCCGGGCCAGGGTCATGGGAGATGGGCTGGCCTTCGCCAGCCCCGGCACGGGATCGTCGGGCCATCTTTCGCTCGCGATGTTGGAGAACGCGGCGAAGCTCAAGGTCCGGCACGTTCCCTACCGCGGCGCCGCCCCGCTGGTCACGGACGTGCTGGGCGGCCATGTCCCGGTCGGGATCGTCAATGTCGATATTCCGTTCGGCCATGTTCAGAGCGGCAAGCTCCGCGTTCTCGCGGTCACCAGCGCCGGGCGCAGCCAACTCTATCCGCAGGCGCCGACTGTTGCCGAGTCCGGATTCCCGGGTTTTGAGGCCGTGGGCTGGTTCGGGCTGTCAGCGCCGGCTGGAACGCCGAAGGAGATCGTCGCGAGGCTCAATCTGCTCGCCAACCAGTTTCTGGGGGAGGAGAAGCTGAAGCAGCGCTTCGCTGCCGGAGGATATCTGGCGGGCGGGGGAAGCTCGCAGGACTACGCCGACTTCATCGGCCGCGAGATCGGCAAATGGCGCGACGTCGTGAAGACGAGCGGGATTTCGCTGGAATAGCCGCCAGGGCGCGGCCTGACATGCGGGTGGCGATATCCGATTTGCGCCCGGCGGAATGTCGGCTTGCTGGCAGCCATCCAACTTCCGCAAGTGGCGCTTTGTGTGGGAAAGCGGAGGGGTGGCGCAAGGCCACGATTGCCGGCCCCGACCTGTGCGAGACCGCCACGCTCAGACCGCAACCCGGTGTCACCATCCAGTCCCCCAGCCCGCGCGGGCGCGCATCGTCAACTTGCTGTCCGAGGATGAAGCAGGCAAGCTCCAACACGGATTCTACTGTTACCTCGGGGCTGCGCGGCAAAGAGCCGAGCAGCCCCGCGGAACCGTCAGAGCAGGCGCAGTTGGACAGCAGCAAGGGCAACGCGGCTGCCCTGCTGTTCACTTTAAAGCGGACCCGCGCGCTGCGATAAAGGCAAGCTCTAGTCCCTATGGAAGGAACAATGGGAATGCCGCCAAAGGCGGTTCCCATCTACTTCGCCACGCGCGCAACTTCGATCCAGCCATCGAACTGCGCTTTGTTGGAGGCGATCCACTCGTCGGCCATGCGCGTCACGGCGCTGGTACTGGCGCCGCCCTTGTTAATGTTGAACTCCCACGCAGACCAAGTTGCGAGCGGGAACTTGATCTGCGCGATCAAGGCCTTCACCGCCGGGTTGGCTGCGACGAACTGGCTGTTGGCGACGCTGGCCCAGTTCCAGGACGACATCGCCATTCGGCACGGATCGGCGCCGCCGGCGCAGCCCTTGACGCCATTGACCAGCGCCGAACCCTTGTTGGGGACGGAGGGCGGCAGCGCATCGGCAGGCGTCGGCAGCCAGACGACCTCCTCGCCGGGGATCAGCGCGTTGCCGACCCAGGACGGGTTCCAGGCATAAAAGAAGGCAGGTTCGCCGCGTTTCACCCGCGCGACCGCCTCGACCATCAGCGCCTCGTACTTGCCGCGCACCGAGCGCACGGTGTCCTTAAGGCCGAACTTGTCGAGCTGGAAGTCGACCACATCGCCGCAGCTCCAGCCGGGATCGCAATTGATCAGATCGGCCTTGCCGTCTTTGCCAAAAAGGGCCGCGATCTTCGGGTCCTTCATCTGCTCCAGCGTGGTGATGTTGTGGGCAGTGGCGGTCTTCTTGTCGATCAGATAGCCGTTGATGCCACCGCCGACGATCATGCCAGGGCTGACGATTTCGGCCTGCTTTTCGATGTTGCGGAAGGCTGGCTCGCGCTGCGGCATGTTCACGTCGGTGGCGAGGTCGAGGTCGCCCTGGCCGGCCGCCTGGAAGAACAGCGTCGTGTTGAGCGTGGTCAGCTTCACTTCATAGCCCAGCGCCTTCATCCCCCGCATGATGATCTGGGCGGTGACGTAGTTGGCGCCGAGGCTGTCGCTCTGCGCGTAGCGGATGGTCTTGCCCTTGCCGGGCATTTCCTGCGCGAGCGCGCTCTGGCCGACGAGCGCCGCGAAGGCGGCCGCCGTGACGATGGTCAGGAATGATCTCTTCGTCATCTGGTATCCCCTTTTTGCCGATAACTCGGTCGTTGTGATGTCCCCTCGCTGCCCTGCGGGCAGGATCTCGCTCGTCGTCCTTCGTCAGACCGGCTGCTTGGCCGCTGCCGGTATGGTTTCCTCGGTGAAACGGTCGCCGACAGTGCGGCCGCGCAGCAGGTGCCGGACGGCTTCCAGCAACGGGCTTGCGCCCTTCGACTTCGGTTCGGCCATTTTCTGGGTGATGCGATCGAGCATCATGGCCAGCAGCACGATGGCGATGCCGCCGACCGCCGCGCGTCCGACATCGAGCCGGCCGAGGCCCTGCAGCACCACGAGGCCGAGGCCCTCGGCGCCGATCATCGCGACGACGACCGACATCACCATCGCCGTCAGGACGGTCTGGTTCAGACCACCGAGGATGGTCGGGATCGCCAGCGGCAACTGGATTTCCCAGAGCAGTTGCCGGCGGTCCGCGCCGAAGGCGAGCCCGGCCTCGACGATCTCATGCTCGACCATGCGGATACCGAGATTGGTGAAGCGGATCAACGGCGGCGCGGCGGCCGTCACGACCGCGACCTCGCCGGGCACCGTGCCGACGCCGAACAGCATCACCACTGGCACGAGGTAAACGAAGGTCGGCGTCGTCTGCATGATGTCGAGGATCGGGCGGACGATGCTCCAGACCCGGTCACTGCGCGCGCACCAGATCCCGATCGGCACGCCGATCAGCGCGCAGAACAGGATCGCCGTCGTGATCAGCGACAGCGTCGTCATCGCCTCGTTCCAGACGCCGAGCATCGCGATGGCGATGAGCGAAATCGCGCTGAACGCCGCGATGCCGACGCTGGCGAGGCGCCAGGCGAGCAGGAGGGTCAGCGCGACCACGACCGGGAAGGGCGTGGCGTGCAGGATATGATCGTTGAAGCCGAGCAGGTTCTCGACCGGCCACTTGATTGCGAGGAACAGCGGCCGCAGGTTCAGTGCGACCCAGCGGACTCCGTCCTGGATCCACTGGTCGATCGGGAAGATGGCGAGGGAATCGGCGTCGATCATGGTGCGCTCCCGTCTTGTGGGGCAGGCGCATTGGCGATGCGGGCCAGCATCTGCGCCACGCCGAGCACGCCGACGAGCTTGCCGCCCTCGTCGACGACGCCGATGGGCAGGCCGGGGCGGTAATGGCGGGCAACGTCGACGAGCTTGGTCGAGCCGGCGACGCAGACATGCTCGGGCTCCAGCGCAGGGGCCTCGCCGGTCTGCCGTGCATGGACGATCTGGGCGTCGCTGACGCTGCCCATGACACGCTCCTGCCCGTCGAGCAGGAAGCCCGGTCCGCCGGCTGCCTCGCCGACGACGATACCGTCCTTGCCGCGCCAGAGCGTGGCGGGTTCGCTCATCACCGAGCGGGCATCGAACAGCCGCGCGCGGTCGACCTCGCGGGTGAAGGCGGCGACATATTCGCTGCCGGGCTCGAGCACGATCGATTGCGGCGTGCCTTCGCGCACGAGCCGGCCCTCGGACATGATCGCGATCCGGGTGCCGAGCTTCAGCGCTTCCTGGAAATCATGGGTGATGAACAGCACGGTCTTGTTGAGGGTGCTCTGCAGCCGCAGCAATTCGTCCTGCATCTCGGTGCGGATCAGCGGATCGAGCGCGCTGAAGGCCTCGTCCATGATCAGGATGTCGGCATCGGTCGCCAGCGCCCGCGCCAGCCCGACGCGCTGGCGCATGCCGCCGCTGAGCTCATGGGGACGGTGATACGCCCAGCGCGCCAGGCCGACGACGCTCAGCACCTCTTCGGCACGGCGCCGGCGCTCGGGCGCCGAGACGCCGCGCAGCTTCAGGCCGAACTCGACATTCTCGATCACCCGCTTGTTGGGCAGCAGCGCGAAATGCTGGAACACCATCGAGATGCGGGTCCGGCGGACATGCCGCAGCGCCGCCTCGTCGAGCGGTACGATGTCCTGCCCGTCGAGCAGGATGCGCCCGGCGCTCGGCTCGTTCAGCCGGTTGATGCAGCGCGCCAGCGTGGATTTGCCGGAGCCCGACAGCCCCATCACCATGTACATCGCGCCCGACGGCACGCTCAGCGAGACGCCGTTCAGCCCGACGACCTGGCCGAGCTTTTCGAAGACCTGATTCTTGTCGCCGCCCGAGGCTAGGATCTGCAGCGCACGGGCAGGGTCCTTCGCGAAAACCTTGTAGAGGTTCTCGATCTTCAGGCGTTCGGTCATCAAGCACTCCCCCTTGTCGAGTTGCGGTTGCGGCGGACGTCAGCGCAGCGGCGAGAAATCGGTCGGCAGCAGGATGCGGTTTTCGGCCTGCTCGATGTTCTCGGCGAGCTTGGGCAGGAAAACTTGCCAGCGCGGGTCCTCCGCCAGCGTCTGGCGCCGTTTTGCTCGGTCCTGCATATCCTCATAGGCCCAGATATGCGTGACCTGGCTCAGCACGCCGATTTCGGTGGTGAAATAGCCGATCAGCCGGCCCAGGATCGGCTGTTGGATCGCCAGCCCCTCCTCGCGCACGAGCTGGAGATAGCGCGACATCCGCCCGTTGCGGATCTTGTAGATGCGTTCCTCGACGATCATCGCGTGCGCCGATCTGCTTCATCGATCAGGAATTCGCGCATCAGCGCCGCAACCTGGGCGGGCGCCTCGTTCAGCAGCGAATGGCGCAGGTCCGGCAAGATGTGCAGACGTGAGCCCGCAATGCGCTCGTGCATGTAGAGCGCCATGCGCGGATTCGAGCCCTGGTCGTGCTCGCCCGTCGCGATCAGGGTGGGCTTGCGGATCTGATCGATCAGCCCGCCGAAATCGGTCTCGGCCAGGACGCGATAGGCGGAGGCGTAGCAATCGGGATCGTTCTCCGCATTGCGTTGCCGCAGCTGCGCGATCAGCTCGGGGTTGCGCGCCTGGAAGTCTTCGGTCAGCCAGCGCGACAGCGAGGCGTCGTAGTGCGAGCCGCGATCGCCGGCTTGGAGCGCGGCCAGCCTTGCCAGGACGCGCTCGCGCTCCTCGGGCAGGCGGCCCGCGACGGTCGACAGCAGCACGAGCCGGCGCAGGCGCTGCGGATAGGCCAGCGCAAGACGCTGCGCGATCAGGCCGCCGAGAGAAAAGCCGGCAAGGTCGAAATCCTCGAAGCTCGCATGATCGGCGAGGGCGAGCACGTCATCGACGAAATCGTCGATCTCGTAGCGTCCCTTCACCCGCGACGAATGGCCATGTCCGCGCAGATCGAAGGTCAGGATCCTGAAGTCGTCCGACAGCCTTTCGACCACGCCGTCCCATGCTTCGAGATAGGAGCCGACGCCGTGGATGCAGACGAGCGGTCGCGGTCCGTTACCCGCCAGGCGGTAGTTCAGCAGCACCTCGCCGCGCGCGAACATGCCGGCTTGCGAGGTGACACTGTCGCGTGTCGCGGTCGCCATCTCTCAGCGCCCAACGGCGGTGAGGCGAGGCGCCGGGATTGCGTCGCGTTCGCGAGCGGCGAAATGCGGCATGACCTCGTCGATGAACAGCCGCAGCGTCTTCACCTGCATCGCGAAGGGCAGGTTGAAGGACAGGCCGAGCGAGAACTGGTCGACGCCGGCATCCTCATAGACCTGCAGTTTCTCGATGATCTGGTCAGGCGTGCCGAACATTAGGTTGTCGCGCATCGCGGCGGGGTCGTAATTGGCGCGGTTGGCGACGGCCTCGAACGGCACGGCTTCGGGGAAACCATTTGTGACGGTGCCGATGTTCTGCATCAAGTTCTCGAAATAGCGCCCGTAATCGACGCTGTGACGTACCGGGGCCTCCCAGTCGTCGGCGCGGTCGTAGAGGCAGGTCCGGCGCTGCATCATGAAGCGGGGGCGGGGGCGCTCGGGATGGTCGGCCACAGCCTTGCGGAACTTCTCGCCGAGCACGCCGACCTCGGCCGGGGGCGAGGACAGCGGCGTCGACAGGATGTTGGCGCCGACGCCGACGGCCCAGTCGAAGGTGCCTGGATCGCGCGCCGCGACCCAGATCGCAGGATGCGGCTGCTGCAGCGGCTTGGGCACCGAGGTCGCGACCGGGAACTTCCAGTAATGCCCGTCATGGGCGTAGTCGCCGGCCCAGAGCTTCTGCACCGCCGGGACGAGCTCCTTCATGTAGCCGACGCCCTCCTGCTGCGGGATGCCGCCGGCCATGCGGTCGAACTCATATTGATAGGCGCCGCGCGCGATGCCGAATTCGAGCCGTCCGCCGGTCAGGTGGTCGCAGAGCGCTGCCTCGCCCGCGAGCCGGATCGGCGACCAGTAGGGCGCCGCCAGCGTCGCCGTGCCGAGCCTGATCCGGTCGGTGTGCTGCGCCAGCCAGGTCAGGACGGTAAAGGGGTTGGGCGAGATCGTGCATTCGATGGTGTGGTGCTCGGAGGTCCACAGCGTCTCGAAGCCGCCCTCATCGGCGATGCGGGCGAGCGCGCGCATATTGGCCATCGCATCGGCCATCGAATCCTCTGGCGAAAATCGCTCCATGCTGATCGCGACGGCAAATTTCATGACGGTCTCCGGTTCTTCGTTTCTTGCTTTTGATCAGCGCAGGCGGATCACGAACGGGTCCTGCATGGCGCCCGAGTAATCGATGACGACGTTCTTCAGCTTCGAGAATTCGCGCATCACCTCGAACCCGCCACGGCGGCCATAACCGCTCTTCTTGGTGCCGCCATTGGCGGACATGTAGGCGGCGGAACGGTAGGTGTTGATCCAGACGGTGCCGGCCTCGACATTGCGGGCGAAGCGCATCGCCCGGTCGATGTTTTGCGTCCAGATCCCCGACGCCAACCCATATTCGCTGTCATTGGCGAGCGTGATCATCTCGTCCTCGCTCGAGAACGGCACGACGCCGACGACGGGGCCGAAGATCTCCTCGCGCATGAAGCGCATCTGGTTGCTGGCCTCAGTGATCACCGTTGGCTCGAAATACCAGCCGTGCGCCAGGGCCTCGTCTTGCGGCTTGCGACCGCCGGCGGCGATCTTGGCGCCTTCGCGCACGCCCGAGGCGACATAGTCCTCGACCTTGGCCAGTTGCGCCGACAGCGCCAGCGGGCCGATATCGGTGTCGTCATTCTGCGGATGGCCGACCTTGATGCGCCGCGTGCGTTCGACCAGCGCCTCGATGAAACGCGGATAGATCGCAGCCTCGACGAAGCAGCGTGAGCCGGCGACGCAGGTCTGGCCGGCGGCGGCGAAGACGCCGGAGACGACGCCGTTCACGGCCTTCTCGATGTCGACATCGGCGAAGACGACATGGGGCGACTTGCCGCCGAGTTCCATCTGACAGGGCACGAGATTAGCTGCGGCATTGGCGGCGATCCGCCGGCCAGTCGCGGTGCTGCCGGTGAAGACATATTTCGCAATGCCGGGATGCCGGGTCAGCGCCTCGCCGGTTGTCGCGCCGTCGCCGGTCACGACATTGATGACACCCGGCGGAATGCCGGCTTCGATCGCCAGTTCCGCCAGCGCCAACGTCGATGCCGTGGCGTGCTCGGACGGCTTGATCACGATGGTGTTGCCGATCGCCAGGCATGGCGCCAGCGTGCCGGTCAGCATCATCAACGGCGAGTTCCACGGGATTATCATCGCGACCACGCCGATCGGCTCGCGCAGGTTGAAGTTCAGCGTGTCGAGCTTGTTGACTGGGATCGTGTCGCCCTGGAGCTTGTCGGCCATCCCTGCGAAATAGAGGTAGGAATCGGGGATGGCCCGCATCTGGGCCCGCATTTCCTTGAGCAGCTTGCCGTTGTCGCGGCACTCGATCATCGCCAGCTCGTCGGCATGGGCGAGCATCAGGTCGGCGAGCCGGCGCACCAGCTTGCCGCGATCCGTCTGGGTCAGCCGCCGCCAGGCCGGATTGACCAGCGCCGCGCGCGCAGAAACCACTGCGGCATCGACATCATCGGCATCGCCTTGCGCGAATTCGTACCAGGGCTCGGCTGTCGTCGGGTCGTAGCTCGGGACATAGACGCCGCTGTTCGGCGCGACGAAGCGCCCGTCGATGAAGAGGTCCTGACGCGACCCTTGCAAGCTTTCAACCGTCGTTTTCATCGTGAGCCGGTAGCCTTTTAGAGTTGCGGGACCTGGGCCCAGGGCTGGGCCTCGTCGACCATCGCCAGGCGCCCGCCATCGCCGGAGGCGACGAAGATGCCGAAGCGCCGGCTCGCGCTTTCGCGGACATAGCGCTTCAGCATGGTGCGGATTTCGCGGACCGGAATCTCGCCATAGGGCAGGTCCTCCATGCTGAAGAACCGCAGGCCCGGGGGCAGGGTCAGGCCTTTGGCTTCCTGTGCCAGCCGCGCCCGGTAGATCAGATAGCCTGGGTCGCCGTCGGAGACATCGAAGACCGAATAGAGGAAGGTGTCGTCGGGCAGCAGCGTCAGCGACTCGGCGCCGGCGAGCGCAAGCCGGCCATCGACGATACGGCGCGGCGTGCTCGGCAGGGTCCAGCCGCCCTTGCCATTGGCGGCGAGCAGGAGATCGCCATCGGCCTCGATCAGGTAGCCGTTGATCATGCCCGACGATGCGAGCCAGTCCGGCGGCAGCGGGTCCTTCACCGCCGCATAGCGCCCACGGCAGAACCCGAGCGGCGCCGATGGGCTGGTGCCGAAGGCCTGCACCTCGCCCAGCAGGATGATGTGGTCGCCGGCGTCGATGCGGTTGTAAACCGTGCAGTCGAACCAGGTCATGCACTCCGTCAGGACCGGCGCGCCGGTATGGATCCGGTCGTGGCTAACGCTGGCGAACTTGTCGGCGGCCTTGGAGGCGAACAGGTTCGACAGCTCGGTCTGGCCGGCGTCGAGCAGGTTGACTGCGAAGGAATCCGTGCTGTTGAAGGCCTCGAAGCTCGCGGCACCCTTGCCGACGCAGACCAGCAGCAAGGGCGGGTCGAGCGAGACCGACGAGAAGGAGTTGGCGGTCATGCCGCGCGGGCGGCCTTCGACATCATGGGTGGTGATGACGGTGACGCCCGTCAGGAACGTGCCGAAAGCTCGCCGCAAAGCGATGGGATCGACAGGCGTGCTCTGTGGGATGGCCGGTGCCAGCATTTGCTCGTCCCGCGGTCGATGACAACAGGATGAAGGCTAGGCAGGGCGGCAGCCCAGTTCTTCCTCCGAAGCGGAGGATTGCAGCACGAAAGAATCCGTCGAAGGCTGGGTCAGGCCGGGCGAGACGGGCTGTTCTCGATTAGCCCGTGCAGTTTCAGCGCGAGCTCGACGGCAAAGCGGCGCTCTGGCGTGTCGACCTCGACGCCGAAGAGCTCGGTGATCCGCGACAGGCGGTAGCGCAGCGTGGTGACATGCAGGCCCATCGCATCGGCGCAGAGCTGGCTGCGGCAGCCGGCGCGCACGAATGCAGCCAGCGTCTCCAGATAGGGGGTGTCGTTGGCGCGGTCATGCGCGACGACGGCGCCGATCGAGCCTTCGACGAAGTTGCGGACCTCGCCGGCGTCGGCGGCGCCGATCAGCATCGGCAACGGCCCGAAATCCGGCGCCGACAACGCGCCCGAACGGCCGAAGGCGCGCGCGATCCGGATCATCCGCCAGCACCGCTCCCATTCGACCGGATAGTCTTCAAGCCCGTTGCAGGCGCCTCCTATGACGACGATCGGCTCGCGGTCGAAGCTATGCCGCAGGATCTCGGCGATGCGACGCGCCACCCGCGCGATGCGCGCCTGATCGGCCGCGGTCTCCCGCGGAAACAGGCAGACCAGCCCGCTGCCGACCGCGATGACATGCCCCGGCACGCTCTGCTGCCGAAGCAGGCGCAGTACGGCGTGATGGCACTCGTTCGAGACGTCGCGCGCGCGCTGGGCCATGTCAGAGAAATCGACCACGACCATGCCGGTCGCGCTGGATAGCTGCAGGCCCAGGCGCCGGGCGCGATGCAGCGCGTCCTGAGCATCGCGCCAGCGCCGCTCGACGATCTCGAAGAACAGCTCGGTCAAGGTCCGCGTCTCGAAACGGAAGCGGATGACGCTGCGCATCATCTGCACGCTGAGCGCGAACTTGGCGCTTTCGAGCAGCAGCTTGTGCAGATCGCCGCCGCCCGCCTCGCCGAAAATCATCAGCGCGCCGACCGCCTCGCCATCGACGCTGAGGGGCTCGATCCGGCTGTGCAGGGTCAGGCGCTGCCCGCCATCGTCCAGGCGCATCGCCGGCATCGCACTGACATCGCGCGCGACGGCCTCGCGCGCGGCCGACATGATCTGGTCGGCGAGCGGGCCGCTTGCTGCCTGTTTCCACGCGCTATCATCATAGTCGGCCGGGCTCGGCGATGCGGTGGCAAGCACCGTGTTGGCGGAGAAATCCACGATCAGCACGGGCTGGCCGAGCAGATCCCCAAGCATCGCCGCCAGCGCCTCGCTCGACCCGCCCGACAAGACCTCCTGCAGCAGCATGCCCTGCGCCAGCAGGGCGCGACGCAACTCCTCGGCGGCATCCTGCTGCGCCCGGTGGCGGTGCTCGCGTTCGACCGCGATGGCGCCGAGATGCACGATGACGTTCATGAAGGCGAGATCGTCCTCGGAGACGTCCCGCACGACATGCGAGGTCAGGCTCAGCACCATCGGCCGGCCCTGCGCGTCGGTGCTGGTCATCGGCAGGACCAGGACCGAGCGATAATCGCGCTCGAAGGCCTCGCGACGATAGCCAGGGAACTCGACGGTTTCGCGCGCGTCGCGGATATAGACCGCCTCGCTGCGCTGCAGGGCAACCTGTGCCGGGCTCGTCGCGAGTTCCCAGCGATCCTCAAGCGGCCGCTGCAGCAGGGTCGGGTTGTGGCGGACCACGACATGGGCGTAGCCATGCGCGATATCGACCGCCATGATCGAGCCCATGCTCCAGTTGCCGCGCTCGCAGGCCGTGCGCGTGAGATCATGCAGCACCCGCGCGAGATCGCTGCCGGCGTTGATCTGGCTGGCGGCCTCGCGCAGCGACCACATCTGCGATTTTGGGTCGGGCATCCCGAAGGCCTTTCGCGTCCTGGCTCAGCTTACAGCGCATCGCCGAGATACAGACGGGAATCTTCCATCGAAGCGGAGGAAGACCGTGGCTGCATCTCGCCGCTAGCCTCGCCCGGTCGAAACGCAAAGCTGGATCGAGACCGCAGATGGATACCGGGCTTCGGAAGATCGCGACATTCGTCGAGGAGACCATGATCGAGGGCGGCAAGGCTGCCGAGCGCCCGATCACCATGGTCGTCGTCGCGGCCGTCCTACGAAATCCCTGGGCCGGGCAGGGCTTTGTCGAGAATCTCAGGCCGGAAATCCTGCGCCTCGCCGCCCCGCTCGGCGTCGAGATGACCCGCCGGCTCATCGCGGTGATGCCGTCCGAACGCATCGAGGCCTATGGCAAGGCGGCCGCCGTCGGCGTCAATGGCGAGATCGAGCACGGCTCGGCGCTAATCCACACACTGCGCTTCGGCAACATGTATCGCGAGGCCGCCAACGGCACGGCCTTCCTGAGCTTCACCAACACCCGCGTCGGCCCCGGCGCGCTCCTCTCCGTGCCGATGATTCACAAAAGTGAGACCGGCAAGCGCTCGCACTTCATCACCGCGAATTTCCAGATCGCCGATGCCCCGGGGCCCGACGAGATCCTGGTAGCCATCGGTGCGTCCGATGGCGGCCGGGCGCATCCTCGCATCGCCGACCGTTTCCAGGACATGGCCGAGATGGAGCAGGAAGCCGCAGCAAAGGCGGAAACCTAACCGAGTTGTTCCTTGGGCAGGGATCCCCGCGGTAACCGCTGTGTTCAGGTCCGCTTTCGGGCGGCGAGCGAACGTCAGCAATTGGCGGATGTCGTTGAAA
>UCBZ01000024.1 GCA_900470775.1 Hyphomicrobiales bacterium | reverse complement strand
GTTCATGGCCCCCGCCCGCCCGCCACGACCTATGCCGCGCTCGATCTCGGCACCAACAACTGCCGGCTGCTGATCGCGCGGCCGGCACAGCACGGTTTTCGCGTCGTCGACGCGTTTTCGCGAATCGTCAGGCTCGGCGAGGGTCTCGCTGCCAGCAGCCGGCTCTGTGATGCGGCGATGGACCGGGCCGTCGAGGCCCTGAAGATCTGCCGCGGCAAGATGGCCCATCGCAATGTCACCCGCGCCCGGCTGGTGACGACCGAGGCCTGCCGCGCTGCGGCCAACGGCTCGGATTTCGTCAGCCGCGTCGCAGCCGAAGCCGAGCTCCAGCTCGAGATCATCGACCAGCGCACCGAGGCCGCGCTCGCGGTCTCGGGCTGCGCTGCGTTGGCCGATCCGGCGGCCGAAGGGGTGATCGTCTTCGACATCGGCGGCGGCTCGACCGAGATCGTCTGGATGGGCGGCCGCAACGAGGCGCGCGATCCCGCCGCCCGCATCCGCGAATGGGCCTCGCTGCCGATCGGCGTGGTCACCGTCGCCGAGCGCCATGGCGGCGTCGATGTCAGCCGCGCCCTGTTCGAGACGATGGTCGAGGAGTGCGCCAGGGAATTGGCCCCCTTCGCCAAGAAGGCTGCCGCGGCGCGCAATGCCAGGAACTTCCACCTGCTCGGTACCTCGGGCACGGTCACGACCGTCGCCGGCATCCATCTGGGGTTGCCCCGCTACGACCGCCGCGAGGTCGACGGATTGTGGATGCGGCAGGAGGACATTCTGACGGTCATCGACCGGCTCGTCGAAATGGACTATGCAGCACGCGCGGCCAATGCCTGCATCGGCCGCGAGCGGGCCGATCTCGTGCTGGCCGGCTGCGCCATCTTCGAGGCGATCCGCCGCGCCTTTCCCAGCGAGCGGGTCCGCATCGCCGACCGGGGCCTGCGCGAAGGCATCCTGCTCAGGATGATGCACGAGGACCGCGCCTGGTGGCGCCGGAGATGACATGACGCCTTCGACGACACTGGCCGGCAGCACGGCAACGCCGCCGGGAGCGCGATCATGAGCACCATCAAGTCGGGCGGTAAATCCGCGGGCAAGTCGGGCGGCAAATCGACGGGCGTGGCAGTCGGGGTCGCCGGCAAATCCGGCGGCGCGCGCGACATGCGCGTCAAGGTCAAGAAGGCCGGCAAGCTCAAGCATTCGTCGCAGCTCTGGCTCGAGCGCCAGCTCAACGACCCTTATGTGAAGCGGGCCCGCGAGATGGGCTATCGCTCGCGCGCCGCCTTCAAGATCGAGGAGATGGATGACCGTTTCAAGTTTCTGAAGACAGGACAGAAGCTGATCGATCTCGGCTGCGCGCCCGGCGGCTGGTGCCAGATCGCCGCAGGGCGCGTCGGTCTCGAAAAGGGCAAGGGCCGCATCGTCGGCATCGATCTGCTCCCGGTCGACCCGATCCCGGGCGTCGACCTGATCGAGATGGACTTCATGGCCGAAGACGCCCCCGCCCTGCTGACGCAGCGGCTCGGCGGCCGTGCCGACGGCGTCATGTCCGACATGGCCGCCAACACCACCGGCCACAAGAAGACCGACCACCTCAAGATCATCGCGCTCGCCGAAGCCGCGCTCGAATTTGCCAACGACATCCTGATGCCGGGCGGCTTCTTCCTGGCGAAGCTGTTCCAGGGCGGCGAGAGCGCCGAATTGCTGGCCCAGCTCAAGCGCGACTTCACCACGGTCCGCAACCTCAAGCCGGCGGCAAGCCGCTCGGATTCCTCGGAGCTCTACGTGCTGGCGACGGGGTTCAGGCGGAAGGCGGAGGGGGCGGAAGGCGACGAGGCGGCCGCCCCCTCCGAGCGGTAGCGGGTCAGGCGCCTACGGAAACAGATCCCTGGGCAGTTCATGAGGTCGGTAGACCCCAGGCCTGTTCTTCTCGGCCATCCGGTAGATCCAGAAACACAGGCCGGCGAGACCGAGCAGCGGCAGTGTCGCTTCCAGAAACGGAACCGTTCCCTGCAGGACCTTGTAGAGGATCATCGTGCCGGCGACGCAGAGAAGAACCAGCAGCAGCGTGAAGGCCCCCATCAAAACCTGATGCTGGGCCTCGGAGGCGCCGCGCAGGAAGCGTATCCGCGCCGCGTCGGCCGGCGGGATCCGGCGATGGAACTCCTCGACGAAGGCGATGAAGACCGGATCGCGTGCGGGGTCGTCGGCACCCCATGGCGAGCTGGAATGCACGACCAATGGCTTGCCGTTCTCGAACACGAGCTCGATCCTGGCTTCGGGCGGGCCGTTCTTGCTGGTCTGGACCGACTCGATTCTGACGCTGCGCAAATCCTGATAGCGGCGCAGTTCGGACAGGCCGTCGAGCTCGTAGCCGAGCCCCTCCCCGGTGAGCGCCAGCCGGCCCTCGGCCAGCTTGAACCGCAGCCCGCCATCGCTGATGGCGAGATCGAAATGCGCCTCGGGCTTGTTTGCAGCCGGCTCCATGTCACGATTGTGCCCTGCCGTAGCGGAAGATGACAAGCCTTGGCTTGGCCGGCGCCGGTTATTCCAGCGGACCGGGTCGCGCGCCACCGCCATGCTGCGAGCCTCACGGAAACAAGTCCCGCGGCAGCGCATCGGGCCTGTAGACACCGGGCTTGGCCTTTTCGATCGACTGATGGATCCAGAAGCCGAAACCCACGAGCCCCGCCACGGGAAAGAGCATTTCCAGGACCGGAATCGTGCCGTCGAGGGTCTTGTAGAGGATAAGCGCGCCGGCCCCGCCGAAGACTGCCAGGAACACGATCCAGACGGCCTCCATGACCTTGTGCCGGCCTTCGCTGGCGCCGCGCAGGAAGCGGATGCGCGCGGCATCCTGCGCTGGAATCCGGCGATGCAGTTCCTCGACGAAGGCGATGAAGACCGGGTCGCGCGCCGGATCGTCCCCGCCCCAGGGCGAGGCGGAATGGACGACGAGCGGCTTGCCGCTGGCGAAGCTGAGCTCGACCATGGCCTCCCAGGGGCTGTTCTTGCCGCCATGGACGGCTTGCATCCTGACGCTGCGCAGATTGGAAAACGGCCGCAGCCCCGTTCGGCCGTCGAGCGTGTAGTCGATGCCCTCATCGGTCAGCGTCAGCCTGGCCTCGGCCAGCTTGAACCGCATCCCGCCATCGCTGATGGCGAGGTCGAAATGCGCCTCGGGCTTGTTCGCAGCCGGCTCCATGGCGCGATTGTGCGCTGCCGCAGCGGAAGATGACAAGCCTCGGCTCGGCCGGGGCCGGCTATTCCAGCGGCTTCTGGTCGGCGATCGCTTCCGCCGTCGCCTTGCGGGCGCTGGGCGGCGTGCCGCGCAGGATATGGCCCGAAACCTCGGCCCCGGCATCCGGCAAGAGCCGCGCCATCCAGAAGACCGAGGAGGCCGAGATCAGCCCGACCAGCGCGAAGGCCGGCCAGAAATCACCGGCGCCCAGCGCTGCGCCGCCATGGACGGCATGGGCCGTCTCCAGCGCGAAGGCGCCGATCGTCACGCCGACGCTCAGCGACAATTGCTGCGCGACGCTCGACAGGCTGGTCGCGCTCGACATCTCCTTGTTGGAGACATCGGCATAGCTCAGCGCGTTGATCCCGGTGAACTGCAGCGAGCGGAAGCAGCCGCCGATCAAGAGCACGCACAGCATCAACCAGTGCGGCGTCAGCGGTGTGAACAGCCCCGAAGCCGCGAGAAACGCCGCGCCGACCACGGCATTGACGGTCAGCACGCGCCTGAAGCCGAAGCGCGCCAGGATGGTCTTGGCCAGCGTCTTCATCAGGAGCGCACCGGCCGCCGAGACGAAGGTGATCAGACCCGATTGCAAGGCATCGAGCCCGAAGCCGAGCTGCAGCATCAGCGGCAGCAGGAAGGGCACGGCGCCGATCCCGGTCCGGAAGATCGAGCCGCCGATCACGCCGATCCGGTAGGTCGGGATCCGCAGAAGCGACAGGTTGAGGACCGGATGCGCGATGCGCCGCGAATGGAACCAGTAACCGGCCAGGGCCGCGATTCCCGCCGCGACGCAGGCATAGGACACCGCCTCCGGCACGAGATGGCGCCCGCCCGTCGCCAGCCCCAGCATCAGGCTGGCGAAGCCGAAGGACGACAGCACGAAGCCGCGGATGTCGAGCGGAGCGACGTCCTCCTCGCGCACATCCTCGAAGAACAGGCTCGCCAGCACGATGCCGATCAGGCCGATCGGGATGTTGATGAAGAAGATCCAGCGCCAGTCGAAATAAGTCGTGATGAAGCCGCCCAGCGGCGGGCCGACAACGGGACCAACCAGCGCCGGCACCGTCAGATAGGCCAGCGCGCTGACCAGCTCCGACTTCTGCACGCTGCGCAGGATCACGAGCCGCCCGACCGGCACCATCATCGCCCCGCCCATGCCCTGGATGAAGCGGGCGCCGACGAAGGCCCCAAGCGAATTCGACAGGGCGCACAGCACCGAGCCGACCATGAAGACGCCGAGCGCGGCCCGGAAGATCGTGCGCGCGCCATAGCGGTCCGCCATCCAGCCCGAGATCGGGATGAACACGGCGAGGCTGACGAGATAGGAGGTCAGCGCCAGCTTCAGCGCGATCGGATCCTCGCCCAGCGACTGCGCGATCACCGGCAGCGAGGTCGCGATCACCGTCGAATCGGTGTTCTCCATGAAGAGCGCACAGGCCACGATCAGGGGCAGGAGTTTGGCGCGCTGCAAGGCGGAGGCTTTCGGCGGAGAGGCTCGGGACCTGCTTACTGCGGCAGGTCAGCGCCGACGAGAGCCGCGAGGCAAGAAAAACCCTGCGATGATCGGCATTGCGCCGGCTGCATAACCAAATCGTGAAGCTCAGGTCTGCTATGCGCCAAGGGCAGTCAAAACCTGCCTCGATCGGCACTATCTCCCAGGCGTCTCACACCGATGTGAGACGCGACTGGACTTCAGGCCAGCCACTAACGCTCGCCCAAGAGGTAATCCAATGATCGATCATGCAAGACATGCCCCGGCTCCGAATCGTGCTCGGTCATCAGGGGCATTGGCCCGGGCGGCCCTGCTGGCCTTTGCGGCCGGCAGCATCTGGATCGGCGCCGGCGCGACGCCGGCTTCAGCGCAAACACAGCAGCCTGACATGAAGTGGGAAACCGGTTGCGCCTGGCGCGAGGTTACGCCGGGCTCCGGCGACGCGCTGCGTCAGTACAACTGTACCCGGCAGAAAGAATGCCAGCTGATGGCCAATGCCAAGGGCGCCATGATGATGAATATGGGCTGCTTTTTCGTGCAGCCCGCCCCGACCTCGCCCTCGCCGGCGACGACCCGGACGCGTCCGGCCCAGCAGCAGTAGGAACCCCGGCGGCCGGCGTCCGCGCCGGCCGCCTTCCTCTGGCTCGCGCACGCATGACGCCACGCCGGCCTCGCATTGCAAAAAGATTCGCTGCCGCGCTCTAGCGGCAGCCACGCACGCATGCTAACGGGCCTCGTCAACCCGGTCGCGGGCGCCCTCCGCGAGACCGCAACAGAGCCGGCCTTCAGCCGGTGTCGGAGTTGACGATGACGCTTCCCCCAAACGGTCTGATTGCTCAAGGCGGCCTGATCCGCGACGGTCTCACCTTCGACGACGTGCTCCTCGAGCCCGGTCCGTCCGAGGTCATGCCGGCCGATGTCGACATCTCGACGCAGCTCACCAAGACGATCTCGCTGAACCTGCCGATCGTCGCCTCGGCCATGGACACGGTGACGGAGGCCCGCATGGCGATCGCCATGGCCCAGGCCGGCGGCATGGGCGTAATCCACCGCAATCTCGAGGCCGACCAGCAGGCGGCGGAAGTCCGCCTCGTCAAGAAATTCGAATCGGGCATGATTCTCAACCCGATCACGATCTTCCCCGACGAGACGCTCGCCGACGCGCTCGGGCTGATGAAGCAGAACCGCATTTCCGGCATCCCGGTGGTCGAGCGCGGGGCGCAGGGCCACAAGGGCAAGCTCGTCGGCATCCTGACCAATCGCGACGTTCGCTTCGCCGCCAATCCGCAGCAGCCGGTCTCCGAGCTGATGACCAAGGACCGCCTGATCACGGTGCGCGAAGGCGTCGCGCAGGACGAGGCCCGCCGCCTGCTGCACCAGTTCCGCATCGAGAAGCTGCTCGTCGTCGACGACCACTACCGCTGCATCGGCCTGATCACCGTCAAGGACATGGAGAAGCAGGTCACGCATCCCAATGCAGCCAAGGATTCGCATGGCCGGCTGCTGGTCGCAGCCGCCACGACGACCGGGGATCTCGGCTTCGAGCGCTCGCAGATGCTGATCGACGCCGGCGTCGACATCATCGTCGTCGATACCGCCCATGGCCATTCCGCCAAGGTTTTGGAGGCGGTGACGCGGGTGAAGAAGCTCTCCAACGCCGTCCAGATCATCGCCGGCAATGTCGCCACCGCCGGCGGCGCCCAGGCGCTGATCGATGCCGGCGCCGATGCCATCAAGGTCGGCATCGGGCCGGGCTCGATCTGCACCACCCGCATCGTCGCCGGCGTCGGCGTGCCGCAGCTCACCGCCGTGATGGACGCAGCCTCCGCCGCGCAGAAGGCCGGCATCCCGGTGATCGCCGATGGCGGCATCAAATATTCGGGCGATCTCGCCAAGGCACTCGCAGCGGGCGCCTCCTGCGCCATGGTCGGCTCGCTTCTGGCCGGCACCGACGAGACGCCGGGCGAGACCTTCCTCTACCAGGGCCGCTCCTACAAATCCTATCGCGGCATGGGCTCGGTCGGCGCGATGGCGCGCGGCTCCGCCGACCGCTACTTCCAGCAGGACATCAAGGACGCGCTGAAGCTGGTGCCGGAGGGAATCGAGGGCCAAGTCGCTTACAAAGGCCCGGTCTCCAGCGTGCTGCACCAGCTCGCCGGGGGTCTGCGCGCCGCGATGGGCTATGTCGGCGGCAAGGACCTCAAGGACTACCAGGCCAAGGCCCGCTTCATCCGCATCACCAGCGCGGGCCTGCGCGAGAGCCATGTCCACGACGTCACCATCGTGCGCGAGAGCCCGAACTACCCGACGCGCTCCTGAAACGCCCGGACAGGCCAACTATCCACCATCATCTTCAACGCGGCGGGTCCATTGCGGCCCGCCGCGCTTGCATTCTGCGGGTATGTTCGCTTCGCTCCCGATCACGCTGCGCCGGCCCGACGCCGCGCCGCCGGACGATCGGAAACGCTGATGACGCTCAAGCTGGTCTATCCCTCCTTGGCCCTGATCCTCTGGATCTTCATCGTCCTCGTCATCGTCTTCCTGCGGCGCAAGGCAGCGTTCACCGGCAAGCAGGTACGGATGGCCGACATCGCAGTCTCGAGCGAAGCGTATCCGGAGCCTGCCCGCCTCGCCGCCAATAATTTCTCCAACCAGTTCGAGACGCCGGTCATCTTCTTCGCGCTGATCATGCTGGCGATGGAGGTCGGCGCGGCGAGCTACATCATGGCCGGCCTCGCCTGGGCCTTTGTCGCGACGCGCGTCGCCCATACGCTGGTCCATATCGGCTCGAACGACCTCAAGCTCCGCTCCGCCATCTTCGCGGTCGGCGTCGTCACCCTGTTCGGCATGTGGATCGGCGTCGTCCTAGCCGTGCTGTAGCAGCCGCGGTCGATCGCGAAGTCACGCAAGAACCCTGCCGACATTGCGGGCGGAGCCAAGCAGTGACAATGAGCCCGCTTTCACCACACAAGTCCTGCGCAAGCGCGTCGCGTTAAGCATCGCGGCGGTTTTGCCGGCCGAATCCTGTGGCGGCGTTGAACCTTAACAAAAAGTAAACTACACCCGGCAGGCGGCGGACGAGTAAACAAGCGTAGGGTGGAGTCGACGCGATGTTGCGTGTCCGAGACGTTGCGACGCAGGCTTCGACCTGCGCCGAAAGAGCTGTCGCTTCAAGCGTTTCCGCCGAGAGCCTGCCACGAGGGAGTCAGCCACGGACCGCCAGGCCGGCGAGGCTCGCCGCCCTTGCTGCGCTCGGGTTGGCGCTGGGCGCCGGCGGGGCGGTCTTCACTGTCTCCCTGGTCCAGGCCGAGGACGACGCAGGCATCCGCGCCTTTCATCGCCAGGAAGCGGCGAACCGCCAGTCCAGCCATTACACCTCGGCCCAGCCGACCCAGCCCCGCGCCTACGCCTATGCCCCGGCCCGCTCCGGCTGGCAGATTCCGCTGCTGCGGATGGAGCCGGACGGCCGCATCGCGCATCCGCCGGTCGATCTCAACCCGTTCCGGCAGCAGCGCGTGGCAGGCGACGGCCCGAAGCGCCCGGCCAAAAGCACTGCGAATACTGCCCATATCCGGCTCGACACAGTCTCCGGCGCGGCCGACGTCGCGCGCACCATCTGCGTGCGCCTCTGCGACGGCTTCCACGCGCCGATCGGCTATCTGCGCGCCGCCTCCGACATGAAGGCGCATGAGGCGCTGTGCCAGGCGATGAACCCCGGCATTCCCGTCAAGGTCTTCCGCGTCGCCGCTGGCGCCGCCGAGATTGGCAACGCGCAGGCCGCCGATGGCAAACGCTACAGCGCCCTGCCGATGGCCTACAGCCATGAGACCACGCGCGACGCGGCCGCGTGCCGTCCCGCCATCGTCCAGGCCGGCGAGCGTCGCATCTCGCTGCTGCGCGATTTCACCCTGCGCCCCGGCGACAGCGTCGTGCTCGACGGCAAGGTCCGGACCTTCGCGGGCGGCTCGCGCTGGCCCTACAGCACGCGCGACTTCCGCGACTTCCGCAGCGCGTCCGAGCTCAGCAAGGGCCAGCGCAAGCAGATCGACGAGCGCGTCGGCGTCTCCCGCATGGAGGCGCAAGCCCGTGGCGTGCGCCGGCAGATGCGCCTGCGCGAGGCGAGCCTGCACGACGACAATCTCGCCAGCGACGCCGTCGTTGCGCTGCGCGGCTCGCTCGCCCCGAGCATGCGCGGTCCTGTCCGCATGATTTCGCTCACATCTGCGTCACAATAACAGCGACCAAAGGCGGGCGGCGAAAGTCGCACGCCACGCCTGTCGCGAAAAAAGCCAAGCCGTTTCCGATGGATGGCTCTTTTATTCGAATTATTCTAATAAAGAACTAGAGCTGAACCACTTTAACGCTTTGATTTAAAAGGTTTATCGAATTGACGCCCCGGCGGCGGGGCTCTATCGGTCCGCAGATGCGCGCTTGGCGCTTTTGAACCGACGGAGCGAACATGATCGGAAAAAGGCATATCTACGGCCTGGCGTTGAGCGCCAGCGTGCTGGCGTCTCCCGTCCTGGCGCAGAGCGTCAACCTCTACACCACCCGCGAGCCCGCTTTGCTCAATCCAGTCCTGGAAGCCTTCACCAAGGACACCGGCGTCAAGGTCAATGCCGTCTTCCTCAAGGACGGCCTGCAGGAGCGCATCAAGGCCGAAGGCGCCAACAGCCCGGCCGATGTGATGCTGGTGGTCGATGTCGGCGAGATCAACGCGGCCGTCGACGCCGGCGTGACCCAGCCGATCAAGTCGGCGGTCGTCAACAAGGTCGTCCCAGTGCAGCTCCGCGGCCCCGGCGACAACTGGGAGACGCTGACCAAGCGCGCCCGCATCGTCATCGTCTCGAAGGAGCGCGTCAGCCAGGACGCCATCACCTATGAGGACCTCGCCGACCCCAAGTGGAAGGGCAAGTTCTGCATCCGCGCCGGCCAGCACCCCTATAACAACGCCTTCTTCGCGGCCTATCTCGCCCGCAACGGCGCCGAGAAGACCGAGACCTATCTCAAGGCGCTGAAGGCCAATGTCGCCCGCAAGCCCGGCGGCGGCGACCGCGACGTCGCCCGCGACATCCTCTCCGGCCAGTGCGACATCGCCCTGATCAACACCTATTATATCGGGCTGATGAGCGTCGCGAAGAACGAGCAGAAGGGCTGGTATGACGCGATCAAGCCACTCAAGACCACCTTCGCCGGTGGTGGCACCCATGTGAACGTCTCCGCCGCCGCCATCGCCAGGAATGCGCCCAACAAGGACAATGCCGTCAAGCTGGTCGAGTACATGCTCGGCGAGAAGGCCCAGGCCCTGTACGCGGACGGCAATTTCGAGTTCCCGGTCAATCAGGACGTCAAGGAAAGCGCCGCGGTGAAGCTGCTCGGCGCGGTGACGCCCGACACCACGCCGCTCGGCGACGTCGCCAAGAACCGCAAGGCGGCGGCCGATCTCGTCGACAAGGTCGGCTTCGACAATTGAGCCTGAGCGCTCCTTTCGCCACCAAGCGACGGTCGCCACTGACGTGGCGGCCGTCGACGCGTTTTGTCTTCGCCTCGCTGCTCGGTGCGGCCCTCGTCGGCCTGCCGGTGCTGGCGCTCGCGATCACGGCCCTGTCCTCGCAAGCCGCGTCGATCTGGCCGCATCTGGCGGCCAACGTCATCCCCGCCGCCCTGGCCGACACCGCGCTGCTCCTGCTCGGCGTCGGTTTGCTCTGCGCGCTCATCGGGGTCGGAGCGGCCTGGCTGGTGACCCAGTACGAGTTTCCGGGCCGGCGCGCCTTCGAATGGCTGCTGGTGCTGCCGCTGGCGCTGCCGACCTACATCACCGCCTATGTCTACGTCGAATTCCTCGGTTTCCAGGGGCCTCTGCAGGGGGCCTTGCGGGCGCTGACCGGCTGGCGCTCGCTGCGCGACTACTGGTTTCCCGATCCGCGCAATCTTGCCGGCGCGATCTGCATCATGGCGATCGTGCTCTACCCTTATGTCTATCTCAGCGTGCGGGCGCTGTTTGGCCTCCAGGCCGCGGCGATCGTCGAATCGGCCCGGACTTTGGGCGCCTCGCGCGGCCGGCTGTTCTGGCGCATCGGCCTGCCGATGGCGCGGCCGGCGCTGGCCGCCGGTCTGACGCTGGCGCTGCTCGAGACGCTGAACGACATCGGCGCCAGCGAATATCTCGGCGTCCGCTCGCTGACGCTGTCGATCTACACGACCTGGGTCAACCGCAGCTCGTTGCCCGGCGCGGCGCAGATCGCCTGCGTCATGCTGCTGATCGTCGTCGCCCTGATCCTGATCGAGGGCAGGCTGCGCGGCCAGCGCCGCTTCGCCCTGCCCGTGCGCCAGCCGCGCGCCGTCGGGCGGGTGCCGCTCACGGGACGCACCGCGCTGGCGGCCAGCCTTGCCTGCGCCCTGCCGGTCCTGCTCGGCGCGGTGCTGCCGATCGGCTTTCTCGGTCTCGAGGTGCTGCGGCGCGATCTCTGGCAACAATTCGACGCCGCCCTGCTGCGCAGCCTCGTCAATGCCCTCGTCTTTTCCGGCCTCGCCGCCGGCATCGTGATCGCGATCGGCATCGGCATCGTCGCCGCCAGCCGCCAGGGTCGCGAACCCTGGCTCCCAGCGCTGGCCCGTATCGCCTCGCTCGGCTACGCCGTTCCGGGCACCGTGCTGGCGCTCGGGCTGCTGGTGCCGCTCGCCGCCTTCGACAATGTCGTCGCCAATGCCGCGTCGCGCTGGCTCGGCTTCAACCCCGGCCTGCTGCTGATTGGGTCGGGGGCCGCGCTCGTTCTCGCCTATGTCGTGCGCTTCCTGACGATCGCGGTTTCCGGCATCGAGAGCGGGCTGGCGCGGATCTCGCCCCGCATCGACGACGCCGCACGCACGCTCGGTGCCAGCGCGCCGCAGGTGCTGCGCAAGCTGCACTGGCCCCTGGCCCGCCCAGCCATCGCGGCCGCCGCCCTGCTCGTCTTCGTCGACTGCCTGAAGGAGCTTCCTGCGACCCTGCTGCTGCGTCCGCTGAACGTCGACACGCTGGCGACCACGGTCTACGGCCACGCCGCACGCGGCTCCTTCGAGGACGGCGCGCTGGCCGGCCTGCTGATCGTGCTCGCGGGCCTCTACCCCGCCATAAGGCTGGCGCGCGCCGCTGGCCAGCGGGCATGAGGCAGCCGGCCCGGTTCGCCGGCTCGACAAGTCGCGGCCATCGGCCTAAACCGGGCACGGCACGGGACATGATGCCGAAAGCTGGGCGCCGTATTTCGGTCGGCTTCATGCCCTCCCCATGGTGAGTGAGAGGCGGGGCATAGGCCCGGACGGTATCGCTTGGGTGCGGCTGCCGACGCACCATCACCGCGGGACGGCAAGCCGCCCCGACGCCGGTTCGACAGTCCACCACGTTTCGAAAGCCCATCGATCCGAAAGCCCATGATCCCCGAAACCCTATGACGCGACGCGCTTCGATCCTCGTCTACAGCATCGTCATCATGCTCGGATTGCTCGGCCTGCAATCCTGGAGCATCGCGGTCGCTCGCGTCGAGAAGCACGTCATCGCGGCGATCGAGGCGCGCACTGGTCTCGTGGTGACCGGGCTCGATCGCGCCGAGATCGCGCTGTTGCCGCTGCCGCGCATCAGCCTCTCCAATGTCGGCTTCAGCCAGCGCGGCGGAGAGGTCTCGGGCCGCGCGCTGCGCATCAAGGCGCGCGCCAGGCTGTTGCCGCTGCTGGTCGGGCGCGTCGATTTCGACCGGATCGACCTCGTCGCGCCGCAGATCGACGTCGCGGTGGCGCCCGAAAGCGACGGCCTCTCCGATTGGCTCGCAGCCCCGCTCGACTATCTCCAGGGCCTGCGCGGCCAGAGCCGGATCATCATCACCGCCGGCTCGATCTTCATGCGGGCGCAAGGCGCGATCGCGACCATCCTGCGCGACGTCAATCTGGTCCTCGACGAGCGCGAGGCTGAGGAGCCGCTGGCGATCTCGGGCTCGCTGACCTGGCGCGGCGTTCCCACCGAGGTCAATCTGCTCTGGCCGGTCGCGACGGGTCGCGGCCGGACCTCGCTCAGCGTGACCTCGTCGCTGCTGAAGCTGAGCTTCGACGGCACCCGCAGCGCTTCGCCGGAACCCATCACCACCGGGCAATTGAGCCTGACGACGCGGGCGCTGCCGGAGCTTCTCGGCTGGTTCGGCGAGCGGCCGCGGCTGGCCTCCGCGATCGGAGCGTTCAGCCTCACCGCCGACGCCCGGATCAGGCCGCACGACATGGCCCTGAGCAATGTCGTCGCCCGCCTCGACACAGACCGGCTCGATGGCGCGCTGAACGTCACCATGTCGGCCGGGCGCCCGTCGCTGTCGGGCACCCTGGCCGGCGCCGAGCTGGATCTCGGGCGCCTGGTCTCGCGCATGGACATCGCCGCGCCGGATACGGCGCCCGGTGCCGCCGCCCTGCCCTTCGACGCCTGGACCGCGCAGGACATCGATCTGCGCGTCTCGGTCGAGGCCGCGCGCTTCAACGGCGCCAGGCTCGGCGACGTCGCGACCTATCTCCTGGTCAAGACGGGCCGCTTCGAGACCGGCATCCTGCGCGCCAATGCCTATGGCGGCAGCGTCAAGGGCCGCCTGCTCGCCATGGCGACGCCTGATGGCATCGACGTCAAGCTCATCGCCGGGCTGGACAAGATCAATCTCGGCCAGGCCGGCATCGACCTGCCGCAGATCGCCCGCCTCAGCGGCACCGGCGGCCTGCAGCTCAGCCTCGACGGGCTCGGGCGCTCGCTGCCGGAGCTGCTCGGCTCGTTCAGCGGCAAGGCGACGCTGGCCCTGCGCCAGGGCGAGCTGGCCGGCTTTGCCTTCGGCGACCTGCTGCGCCGGGCCGAGCGCAATCCGGGGCCGGCGCTGCGCGACTGGCGCCAGGGCAGGACGGGTTTCGAGATCGCCAGTGCCAATGCCGTCATCGCCAATGGCGTGCTGACGCTCGGCGATGCGCAGATGGCGGGTCAGGGCTATCGGCTGACGCTGGCAGGCACCGCCTCGCTGCCGACGCAGACCCTCGACATGCTGGCCCTGCTGCAGCCGACGACAGGCGCGCTGAGGCTGCCCTTCAGCCTGACGGGTCCGATCGAGGCGCCGACGCTCGAACTCGAGCCGGAATCGATGCTGCGCCCGACCGGGGCGATCGGCGGCGCGCCTCTGCCGCTGCGCTGAGAGCATCGGCCCGAAAAGTGGCATGCGGTTTTCGGGAAAGCCGATGCTGCCACAATGCGCCGGATCATCGGATCGGATACGACATCCGGTCCGATAATCTGGCGCCTGTTTTCCCCGCTTCCGTTCGACACCGAATTCAGCTTGGATGGCGTCAAGGCCGCGCGACGGCTGCACAGGGCAAGGAAACCGGCGAATGAAATACTGGATCGCGGCCACGGCCGGCGTCGTGGGATGGATGGCGATGGCGATGATCGAGGCGCAGCCGGCTGCGGCCCAAAATGCGGCCCAGGATCTGGTCACCGAGAAGAAGGTCTTCACGCTGCCGAGCTACACGACGCAGGGCGGCCGCACCCTCAAGGACGTCAAGGTCGGCTGGGAGAGCTACGGCACGCTCAATGCCGACAAATCCAATGCCATCCTGATCTGCCACTTCTTCTCCGGCAACTCGCATGCGGCCGGCAAATACGACGCCAAGGACGCCGCGCCCGGTTACTGGGACGCGATCATCGGCCCGGGCAAGGCGATCGATAGCAACAAATACTTCGTGCTCTCCTCGGACACGCTGGTGAACCTCAACACCGGCGACCCGAAGACGACGACGACCGGCCCGGCCTCGGTCAACCCCGACACGGGCAAGCCCTATGCGCTCGACTTCCCGATCGTGACCGTCGGCGATTTCGTCAATGTCCAGAAGGCGCTGGTCGAAAGCCTCGGCATCAAGCGTCTGGCGCTGGTCGCCGGCCCCTCGATGGGCTCGCTGCAGACCTTCGAATGGGCGGCGTCCTATCCCGAAATGGTCGCCAAGGCCATGCCGGTGATCGGCGCCGGCGAGGCCGATGCGCAGCTCATCGCCTGGCTCGACGTCTGGGCTGCGCCGATCCTGGTCGATCCGAACTGGAACAAGGGCGACTATTACGGCAAGACACCGCCGAATGCCGGTCTCGCCAAGGCGCTGGCGGTGGTGACGCTGCAGGCCAACCACGCCGACTGGGCCAACGCCACCTTCGGCCGCCGCCCGGCCAAGCCGGACGAAGACCCGGCCAAGGCCCTGTCCAACCGCTTCCAGGTCCAGAGCATCCTCGACAATGCCGGCGAGGCCCGCGCCAAAGTCTCCGACGCGAACCATTTCCTCTATCTGGTCAAGGCGAACCAGATCTTCGCCGCGGGCGGCACCTCGCTCGCGGATGCCGCCACGAAGATCAAGGCACCGATGCTGCTGATCACCCAGCCGAAGGACCTCGTCTTCACTGCCGACACCGTCAACCACACGGCCGAGACCCTGAAGAAGGGCGGCGTCGACCTGACCCATGTCCTGATCCAGGGCTCGCGCGGCCATCTCGACGGCGTCATCTCGATGAAGCAGGCCGAAGCCGCGATCCGGGCCTTCCTGGAAAAATAGCTACAGCGAAGGCGGAGTCGGGCGCGCTGGACTGGCCAAGCCGCGCCGCCTTGCGCTATCGCTGACGCGATCGGGGGGCAGCGGTTGATCGCGAAACAGCGCATGGGAGGGAGATCTTCAGTCGGAAGATCCTGGGTCGCGCTCGTGGCGGCCTATGCCGTCCTGCTTCAGGCCTTCTTCGGCAGCGCGCTGCTGGGGCAAAGCCTCGGCCCCGCCTTGCTCGACAAGGCGATCCATCTGACGCTGTGCGCGCCCGGCGCGGAAGGCGTCCCCAAGCCTGACGATGCGTCGATCCCGCATCTCCCCGCCTGCTGCCAGAGCGGCTGCAGCGCGCTCGGCGTTGCCTACGCCGCGCCGCCCGCCAAGATGTTGCTGCTTGGCTCGCCGGCCCGCTCCAGCGCCCCAACCTCCTTCCACGATCCCGCGCCTCCGGGCCTGCCCGGCCATGACCGGCTCGCCGGCCGGCCACGCGGACCTCCTTCCCTCGTCTGACGCGGGGCGGCCGCATCGGCCGCCTGCCATGCCGGGCACCGGTCGCCACAAGCTTGGCGCGCGCGGTCCCGGCGCTGTCCATCCAGACCGTCTATCGAGGATCATCCATGACCGCTCATGCGGATTTCGAGGCGCGCGCCGAAGCCGGCCGCGCCGTCGGGCTTTCGTCCGAACTCAAGGCCTTCGTCGCCAGGCTTCACTTCTATGCCGGGCTGTTCGTCGGCCCGTTCATCCTGGTCGCGGCGCTCACCGGCACGCTCTATGTGCTGACGCCGCAACTGGAAACGCTGCTCTATCGCCAGCAACTGACCACGGACACGACCGGCGAGCCGGCCCCGCTCGCAGCCCAGATCGCCGCCGCCCGCAGCCATGTCGGCGAAGGCCCGCGCCTCTTCGCCATGCGGCCCGCGCCGTCTCGAGGCGAGACCGGCCGCGTGATGTTCGCACAGCCGGGCCTCGGCGATTCCGAAAGTCGCGCCGTCTTCATCGATCCGGTCTCGCTGGCGGTGCGGGGCGATCTCGTCGTCTACGGCACCAGCGGCATCCTGCCCTTCCGCACGACGCTCGACTACCTGCACCGCAACCTGCTGCTCGGCGAATTCGGCCGCAACTACAGCGAACTCGCCGCCTCCTGGCTCTGGGCGGTGGCGCTCGGCGGCGTCCTGCTCTGGTTCTGGCGGCGGCATCCTCAGGCCGCAAAACGCGCCGCGATCAACCCGGCGCTGCGGCTGCGGCGCTGGCACGGCCTGACCGGGCTTGGACTGTCATTGGGCCTGGTCTTCGTCTCGATCACCGGGCTGACCTGGTCGAAACATGCCGGCGACCGGATCGACGCCCTGCGCGCGACGCTCGGCTGGGTCACGCCTTCCGTTTCGGTGAAGCTCGGCGCAGCTCCGGTCGCCGGAGGCGAACATGCCCATCACGGCACGGCCACCTCCGCCATGCCGATCATGCAACCCGGTAGCGCCGCGCAATTCGACGCCGTCCTCGCGGCGGCTCAAAAGGCCGGCATCGACTCGCCCCATCTCGAGATCCGTCCGCCGCGCGCCGAGGGCCAGGCCTGGCTGGTGCGGGAATACGACCGGAGCTGGCCGACGCAGGTCGATACCATCGCGGTCGATCCGCGCGATCTGTCCGTGGTCAGCCGTGCCGATTTCGAGACCTTCCCGCTGATCGCCAAGCTGATCCGCTGGGGCATCGACCTGCATATGGGCATCCTGTTCGGCTGGCCGAACCAGATGCTGATGGCCGGCCTTGGCATCGCGCTCATCGTGCTGACGCTGCTGGGTTATCGCATCTGGTGGCGCCAGCGCCCATCGGCCGGAGCCCTTCCGCGCACGCTCATCCAGTCCTGGCTGCGCCTGCGCGGGTTGGAGCGGGCGGCGATGCTGCTGGTCGCAGCCGCGCTCGGATGGGCCTTGCCTCTCATCGGCGCCAGCCTCGCGCTGTTCCTGATCGTCGATATTGCCCGCTGGCGAATGGCCCGCAGTTCCTGATCCCTTCCCTTCGGAGCGCCGCCATCACCGGCGGCGCTCCCCACCGCTCAGAAGCCGATATTCAAGCCCATGCGCAGCATGTCGCCACGGGTCTTCGCCCGCATCGTCGCATATTCGTCGGTGAAGAAGCCGAGCGTCTCGCTGAGCACGACGCGCTGCGTCCCGAGGTCGTAGCGGAGATAGTCGAACTTCAGCGACAGCATCGGCCCCAGCGCATATTCGAGACCGCCGCCCAGCGCCCAGCCCGAGGCCATCTGCCCGTTCGAGCCCGCATAGGTCGGGTTGTTGGTCGGGTCGGGGTTGATCGCGCCGCGCTGGCCGAGATGGCCGTAGGCATAGCCGCCGGTGGCGAAGACCATGAGGTCGCCGAAGGCGACGCCGGCCCGCGCGCGCACGGTGCCGAGCGTGAACAGCTCGTTTTGCGTCTGCGTCGTCACCTGGACGCCGAAGGGATTGACCGTCGACGACTTACGGCCGCCAGTGTGCATCGCCGAGAAATCCGTCTCGGCTCCCAGCACGACCATGCCGATCTGGTAGTTGAAGCCGGCCTGGCCCGAGATCGTGACGTTGCGGCCCGAGGGCGACAGCCGCGACGCGACATTGCCGGCATCGATCGAGGTCTGGACCTCGTTGTTGGGCCCGACGCCGGCGATCCGCGTCGGCGAACTCTGGTCGGCACCGCCGACCGAGCCGCCGACATAAAAGCCGGTCCAGCGCGGCTTGCCGGGCAGGAGCGCAGGCGGCAGTTCGGGAATCTCGGCCGGCTGCACCGGAGCCGGGCCGGACAGCGGCGCAAACGGCGCCTGCCGGGCCGGCGCGACGCGGGCGGGCGCGACATCGCGCGGCGTGAAGTCGGCGCGGCGGCTGCGCGGCTGCAACGCCGGGCAGACGGGGCACATCGCGGCAACCTGGACGCGGTTGCGGCTGGGCGCGCCGGGCGCCAGACGCAGCGCCTCCGCGACATGCGGCGAACCCGGATAGAGCCGGGCGAAGAGCCGGAAGGATTCGGCGTCGCCGGCCCGCACCGTCTCGGCCCAGGTCGTCTCCTCCGTGCGCAAGGTGAAGCTGCGATACAGCCGCACGGTGCGTTCGTCGTCAGGATGAGCGTCGAGCGTGGCGCGATAGATGTCGCGCCGGTCCCAGGCGATGGCGGCGCGATAGGCGTCGGCCGGCGCCATGGCGCGGAGCGCCGCCGCTGTCGGCCGCATCGTCAGCGAGGGGCCCGGCGCCGTGGCAGGGGCAGCGGGCGCCGTACCAGGCGCAGTCGCCGGACGCTGGAAGAAGGTGAAGTCGGTGATCAGCGAGGAGGTCTCCCAGGGGACCTGCTGGCCGCTGGTGGTGTCGTGGACGGCAAGCCGGATGCGGCGGAAGAGTTGCTCGATCGGCAGGCCGGGCTCGCGCATCTCACGCAGGAAGGCGGTGGTGAAGGGGCTGTTGGTCCCCGTGCCGTCGGCGGCGGTGGCGCCCGGCGAGGTTGAGAAGGCCACGAAGGTGCCACTGCCGGAATCGATCCGCGCCAGACCGGCCTCCGAGCGGATGCCCTCGCTGGCGCCGTCGACGAGCTGGAGCGAGAGCCCGCGCGAGAGCTCGGCATTGGCGAAGGGGTTGTTGCGGCAGGCGTCGAGCACGACGATCTTGGAGACCGCGCCGGTGCCGTCGAGCCGCCGCAGGATCTCGCTCAGCGACAGCGCCCGCGATGCCAGATCGGTCGAGCGCGTCAGCCGCACATCGACCGGCAGCAGGTAGTTGGTGCCGTCGAGCTGGACCGCATGGCCGGCATAATAGACCATCGCGGTCGCGCCGGTGCCGGCGGCACGGACCCGCTCGATGAAGGTATCGAGCGCGCTGCGCATCCCCGCCAGCGTCGCATCGGTCGCGGGCACGACGTCGAAGCCGGCCTCCTGCAGCACGGTGCGCGTCGCATTGGCGTCGTTCAGCGCGTTCTGCAGTGGCGCGACCCCGGTATAGCCGCCATTGCCGATGACGAAGGCGAGCCGCTTGGGCGCCTGCGCCGATGCGGCGCCCATCGTCACAAGCGCAAACGCTATGGCGATAGCGGTGAACGCCCCCGCCAGCCTCCCTGATGCGAGCCGCATGCTGCCTCCCGATTCGCGTGATTCCCCGCCCGAGTATCGCCAAGCCGCACCGGGCCGGCATCATCCAATTGACGGAGGTCGCGGACTCGAAGGCCAGCATCTCCCGATCATGATGGAACCACGCCGTCATCCCCGACAAGCCGCGATAGCGGCTCCTCGCGCAGGGATGTTGTCCCTCACTGGCCGGAACGGCTGTCTTTCTCTCGGCGCCAGGCGATCAGGGAAGCGAACAGCGGCCCCGCGGTTACGCCCAGGATGGCGCCGGCGGCCGTCCATCCCAGCGCGCCACCGCCGATCAACTCCTCGGCCACGAATGCCGCTGCGAATGCTCCAAGGACAGCGAGCACGCTCTTGGCAATCCAACCGCCTCTGGTCATCGACAGCCTCCGTCCCGTTCCTGTTCAGTCAAAGCCTTGAAAGCAGCCAACGGCCCTACCCCGCCCTGACCACCGCCCAGACCCCGTCGATCACGAACTGCACCGCCAGAGCCGCCAGGATGACGCCGAGCAGGCGCGTCAGCACGACGTTGCCGGTGATGCCGAGCAGGCGCGCCAGCGGCACGGCCAGCCAGAACACGACGAGGCAGGACAAGATCACCAGGCCGCAGATCAGCGCGAGCGCGGCCAGGCGCAGCGGGTCGCCGTCCGCCCGGCCCGCCAGCAGGATGATCGCGGTCAGCGCACCCGGCCCCGCCATCAGCGGGATCGCCAGCGGAAAGGCCGCGACATTGCGGATGTGATCCTGCGTGATCGCCGCCGTCGCCGTCTGCTGCTTGCGCTCGCTGCGGCGCTCGAACACCATCTCGAAGGCGATCCAGAACAGCAGCAGCCCGCCAGCGATGCGGAAGGCCGGCAGCGAGACGCCGAGCGCCTTCAGCACCACATCGCCCGCCACGCCGAAGAAGGCGAGGATGCCGAAGGCAATGATGCAGGCCCGGACCGCGACCTGCCGACGCTCGCCCGCCGACATGCCCTGCGTCAGCGACAGGAAGATCGGCGCGAGCCCGGGCGGGTCGAGCGTGACGAGCAGCGTCACAAGGGCGGAGGTGAGGAAATCGAGGAGCATGGGGGCAGTTAAGACACGCCGCGCGCCGCACCGGAAGGGCCGACGGCTCTGAAGCGCAGCGGCCTACGCTCAGCCCCCATCCGATTCCTCTGCGAAAGGGTT
>UCBZ01000035.1 GCA_900470775.1 Hyphomicrobiales bacterium | reverse complement strand
CTTTTTCAACGGTATCCGCCCATAGCTGCTGTTGCAAACGTCTGCTTCAGGACCTGCTGCCTAGCCAGGGGCAGGTTGCAGGGTGAAGGTGCAGGTCTAGCATTTTGACGGGCGGGGCTCCGCGTTCCAAGTTCTAGGTTGGCCTTCGAAAGGGATCGCGGTTGGTTCTGGACGACGGAAGTGGAGACCGTCGTCGATGGTCATGATCTCGAAGGGCGCTTAGGCCGCTGCATGATCGCGAAACACGCGACGCCTGAGCAGGCGCAAACCAGAAATCCGATGTCGAAGCGCTCCGTCAGCGTCAACAGCAGGGCGAAGGCGGCCGGTGCGAGAACATAACCGAGAAAGATAATCAGGGTTGCGCCGGCAGATGCCTCCCGCACCAGATGGGACGGGCAAGCGCGGGCCACCTCCGAGAGCTGAACTCCGTTCCAGCTGGATACGCTGATGCCGGCGACCGCGGCCAGCGCACAGAAGGCGGAAAAGGCCCAGCCGGGTCCGACGAAGGCCATAGCGAGCGATGCCAACCCGGACGCAAGACCGATCAGGCTCAGCAGCCGCCGCGGCGAGCCATACCGGTCGGCGAGCCAGCCGAGGAGGATCCGGCCGACGACACTCGTGGCCTGCATGATTGCAAAGGCGACGCCGGCGGCTTTGAGGTCGTAGCCCAGGACGGAGACCGCAAAGGTCATCAGGTAGGCAAACCAGATGCCCTGGCCGACCGCGAGGCACGCGCCGGCCGCTGCAAGCCGGAAGAGCGAGGCCGATGCGGTGACGGCCGAGAGTGACGAGAGGAGATTGGCGGGCGCAAAGAGCGCACGCAGCGTCAGGGTCAGGTTCCGGTTCCGCCCGGCATCGAGGTCTTTGCGCATCGGCTGCACGGCTAAAATGATCGCCAGAACGAACAGTCCCGAGACGAGCAGCGCTATCCGCCAGCCGAAGGCCGCGACGATTGGTGGCAGGACAAGCCCGGCGATGATCCCGCCCAACGGCACGCCTGCCTGCTTGATCGAGAAGATCACGGCCCGACGCCGCGGCGGGGCTGTCCTGTGAAGTACGTCATTGCCGGCCGGCGAGGATGGGCCGTAGCCGAGCCCGATCAGGAGAGATGCCATCGCAGCCATGGTCGAGAAGGGCGGCAACAGCAGCGTCAACCCAAGGATGCCGAGCACGAGGCCGACCTGCAGCGAGCGCACAGAGCCGAGTCGGCGCAGGATCCGCGCGCCGAGCGCCAGAAACAGGATTGATCCCAGCGTATTCATGCTGGCGAGATATCCCACCACCGCATCCGACCAGCCGCGCTCGGCGGCGAGCGCGGGCGCCAATGTGGGTGGAATGCGCGAGAGAAACGCGGTCGCCATCTGCACGGCGACCATCGTGACCAGCACGGTCCCCCAGTAGGGTCCAGCCGGCTCGCTCGCGGCAGGTCTCGCCTCCGGCGAGGCGCTCACGCGGCCTGCTCGCGCCAGCGCAGGCAGGCGATGCCGTGATCGTGTTCGAACTCAACCTGCGGTTCGGTCTCGGCGCAGGCCTGGATCGCGAGGGGGCAGCGGGTGCGGAAGCGGCAGCCGGACGGCACGTTGGAGGGGTCCGGCGGTTCGCCCTGGAGGGTGAAGTTCTCTGTGACGCGTGGCCCGCCGATGCGTGGCGCTGCCGCCAGAAGCGAGCGCGTATAGGGATGGCGCGGGGCGCTGAAGACCTCGGCGGTCTGGCCAATCTCGACGATGCGGCCGAGATACATCACGACGACGCGGTCGCAGATGGAGCGCACGACGGCGAGATCGTGGCTGATGAAGAGATAGGTCAGGTCGAATTCGCGGCGAAGGTCGCGAAACAGCGCCAGCACGGTTGCCTGCACGGAGACGTCGAGGCCAGAAGTGGGCTCGTCGAAGATGATCAGCTGCGGCCCGAGCACGAGGATGCGGGCGAGGCCGACGCGGCGCTGCTGGCCGCCGCTGATCTCGTGCGGATAGAGATCGAGATGGGCCTGGGGCAGGCCGACCGCCTTGACGATCGCCTGGACATGCTCCTCGCGCTTGGCGCGGGACCAGCCGGTGTGGATGATCAGCGGTTCATGCAGCGAGCGACGCAATGTCCAGCGCGGATCGAGCGAGGCGCCGGGGTCCTGATAGACATATTGAAGCTGCGCCCTGACGGCCGCTGCCCGTTTCTGACCGGGCGAGGCGATGCGGGTACCGGCGAGATGGACCTCGCCCTGCGTTGGCTCGTGGATGCCCATCAGCGTCTTGCCGAGGGTGGATTTGCCGCAGCCGGATTCGCCGACGATCCCCAGGACCTCGCCCTTCCTGACCGAGAAGCTGACATCGTCGAGCGCGCGCAGCGTGCCGACCCTGCGGTTCAGGAAGCCGCGCACGGGGAAGTGGCGGGCAAGCCCGGAGACGTCGAGCAGGGCAGGCGATGGCACAGACATATGAGGCTCAGACATACAGGGCCTCCGCGTCGGCGGTCACGGGATGGTGACAGGCGACGAGATGGCCGCCTTCGTGTTCCGCCAGCGCCGGCCTAGTCTCGCGGCAGATCTCGGTGACGCGCGGGCAGCGCGGGTTGAAGCGGCACCCGCCGGGCGGGGTGAGCGGGCTCGGCACGCCGCCGGGGATGCCGACGGGGTCGCGCCCCGGCTCCGGCAGGCTGTCCAGCAGCATGCGGGTATAGGGGTGGCGGGGATTGGCGAAGAAGGCCTCGCGCGGGGCGATCTCGGCGGTCTGGCCGGCATACATCACCACGACGCGGTCGCAGATCTCCCAGGCGGCGCCAAGGTCATGGGTGGTGAACAGCACGGATACGCCGCGCTCGACCGCGAGCCGGCGTAGCAGGCCGAGGATCTGCGCCTGGACGGTGACATCGAGCGCGGTCGTCGGCTCGTCGGCGATGATGAGTTGCGGCTGCGGCAAGAGGGCCATCGCGATCATCACGCGCTGGCGCTGCCCGCCCGAGAGTTCATGCGGATATTTCGCGAGGATCGCGCGCGGCTGCGGCAACTGCACCGCGTCGAGCATCGCGATCGCCGCGTCCTCGTCGGCGCGGCGGTGCCCGCCCCATCGCCGTCCTTCGGGACGGGGCGCCTTCCAGCGCATCAGGTCGGCGATCTGCGTGCCGATCCGGAACAGCGGGTTGAAGCTGGCGAAGGGGTCCTGCGGGACGAAGGTGACGACGCGGCCGCGAATGCTCTCCGCCGCCTTGCCGCCGCGCAGCATATCGACGCCGTCGAGCCGGATATGGCCACTGCCGATCTCGGTCAGCCCCTCCGGCAGGGTGCCGAGGATGGCGCGCGCGAGCGTGGTCTTGCCGCAGCCGGATTCGCCGACGAGGCCGACGATCTCGCCGGGCTTCACGGCGAGATCGATCATGTCGAGCACGCGCGCCGGGCCCTTCTCGGTGCGGAAGGCGAGGGAAAGCTTACTGATGTCGAGCAGCGCGCTCATCGCCTCAGACGCTCCGCCGGGTGCGGGGATCGAGGATGTCGCGCAGGCCGTCGCCGAAGAGGTTGAAGCCGAGCACGGTCAGGAAGATCGCGATGCCCGGCGCCAGCGCATACCACCATGCCTCGGGTAGGTATTCGCGGCTCTCGGCGATCATGCGGCCCCATTCCGGCGTCGGCGGCGGCGCGCCCAGGCCGAGGAAGCCGAGCGTGGCGGCGGTGAGGATGGTCGCGCCCATGCCGATCGAGGTGCGCACGATGATCGGCGAAGCGATGTTGGGCAGGATATGCAGCACGATGACGCGCCAGGGCGAGGCGCCGAGCGCGACGGCGGATTCGACGAAGACCTCGTTGCGCATCGAGCGCGTCTCTGCATAGACGAGCCGCGCCCAGAACGGCCAATAAGTCAGCGACAGCGCCAGGATGACGTTCTGGATCGAGGGACCCAGCGTCTGCGCGATGGCGATGGCCAGCACGATCTGCGGCACGGCGAGGAAGATCTCGGCAACCCGCATCAGCGCATCGCTGAACCAGCTCTGGTAATAGCCCGCGATCAGTCCGATCGGCACGCCGATCAGCAATGCCGAGCCGACCGCGATGCCCGCCAGCATCAGCGTGATGCGAGCACCGAACAGAAGACGGCTGAAGATGTCGCTGCCCATGCGGTCGGTGCCCATCAGGGCTTCGGGCGCCGGCGCCAGCAGGCGGCGCTCGATGTGGAAATCGAAGACGTCGTTCGGATAGGGCGCAAGCCAGGGCGCGAAGATCGCCGCGATGATCAGCAGGCCGAGCAGGGTCGCGCCGAGCAGCGCCGCCTTGTCGCGGGCGAAGCGTTTGACCAGATCCATCAGGCGGCACCCCGGGGATCGATCGCCGCCTGCAGCATGTCGACGAGGAGGTTGATGAAGACGAAGAGCGCGCCGGTGCAGAGAGTGAAGCCCATGACGGCGTTGTAGTCGGACTGCAGGATCGAGCGCACCGCATAGGCGCCGAGCCCCGGCCAGTCGAACACCGTCTCGACCACGACCGCTCCGGCGAGCAGGATGCCGAAGATCAGGCCGAGCTGCGTCACCGTCGCGGTCAGGGCCATGCGCAGCACATATTTCCAGATAATGACGCGGCGCGGAAAGCCCATCGCCGTCTGGTAGGCGACGGAGGGCGAGTTGATCACGCCGATGACGCCGTTGCGGGTGAAGCGCACGACCGTTGCCGCCGCCGGCAGGGCCAGGGTTACGGCGGGCAGGATCATGTGGCGCAGCGCCGAGGCCAGGGCCTCGCCGTCGCCGGCGATCAGCGCGTCCACGACCATCAGTCCGGTGACGGGTTCGGGCGGAAACCCTTCCATTCGCCCCGACAAGGGCAGCCAGCCGAGCTTCATCGAGAACAGGAACTGCAACTGCATCGCGAACCAGAAGGAAGCGACCGCCAAACCGGAGACGGTGACCACGCGCAGGACATGGTCGAGCCAGGAGTTTCGGTGCAGCCCGCAGAGCACTCCGAGCGGGATGCCGATCAGGGCTGCGATCAGCACGGCGACGAGGGTGAGTTCGAGCGTCGCCGGCAGCCGCGTCGCGAGGTCGTTCACGATCGGCTGCTGGGTGAACATGCTGACGCCGAAATTGCCCTGGGCGACGTCGCGGACATAGTTCAGGAACTGCACCGGCAGCGGCTTGTCGAAGCCGAAGCGCTCCCGGACCTTCTGCACCTGCTCGACCGATGCGTTCTCGCCTGCCGCGAGGAAGGCGGGATCGATCGGCACGACGCGCGAGAGCGTGAAGACGATGGCGAGCAGCCCGAGCAGGGTCGGGACGAACCAGATCAGCCGGTTGGCCACCATGGAGAGCCAGTTCATGCGCTCAGCCCTGCCATCGGCTCCGCCCCCGCCATCGTCATCGCTTCTGCGAGGCCCAGCGAATGTCCTGGCCGTTGCTCACGGGTGAGAAGCGGATGCCCTCGACCTTGCTCGAATAGGGGCCGTACCATTTGGTGTTGTAGACGAAGATGCCAGCGGCATCGTCGTTCACCATCTGGGTCATCTCCTCGTAGAGCTTCTGGCGCTCCTCCTGGTTGCCCGTGACCAGCGCGCGGTCGAGGCGCTTGTCGAACTCCGGGTTCGAGTAGTAGGAGAAGGTCCGCGTGCCGTGGTAGCGCGTGCCGTAGAGCTCGCCGACCCAGTTGTTGGGGTCGACGTAATAGGTGCTCTTCCAGAGCGGGATGATGTCGGCCTGGGTTTGGGCGCTGCGCATCCGGCCCGAGACGACCGACCAGGGCGAGACGTCGACGATCACCTCGACGCCGATCTGGCGCAGCGTGTTCTGGAACAGGGTCGCGGCCTGTTCGGATTCGCTGAAGCCGGCGAGCGCGTTGATGGTGATCGGCCGCAGCGGCTGCGTGACTTTCTTCAGCTCCTCGCGCGCCTTGTCGAGATCGTAGCTGTAGCCCTTGAGCCCCGCCGGCGTGCCCCAGATCGGATTGGGATTCGGGCCCGGATTACGTGAGACCGAGCCCTTCATGATGTTGGCGATGAAGCCGTCATAATCGAAGGCATAGGCCAGCGCCTTGCGGAAATGGACGTCGTTCATCAGCGGCTTGCTGTTGTTCAGCGCCAGGATGAAGACGCGCAGCGATTCCGCCTCGATGATCTGGACGTTGCTGGACTGGCGCAGGCGCTGGATCTGGTCGTAGGGCAGGTAGCCGTCGGCTCCCTGGAAATCGCCGCGGATCAGGCCGAGCACGCGGGTGTTGGTCTCGAGCACCGTGCGGAATTCGAGATCGTCGAAGGGCTGGCCGGTCCAGCCGGCGAAATGCTCGGGGAAGCGGCGTGCGGTCCAGCCGACGGCCGGGTCGTGCCGGCGCAGCGCATAGGAGCCGCTGCCCGCCTCGTTGCGCGCGAGCCAGGTCTCGGCCCAGTCGCCGTCCTTTTCGTTGGCCTTCACCATCGCGCTGTTGACGATCAGGATGTCGGGGACGGTGGTGAGGAAGATCGCCGAGGGCTGGGTCAGGTTGAAGACGACGGTGTGGGCATCGGGCGCCGTGGTCGAGCCGGGCTTGATCGCGTCGAGATAGAGGCTGGCGGCGCCCTTCTTCAGCGCGATGATGCGCTCGATCGAATAGATCACGTCGGCGGAGGTCAGCGGCTTGCCGTCATGGAACTTGGCGTTTTGGCGCAGCTTGAAGGTGTAGACCTTGCCGTCTTCGGAGACGGTGTGGCTCTCGGCGAGCCAGGGGATCATCTTGGGCGGGTTGTCGACCCAGCGGTAGAGCCCGTCATAGAGGTTGAAGCGGGTCGCGGCGCGGGCGGTGTCGAAGATCGTGTGCGGGTCGAGATTGTCGTAAGGGGAGTTGTTGGCATAGACGAACTTGCCGCCGGCCTGGGCCGATGCGCCCTCAAAGCCCACCGTGGAGATGGCGACGGAGCCAAGGACCGTCTTCAAGGCATCTCTTCGTGTCGTCGTCATGCCATCCTCCAAATGGGTTGCTGGTTTCAGGGGCTTCCGGTCACGGACAGGACCTGGCCGGTGATGAAGTCCGCATAGTCGGAGGCCAGGAACATCACGGCATGCGCGATGTCCTGCGGAGTGCCGGGGCGGCGGCGCGCGGTGCCGGCGATCATGCCCTGCTGCCGCTCGGGTGAATAGGACTGCCATTGCCGCTCATAATCGGGGCTGGTGCGCTGGAAGCCGGGCGCGACCGCATTGACCGTGATGCCGAAGGGGCCGAGCTCCTGGCCGAGCTGGCGGGCCAGCCCGATCTCGCCGGCTTTGGCCGAGGCATAGGCCTGGATGCCGGTGAGCGAGGTACGCAGACCCGCGCCGCTGGCGATCAGGACGATGCGGCCTTTGCCTGCCTGCTTCATGCCTGATGTCACGGCCTGCGCGCAGAGGAAGGCGCCGGTCAGGTTGACGTCGAGCACCGCGCGCCAGGCGGCCTCGTCGACATCCTCCAGCGGCGTCGCGCTCTGGCCGAGCACGCCGCCGGCGACATAGACCAGAACGTCGGGGCTGCGGCCTGACACCGTCTCGGTCTCGGCAATCCAGCCGCGGACCTGCGCCTTGTCGAGCAGGTCGAGCTGGGTCTGATGCGCTGGCAGACCGGCCATCTCGTCGCGCAGCCTATCACCGGCGAAGACATTGGCGCCGCGCGCCGCAAATTCCTCGACGATGCCGCGCCCGATGCCGCGGGCGGCGCCAGCGATCAGGACGGTCTGTCCGGCGAAATCGATGTTCATGCGGCTTCCCCCAGGGCTCGCGGGGCGATCTGAGGATAGAGCTGTAGAAGGCTTGCATAGGCGCGCTCGATCGCTGCGACCGGGTCGGCCTCGGCAGCGGTGTCGGCATTCACCAGCGCGAAGATCTCGTGCTTGAGGAAGAAGCGCCATTCGATCGGCAGCGCGAAGAGCCGGGTTGAGAGATGGTCCCAGGCTTCGTTCGACCAGATTTTTTCGAAGGCCAGCCGCTGCGGATCGAAAACGAGTCCACTTGGGCGCTCGCCGGGCCCTGTTCGCAACGCCTGCGTGGCAGCTTCGTCGAGCTTGCCGTCCACGGCCACGACGCCGTAGCTGCGAGCGCCCTGATCCGAAACCTTGCCTTGGGCGACGTCGTCCATGACCTCGGCCACGGGCCTCGTGAAGGGATCGCCCCAGCCGCCGGCGCCGGCTGCCGAGATCATCAGGATGTCCCCCGGTGCGCAGCGCACGACATCGGTGTTGCCGAGGCTTTCCTCGCGTTCCGTGCCGGGATTGCGCAGGAAGGTGCAGGTCGCACCCGGCTCGCCGCCTTCGAGGCCCCAGCAGGAGAAGCGCACGCGGTCGCGGTTGCGTGCGGTGACGACCGAGTTCGGCGAGAACATCTTGAAGGTCATCTGCGTGGCGAGCCCGCCGCGATAGCGCCCGGCACCGCCGGAGTCCGGGACCAGTTCATAGCTGACGACGCGGATCGGTACTTCCGCTTCGGTGATCTCGATCGGGGTGTTCTTGAGGAAGGAGTTGGAGCCGTCCTGTCCGTCCTCCTTGGCCCAGCCGCCCCCGCCGCCGGTGATCGGGTTGATCGAGGCCATGGCGAGGCGCCCGGTGCGGCTGTCGGTGGTACGGACATTGAGGATGCCGCCGCCGCCGGCCGGCCCCGCCGGCAGCCTGTCGGGCAAAGCGAGCGAGAAGGCGCCGACGACGATGCCCTGGATGCGCGAGCAGGTGAGGCTGCGCATGCCGGTCGCGGCCGGATAGACCGGATTGACCACGGAGCCTTCGGGCAGGATGCAGCGCACCGGCCGCAGCAGCCCGGCATTGAGCGCGACGGTGGGATCGAGCGAGTAGACCACGTAGTTGTAGCCGACGAGCGGCAGGATGTGGCGCGGCAGGCCGCCTGTCGGCATGTTCAGCGCTGATTGCAATTGCGGGTCGCTGCCGGTGAAATCGAACACCGCCTCGTCGCCGCTGACGCGCACGGTGAGCTTCAGGCGGCAGGGCACGCCGCCTGGGCTGTCCTCGTCGATATAGTCGGTGAAGACGTAGTCGCCGTCCTGCATCGAGGCGAAGAGGCGCCGTGCCTGGCGGTCGGCGAGATCGAGCACGCCATAGGTCGCGGCGCACACCGTCTCGACGCCGAAGCGGGCGATGGCGTCCCTGATCTTGCGTTCACCGGTCTTGAGCGAGGCGATCTGGGCCTTGAGGTCGCCCCAGTTCTGGTCGGGCATGCGGACATTGCGCAGCATGATGGCGAGCACCTGCTCGTTCATGACACCGGCCTCGACCAGTTTCATCGGCGGGATGCGGATGCCCTCCTGCTGGACCTCCGTCAGCGCCCGCGACAGCGAGGCCGGCACCGCGCCGCCCATGTCGGTGTTGTGGATGTGGCCGACGGCGAAGCAGACCAGCGTCTCGCCCTCGAAGATCGGCATCCAGAGATGCACATCGGGCGCATGGGTGCAGACATAGCCGGAGTACGGGTCGTTGGTGATGCAGATGTCGCCGGGCCTGTAATCGGTGATGGCGTCGATCGCGCCCTTGTAGTCCAGCCCGATGAACCAGGTCGCGCCGAGATCCTTGGGGCTGGCGAAGGTCTGGCCGCAGGGCGTGGTCAGGCCGCTGGTGAAGTCCTCGGTTTCCTTGACGAAGGCGGAATGGGCCGTGCGCAGCAGCGTGTAGGCCATGCTCTCGGCCGCGGCCTCGAAATGGCTCTTCAGGATCTGCAGCGTGACCGGATCGAGCGCGGGCTTGATCTCGGAGGTCATGGTGTGGGCCGCCATGGCGTCCGCTCCTTGCTCAGGATGAGGTTGCCATAGCCGTCGACCGCGCCGCTGAAGCCCGGCGGCGCCCAGGTCGTGGTGTCGTCCTGGATAATCACTGCTGGGCCGTTGAAGCGGCTGCCGGGCTTGAGGGTCCGGCGCTGGAACAGGCCGGCTTCGATCTCGCTGCCGCGATGGGTGACCGTCACGCTTCCCTCCGGCGCGACCTCTACCGGCGTGACCGGCCGATCGGGGAAGGACGGTTTCGGCGTCTTGCCGGCGATAACGACGCGTAGCGCCACAAGCTGGACCTCCGCCTTCTCGTCCGCATGGCCGTAGATCTCGGCATGGCGGGCGTGGAAGGCTTCGATGATCGCCTTGTCGTTCTTAGCCGTGATCCAGCTTTCGGCGATCGGTGTCTCGATCTCGTAGGACTGACCGCGATAGCGCATGTCGCCCGAGATCGTCAGCGTCGCTTCGCCGTCATAGCCCTGGCCGCCACGGCTCTGGCTGCCATGCAGCCAGTCGCGCGCCTCGCTGACGAGGCCCGCCAGCGCCTGCCCGATGGCCGGCATGGTCGCGGCATCGACGTCGAGGAAGGTGACGCGCACGAAGTCTGAGCGCAGGTCCGCGAGCAGGCCGCCGAGCGCGGCGAGGACGCCGGGCGTCTCCGGAACGATGACGGTCTCCATGCCCATCGCCTCGGCGAGCAGGCAGCCCATCATCGGCCCGGCCCCGCCGAAGGCGAGCAATGCATAGCCGCTGGGCTCCTCGCCGACCTGCGAGAACAGCCGGCTGACCTCGCGATACATGTTGGCAACGGCGAGATCGATGACGGCTTCAGCCGTCGCGGCGGGGCTGCGGGCGAGGCCCTGCGCCAGAGGTTCGATCACGGCGAGCGCCCTGGCGCGATCGACATTGACGGCGCCATAGCCGAGTTCGGCGGCGCCGAGCACACCCTTCACGGCGAAGGCGTCGGTGATCGTCGCGCGCTGCCCACCGCGTCCGTAGCAGGCGGGGCCGGGCGTCGAGCCGGCGCTTTCGGGGCCGACGCGTAGCACGCCAAGCGTATCGACGCTGGCGACCGAGCCGCCACCTGCACCGATCGAGGAGACCGAGACGGTCGGCAGGTAGATCGGATAGCGCCCGACCAGTTCGCCGGAGCGGAAATCGGGCATGCCGTCGCGCAAGAGAGCGACGTCGGCGCTGGTGCCGCCGATGTCGAGGCTCATCACGCGGGGGAAGCCGGCACGCTCGGCGACGAAGCCGGCGCCGATGACACCCGCCGCTGTGCCCGAGAGCAGCATCTCGATGCTGCGTTCCTTGCCGGCGGAAGCGGTCATCACGCCGCCATTCGACTTGGTGATCATCGGAGCGGCCGAGACGCCGCGCTCGCGCAAGGCCGCTTCCAGGCGGCCAATATAGTGCGAGACGCGGGGCTGCACCGAGCCATGGATGCAGGCCGTGATGGTGCGCTCATATTCGCGCACGATCGGCCAGACATCGGCCGAGCAGAACACGGGAAGCTCCGGCCGCAGCCGGTTGATGGCTTCCTTGACCAGCCGCTCATGCGCCGGGTTGGTGTAGCTGTGCAGGAAGGCGAGCACGATGCCCTCGGCGCCAGCGGCTTCCGCCTGAGCCAGCGCCGCCACGATGGCGTCCTCGGACGGCACGATCTCGGCCTTGCCGTCGGCATTCATGCGTTCGCGCAGCGGGATCACCCGGTCGCGCGGCACCAATGGCGGCGGGCGGCGCGAGAACAGGTCGTAAGGGTCGGGGATCTTCAGCCGGGCGAGCTCAAGGACGTCGCGAAACCCCTCGGTGACGAAGAGGCAGAGCCGCGCGCCGGTGCCTTGGATGATGCTGTTCACGCCCACGGTCGAGCCATGGGTGAAATAGCTGACCTCCTGCGGGGCGATGCCGAAGCGACGCTCGATCTCGTCGAGACCCAGCAGCACCTCCGCGCCCGGCGCGTCCGGCCGCGACAGCACCTTCAGCGTGTGCAGCGCGAAAGACGCCTCGTCGAAGACGCAGAAATCGGTGAAGGTGCCGCCGATGTCGACGCCGATGCGATAACCCACGATCAGCTCCGTCCCTTCGCGGCGGGGGCGTAAGGCAAGCCCTGTGCCGTCATGCCCGCTTCTTGTGCGCAGTGGCGCGCGATCTCGGCATGGGTCGCGAACCAGACCGATCCCCTGGCCTTGGCGGCGCGGATGACCTCGTCGAGAATCCAGATGCGCGAGCGGTGGCCGATCTGGTGGGGATGCATGGTGAGCTGGAACAGCCCGCCTTCCTGCGCCGCGAGATCGAGTTCGCGCAGGAAGATGTCGAGCACCATCTGGGGGCCGCCATGGGGCCGCAGCGCTGCGAACCGGTCCATGCTGAAATAGACCGCGTCGTCGCGAATCCATTCGACGGGAATCTCGACGATGCCGGAGGGCTGGCCGCCATCGAGCAGCTCATAGGGCTCGTCGTCGGCCATCAGCGAGGAATCGTAGAGCAGCCCGATCTCACGGATGATCTTCAGCGTCCAGGGGCTGAAATCCCAGGAGGCGGTGCGCATGCCGACAGGCCGGGTGCCTGAAAGCCTCGTCAACACGTCGCTGGCGCGCAGCGCCAGGTCGCGCTCGGTGTCATGGTCGAGCACGGAGTTCAACTCGTGGATCCAGCTGTGGATGCCGATCTCGTGGCCGGCGGCCGCGACGGCCGCGATCTCACCTTCGTTCAGCATCGCGGCGACCGCCGGCATGAAGAAGCTCGCGGGCACGCCATGGCGCTGGAGCATCGCCAGTATGCGGGGCATTCCGGCGCGCGCGCCGTATTGTCCCTGGCTCAGTTTGGAATAGGAGCGGCCGCCATTGCGCAGCTCGATGGTCTCGTGGTCGCTGTCGAAGGAGATGGCCACGGCGAAGGCCGCGCCATCCTTCCAATGCGCCGGCTTCAGCGAGCGCCCGGCGCGGACATGCTCGACCGCCCCGCGCCAGACCGCCTCGGGCCAGGTCCAGGGATCGGTCTTGGGTGGGACGGAGCTGGGTGGCACGGGGGAGGTCATCGTCACCGGCTCAGCAATTGAACTGGAAGCCGTCGACGACGAGCGCCTGGCCGGTCATGAAGCAGGGTTCGGAGGCCGCGAGGAACAGCACGAGCTGCGCGACGTCCTCCGGCTTGCCCATGCGCTGCAGGGCGATGCCGGCCTGGGCGAGGGCGGCGCCGCGCTCGCGGGTCAGCGTGTTGCCGAGTTCGGTTTCGATCACGCCCGGGCAGAGCGCGTTGACCAGGATGGTGGGGCCGAGTTCCTTGGCAAGCGCCTTGGTCATGCCAATGATGCCGGCCTTGGCGGCGGCATAGGCGAAGCGGCTGACGGCGGCGGTGACACCACCGGTATGGGCGTTGAGCGAGGACATCGATATGATGCGCCCGCCGCCTTGCGCCTGCATGACCGGCGCCACTGCGCGGATGTAGTTGAAGCAGCTCTTCAGGTTGATCGCGATCGTGCGATCGAACTCGTCTTCGGTGATCTCCAGAATGCCCTTCGGCATCGAGCGGCCGGCATTGTTGACGAGAACGTCGATGCGGCCGAAGCGCGCGACGGTTTCGTCGGCAACGCGCTGGGCGTCGGCGAAGGAGGAGACATCCGCCTCGAAGGTCAGGACCTGCCGGCCAAGTGCGCGAATTTCGCCTGCGGTGCGCTCAAGTTCCGGCGCCAGCAGATCGACCAGCGCGATGTCGAAGCCGGCCTCAGCCAGCGCTCTGGCGCAGGCCCTGCCGATGCCCCTGGCGCCGCCGGTCACGATCGCCACGGATGGGCTGCGTGCTGCCTTCATCTGCCGAATTCACTCCACAGAGGATCTTGAATTCATCTCGATTGAAGGTGAGCGTATCGTCGGCTAATTTGTTCGACAAGCTGGATTGGGTTCACATATATGAATACCGAAGTTAAGTCGGCTGCCAGAATTCTCGACCTGCTGGAGTATCTTTCGGGCTGTTCGGAGCCGGTGAAGCTCAAGGAGATCGTCTCGGTTCTCGGGTTCCCGAAAAGCAGCGCGCATGCGCTCGCGCAGACATTGGTTTCGCGCGGCTACGCCATTCAGGACACGGCCGAGCGCTATGTGCTCGTGCATGCCAGCCGCCATCGCTCGGCCACGCGGGCGCACGAGGCCAGACTGCTATCCGCCGCGCATCCGGTAATGGAGCAGTTGCGCGACGTCTCGGGCGAGACCGTGGTACTGGCGGTTCGCAACACACGCGGCGAATCCAAGCGCCTCGCTAAATGCGTCAGTCGCCAAGCTATCCGTTTCGATGTCGATCTCGACGGCAATAGCGAATCCTATTGCACGGCGACGGGGCGCCTGCTGCTGGCGCATTGGGACGCAGCGTTCGCCGACGCTTATCTCGCCCGGGTGCCTCTGATCGCGCGCACACCCAGGACCGTGACCGACCCCGATAAGATCCGCGCCCTCTTCACCATCATTCGTGAGACCGGAGTCTCGATCTGCGACGAGGAGCATATCAGCGGTTCGACAGGTCTGGCCGTGCCTATCCGGGGCCGCGACGGCAGTGTCGTCGCCGCGCTCAATCTTGGGGTGGTGACGACGCGTTACCGGTCCCGCAGCGACGCACTAATCACGGCTCTCAAGCAGGCTGGCCGAAAAATAAGCGGAAGACTTGGACATCGAGAAAGCAGTGACGAATAGTTTTGTCATGCTCCGGGCGCAAAGTCCGGTTTCGGGCGACTGTCCGGCGTCTGCTGTTGGCGCTTCGAGTCATCTTGCAGGGCATGGGGTGCTCCCAGGGGCAGCGCTCGGCGAGACGGATAACCGCCGCAAAAAGGAGAGTGAGACCTCGGCTTACATATTGCTTGACCGGTCAGATAATCGAATACTTCGACAGCAGCCGGAGCTATGTCGCTGAATGGACGAGGCACCATTTCTCGCTAGGCCCCCGCGCGGCGGAACTCTCACATTCGGTCCGTTTTGCCTCCATCCTGATCAACACCGTCTGTTTCAACGTAGCGAACCATTACAGGTCGGAAGCCGAGCTCTTGAGATTCTGATCGCCTTAACTGAGCGCGTCGGGGAGGTGGTCACCAAGGATGAATTGCTGGCGCGCGCCTGGCCGAACGCCACCGTCGAAGAGTCGAACCTGAGGGCTCAGGTAGCCCTACTTCGGCGAACCCTTGGCGATAACCAGGCCGGCGCGCGGTATATCGCTGCGGTTCCGGGGCGTGGCTACCGGTTCGTGGCTCCAATCTCGCTCTCCGGCGACGCTGGTGAGGCTGTGGCAACAGGCGCCCGGAACAACCTCCCGCGACAGCTGACGCATCCGATCGGGCGTGCCGAGGCGATCAAGGCGGTTCGAGGCCGCTTTCAAAGATCCCGTCTCACCACGGTCGTGGGACCGGGCGGCATCGGCAAGACCACACTCTGTCTCGCCGTCGCTGAACAACTCTTGTTGTCATATGAGCATGGCGTCTGCTTTCTTGATCTGGCGCCGCTTGCGAACGCCCAGCTGGTGCCAAGCGTGTTGGCGGCTGCACTCGGACTTGCCGACGGTGCTTCCGACCCGCTTCCTGGTGTGATCGCGCTTCTGCGTAAACGGCAGATGCTGCTGATCTTCGACAGTTGCGAGCTGGTTCTTGATGCCTCGGCCCGGTTGGCAGAAACACTTCTCAAGGAAGCTCCTGGACTCCACGTCCTCGCCACCAGCCGAGAGGCTTTGCGGGTGGAGGGCGAAAGCGTTTACCGGCTCGCTCCCCTCGAGATGCCCGCAGTGTCTGCTGGATTGACCGCCGCGGACGCACTGACTTTCCCGGCCGTCCAGCTGTTTGTCGATCGCGCGACGTCACGCGGCAGTGGGTTCGAGCTCGACGACAATGAGGCGCCCGTCGTCGCTGACATCTGTCGCCAGCTTGATGGTATTGCTTTGGCGATTGAGCTTGCTGCGGGCCGTGTCGAGGCGTTCGGCACGCGAGGAATCGCAGAACTCCTCGACGACCGCTTCCGACTGTTGACTGGTGGCCGGCGTACCGCTCTCCCGAGGCACCAGACGCTCGCTGCTACGCTCGATTGGAGTTACGAGGCGCTGTCGGCGCCGGAGCAGGCGGTCCTGCGTCGCCTCGCGGTGTTTGCTGGCGAGTTCACGCTTGAGGCCGTAATCGCCATCATGAGCGGTGCCGGCGACCTAGCCACCGACATCCGCGATCATCTGGCAAATTTGATCTCCAAGTCTCTCGTCACAGCGGAAGCCCACGGGAAAGTCGCACGCTACCGGTTGCTCGACACAACCCGCGCCTACGCGCTGGCTAAACTTTCACAACGAGGCGAGCTCAGTGGCGCCGTGCGGGGCGTGGCCGACTATCTGTGCGCTGTCCTGAAATACGCGCATGGCGAAGTCGAAACATTGTCTGGTGATGAGTGGCTCAGCCGGTACGGCCGCCACATCAACAATGTGCGCATGGTTTTAGATTGGGCTTATTCGCCCCAGGGCGATCCGGAGGTCGGCCTCGCAGTAACCGTGGCCGCCATCCCTCTTTGGTATCAGCTGTCGTCGGTCGACGAATGCCTGAACGGCGTTCAGCGCGCATTGTTGGGGATCGGTCCCGGAGCAGCCCGGGATGCGCAGGCGCGCCAAGTCATGCAGCTTTACCGAGCGCTCGGCCTGTCACAAGCTTTCAAGGTTGGCTTCGCGCCGCAGGCGCCGGCCGCATTCGCCAAGGCATTGGAGATTGCCGAAGACCTCGCCGATGTTGAGGCTCAGTCAGAGGCCCTCTGGGGTTTGTGGCTCTGTCAGGTCGGCATGGGTGAGTACCGAACGTCACTTGAACTCGCACAACGGTTCATGTCGCTCGCCGAAAGCAGCCTCGATCGCTTCATCGGTGATCGGATGCTCAGCATGACGCTGTTTTCGATGGGGGATTGTCGGGGCGCTCGCAATCATGCCGATCGCATGCTTGCTCACGATGTCTCCGCCGCCGGAGCCAGCCCAACCAGTTCGGTACGCTTTCGATTCGGTCAATCAGTGGCCGCCCGCGTGCAGCCGGCTCAACTCCTCTGGATGCAGGGCTTCCCTGATCAGGCAGTGGAGGCTGTTCAACATGCAACCGACGCTGCGCGGGCAACCGGCCATGCGATTTCGCTGTGTGATGCCCTATCGCGTTGGGCATGTCCCGTCTGGGTTCATGTCGGGGATTTGGCTGCTGCGGACCTCGCGATCACAACCTTGCTCAACCAGGCGGCAACAAATGCGCTTGGCCCATGGGAAGTATTCGGCCGCTGCTGGAAGGGCACGCTCTTGATCAAGCAGGGTCTGCTTGACCGCGGGATTCCCCTTCTCCGGACGGCGCTGGGCGAACTTCAACAGTGGAGATTGTTCACTCTCTACAACGTCAGATTTTCCGGCTTCCTCGCCGAAGCGCTAGCGCTTTCGGGACAAGTCGCTGAGGGTCGCTCACTTGTCGAAGCCGCTATCCTGCGGAGCGAGGAAAAAGAGGAGCTTTGGTGCGTTGCCGAGCTTTTGCGCGTCAAGGGCGAGATTCTGCTGCAGGAAGGCGTCGGCGCAGCTTTGGTCGAGCCGTGTTTCCTTGAATCCATCAAGCGGGCGCAACAGCAGGACGCTCTGTCGTGGGAGCTCCGAGCCAGCATGAGCCTTGCCCGTTTCCTGCGCGGCCGCGGGGAGATCGTTCAAGCGAATCGGTCGTTGGCGACGGTGTACAACCGGTTCGGCGAAGGCTTTGAGACAGCCGATCTGAGAGCCGCGAAGGCTCTTTTGGCCGAATTGTCCTAACCTGACCAACAGCGCTTGTGCGCCGAGCTGGCGTGGCGACACAAGAATTCACGAGAATTCACTGGCTGCCGGTTGGCCCGTTGGTCATCGTCTGCGTGCCGCTGGGTAAGCGGCGAATGTCCTCACAGAGGCGTCAGACGATGACCACGGCAGCCGCAATGGATGCACTCGTCCTCAACGGAACCAATGCACCTTTTACTCGGGCGAGCATCGCTCGCCCGGAGCCAGCAGCAGGCCAGGTCCTGGTTGGCGTCAAGGCGAGCGGCGTGAACCCGCTCGATCTCAAAATCAGAAGCGGAAATGCGGCACATGCGAAACATCCCTTTCCCGCGGTCCTGGGAATGGATCTCGCCGGCACTGTCGAGGCGCTCGGGACCGGCGTCACCGGCTTCGTCGTCGGAGACGAGGTGTACGGGCTGACCGGAGGCGTCGGGGGCCTTCAAGGATCACTGGCGCAGTTCGCTGCGGTCGATGCCAGCCTTCTTGCGCCGAAGCCCGTCAATCTCAGCATGCGCGAGGCTGCCGCGCTCCCCCTCGTGTTCATCACGGCGTGGGAAGGTCTGGTCGACCGAGCCCAGGTCCAGGCCCGGCAGAGGGTTCTGGTTCAGGGTGCCGGTGGCGTTGGGCTGATGGCGATCCAGATCGCCCGGGCTTTCGGCGCCGAGGTGTTCGCGGTCGATAGGACCTCCAAGGGAGGGGCTATCGAGGAATTGGGGGCCACTGCGATCGACCGCGAGCAGGCAACTCTTCAGGAGTATGTCGACGATCACACCAGCGGCCGCGGCTTCGATGTCGTCTACGATACCGTGGGGGGCGTCGCCCTTGACGCCTCGTTCAACGCGGTCCGCCGCTTCGGCCATGTGGTGAGCTGCCTCGGATGGGGCACTCACTCGCTCGCTCCATTGTCGTTCCGCGCCGCGAGCTATTCGGGCGTCTTCACCTTGTTGCCGATGCTAACGGGTCAAGGTCGTGAGCACCATGGCGAGATCATGCGCGAGGCAACGAGGCTGGCAGAGTCCGGGAAGCTCAAGCCGTTCGTCGATCCACGCAGGTTTGAATTCGACGCAGTGGCCGACGCCCACCGCGAGGTCGAAAATCGCAACGCAAACGGCAAGATCGTCGTCGATATCGCGGACTAACGCGAATTCCAACTCACCTTTTCCAGGAGCGATGTCATGCCCTTCGTCAACGTCAAGCTGGTCGACGGCGTCTTCACACCCGAAGAGAAGCACGCAATGGCCAAGGCCCTCACCGACGTCATGGTCCAATTCGAGGGATCGGAGGCGTTCCGCGAGGTTGTATGGGTGCTGATCGAAGAGTTGCATACCGATGGCTGGCATATCGGCGGAAGGCCGTTCGAGGGGCCGAAGTCGCTGATGGAGACGCTCGGCAAATCCAAGGCCATCTACGAGACGATCAACGGCAGGCCGACCACCCGGAGTGAGTTGGCCGCCGCCGCGCCGGTCCGAGCCTGATCGGCTCGCTGACTGCTGACCATTGAACGCCTGCCGTCCGATGGCGCGGCGGGATTGCGTGGCTGCACGCAAGTGCAACCGGCAGCGAGAGGAGAGATGGCGATGACGACATCAAATCCGTCACCTGCGCGGGGCGCGTCACGCCGCGATGTCCTGGTGACCGCGGCGAGTGCAGCGGCCGCAGCCGGGCTTCCCAGCGCGGCGCAGGCTCAAATCGCAAAGCCAGACCTGACGAACAATCTTTCCAGCGAACGAGGGAAGCATCCGATGAACACGATCACGACCAAAGACGGCGCGCAGATCTTCTTCAAGGATTGGGGGGCGGGACAGCCGATCGTCTTCCATCACGGTTGGCCGCTCAGCGGTGACGACTGGGACAATCAGATGCTGTTTTTCCTGGGCAAGGGCTTCCGGGTCATCGCCCACGACCGGCGAGGTCATGGACGCTCCTCGCAGACCGCGACGGGCAACGACATGGACACCTATGCGGCGGATGTCGGAGAGCTGGCAGCCGCGCTCGACCTGCGCGATGCGATCCATATCGGTCATTCAACCGGCGGCGGCGAAGTCACGCGTTACGTTGCCCGCCATGGCAAGGGGCGGGTCGCCAAGGCCGTGCTCATCAGCGCAATCCCGCCGGTCATGGTGAAATCGGATCGCAACCCGAACGGCACGCCAATCGCTGTCTTCGATGATCTGCGTGCCCAGCTCGCTGCCAACCGGGCCCAGTTCTACCTCGATGTGCCCAGCGGACCCTTCTACGGCTTCAATCGCAAGGGCGCGAAGGTATCGGAAGGCCTGATCCGGAACTGGTGGCGCCAGGGCATGATGGGCGGTGCGAACGCGCATTACGACTGCATCAAGGTATTCTCGGAAACCGATTTCACCGAAGACCTCAAGCAGATCGACGTGCCGGTCCTCGTCATGCACGGCGACGACGATCAGATCGTGCCGATCACGGACTCCGCCCAACTGTCGGTCAAGCTGCTGAAGAACGGAACGCTCAAAGTCTACAAGGGCTTTCCGCACGGCATGTTCAGCACGCATTCCGACGAGATCAATCGGGACTTGCTCGCCTTCATCAAGGCGTAGCAACCATAGCTTGGACTCAGACGGCTTCGGCCCATCCGCGTCCTCCCTCAGCCTTTACCCACCAACGCGCCAGCCTCGAGCTGCGCGCCCGAGGAAGGTATTGTCATGACCCAGGAATTCAGGCTTTCGCGCCGCGGATTTTGCCTGTGCTGCATCGGCGCGGGCACAATCACGGCGACCGATGGCTGGCTGAGCCCAAGGCACGCCTTCGCCAAGGCCCAGGGCATCGTCGACATGATCCGCGCCGAAGCCGCGAAGGCGCCGATCGCCGTCCACAAGCTACGTGGCGATGTGGCCGTGCTGGAAGGATCGGGAGGAAACATCGCTGTACTGACCGGGCCCGATGGGAAGCTGCTCGTCGACGCTGGCATTACCGCGTCCCGGCCGCGGATCATCGAGGCTCTCGACGCACTCGGCCGTCAGCCCGTGAAGCACCTGATCAACACGCATTGGCATTTCGACCATGCGGACGGCAATGAATGGCTCAACAAGGAAGGGGCGGCGATCCTCGCCCACGACAATGCACGCAAACACCTCATGGCGGCGCAGAGGGTCGAGGATTGGGATTTCAACTTCCCACCCTCGCCCCCAGGCGCATTGCCGGCCGAAACAATCTCCGACGAGAAGTCCATCCGCCTGAACAACGCGACGCTGCTCCTTAAGCACCGCCCGAACGCTCACACGGACGGCGACATCACAGTGAGCTTCGCAGAAGCGGATATCATCCACGCTGGCGATATCTACTGGAACGGAATCTACCCGTTTATCGACTACTCAACCGGAGGAAGCATCGACGGCACGATCCGCGCGGTCGAGGCGATCCTGTCTGGCATAAGCGACCAGACAACCGTTATTCCGGGGCATGGGCAACCCGTGAGCAATAAGGCGGAGCTCAAAGGCTACCACGACATGCTCGTTGGCATTCGCGCGAATGTCGCCAAGCTGAAACGGGAAGGTCGCTCTCTGGACGAGATCGTCGCCGCCAAGCCCACGGCTCAGTTCGATGAGAAATGGGGCCAGTTCGTCATCGGCCCTGCCTTCTTCACCAAGCTCGTTCACGAGGGCGTGTGACGGCTCTCTGATCGATCGACGCTGCGGGCGTCGGCCGAGGTCAGAGCTTTACCCGCAAACGTAACCCAGGAGCGGTGCCGCAAGTTCGCCGCCGAAATAATTAATCCGAACGGTGTGTCCCCATGTCCAAAACCGAACATGCCATAATCATCGATATCCCGGTCATGCTGCAGAACGTAAAGTCGGTGCACAGCATTGGCGGACTTGCGTTCGAAGGCGATCTCCCAGCGTCGCTGTTTCACCTTGATCTGATCACCGGAGACATCAGCGATTGGAATGCCCAGTCCGAGGTCATTGCGGTCTTTCATACCAATGCCGGGCACGTGACGCTGAACGACCAAGCCTATAATGCCGCTCGAAACATCAAGACCGGCAACCCGTACCAAGGTCTGATCGCCGATTTGATGAAACGCGGGGTGAACATTGAACTCTGCGGCGCAACCGCCAAGGCGAACGGCTGGGGCAATATGGATTTGCTGCCGGATGTGAAGATCAACCTCGACGCGATGGCGAGAACGATTCAGCTCGTTCAGCAGGGTTTCGTGAAGATCACCGAATAACTGGGCGCGCGTAGCCGGCCGCTGCTCAGCCGATTTGCTTCGTGTCCGAGCTCGACGCTGGTTCGAGATGACGTGCCATGGTCTGCGGAGCATCGGTCGGCTTCGGGATCTGCCGCGTCACCGACGTAGGGAGTGCGATATGATCGGCAACCCAATTAAGGTCGGAATCATAGGCGTCCATCCCGACAAGGGCTGGGCGACGACCGCACACATTCCGGCGCTGAAGGGGCTTTCAGATTTCCGCCTTACAGCGATTAGCCATAACAATCTCGATATCGCGACCGCAGCCGCCGGTAAATTCGGCGTCCCTTATGCAATGGGAACCGCCGAGGAACTGGTCGCCTCTCCTGACGTCGACTTGGTCGTCATCGCGGTTAAAGTGACCCGGCACAAGGAACTTGTCACCAAAGCGATTGCAGCGGGGAAGGCCGTGTTCTCCGAATGGCCTCTCGGGATGAACCTCGCTGACGCCGTGGCGATGCGTGACTTTGCTCGATCCAAAGGCGTCGCGACCACGATCGGCCTGCAGACACGTGCTGCGCCGCCTTTCGCCTATGCGCGCGATCTCATTCGGGACGGGTATCTGGGCGAAGTTCTTTCAGCCACGCAGATCGGCTCCGGCATCGTCTGGGGAGAAGCGATGAGCAGCAGCTTTGCGTACACGCTCGATAGGGCAGCCGGCGCGGCGATGCTGAACGTACCCTTCGCTCACTCGATCGACGCGCTGCTTTACGCGCTGGATAGCTGTTTTGAGGCAGTAACCGGAACTCTCATGACCCGCCGCCAGACAATCCGCCTCGAGGAGACTGGAGTTGAGCTGCCCATGACGGTCCCGGACCAGGTGATGGTGAGTGGCCAACTGGCGAATGGTGTGGCGGTCGCGGCGCATTTCCGCGGCGGCCTCTCGCGTGGCACCAATTTTCACGTCGAGATTAATGGCACGAAAGGTGATCTGATTATCACGAGCCCTGTCGGATATGTGGGTTTCGGCGGCTTCAAGGTTATGGGAGCAAGCGGCCGTGGACAGTTGGAGGAACTGGATATTCCAGCGAATTACAGGGCCGAACGCTTTTGCGAGGGCCCACAGCAGATTCTCGCTATCGCATACGAACGTCTTGCTTCGGATTTTCTACAAAGAACACAACTCCGGCCGACATTCGACGATGCTGTCACGCTTCATCGCCTGATCGATACGATCGAACACAGCGAGGGATCGTCCTGCCGTATCTAACGGCGGACTCATGCGCGCCGCCGCTCTACTGGCGAAACGCCTATGAGGCACTGAAGGAAGGCCAAATGAGTCTCATCACCACGCCCTTTGGCTTCAGCACAACTGCAGAGCAGGTCCTTTCAGGTATCGATCTGAGCGGCAAGCGCGCGCTGGTAACCGGTGCTTCCTCGGGAATCGGAGTGGAAACCGCTCGAACGCTCGCAGCCGCTGGCGCCGAGGTCACCCTGGCCGTGCGCAGGATCGACGCAGGAGAGACCACCGCTGCTGAAATCCGTGCGGTGTATAAGAACGCTGCCGTCCTCGTTCGGCAGCTCGATTTGTCCGATCAGCGAAGTGTCCGCCGATTTGTTGCCGATTGGGATGGTGCGCTGCATATCCTGGTCAACAATGCTGGCATTATGGCGCTGCCAACCCTCGAACGCACTCCCGAGGGATGGGAGATGCAGTTCGCCACTAATTTCCTCGGGCATTTCACACTCGCAATCGGATTGCATCGCGCGCTTGCGGCTGCGGGCGGCGCCCGGATTGCTTCGGTGAGCTCAAGCGGGAACCTCATCGCACCCGTCATCTTTGATGATCTGAATTTTGACTTTCTGCCCTACGACCCGCTGGTCGCTTACGGACAGTCCAAGACGGCATGTGCCCTCCTGGCGGTAGAGGCGACGCGACGTTGGTCGAACGATGGCATCTTTGCCAACGCGCTAAACCCAGGAGCGATCGCCACCAATCTCCAGAAGCATACGGGTGGCCTCAAAACACCTCCCGAGCGTCGGAAGTCGCCGCAGCAAGGCGCGGCAACCTCCGTGCTTCTCGCAGCTTCCCCTTTGCTTCAGGGGATCGGCGGGCGCTATTTCGAGGATTGCAACGAGGCTGCGACAGTCTCGTGTCGCCCCCCGGATTTTACCGGCGTTGCCCGCTACGCCGTCGATGTCGGAAATGCCGAGCGCCTCTGGGACACATCGCTCAGATTGATTTCCTAGTCGAAGGCGGCGCTGAACTTCCTGCCGGCTCGGATCGCGACACGTCGGCCGGGTGCCGGGTCGATGGAGTGCTTCGGTGCGTGCCGGCGTGCGTTGGCAGTCCAAGGCCGCGGCGTTGGTCCGCTTTCGGGCAAAGAGCCAGAGTCCGGTTGTTGGCGCGACGCGGTCGGCCAACCGAGTTTTCACATCTCGCCCGGGCGAAGGGCTGGCGGTTTTGGCCCCTTCCTGACGTTTGGAGCGTCCGGTTTAGGGCGGGTCACCTCGGCTGTGTGACGCGCAGGGAGCGTCGGCCCATTGAAGGCTCTCCCAATGTCTGGATGCGAGCCATCCGGCAGAAGCATAGCGGGTAAGACCATTCGCTCTCCTCGCTTTCGAGCCAAAACTTCATGTCATCGATGTCAAAGCATGCTGCGTCGCCGAGCGGTGCGCTGCTTTAGCAGCGGTTGCGATTGACGAAATACCGTTCCGCTCTTACGGTCCATATCAAATAACTATTGATCCAACATATGGATCAAATGGGAGGTCGCCTTGCTTGCCGGAATTCTGCCCGTCCTGCCGACGCCGTTCGCTAAGGGCGGCGAGGTCGACGCCGCGGCCATGGCTGGGATCACCGACTTCGCCATCAAGGCGGGGGTCGACGGCGTGGTGTTTCCAGGTTTCGCTAGCGAGGTCGACGAACTCAGCGGCCCCGAACGTGCCGCGCTACTGAAGGTGGTGGTTGGTCGGGTCGGCGGGCGCATGCCGATCGTCGCTGGCGCCAGCGCGCCTAGCGCCGAACTCGCGATTGAGTATGCAAGCGAGGCGCTGGCCGAGGGCATCTCCACCTTCATGATACAGGCGCCCAAGAGCATCGGTGCCGGCACCGAGGCGGTCGCGGCCTTCTACCGGACCGTCGCCGAGGCGCTGCCGGGCTGCGAGATCGTGCTGCAGAATGCGCCTGCGCCGCGCGGCTCGGACCTCAAGCCCCAGACCATTCTGGAAATCGTCCGCGACAACCCCGCGATCACCTATGTCAAAGAAGAGACGCTTCCCTCTGGCGTGGCGATCTCGGCGCTGATCGCCGGCAAGCCGGCGCATCTCAAGGGCGTGATCGGCGGCGGCGGGGCGCGCTATTTCGTCGACGAGTATAGTCGCGGCGCCTGCGGCGCGATGCCGGCTGTCGAGCTGGCCGATGTCCACGTCGCGATGGATCGCGCCTTCCGTGCCGGCGATATCGGCCGGGCGCGCGAACTCTACATGCGCACGCTGCCGCTGCTGGTGATCCAGGCGAATTTCCGCATGGCCTTCACCAAGCATGTGCTGTCGCGCCGCGGCATCCTCGACAATACCGTGGTGCGCTCAAGAGTGCCTGAGATGGATGCCCACGACATCGCCGAGATCGACGCCTGGCTCGATGCGTCGGCCGATCTGATGTCGGATGCTGCACCGCTGGCCCGGGCTGCGGGAGCCCGCGGATGAGCGAGCAGGTCGCCAGGGTCGAAGTCTTCTCGATCACCATTTCGCGTGACATGCCCTATCTCGGCGCGCTGCGCGAAGGCGAGACGATCAATGAGCGCGGCTATGTCGTGCGCAAGGGCAACCGCACGGTCTATCCGGTGGTCGATCGCACCGTGGTCGTGCGCATCGAGACCACGAGCGGGGCGGTCGGCTGGGGCGAGACCTATGGCATCGTCGCGCCGGGCGCCGCCATCGCGATCATCGACGATCTGCTCGGCCCCTTCGTGGTCGGGCGCGATCCGCGCGACGTCAGCGTGATCCACGACGATCTCTACGATCTGATGCGTGTGCGCGGCTATACCGGCGGCTTCTATCTTGACGCGCTGGCGGCGATCGACATCGCGCTCTGGGACATATGCGGCAGGCTCGCCAACCTGCCTTTGGTCAAGCTGCTCGGCGGCCAGCGCCATGAGCGGCTGCCGGCCTATATCTCCGGCCTGCCGAAATCGACCCGCGCAGAGCGGGCCGATTTCGCGGCGGAATGGCAGGGCAGGGGTTTCGACAGCTTCAAATTCGCCGCGCCTGTCGCCGATGACGGCGTGGTCGCAGAGATGGAGACCTTGCGCGCGCGGCTCGGCCCGAAAGCACGCATCGCCTGCGACATGCACTGGGTTCATGGCGGCGAGGAAGCGGTCGCGGTGATCAAGGCGATGGAGCCGCATGGGCTCTGGTTCGCCGAGGCGCCGGTGAAGCCGGAGGATCTCGACGGTCTCGCTCATGTCGCGGCGCATGTCTCGACGCCTGTCGCGGTCGGCGAGGAGTGGCGCACCGTCTACGACATGGTGCCGCGCGTCGCCCGGCGGGCCTGCGCCATCGTCCAGCCCGAGATGGGACACAAGGGCGTGACCGAGTTCATGCGGATCGGGCTTTATGCCCAGGCGCATCACCTCAGGGTCATACCCCACGCCACCATCGGCATCGGCCTGTTCCTGGCCGCGAGCCTGCATGCGAGCTCGGCCTTGTCGGCGGTGGAATGCCACGAATACCAGCACTCGATCTTCGAGCCCAACCGCCGGCTGCTCGTAGGCGACATGGATTGCAGCCTGGGCCTTTACACCCTGCCCGCGGGAGCGGGGCTGGGCGTCGAGCCGTCGCGAGAGGCGCTGGAGCTTCTACAAAAACACTAAAGGCAAAAAGCCAAAACCAAGGGAGGTCACGTTATGCCGAAGACAAGGTTGTTTCTCTCCGCCGCCGCGCTGGCTCTGACATTGGCCAGCGGCTTTACGTCGAGTGCAGCGCTTGCGCAGGGCAAGGTGCTGAAGTTCGTGTCCTGGCAGAAGGACGAGCGCGGCGTCGGCGATTGGTGGGGCTCCGTGATCAAGGAGTTCGAGGCGACGCACCCCGGCGTCAAGATCGAATGGACCAAGGTCGAGCGCGGCGCCTATGCCGACACGATGACGACGCTGTTTGCCGGCGGAAAGCCGCCCGACATCGTCCATCTCGCCTCGTTCGAGTTCCAGAAATTCGCCGATAATGGCTGGCTCGACCCGCTCGACGGCTACATCAAGGACGCCAAGCTCGACATGAAGGGCTGGGCCGGGCAGGACACCTGCGTCTGGAACAAGCACACCGTCTGCACGATGATGCTCTATTTCGGCAACATCTTCGCCTACAACGAAGAACTGCTGAAGAAAGAGGGTCTCGAGGTTCCCAAAACCTATGCCGAGTTCCTCGCGGCTGCGCGCAAGCTGACCAAGGACCTGAACGGCGACGGCATCGTCGATCAGTTCGGCACCGGCCACGAGACCAAGGGCGGTGGCGGCCAGTATCTCAGCGAGATGATGAATTACACGCTCGATGCCGGCGGCCGCTGGACCAATGATGCGGGCAAGGTCACCATCGACACGCCGCAGATGGTCGAGGGACTGTCGCGCTGGAAGACCGTCGTCAAGGACAGCCTGACGCCGCGCGATCTCGCAGCCGGCGAGGTCCGCCAGATGTTCGCCGACGGCAAGATCGCCCTTAAGAGCGACGGCCCCTGGCTCTGGCCGATCATCCAGAAGGGCAAGGCCAAGGACCAGATTAAGCTCGCCATGGTGCCGTTCAACCCGCCCATGGGCGGCTCGTCCAACGTGCTCGGCATCGCAGCCGACGCGCCCAAGGAAAACAAGAAGCTAGTCTGGGATTTCATCGCGATCGCAACCTCGGACAAGTTCCAGTCGAGCTATGCGACCTTGGGCGCCTCGCCGCCGCCGAGCCCGCGCGCCGACACCTCGGCCGCCTCGAAGGATACGCCGCATTTCGACCTGCTGGTGAAGGCGACCAGGGGCGCAGCCGAGGCCAAGGTCGACCGCATTCCCAAGGGACTCGAGCTCGCCTTCAACGAGTTCGCCAAGATGATCATGGAGGAATCGCAGCGCATGATCATCCAGGACCTCGACCCGAAGATCGTCGCCGCCACCATGCAGAAGAAGGCCGAGGCGCTGCAGAAGCAGTGAGGCTCGCTCGTCATGGCCGGGCTTGACCCGGCCATCTCGGAAATCAGTGCCGTCTCGTCACGACCTTCTTGGGTCTGCGCTGCGCGCCGTCCGAGAATGACGGCGGACGACAGGAAACCCCGACATGTCCCGATCAGCCTTCCTCGATCTCGCAAGGCCAAGCCGACGCCACTGGCTCGGCTATCTGCTGCTGGCGCCCGCCGTACTGCTGATCGGGCTGATCATCGTCTATCCCGTGTTCGTCTCGGTCGATCTCTCGTTCCAGAACGTCAACATCGCCCGGCTCGACCAGCCGCGCCGCCCCTTCACCACGCTCAATTACGAGCGCCTGTTCGCCTCGGAGGATTTCTGGAATGCCTGTTGGGTGACCTTCAAGCTGGTCACCATCGTCTCCTTCTTCTGCTTCTTGCTCGGCCTGTCGACCGCGCTGCTGGTCAACAACCGCTTCAAGGGCCAGGCACTGGCGCGGCTTCTGGTAGCGCTGCCCTGGGCCGTGCCGGAGGTGATCGCGGTCGTGATCTTCGCCTGGATGTTCGACTCGTCCTTCGGTCTGATGAACTGGGTCTTCATCAAGCTCGGTCTCGTCGACACCACGATCAACTGGTTCTCGTCACCGCCGGCGTCTTTTGCGGTGGTCTGCGTCGTGATGGTCTGGAAGGGCTATCCCTTCGTCTCGATCATGATGCTGGCGGGCCTGCAATCGATCCCCGAGGACTTCTACAACGCCGCGCGCGTCGACGGCGCCAGCGCCTGGCAACGCCTGATCAACATCACCATTCCCTCGCTAATGCCGGTGCTGGGCGTCACGCTCGTGCTGGTGATGCTGTGGGTCTTCCGCGATTTCTCGATCATCTATGTGCTGACCGGCGGGGGGCCGCTGAAGGCGACGCAAAGCCTCTCGATCATGACCTATGAGCAGGCCTTCGGCTTCTTCAAGATGGGCTACGCCTCGGCCATTGGCGTCATCACCCTGATCGTCTGCGTCATCGCCAGCCGGCTGATGATCTCGCGCGCTCCAGACAACATCTGAGGACGCCACCATGAAACGCTCTTCACGCGACAGCATCATCCTCTACGCTACGGTGGTCCTGACCTGCGCGGTGCTGGTCTTCCCGATCTACTGGCTCGTGATCACCGCGCTGTCGGAGCCAGACCAGTTGCGCCAGTTGCCGCCGAAATTCTGGCCCGATCACCCGCGATGGGGCGTGTTCGGCCAAATTCTGGCCGAGCGGCCGATCCTGCTCTGGCTCGGCAATTCCGCGCTCGCCGCGATTGGCGCCGTGACGCTGTCGATGGTCGTCTCGGTGCTGGCGGGCTACAGCCTGTCGCGCTTCAAGGTGCGCGGCGGTCCCTCGCTCGGGCTGTTCATCCTGACCGCCAAGATGCTGCCGGCGACGCTGCTGGTGATCCCGCTCTTCGGCATCTTCCGGCAGCTGGAGCTGATCGGCAGCCTTTGGTCGATCATTCTGGCCCATGCCACGCTGATCATCCCTTTCACGACCTGGATGCTGAAAGGCTATTTCGACACGATCCCGCGCGAGCTCGAGCAGGCGGCGATGGTCGATGGCTGTTCGCCTCTGGGGGCGATGTTCCGGGTGATCCTGCCGGTCTCGGCGCCCGGATTGGCGGCAACCGCGCTCTATGGCTTCGTGCTGTCCTGGTCGGACTATGCCTATGCGCGGACCTTCCTGACCAACGCCCAGGGCAACTGGACCGCCAATCTCGGCATCACCACGATGAAGGGCGAATATGTCAGCAACTGGAGCGACATATCGGCGGCCTCCATCCTCGTCGCCCTGCCGATCCTGCTGATCTACCTCTTCCTCGAACGCTATCTCGTCGGCGGCCTCACCGCCGGCGCAGAGAAATAAGCTGGGGCACCGCATCTCATGGCCGGCATCAAGATCGAGCACGTCACCAAATCCTATGGCAACCTCGCCGTGCTCAAGGATTTTTCTCTCGACATCGCCGATGGCGAATTCGTCGTCCTGGTCGGTCCCTCCGGCTGCGGCAAGTCGACCATGCTCAAGATCCTCGCCGGCCTGGAGGAGGCCTCCTCCGGAAAAGTCTGGATCGGCGAGCGCGAAGTCACCGATCTCGCGCCCGGTGACCGCGACATCGCCATGGTGTTCCAGAACTACGCGCTCTATCCGCATCTCACCGTCGCCAAGAACATGGGCTTTGGCCTGAAGATGCGCGGCACGGACAAGGCCGAGATCGAGCGGCGGGTCGGCGACGCCGCAAAAATCCTCGGCATCGACCATCTGCTCGACCGGCGCCCGCGCGCCTTGTCGGGTGGCCAGCGCCAGCGCGTCGCCCTGGGCCGCGCGATCGTGCGCGAGCCGCAAGCCTTCCTGATGGACGAACCGCTTTCCAATCTCGACGCCAAGCTGCGCGTCCACACCCGCGCCGAGATCAGCGCCCTGCATAAGCGCCTCGGCGTCACCACGATCTATGTCACCCACGACCAGACCGAAGCCATGACGATGGCAGACCGGATCGTCATCATGAAGGATGGCGAGATCCAGCAGATCGCCCATCCCGACACGATGTTTCGCGAGCCAGCCAATCTCTTCGTCGCCGGCTTCATCGGCTCTCCCGGCATGAATTTTCTGCAATCGCCGGTCACGGCGGCGGCGGGCGGCGCGCAGGTGCGGCTGTTCGGCCAGAACGTGGCGTTGCCGGTCGCTGGCGCCGGATCGCTTGTCGGAGAGGACGCCATCGTCGGCCTGCGGCCCGAACATATTTCGGCCGGTCCAGGCCCCGTGAGCTTCGAGGTCCAGCCGCGCCTCGTCGAGAGTCTGGGAAGCGAGCAATATGTCTATGTCGAACTGCCTGTGGAAAACCGCGTCCGGGTCGGCCAGGCCGTTGCGGATGATGATACGCGCGGCCATTCGCTGATCGCGCGGCTGATCAACCCCGATGGCCGGCCCCCCGGCGAGCGGCTGACGCTGTCCTTCGATCCCGCCCGGCTGCATGTCTTCGACGCGGCCACGCAGGGTGCGATCCAGTGAGCGTTCTCGTCACCGGCAGTGCCGGGCGCGTTGGCTCGCGGGTGGTGCGGCGCCTGCTCGATGCGGGCCGCGCCGTCACCGGCTTCGACCTGCGTTCGGCCGGGATCGCACATCCCGCCTTCCGCGAGGTCGTCGGCGGCTTCGATGACCGCGCCAAGGCAGCCGAGGCAGTCCCCGGAGCGGACGTCATCCTGCATCTCGGCGCCTTCATGTCTTGGCTTCCGGCCGCTCGCGACAAGCTGTTTTCCGCCAATGTCGAGGGCACGCGCGTGTTGCTGGAGGAAGCGGCAGGGCTGAAGCTGAGCCGCTTCGTCTTCGCCAGCTCCGGCGAGGTCTACCCCGAGAACGTGCCGGATTACCTGCCGGTGGACGAGGCGCATCCGCGCAAGCCGCGCTCGTCCTATGGGCTGACAAAACTGCTCGGCGAGGAGCTCGTGCGCTTTTTTGAACGCACTAGCGGCACGCCGGCGACGATCCTGCGCTTCTCGCATACGCAGGACGCGAACGAACTGCTCGACCCCACCAGCTTCTTTTCCGGGCCGCGCTTTTTCCTGCAGCCAAAAATCCGACAGCAGGAGAGCTTTGGCAACGCAGCTGCTGTGGCTTTGCTGAAGCAGGCCGATGATGGCCCAGAGGCGCTGGTCTTATCGCGCAACGAGGCAGGCCGGCCGTTCCGGATGCACATCACCGACACCCGCGACATGGTCGAGGGCATCCTGCTCGCGCTCGATCATCAAGGCGCGGCCGGGCAGACCTATAACCTCGGCGCGACCGCACCCGTCGATTTCGCCGAAGCCTTGCCGCGCATGGCGCAGTTGACGGGACTGTCCTTGAAGACCATCGACCTGCCCGGCGCCGGCGTCTTCTACGAGACGTCGAATGCGAAGATCCGGGCCGAACTGGGATATGAACCGCGATGGACGTTCGACCGCATGATGGACGAGGCGGCGCAGGCGCGGGCGACACGCGTGTCCTGACACCTGACGAGCGCGATGTCCCGACCGGCGCGGCGGCCCTGGCCAAGGGGCTTTATCTGCTCGACGTGATCGGCGAGGCCGCGACGCCGCCGCGCTTCAAAGATCTCCAGGCCGCGACCGGCCTGCCCAAGGGCACGCTGGCGCGGATGCTCAACACGCTCGTGCTGTTTCGGCTGATCCGGCAGGAGGACAGCGACAACACCTATCGGCTCGGGCACCGGCTGTTCGAACTCGCCCATCGCGTCTGGGAATCGTTTGACCTACGCGGGGCGGCGGCGCCCGTGCTCGACCGCCTCGCCGAGGAGACGCGCGAGACGGCGGCATTGTGCTCGATCGACAACAACGAGGTGCTCTACATCGACCAGCGCAGCCGCGGCGGCCCCTATGGCTTCCGCGTCGAGGTCGGCCGGCGTGCACCACTGCATTGCACGGCCGGCGGCAAGGCTTTGCTCGCCTTCGCCCAGCCGCATGAGCAGCGCGCCGTCTTCGACAAGATCGTGCTGGAACGCTTCACCCCTTCCACATTCGTCGAGGAGGACGTGCTGCTCGCCGATCTCGCTCTGACGCGCGCCCGCGGCTATGCGGTTTCGCTCGAGGAGCATGTCGCCGGCGTCGCCTCGGTTGCGGCGCCGATCTTCGACCATACCGGGCGGGCCGTCGCGGCGATCGGCGTGTTTGGTCCGTCCTCGCGCTTGAGCAAGGAGCGGCTCCACGTCACCGGACGTGATTTGATGGCGGCGGCGCGGCAGATCTCCGGCAATGTAGGCACCACGCAGATGAACATCAGCTCGAAGCCGCGCTCGCTGCGCCAGATCGATGCGGAGGTCGAATGCGTGCTGCCCTGGGGCGCCCATCTCGCCGAGGGGCCAGTTTGGTCGGCCCGCGAAAAGCGTCTGTACTGGGTCGATATCCTGGCACCCTCGATCAACCGTTTCGATCCGGCGACGCGGAGCAATGAGGAGGTCGCGCTGCCCCGGCTGGTCAGCGCCTTGGTCGGCCGGCGCGATGGTGGGCTTGTCGCGCTGACCCAGAGCGGGCTCGAAAGCTTCGATTTCGACAGCGGCACGCTGACGCCGCTGGTCGATCCCGAAGCCGAGATTTCCGACAACCGCTTCAATGACGGCAAATGCGACCGGCAGGGCAGGCTTTGGGCCGGGACCATGCGGCTCGACGCCAGCCGGGCCAGCGGCTCGCTCTATGCGATCAAGCCCGATCTCACCTGGGAGCGCCATGAAAGCGGCCTGACCGTCGCCAACGGGCTCGACTGGAGCCCGGACGGGCGCATCTTCTACTTCGCCGATTCCGCGCCGGGCCGAATATATGCCTACGACTTCGACGAGACCGCCGGTACGCTAAAGCGCCGCCGCGTCTTCGCCGAGATCGACGCTGCCCTGGGCCGTCCCGACGGGCTGGCGGTCGACAGCGAGGGCTGCGTCTGGTGCGCGGTCTGGGACGGCTGGTGCCTGCACCGCTATGCGCCCGACGGCCGGCTCCTGCGCGAGGTCAAGCTGCCGATCCCGCGCCCGACCAGCGTCGCCTTCGGCGGCAAAGACTTGAAGACGCTGTTCATCACGAGCGCGCGCGTGCGCCTGCCGTCGCGCATCCTGGCCGAAGCGCCGTTCTCGGGTGGATTGTTCACGCTGCCGATCGATGTGCCCGGCCTGCCGGCAGCAGAGTTCGGCCAATGAGGCCGGCAGCGACGTATCCCGACCTTGCAGGCAAAGGCGCGCTCGTCACCGGCGGTGCCGACGGCATCGGGCAGGCGATCGTCGAGGTGCTGGCCCGGCAAAAGGCACGGGTCGCTTTCCTCGATCTGGACCAACCACGCGGTGAGGCGTTGGCGGCGCTGCTGACGGAGGAGGGCGCAACGGTCTCGTTCCACCTTGTCGACCTGCGCGATATCACGGCTACGCAAAACGCGATCGCGGCCGCACGCACGGCCTGCGGCCCTTTCGCGATCGGCATCAACAATGCCGGCCATGATGAGCGCCATGCTTTTGGCGAGGTGACGCCGGACTATTGGGATGATCGGTTCGCGGTCAATCTGCGGCCGATGATGTTCGTCGCGAAGAGCCTTGCAGCCGACATGAAGGCGCTCGGCAGCGGCTCGCTGATCAATCTGAGCTCGACCTCCTGGATGAAGGGGGCGCCCGGCATGATAGCCTATGCGACAGCCAAGGCCGCCGTGCTCGGCTTTACCAGATCGCTGGCACGCGAACTCGGCCCCGACAATATCCGGGTAAATTGCCTGACGCCGGGCTGGGTCATGACCGGGCGCCAGCGGAACCTGCACATGACGCCGGAGCGCTGGGATGCGGCGCAACGCGCGCAGGCGCTCAAGGGCGAGATCCTGCCCGCCGATATTGCCGCGATGGCCCTGTTCCTCGCTTCGGATGTCTCGCGCATGTGCACGGGCCAGAACTTCATCGTCGATGCCGGGACTGTCTGACATGCTGGCGAACCTTCAACCGTTGGAAGCCGTGCTCGACGCTGCCGGCATCGTCACCGAGCCCGCGGCGATGGCGCCTTATCTCAGCGACTGGCGCGGACGCCGGCATGGGCGGGCGCAAGCCATCCTGCGTCCGCGCACGGTCGAGGAAGTCTCGGCGATCATGCGCTGGGCCACGCATACGGGCACACCGATCGTGCCTCAAGGCGGAAATACCGGCCTGTCCGGCGGCGCCACACCCGACGCCGCCGGCGATGCAGTGGTCCTTTCGCTCGGCCGTCTCAATAGCATTCGTTCGGTCGATGCGCTCGGCGACACCCTTGTCGCGGAAGCCGGCTGCATCCTCGCCGACGTGCAGCGCGCGGCCACCGACGCCGACCGCCTGTTCCCGCTCAGCCTCGGCAGCGAGGGGTCCTGCCAGATCGGCGGCATCGTCGCGACCAATGCGGGCGGCGTCAACGTCATCCGCTACGGCACGGTCCGCGATCTCGTGCTCGGGCTCGAATTCGTTACAGCCGATGGTGTGATCATTCGCGGCTTGAAGCCGCTGCGGAAGGACAATGCCGGCTACGCCCTACGCGACATGCTGATCGGCTCGGAGGGAACGCTCGGGATCGTCACAGCCGCCGCCTTCAAGCTGTTCGCGAGGCCAAGAGCGAGCACGACAGCGCTCTGCGGTTTCGCCAATCCCGTCGCGGCGCTGCAGGTGCTGCAGCGCCTGCGCAGCGTCGCTGGCGAGCGCATTTCCAGCTTCGAACTAATGTGCGATGCCGAGATGGGGCTGACGCTCGCGCTCATGCCGGCAACCTCGCTGCCGCTCCAAAGCCGCCAGCCCTGGTACGGCTTCGTCGAAATCGCCGACAGCGACCCGCAAGCCGATGTCGAGCGCATCATGACCGAGGTTCTCGGCACGGCGCTGGAAGACGGCGTGCTGGAGGACGCGGTCATCGCCGCGAGCGACGCACAGGCCAAGGCGATCTGGACGATCCGCCTTGCTGTGGCGGAGGCGAACAGGCTGGCGGGACCGAGCGTCTCGCACGATACAAGCGTCGCGACAGCCGACGTGCCGGTCATGATCGAGGCCGTCGAGCGGGCAACAGCGCGCCGGTTCCCGATAGCACGGCCGCTCTTCGTCGGCCATATCGGCGACGGCAACATCCATGTGACCCTGCTGTTCCCGACGACGGCGATCCCGGACGCGGCCGCCTTCGCCGCGACTGCGGCGGCAGTGAATGCCTGCGTCTTCGAGATCGTCATGGAACTGGGCGGCAGCATCACGGCCGAGCACGGCATCGGCCATTCTCTCGTCGGCGCGCTGGCTAAGGCAGCCCAGCCCGAGGCGCTGGACCTGATGCGGCGGGTCAAGCAAGCCTTCGATCCCCTCGGCATCCTCAATCCCGGCGCAATCCTGCGCGCTTGACGCGCGCCGGACGAGCGAGCGACGTTTTTGGCCCCCAGCCGACGTCTGGAGCGTCTGCTTCCGGGTAGCCTGATGGGCCAAGCGGTTTGGCTGAAAGTGGCCCATTGCGGAAATTCGGAAGGTCCGCTCTCAGGCCCTTGATGAAATGCTGCTAAAGTCGCGCGATGAAGCGCGCCCATTCTCATCTTTGGCCAGGAGTGCCGCTGGCGCTCGTTTCGGCCGTCCTATTCGGGGCCTCGGCCCCGTTCGCCAAGCTGTTGCTCGGTGAGGTGTCCCCGCAACTGCTCGCCGGAGTGCTCTACTTTGGTGCAGGCATTGGTCTGGCGGTTGTGCATGGTAGCCGGGCTGCACTCGGCATCCCGGCGCCGGAGGCTCCCCTGCGTCGTCATGATCTGCCGTGGCTGGCGGCCGTGGTGCTGTTCGGCGGACTATCTGGGCCACTTCTGCTGATGCTGGGGCTCTCGCACACCTCTGCTGCTTCCGGATCGCTGCTGCTCAACCTCGAAGGGTTGGCGACCATGCTTATCGCCTGGATGGTCTTCCGGGAAAACGTGGATCGGCGGCTGCTTCTGGGAGCCCTCGCCATCCTCACGGGCGCAGTCGTTTTGTCGTGGGAAGGAGGAGGCGTGCGCCTTGATGCAGGGGCGGCTCTCATCGCGGCGGCCTGTCTGGCTTGGGGCATCGACAATAACCTGACGCGCAAGCTGTCCTCGGCTGATCCGGTGGTGACGGCCACCATCAAGGGGCTGACGGCGGGCAGCGTCAACGTCGCTATAGCCTTGCTGCTGGGCGCGGCCGTGCCACCCATGGCGACGGTCGGTGTCGCGGCCATGGTTGGCTTCTTGGGCGTTGGGGTGAGCCTCGTTCTGTTCGTGCTGGCGCTACGGCACCTCGGGGCGGCGCGCACCGGGGCTTATTTCTCGCTCGCTCCCTTCATCGGCGCGATGATCGCCGTCACGCTGCTGCATGAGCCAGTGACAATGCAGCTCGTCGCGGCCGGTCTGCTGATGGGAGCAGGGCTATGGCTGCACCTCGCGGAGCGGCACGAGCATGAGCACTTTCATACCGCGATGGAGCACGAGCACGTCCACGTCCACGACGAGCACCACCAGCATCATCACGAAGGACCTGTCACGGAGCCGCACTCACACTGGCACCGACACGAGCCGCTAAAGCACACCCATCCGCACTATCCCGACCTACATCACCAGCACGATCATGCCTGAATGGCCGGATGCGGCGTCGGCTTCGGGACGAAAGGTCGAGGTCTGGTTGCGGCCGTAGCTGACATCAGGCGGGGCGCTATCGCTGTAAGCTGGAGGATCGCATCTAAAGCTTGAGGACTTCCGATGGAACATCTGCCTGAGATTGGGATGGCTTTTGGAGCTTTTGCACTCGGCATGTTTAGCCCAGGCCCCAACATTCTCGCTGTTATCGGGACATCCATGGCTGTCGATCGCAGGGCCGGTATGGCCTTGGCGCTAGGAATTTCCGCCGGATCGTTTCTTTGGGCGGGAATGACTGCCGTTGGACTGACCGCGATCATCACCGCTTATGCGTCTGTCCTGACGGCACTCAAGTTAGCGGGCGGTCTTTATCTGTTGTGGTTGGCCTTCAAATCATTTCGCTCAGCTGCCTCAGCCGCCTCTGAAATGAGCCTTGCCGGCCTGTCGGAAGGCACCCCGGTCAAGTTCTTCTTGCGCGGTGTTACGGTTCAGATGACCAATCCCAAAGCGGCGCTGACATGGATCGCGATCATGTCGTTGGGGCTCGGGCATTCGGCGACTGCATCCACAGCGTTCGTCATCGTGATCGGCACCACCATCCTGTCCGTCATCGGGCATCTGGCCTATGCCGTTGCCTTCTCGACGCAGCGGGTCGTCCGAGCTTATCAACGAGCCCGTCGCTGGATCGACGCCGCGTTAGGCGTCTTTTTTGCCTTTGCGGGCCTTAAGCTACTGACTAGCAAAACGTGAACCTGGTCTGCTGCCGGGTCTGGGGACAGTCGGTTAGGCTAATGCCCGCTTCTTTTCGAACTCGACCGGGCTGATGTCGCCGATGGTCGAGTGCCTGGCATTGCTCGACTGTCAGGAAGTGCCGCTACCCGCATGTCTTCCTGCGCGGTGCTATCAGGGGCGATCGCCAGCGTGGCAGGGCGAACTCTATGCTTCTGATAGGACGTGGTGCTCAACAAACATTCCGCGCAAGGGCGGATCAGGCCCTCGTCGCAAACGTCCGCATTGCGCCGACAAATCGGCGCCTAACGCCCGTCTCGCGAGGTGTAATGAAGAATGCGCATTGAGCGTTTGGACGAACAGGATCTGACTTGGCTGCTGGAAGGTGGCCGAAGGTGGCCGCGCCTATCGGACTTGCAAGCAACTTCACGATCTATGCGCCTCCGCTCAAGCTCTGCGATCCACGAGGAGCACCAAAGTCGTGAAACACTACCTTCTCCTGCTAGAGTTCTCTGACAGCTACGAAGCGCGCCGGCCGGAGTTTCGGGACGAGCATCTGACGAAGGCCTGGGCCGCCGTCGCGCGAGGCGAGCTTGTCCTGGCTGGGGCGCTGACCGATCCATTGGATAAGGGCGCCATTCTCTTCAAGGGGGACAGCCCGGAGATCGTCGAGCGGTTCGTGAAGGACGATCCCTATATCAATAACGGCCTCGTCCGGGAGTGGCGCATTCGCGAATGGGCAACCGTTGTCGGCGAGGATGCCGCCTCGAAAATGCGGGCGGGTTGACCGCCCCCCGGTCGCTTTTCCAGCGGAGACGTGCCGACCTTGCTATGAGATGTCGGGCAAGCGAAGCTCGCGATTGCCTTGCAGCACCTCGTTACTGAGGAAATCCGCCAGCGCCCGGATGCGAGCAGACGCTGCAAGGTCGGCGTGGGTGACCAGCCAGACCTCCGCACTGAACATCCGCTCGGGCGGGATCACCCGGACGAAGTCGTCCTTCACCGTCAGAAAATCCGGAATGACGGCAAGGCCGAGCCCGGCCCGTACGGCGGCGATCTGTGTTGCCAGGCTGCTCGTGATCAAGGCGGTCCTGCAGCCTGGATGCTCGCGTGCCAGCCATGCCGCGGCTGGTAGATGGGCGTGGGCCGCGTCCCAGGCGATGGCATGTCGGCCCCCAAGCGGCTCACCGTCCTGAGCCGGATGCCGCTCGACATAATCCCTGCCGCCATAGACCGAATAGGTCATGTGGCCGACCCGCCGGATCTTCAGGTTGCCGCGCATCGGTCTGACGACCCGAAGCGCGATATCCGCCTCGCGTCGCTCGAGCTCGGCCGTCGCCGTGCTGGTCAGGATTTCAAGGCTGATGCCGGGATATCGATCCCTGAAGGCCGGAAGAGCGGGGATGACGAGGTCGATGGCCAGATTCTCGGAGGTTGCCAACCGCACCGTTCCCACCGGGTTTCGGTCGAGCCCAGTTGCGCCTCGCTCCAGCGCCATGACGCTGTCCTCGACCAGCTCGGCGTGGCGCAGAACCTCCTGCCCCTCGTCGGTCAGGTAGTAGCCGGTCTGATGCCTCCGGAAGAGGCTTGTGCCGATGCTTTTCTCAAGCTCGCCAATGCGGCGGCTGACCGTCGACTGGCTCGCACCGAGATTGGACGAAGCCAGCGTAAGGCTGCCCGTTCGTGCCACGGCGAGGAAATATCTGAGATCGTTCCAGTCCATGCATTTTCCAAATTCGGCGCACCATCTTCCATGATCGTCCGTTGTTTTCCAAGCAGAGCGGGACGAGCTTTTGCGCAGTTCAGGCGCGGGTGCATCGCACTCGGCCCCACCGAGAATTCGTCGCTCGTGGAAATGGAGAATTCAAATGCTGACACGGCGTAAACTCGGCCGGCAGGGACTGGAGGTCTCGGCCCTCGGCCTGGGATGCATGGGGATGAGCCATGCCTATGGCCAACCGGACGATGCGGAGTCGATCGCAACCATTCATCGCGCGATCGAACTCGGCTGCACCTTCTTCGACACCGCGGAGGTCTACGGCCCGTTCACCAATGAGGAGTTGCTCGGGCGAGCGCTCAAGGGGCGGAGGGAGCAGGTCCAGATCGCGACGAAATTCGGCTTCGTCATCGGCAAGGGTCTGTTCGCGGGAGCTGACAGCAGACCGCAGCATATCCGCGAGGTCGTCGAAGCCTCGCTGAAGCGGCTCCAGACCGACCGTATCGATCTGCTCTATCAGCACCGTGTTGACCCGGCCACGCCGATCGAAGACGTCGCTGGAACCGTCAACGACCTGATTGCCGAGGGAAAGGTCCTTTACTTCGGCCTGTCCGAGGCGGGCGCCGACACAATCCGCCGCGCCCATGCGGTGCAGCCGGTCTCGGCTTTGCAAAGCGAATACTCGATCTGGGAACGGAATCTCGACGACGAGATCATGCCTGTTCTTCAGGAGCTCGGGATCGGTCTCGTTCCCTTCAGCCCGCTCGGCCGAGGCTTTCTCACCGGCACGGCCAAGCGGGCCGAAGACTATCCTGCCGAGGATTTTCGCGCAAAAGGGGATCCGCGGCTTCAGGGCGAGAACTTCGACGCGAATATGAGGATCGCCAATCTGGTGCGCGAGATCGCCGCGCCTCATGGCGCCACTGCGGGCCAGGTGGCGCTGGCCTGGCTTCTCCAGAGGAGGACCGACCTCGTCCCGATCCCAGGGACCAAGCGGCGGAGCTACCTCGAAGAAAACCTCCGCGCGGACAGCCTCAAGCTCTCCGCCGACGATGTGGAGCGGCTCGACGGGGCGCTCTCCGCCTTCGCCGTATCGGGAGAGCGCTACGGCGCGGCCGCCCTCGCCATGGTGAACCGCTGAGCGGGTCTGCCGGCATCGGCTTCGTCTTCGCCGGCTAGAAATTGCGATCAGCTGCTGGGCAATGCTGCCGTTGTTCGACTTCCACACTGCAGCATGCGTCAATGAGAGGCTTTTGGGGGCCGGGCCATGTTGTTCGACGGCAGGATCATCGCCGGCATCACCGTCTTCGTGGCGGTTGCCAACACGGGAAGCTATGCGCGTGCGGCGGACCGGGTCGGGCTGTCGCGCTCCGGGGTAGGGAAGTCGATCGCGCGGCTGGAAGACCGAACCGGCATGCGGCTGTTCGACCGGACCAGCCGGGCGCTCAAGCTGACCGATCAGGGACGCGGCTTCCTCGAAGAGGTCTCGCCTCTGCTGGAACGGCTCGGCGTCATCGCGGCCCCGGCCTCTCCGGCCGAGATCCGGGGCCGGCTCCGCGTTTCCACAGATGCCGCGTTCGGGCCGGCTTTGCTGATGCCGGTTTTGCCGGCTCTGCTCGCCGCCCATCCGCGGCTTCGGATCGACCTCTTGGTTCGGGACCGGATCGATACTCTCCTCGTGGAAGGCGTCGATGTCGCGATCCGTTTCGGGGAACCCGACTCCCAGGGGCTCGATAAAAGGGCTGTCCTGAAGAGCCGCATCGTCACCTGCGCCTCGCCGGCCTATCTCGCCGAGCATGGCGTCCCCGAGGCGCCGGACGATGTGGGCGAGCACCACAATTGCGTTCGTCTCCTGAATGATGTCACGCGCAAGCCTTATCGCTGGCTTTTCCAGAACGGAGCCGGCGAAAGCCGATTGGTCGAGCCTGCTTGCGGGCTCGTCGTCAATGATGCGCCGCTTCTGGTGGCGGCTGCGCTGAACCATGTCGGGATCGTCCGGATGCTGGACTTCTTGGTCGTCGAGCATCTGCGCGCCGGACGGCTTGTCGAGGTGCTCCCGGACTGGAACCACCATCTCTGGCCAGCCTTTCTCTATTCGCCGAGGACGGCCCGGCCGACGCCGGCCGTCCAGGCCTTCAAGCGCTTCGTCTTCGAGCAGGATTTCGGGCGCCTCTCGGCGTGAGGGTGTCGACCACGCGTCCTTGCTGACACGACATTTCGGAGCAGAACCAGGCCCGCCGCTCAGGCATTATCGCCCGTATCCGCAGCAACCATGGAGACGGCAGCGATGGCTTTTCGCATGGCAATGGTTCTTGCCGGCACACTGCTCCTCGCGGCGTCTGAGCATGCCGGTGGCCAGGGCAGCGGCAGCACGGCCTCATCGGTCGAGGAGAAAAATCGCAAGGTGATCGCAGCAGCCTTCGAGCGCTGGGCCAGCGGGGATGGCGATGTCTTCAGCCTGCTGACGGACGATGCACGCTGGCAGATCATCGGCTCTGACACGGAGATCGCAAGAACCTATCATAGCCGCGAGGAGCTGCTGGCCGGGGCGGCTCGTCCGCTCGCCGTGAGGCTGACGACGCCGCTGAAGCCCAGTGTCCGCAAGATCTGGGCCGATGGCGAGGACGTGCTGGTCCACTGGGACGGCAGCGCCGAGCTCTTCAACGGCACGACCTATCGGAACAGCTACCTCTGGATCATGACCGTAAAGGACGACCGGGTGGTCGCGGTCACGGCCTTTCTCGACATTCCGAGCTTCAAGGCGGCGCTGGCGCTGCCCGCACCGGCGCGCTGAGCGCCGAGCCTCGATACCCGTTCCATCGCATCTGCAGAGGAGGCATATCTTGTCCTGGATCGAAGCGGATTCCGGCGCCGCCCTGACGCTCAGCGTCAACGGCATGCGGCACGACCTCAAACTGGACGCGCGCGTGACGTTGCTCGACGCACTGCGCGAGCATCTTCAACTGACGGGGACCAAGAAGGGCTGCGACCACGGCCAGTGCGGCGCCTGCACCGTTCTCGTCAATGGCCGGCGCATCAACAGCTGCCTGTCGCTCGCCGTCATGCACCAAGCCGACGAGATCACGACGATCGAGGGGCTGGGCACGGCCGAAAACCTCCATCCGCTCCAGGCGGCCTTTGTGGCGAAGGACGGCTTCCAGTGCGGCTATTGCACCTCGGGCCAGATCTGCTCCGCCATCGGCATGCTGGGCGAATGGCGCGAAGGTTGGCCGAGTCATCTCGGAGACCGTGCCGATGCCGCACCGGCGATCGACGCCGCCGAGATCCGGGAGCGGATGAGCGGCAATCTCTGCCGCTGCGCTGCCTATCCCCGCATCGTCGAGGCAATCGAGCATTATGCCACTCACGAAGGAGCGGACGCGTGATCGCCTTCGACTATATCCGTCCCGCCGACGAGACGGCGGCGCTGCATGCGGCGACTGAGCGGCCAGGAGCTCGCTTCATCGCCGGCGGAACCAACCTGCTGGATCTGATGAAACTCGGCATCGAGCGGCCGCGGTACCTGGTCGATATCGGCGCGCTGGATCTGCGAGAGGTGACGGAGACATCCGAGGGCGGGTTACGGATCGGCGCGCTGGTGACGAATGCCGCGCTCGCGGCGCATCCGCTGGTGCGGCAGCGCTATCCGGTCCTTTCGCAGGCCATTCTGGCGGGGGCATCGGGGCAGTTGCGCAACAAGGCGACGACCGGGGGCAACCTGCTCCAGCGGACGCGCTGCTACTTCTTCTACGACCCGGCCTCCCCCTGCAACAAGCGCGAGCCCGGTGCGGGATGTAGCGCGATCGGCGGATTCAACCGCATCATGGCTATCCTGGGCACCTCGGCGCATTGCATCGCCTCACATCCCTCGGACATGGCGGTCGCGATGCGGGCCCTCGATGCCCGGGTCGAGACCAGGCTGCCGGATGGCCAGACGTCATCGCGCACGCTCGAAGCGCTCTACCGCCTGCCAGGCGAGACACCGCATGTCGACCATCGTCTTGCGCCGGGCGAATTGATCACCGCGGTGGTTCTGCCGCCTCCCCCTGCCGGCCGGCAAAGCTATCGCAAGGTCCGAGACCGCGCCTCCTATGCCTTCGCGCTCGTTTCGGTGGCCGCAGTCGTCTCCATGCGGGAAGGGCGGATCACCGAGGCCACACTCGCCTTCGGCGGCGTCGGCACGATGCCATGGCGAAACCGGAAGGCCGAGGCCTTACTGATCGGTCAGGCCCCGAGCGCTGCGCTCTTCGAGCGCTGCGCCGATGCGGTGCTCGCCGAGGCGACCGGCCATGGCGGCAACGACTTCAAGATCCCCTTGCTGCGGCGAACGCTGGTTGCCAGCCTCGCCAAGCTGACCGGAGGCGAGCCATGACGGATGTGAGCGTGAAGATGGACGCGCCCTTCGAGCAGAGCCTGCTCGACCGAAGCCCCGTGCCCACGATCGGCAAGGAGATCGCGAGGATCGACGGGCCGCGGAAGGTCTCGGGCGCTGCACGCTATGCTGCCGAGCATTTCCCGGACGGCGTCGTGCATGGCGTGCTTTTGCGCGCACCGGTCGGATGCGGACGCATCACCGCGGTCGATGCGACCGCTGCGCTTGCGATGCCGGGGGTGCTCGCGGTGATCCGCGACGAGCGGATGATCCGCAATGCCGGCGATTTCGGCGGCGATGCCGCCCCCGTACAGGGCGTCGACGAGGTCGCCTATTTCGGGCAGCCGATCGGCCTCGTGGTGGCTGACAGCCTGGAGCGTGCGCGTGCCGCGTCGCTATGCGTGCGGGTCTCGTTCGAGTCCGCGCCGGGCGTCTTCGACATGATGGCGGCCCGCGATAGCGCTCTACCCCCGACCGACGATATCTTTGGTCTGTTCCTGATCCATACCGAGCAGGGGGATGTGGAGCGGGCGGCTGGCGAAGCCAAATTCCTGGTCGACACGATCTGGGAAACGCCTAGCCAGAACCATGCGGCGATGGAGCCCCACGCCTCGGTCGCGATCTGGCAGGAGGGGCGGCTGACGCTGCATGGGTCCTACCAGTCACCGGTCGTCACGCGCGATCAACTTGCGACGGTGATGGGTCTGCCGCCTTCGCAGGTCAGGGTGCTGTCGCCCTTTGTCGGCGGCGGCTTTGGCGGCAAGCTCGGGGTGATGCCCGAAGCTGTTGCGGCGGCCATCGCCGCTCAGCAGCTCGGCCGGCCGGTCAAGGTGGTGATGAGCCGCCAGCAGGTTTTCGAGACCACCGGACGGCGCCCGATGACCCATCAGCGCGTCCGACTTGGCGCAAACCGCGACGGGCGGCTCACCCTCGTGCAGCATGAGACCATCACCGACCAGCTTGAGGGCGAGGTCTTCTTCGAGCCGGCGGGGCTCGCGACGCATCTGCTTTATGCCGGTGAGAATCGGATGGTCGATCACAAGGTCGTCCGCACCAACAAGCAGCTCGCCGTGTCGATGCGCGCGCCGGGCGAAGCCGTCGGACTGCTGACGCTCGAATGCGCGATGGATGAGCTCGCCGAGAGACTGGGCCTCGACCCGATCGAGCTGCGGCTCCTCAACGAGCCCGAGACCCATCCCGAAATGGATGTGCCATTTTCGAGTCGCGCACTCGTCGATTGCTTCCGCCAGGGTGCGGCCCGGTTCGGCTGGGAGACGCGCAACACCCGCCCGGGCCAGATGCGCGATGGGGATTGGCTCATCGGGCAAGGCGTTGCGGCAGCGGCGCGCGGCAATCTCTTCGGACCCAGCCGCGTTCGTGCGACGATCCAGGGCGACGGCAGGGTCCTGGTCGAAACCGAGATGACCGACATCGGCACCGGCACCTACACCATCCTCGCGCAGATCGCGGCGGATCTGCTCGGCATGCCGCTGGAGCAGGTGGAGGTCCGTTTGGGGGACACCAACGATCCGCGCAGCGCTGGTTCGGGCGGAAGCTGGGGCGCGACGACCAGCGGCTCAGCGCTCTATGCCGCCTGCGCCGAGCTGCGCGCCCGCCTCGCCGCAGCCGCCGGCGTGCCTGTGGAGGCGGTGACACTCGCGAACGGCGTCCTCACGGCCCCCGGGATTAGCCGCCCAATCTCCGAGCTCGTTGGCAACGGCCTGTCGGTCGAGGGGGCCACCGAGCCTGGAGAGAGCAATCAGCGCTTCAACCAGACCTCGTACGGCGCGCATTTCTGTGAAGTGCGGGTGCATGCGGTCACGGGTGAGGTGCGGGTTTTGCGCTGGACGAGCGTCTTCGCCGCTGGCCGCATCCTCAACCTCCAAACCGCGATATCGCAGGCAATCGGCGGCGTGGTGTTCGGGATCGGAGGCGCGCTGACCGAGGAGCTGGTCCACGATCCGCGCACCGGGAAGATCGTCAACCGCGATCTCGGCGAGTATCATGTGCCTGCACACGCCGACATTCCGGCCATCGATATTCAGTTCCTGGAAGAACGCGATCCCGTAGCCAACCCGCTGCACGCGAAAGGTGTCGGCGAGCTTGGCGTATGTGGGGCCGGCGCAGCCGTCGCCAACGCCGTCTACAACGCCACCGGCGTGCGGGTGCGACAGTTCCCTATCACGCTGGACAAGCTTCTGCCCGGCCTACCGCCCGTCGCGGGGTGATAGGCGGAGGGAGCAACGCGACCCTGTCGGATGGGGGTTGCGTGTGACAGGGTGGGCCAACAAGGAGGCGACATGACCCCGCCGAACGCGACGACAACGGTTTCAGCCAAGCCGCGCAAGATCGGTATTGTGCTGTTCGAGCAGTTCGAGACGCTCGACGTCTTCGGCCCCGTACAGATGCTCGGGCGTCTGCCAGATTACGAACTCGTGGCCGTCTCGGAGAGTGGTGCCAGCATCACGTCATCCCAAGGCTTGCCGGCTGGGGTTCATAGCAGCTTCGCTGCGGCACCGCAGATGGATGGTTTGCTCGTGCCGGGCGGCCAAGGCACGCGCCGAGAGATCGACAATCCGACTCTGCTCGATTTCCTGCGCAGGCAGTTTGAAGGAACGGCGTGGACGGCGTCTGTCTGCACGGGCGCTGCCCTGCTCGCGAAAGCCGGAATTCTGGACGGCAGGCGGGCCACCACCAACAAGATCGCGTTCGACTGGGTCGCCAGCCAATCGGCTCACGTGGACTGGCAGCGTCGGGCGCGCTGGGTGGTCGACGGAAAATTATGGACCTCGTCTGGCGTCTCGGCAGGCACGGACATGGCGCTGGCACTGGTGGAGTTTTTGCACGATCGCTCAATGGCCATGGAAACCGCACGTCGGGCGGAATATGTGTGGAGTAACGACCCTAGCGATGACCCCTTCGCAATAGCAGAAGGCGTCGACTTATAGCCCCAGGGATTAGATACTAAGCGTCCTTGCCGCCTAGACGGTGACAGCATCCTGGGCATCCTACTTTTCGCGGAAGCTGGGCCCATTGGCGACAGCCCAGTGGCAGAGCGCTTCGAGTGGAACCCAAAGCGAGCGGCCGAGAGGCGTGATCGCATAATCGACGCCGATCGGGCTGGTCGGCAGCACGGTGCGCGTGACGAGTCCATGCGTTCGAGCCGCTTTAATGCGTCCGCTGGAGCCTTGAGTGTAACGCAGCCCACGCGCCTCTTGATCTCGTTGAAGCGGGCCGCCTTGGGCACAAGACAGTCAGGATCAGAATCGTCCACTCGTCCAAGATCCGATCGGGACCCGGTCGCACAAACGTCACGTTCTGAAGCGCGCACCCCTGGCCGACCATGTCCGCTTTAAAGCGTCCCTTGACCGACCGCTTTTGGCGCACAGCGTTTATGCGCTCTGCTGCCGAAAGCCCTCGGGCCGACCGCCGTACCAGTTGCTCAGGCTTTACGAGGTTCTTCGCTGAGCCTTGCTGCCAGAGCCTTCTGGTAGCTGCGCAGCGCATCAGAACCTGCGCCGAGAACGCCGAAAAACGCCAGCGGCTTCGAAAACGTCATGCCGGCGTAGCGTGCGCTGGCTCGCAAGGGGGTCAGTACCTCCTCAATGGTGAACCCTAGGCGGCCATCGCGGCTATAGGCGCGCTCGTCGCCGCCCGTGGTCGTGACCACGAGCAACTCCTTGCCTTTCAGCTCGGACGGAGCCCCTGCGCCCCAGATCTCGTTCAGATAGGCCTTGAGCATGGGGGTCAGGTTGAACCAGTGGGTCGGGAATATCAGAACGAGGCGTTCCATCTTCGCATAGAGTTGGCGTTCGGCCGCGAGGTCGAAGCCGCGCATATTGTCCCCATAGCTGGTTTCGAGATTTCTGAAGGACGTGTCGCTGGCGTTCTGCGCCACTTGCCAAAGCGCTTTGTTGACCACCGACCGGTCGGGATAGGGATGGGAGGCGAGAACCACGGTTCGGGCGCCGCCCAGCGGTGTTTGAGCATGTGCGCTCTGGAGCGTCAGCGAAGTCATCGCGGCGCCGAGCGCGATACCCGATCCGGCCGCGACGATGCTGCGTCTGCTGGGATGGCAGGACTCCGGTCTGCCGCCATCAGCGGTCGAAACGTCGCTGTGCTTGGTCATCCTCACCTCCTTGGGCCTCGCATCATGGCGCGAGTGCGGCTTCAACGCTTCACTTCGTCCGCGCGTCGAAGACGGTCTTCGCAACCGGCATCGCGGCGAAGGCGTTCGGCCAACCGGCATAGTAGGCGATGTGGGAGATCATCTCGCCGGCTTGCTCCTTGGTCAGCCCGTTATCCATGGCCCTCCCCAAGTGATAAGAGACCTGGGCAACCTGCCCGTTCGCGATGAGCGAACTGACGGTGACGAGACTGCGATCGCGCGGCGCGAGGTCAGGTCTCAGCCAAAGATCGTTGAAAAGGACATCGGTGGTGTCCTTCACGAGGCCCGGCGAAACCGAGGCGAAGCTTTCCGCGACGCGCTTGGCGCGGTCGGCCTCGGCAGCTTCGTTCAATGGCAGAAGGGTGGGCGAAACAGCAGGAAGCTGATCCGCGGAAATACCACGCTGCGCGAAGACATCTCGCGCTGGGCCGATCGCTCCGAAGGCATTCGCGAAACCGGCATAAAAGGCGAGATGCACGATCGTTTCTGAGATCTCGGCCGGCTTGACCCCGTTATCCAGCGCCTGCCCCATGTAATCGGTAAGCGGGGCGAACTGGTTTCTGGCGATCATGGTCGCGAGCGTGACGAGACTGCGATCGCGCCGGCTCAGCCCTGGCCGCTTCCAGACATCGCCGTAGAGCCCCTGCTGCGTGTACTTTTCCAACGCAGGGGCGACGCGACGGACGTCTTCGGGCGAAAGCCGGCGGTTTGTGAGGTCCGGCTGCTGGGCAAGTGCCGGAGCGCCGGCGAGTGCGCCCGCTGTGGCGAGGATGGCGGCGATGATCTTCATGAGTCACTCCTGTGCATAGAGGGGCGGGTGCGAAGGCTTTTCGGGTTGGTCGAGCGCGGCGAACCTGGCACTTGCTCAGCGCGATTTGCTGCTGAGCTGCACCGGCACGGCTTCAATCAGCTTTCGATCGAGGATCATCGACTTGGTCGCCTCGAAATACGTCCGGAAGTGAGGGGAGGCGATATGGGATCTGTAGGCCTCGTCATCGACGTAGATTTCGAAGAACCTCAGCCTCGACGGACGCTCCTTGTCCGCAACCGCATAGATTGCGATGACACCCGGCTCGACCCGGACGGAGGTCTCCATTTCCTCTCGAACTATGGCCGTGTAGCTGTCGAGCTGCGCGGGATCGATATCCAGGTCGGCGATCCTAACCACAGGCGATTTCTTATCCTGGGCCAAGGCAGCGCCTCCCGACAGAAACATCGCGAGCATCGATGTCATGGTTCGCCTGTTGATCATGTCCATGTCGTCTTCCTGTCAACGATCCCGCTCTCGCTCGATCGAACAGCTTCGGCCTTCTAGTTCTGATATTCACCGTCCGAGACCTTCTCCATCCAGTCGACGTTCTTGCCGTCGATGCTGTTTTGGATGGCGTAGTGGCTGACGCCGGTGGTCGCAGTGGCTCCGTGCCAATGCTTGACGCCGGGCGGCGTCCAGATCGTGTCGCCCGGATTGATCTGTCGCTTGCGGCCATTCTCTTCTTGCACCCAGCCGGTTCCGGACGTGACGATGAGCAGTTGCCCGGCCGGATGCGTGTGCCAGGCCGATCGCGCGCCGGGCTCAAAGGTGACGTGTCCCACCGAGAGCGCGGTCTCGCCCGGGGCCGCGAACCGGGGATCGACGCGGACAGCGCCGGTGAAATTGGCTTCCGGGCCCTTGCCTGACGGGCGCGAGCCGTTCGGGAAGATCTGCATCCTGTCTTCGGCGAGCGCCGTCCCGGTCAGGCCGGTGCTGAGAGCCGCAGCGATCACATGTCGTTTCATTTCGGATCTCCGTTCCATGGCGGTTGAGGGGGCTGGTTTTCAGTCGGCGCGCTCGATCGTGACGCGCATCGGTCCCGGCACGGCAAAGCGTTCAATTCCGGTGGTGATCGTTCCGAGGCGCACCAGCCCCGGTGAATGTCGGAAGCCCCTGTGAATGATCGCGAGGTTGCCCCACGGCGCGTAAAAGGCGATGTCGCCAGCCTTCGGCTCGAACCCCTCGGGTGCGCCCGCGGTCGTAAGCGTTCGTGGCAGCTCGCTGATCTTCTCGGTCGCGGCGTGGTCCGTGAGCGTCAGCGTCAAGGGCAGCAGCGCCGCGAAATCCCACGCAGCCGGCACGTCCAGGAGCATCGCCTCGATGGGTCGCTGCAGGCTATTCTGAGACGGATCATCATGCGTTCCATCCCCGCGACCTGCGCCTGTTGGTTCGCACTCTCCGTCGCGCCAACCGGCAGGTCCGCGCCAAAGGCGGCAAACGCCGCCGCGAGTGCGAGCGCCTGAAGCGGCCCCGGGCGGGCCGGTGAGCGTCGCGCTGTATTCGAGGCCATGGTCGATTTCCTCAATGGGCGGTGAAGCCGCCATCGACCGGCAGGGCGACACCGATGACGAAGCTGGCGGCCGGGCTGCAAAGCCACAGGACCGCTGCCGCGATCTCGTCCGCACGGCCGAGCCGACCGATCGGCTGCAGTTTGAGGATCCCGGCCATGGCGTCCGGCTGGCCCTCCAGCATGTCGGCGACCATCGGCGTATCGACGGTGCCCGGGCAGATCGCGTTGATGCGAATCCCGCGCGGCGCGTATTCGACGCCGGCGCTCTTCGTCATGCCGAGCACGGCATGCTTGGTTCCGTGATAGGCGGCGCGCTCCGGCAGGCCAACGAGACCGCCCAGCGACGAGCAGTTCACGATCGCCCCCGATCCCTGCCGACGCATGATACGCAGCTCATGCTTCATGCAGGCCCAGACACCGCGTTGGTTCACCGCGACGACACGCTTGAACGCGCTCAGCGACTCCTCGGCCGCGTCGGACGGCGGCACCTGGATTCCGGCATTGTTGAAGGCCATGTCCAGCCGGCCGAAGCTAGCCGCGGTCGCGTCGACCGCGGCGGCGACTTGCTCCTCCTCGGAGACGTCGCAGGCGATTGAGAAAGCCTTGCCGCCCTCGGCCATGATCCGTTCGGCTTCACGCTCGGCGAGATCACCGTCACGGTCGACCAGTGCAACTGACGCTCCGTTCGCCACGAACATGCGCGCGGTCGCGAGGCCCATGCCCTTCGCGGCGCCCGTGACGAACGCGACTTGGCCTGTGAAGTCGTAGCGTGGGTTCATACCGATCTCCTTTCTCCAGAGATCGGCATCCCGGCCGCGATCTGTACCGCGTCACGGCTTCATGAAGCGATGAGCGCTGCTCAACGTTACAACCCGAGCGGCTTCACCTCGCGGATCAGGTCGATAAGGACACGCAGGCCTGTCGGCAGTTGCCGTCGTCCCGAGTAGTAGATGTGGTATCCCGGCCCCGTCGTGGCCCAGTCACTCAGAACGAGCCGCAACGCGCCGCTCGCAAGATCTGGCGCGATGATCGCCTCCACACCGTACATCAAGCCGGCGGCCGCCCGAGCCATGGCCAGCATCACCCGGGAATCGTCCGCCGTGATCCGCCCCGGCACCGGGACGGAAAACTCGCCTTCAGGCCCCTCGAACTCCCAACGGTAGATGCGATCGTCGCCGAGCCGCACGCCAAGACAGCAGTGTTCTGCAAGGTCGTCCGGGATCTTCGGAATTCCGTGTCGCTCCAGATAGGCAGGTGCCCCGGCCACAACCCAGCGAAGATCTGCCGACAGGCGTTGCGCGACCATGTCCTCCGGAACGGTCCCCCCGTGCCGGATGCCGGCATCGAAACCCTCGCCAACGACATCGACCATCCGGTTGCTTGAGACGATGTCGAGCTCGATGTCCGGGTAGCGTTCGGTAAGAAGCGGCACGATGGGCCCCAGAAGGAGCGCTCCGGCATCTGCCGTCACATTCAGTCGAATGCGGCCCGCCGGAGCGTCGCGATGGCGATTGAGGGATTCGACTGCTTGCGCGATCGACTGGAAGGGCTGGCTGATCGCGTCACGGAACTCCTCGCCGGCCACGGTCAGGGTGACGCTGCGATTGGTCCGATGGAGCAGGCGCACGCCGACACGGCCTTCCAGCCCCTTGAGGGCATGGCTGAGCGCCGACGCGCTGATCCCAAGTTCAAGTCCCGCGCGCCGGAAGCTGCGATGTCGCGCCAGCGCAAGGAAGTAGGTGAAGTCGTTAAGGTCAGAGCGCCCAGCCGGCATCGGGGCACTATTGGCGATGACCTCGGTACTGACAATGCGTTCGGCCGCGACACGCGAGGATGCTGCTTAAAAATCGGCGTTCCAATAGGGGCGTGTGGTGCCTATCCGTTGGTCGAAAAAGCGTCCGCTTTCCGGCGACGGGCCAATGTCAGGAAGTGATGCTGTGGACGGCTCTCCACCCCTGCGGGAGCCTAAGCTCCTGCAAGGCAGGAGGAGAGCGTCATGGTCAACGTTGTCACAGTCGGTCTGGATATCGCCAAGTCCGTTTTTCAGGTTCACGGTGTGGATGTCGTCGGGGAAGTTGCGATCCGTCGCCAGCTCCGGCGGGCGCAGGTCTTGCCGTTTTTTGCCAAGCTGCCGGCGTGCCTGATTGGCATCGAAGCGTGCGCTACGGCGCACTATTGGGCCCGTGAGCTCGGCGCGCTGGGCCACCAGGTGAAGCTCATACCGCCGAGCTATGTGAAGCCATATGTGAAGCGGCAAAAGAACGATGCCGCCGACGCCGAGGCGATCTGCGAGGCCGTGACCCGGCCGACGATGCGCTTCGTGGAGGCGAAGAGCCCTGAGCAGCAAAGCGTGATGGTGCTGCACAAAGTTCGGCTGACTTTGATGCGCCAGCGCATCCAGCTGTCGAACACGATCCGGGGGCACATGGCTGAGTTCGGCTTGGTGGCGCCGATCGGGCGCGAGGGGCTGCAACAGCTGATCAAGCTGGTGGAAGATAGCGATCCACGCGTTCCCGATGAGGCAAGGGACTGCCTTGCGTTTCTGGTCGCGCAACTACAGCTGGTGAACCTACAGATCCTGGAGACCGATCGACGGATCAGGACCAGCGCACGGTCCACCGAGGTCGGCCGCAGACTGATGAGCATCCCAGGCGTCGGGCCGCTGCTGGCCAGCGCCCTGGTTGCGACGGTGGCCAATCCGACAGCCTTCAAATCCGGCCGTAACCTGGCAGCCTGGATCGGGCTCGTGCCGAAGCAGAACTCCAGCGGCGGCAAGGACCGATTGGGCGGAATCACCAAGCAAGGCGACCGCTATCTGCGGCAGCTCCTGGTCGTTGGCGCCTCGGCCGTGGTTCGCTACGCCGAGCGAAACGGGACTCGCCGGTCGTGGCTCGTTCAATTATTGGCGAAGCGGCCGACGAAGGTGGCGACGGTGGCTTTGGCCAACAAGATCGCCCGGATCGCCTGGGCCATCATGACCAGCGGCGAGAGCTACCGCGAGCCGGAGCCGGCTGCCGCTTAGATCAGACGCTGAGGCGTCGACGAACTTGGGAAGGGCACCGACGGACTAACGCATCCAGCCGGTCGATACCGAAGGACAGGAAACCCTCTTGCGCCACTGCGCCTCCAAGCGCGCGGAATTGGTCGGGACCCGTCCTCGCGGAAGGCATTATGGCCAGCGGCTTTATGTGCCGCACCAACAGGTCGAACACATGGCCGCACCGACCAACGCTGCCGCAGTCCAACGAAACCCTTGCCAACGGAGAGCCGTCCACACATGGCGCATTATGCCCGGCCGCGCGGCGGGCTTTTGTGGCCCATTTCGGACGCAGCGAACGTCCGCTTAGGCTTGCGAACCGTCAATCGCTCCTCGCGATAGAGCCGATAGACCTTCTTCAGGTTCATGAGCACGCCTTCGCGTTTCAGCATGATCGCCAGCCGCCGATAGCCGAACCGGCGGCGCTCGTTGGCAAGCTCGTTGAGGCGCAGCCGAACGGCCGCATCGGCGCCGGTCTTGCGTTCATACTGGAAGCTCGACCGATCCACCCCGATCAGCCCGCAGGCCCGACGCTCCGAGTAGCCGTGATCGGCGATCACGCGCTCCACCGTTGCGAACCGGGCTGCGGGCGTGATCAGTTTTTTCCCAGAAGATCTTTCAGCACGGCGTTGTCGAGCTACTGCTCGGCCAGAAGCTTCTTCAGCTGGCGGTTCTCGTCCTCAAGCGTCCGCAGCCGAGCCGTCTCCGAGGCGCTCATTTGAGGCGGCAGAACATGCGTTAGATGGCGTTTCGGTTGCGGTAGAGGACCGGCGAGAAGCAGTTCTTCCAGCGCCGGTTGGCCTTGGGCGGGATATTAGGCATCGTGCCGCTCTCCTCGACC
>UCBZ01000060.1 GCA_900470775.1 Hyphomicrobiales bacterium | reverse complement strand
GGGCTGCTAACAACCATCCATACAATCGGCGGCACGCCCGAGATACTCAGGACGATCGCCGTCCCGCTGACGGTCGCGACCAGCTATGCCGCGCTCTACAATGTCTCGCTCTGGCGGAGCAGGAAGGTCTGAACCTTGGCGCAGGATGACAACAGACGGCCGCTCGCGAGCCGCAATTCCGGGTGGGCTCGTTCCATCGCGCGCCACCTGAGCACTGCTAACGTCTCGCCGAACCAGATTTCGATGGCGAGCATGGTGATGGCAGCCTGTGCCGGCGCCTGCTTCTGGCTCGCGGGCGGCGCTCATTCCGGGTCGCGCGTCGCACTGCTCCTGGCTGCGGCGCTGTTCTGCCAGTTCAGGCTGCTCTGCAATCTCTTCGATGGCATGGTGGCGATCGAGGGGGGCAAGCAGGCGCCCGACGGGCCATTCTGGAACGAATTCCCCGACCGCATCGCCGATATCGTCATTCTCGTCGGCGCTGGCTACGGAGCTGGCGTGCCGGCGCTGGGATGGGCAGCGGCCGCCTTTGCCGTGCTGACCGCCTATACGCGCGAGCTTGGTCGCGCCTGTGGGCTGCCAGCCGACTTCTCCGGCCCGATGGCCAAGCAGCACCGCATGGCGACGATCACGGCGGCGGCGCTGCTGTCCTTGCTGGAGCCGCTCTGGCGCGGCCAGGACGAGATTCTCATCGGCGCGCTCTGGCTGATCGCGGCGGGCGCCGCGGTGACAGCCCTCAGGCGGGCCGCGAATATCGTACGCGCATTGCGCGCGCGTTGAACGCCATCCAATTTCGTTAGCTGCGATACTGACTGGAACATCGGTGCGGGCCAGGTCTTCAGCTTGGGATCGTCATCGGTTCTGCGTTGCGTCGAAAGCTGACCCGCCACCTCCTCAACCCCCCTCCCCATACCTCCTCCGCAGATGCGCCTTGAACACGCCGGCATCGAGCGGCCGTCCCGTCGCTTGCGTCAGCAGGTCGTCGGTCTCCAGCAGCGAGCCCCGGCTGTGGACGTTGGTGCGCAGCCAGGACAGAAGCCCGGAGAAATCGCCGCGGCCGATCGCCGGCAGGATGTCGGGGGAGGCGGTGCAGGCGGCCTCGAAGATCTGCGCGGCGGTCATCGCGCCCAGCGTATAGGTCGGGAAATAGCCCCAGCCGCCGCTCGGCCAATGCACGTCCTGCAGGCAGCCGAGCCGGTCGTCGGGCACGGTGACGCCGAGCAGATCGCGCATGCCGGCATTCCAGGCGGCGGGCAGTTCGGCGAGCGGCATGGCGTCGGCGATCAGTGCCTTCTCCAGCCGGTAGCGCAGGATCACATGGGCCGGATAGGTCACCTCGTCGGCATCGACGCGGATGAAACCGGGCTCGACCCTGGTGTAGCGCCGCCACAGCGCCTCGGTCTCCCAGGCCGGTCCCGAGCCGCCGAAGGTCTCGCGCATCAGCGGCGCGGCGAAGGCGATGAACTCTTGTGAACGGCAGGCCTGCATCTCGACCAGCAGCGACTGGCTCTCATGCAGGCTCATGCCGCGCGCGGCGCCGACCGGCTGGTTCAGGAAGCCCTGCGGCCGCCCCTGCTCGTAGAGCGCGTGGCCTGTCTCGTGCAGCACGCCCATCAGCGCCTTGGCGAAGTCGCTCTCGTCATAGCGCGTGGTGATGCGCACATCATTGTCGGCCCCGCCGCAGAACGGATGGGTGGAGACGTCGAGCCGGCCGCGCTCGAAATCATAGCCCAGCGCCGCCATCATCCGCAGGCCCAGGGCCCGCTGCTTCTCGATCGCGAAGGGCCCCTCCGGGTCGGCCACCTGCGGGCGCTTGCCCTGCACCGCCAGCACCTCCTGCGTGAAGCCCGGCAGGAAGGCGGCAAGGTCGTCGAACAGCAGGTCGATCTTGGCCGAGCGCCCGCCCGGCTCGTAGTCGTTGAGCAGCGCGTCGTAAGGCGACAGGCCGAGCTTCTCGCCCTTGGCCCGGCCGATCTCGCGCTGGATCGTCAGGACTTCGGCGAGACAGGGCAGCAGCCCGGCGAAATCGGCCTCGGCGCGGGCCTGCCGCCAGCGCATCTCGCAGGCCGAGATCGCCTTGGATGAAGCCTCGACCAGATCGGCGGGCAGGGCGGTCTCGACAGTCCAGAGCCGGCGGATCTCGCGCAGATTGGCGCGCTCCCAGGGGCCGAGGTCATTGTCAGCATCGGCATCCGCCAGCCAGTCGCCGATGCGTTCGTCCGTGATCATGCCGTGATGCATCACCCGCAGCAGGGCCATGCTCTCGGCCCGCGTGCCGGCCGCACCCTTGGGCATCATCACGTCGCTGTCCCATTGCAGGATGCCGACTGCATTGCCGAGCGCGGCCGTGCGGCCGAAATGGGCGGAGAGGTCGGAATAGGCAGTCATGCGAAACGGCTCCGGTTTGTCTCAGCCGCCGGCCCAGAGTGTCACGAGCCAGCTTGCGATGGGGAAGCTCAGTGCCGCGAGCGCGGTCGAGGCGACGATGGCGAGCGCAATGACGCGCGCATCGCCTCCGGCGCGTTCGGCGAGCACGAACACATTGGCGGCGATCGGCAGCGCCGAATAGAGCACGCCGGCCTTCACCCAGAAAGGGTCGAGCCTGAGCACATAGGCCATGACCACGAACACGATCAGCGGATGCAGGATCAGCTTGCCGGCGACCAGCGGCAGCACGGCTCTGATCGGCCAGGCGCCACCGCTCCACTGCCGCGTGGCCAGGCCCAGCGCGAAGATGCCCGCGGGCGCCGCAGCCGGTCCGAGAAAGCCGAGGAAGCGATCGATCGGGTCAGGTATTGCGATCTGCGCCAGCGAAAGCCCGACGCCGCCCAGAATCGACAGCATGAACGGGTTGATCAGGGTGCCGCGCACGAGCTTCCAGGCGCTGGCCGAGAACGAGCCATCGCCTCGCCCGGCCTCAAGCAGCCCATAGGCGAAGGGCAGCACCACGGCGCCGTCGATGATCAAGCCGATGGCGATCGGCCCCGCCGCCGCGTCGCCGAGAAAGGCCAGCATCAATGGCACGCCGAGGAAGGTGAAATTACCGGCGACGACGGCCTGTCCGCGCGAAACCGCGTCGAGATAGGGCACGCGCAGCACCTTTTGCGCGATCGCGAGCCCAACCAGCAGGATGATGACGGCGATCGCCGAGAGCGCGCCGAAGAACACCATGTTCCAGACCTCGGCCAGCGGCTGCCGCGCGACCACGCGCAGGATCATCGCCGGCGCCGCCACGAAGAAGGCGAAGACGTTGAGGATGCGGATGGCCTCGGGGCCGAGCCCCATCCGCCCCGACATCAGCGCGCCGAAGGCGATCACCGCGAAGAACGGCGTCGAAGTCGAAAGGAACTGGAGCATGATGTGGCAGGTGCCAGCAGGCGGGCTGTGGCCTTAGCTGAACAGCTCCTTGTACTGCCGCGGCTGCGAGCGCAGGAACTGCGGCGCCGCCTTGACGCGGGCGCCGAGCTGCGCCGCAGCATGCCAAGGCCAGCGCGGATCGAACAGGATGCCGCGCGCGATCCCGACCATATCGGCATCGCCCGTGCCGATGATCGCCTCGGCCTGGTCGGCCTCGGTGATTAGCCCGACGGCGATGGTCGGCAGGCCGGTCGCCTGCTTGACAGCGCGTGCCAGCGGCACCTGGTAGTTCGGGCCGAGCGGAATCTGCTGCGCGGTCGAGTTGCCGCCGCTGGAGACATGGATGAAATCGGCGCCGCGCGCCTTGAGTTCGCCGGCGAAGACGAGGGTCTGCTCGATGTCCCAGCCGCCCGCGACCCAGTCCGTGCCCGAGACCCGCATGCCCACCGGATAGCCCGCCGGCACCGCCGCCTTCACCGCCGCGAACACCGCGAGCGGGAAACGCATCCGGTTCTCCAGCGAGCCGCCATAGGCATCCGTGCGGCGGTTCGAGAGCGGCGACAGGAACTGGTGCAGCAGATAGCCATGGGCGCCGTGCAGCTCGATCATATCGAGCCCGAGCCGGACGCTGCGCTTGGCCGCAGCGGCGAAGGCCTCTACCAGTCGTGCGAGGTCGTCGGTCGAGAGCTCCTGCGGAGGGCGCGGATAGCTTTCGAAACCGGCGGAGGAGGGGCCGAACACCTCCCAGCCGCCCTGGTCGATGCCGAGCTGTCCACCGCCCTTCCAGGGCTGGTCGACCGAGGCCTTGCGCCCGGCATGAGCGAGCTGGACGCCGATCGGCATGTCCGACCATTTCCGCACCGACTTGAGAACACCGGCGAGCGCCGCCTCGTTCTCGTCCGACCAGAGGCCGACATCCTGCGGGCTGATCCGCCCGGCCGGCTCGACTGCCGTCGCCTCGATGATCAAGAGCCCGGCGCCGGACAGCGCCAGATTGCCGAGATGGATGGTGTGCCAGTCACTGACATTGCCGTCTTCAGCCGAATACTGGCACATCGGCGCGATGACGATGCGGTTGGCGAGCGTGAGGCCGCCGATCTGGAAGGGGCTGAAAAGCTGGCTCATCGTCTGTCTCCTGATGCGGCCACCGATATAGGCGACGCGACCCGCAACGGCCAACACCCTCTCATATCATCGCGTGATTGTGCAGTTGCGAGACGGACCCATATTCGCCGCAATCCGATGAATGATAAGCTTGCTTATCATATGGACGCTTTTTCATAGGGGCCCGGCCCATGCAACGCCCGCTGCGGCGCGAACTGACCTTCCAGCTGGTCGAGACGGCGCGTCTCCTGCGCACTCATGTCGACCAGCGGGCGCGCGAACATGGCACCACGCGGGCGCAGTGGGGGATCCTCGGCCGGTTGCGCCGCCAGGAGGGTCTCAACCAGGTTTCGCTGGCCGAGCAGCTCGACATGCAGCCGATCTCCGTCGCCCGCCTGATCGATCGTCTCGAAGACCAGAAGCTCGTCGAGCGCCGGCCCGATCCACGCGACCGCCGCGCCCATCTCCTGCATCTGACGCCGGAGGGGCGCACGCTGGTCGATGGTCTCGACGACCTGCGCAACGAGATCGCCACGGACCTTCTCGGCGAGGTCGAGGAAGACGCGATCCGCACGGTGCTCGACACGCTGGCGACCGTGCGCGACCGCATTCGCAGCCGAAAGCAGGACCGCACGACGCAAGCCGCGGCACCTTTTGCCGACAACCCCGTTTGATACCCGGAGCCCGAGATTGATGAAGCGCAAGAGCGTCCTGACCATCGCCGTTCTGACGGCGGCCGTGATCGCGACCGGGGTCTGGTTCAACACCTCCCGCGGCAGGGTCGAACCCGCCGACCCCGCTCGCTCGGCCCGTGCCGGCCGTGCCGGCGACGGAGCGCCCGTCTCGGTCACGACGGCCGTCGCGACCAGGGAGGATTTCCCGGTCCGCAAGCGCGCCATCGGTTTCGTCGAGACGCCGGCCAGCGTCGTGGTGAAGTCGCGGCTCGACAGCCAGATCATGGCCCAGCATGTCGAGGACGGCCAGTTCGTCAAAAAGGGTGACCTGCTCTTCACGCTGGACGACCGCGACATCAAGGCCCAGATCGACAAGGATGAGGCGGCCATCGCCCGCGACGAGGCCACGCACAAGCGGGCCGAGGCCGATCTCGCGCGCTATCAGCAGCTTCTCGTCAAGAACGCCGGAACCCAGCAATCGGTCGACCAGGCGACGGCCGACGAGCGCTCGGCAGCGGCGACGATCCTCTCCGACAAGGCCACGCTCGAAGCCGACAAGGTCAAGCTCGGCTATACCCGCATCACGGCCCCGATCGACGGCCGCGTCGGCGCGGTGCAGGTGACGCCGGGCAATCTCGTCGGCGCCAACAGTACCGGCACGGGCCTGCTGACCATCACCCAGATGCGGCCGCTGCGGGTCGCCTTCTCGATGCCGGAAAGCGATTTGCCGGTGCTGCGGCGCGCGCTCGGCGCGAGCACGGCCGTGCCCGTTTCCGCCATCGTCGCCGGAGCGCGCGGCACGCCGGCGATGGGCACGCTCAACTTCGTCGATTCCGTCGTCGACAGGGCCTCGGGCACGATCGCGGCGAAGGCGGCATTCCCCAACGCCGATCTCGCGCTCTGGCCGGGCCAATATGTCGATGTCGAGATCGCTGCCGACACGCTGACGGGCACGACGATCATCCCCACCGTCGCGGTCCAGACCGGCCAGAAGGGCCCTTACGTCTATGTCGTGAAGCCTGACGAGACGGTCGAGCTGCGCCAGGTCGAGGTCGCGCTGAGCGATGGCGGGCGCACGGCGATCGCAAGCGGCGTCGCGCCCGGCGATCGCATCGTCACCGATGGCCAGATGCGGCTGAAGCAGGGCACGCATATCCGCGACAAGAGCCCCGGCGCCAAGGCCCAGCCGGCGCAGGACGTACCGGTCGCCAGCGGAGAACGCTCATGAACATCTCCGGCTTCTGCATCCGCCACCCGGTGGCGACGATCCTGATGTCGGTCTCGCTCGTGCTGGCCGGCTCCTTCGCCTATCGCTTCCTGCCAGTGGCGGCGCTGCCGCGCGCCGAATTCCCGGTCGTCAACGTCTCGGCGCAACTGCCCGGCGCTTCGCCCGACACGATGGCGACCTCGGTCGCGACGCCTTTGGTCAAGCAGTTCGCCACCATCGCCGGCATCGATTCGATCGCGACCACCAACGCCCAGGGCACGACCTCGATCGCGATCCAGTTCGTGCTGACCCGCAACATCGACGCGGCCGCTGCCGACGTGCAGGCCGCGATCGCCCGCGCCCAGCGCCAGCTCCCGCTCGAAATGACGACGCAGCCGAGCTACCGGAAGGTCAATCCGGCCGATGCGCCGATCATCCTGATGGCGCTGAAAAGCGATGTCGTGCCGCTGTCGCAGCTCGATGCCTTCGCCCAGCAAGTGATTTCGCCGGCGCTCTCGACGGTCGATGGCGTGGCGCAGGTGCTGATCTTCGGCAGCCAGAAATATGCGGTGCGCATCCAGATCGATCCGACCGCGCTCGCCGCGCGCGGCATCGGTGTCGACGAATTGCAGGCCGCAATCACCGCGACCAACGCCAACACGCCGGTCGGCACGCTGCAGAACACCAGCCAGCAGCTCACCATTCAGGCCAGGACGCAGCTCTCTGATGCGGCCCAATTCGCCAAGGTCATCATCGCGACCCGCGAGGGCAAGCCGGTGCGGCTCGGCGATGTCGCCAAGGTCATCGATTCCGTCGAGAACCTGCAGACTGGCAGCACCTTCGACGGCACGCCCTCCGTTGTGCTCGCAGTCCAGCGCCAGCCCGACGCCAACACCGTGCAGGTCGTCGACCGGGTCAAGGCGATGCTGCCGGCCTTCTCCGAGCAGTTGCCAGCAGCCGCATCGCTCGCGCTGCTGAACGACCGCTCGAGCTCGATCCGCCAGGCGGTCGACGACGTCCAGTTCACCCTGCTGCTGACGGTCGCGCTCGTCGTCATGGTGATCTTCGTCTTCCTGCGCCGGATCGCGGCGACCCTGATTCCGGCGGTCGCCGTGCCGATCTCGATCGTGGCGACGCTGGCGGCGATGTATCTCTTCGGCTTCTCGATCGACAACATCTCGCTGCTCGGCCTGACGCTCTCGGTCGGCCTCGTCGTCGACGACGCCATCGTCATGCTGGAGAACATCGTCCGGCACATGGAGGAGGACGGGCTGTCGGCCTTCGACGCCGCCCTGAAAGGCTCGGCCGAGATCGGCTTCACCATCGTCTCGATCTCGCTCTCGCTGGTCGCCGTCTTCATCCCCGTGTTGCTGATGGGCGGCGTCATCGGGCGCATCTTCAACGAATTCGCCGTGGTGGTGACGGTTTCGATCCTGGCCTCGGCGTTCGTCTCGCTGACGCTGACGCCGATGCTGTGCTCGCGGCTGCTCAGCGGCTATTCGCAGCATCATGAGGAGAACGCCGTCGGCCGCATCCTCGAACGCGGGTTTGAGGCTATCCTGCGCGGCTATGACCGCGGCCTCGTCTTCTGCCTGCGCTTCAAGCCGCTGATGCTGCTGACATTCTTCGCCACGCTCGCCGCCAGCGTCTGGCTGCTCCAGAGTGCGCCCAAGGGCTTCTTCCCGCAGGAGGATATCGGCCAGCTCCAGGTCTCGACCGAGGCACGGCAGGACATCTCCTTCGAGGCAATGCGGCAGCTCCAGGGTCAGGTCGCCGAGGTCTTCCGCAAGTCGCCCTTCGTCGCCCATGTCGCTTCTTCCGTCGGCGGCAGTGGCGGCGGCGGCGCCAGCGGCCTCAATGCCGGCAGGCTCTTCGTCGAACTGAAGCCGCGCGAGCAGCGGCCGGCCCTGCAGGCGGTGCTGGCCTCGCTGCGGCGCGACCTCGCCCAGGTTCCCGGCATCACCGCTTACATGACCCCGGTGCAGAACCTCAACATCGGCGCGCGTGCCTCCAAGAGCCAGTACCAGCTCGTGGTCCAGGGCCTCGACCAGGCCCAGATGAACGAATGGGCCGTGCGCCTGACCGAGGCCATGGCCCAGGATCGCGCCACCTTCGCCGACGTCACCTCCGACCTTCAGAACAACGCGCTGGAGGCGACGCTGGTCGTTGACCGCGACAAGGCGAACTCGCTTGGCATTGGCGCCGACATCCTGCGCTCAACGCTCTATTCCGGCTTCGGCGTGCGGCAAGTCTCGACGATCTATGCCACCGGCGACAACTACAACGTCGTGGTCGAATTCGATCCGAAGGGCGGCTGGGGGCCTGAGCGGCTCGACGCCATCCGCGTCAGGGGCCGCGACGGCACGCTGGTCCCGGTCGGCGCCTTCGCCCGCGTCGAGCGCACGGCGGGCCAGCTCACGGTCAACCAGCTCGGCCAGCTTCCGGCCGTGACGATCTCCTACAACCTGCCGGCCGGTGTCGCGCTGGGTGCCAGCGTCAACCGCATCAACGCCCTGAAGGCGCAGATCGGCCTGCCGGCCTCGCTCTCGACCACCTTCGCCGGCACCGCCAAGACCTTCCAGGATTCGCTCGCCAATCAGGGCCTGCTGATCATGGGCGCGATCCTGACGATCTACATCGTGCTCGGCATCCTCTATGAGAGCTTCATCCACCCGCTGACGATCCTGACCGGGCTGCCCTCGGCCGCGATTGGTGCGCTGGGCGCGCTCCGGCTCTTCGATCTCGATCTGTCGGTGATCGCGATCATCGGCCTCCTGATGCTGATCGGCATCGTCAAGAAGAACGCGATCATGATGATCGACGTCGCGCTCGTCCTCAAGCGCGAGGGCAAGTTGGCGGAAGAGGCGATCCACCAGGCCTGCGTGATGCGGTTCCGCCCGATCCTGATGACGACGCTGGCCGCGCTGATGGGCACGTTGCCGATCGCGCTCGGCGCCGGCGCCAGCGCCGAGTTGCGTCAGCCGCTCGGCATCGCCGTCGTCGGCGGGCTGATGATCTCGCAGGTGCTGACCCTGTTCATCACGCCGGTTCTGTTCCTCTACATGGAACGGCTGGAGCGTCTGTTCACGCGCAAGCAGACGGCGATCCCGGGAGCGACCGGCTCTCATCCCGCTCCGGCGGAGTGAGCGCTTCGTCGGCCGGCACGGGCCGGCCTCGATAATGCGTTAGCAGCGGCGTCATGTCCCGTCGGGCAGGCTAAAGCGATGGCGCTGGACCGGGTCGGGCATCTCGCAGGCGGTCTTCTGGCCGAACAGCCGGTAGCGGTTGCGCGCGACGCGGTCGTAGAGCCAGTCGCGGATCGCGCGGGGCAGCACGCCGCCGACCAGCAGGAGCCGCGCCGGCCCGCCGAGATGCCGCAACAGCGCCAGTACGCCGTCGGATTTCTCCAAGGCCTGGCCGTCCTCGATGAACAGGAAGCTTTCGGGATCGTCCGGGTCGATCCCATGGGCCTGCGCCAGCGCGCGGCCCTCGCGCGACTGGATCGCGACGAAGCGGATCGCATGGTCGCGCTCATGCCGCAGCGTGTAATGCACGCTGCCGGAACAGAGCACGCAGACGCCGTCATAGAGCCAGACCGGAGCATCCTCGCTTGGCAGCGGCATCGTCCGGTTCTCCCTGCGGGTCAGAGCGCCGGCTTTCGGTAAGGCGCCTTCACTCCCTGCTCGGCGAAGGTCGAGCGGTTGCTCTGCTGGCGCTTCTTGATCTCAGCGCGCGCCACCGTGCGCAGATGCACCTCGTCGGGTCCATCGATGAAGCGCAGGGCCCGGCCCCAGCTATAGATGAAGGCGAGGGGGGTGTCGTTCGAGAGCCCCGCCGCGCCGAAGACCTGCATCGCCCTGTCGGCGATCTTCGTCTGCAGCCGCGTCGCCACCACCTTGATCGCCGAGACCTCGGTGCGCGCGGCCTTGTTGCCGTGGGTGTCCATCATCCAGGCAGCACGCAGGCAGAGCAGCCGCGCCTGGTCGATCTCCATGCGCCCCTCCGCGATCCAGTCCTGCACATTGGCGTAGTCGGAGAGGTTGCGGCTGAAGGCCTTGCGCTGCAGCGCGCGCTCGACCATAAGCTCGAGGGCCACCTCGCATTGCCCGATCGAGCGCATGCAGTGGTGGATTCGCCCCGGTCCGAGCCGCGCCTGCGCCAGCGCGAAGCCCGCACCTTCCTCGCCGAGGATGTTGGCGGCCGGCACGCGCACGGCGTCGAAATCGGTCTCGGTATGCCCCTCCGGCGAATGATGGTTCAGCAGCGGCAGGTTGCGCATGACGCTGACGCCCTTGGCATCCATCGGCACGATGATCATCGAATGGCGCTTGTGCGGATCGGCATCAGCAGCCAAATCCGACAGTCCCATAACGATGCAGAATTTGACGTTGGGATGCAGCGCCCCGGTCGTCCACCATTTGCGGCCGGTGACGATGTAGTCGTCGCCATCGCGGATGATCGTCGTCTGGAGATTGGTCGGGTCCGAGGAGGCGACACCGGGCTCGGTGATGCCGACGCAGGAGCGGATTTCGCCGTTCATCAGCGGCACCAGCCAGCGCGCGCGCTGCTCCGGCGTCGCGAACATGTGCAGGATTTCCATGTTGCCGGTGTCGGGCGCGTTGCAGTTGAACACCTCCGACGACCAGTAGATCCGGCCCATGATCTCGGCCAGCGGTGCATATTCGAGATTGGACAGCCGCGTACCTGGCTCGTCTGGCTTCAGCGCCGGCAGGAACAGGTTCCACAGCCCTTCCGCCTTGGCCTTGGCCTTCAACCCGTCGATCAGCACTATGGGATAGCGCCCGGCCTCGACCTCCGCGCGCCAGGCTGCATCCGCCGGCTGGACATGGGCGTCCATGAACGCCTGCAGCTGCGTGCGCAGCTCCTCGACCTTGGCGGAATAGGCGAAATCCATGGTGCTATCCTTCAGTCGCCGTCGTCGATCACGGCTTGCGCTCGCAGCGCGAAACTCTCTGCCATCTTGCCGACCGCGACCGCATTCTGCGCCGCCGCATTGCCGGCCTTGGCGCGTGCCGCGATGCCGTCGAGGATGACGGCGAAACGCAGCAACGAGAAGGCGAGATGGAAACGCCCCGGCCCATCACCGCGCCCGGCCGCCGCGCAATAGCGTTCGAGATACTCGGCCTGCGTCGGAATGCCGAATGCCTCGCGATCAAGCCCGGCGATGCCGGCATACATCTGCGGCGTCGAATGCCAGGGCAGGCAGGAGAAGGCGGCGTCCGACAGCGGGTGCCCGAGCGTCGACAATTCCCAGTCGAGCACCGCGATGACGCGCGGTTCAGCAGGCGCGAACATCAGGTTGCCGAGCCGAAAATCGCCATGGACGATGGTGGTCTCGGTGCTGTCGTCGAGATGCTGGCCGAGCCACTCGAAGACGCGGTCGACTGCCGCGATCTCATGCGTCTTCGTCTCGCGCCACTGCCGTCCCCAGCGCGCGATCTGGCGGGCGAAGTAATTGCCGGGCTTGCCGAAATCGGTGAGGCCCGCGGCCTGCCAGTCGAAACGGTGCAGCGCGGCAAGCGTCTCAGCCATGGCGAAATACATCGCCCGGCGCTCGTTGCGGAAGACACCGGGCAGGGCGGTGTCGTGGAAGACGCGGCCGTCGAGGCGCTCCATCAGGTAGAACGGCGTCCCGACGACATCGTCCTCGCCATGGAACAGCACGACCGGCGGCACCGGGACAGCCGAACCCGCCAGCGCCTTCAGGATCCGGTATTCGCGATCGACCGCATGGGCCGAGGGCAGCAGCGGTCCCGGCGGCTTCTTGCGCAGCACGAGCCGCGTTCCGGCGTCCGGATAGGTCAGGAAGAAGGTCGGGTTGGACTGCCCGCCGCTGATCCGTTCCAGCGTCATGGCCCCGCTGGCGCGGCCGGGCAGGGCGGAGCGCAGGAAGGCATCGAGGCGAGCGGGGTCGAATTCGGGAGTGCTGGAGGCGGCGCCGGCTGACATGGCGGGCATCATCATGAGGTGCGGAGCAACGGTCAACGCCGCGATCTGCCGGTCAAGATGCGGCGCTTCCCTTGAGCCTGATCACCGAGACCGAGCAATGTGCCTCGGCGACGACCTTGGTCGATACACTGCCGAGATGGCGGCGCACCGCCGAGGAGGAGCGGGCGCCGAGCACGATGTGATCGATGTCGTTGTGATCGGCATAAGTCAGGATCGCATCGGCGGCGCTGACGGCCTCGATGACGTGATAGCTGACCCGGTCCTCGCGCAGGTGCAGCGGCCGTGCCCAGTCCTTCAAGGCAACCAGCCGGTTGATGTAGACCGAGCGCCCGTGCTCATCGACGCTCTGCGTCTCGCGGATGATCTCGGTGCGCAGCACGGTGAGGCAGGCGAGCCAGGAATCCTCCCGCGCATCCAGAAGCCGTTTCGTTTCGGCCAGGATCGCCTGCGCGAGCCGGTCATGCTCGCCGGACACGTCCACGGCCGCCAGGATGATGGAGGGACCCGCCTCACGGCGCGCGCGTGCCGACGGGCCGAGAATTGCAGCCTCCTCGCGCTTCTGGAACCGCGCTAGCAGGCGCTTGGCTAGGCCCGGCGTCGCCGTCGGCCGGCGATGGCGCGCGACCACGACCTGTTCCGGATGGCGCAGGTCGAAGGCGACCTTCGCGGCGTCGGCATAGCGGCGCCCGCGGTCGACCTCCAGGCAGTGCAGGATGATCTCCTCGAGCCAGGCCGGCGTTTCCGAGCGGATGGCGCGGGGCGGGCGCGGCGCGTGGTAGAGGCGCCTTTTCATCCCCGGCACGGTCGCCGGGCGCCCGAACGGCTCCTCGCCTGTCGTCATCTGGTAGAGGATGCAGCCGAGCGCGAAGATGTCGCTGGCGGCGTCGCTGCGATCGCCGAGGACCTGTTCCGGCGCGATATAGGCGGCGGTGCCCATCGGCGCCGAGCTTTCCTCGCCGAGCAGGTCCGGCAGTTCGGCATGCCGGGAGAGCCCGAAATCGAGCAATACCGCCCCGGCCGGCGTCATCATGACGTTGTCCGGCTTCAGGTCGAGATGCGCCACGTTTTGGCGATGCAGGTCGGCCAGCGCAACGGCGATCGTGATGCCGATGCGCACGACCTCCTCGACCGGCAGCGGCGCCGCGCGCATCGTCTCGGCGAGCGGCGTGCCCGCGACGAACTCCATCGCGATGTAAGGAATGCGAGCCAGGTCGCCCGCCGAGACGAAGCGCGGCACATGCCGACCCGACAGGCGCTTGTGGATCATCGCCTCGGTCTCGTAGCCGACGATCACCGAGACGTCGGTGCCCGGATCGAGGATCGGGATCTTCAGCACGAGGGGCCTGTCGTGATCCGGATGGGTCGCACGCCACAGCGTCGCCATCGCGCCCGAGCGCAGGCGCTCGGTCAGGGTGAAGCCGTCGATGACCGAGCCGATCCGTGGCGTCTCCATGGGCGTCCCCTCCGTTTCTATCGGCCGATGTGCAGGCGCAGGCCCAGCCAGTCCGGCAGGCCGTGCACGCCGATCTTTCGAGCCGTCTCCTGAGTGTCATAGGGCACGCGGATCATGCTGATCTCCGCTCGTTCCGTGTCGAGCAGTGCGAAGCATGCGGCCGGGTTGCCGTCGCGGGGCTGGCCGACCGCCCCGACCACGACGACATGGCGCCGGATTGCCGAGAGCGGCGCGGCGACATGCGGCAGCGGCGAGAACCGCACCGGCTCGCGCCCGGGTAGCGCGTAATAGATCATCGGCACATGGGTGTGGCCGCACAGCACGAGCGGGGCATCGGTGGCGGCGAGGCACTCGGCTGCGGCCTTCTCCTGGCTGACATAGGGCCATTTTCCCGGCGTCCGCGCGCTGGCATGGACGAGCAGCATGCCGGGTAGTTCGGCCGAGAGCGGCAGCGTTGCAAGGAAAGCCAGATGCGCGGCCGAGAGCTGTTCGCGCGTCCACAGGATCGCGTCATGGGCATGCGGCGTCATCCCCGATGGGCCGGTGATGGCGGCCTCGTCGTGGTTGCCGAGCAGGCAGAGTGCGCCATCGGAGACCATGCGCTCGGCGGTCTCGATTGCGTAGACCGGATCGGGACCGTAGCCGACGAGGTCGCCGAGCAGCGCGATGCGGTCAGGCGCAAGGCGTTCGACCGCTGCGAGGGCGGCTTCCGTCGCCTCGCGGTTCGCGTGTAGGTCCGTCAGAACGGCGATGCGCATGGGCGGCAGGGTCGCGGGAAGGCTGGGCGATGATGTGGCAGCCCGCACCGCCTCGCGCCATAGGCCTTTCGGCTCAGGCCGCGCGCAGGTCGGCCAGGAAATGCGTGACGAGGTCGCTGATCATTCCCGCCGAGGCCTCGACCTGTACCGCCGCGCTGTCGAGTTCGAGCGACATCTTGGTGACGTCGCCAATCGAGAGCCGCGCGGCCTGTGCCGAGGCGAGCCCTTCGCGCGTGCGTGTCGCGGCTTCCTGGGTGTCGGACGCCATGTCGCTGGTCGCCGTGGACTGCTCCTGGACGGTCCGGGCAATCGAGGCCGCGGATTGCTCCAGCCGCGCGATCGTCAGGCTGATCGAGTCGACATGGCGGACGCAGGATTCGGCTGCCGACTGGACCTGGGCGATCTGCGTCGAGATCTCGCCGGTCGCGCTGGCGGTCTGATGTGCCAGCGATTTGACCTCGCCGGCGACGACCGCAAAGCCCCGCCCGGCCGCTCCGGCCCGCGCCGCCTCGATTGTGGCATTGAGGGCGAGCAGGTTGGTCTTCGTCGCGATCTGTTCGATCAGCGTCACGATCGAGCCGATGCGACCGGCCGCTTCCGCCAGGACCGCCATTGAGGCCGTGACCTCGCGCGTGTCGGCCACGGCCTGGCCGGTGACCGAGAAGCTCTGCTGCGTCTCGCTGCTGACATGGTCGAGCGCGCTCACCAGATCGTTGGTGGCGGCAACGGCGCGGCTGATCCGGTCGGTGCAGTCGCGCGCGGCGTCTTCAGCCAGCGTCGCCTCGCGGTCGGCCTGGCCGCTGCGGTACAGGCTCGTCGCAGCGTAGTCCCGCAGCGCCGTGGCTGCGATCTGCAGGCTTTCCGACAATTGAGCGACATTGCCCTGGAAGGACGTGGCGGCGAGATGCAGTTCGTTCTCGCGCTGCGTCAGGCCGATACGGCTCGCGCGCTGATGGCAGGAGGTGGCGGCCAGCGCATCGGTGAGGATCAGGCGGGTCAGCGCGGCGGCGTCGTCGATGGCCTTGCGGCTGCTGAAGCGGCGCCGCCGGCCGATCTCCTGGAACAGCGGTTCGATCAGACGCAACGCCGTTCCAAGACGGGTGCGGATGCCCATCGCGTCGCCGAATTCGGTCTTCGCGGCCCGGTTCAGGTCGTCGGCGTAGTCGTTGCCGTACTCGGCCTTGAACAGCAGTTCGAAATGCCGCTGCTCGGCCTCGATGATCGGCTGACGATGCCGCTCGACATGCCCCTTCATGTCTGCGACGGAGCGCGCGAGATGGTCGCAATAGGCGGTGCAGGCTTCGCCGGCATGCTTGGAGACAACCGGCAGCAATGCGCGCGCGACATTCCGCGCCCGCTCATCGACGCCCGAGGCGAGCAGGAGCTTGTCGATGGCCGCGCCCGTGATCGCGACGGGTTTGGCACGGGAGGAGGGGGAGCGGGGATCCTGGGACAATGTACGCCATAGCCGAGAAATGGGTCGGTTATGACGCTCTCACGAATCTCTTAAAGAATTTGAGGCGAAATTGAGCGGCTTTCTAGCCGCTAGGCTGCATCGAGCCCGTAGAGCGAATGCAGGGTCCGGACCGCGAGTTCGGTATAGGCGGCGTCGATCAGCACCGAGAACTTGATCTCGGAGGTCGTGATCGCGCGGATGTTGATGCCCTTCTCCGAGAGCGCCCGGAAGGCGCGCGCGGCGACGCCGGCATGGCTCCTCATCCCGACGCCGATGGCCGAGATCTTGACCACGTCGGTCGCGCCCTGCAGCGCCTGATAGTGGATCTGGCCGTGCAGGCTCTCCAGCAGGGTCCTGGAGCGCTCGTAATCGGCAGTCGGCACCGTGAAGGTGATGTCGGTGGTCGCCTGGTCGTCCGAGACGACCTGGATGATCATGTCGACATTGATGTTGGCGTCGGCGAGCGGGCCGAAGATGGCGGCCGCGACGCCGGGCTTGTCGGCTACGCGCCGGAGCGTGATCTGGGCTTCGTCGCGCGAGAACGCGATGCCGGTGACGATCTGCTGTTCCACGATGTCGTCCTCGTCGCAGATGAGGGTGCCTGGATTGGGATTGTTGGGGTCGTCGAAGGAGGAGCGTACATAGGTCGGCACGCGGTGGACCATGGCGATCTCGACCGAGCGCACCTGCAGCACCTTGGAGCCGAGCGAGGCCATTTCCAGCATCTCCTCGAAGGAGACCCTGTCCATGCGGCGCGCCTTGGGCACCACCCGCGGATCGGTCGTGTAGACGCCGTCGACATCGGTGTAGATGTCGCAGCGATTGGCCTTGAGCCCGGCCGCGATCGCCACGGCCGAGGTGTCCGAGCCGCCGCGGCCCAGCGTGACCACGCGGTTGGACTGCGCATGCATGCCCTGGAAGCCCGAGCAGACCGCGATCTCGCGATTGCGATCGAAGCCGGCCAGAATGCCGGCGCCGTCGACGCTCTCGATACGCGAGGAGCCATGGGCGTCCGAGCCGTAGATTGGGATTTGCCAGCCCTGCCAGGACCGGGCGGGCATTCCCATCTCTTGCAGGACAAGCGCCATCAGGCCCGACGTCACCTGCTCGCCCGACGCGACCACGACATCGTATTCGGCACGGTCGTAGAGCGCCGAGGCTTCCTTGCACCAGGCGACGAGCTCGTTGGTCTTGCCCGACATCGCCGATACGACGATCGCGATCTCGTTGCCGGCATCGAATTCGCGTTTGACGTGCAGCGCGGAGTTGCGAATGCGCTCGATCGTGGCGACGGACGTGCCGCCGAATTTCATCACCAGACGGGCCATGGCGGTCCAGAGGCTCTCATATCGTGGTCCCGGTCGAGTCGGGACGAAAGGTCACCCTCGCGCCTGGCGCGGGGCGGGTGTAGATGACGGGCAGCGGCCGGCCTGTCAATGCGAGGCACGCAACGGAACGCGGACGGAAGGCTTAAGACCATGGCGGCGACGGCTCAGCGCGACGGCTCGACCCAGAACGATTCGACCATCGACCCCGCCGAGGTGGCGCGTTTCGAGGCGATGGCGAAGACCTGGTGGGACCCGAAGGGCCCGATGGCCGTGCTGCACAAGTTCAACCCGGTGCGGCTGACCTTCATCCGCGACCTCGCCTGCGCCCGCTTCGGCCGTGACCCCAAGACGATGCGGTCGCTGGAGGGGCTGACGCTGGTCGATATCGGCTGTGGCGGCGGCGTGCTCTGCGAGCCGCTGGCGCGGCTTGGCGCACAGGTTACAGGGCTCGACCCGGCGCCGACAAATATCAGCGTCGCCAAGTCCCATGCCGAGGTCAGCGGGCTTTTGATCGACTACCGTCAGCAGACCATCGAGGCGCTGGTCGCCGAAGGCGCCCGCTACGATATCGTGCTCGCCATGGAGGTGGTCGAGCACGTCTCGGACGTCGAGGCCTTCGTCGCGGCCTGCTGCGCGGCGGTGAGGCCGGGCGGGCTCCTCGTCATGGCAACGCTGAACCGCACGCTGAAATCCTATGCGCTGGCCATCGTCGGGGCCGAATATGTGCTGCGCTGGCTGCCGCGCGGCACGCATGACTGGGAGAAGTTCGTGACGCCCGGCGAACTCGGCGCGGCGATCGAGCGGGGCGGCCTCGATCTCGGCGAGAGCACCGGCGTCGTCTACAATCCGTTCTCGGACCGCTGGTCGGCCGCTCGCGACACGGACGTCAACTACATGCTGGCGGCGTATCGTCAGGCCTGACAGGGGAGCCTGCCGGGCGGCCGTTCAGAGCCAGCGCCTGACCGTCGTGATGATGATCAGCGTCGCGAGCCCTGCGCCCAACGCGACGAAGGCTGTGGTCGCGGCTGGATTCGTGCCGATCGTATAGCCCAGCTTGCGCCAGATCAGGGTGCCGACGATGGCGCCGATCAGGATCGTTAGGCCGTTGAGGATGATGCCGAAGGCGCCGTCGCGCAGCAGCATGTCGGAAATCCAGCCGAACAGCAGGACACCGACCCCGACAAAGGCCAGGAAGACAACCAGCTGCGGCGTCGACATGTCGGGCAGGCCGAGCATCAGGATCAGTGCGCGCATCGAAGACCCCCGAAATCATCGACGATGATATAGCATCGGCTCGTTAAAGGGATGCTGCATGAGGAACGCCGCCTGGTCGGCTTCGCGAGCGGCGCGCTTGCATGCGATCATTTTGCGCTGCGGTATAGTCCGATGGATGGATGGCGCGCCGCAGCATAAGATGCATGATCTCCGGCAATTCCGTCGGGCCGCAGGCGCGGATCGCAAACCGCCGGAGAAGCAGGGAGAGACGACCATGCCGAAACCGCAGGCCGCCGCGACACCACTCAAGGATCTCTACGAACTCGGCGAACTGCCGCCGCTCGGCCATGTCCCGGCCAGCATGTATGCCTGGACGATCCGCCGCGAGCGCCATGGCCCGCCGCAGGAGAGCTTCCAGGTCGAGGTGATCCCGACCTGGACGATCGGCGAGGAGGAGGTTCTGCTCCTCGTGATGGCCGGCGGCGTCAACTACAACGGCATCTGGGCGGGGCTCGGCCAGCCGATCTCGCCCTTCGACGTCCACAAGGGCGCGCTCCACGTCGCGGGCTCCGACTGCTCCGGCATCGTCTGGGCCGTCGGCTCCAAGGTGAAGCGCTGGAAGGTCGGCGACGAGGTCATCGTCCACTGCAACCAGGACGACGGCGACGACGAGGAGTGCAATGGCGGCGACCCGATGTTCTCGTCGTCCCAGCGCATCTGGGGCTACGAGACGCCGGACGGCTCCTTCGCCCAGTTCTGCCGCGTGCAGTCGCGGCAATTGATGCAGAAGCCCCGGCATTTGGCCTGGGAGGAGGCCGCCTGCTACACGCTGACGCTGGCCACGGCCTATCGCATGCTCTTCGGCCACTCCCCCCACACCATCAAGCCCGGCGACAACGTGCTGGTCTGGGGCGCATCAGGCGGCCTCGGCGTCTTCGGCGTGCAGCTCTGCGCGGCGTCGGGCGCCAACGCCATTGGCGTGATCTCCGACGAGACCAAGCGCGACTATGTGCTGGGGCTCGGCGCCAAGGGCGTGATCAACCGCAAGGATTTCAATTGCTGGGGCCAGATGCCCAAGGTGAACTCGCCCGAATACAACGACTGGACCAGGGAAGCCCGCAAGTTCGGCAAGGCGATCTGGGACATCACCGGCAAGAAGGACGTCGACATCGTCTTTGAACATCCCGGCGAGGCGACCTTCCCGGTCTCCTGCCTCGTCGCCAAGCGCGGCGGCATGATCGTCTTCTGCGCCGGCACCTCGGGCTTCAACATCACCTTCGACGCCCGCTATGTCTGGATGCGGCAGAAGCGCGTGCAGGGCTCGCATTTCGCCCATCTCAAACAGGCGAGCGCCGCCAACCAGTTCGTCATCGATCGCCGCGTCGACCCCTGCATGTCCGAGGTCTTTCCCTGGGACAAGATCCCGCTCGCCCATCACAAGATGTGGAAGAACGAGCATGCGCCCGGCAACATGGCCGTGCTGGTCTACGCGCCGCGCACCGGCCTGCGGACTTATGAGGACGTGGCGGAGGCGCTGGCGGGGTAGGGCGCAACACGACCTTGCGCTCCACCGCGATAACACTTAATCATTCGGTAAAGTAACGATCCGAATGAGGTGGCGATGTCGCTCCAGCTCTATGCGCACCCCTTTTCCTCCTATTGCCAGAAGGTGCTCGTCGCCCTCTACGAGAACGGCACGCCGTTCACGTATCGGGTGCTCGGCCCCGACGATGCCAAGGCCGGCGAGGAGCTCGCCGCGCTCTGGCCGCTGAAGCGCTTCCCGGTGCTGGTCGATGGCAAGGAGACAATCCTCGAATCGACCGTCATCATCGAGCATCTCTCCCTTGCGCATCCTGGCCGCAACGGGTTGCTCCCGACCGACGCGAAGGCGGCACTGCCGGTCAGGATGATGGACCGGTTCTTCGACAATTACGTCATGACGCCGATGCAGCGCATCGTCTTCGACCATATCCGCGAGCCCAAGGACCGCGACCCCTACGGCGTCGCCGAGGCACGCGCGATGCTGGACGCCGCCTATCAATGGCTCGACGGCAGGCTGGCGTCGCGCGAATGGGCCTGCGGCAGAGATTTCGGCATGGCCGACTGCGCCGCGGCGCCCTCGCTGTTCTACGCCGATTGGGTCCACGAGATCGACGTAGCATTCCCCAACACCCGCGCCTACCGGGCGCGGCTGCTGGCGCGCCCGTCCTTCGCGCGGGCGGTCGACGAGGCGCGGCCTTTCCGCAGCTGGTTCCCGCCTGGCGCGCCTGACCGCGACTGAGGCGGTCCACGGACTGTCTCCCGCCATCCGGACATGGCGGGCGGGCGCGCAAGCGCTGTCACGGGCACGGGAAGCCATGTAGAGCATCGCGCTCGCAAAGGCGTCCCATGTTCTCATCGCCCGTCTTCCTGAGCGCTGTCCCGCTGATCTTCACCTTCCTCTGGTCGTCGGGGTGGATCGTCGCGGGCTATTCGGCCCAATATGCCGATCCGCTGACCTTTCTGGCGGTTCGCTTCGCCACCGCGGGGGTTCTGCTCGCTGCATTGTCCCTCGCCGTGAAGGCGCCCTGGCCCGCGACGCCGCGGGCCTGGCTGGACAGCATCGTCACCGGCGTCCTGCTCCATGCGATCTATCTCTGCGGTGTCTGGTGGGCGGTGCGCCATGGCCTGCCGGCCGGCATCTCCGGCCTGATCGCAGGGCTCCAGCCGATCCTGACCGCGATGCTGGCGCCGGCGCTTGTCGGCGAGCGCATCTCGCCGGTCCGCTGGGCGGGGATCGCCTGCGGCTTCGTCGGCATCGCGCTGGTGCTGGAGCCCAAGCTGGTCGGGGTCGATCCGGTCGCGCTGTGGGGCATCCTGCTGCCAGTGGCGGTCAACGTCGTCGGCATGTTTGCCGTGACATTCGGCTCCTTCTACCAGAAGGCCCGCATCGTCTCCGGAGACCTGCGCACGGTCACGACAATCCAGTATGCCGCCGCTTTCCTGTTCACAGCTCCGCTTGCCGTCGCACTGGAGCCGATGCGGATCGAGTGGAACCTGACCATGGCTCTGGTGCTGGGCTGGTCGGTGCTGGCGCTCTCGCTCGGCGGCATCGGGCTGTATCTCGTCATCCTGCGCCGGGGCGAGGTCTCGCGCATCGCCACCTTCCTCTATCTCGTCCCGGCGCTGGTGGCGCTCGAGGCCTGGCTTCTGTTCGGCGAGACGATGTCGCTGATCCAGCTCGCCGGCATGGCGCTGACCATCGCCGGCGTCGTCCTGGCGAGCCGGAAGTAGCGGAGCTTCCGCCAAAAGAGTCATTTCTGCTTTCAACAACCCGCCCTATGCTGCGTCGCAACAAGGGAGGGAAAACCATGAGCGCCCAAGTCGCCCCCGCTTCGTCTGCCGCCGCCCCGTCGCAGACGCCGGCCAGCGCGGTCGCCCTGATCGAGGCCGCGCTGCCGGGTTTCGAGACCCTGCTGCAGGAGGCCGTCGCCGCCGTGCGCGACAAGGTCACGGTTGAGGGAAAGATCTCCACGGCATTGCTGGAGGCCGAACAGCACGCCGCCCACGGCCTGTCCTGGCTCGCGACCTATGTCATGGCACTGCGCGAACTGAAGGCTTATGGCGAGCGCCTCGCGGCGGAGAACCGCTACGGCGCGATCGAGGACTACGCCATCCGGGTCGGCGCCGGCGAGTACGCCGCCCAGATCTTCGGCGGCATTCCGATGAGCCAGAACGAGATCGTCCGGCTGGCCGCGCTCGGCTTGTCCGCGAAGGCCGTTGCTGCAGCCCGGACCGAGGCGGCTGACACGCTGATCGCTGAAGGCAACACGCCGGAGAACCGCGCACGCTTGGTCGCCCTGTTCAGCCAGGATGACGGTGCGGCGGGCGTCGGCGATCCCGGCCTCGACGAGACCCTTGAAGCGATCCGCTCCGAGATGCGCCGCTTTTGCGCCGCCGAGGTCACGCCCCATGCCCATGAGTGGCACCTGAAGAATGACTACATCCCGATGGCGGTGGTCGAGAAGATGGCCGAGCTCGGCGTCTTCGGCCTGACCATTCCCGAGGAGTTCGGCGGCATGGGCCTGTCCAAGGTCTCGATGTGCGTCGTCTCCGAGGAACTCTCGCGCGGCTATATCGGCGTCGGCTCGCTCGGCACCCGCTCCGAGATCGCGGCTGAACTGATCCTCTGCGGCGGTACCGCCGAACAGAAGGAGAAGTGGCTGCCGAAGTTGGCCTCGGGCGAGCTTTTGCCCACCGCTGTCTTCACCGAACCCAACACCGGCTCCGACCTCGCCAGCCTGCGGACGCGGGCGGTCAAGGACGGAGACGTCTGGAAGGTCTCCGGCAACAAGACCTGGATCACCCATCCCGTCCGCGCGGACATCATGACGCTGCTGGTCCGCACCGATCCCGACGCTGCCGGCTATCGCGGCCTGTCCATGCTGATCGCCGAGAAGCCGCGCGGAACCGATGCCGACCCGTTCCCGGTCGAAGGGCTGACCGGAGGCGAGATCGAGGTGCTCGGCTATCGCGGCATGAAAGAATACGAACTCGCCTTCGACGGTTTCGAGGTCAAGGCGGAAAACCTGCTCGGCGGCGTCGAGGGGCAGGGCTTCAAGCAGCTCATGCAGACCTTCGAGGCCGCCCGCATCCAGACCGCGGCGCGCGCCGTCGGCGTTGCGCAATCGGCCTTCGATCTCGGCCTGCGCTATGCCAGGGAGCGCGTCCAGTTTGGCAAGAAGCTGATCGCCTTCCCCCGCGTCGCCGACAAGCTGGCGATGATGGCGGCCGAAATCCTGATTGCCCGCCAGCTTACCTATTTCGCCGCCCGCGAGAAGGACGCCGAGCGTCGCTGCGATCTCGAAGCCGGCATGGCCAAGCTGCTAGGGGCCCGCGTTGCCTGGGCCGCCGCCGACAACGCCCTGCAGATCCATGGCGGCAACGGCTTCGCGCTGGAATACCCGATCAGCCGCGTGCTCTGCGACGCCCGCATCCTCAACATCTTCGAGGGCGCCGCCGAGATCCAGGCGCAGGTCATCGCAAGGCGGCTGGTCGAGGGCTGAGGTCATCAGACGGCAATAATTTCGACATGATGGCCCTGCTTCTCTCGCTTCGCCGATCACGGCACGAGAGTATCAGGATCATTCCATGTCGAAACGTGCAGCCACCCTGTTCCTTGGATCGGCGCTTCTCTGTGCCACGACGGTGCTGTCGGCCACTGCCATGGCGCAACAGGGCCCGGCCCAGCCTTCGCCCCGGATCAGCGTCAGCGGAGAGGGCGAGGTCAGCGTGGCCCCCGATATGGCAATCCTCAATTTCTCGGTGCTGCGCGAGGCCGATACGGCGCGCGAGGCTCTGAGCGCCAGCAGCGAGGCGATGAAGCAGGTGCTCGGCGCCCTGAAGGCGGCCGGCATCGCCGAGCGCGACTTGCAGACCGCAGGCCTGAGCATCCAGCCGCGCTATACGCAAGCAGGCCCGCAGGCGAAGCCCCAGGCGCCGAAGATCAGCGGCTATGCCGCCAGCAACGCCCTGACCGTCCGCATCCGCGATCTTTCCGCGGTCGGAGCCATTCTCGACAAGGCTATCGGCCTCGGCGTCAACCAGGGCGGCGACATCAGCTTCGTCAATGACGACCTCAAGCCCAGCCTGACGGAGGCCCGCAAACGCGCCGTCACTGATGCCATGGAGCGAGCCCGCACGCTGGCCGATGCCGCTGGCGTCAAGCTCGGCCGTATCCTTTCGATCGAGGAGCAATCCTTGCGTCCCGGCCCGATGCCGATGGCCAAAATGATGCGGGCGGCGTCTGCGGACAGCTCTGTTCCCGTGGAGCGCGGCGAGAACAGCTACAGCACGGCCGTGAACGTGGTCTTCGAGATCGTCCCGTAGGTAACCGGCCGGCCACCGGCGGTTGATGCTCGCTGCGGTTGAGTGCGCGATTGAATACGCAGTAAATTCATAATTTCGCTGTTTCATGTCCGGTGCTGCACCACGCCGGCCGGGGAATCCGCGGGAATGCTTCTGATTACCGATCGCTTCGACGAAAGCCGCGACCTTGCGCGCCGTCTCGGCGTGTGGGGACCATGCCGGGTCATCTCGCTCGAGCGACAGGGGGACGGGCCCGTTACGGAGGCACAGATCGTCGTCAGCGACGTCGATCTCGCACAGCGGCATTCTGTCGAGGCGATGCGCGCCGCATTGACCCGCCATCGGGGCAGGGGAGCGCCCTATCTCTGCCTGCTGCGGGACATGACCGCCCGTTCGACGATCCAGGCCCGCGCCATCGGCGCGAGCGAGGTCCTGTCGGCGGATACGCAGGCCTCGCAGCTTCTGAAGACCATCGAGCAGCTCCTGCATGAGGGGGACGGCGCCGACCCCGTCAGGGGGACCGTGGCCTTCACCCGCGCCCATCTCGCGACGGCGGCGGCGTCGCTCGCCGACATGCTCGAATCGGCTTCCGCCGGCAGGCCGATCGCGCTTCGCGCCGTCGAGGCTTCGGTCGAGGCGATCGACCAGGCAGCCGGCGCCAGCGCAATCGGCGACTGGCTCCAGGTGGTCTGGAGCTATGACGACCTGACCTATCAGCACTGCATGCTCGTCGCGGGCCTTGCCGCGAGCTTTGCCCATCAGCTCGGCTTTTCAACTGAGGACCGCAAGCTCGTGACGCGGGCCGCCGTGCTGCACGACATCGGCAAGGCACGGATTCCGCTCGATATCCTGCACAAGCCCGGCGCGCTCGACGATGCCGAGCAGGCGGTGATGCGCACCCATCCCGCGATCGGCCACGCGATGCTGCTCGCCCAGGGCGGCTTCCGGCCCGAAATCCTCGCCGCCGTGCGCTCCCATCACGAATATCTCGACGGATCCGGCTATCCGGACGGGCTCGGCAGCAGCCAGATCTCGGACCTCGTGCGGATGATCACGATCTGCGACATCTACGCCGCGCTGATCGAGCGGCGCAGCTACAAGCCCCCCATGGTGCCCGACCAGGCCTATGAGATCCTCGTACTGATGGGCGGCAAGCTGGACGCGGCCCTGGTGCGGGCGTTCCAGCAGGTCGTGCTGAAGACGGCGCAGGCGGCCTGAAGGGCCACGGGCCGCTACTTCCGGCCCGGCAGGACGATCGCCGGGTCGATCGCCGCGCCCATGATGAGATAGCCGGTCCGGTTGGGATGCAGCTTGTCGCCGGGGCCGCCGGTGGTGGAATCCGGCACGAATTCGGTCTTGAGGCCGCCGGTCGAGGCATCGAGCGTTGCCGCGTCGAAATCGGCCACTGCGTCGAAGTTTCCCGGCGCCCGGATGAAGGCGTTGAGGCCCTTGCGCTTCTCGTCCTGCTCGGCGAAGCCGTGGGCCGGGCTCGTGCTGCCGAGCGCACTGACCAGGGTGGCACCGACCACCCGGATGCCCTTGGCCTTCAGCCGGGCAACGCCGTCGCGCATGCCGGCCGTAACGGCCTCCAGCGAGGCATTGCCGTTCTTGCTGAAATCATTGATCCCTTCGAGCCAGATCACGCTGGTCACCCCGGAGAGTGACAGCACGTCGCGCTCAAGCCTCTGCCCGGCAGCAGGCCCTCCCGGGAAGGGCTTGTTCGGTCCATATTCAGCGGGCCCGGCCACCTGATTGCCGCCGATTCCGGCGTTGAGAACGGCGGCCTTGTTGATGCCGAGCGCTTGTGTGAGGCGCCGCGCCAGCACGTCCGGCCAGCGATCATCGCCGTTCATTGTCGAGGCGGTGCCGTCAGTGATCGAATCGCCGAAGCCGACGATGACCGGCGTCTCGGCCGGCGCGCGCATATCGAGCGCGTCGAGGAAGAACCAGGAGGCGGTGGCGTAGGGGAATCCGGTCTCGGCCTCTTCGGCGCCTTTCGCGCCGCTGGCGGGCGCGCCGACATAGGAGGTCTGGAGCGCCTTGGCGTGCCATGTCATCGGCCCGCTCTCGCCCGCGATGTGAAACGAAATCGCGAGCTTGCGGCCCTGTAGCAGGGGCGATGCAGGTTCACTGGCGAAAGGCAGATCGGTCGCATCGCTCCAGACAGAGGCCCCGGGCTCCAGCACCACCGAGCTTTTGCCGCCGAAGCTGAGCGGCCGGTTCGTACCGGGAACGACAGCGGCCGAGCCGAACTGCAGGCCGATATGCGCGCCCTCGACGGTGATCGGCTTGGTTCCGAAGGCGTTGCTCAGGCGAATGCGTGCCTGCGGTCCCCACAACGTCGGCTTCACGATCAGCCGGAAGCTCTGGTCTCGCGCGCCCGCTTTCGCATCGGGAAAAGCAAAACGCTGGTCCGGCTGGGCGCTGGGGTTGCCAACGGGGTAGGGGCCATGGGCGGAAGCCGCCCAACTCGTCTTCCAGGGAAGCACCGTTTGCGCGGTCGCGGCGCCCGCGAGGCCGAGTGCGAATGTCATAGCGATCAGGGCCAGTCTCAGCATGTCGATCCTCCCGTTTTATTTTGCAGGGAGGATCGCGCGCCGACGGGCGCCAGGCAAGTCCTTGCTCGGCAAGCTCTTGCCCGGCCGGTCAGCTCCGCAGCCGGTACTTCGCGAAGCCCTCGCCGCCATCGCCCACAGCCTCGGCCTTGAGGCCATCGGGCAACTTCCCGGCCGCGGCGGGGGAGGTGACGAAGGTCGCCTCGACGCTGGCCGGCAGGGGCGCGATCGACCAGTTGCCATCGGCTTTCGGCTCGATCGAGCCCTTCGAGAGGATGTAGCGCACGATCACGTCGCGGTTGAGGTCGGGCGCCTCCAGCACCACCGTCGTCTTCGTGCCCGGGAAGTTGCCGCCGCCCGAGGCGCGGTAATTATTGGTGACGACGAGGAATTCCGCCGCCTTGTCGATCGGCTTGCCCTCATAGGCGAGGTCGACGATGCGGCGCGCCTCGGGCGCGACGAGCTTGCCGTCGCCGTCATAGCGCGAGGCTTGGGTCACATCGATCCTGTAGGTGACGCCGTCGATGACGTCGAAATTGAAGGCCGGGAAGCCCGGATTGATCAAAGGCTGCTCACCCGTCTTGGCGGGGTCGATGCGGTTGAAGATGCCTGCCGAGCGCTCCAGCCATTCGGCGACCTGCGCGCCGGTGACCTTCACGATCTGCACCGTGTTCGGATAGAGATAGATGTCCGCGACGTTCTTGATGGCGATCGGACCGGCAGGGATGTCGGTGAAGAAGGCAGGTCCGGCCCGCCCGCCTGATTTGAACGGCGCGGCCGCCGACAGGATCGGCAGCGCCTTCCACTGCGTCTGCGCCATCAGGCCCCTGGCATAGGCGATCTGGGCCTCGGCGACGATCTGCACCGACGGATCGTCGGCGACCAGCGCGAAGAACGAGTTGATCGGCGATGCGGTCTTGCCGACCGGCTCGCGCATATAGAGCAGCGTCGCCTCATGGTCGGCCTTGACGGCGGCGAGCACGGCTGGCTCCGCGGCCGCTTTCGGCACGATCTTGCGGTCGGGCGTGCGCTCGAAGATCGGCTTCGGCTCGACCTTGAACGCGGCGACCTGCCAGCGTTCGCCGCGCTTCTCCAGTTCGAGATCGACAATGCCGAGATGCGAGCCCCAGAAGCCGGGCTGGCAGGCCGGCTTGCCGTGCAGCGTGCCCTTGACGTTATCGACGCCGGCGATGCCGTCGAAGGCCTTGCCGCCGGGGAAGACGAGGTGCTGGTGGCCGGTCAGGATGACGTCGATGCCGTCGAGTGCGGCGAGGTGCAGCGCCGCGTTCTCTTCCATCCCCTTGCGTTCGCCGCCCGCGATGCCGGAATGGCAGAGCGCGATGACGAGGTCGGGTCCGTCCTTCAGCAGTTCCGGCAGATGCTTGTGGGCGGCGTTGACGATGTCGGAGGCGGTGACCTTGCCCTCCAGATTGGCCTTGTCCCACTGCATGATCTGCGGCGGCACGAAGCCGATCACGCCGATCTTCAGCACATGCTGCTGTCCGGCCTCATCCTCGAGGCTGTATTCGAACAATCGCCAGGGATCGACCAGCGGATAGCCGCCGATCTTCTCGACATTGGCGCAGACCAGCGGGAATTCCGCCCGGGTCAGCCCGTTGTCGAGGAAATCGAGCCCGTAATTGAATTCGTGATTGCCGAGCGTGCCGCAGACATAGGGCAGCGCGTTCATCGCAGCCAGCATCGGATGCGTCTCGCCAGCCTTGAGCCCCTTCTTGTAGGCGATGTAGTCGCCCAGCGAGGAGCCCTGCAGGAAGTCGCCATTGTCGAAGAGCAGGCTATTCTTGACCTCGGCCTGAGCCGCCTTGATCAGGCTCGCGGTCTTGGCGAGGCCGACCGTGTCGTCGGCCGCGTCGCGGAAATAGTCGTAAGGCACGACATTGACGTGCAGGTCGGTCGTCTCAAGCACGCGCAGCTTCAGCCGGGCGGGCGTCTGGGCAGCCAGCCCCGAGGGCAGGGCGGCTGCGGTCCCCATCACGGCGGCGGCCTTCAGCGTGTCACGGCGGTTGAAACGGGGTTCGCGTGCCATGGCCTGCTCCTGATGGTGATGCCGCGATACGGAAGCTAGCATTGCGGCAGCGCCGTGACACGCGAAGATCGTGACTGGATGCGTTCGGAATTGTGCCGTGAGGCAGCGCGTCCGATCTCAGGCAGCAGGCACGACTGAAAGCCTCAATCCCAAGGCCTTCGTTGCTTTCGAGAGCGTGTCGAGCGTCGGGTTCCCGCCCGGTTTGAACGCTTTGTAGATCGCCTCCCGGCTCAGCCCCGTCTCGGCGGCGAACGCCGTCACGCCGCGCACCCGGGCGATGTCGCCGAGCGCGGCGGCGATGAAGGAGGGGTCGCCATGCTCCAGCGCAGCCTCGACATAGGCGGCCTGATCCTCGGGCGTCTTGAGATAGTTCCGGACATCGAAGTCCCGGGTTTCGATGGGCATCCTAAAGATCCTTCGCCATCTGTTTTGCTCTGGCGATGTCGGCTGCCTGCCGGCGCTTGTCGCCACCGCACAGCAGGATCACCAGTTCGGCGCCGCGCTGGACGAAATACAACCGATAGCCCGGGCCATAGTCGATCCGCATCTCGCCGATGCCGTCGAAATGCTTCACATCGCCGAGATTGCCGCCTTGCGCCCGCCTGATCCTGGCAACGATCCGCGCCCGTGCCGACACATCGCGCAGGTCCTGAAGCCAGTCTGCGAACACGGCGGTCTCGACGACCCTGATCATGTGTATCTTGATACACGGTCGAGCTATGCGGTGTCAATTAAAGTACGCGTTGTCGATCAAGGTGGGCGTGCTCTGGCGACTACCGCTCCCGCAGCGAGCGCGGCATCGTCACGGGGCGCGCTTCCCGGGCTTGAGCCGCCAGCCTGACCGGCGCGTTGACCGCGCCGAACCCGGCATAGCCGCCGCGCCGCTCGGTGATCTCGAAGAAGAAGCGCTGCGCGAAGACATGGGTGTAGACCTGCAGGAACTCGGCCTCGCCATCGCGGTCGTAAAGGATGTGGTGGTCGCGCAGAGCGTCGATGAAGGCGGGCTCCAGCCCGTGCCGTGCCTCCAGATCCTCGTAGTAGTTCTCGGGGATGTCGAGGAAGGACAGCCCGGCCGCGCGCATCGCAGTGACCGCCGCGAAGATGTCGGGCGCGTCGAAGGCGATGTGCTGCACGCCCGAGCCGAAATGCTCCGAGACGAAGCGCGAGGACAACGTCCGCGTCGCCTGCGAGCCGTTCAGGACGAAGCGCAGGGAGCCGCTCGCGCTGACCAGCGGGCGGCTTTCGACCAGCCCGCCCGGATCGGCGATGGCAAGCTGTGGAATGCGGTCGAGCTGGAACAGCGAGCTATAGAACAAGAGCCAGGACAGCATCTCCTCATAGTCCATCGACTGGGAGATGTGATCGACGCTCTGCAGCAGCGCGGCCGCCGCGAGCGTCTTCGCCCCGGCGACGGGCGCGAAATCCTTCTCCCAGATATGCCCGAGATCGCCGGTCGGCTGGGTGAAATAGATCAGCGAGCCGCCGACGCCGCGAATGGCCGGGATCTGCAGTTCGCCCGGCCCAACCGGCTGCTCGAAGCTCGGGATTTTCAGGCCCGCCGCCCGCGCCATCGCCTGCTCGACATCGTCGACCCGCAAGGCAATCGCGCAGACGCCGGGGCCGTGCATGATCGCATGCGACTGGGCGAACCCGTCCTTTTCGGTGTTGAGCAGGAGGTTGATGCCGCCCTGGCTCCAGCGCGCCACGGATTTGCTGACATGAATCCCCGTCTGGCGGAAACCCAGCGCCGAAAACAAGCCCGACAGCTCGGTGGCCGTGTCCTCGTCGAGCGCGAATTCGATGAACTCGACGCCCAGAACCTGCGCGCGCGGCGGCAGATGCGGCGTGGCCTGGTCGGACAGCGCGATCAGCGAGCGCATGCCGTCGGTCGCCAGCCGGCGTGCCGAGCCGGCCCGGAACTGGTCGTTGAAGATCTCGTGCGAGAGCGGCCCGGAGTAGCCGGTCTGCGCGATCGCCTTGACGAAATCGGCGACGGCGAGGTCGCCCTGGCCGGGAAAGCAGCGGAAATGCCGGCTCCAGCTCAGCACGTCCATGTCGAGCCTGGGTGCATCGGCGAGCTGGACGAGGAAGATGCGGTCGCCCGGAATCGAGGCGATCGGCCCCAGCGGGGACTGGCGCGCCAGCGTGTGGAAGGAATCGAGGATCACCCCGATGCGCTCGTGGTCGGCCCGGCGCACGATCTCCCAGGCGTCGCGGTAGTCGTTGACGTGGCGGCCCCAGGCCAGCGCCTCATAGCCGACGCGCACGCCGTATCGCGCCGCGAGATCGCCGAGTTCGCGCAGATCCGCCGCCGCCCGGTCGATGCCGCCCAGCGCCTGCGGCGAGACGTTCGAGCAGATCAGCATCAGCTCGGCGCCAAGCTCGTTCATGATCGCGAATTTGCGTTCGGCCCGGGCGAAGCCGCGCGCCCGCAGCGGTTCCGGCATGCCCTCGAAATCGCGGAAGGGCTGGAAGGCCGAGATCGTCATGCCGAGATCGGCGACCATGCGCCCGACTTCGCGCGGCCCGCCGTCGAAGGTCAGGAAGTCGTTCTCGAAGACCTCGACGGCGTCGAAGCCGGCGGCTGCGATCGCCTGCAGCTTCTCGGGCAGGTCGCCGCTGAGCGAGACGGTGGCGATCGAGGTCGGGTTCATCGCGCTCGCTTTCATGCGGCCTCGTCCCTTGCCTGTTGCGCGACGTTGACGGGGCCGCCACGCCGCGCAGCTTCACCCACGGCCTCGACCACGGCAAGCGTGCGGGCGGCGTCCGTAGCGGTGGTGATCGGCGTCTCCGTCCCACGGATGACGGCACAGAAATGCCGGAGCTGCTCGGCCAGCGGCTCGACGGGCGTGACCGCAAGACTTTCGCGCAGCAACGGCTCCCACCAGCCCTGTCGGCCTTCATAGCGCCAGTGTTCAAGCTTCGGCAGCGACAGCGAGCCTTCGCTGCCCGCGATCAGGTAGCAATGCCCGTCGCGCTGCGGATAGGCCGGGTTCTCGCCGGAGGATAATTCCCAGCTCCAGGGCGAGGGTGTTGTGTCAGAGACGGTCGCCGTTCCCAGCGCGCCATCGGCGAAGCGGAAGATCAACGCGGCGGTATCCTCGACCGCGAAGCCGCGCGTCGCGTTCGAGGTCATCGCCTGCACGCTGCCGATCTCGCCGCAAATGAAGCGGAGGTTGTCGATGTCGTGGATCAGGTTGATCAGCACCGGGCCGCCGCCCGCCTCACGCCGCCAGGCGACGTCGAAATAATCGTCGGGCTTCCGGATCAGGAACAGCGCATTGACCGCGACCAGCCGGCCAATGCCGCCCTCCTGCACCAGTTTGCGCGCTGCCTTGACGATGGGGTTGTGGCGGCGGTGATGGCCGCCAAGCACCGGAACGCCGGTGCGCGCCTGCGCCTCGACCAGCCGTTGCGCTGACGCGACGCTCTCCGCCAGCGGTTTCTCGACCAGCACGGGAACGCCGGCCTCCAGGCAATCGATCGCGCCCGGTACATGCAGCGCGTTGGGCGTCGCGATGATCGCACCATCCGGCGTCATCGCTGCCAGCATCTCGCGCTGGGACGGGAACCAGGGCTTGCCGCGCTCGGCCGCCAGCGCCTTCGCGCCATCGCTCGGGTCGCAGATCGCCGCGCAATCGCAATCGGCCGAGGCGTCGAGCCGGGCGAGATGTGCCCGGCCGATCAGCCCCGCGCCGACAAGAGCGATGGCGAGGCGGGCGGTCACGCCGCCTCCGTCAGTGCGCCACCCAGGAACAGCTGCGCGACGCGCGGGTCGGCCAAGATGTCCGCCGCCGGCCCTTGCATCCGCGTCTGTCCAAGTTCGAGCACGAGGCCTTCATCGGAAATCTCCAGCGCCGAGCGGGCATTCTGCTCGATCATCAGGATGGTGACGCCCCTGGCGCGAAGCTCCATCAGGATCGCGAAGGTCTCCTGCACCAGCATCGGCGAAAGCCCGATCGAGGGCTCGTCGATCAGGACGAGCTTGGGATCGAGCAGCAGACCGCGCACAATCTCGAGCTGCTTCTGTTGCCCGCCCGACAGCGTCGAAGCCTGCACATCGGCCTTGGCCCGCAGCGCCGGGAAGCGGTCGAGCGCCGCCTCGATGCGTTTGGGCATGTCGGTGATGTGTGAGCCCGCCGCGACCGCGCCAAGCTCGATATTGTGGCGCACCGACAGCTCGGGGAAGATGTTGCGCCCCTGCGGGATGTAGCAGATGCCGGCCTCCAGCAGCTTGCGCTGGCTCCAATTGGTGATGTCGGCGCCCTCAAGCCGGATATTGCCCTCGCGCACCTTGAGCAGGCCGAAGATCGCCTTGAACACGGTCGATTTGCCGGCACCGTTGGGGCCGATCACGGTGGTGATTGCGGCGCGCGGCACCTTGAAGCTCGTGCCGTTCAAGATGGTCATGGCGCCATAGCCGCCGACCACGCCGTCGAGTTCGAGGATGGGGGTGCTCATGGCGTCGCTCCTCAATGCCCGAGATACGCTTCGATCACGGCCGGGTCGGCCCTGACCTCGGCCGGCGTGCCCTCCGCCAGCACCTTGCCCTCCGCCAGCACGATCACCCGCGAGCACAGGCTCATCACGAAATCCATGTTGTGCTCGATCACCACGAAGGTCGCGCCCTGCTCGGCATTGATGGCGCGCAGGCGCTCCTTCAGATCGCCGAGCATGGTCAGGTTGACGCCGCCGGCTGGTTCGTCGAGCAACACGAGGCGTGGACCGGCCATGAAGGCCATGGCGGCGTCGAGCAGCTTTTGCTGGCCATAGGAAAGCCCGCCCGCCTTGGCATCCGCGAGATGGCCGAGCTTGAAGAAGCCGATCATCTGCTCGGCCTTCTCGGTCAGGCCGGCATCGCGCGCACCGAACAGCCGAGACAGCATCGAGCCCTCGTGCTCCTGCCCGGCGAGGATCAAATTTTCCCGCACCGACAATTCGGGGAAGACCTGCAGGAGCTGGAAGGTGCGGCTGACCCCGAGCCGGTTCAGCTCGGACGGACGCATATTGGTGACGTCTAGCCCGTCGAGTTTCACGCTGCCCTCTGTCGGCTCGAGCTGGCCGAGGATGCAGTTGAACAGGGTCGACTTGCCGCAGCCATTGGGGCCGATGATGCCGAGAATCTCGCCCTCGTTCACCGAGAACGACACGCCGTTGACGGCCTTGATGCCGCCAAAGGCCTTGTGGAGGTTGCTGACTTCGAGAACCTGGTTCATCGGGCGTCTCCCCGCTTGCCGGTGATTTTGGCCCAGCCGCGTTCCATCAGGCCGCTGACGCCTTGCGGGCAGGCGATCAGCAGCAGCATCACGATGGCAGCGAAGATGATCAGGTAGAGCGAGCCGGCAAAGCGCAGCCATTCCGGCAGCACGACGCCGAGCAGCGCGCCCACAAAAGGCCCGAGCAGGTAGCCGGCCCCGCCCGCCACCACCATCAGCAGCAGGAAGAAGCTCTGCGACAGCGAGAAGGGCGAGGGATCGATGAACTCGACCAGCGGCGCGTAGAGCGCGCCGGCAAAGCCCGCATAGGCGGAGCCGATGGCGAAGGCGAGCAGTGTGTAGGCGCGGGTGTCGATGCCGAGGCTCGCCGCCCGGATCGGGTTCTCGCGCAAGGCCGTGAAGGCGCGGCCCCAGGGTGAGCGGATCAGCCACCACAGGGCGACGGCCAGGATGAAGGTCACGACCACGACGAAGCGGTGGAATTCGAGCGCGCCGAACAGCTTGATCCCGAAGAAATCCGGCCGGTTGATGTTGGAGATGCCGAAGACGCCGCCGGTGAGCCATTGCTCGTTGCGCAGGATCAGCCAGATCAGCGTCGAGAAGGCGAGCGTCACGAAGGCGAGATAATGCGCCTTGACCCGCAGCGCCGGGAAACCGAGCAGGATGCCGACGGCGAAGGTCAGGAGCCCCGACAGGGCGAAGGCCGCATACCAGGAGATGCCGAATTTCGTCGTCAGGATCGCGGTGGTGTAGGCGCCGAGCCCCATGAAAGCGGCCTGCGCCAGCGACTTCAGCCCGGCATAGCCCAGCGTCAGGTTGAGCCCCATCACGGCGATGCTCATGACGAGCCAGAGCGACAGCACATAGGTGCCGTAGCGGCCCATCCCGACCGGAGCGAACCAGAGGATCGCGGCGCCAATCGCGAGGGTGAGAAAGGTGCCGTCGATCATGCCGAGACCGGGCAGCCGGGTGAGGCGAGGGGACGGGCTCAGGTCGCTACGGGTTGCGGGCGCGGTCATACGCGGCGCTCCTCTTTGCGGCCCATCAGCCCTTCGGGCTTGAGCAGGATGATCACGACGAGCAGCACGAGCGGCACGGCCAGCCGATACTGCGTCGAGATATAGGCGGCGGCCATGCTGTCGACGATGCCGACGACGAGCCCGCCGACGAGCGCGCCCCGCACCTGGTTGAAGCCGCCCACGATCGCCGCGATGAAGGCGAACAGGCCGATCACCTCACCATTCGAGAACTTCGCCAGATAGATCGGCGAGATCAGCACCGAGGCGACGATGGCCAGCGCGGCATTGATCACGAAGGTCAGCAGCACCATCCGTTCGACCGGGATGCCGAGGATGCGCGCCACCATCGGGTTCTGCGCGGTGGCCTGCATCTGGCGGCCGAGTTTGGTGCCGCCGACGAACCATTGCAGCAGCCCGATCACGGCAAAAGCGCAGGCGATGATCGCGATGTGCTGCAGCGAGATCGCCGCGCCGAAGACCTCGATCGTCTGCGTCGGCACGAAGGAGGGGAAGTTCTGCGCCTCGGCCGAAAAGCCGTCCTTGGCGCCTTCCTTCATGATGATCGACAGCGCCATGGTGGCGATGGCGAGCGGCAGCACGCCATGCCGGATCATCGGATCGACCACCGCGAGCTTGAAGCCGACGCCGAAGATCAGGATGAAGGCGGCTATCCCGATCAGTGCGCCGAGCCAGATTGGCGCCCCCAGCAGCTTGATCGCAAGCAGCACCAGCACGGCCGGCAGCATCACGAACTCGCCCTGGGCGAAGTTGATCGTCTGCGAGGTCTGCCAGACCAGCGTGAAACCGATGGCGGCGAGCGCATAGATCGCCCCCGTGGCGATGCCGGCGATGAGGTAGGCGATGAATTCGGCCATGGCGGTCTCGCTCTTCTGATGAGCGTTGCGTTGACTAAAAGGCGCGTGTCATCCCGGACGTAACGAAGCGGAGATCCGGGATCCATGCAGCCGTGACGCCCTTCGATGGATCCCGGGTCGAGCGCTGCTCGCCCGGGATGACGTCGACGGTGGAAGCAGTCGTCAGGGCTTGATCTTCGGCAGGGTGGCGTTGATCACCTGCTTGCCGTTGATCACCTCGGCGAGGAAGCTCTCGCGGTCGAGGTCGCCGTTCTGTTCGATCGTGGTCTCGATCAGGATGCCGGGCTCGTCGGAAGGCTTGATCGTCGCGCCGCGCAGCGTGTCGGCGACGCCCTTCTTGTCGAACTTCTTCTGCTTCTCGGTCGCCCATTTGATCATGTAGACGGCCATGTAGCCCTTCAGGCCGTTATGGTCGGAGGCGTAGTTGTACTTCGCCTGGAACTTCTTGCCGAACTCTTGGAAGGCCGGGATCGGCGCGTCGATCGACAGGCCGACATGGCCCTTGACGCCGTTGGCGGCCTCGCCCGCGAGTTCGATCACCTTGGCGCCAAGCAGCGTGGTCTCGCCGACCATCGGCTTGGTGATGCCCTGCTGCTTGGCGGCGCGCAGGAAGCGGGCGCTCTCCTCCTCGTTCAGATAGACGAAGACGGCGTCGGCATTGGAGTTCTTGATCTTGATCGCGTCGGCGGCGAAATCGGCCTGGCCCTGCTCGGTGGCGACATCGGCCGCGACCTTGATGCCGGCCTTTTCCAGCTCGGGGATGATCGCGTCGCGCCCACCCTTGCCGAAGTCGTTGTTGACCCAGACCACCGCGACCGACCCGGCCTTGACCGTATCCTTGAGGTATTTGGCGATCTTGGGCATCGCCGCCGCCTGGCTGAGCGAGGTGCGGAACAGATACTGATTGCCCTGCTTGGTCAGGCCGGCCGCCTCGCCGCCGACAAGCTGCGCGATCTCGGCACGCTGGGCGATCTGCATGGAGGCGCCGATCGGGCCGGAGAAGACCGGGCCAAGCACGGCATAGGTGCCCTCGTCGATGGCGCGCTGCACGGCGGCGCGCGTGTTTCCAGGGTTGGTCTGCGTGTCGTAGTGGACGATCTCGATCTGCTTGCCGAGAATGCCGCCCTTGGCGTTGATGTCGGCGACAGCGAGGTCGATGCCGTTCTTCCAGTTGGTGCCGGCCGTGGCGCCCGCTCCGGACAGCTCGACGACGTCGACGAGCTTGACCTTGTCCTGCGCGAGAGCGGGCAGGGTGATGCCGGCGCTCAGCGCGGCGGCAATGATCCATTGGGTCTTCATGGGTGTCTCCTCCAGGGGTCTTGTTGTTGGTGTTCTTTTTGGCGTTCTTGCCCGCCCGGCTGTCGCGGGTCGTTGATGATCGTCGTGGTCTCAGGCTGCGTGGCTCGCCTCCTGCGCCGCCAGGGCTTTGTCGAAGGCCTCGGCGATCGCGCCCGCCGGGGGGTGCGTCCCGGTGAACAATGCGAAGCCGTCGATCGCCTGGTTGATGCTGAGCTCGCGCCCCGTCATCACCATGGCGCCGGCCTTCTGCGCGGCTTTGAGCAGCGGAGTCCAGAGCGGATGATAGACCGCGTCCGCAACCCAGTGAGACTTTTGGATAAGCTCAGCCGGCACGGGACTGTCGCGATTGGGCAGCATCCCGATCGGCGTGCCGTTGACGATTCCGGCCGCGCCCGAAACCGCCTCCTCGACGCTGGCGGAAATCTCGACCTTGGCGCGCTGGCCGATCTGGCTTGCCAGCGCCTCGGCTTTGGCGCGGTCGCTGTCGAACAGCTTGAGATGGCGCACGCCGCAGCCGGCCAGCGCGAAGCCGATCGCCTTGCCGACGCCGCCCGTGCCGATGATCGCGACGGGGGCGTCGCCGTCAGCGCGGCCGAGCGCGCGATAGGCGGTGGCAAAGCCGGTCGCGTCGGTGTTGTGGCCGGTCAGCCTGCCGTCGCGTGCGACGACCGTGTTGACCGCGCCCATCGCGGCCGCTTCCGGCGACAACGCGTCGAGCAGCGGCACGACCGCCTCCTTGTAGGGAAAGGTCACGTTGATGCCGGAAAAGCCCATCCGGCGCACGCCGTCGAGCATCGCCACGAGGTCGGCGCGGCCCGCTCCCACCACGTCCATCAGATGATAGTGCAGCTCGAACCCGGCGGCCCGTGCTGCCGCCTCATGCATCGCCGGCGCGGCCGAATGCGCGATCGGCGTACCGATCAGGCCGAGCAGCACGCGCTTCGTCCGGCTGGCTATGGGAAAGTCCGGCATCATCTCATCCCTGTGTGGCTCGCCCGTCGTCTCAGCAGGCGTTGCCGCCGTCAAATAAGCCGATCGCGGGCGATAACGCGATAACCAATTTGATCGGATTACCTAACCTGATGTTATCTTTTCAGCGCGCTGTCCCGGCGTGGGCTGACGCGGCCTGACCACGGCATTCATCTCCTCGCGCAGCAAGGTCACGAAGGTCTCGGCATAGAGCGAAGGCGCCTTGTCGTTCTTGATCGCGACATAGGTCTGGAACTGCGTCGGCTCGGCGATCGGGATCGTGGTGATGCCCTGCATCGAGCCATGCGCGACCGTGAACTGGTCGATCACGGCGATGCCGAGCCCGGCCCGCACCAGCGAGCAGACGGTCGTGCCGAAGCGCGCCTTGATGACGATGTCGTAGTCCAGGCCCTGCCGGCTGAAGATCTCGGCCATTACCCGCCCATAGGGATCGTTGGGGTCGATGCCGATCAGCGGATGGCGCACGATCTCGGCGGCCGAGATCATCGCGCGGCCCGCGAGTTCATGCCCGTCGGGCACGATGCAGAGCAGTTCACCCATGGAGAGCGGCACGAAATCGATGCCGGGATGGTCGAGCTTGTAGCTCATCGCCGCGATCTCGCCCTTGCCGAGCAGGAGATAATCGAGCGCCTCCTCGATCTTGAGGATGTTGATGTCGAGCCTGAGATCGGGATGCTTGCGCTTCAGCCTCTCGATCGCGCGCGGCACCATGACATGGCAGATGCTCGGCACCGAGCCGATGCGCAATTCGATGCCGCCGCCGCGCTCGATCCGCGCCAGCGTGTAGTGCAGGTCGTCGACCTTCTTGTAGACGCCGTTGATCTGCTCGAAGATATCGTTGGCTTCCGGCGTCGGCACATAACGCCCATGACGACGCTCGAACAGCTTCAGCCGCAGCGTCCGTTCGGTGTGCTTCATCAGCCGGCTGATGCCCGGCGCCGAGACCGCGAGCAGCTTCGCAGCACCGCTGATCGTCCCGGTGATCATGATGGCGCGGATCACCTCGATCTGTCGCAAGGTGAGCATCGGCCACGCGTCCCCCGTCAAGGCGGGCAAACGGAGGCAAGCGGCGCCCGGCTGTCAAGCCGGCGTTCGTAGCGGTGAGCCGCTCAGTCTGGGGTCGGCAGCGCCTTCGCCTGGCGGTCCAGGTCCTGCAGCCTCGGCAGGGTTTTTGCGGCGAACGCCTTCAGTTCGGGATCGGAGCCGCTCTGCGCATAGGCCGAGACCAGCGTCACGGCCTCTTCCTGCGCCGCTCGCTGCGCAGCGACATAGGCCTTGTCGAAATCGCGCCCCTGCATCGCGGCGAGATCGCGCAGCATGTCGAGATGGCGACCATCGGGGCGCTCCGGCAGCGCGATGTCGGAGCGCCGCGCCGTGATCTGCCGCAGGCTGCTACCCGTCGTGCCATGGTCGTTGGCGAGGCGATGGGCGAAGCTCTTGATTTCGGGCGAACTCGTCTTGTGCAGCGCCAGCGTCGCCGATTCCACCCCGAACATGGTTGCCACAGTGGTCTGCGCCGCGAAATCCTGTGGCGGCGATGTTTGGGCGAAGGCGGGTGAGGCGGTCAGGGCGAGCGCCGTGAGGATCGGCAGAAGCGGTCTCATCGCGGCGGTGCCTCATGTTGGATACGGGATGGTCGAGCAACCCGGCAGGGGAGGCGAGGTTCCCTGGTTGGCAGCGATGTCAGGCACGCCGCGCCTTGTTCAACCCGGCCCACGCGTCTATCGAAGGGGCGGGATGGAAGCAGTGCCCGAGGCACTGCAGACCGGGGCGACCCGACCAGACGATCCGCAAGAACGACAGGGACGAAACGCATGCCGACCACCAACGAGACCCTACGCGATGCGCTGGTCGCCGCCCGCCGCGACAAGGCCCTTATCGAGATGGCGGAGCAGCCGGTTCCCGCGTCTTTCCTCGAGGGATTGGCCGTGCAGGGCGAGATCGCCGAGCGTCTCGGCCATGTCAAAGCCGGCTGGAAGGTCGCCATCGCCGAGGGCGGGTTGCCGGTCGCAGGCCTGATGCCGGGGCCTTATCTGGCGCCGGGCGATGTCTATGACGGCGCCATCGGGGCCGAACTGCGCGTCGAGATCGAGATCGCGCTGCGGCTGTCCAAGGACGTGCCGATGCGCCCTAATCAGCCTTATTCGCGCGCCGAACTGCTGAGCTGTTGCGACAAGGCGTATCTCGGCATCGAGATCGTCGAAAGCCGCCTCGCCAACTGGCAGGGCGTGCCCTTCGCGCTCTGGCTCGCCGACGCGCTCGGCCATGGCGGCTACTATATGGGCCCCGAGCTCGACATGAAGGTGCTCGACGATCTGACCGGGCTCGGCTGCTTCATCTCGCTGAACGGCGTCACGATCTACGACCAGCCGGCGGTGCATGGAAACGGCGATCCGATGACGCCCTTCCTCGCCTGGGCGAACCGCAAGGACGAGCTGATGGACGGCCTGCGCGCCGGCCAGATCGTCACCACGGGCAGCCTCTGCGGCGGCGTTCTCTCGCCGGGCAAGGGCGAGATCGTGACGAAATTCAGCCCGCTTGGAACAGTAACGCTGACCCTGCGTTAGGAACTGCCGCGCTGCCTTGTCGATGAGCCCAAGATCAGCGACGTTAACACTTGATCACGCTCTGAACACAGTTAGACCTTAATCGTCGCGTGCGGGTGGCGTTGTCTGGAGGCGGGATGCGGTTGTGGCGGAGGGCGGCCCGCGCTGTTGTGGGCGGAGGCGGTTGCGCTTTCGCTGCGATGCTCGGTGTCCAGTCCGCGCCCGCACACGCTTTCGACCTGTCGTCGCTCGACATCTTCGGTTTGTTCACGAAAAAGGACGCGCCGCCGGACGTGAGCGCGGCGACGCTGCCCTATCGCCTCGACTTCGATCTCGGCCAAGCCGATGACGCCAAGGCGCTGACGCGCACCCTGCAGGACGCCTCGCTGCTCTACCGTTTGCGCCAGGATGCGCCGCCCGATGGCGAGACGCTGGCGCGCCGCATGGCCGCCGATCTCAACCCGCTCGTCGATGCGCTCTGGTCGCAGGGCTATTTCAATGCCGAGGTCGCGCTCACCGTCGATGGCGCGACGCTGAAGGTCGGGGCCGAGCCCGATGCAAGGCTCGTCCGCGCCCTCGAAGCCCATCGCAACCGCGATGCCGTGCCGATCGCCGTCAAAGTCGCACCCGGCCCCGTCTTCGGCCTGCGCAACGTCGCCGTCAGCGAGCGCGGCATCGCCGGCACGCCGGCCATCGTCAACCCGGAGAAGGTCACGCGGCTGAAGCCCGGCGACCCTGCGACGGCCTCGGCGCTGCGGGCGGCGCAAGCCGCGCTGGTCGACAGTCTCCGCGCCCAGTCGCGCCCGCTTGCCAAGGTCGTCGAGCTTCGCCCGGTCGTCGATCACGCGGCGCGCATCATGGACGTGACCTATGTGGTCGAGCCTGGCCCGGTGGCGGGCTTCGGCGACGTGACGATCGGCGAGACCGCCGAGATTCCGCCCGCCGTCGTGCGCTCCTTCATCTATCTCGAACCGGGCGATCCCTATTCGCCGAAGGCGCTGACCGACACCCGCAAATCGATCGCCACCATCCCCGCCGTTGCCTCGGTTCGCATACGCGAGGCCGAGAAGCTCGACGGTGGCGGCAACCTGCCGATCTTCGTCGAGGTCACCGAGCGGCCCAAGCGCCTGATCGGCTTCTCGGCGCGCTACTCGACCATCGATGGGCCCGCGGTGAAGACCTATTGGGAGCATCGTAATCTGTTCGGCGGCGCCGAGCGGCTGCGCCTCGAAGGCGATATCTTTCTGGCGCCTCGCATCGACGGCACCAAGATCAAGTCGATTGGCGATTTCGAACGCTCGGATCTCGGCGGCCGCTTCTCCTTCAGCTTCCTGAAGCCCGCGCTTGGCGGCAGCCGCTATGACTGGCTGCTCGATGGTACGGCGACGCGCCAGCGCATCGGCACCAACCGCTATGGCGGCTACACCGCCCGCTACGGCAATGTCACCACCGCGATCCAGCGCCGCTTCAGCGACACCTTCTCGGTCCAGGCCGGCATCGAGGTCGAACGCGGCCAGACCAGCGACGTGCTCGGCCAGGTCGATTACACCCTCGTCGGCATCCCGCTCTCGGTGAAATACGATTCGACCAACAGCCTGCTCGACCCGACGCGAGGCATCCGCGCAACGGCCTCGGTGACGCCCTATCCGACCTTCCTGGGCTCCACCGTCGGACTGTTTCAGAGCAAGGCGGCACTGTCCGCCTATTACGCGCTCGACGAGGATGCTCGCTATGTCCTGGCCGGGCGCATCGGTCTGGGCTCGATCGCGGGAGCCGATCTCGACGAGGTCCCGGCGACGCGGCGCTTCTATGCCGGCGGCGGCGGCTCGGTGCGCGGCTATGCCTACCGCACGCTCTCGCCGCTCGGCCCCCTCGGCCGGCTCACCGGAGGACGCAGCCTGTTCGAGGGCTCGGTCGAGGCCCGCATCAAGGTCACCGACACGATCGGCCTCGTGCCCTTCTTCGATGCCGGAACCGCCTTCGAAGGCAGCGTTCCCGATTTCAAGCAGCGCCTCCAGATGGCTGCCGGCCTCGGCCTGCGCTATTACACCGCGATCGGCCCGATCCGCGTCGATGTCGCGGCCCCGCTCAATCCCCGCAAGGGCGACAAGCCGGTCGCGCTCTATGTCAGCATCGGGCAGGCCTTCTGATGCGCCGCGCGCGCTCCCTGTCCTGGCCGAGTCTGCCGCGCCTCGCGCTCTTCGTGGTCCTCCTCGTCGCGGGCCTCCTCGCCTCCGCGCATCTCGGCGGCTTCGCCCAGAATGCCCAGACCGATCGCGGCGTCGTCGCCGACCTGATCTCGAAGGCGCTGTCGAGCGACACCAGCCAGGTCTCGATCGGGCAGGTCAACGGCGCGCTCTCCTCGGATGTCGAGATTCGCGACATCGTCCTCTCCGATCGTGACGGCCCCTGGCTCAAGCTCGACCGCGCCCGCCTGATCTGGACGCGCAGCGCGCTGCTGCTGCGGCGCCTCGATATCGACCGCCTCGAGATCGGCAAGCTCGAATTCCTGCGCAAGCAGGCGCCTCAGCCGGCCGGGGCAGCCCCGCCGAGCGACCAGCCGATCCTGCCGGAATTGCCGCTGAAGGTGATCGTCCGCGCCTTCCAGCTGAACGAACTCGCGCTGGGCGAGCCGGTGCTCGGCGTGGCCGCGCGGCTCGGTGCCACCGGGTCGGCCTCGCTGGGCCCGCCCAGCGAGGGTCTCGACCTCAAACTGGCGGCCCGTCGCCTCGATTCGCCGGGCCGGTTCGACGTCAACATCGCCTTCGTGCCCGACACCACGCGGCTGCAACTCGCGGTCAAGCTCGACGAGCCGGCGGGCGGGCTGATCTCGAAGGTCGCCGGTTTGCCCGGCGAGCCGCCGGTCACGCTTGATCTCGGCGGCGACGGACCGCTCGATTCCTTCGGCTCGACCCTGATCTTCACCGCTGGCCCGACCATCGGTGCGCAGGGGCAGGCCCGGCTGGATCGCAGCGGCGGCGAGCGCCAGCTCAATCTCGCGCTCGATGCCCGCATCGAGGGCCTGATGCCGGCGCCCGTCGCGCCGGTCTTCGTCGGCTCGACCCGGCTCGACGGCTCGGTCGGCTTTGCCGATGACGGCGGCATCGACATTCGCAACATGGCGCTGGTCTCGGCGCTCTCGCGGCTCGACGTACTCGGCCGGTACACCGCCGACAAGATGCTCGATCTGCGCGTCACTGCCGCCGCCCGCCCCAATGCTGGTGGCAAGACCGTCGCCTCGGGAACCGAGATCGCCAAGCTCGCTTTCGAATCCACGATCAAGGGGCCGGTCGCGGGGCCGACCATCGTCGCCACGCTCGACGCCCAGGACGCCAGGCTGCCTGCCGGATCTTTCACCAGCCTGGGCATGCGCTTCAACGCTACGCCGACCGGCATCATCGGCGAGCCCGGCACCCGTATCACCCTGACGGCCGATGGCGAGGCGTCGGGCATCGCGCTGACGGACCGCGCGCTCGCCCGCGCCGTGGGCGAGCGCGTCAGCTTCACCCTGCGCGGCACCGGACAGGATGACGGCACCGCCGATTTCGAGACGCTGCGGCTCGCCATGTCCGGCGTCGAGCTCGACTACAAGGGCAAGGCCGGCAATGCCCGCGTGCTCGGCCGTCTCCAGGCCGTACTGCCCGATCTCGCGCGCCTCAGCGGCCTTGCCGGGCGCACGCTCGGCGGCCGGGCCGAGATCGGAGCCGAGATCGATGCGACGCCGCGCCTCAACGATTATGGCGCAACGCTGAGCGGCCGCGGCGACAGGCTCGCCACCGGCGATGCCGTGCTGGACCGGCTGCTCGCAGGCAACCTCACGCTGGCCGGGCAGGTGCGCTCCCTCGCGGGAGACCTGACCGTCACGGGCCTGCGGCTCGCCGGCCAGCACGCTGCCTTCACCGCCGATGGCAGCATCGGCCGGCAGGCCTCCGACCTGAAGCTTGCACTTGCCTTGCCCGATCTGAAGCGCGCCGATGCGCGCCTGTCGGGCAGGGGCGATATCACCGCGCAGATCACCGGCCCGCGAGACAAACTCGACGCCACCGCCCGCATCGCGGTCGCCAATGCCACGGCGCTGGCCCGCCCGATCCCGCGCCTCGCCATCGACGCCGTCGTTCGCGATCTCCAGGGCGCGCTCGCTTCCCGCCTGACGCTGAACGGCGAGATCGATTCAAAGCCCGCGACGGGCACGGTCGCGCTCGCGCGCTCGCCCGGCGACGGCTGGAACCTGTCGACGCTCGATCTCACCGTCGGCTCCGTGCGGTTGAATGGCGGGCTGACGCTCGACCCCGCCAGCCGCGCCGCTGGCCGTCTGACGCTGGCGGCCCGCAATCTCGACGACCTCTCGGCGCTGGCCCTGACGAAGCTCGGCGGCCAGCTCGATGCCGACATCACGCTCGCGGTCACCGAGGGCCGCCAGAACCTTAACCTGACTGCCAAGGGCACGCGCCTCGCCGGCCCCTCGGTCACGATCGACAGGCTCGATGCTACGGCCGCCGCGACCGACATCTATGGCCGGCCCAGCCTCGACGCCGCGCTCGCCATCGACCGCGCCGTCGCGGCCGGCGAGGCGATCAGCGCGATCCGCTTTGATTCGAAGGGCGCGCCCGAGGCCAGCGCCTTCACGCTCAGCGCCGGCGCGCGCGGCTTTGCGCTAAACGGCGCCGGCCGGCTCGTGCCGGGCGAGCCGCTGAAGCTCGAACTCGCCTCCTTCGAGGCTCGCCGCGACGGCCGCCGCATCGCGCTCGCCAATCCCGCGACCTTCGCCTTTCCGGCCGCCGGCATCGAGATCGCCGGTCTTGCCGTCGCGATCGACAATGGCCGGCTGACGCTGGACGGCCGCGCCGGCGAGACGCTGGACCTCAACCTGACGGCCCGCGACATTCCGCTCTCGGCCGCCCGCATCCTGGCCCCGAGCATCGACATCGGCGGCACGCTCAACGCGCAGGCCAAGGTGGCGGGCAAGCCTGACGCGTTGACGGGGCCGTGGAACGTCCGGGTCGCCCGGCTGACCACGCCGGAGACCCGGCAGGCCGGCCTGCCGCCGATCGAGATTTCGGGCGAGGGCGCCTTCAAAGGCAGCGAGACCAGCGTCAACGCCACGCTGAATGCAGGCCGCGGCGCCAGCCTGACGATTCGCGGCACGGCGCCGCTCGGCGCGGCGGGCGCGCTCGACCTCGCGGCCCAAGGGCGACTCGATGCGGGGCTGGTCAATCCGCTGATCGGCGCGCAGGGCAGGCGGGTCACCGGCGCGGTCGCGCTCGATATGCGCGCCGCCGGCACGCTCGCGACGCCGCGTCTGAGCGGATCGGCCACCCTCTCGGGCGGCAGCTTCACCGACGCGCTCCAGGGCGTGCGCCTCACTGCCATCGAGGCGCGCTTCGCGGCCAATGGCGAGAATCTCGTGATCGAGCGCGCCAGCGCCGAGACGCCCAATGGCGGCACGCTCTCGGCCAGCGGCCGGCTTTCGCTCGATGCTGCGGCCGGCTTTCCGGGCGCGATCCGCATCCAGGGCAACCGCGCGCAGTTGCTGTCGAGCGGCATCGTCACCGCCGTCGCTGATCTCGGGCTCGAGATTTCGGGGCCGCTGGCGCAGCGGCCGCGCCTGAGCGGACGCGTCGATGTGCTCTCGCTTGACGTCGCAGTGCCTGACCGTCTGCCGGCCTCGCTGCGCCCGGTCGATGGAATCAAGCATGTCCGGCCGACAGGCACGGCTGCCGCCCGGCTAGCAGCCCAGAAGAAGCAGGCGCGACCGGCGGCGCGCGGCGCCCGGCCGGCGCCCGCCTTCGACGCTGTGCTTGCGCTCACGGTCTCGGCGCCGAACCGGGTCTTCGTCCGCGGACGCGGCATCGACGCCGAACTCGGCGGCCAGCTGAGGGTGGGCGGAACCCTGGCGGCCCCGGCGCTCGATGGCGGCTTCGAACTGCGGCGCGGGCGACTCAGCGTGCTGAGCCAGCGTCTCGACTTCAGCCGCGGCCGCCTGACCTTCACCGGCGGCACGATGCCGGAACTCGATTTCGTCGCCGAGACCCGTGCATCGGATGTCACCGCGCGTGTCATCGTCACCGGCCCGGCCGACCAGCCCTCCTTCGCTTTCACCTCCGATCCCAACCTGCCGCAGGACGAGGTGCTCTCGCGCCTGCTCTTCGCGCGGGCATCGGGTTCTCTATCCCCCTTCCAGGCGCTGCAACTGGCGCAGACCGCGGCGCAATTCGCTGGCGGGGGCGGCGACGATTCGTTCGAGCGCCTGCGCAAATCGCTCGGCGTCGACAATCTCGACATCCAGGTCGGCGCCGGCGGCCCGACCGTCGGCGTCTCCCGCTATATCGGCGACAACGTCTCGGTCGGCATCAAGGCCGGCGCCAGGCCGGAGGATAGCGGCGTCTCGGTCAACATCGACGTGACGCGCCGCCTCAAGGTCCAGGCCGAGACCGGCGCCGACGGAAGCGCCTCGGTCGGCGTCGGCGCCGAGTGGGAATACTGAGCGGCTGCGTCGATCCCGAGAATCGATTCCGGCAAGCGCTCAATCGGCCGGGATGGTCGCTCCCGGCGATTCTGTTCTGGAACCGCTCGAAACAAGGCCTTCGGGCGTCACGCGGTTAATGGTCGGTAAATTTCGACGGTCAAAGCGTGGCTTGCCTGCAACACCGGGGTCCAAAGCACCCCCCGGAGCCTCTCGGCGGCGTGATGAAGGTTGATCGGCCCCCCGG
>UCBZ01000075.1 GCA_900470775.1 Hyphomicrobiales bacterium | reverse complement strand
AGCGTCGCGCCGGACTGGACCGTCACCGCCGAGCCGGCGAGCGAGCCGTTGACCACGAGCGTGCCCGCGATCACATTGGTCGGGCCGGCGAAATCGCCGCTGCCGGTCAGCGTCCAGGTGCTGGTGCCGGTCTTCTCCAGCCGGTCGAAATTGCGATACTGGCTCGCACTGCCGAGGCCGCCGTCGAGAGTCCAGTTGGTTGAGCCGGACAGACGAAGGACGTCGATTGGGCCGGCGGTGCCGTTCGCGACGACATTGCCCTCGATGACCGAGCCTGCCTGCAGCGTCAGGTCGATGAAACCCGTCGAGCCCACAACGAGCCGGATCGCATCAGATTGACCGGTACCGGCCCGGATCGTACCGCCGTTGACGAGCAGGAGGTTGGTCGTCGCTCCAAAAGTCGTGATACCGACAGCCCCATTCCCGCCCTCAATCAAGCCGTTATTAACGATTGAGGTGCCTCCGCTTAACCCGCGCGACGTCAGTCCGACGCCGCCGACGGTCGCTCCCGTCCCGCCTCGGACCGTGCCGTTGTTGACGAATGTGTCGGCCGTCGGAGCGGACAAGTCGACGCCGGCCCCGCCAGCTCCTCCTTGGCTGTTGCCGCCCCGGATAACACCTGCGTTGACCACATCTGCACCGAGCCGAATCTGCATTCCGATGCCGCCGACCCCCAATTGCGCATCGCCGCCTACGAAGCTGCCCACCAGCGTGAACGATCCGGCGCCGCCTGTAGCCACAATGGTCCCTCCAGCTGCAACGCCAGCGCCGGGGAGGCCAGAAATGGTGAATCCCTGAGTATCGATCGTGATGGGCTTGGCGGCCGGAGCAAGCGCGTTTGGCGTCATGACAAAACTGCCAGTCAGCAGGATCGTCGCGGTGGGATCGGGATCGGCGTTCGCCGCTGCGATGGCAGCGTCCAATGTCGCTTTGCTATTCGCCGTGTAGGTCGCGGCCGAGGCCGGCGTCGGCAGCCAGCAGGCGAGCGCCAGTGCGGCAAAGCTCACGCCGCCAAGAAAGCCCTGCCGGTCGCGATGCATTGCGCCTGCACCACGTCCGCCAACACGCGCATCCATCAATCGTCTCCCAAGCATAGGCCATGTCGAGCCATCACCTTGTCGGGATTCGGCCGGCTCCGGCAATCGCGAATGGGCAACAGACAGAACGGAAGGTTACGAAGGGCGGGGGACGTATGACGGCGCCGTGACGGTTCGTAGCGGCGCTGCGACATTGCAATTGCTCAGCGAGATCGAGCGGCTCAAGGCGCTTCGCGCGCGGGGATAACCGAAAAAAATGGCCGCCGCTCCTGGGGACGTCGGCCTCGATGCGGACGCCTTGCCGTGGGTAGCTGCGATCCAGAGCCCCCGTTTCACGCGCCATTCATCCGAGCCCTGCTACCGGAACCTTACCGTCTGCCCGCGCATTGACCATGGCGCGATGGCACCAGGTAGGAGACCAGGCATGATGTTTAGCAAGATCACGTTCATGGCGGTTGCCGGCGCAGCGCTGCTGTCGGTGACTACGGGCAGCGCGCAGATCCCGGGTAATTTTCCTACCGAAGGGGTCCGTCCCCCCGCCGGCTATCGGCCGTCGCCTCCACAACAGCCACGTCGCGCGCCGCCGCCGGTGCAGAGGGATTACAACGATTATCGCGGACGGGACAATAATGACTATCGCGGTCGCGACAGTGGCTGGGAGCGGCCCCCGCGCTACGGCTATGACGAGCCCGCACCGTATCGCCCACGCGGGCGCTTCGGCGACTACTGCGCAACCTCGCGCGGGGCCTGCCAGACGAGGCCTCAGCCCGTCGGCACCTCTTGCCGCTGCGACATCGACGGTCTCATCAAGCGCGGCATCATCCAGTAGCGCGCATGGGCGCTCTGCTGCGCTGACCAGCCAATTTCCGATCCTTCAAACGGAGGACGTCGCCCGATGTGCGGCATCCTACTGTCAAACGGCCGCATGGTTCCCCAGTGCATGGCGGTGGCTCCCGTGAGCCGGACAAACTTCTCCCGCCATCGCACACGCTGGCGGGAGTTTTTGCGTATTCCCAACGTCAGGACCGTGTAACGATCCTCGGCATTTGGATTGAGAATCGGCCTTTTCGGGGCTGAAGCAAATCCGCTTTCTGCGAGATCTGTGCAGCCTTAGGCATCACCTTCGACGCCGGGGATAGCAGAAAGATCCTGTGCCCCAAGGGAGCGCGGATGACATCCAGAACTGCCGGGTCGGCGTAAGTTCGCGACGCTGGCGAAGAGTGCCTACCCGTAGGGAATAACTCGGCGGGTCCTGCGCTGCGCAGGAGTAAAGCTGTGTCCCGCAGGTTCTGCAGAAGGCCTGCGTGCGCTTTGATCCGCTATCTGCGGTCTTGATGTAAATCTCTGGTTCGCCTTTGAGAATTCGGAATTCGTCCGCACGGGCTGGAATGTTTGCACGAAAAGCCGAACCGCTGAGCGCCTGGCAGTCCGTGCAGTGGCATATCGCCAAGTCAGCCGGATTCACGTTTGCTTCTAGGGCAATCGCTCCGCAGTGGCATTGTCCATTTACTCTCATCGAGGCCTTCCCGATCATGGCAGATCTGACGCGTTTAGCCGCCGATCGTGCGCATCATCCGCCTTGTCGGCAGCAGGATCTGGCGACAGGGCCTCAAAAGCCTGCGTCTCGATCAGCGGGATTTTGAGCCAAGGCCCGAACGCCTCCAGTCCATGGTCTTCCGCATCCTTGATAACGGCCGTGACCAGGGCATCTGCGTCCTCGGCGAGCATCTCGATGCTGGGGTTCACCCTGGCCGCGTCCTGATCGTCGGGATGATCGGTCTCGATCGACGACAACTGGACGACCTGGTTTGCGAAGCTCGCCGCCAACTCAGCGATAGGATCGGGCTTGCTGTTACGGCCGCGCCCTGTGTCGCGAACGCGATCGATGGGCTCTTCGACCGCCGTGGGGATCCCGATTATGACCCCGGGCCCGATGCCGAGATCGAAATTTTTGGCGTCGTCACCAACACGGTGCGGCGCTTCCGTCGATGACCCGGTCGTTCGCGCTCATCGACGGCAACAGCTTCTACTGCTCTTGCGAGCGCGTGTTTGATCCGAAGCTCCGTCGCTGGCCCGTTATCCTGCTGTCCAACAATGATGGGTGCGCCGTTGCCAGAACGGCTGAGGCCAAAGCCCTCGGCATCAGGATGGGTGCGCCGATGTTCCTGATCCGCGACCTCTGCAAGCGCGAGGGCGTCGTCGTCTTCTCGTCGAACTATACGCTTTACGGCGATATGAGCCGCCGCATGCGGACGACAGGACTGAAAAATACGAACCACGCAAGCGGCGCGCCGATGATGAGAACGGCCGCGAGCGCCCGCAGAGAACGGCGGGTAGGTGCCTTATATTTGCGGTGGGTGCGCTCCATGGCGGCTATGATAAGCGAGCCGTGAGAATGTCAGCGGCTTCCGAAGGTGCCGGATATCTGTATGCCGACCTTAACGGCGGTGCGGTCACCTGCATCGCGCGCCGGAAGATCTATGGCGAACCAAGGGCCGATGGTAGCCTGAACGATAGGTCGGCGGCGCCGATCCAGCATGACAGTCGAGGCCAATGCCCACGGCGCCTTGTCGCCGGCAAGATCGATCGTCAGATGCCGCAGCAGGCCGTTCAGATCCCAGTGGGTGAAGCCGTCGCGGTTCACCACGAACCCATTTCGGTCGACATGCACGTCGCAGAGCGTTTTGTTGAAGGCAACGTGCAGGCCGGTGCTGGTCCCTTCCTCGCGGAAGCTCTGGCCGATTGCTGCGCCAGCTGCGGCCTGGCGCCACCACGCATCTCGGTGATTGACGCCAGGGTTGTCAGGGATAACGGCAGGAGATCCCGGCACGACTGCCCTAATGGCTTCGTTCAGCGTCTTTGGCGGGAATGCGCGCTTGTCCATGAGGGTGGCAAATGAATCGCGCATGCCCTCCCGGAATTCGAACAACAGGCCTGCTGATGCAGGCGGCGAAAACACCTTGACCACCCGCCCGATGAACGGAATCAGGCTGACGTTGAAAACCCGCTGAAAGTGGTTGGCCGCGAAGTTCAGCTCCCATTTCAGTCGCAGCTCGCCCTCTAGCGGATACTTTGGCGCAGGGAGTTTGTCGTGAGGCATAGTCCCGTCTCCTCTAGAGAGCTGGGAAGCGTTCCGAGTCGCGCTCCATATGATGATGTCGCTAAGGCACGCGAGTTGGTTCATGCAGGTTCGCCACGACGGCGGCTTAGGCCCATGTCCTCAGAGAAGTGATCATGGAAACCTGTGACCACTCCCGTGTAAAGGGAGTGCTCGACCCAAC
>UCBZ01000004.1 GCA_900470775.1 Hyphomicrobiales bacterium | reverse complement strand
GGACAGCTCAACGACCTCGTCGCGGCCTTCAAGGCCGGGCAGGGGGGCGCGGGGACCGCGGCGACCTATCAGCAACACGGCAGCCACCGCCGCGCTGCGTGATCCAAACGAGGCGACCTGAGGGCCCAGGCACGGCGAGCGGCCCGGCATCGGTCACACCGGAGCGGTGGTCGAGGCGACCGGGTGGTCCGTGTTCAGCGGCGCGCGACGCCCAGCCGCTTGCGCGAGCTCATATCCGGATTCCTTCGCCGCCTCGTCAACAACGGCCGCGTCGTTTGCCGTCGTGATCTGGTACTAGCGATCGATGGGAAGGTAGGCTCGATGCTCATTCGCCAACTGTCCTATTTCGTCGCCCTCGCCCGCGAGTGCCATTTCGCCCGCGCCGCCGAGGCTTGCAACATCGCTCAGCCGACGCTGTCGACCGCGATCCGCCGCCTTGAGGAGGATCTGGGTGCTAGACTGGTCGTCAGGAGCCACAAATTCGTCGGCCTGACGCCGGAAGGCGAAAAACTGCTCTCCTGGGGCCGGCTGATCCTGGCCGACTACGCCAGTCTGCGCGAGGATCTGACCGGGCTGCGGCGCGGACTCACCGGCACGTTGCGGCTGGGCGTCATTCCTGCCGCGATGCCGTCCATCGCGTTCCTGACGGCCCGTTTCGCCGCAGCGCATCCGGCTGCGAAGATCGAGATTCTGTCGATGACATCGCGCGCGATCGAACGGGGGCTGGAGGCCTTCGAGATCGATGGCGGGATGACCTATCTCGACAATGAGCCCATCGAGCATGTTCGGCGGCTGCCGCTCTACCGCGAGCATTTCGTCTTCGTCGTCCACCGGACACACCCCTGCGCGGGGCGGACCTCTCTGACATGGAAGGAGGCTGCGGCCGAGCGGCTCTGCCTGCTCAGTGAGGACATGCAAAACCGGCGGATCATCAACCAACTGGCCTCGTCGATCGGCATCGCGATCAACCCGACCGTTGTCAGCAATTCCTTCCTGGCCGTGTGTTCGCATCTGCGTCAGGGCGAGTGGGCGAGCATCGTCCCGCACACCTTCCTCTATATTTTTGGCGGCGCTGCCGATCTCGTTGCGCTCGATCTCGTCGAACCGGCCCACAACCAGGCGGTTGGGCTCGTCCTGTCGGACCGTGAACCGTCCTCACCCATGGCCGAGGCGCTGATCAACAGTGTCGCTGACATCGATTTTGAGCGCGAGTTGAGCGCTGCGATCGGGCCTTCATCATCGGCATAAGCTATCAACCCTTCCAAAACTTTCATTGGATTTGACCCGTCGAAAGCACGAGCATCGTAGATGTTCGATGCAGGCCATACATGAAGAAGAGCTTGCAAGCAGTCGAACGGGGAAACGCCGAGCAGCAATATTCGATCGCGTCGCCGATTTTCTGACCCCGGTGATTTCGATCTTGGTTCGATAGCGACGGACATCACCTTGATGCCGAGCGTTTTCTCTTGTCTCATGCTCAAGGGAATTGAATATGGCAAAGGTCGTTTGTGTTCTTTACGATGATCCGATCGATGGATTTCCGCAATCCTATGCGCGGGACGATCTGCCGAAGATCGATCGCTATCCCGGCGGCCAGACGCTGCCGACCCCCAAGGCGATCGATTTCCAGCCAGGCACGCTGCTCGGCAGCGTCTCGGGCGAACTCGGCCTGCGCAAATACCTGGAATCGCTCGGCCATACGCTCGTCGTAACGTCCGACAAGGATGGAGCCGATTCGGTGCTGGAGCGTGAACTCCACGATGCCGAAATCGTCATATCGCAGCCATTCTGGCCAGCCTATCTCACTGCCGAGCGCATTGCCAAGGCGCCGAAACTGAAGCTCGCGCTCACCGCCGGCATCGGCTCCGACCACGTCGACCTGCAGGCCGCCATCGACAGCGGCGTCACGGTCGCCGAGGTGACCTATTGCAACTCGATCAGCGTCGCCGAGCACGTCGTCATGATGATCCTGGGGCTCGTGCGCAACTACATTCCCTCCCATCAATGGGTGGTCAAGGGCGGCTGGAACATCGCCGACTGCGTGACGCGTTCCTATGATGTCGAGGGCATGCATGTCGGCACCGTCGCCGCCGGCCGCATCGGTCTTGCCGTGCTGCGCCGCCTGAAACCCTTCGACATGCACCTGCACTATTACGACCGGCATCGCCTGCCGGCGGAGATCGAGAGAGAGCTCAACCTGCACTGGCACCCGACCGTCGAGGACATGGTCAAGGTCTGCGACGTGGTCACGCTCAACTGCCCGCTCCATCCGGAGACGGAGCACATGATCAACGAGCCGATGCTCAAGCTGTTCAAGCGTGGCGCCTATCTCGTGAACACGGCGCGCGGCAAGCTCTGTGACCGGGACGCCATCGCCCGTGCGCTCGAAGCGGGCCAACTCGCCGGTTATGCCGGCGACGTCTGGTTCCCGCAGCCGGCGCCGAAGGACCATCCCTGGCGGGCGATGCCGCATCACGGCATGACGCCGCATATCTCCGGCACCTCGCTCTCGGCCCAGACACGCTATGCCGCCGGCGTGCGCGAAATCCTCGAATGCTGGTTCGAGAAGCGCCCGATCCGCGACGAGTATCTGATCGTCGATGGCGGCAGGCTGGCTGGCGCGGGGGCCCATTCCTACAGCGCCGGCAACGCCACGGGCGGCTCCGAAGAAGCGGCGAAGTTCAGGAAGGCGGGTTGAGGGGAGCGATATCGGCGGCGGCGCTCACGCGGCGCCGCCGAAGCATTCTCGAATACGGGCTTGTGGACGGCCGCTCAGGTATCGACGGTCGCGTTCAGCGCATTGCTCTGGATGAATTCGCGGCGCGGCTCGACCACGTCGCCCATCAGCTTGACGAAGAGATCGTCGGCCTCGTCGTTCTGGTCGTTCTTGACGCGCAGCAGCGAGCGGACGTCGCGGTCGAGCGTGGTTTCCCAGAGCTGGTCCGGGTTCATCTCGCCAAGACCTTTGTAGCGCTGCAGCGAGACGCCCTTCTTGCCGATGGCGGTGACGGCGTCGAACAAATCGGTCGGGCCGTTGACGGCCTGGTCGTCGCCCTTGCGGCTGAGCACGCCGGGTTTCGAATAGGCCTCCTGTAGCGAGACCGCCGCCGCATCGAGCTTGCGGGCCTCGGCGCTGGCGAGCAGGCCCGAATCGACGGCCGCGACCTGCTTCACGCCGCGCACCATGCGCGAGAACAGGAAGCCGCCCTCGCTCGCCTTGCCTTCCCAGCCGCGCTCGAGCTCGTCCGAGATCGCATCGAGGCGCGCGGCGACCTTGGCCGCGGCCTCATTGGCCTGCTGTTCATTTTCCTCGGAAACAGGCCGGAGCGCACCCGCGATCGCCATCTGCTCGACGACGCGGCGGTCATAGCGCGAATGGAGCTGCCCGAGCGTGAAGCGGATGCCGCGTGCCTCCTCGATCAGGGCGCGCAGGTCGGAGCCTCCGCGCTCGACGCCGCCATTGGTCTTGAAGACGGCGCCGTCCAGCGCGGTTTCGACGAGGTAGTCCTCCAGCGCGCGCTCGTCCTTCAGGTAGACATGGCTCTTGCCGCGCGCCGCCTTGTAGAGCGGTGGCTGGGCGATGAAGAGATGCCCGCGCTCGATCACCTCCGGCATCTGCCGGTAGAAGAAGGTCAGCAGCAGCGTGCGGATATGCGAGCCGTCCACGTCCGCGTCGGTCATGATGATGATCTTGTGGTAGCGCAGCTTCTCGATATTGAACTCCTCGCGGCCGATGCCGGCGCCGAGCGCCGTGATCAGCGTGCCGACCTGCTCGGAGGAGAGCATCTTGTCGAAGCGCGCCCGCTCGACGTTGAGGATCTTGCCGCGCAGCGGCAGGACGGCCTGATATTCGCGGGCGCGGCCCTGCTTGGCGGAGCCGCCGGCCGAGTCACCCTCGACGATGAAGAGCTCGGATTTGGCTGGATCCCTCTCCTGGCAATCGGCGAGCTTGCCGGGCAGCGAGGCGATGTCGAGCGCGCCCTTGCGGCGGGTGAGGTCGCGCGCCTTGCGGGCGGCTTCGCGGGCGGCGGCGGCTTCGGCGACCTTGCCGACGATGATCTTGGCCTCGCCCGGATGCTCCTCCAGCCAGGTCGAGAGCGCCTGGTTGACGACGTTCTCGACGACGGGACGAACCTCGGAGGAGACCAGCTTGTCCTTGGTCTGCGAGGAGAATTTCGGATCGGGAACCTTGACCGAGACGATCGCGGTCAGGCCCTCGCGGCAATCATCGCCGGTGAGCGAGACCTTCTCCTTCTTCGAGATGCCGGAGCTTTCGGCATATCCGGTCACCTGCCGGGTCAGCGCGGCGCGGAAGCCGGCGAGATGGGTGCCGCCATCGCGCTGCGGGATGTTGTTGGTGAAGCAGAGCACGTTCTCGTGGTATGAATCGTTCCACCACAGCGCGACGTCGACGGTGATGCCGTCCTTCTCGTTGGAGAGCATCACCGGCTGGCCGATGATCGCCGTCTTGGCGCGGTCGAGATAGCGCACGAAGGCCTCGACGCCGCCCTCATACATCAGCTCCTCGCGCACGACCTCGGCGCGGCGCGCGTCGGTCAGCACGATGCGGACACCGGAATTGAGGAAGGCGAGCTCGCGCAGGCGATGTTCGAGCGTCTTGTAGTCGAACTCGATCATCGTGAACGTCTCTTGGGACGGGGTGAAGGTCACCTCCGTGCCGCGCTTGTCCCCGGCCGGGCCGACGACGGCGAGCGGGGCGACCGCATCGCCATGGCGGAACTCCATGAAATGCTCGTTGCCGCCGCGCCAGATGCGCAGCTTCAGCGAGACCGATAGCGCGTTCACCACCGAGACGCCGACGCCGTGCAGGCCGCCGGAGACCTTGTAGGAATTCTGGTCGAACTTACCGCCGGCATGGAGCTGGGTCATGATGACCTCGGCCGCCGAGATGCCCTCTTCGGTGTGGATATTGGTGGGGATACCGCGGCCGTTATCGGTGACGGTGACCGAACCTTCGGCATTCAACGTCACCGTGACGAGGTCGGCATGGCCGGCGAGCGCCTCGTCGATGGCGTTGTCGACCACCTCATAGACCATGTGGTGCAGGCCGGAGCCGTCGTCGGTATCGCCGATATACATGCCGGGGCGCTTGCGCACCGCATCCAGGCCTTTGAGAACCTTGATGGAATCGGCGCCATAGGCAGCGTCTTCAAGGTCGCGGGCAGCATCGTTCATGGGAAGGTCCTTCGGCAGGCGCGCAGGCGCCCGCGATCATCTTGATTCGTATCACGAATATAGGGGGTGAAGACGGCTTTTTCACGCGCCTACGCGTGCGTGCGCGTAAGGCGGTCAAATCAGCCGGAAAAACCGGCGATCGCCTCCAAGAAGGTCTCGCCATATTGGGTGAGCTTGCGCTCGCCGACACCCTCGATCGCGCGCATCTCTTCCAGCCCTGCCGGCCGGGCGCGGGCCATCGCGATCAGGGTGCGGTCGGTGAAGATGATATAGGCGGCGACACCCTCCTCCCGGGCGAGCGACAGACGCAACTGGCGCAGATGCTCGAACAGGCCGGCGGTGCCCTCGTCGAGACCGTCGGCGCGCGCGGCCTCGCGTCCGGCGCGGCGCGTGCGGCGGTCGGCATAGGGGTCGGCGCGTAGCGCGATGGCCTCGCGGCCGAACAGGATGTCCTCGCCCTTCTCCGTGAGGCAGAAGCCGCCATGCTCGGTGCTGGCCTCGGCGAGCGCGCCGGCGGCGAAGAGCTTGCGGGTCAGCGCGGTCCAGGCGCTCTTGGGTTTGTCCTGGCCGACGCCGAAGGTCTTCAGCCCATCATGGTTCTGGCGGCGGATCGCGTCGGTTGCCGTGCCGGTCAGGATGTCGGCGAGATGGGCGGCGCCGAAGCGCTGGCCCGAGCGCGCCACGGCCGAGAGCAGCTTGCGGGCGTCGAGCGTCGCATCGGCCAGTTCCGGCGCATCCGTGCCGCAGAGATCGCAGCGGATCGGCGCGTTGCCGTGGACACAGCTTTGCGTCTCCTCGCCGAAATAGGCCAGCAGCGCGCTGCGACGGCAGAGCGCGGATTCGCAGAGATCGATCATCGCGTTGAGGCGCTTGTGCTCGATGCGGCGGCGTTCGTCGTCGATCGCCTTCTCGTCGATCTGGCGGCGGCGCAGCGACATGTCGTCGATGCCGTAGAGCGTCAGCGTATCCGCATTCAGCCCGTCGCGGCCGGCGCGGCCGATCTCCTGGTAGTAGCTCTCGATCGAGCCGGGCATGTCGGCATGGACGACGAAGCGGACATCGGGCTTGTTGATGCCCATGCCGAAGGCGATGGTGGCGCAGACGACGACGCCGTCCTCCTGCAGGAAAATGTCCTGATTGCGGTTGCGGACGCTTTGATCGAGCCCGGCATGATAGGCCAGCGCGTTCCAGCCCTTCTCGCGCAGGCCGTCGGCGAGCTTCTCGGTGCGGTTGCGCGAGGAGCAGTAGACGATACCCGAGCCGCCGCGATGGCTGCGCAGGAACTCGTCGATCTGCCGGCGCGGCTGGTCCTTCGGCGCGAAGGCGAGCTTCAGGTTCGGCCGATCGAAGGAATGCACCACCAGGTGTGGCGGCTTCGGGAACAGCTGCTGGGCGATGTCGTCGCGCGTCTGGCGGTCGGCGGTCGCGGTCAGCGCCGTCACCGGCACGCCGCCCAGGGCTTCCCGCGTCTTGGCCAGCAGGCGGTATTCGGGGCGGAAATCATGGCCCCATTGCGAGACGCAATGGGCCTCGTCGATGGCAAGCCGCGTCACGCCGAGACGGCGCAGGCGTGAAACCAGCCCGTCGCCCGCCAACCGCTCCGGCGAGACGAAGAGCAGGCGCAGATCTCCCGAATTCAGCCTGTCCCAGGCCTCGGTGGCCTCGGCCTCGCTGTTCATCGAGTTGAGCGAGGCGGCGGCGACGCCGGCCCGCGTCAACTGCCCGACCTGATCGCGCATCAGGGCGATCAGCGGCGAGACCACCAGCGTCAGCCCACCCGCGACGAGTGCCGGCAGCTGGTAGCACATCGACTTGCCCGAGCCGGTCGGCATCACCGCGAAGACGTCCTGCCCGGCAAGCGCGGCCTCGATCACCTCCCACTGGCCGGGGCGGAAATCATCATAGCCGAAGACGGATTTGAGGATCGCGCGGGCGTCTGATTCGAAGGGCTGCGGCATAGATGAGGGTTTGCCCGAGGTGGGCGCCGATGGAAAGCCTCAGCCCAGCGCGGCCACCGCATGAAGCACCGCAGCCAGGGCAAAGATCGCCGTGATCGCACGCGAGGCGAACGGGCGCAGATCGAACCAGACGAATTGCAACGCCAGCCGCAGCAGCCAGAACAGCGCCCCCGCGAGTGGCAGCAGCCAGGAACCGGCGCCAGTGTTGAGAGACTGCCAGATCAGCGCCGCTCCATAGGCGCAAAAGACGAAGGCGAGCATCGCATTGAGCGTCTGCGTGATCGCGGCATTGAGGCGCCCTGCCGGAGCCAAGCGGCCCGGCCAGTCGAACAGGCGCCAGAATGCGAGATGAAACAGCGCGAAGGCGAGATCGAGCCCTCCCGCGGCGACGAGCATGAGGCTCAGCCTGCGTCCCGCAGGACGCTGCGATGCCTCTCGGTGCGCGCCTGCGCGACCTCGCCCAGGAACGTGGCGATCGAGCGCTCCAGATCCTGGGCCAGGCGGGAGGTCGCCTTGATGCGCTCGTCGGTCTGCCGGGCGAGGTCGGCGGCCTCCCCCGCCAGCCCTTCGACCAATGCGGCATGGCGCGCGATTTCATCGACACCGAGGGAGGAGGTCTCGGCCTGGGCCGCCACCGCCTCGATCCTCTCATGCTGGCCCTCGGCCGATTGGGCCACGAGCCGGGCGCTGGCCTGCATCGCTTGCATGGTGCTGCCGAGCTGCACGACCGCGCCGTCGATGGCGAGGCTCGCGCTCACCACCTCGTCGATGCCGTGGCGGATCGTTTCGATGGCGCTGTTCGTCGCCGTTGCCAGCGACTTGACCTCGGCGGCCACCACGGCGAAGCCGCGCCCGGCCTCGCCGGCCCGTGCAGCCTCGATGGTGGCATTGAGCGCGAGCAGATTGGTCTGCGCCGCGAGGTAGCGGATCAGCTCGACGACATTGCCGATGCGGCCATTGGCCTGGCGGAGCATCGCGACATTGCTGGCGATGGCCTCGCAGCCGGCGCCGGCCTCGTCCGCCGCCCGGCTGGACTGCGCCGTCTCGACCGTGATCTCGGCGCAGGATGCACCGAAGGCACGGGTGGCGGAGACGATCTCGGCCACGGAGGCCGCGACCTGCTCGGGCCTGCGCTGGGTTTCGGCGACGGCAGACAGTGTTTCGCTGGCCTTTGCCGACAGCTCGCTCGAGAAGCCGGAAATATCGCCCATGCTCACCTCGATCGCGGAGATGCGCTCGGCGATGCCGTTTCGGAAAGCCTGTTCGACCAGTCCGATCCGTTCGGCCGTCTGCAGGTCGATCGCCTCGTCGAAACGGGCGATGGAGTAGGAGATATCCGTCAGCATCAGCTTGCAGAAGACGCGCAGCGCCTCGTCGATCGGCCCCCAGCGCCGCTTCCAGCGCGAGACGATCACCGCCGAAAAGTTGGAAAAATCCTCCAGAAAGAACAGCGGGTAGTCGGCGAGCGCGATGTCGTTGCGGTTCGCGCGCGCGACGATGCGCCGCTTGGCGGCGACGTAGCGCTCATCGAACTGCAGGCTGAAGAGCAGGCGGTACTTTGCCTGCTCGTCGCCATGAAGCTGACGATCCTGGTTGAGTTTGTCGCGACCGAAGGTCGAACTGTAGAGCTTTTCGATCGAGGAATCGAAATGCGGCGTCAGCAGCGCGAGCAGACGGCTCGCGACCTCTTTCTCCGACGTCGAGAACATGTTCGGGGACGGCTGCATGGCTGAAGAAACTGGCACGGAATGGTTAACCGCTGATCAACCATGACGCGACGGCAGCGGCCAAGGACATTTCAATCGAGGCTTTCGACCTGTCCCGTCCTGACCGCCAGCCTCTGCGAGCCCTGCGGGAGCTCGGAAAACAGTGCCGGATCCGCACCCGTCATCCAGACCTGACAGCCCAGCGCCGTCAGCCCCTCATAGAGCGCCGCACGTCGGCGCGGATCGAGATGGGCGGCGATCTCGTCGAGCAGGACGAGTGGGCTCAGGCCGCTCATGGCCGCGACCAGCCTGGCATGGGCGAGGACGAGCCCGATCAGCAAGGCCTTCTGCTCGCCGGTCGAACCCTGGCCTGCCGCAATGCCCTTGGGACCGTGGCGGACCTCGAGGTCCGAGGCCTGCGGGCCGGTCAGGGTCCGGCCTGCCGCGCGGTCGCGGGCGCGGCCCTGGCGCAGCAGCGCCCGGTAGCCGTCCTCGGCGTCGAGCGCCGCGCCGCGTGAGACGAGAAGGTCGATCTCGCCGGACAGCGCGATGCCGGCATGGGGGAAGGGTGAGGCCTCGTCCCGCGTCTCGGCGATGATCGCCGACAAGCGCGCCACCGTCTCGGCTCGTGCGGCCGCCACCGCGACGCCGAGTTCGGCGATTTCGCGTTCGATCGCGTCGAGCCACTGAATCTGGCCGGGATTCTCCTCGAGAATGCGGTTGCGCGAGCGTAGCGACCGCTCCAGCGCGTTCGAGCGCGCCGCATGGGCTGGATCGACCGCCAGCACCAGCCGGTCGAGGAAACGGCGCCGGTCGCCAGCCGCGCCGCGAAACAGGCCGTCGAGATCCGGCGTCAGCCAGACGACGCGCAAATGCTCGCTGAAGGCGAGCGCCGAGCCGGCAGGGGCGCCGTCGATCCGGGTCAGCCTTGCCCGCTTGCCCTCGGCATCGGCAGGACCCAGCCCGACGCCGAGCCGCGAACCGTCCTCACCGAGCGTGATTGAGGCGGCGAAGGCGCCGTCGCCATCCTGACGGGCCATGTCGGCGAGATCGGCCCGGCGCAGGCCGCGACCGGGCGAGAACAGCGAGAGCGCTTCGAGGATATTGGTCTTGCCGGCGCCGTTCTCGCCGATCAACGCAATGATTTGGCCCCCGATCGCGAGATCGAGGGCCTGATAGGAACGGAAATCCTGAAGGATCAGTCGCGCGACGGCGGCCATGGCAGCAAAGCTGCCTAGACGCGCATCGGCATCAGCACATAGAGCGCCGACGCCCCCTCGCGATCCTGGATCACGGTCGGCGAGCCGGGATCGGCGAGCTTGAGCAAGGCGGTGTCGCCATCGAGCTGGGCGGCGATATCCATCAGATAGCGGGCGTTGAAGCCGATATCGAGCGGACTTGCATCGTAATCGACCTCGATCTCCTCGGTCGCCGAGCCGGAATCGGGATTGGTCACCGAGAGCGTCATCCGGCCATCGGCCATGGAGAGCTTCACGGCCCGGCCGCGCTCGGAGGAAATCGTCGAGACGCGGTCGACGGAGGCCGCAAAATCTCCCCTGTCGACCGTCAGGCGCTTGTCGTTGCCGGAGGGGATGACGCGCTGATAATCGGGGAAGGTGCCGTCGATCAGCTTCGAGGTCAGCACCACATCGGCGGTGGCGACGCGGATCTTGGTGGCGGAGAGTTCGATCGTGACCTCGCTCTCGCCATCCTCGAGCAGCTTCTGGATTTCGGACACGGCCTTGCGCGGCACGATGACGCCGGGCATGCCGACGGCACCCTGCGGTGCAGCCGTATCGACGCGGGCCAGGCGGTGTCCGTCGGTCGCAACAGCGCGCAGGACCGGGCGCCCGTCGACGTCGATGGTGTGGAGATAGATGCCGTTGAGGTAGTAGCGCGTCTCCTCGGTCGAGATCGCGAACTGGGTCTTGTCGATCAGGCGCTTGAACTCGCCCGATGGCAGCGAGAAGCGATGCGCCATCTCGCCGGCGGTGATGTCGGGGAAATCACTCTCCGGCAGGGTCTGGAGCTGGAAGCGCGAGCGGCCCGAGCGCAGCACGAGCCCGGTTTCGCCGGTGGTCTCAAGCGAAACCTGGGCGCCGTCGGGCAGCTTGCGCACGATGTCGTAGAGCGTATGGGCCGGCACCGTGGTCGCGCCGGGCTCGGCGACATCCGCCGCGACCGTCTCGACCACCTCGATGTCGAGGTCGGTCGCCTTCAGCTTCAGGCCGGCTTCGGTGCCGCTGAGCAGGAGGTTCGACAGGATCGGAATGGTGTTGCGGCGCTCGACCACGCGATGCACATGGCCCAGCGACTTCAGCAGGGTGGAACGTTCGACAGTGACCTTCATCGCGTTTTAGTCTTCTGGCGTGCTGGCGCCCGCAGCGAGTGCGCGGGCGGCGGAATGGCCCGCGACATTGCCGGAGCCCGGCGGCAGGCGCAAGGGCAGCGGCCGCTTCAGCCCACAGTCAAAGATCGCACGGCCAAATGTCGCACGGCCGAGAAGCGTCGCCCACCTACCGGGGGCGGCGCCAGGACCGCTACGACGGGCGCTCACTCCTGCAGCATGCGCTTCAGCAGATCGACCTCGTCATGCAGCGAGCGATCCTCGGTGATCGCCTTCTCGATCTTGCGGACGGCGTGGAGGACCGTGGTGTGGTCACGCCCGCCGAAGCGCCTGCCGATCTCGGGCAGGGAGCGTGGCGTCAGCGCCTTGGAGAGATACATCGCGATCTGGCGCGGCTTGACCACGGCGGCGGTGCGGCGCTCCGAGAGGATGTCGGCGCGGCTGACATTGTAGCGGGTCGCGACCAGCTTCTGGATGTCCTCGATCTTGACCCGGCGCGGCTCGCGGGTGCGCACCAGATCGCGGATCGCAGCCTCCGCCGTCTCCAGCGAGACCGGCTGGCCCGACAGCGTCGCATGGGCGAGCAGGCGGTTGGCGGCGCCGTCCAGATCGCGGCCATTGGTGGCGACGACGCGGGCGACATAGGACACCACATCGGGATTGACGTGGAAGTTCGGATGGGCGGCGTGCAGCGTCTCCAGCCGGTTCGCCAGGATCTTGGCCCGCAGCGCCTCGTCGAGATCGCCGACCTCGACCACGAGCCCGCCGCCGAGACGCGAGCGGATGCGCTCGTCCAGGGCTTCGAGATCATTGGCGAGCCGGTCGCCGGCGACGACAATCTGCTTGCCGGCATCGATCAGCGCGTTGATCGTGTGGCCGAACTCCTGCTGGATCGACTTGCCCTGGATGAACTGGACGTCATCGACGACGAGCAGGTCGATGCCGCGCAGCTTCTCCTTGAAGGCGAGAGCCGTCTGCGACTTCAGCGCGGCGACGAAGCCGTACATGAAGCGATCCGCGGTGAAATAGGCGACGCGCTTGCCCTGGCTGCGCGCCTCCTGGGCGATCGCCTGGAGCAGATGCGTTTTGCCCAGCCCGACGCCGGCATGAATGTAGAGCGGGTTGTAGGGCGCGGTGCCGGCCGGTGCCGCCGCGATGCGCTCGGCCGCGGCAAAGGCGAGCTGGTTCGACTTGCCGACGATGAAGGCCTGGAAGTTCATCCGGCGGTCGAGCAGCGTGCCGCAGGCATCGACCAGATCACGCTCGCAGGGCTCGGCCCGGAGGCCAGCCTGGACGGGCCTGGGCTCGGCGGGGGCGGCGGTCGCCGGGCGGCTACGCAGGGCGACGATCTCGGCCGGGGGCTGCTGGGACATGTCGCGGGAAACCTGGCGCACCGACAGCATGATGCCGTTGAGGGCAGGCAGCTCGGCCATGCAGTTGACCCGCAGCCGCTCGGCATAATGGGCCTCGAGCCAGCTCTTCAGGAAGCGGGTCGGCACGGTGAGATAGGCGACGCCATCGACGATGGCGCCGAGCTCGACGCGGGCGAACCAGCTCGAGAACACGTCCTCGCCAAGCTCAGCCCGCAGACGCCGCCGCACGCGGTCCCAGGCTTCCGCCGGAGAGGCCTGCATCGCCACCGGCACAGGATCCAAATCGGCCGGCCGCGATTCCACCAGCGCTGCCACCATCGACGCCGACGCAACCTCTACCGCTTCGCCCATTTGCTGCCGCTCGAACATCATTTGCCCCATTTCTTCGAAAATTCACGCGCCTGGCCACGACGGCCACGAAGTGGCCGCCGGACCGGTGCTGTTCTGTCCGGTCAAAGGAGAAGGGTTCCCGCGAGCGTGACCGCCCGCCGGTTCCCCGATCCGATATGATCGATTAGGCTTGAATGGCTCGTCGTAGGACGAAGCCGCACTTCATCTCAGCTTATCAAGACAAAGAGCCGCATCCTCCAACCTCCAGGTCGCGAGCCAAAAACCGATAATCTTGTGGAAACGCCGGGTGGCCATCGCTGTCCGACCGGCGTTGAAAAAGACCTTACAGGGCGCTCTCGAAGGGCTGCAATATCCCCTTCGTCCGGCTCCCCGGAGTCACCCCTTGCAGGGGGCTTCGTGACCTACCGGCAGCCGGCTCTCAATTGCCTGTGGGACTTAAGATTTTCTTTACCAGGCCGATGCAGCAAGGGACCCGAATCTTTTTTTTCGGGCGGGCCGGCGCGGTGCCCCTGAGTCGCCATGATTCCCGGAGGAGAAATCCTTTGCCCGCTAAACTCATGAAAAATAAGCGCTTTCACTGCGCGGTCCCGGCCGTTCAAATGGCCTATTTGCGACCTTGAAAGGCTCCCGGGAGTCAAGTCCCTAAAGCTTCGGAAACGTTACGGAATCGTGCTCTCCGACGCTCCCATTTGATGATCGGGGGAGTGTTGCAGAAGCGCAACGAGCCGGCTTGCAGACAGCAAAAAGCCCGGCGCGAGGCCGGGCTTTTTCAAACCATCATGTGATGTGTCGCAGGCGGCAATCAGGAGGCGAGAGCGCCGATCCGATGCGCCAGGCGCGAGACCTTCCGCGAGGCGGTGTTCTTGTGAACGATGCCCTTCTGGGCCGCGCGCATGATCTCGGGCTGGGCGGCCTTCAAGGCGTCGGCGGCGGCGCCCTTGTCGCCGGAGGCGATCGCCTCCTCGACTTTGCGCAGGAAGGTGCGCATCCGCGAACGGCGCGCCTTGTTGACCTCGGTGCGGCGCTCGATCTTGCGCGTCGCCTTTTTGGCCGACGTCGTATTGGCCATCGGATACGTCCTCGTCTGCTTCATCGCGTTCGGGCGCCTGGCGAATTGCCTGGCGGGGTCCGACCGCTACCGTGATGGAAATGCGTGAGCGCCGACCGATGCTTTCGCGGGCCGTCGCGAGTGGGTGGCGTATAGTGCCAAGCTCAGTTCTCGTCAACGCGGAATTGCTGCTCGACGCGGAATTCTGCGTTGCTTGCCGCTTTTCAGCTCGCAGAGGTCAGGAAGCGGGCATAGCTCGCCAGATCGACATTGCCGCCGCTGATGATGATTCCGACGCGCTTGCCTTCGACTGGAACCGCGCCTGTGAAGGCGGCGGCTGCAGCAAGGCAGCCCGTCGGCTCGACGACGAGCTTCAACCGCTCGGCGAAGAAGCGCATCGCCGCGACCAGGGCGTCGTCGCTGACCGTGACGATGTCTTCGACCAGAGCCTGGATGATCGGGAAGGTGTAGTCGCCGAGGAAGGGCGTCTGGGCGCCGTCCGCGATGGTCTTGGGCACGGCGATCTTGACGATCTTGCCCGAGCGCAGCGATTGCTGGCCGTCATTTCCCGCTTCCGGCTCGACGCCGAAGACGCGGCAACTCGGGTTCAGCGCCTTGGCCGCCAGCGCGCAGCCCGCCAGAAGCCCGCCGCCGCCGAGGCAGACCAGCAGGATGTCGAGCGGGCCCGCATCCTCGATCAACTCTTTGGCGACCGTGCCCTGGCCGGCGATGACGTCGGGATGGTCGTAAGGCGGGATCAGCGAGAGGCCGCGCGTCTGCGCAAGCTCGGTGCCGATCGCAAGCCGGTCCTGACTGTAGCGATCATAGGTGATGATCTCGGCGCCATAGCCGCGCGTCGCCGCCACCTTCGCCGCAGGCGCATCCAGCGGCATGATGATGGTCGTGGGCACGCCGAGCAGCCGGCCGGCATAGGCGATGGCCTGGGCATGGTTGCCGGAGGAGAAGGTGACGACGCCGGCCTTCTTCTGCTGGGCTGAGAGCGCCGCGATGGCATTGTAGCCGCCGCGGAACTTGAAGGCGCCCATGCGCTGCAGGTTCTCGGGCTTGAAGACCAGGTTGGCGCCGGTGCGCTCATTGGCGGTGCGCGAGGTCAGGGCCGGCGTGTGGTGGGCCACGCCTTTGATGCGCCCGGCTGCCGTCTCGACATCGGCATAAACAGGCAGCGTGAGCCCCTCGGGGCTCTTGATCGTCATGGTCATCGCAGATCTCTCATGTCGGACGGGCTTGTCAGCTGTTCTTGAAGTCGGGCTTCCGCTTCTCAGCGAAGGCGGCCATGCCTTCCTTCTGGTCCTGCGTCGCAAACAGCGACGAGAACAGGCGGCGCTCGAAGCGGACGCCCTCGGCCAGCGTGACCTCGAAGGCGCGGTTGACCGTCTCCTTCGCCATCAGCACCGAAGGCAGCGACTTCGCCGCGATGGCGTCGGCCGCCTTCATCACCTCGGCCATCAGATCGGCAAGCGGGACGATGCGGGCCACCAGCCCGGCGCGTTCGGCTTCGTTGACGTCCATCATCCGGCCGGTGAGGCAGAGATCCATCGCTTTGGCCTTGCCGATCGCCCGTGTCAGACGCTGCGTGCCGCCGGCGCCGGGGATGACGCCGAGATTGATCTCGGGCTGGCCGAACTTGGCGTTGTCGGCGGCGATGATGAAATCGCACATCATGGCGAGTTCGCAGCCGCCACCGAGCGCGAAGCCCGCGACGCCTGCGATAATCGGCTTGCGGCGCTGACTGATGCGGTCCCACTCGGCGAATTTGTCGTCGAGATAGGTCTCGGGATAGGTGCGGGACTGCATCTCCTTGATGTCGGCGCCGGCGGCGAAGGCCTTCTCCGAGCCGGTGAGCACGATGCAGCCGATGCCGGCATCCTTCTCGAAGCCGTCGAGCGCCGTGTTGATCTCGGCGATGAGCTGGCCGTTCAGCGCGTTCAGCGCCTGGGGGCGATTCAGCGTGACGACGCCAACCTTGCCCTTGGTCTCGACGAGGATGGTCTCATAAGCCATGGCGGCCTCCCGGATGATCTCTTCCGGCAGAGCTTTAGCGGGGCGGCGGGCGGCGGTCCATGCGCGCCCGCGCAAGGCGGCATGGGAGCCGCGTGAAATAGGCCAATAGTTAGCTCTTGAGATAAGTGTTGGCATCTGATACTTAGCTTTATGGATCAGTTTTCCGAAGAGCTCAGCGACCTCTTCCAGGCGCTCGCCGACCCGACACGCCGCGCGGTGCTCGGACAGCTCGCCCGCGCGCCGGCCAGCATCGGCGAGTTGGCCCGGCCCTTCGACATGGCCCTGCCCTCCTTCATGAAACATATCCGCCTGCTTGAGGGCAGCGGCCTGATCCGCACGCAGAAGACCGGGCGCGTGCGCCATTGCAGCATCGAGCCGCAGCGTTTCGCCACCATCGAGACCTGGCTCTCGCAGCAGCGGGCCATCTGGGAAGGCCGGGCCGACCGGCTGGAGCAATTCGTCATCACCATGCAGGACACATCACCATGACCCTCTCGCCCGTCATCATGACCCCATCGCCCGATCTCGATCTAACGATGTCGCGCATTATCAAAGCGCCCCGCGCCGCCGTCTGGGCCGCATGGACCGATCCCAGGCGCTTCGAGCAATGGTGGATTCCCGCACCCGCCACATGCCGGGTCGCGGCGATGGATTTGCGAGCGGGCGGCGCCTTCGAGACGCTGATGAGCGAGGGCGGCAGCGCCTTTTCTCCCCATCTCGACGCCTGCTTTCTGGCGGTCGATCCGGCTGAACGCATCGTTTTCACCAACATGCTGGTCGGCGGCTGGCGCCCTGCGCCGCGCGGCTTCATCACCGCCGTAATCACGCTGAAGGATCATCCGCTCGGAACCGAGTACGGGGCGTATGTCATGCACAAGGACGGCGCCGACCGGGTCAAGCATGAGGAACTCGGCTTCCATGACGGCTGGGGCACGGTGGCGGCACAGCTCGCGGCTCTCGTCGAGCGGCAGGCCTGACGGCAACGGCCCCGGCAGGTCGGCCGGATCGGCCGGCCGTTCCATCAGAAAGATCGAGGGCTTGCCTGCATCAGCCGGCCGGCCCTGAGCGAGATCGACGACGACTCAAAGCCCCAATTCCCGGAGCAGCCAAAGCGTTAAGGGGCTCAGCTCAGCCGCGTCCGACCGCGCGCGGCTGGCAGCTCTCGCAATAGAAGGTCGAGCGGCCGGACTGGACCAGCCGCTTCACCATCATGCCGCAACCCGGCGCCGTGCAAGGCTCGCCCTCGCGGTCATAGACCCTGAAACGGTGCTGGAAATAACCGAGCGAGCCGTCGGCATGGGCGAAGTCGCGCAAAGTCGAGCCGCCAGACAGGATCGCCTCCTCCAGCACCTCCCGGATGATCCGCGCCAGTTCATGCGCGACGGGACGCGGCCGGCCGGTCGGTGTCGCGATCGAGCCCGCTTCGGCTTCCGGGTGGAGCCCCGCCCGGAACAGCGCCTCGCAGACATAGATATTGCCCAGGCCTGCCACGAGCCGCTGATCGAGGAGGGCGGCCTTCAGCGGGGCGAACTTGCTCGCAAACAGCCTGGCCAGCGTCTCGCCCGAGAGTTCGTTGCCGAGCGGCTCGATGCCCATGCCGGCGAAATGCCGGGATGTGGCGAGATCGGCGCGCGGGACGAGGTCCATGAAGCCGAAGCGGCGGACGTCGTTGTAGGTGACGCGCGCGCCCGATCCCATGTGGAAGACGACATGGTCGTGGATCAGGTGACGGCCGATCTCGTTGTAATAGGCTCCGGGCTCGACAGGTGGCGTGCCGGGCGCCTCCACCACGAAGCGCCCGCTCATGCCCAGATGCATGATCAGCGCCTGGCCGTCGTCGAGATCGGCGATCAGGTATTTGGCGCGGCGCGACAGGGCCTCGACGCGCCGTCCCGTCAGCCGCTCGACGAAACGCCCGGGCAAGGGAAAGCGCAAATCGGGCCGGTTCTGCTCGATGCGGGCGAAGACCTGGCCCAGCATGGCGGGCTCCAGCCCGCGCCGAACGGTTTCGACCTCGGGAAGTTCGGGCATCGGGAACGACCTTCGTAAAGCCTTGCGTCGAAAGGGCCCGCGACAAGCCCCGCTGGTTTGGCTATGCATCGCCACAGGCGAAAACAAGACAGATTTTGCACAAGGCCAGCCTGATCGTGACAGCAGCCCCCGACACCACCCATTTCGGCTTCGAGACCGTGCCGCTCAGCGAGAAGCAGGCCAAGGTCGACGATGTCTTCCACAAGGTCGCGGGCCGCTACGACCTGATGAACGATTTGATGTCGGCGGGCCTCCATCGGGCCTGGAAGAGCGCGCTCCTGACCGCGGTCAATCCGGCCAAGGACCGTCCCTTTCACCATCTCGACGTCGCGGGTGGCACCGGCGACGTGGGGTTTTCGGTGCTGGAAGCCGGCGGGCCGCAGACCGACGTCACGGTGCTCGACATCAATGCGGAGATGCTCAGCGTCGGCCGCGACCGCGCCGCCAAGCGCTTTCCCGATGACGACCGGATTCGTTTCGTCCAGGGCAATGCCGAGGAACTCGGCCTGCCCGACAACCAGTTCGACGCCTATACGATCGCGTTTGGCATCAGGAACGTGCCGCGCATCGACAAGGCGCTGGCGGAAGCCTATCGCGTGCTCAAGCGCGGCGGGCGCTTCCTGTGTCTCGAATTCAGCCATGTCGATGTGCCGCTGCTGGACAAGGTCTATGAGGCCTATTCCTTCAACGTCATCCCGCCGATGGGCCGGATGGTGACGGGCGAGGCCGAGCCCTACCAGTACCTCGTCGAATCGATCCGGAAGTTCCCGCGCCCGCAGGCTTTCGCGGGCATGATCGAGGCCGCCGGCTTCCGCCGCGCCAAATACACGCCGATGACCGGCGGGGTCGTGGCGCTGCATTCGGGCTGGAAGCTGTGATCGTGGGCCTCGCGTCGTGCTCGGGCTCGACCCGAGCATCTCGGAAACCAGCGCCCCCCGGTCATGAGATGGTCGGGTCAAGCCCGACCATGACGATCGCCGCATGATCTCCTCGCTGTTCCATCTCGCGCGTACCGCCCGCGTCGGCTTCGTGCTGGCCCGGGAAGGCGCGTTGGCGCTGGTCGATCCGTCCGTATTGCCGCCGCTGGCGCGCGGTCTGATCCGGCTCGGGCGGCTGATCGAGCGGCGCGGCGCCGGCACCTCGGCGACCCGGCTTGCGGCTGCGCTGACGCGGCTGGGACCGTCCTATGTCAAGTTCGGCCAGTTCCTGGCGACGCGGCCCGATGTCGTCGGCATGAAGATCGCGTCGGATCTCTCGGCCCTGCAGGACCGGATGCCGCCCTTCCCGACAGCGCAAGCCCGCGCCATCGTCGAGGCGGCGCATGGGCAGCCCCTCGCGGCAATCTTCCCCGAATTCAGCGAGCCAGTCGCGGCAGCCTCGATCGCGCAGGTGCATCGCGCCCGGCTGGCGGACGGCCGCGAGGTCGCGGTCAAGATCCTGCGGCCCGGCATCCGCGACCGCTTTCATCGCGATCTCGCCGCCATGCGTTTCGGGGCCGAGCTGGCCGAGAGCCGCTCGGCGGAAGCGCGCCGGCTGCGCTTCACCGGCGTGGTCGAGACGCTGGCGCGCTCCGTGACGATGGAAATGGACCTGCGGCTCGAAGCAGCCGCGCTCTCCGAATTCGCCGAGAACACCAGGGAGGACGCCGATTTCCGGGTGCCGCAGCCCGACTGGCAGCTGACCGCGCGCGAAATGCTGGTCGATGAATGGATCGACGGCGTCCGGCTGTCCGACATCGACGGGCTGCGCGCCGCCGGCCATGATTTGCCGGAACTCGGGCGCAACGTCATCCAGTCCTTCCTGAAACATGCGATCCGCGACGGCTTCTTCCATGCCGACATGCATCCGGGAAACCTGTTCGTCGATGCGCAGGGGCGGCTGGTTGCGGTCGATGGCGGCATCATGGGCCGTCTCGGCCTGAAGGAACGGCGCTTCCTCGCCGAGATCCTGCTCGGCTTCATCACCCGCGACTACCGCCGCGTCGCCGAGGTGCATTTCGAGGCCGGCTATGTGCCGCTGCACCATGACGTCGCCGATTTCGCGCAGGCGATCCGGGCGGTGGGCGAGCCGATCCACGACAAGAGCGCCGACCAGATCTCGATGGCGAAGGTGCTGACCCTGCTGTTCGAGATCACCGGCATGTTCGACATGGCGACCCGCACCGAACTCGTCATGCTGCAGAAGACGATGGTCGTGGTCGAGGGCGTCGCGCGTACGCTCGACCCGCATCTCGACATGTGGACGACGGCGGAGCCGGTGGTGCGCGACTGGATCGCCCGCAATCTCGGGCCGCTCGGGCGCATCGAGGAGGCGGGGCGGGGCGCGCAATCCCTGTTCGGCAGCCTTGCCCGCTTGCCGGAGACGCTCAGCCGGGCCGAACGCGTGCTCGGCCAGCTCGAGGACGCCTCGCGCCACGGCTTTTCGCTCGACGAGCGCAGCGTCGCCGCGATCGGCCGGGCCGAAGCCCAGCGCAGCCGCTGGGGCACTTACGCGCTCTGGGTGATCGCGGCGCTGATCGCCTGGGCTGTGCTGAGGTAGCGCGCTGCCGCGGCCGTCATGCCCGGGCTTGACCCGGGCATCTCGTGACGAGGACGGCGCTTTTTTGTCGCTCCATCCGGTAAGAGATTCTCGGGTCAAGCCCGAGAATGACGCCCGTGGATCAGCCGCAACTCGCCTTGTCGACCGGCATGTCGGCGCCGATCATCCAGTTGGTGCCGAAACGGTCGCGCAGCATGCCGAAGCGCGGCGACCAGAAGGTCTCGGCCATCGGCATCATGATCGTCGCGCCTTCCGCCAGGCCGGCGAAGATGCGCTCAGCCTCGGCGACCTCGGGCACATTGACCGAGACGGAGACGCTGCGCATCGGGCCGTCGCTACGCTCGGGCGGCGCATCCGAGGCCATCAGCAGCTGGCCCTCGATCTCCAGGCAGGCATGCAGGATCTTGTCCTTCCATGCCTCCGGCACATGCTCCTCGGCCGGCGTGCCCCTGTGGTCCATCATCGCCGCCAGATTGCCGCCGAGCACGGTCTGGTAGAGCGTGAAGGCCTCGCGGCAATTGCCGTCGAACATCAGATAGGTGGAGAGCTTCATCGTCATATCCCTCTGCTTTTTCGGGAAACATCAGGCCTTGCGGTAATGCGCGGTCATGAACTCGGTCCAGCCGCCATTTCCGTCGGGGGTATAGGAAGACAGGATGCGGTGGTCGGGGCTGACGATGGTGACGACGTCGCGATAGGGCGCGAGCGTGCCGTTGCCTGCCATGCTCGGCCCCGCGCTGTCGAGAGTCAGGACCTTGCCGCTGTCGTCGAGCGTGCCGTCATAGAGCCAGAGATGCGTCATCATCGAACCGATGAAGCTGCCGACGAAGCGGCCTTTTGCCGGATCGAAGCCGAGCGTGATCAGCGTCTTGCCGGTCGTGCCGTCGGGCATCTCGCCCTCGCCTTCGCCGAGCGTCCACATTCCGCCGAGCGAGCGGACGCTCTCCTTGCCCTTCGATTTCTGCCGGGGCTGGTCGGGGCCCATCGCGCAGTCCATCTCCGAAGTCCATTCGCCGACGAGCTGGTGCAGCCAGTCGTGTTCCTTCTGCGGCTTTGCAAACATAGGCTTCTCCTCCCTGGTTGTGGTTGTTCCGAAAGAGCCTCAGACCGGGCGTTCTGCCGCGGCTTTCATCGCCGCAAGCCCGGCCTCGAAATCGCCGCCGACCATGCGGTCCATGTTCATGAAGACATGGATGATCTTGCCGACAAACGGCGTCGGCCCGGTCATGGTCCAGATAACATTCGTCATCTGGCCCTGAGGCTGCAGGGCAAAGACGGCATCGTTATGAGCCTCGAAGGGCGCGATGAAATCGAGCTTCAGCGCGACCCTGGACGGCGCCGCCTCGACGATCTCCATGCTGCCGCGCCCGACATTCTTGTCGCCCTCCCAGGCGTAGCGCGCGCCGACCCCGCTTTCTGCACCGCTGAAGCTGCGCTTCATGGCGAGGTCCTTCTTCTCCCAGGGCGACCAGGCGCCCCAGGCCTTGAAGTCGGCGATCAGCGGCTGGATGCGCTCCGGCGGCGCATTGATCGCGATGGAACGCTGGACCTGGAAGCTGTCGGGCTTCATCGCGGCGAGGATGAGCACGATGGCGACCGTGACGACAACGAGGGCAACAAGGCCGAGCAGAATGGTTTTCACGGCGGCGGTTTCCTTCACCCGAAGCGCCCTCGTGCCCTGTCGGGCAGGCGCATTAGTTAACTTATTGGTTTAGTAAAAGAGGGTCGATCCAGAGTCAACCCGCGCCCGCTGTCAGAGGCTGGCAGTTGTCACGCGACGTACGCCGCGGCTAAAGCTCGACCGAACGAAAGGACGCGCTCGCCCATGACGTTCGAGACAGCCGCCACCCCAGCCGCCGCCGTCGACAGGCTCGAGACGCTCTATGCGGAAGCAAGGGCGGCGCTGCGCGATGATCTGCAGCGCTTTTTCGAGACGGGGCAGGCGCCGACCGCCGAGGAACGGGCGCGCTATCGCTACCCGCTGCTGCGCGTCACCTACGAGCCCTCGAAACTGCCTGCCGCGACACGGCGCGGCTATGCCAAATTCGCGGCTCCGGGCGTCTATTCGACCACGGTGACGCAGCCGGCCGAATTCCGAAGCTATCTGCTCGATCAACTCCAGCCACTGGTCGAGGAGTATGGCGCGACGATTGAGACCGGGATCAGCTCGCAGGAAATCCCCTACCCCTATGCGCTGGACGGCGGCGACGAGCTCGGACGCGGCAAGGTCACGGCTGCGGAACTGGCACGGTATTTCCCGACGCCGCTGCTCTCGCTGGTCGGCGACGAGATCGCCGACGGCACCTTCGACATCGTCGAGGGCGAGCCGCGGCCGCTCTCGCTGTTCGATGCGGTGCGCGTGGATTATTCGCTGCGCCGGCTGGTGCATTACACCGGCACCGACTGGCGCGCCGTGCAGCCCTGGGTGCTGCTGACCAATTACCACCGCTATGTCGACCAGTTCGTGCGGCTGGCGCTCGCCGAGATCGAGGCCGGCACGGCGCTGGCGCTGGTCACGCCGGGCGGGGTCCGGATCGAGCGCGACGGCGTCGATGTCAGCGCCGCCGAGCGGGTGATGTCGTCGCCCTGGCACCGCTTCCAGATGCCGGCCTATCACCTGATCCGCGAGAACGGCGAGGGCGCCACGCTGGTCAATATCGGCGTCGGTCCCTCCAACGCCAAGAACATCACCGACCATCTCGCGGTGCTGCGGCCCAATTGCTGGCTGATGGTCGGCCATTGCGGGGGCCTGCGCCAAACACAGATCATCGGCGACTATGTGCTGGCCCATGCCTATCTTCGCCAGGACGGCATTCTCGACGAATTGGTGCCGCCCGATATCCCGATTCCAGCGCTGGCCGAGGTGCAGGTCGCGCTGCAGGAGGCTGCCGCCGAGGTCACCGGCGAGAAGGGCGACAAGCTGAAGAACCGCCTGCGCACCGGCACGGTGGTGACGCAGGACGACCGCAACTGGGAGCTGCGCTGGACCAAGGAGCGCCGCCGGATCAACCTGTCGCGCGCCATCGCGGTCGACATGGAATCGGGCACCATCGCCGCGCAGGGCTACAGGCTGCGGGTGCCCTATGGCACGCTGCTCTGCGTCTCTGACAAGCCGCTGCATGGCGAGATCAAGCTGCCGGGCGCGGCGAACGCCTTCTATGAGCGCGCCGTCAGCGAGCATCTCAAGATCGGGCTGGCGGCGCTGGAGAAGCTGAAGGAGGCGGGCTCGACGATCCATTCGCGGAAGCTGCGGAGCTTCGACGAGCCGCCGTTCCGGTGAGGGAAGAGCGCGGGAACCCCTCTCCTGTAAGGAGAGGGGTAGGGGCAAGGTGTCGGCCCCTGGCCCAGTTGGGCAAAATCGTCACCGCAGCGGCGGTTAGGGCACGGCCGCAGCGTCCAACGGCCGACCCCTCACCCGGCCCTCTCCCTCCGGGAGAGGGTTCCCCGCGCCCCACACCCAATGCTACGACACCAGCATCCCAAGGCCCAGGAGCCCCGCCTTGTCCGCCTCACGCTCCATTCTCCTGATCATCGGCGGCGGCATTGCCGCCTATAAGTGCCTGGAACTGATCCGCCGGCTGAAGGATCGTGGAATCAGTTCGCGCTGCATCCTGACCAAGGCCGGCGCGGAGTTCGTGACGCCGCTCGCCGTCTCGTCGCTGGCGGGCGAGCGCTGCTTCACCGATCTGTTCTCGCTGACCGACGAGGCCGATATCGGCCATATCGCGCTGTCGCGCTCGACTGATCTTTTGGTCGTGGCGCCGGCCACCGCCGACCTGATCGCCAAGATGGCGACGGGGCTGGCCAACGATCTCGCCTCCACCGCCCTGCTCGCCACCGACAAGCGCGTGCTGATCGCGCCGGCGATGAACCCGCGGATGTGGCAGCACCCGGCGACGCGGCGGAACATGGCGCAGCTCGAGAAGGACGGTGTCCTCGTCGTCGGGCCCAATTCGGGCGCCATGGCGGAGCGCGGCGAGAGCGGGCCGGGCCGCATGGCCGAACCGGCGGAAATCCTGGCCGCGATCGAGCTGGCTTTGGCCGGCGAAGCGCCGTGCCAGCGCGCGATCGGTTTCCTCGGCCGGCTGCCCGGAGGCGCCAGCACGCAGGGACCGCTCGCCGGCCAGCATGTGCTGGTGACCTCGGGACCGACGCATGAGGCGATCGACCCGGTGCGCTACATCGCCAACCGCTCCTCGGGCAAGCAAGGCCATGCCATCGCCGCAGCGGCCGCGGCCGCCGGTGCGCGGGTGACGCTGGTCTCCGGCCCCGTCACGATTGCCGATCCCGACGGCGTCGAGACGATCCGTGTCGAATCCGCCCGCGAGATGCTGGCGGCTGTCGAGGCCGCGCTGCCGGCCGATATCGCGATCTTCTCCGCGGCCGTTGCCGATTGGCGCGTCGCCGATGAGGCGACGGAGAAGATGAAGAAGGACGGCAGCGGCCTGCCGCCGCTCGCCCTGATCGAGAACCCCGACATCCTCGCCACCGTCGCGCATCGGCAAAGCGGCCGGCCGGGTCTGGTCGTCGGCTTTGCGGCCGAAACGGAGAATGTCATCGCCTATGCGCAGGCGAAGCTGGCCAAGAAGGGCTGCGACCTGATCGTCGCCAATGATGTCGGCGGCACCGGGGTGATGGGCGGGGACGCCAACACCGTGCATCTGGTGACGCGGGACGGCGTCGAGAGCTGGCCGACATTGGCCAAGCAGGAGGTCGCGACCCGGCTCGTCGCCCATATCGCGCGGCTTGCCGCCATGCGGGCGGGGACGTGAGCGACATGGTCAGCGTCGCTTTCCTGCGCCTGCCGCATGGCGGCGATCTGCCGCTGCCGGCCTATGAGAGCGCCGGCGCGGCCGGCATGGATCTGCGCGCCGCGCTCAGCGAAGGCGAGGCGCTGGAGCTCGCGCCCGGCGCGCGGGCGCTTGTGCCGACCGGGCTCGCCCTGCAATTGCCGGACGGTTTCGAGGCGCAGGTGCGGCCGCGTTCCGGGCTTGCGGCCAAGCATGGCGTCACGGTGCTGAACGCGCCGGGCACGATCGACAGCGATTATCGCGGCGAGGTGAAGACCATCCTGATCAATCATGGGCAAGCGCCCTTCACCATCCGCCATGGCGACCGGATCGCGCAACTCGTGATCGCGCCGGTGACGCGGGTGACGCCGGTCGAGGTCGCAGTGCTCGACCAGACCGGGCGCGGCGCGGGCGGCTTCGGTTCGACCGGCGTTTCGGATGCGGCGAAGGGCCATGGCGACATGGCGCCGAAGGGAGCCGTCGCGTGATCCTGCTATCCCGCCGCAGCCAGCTCGCGATTGCAGCGGTGGTCGACATCGCCCTGCATGCGCGGCCCTCGCCAGTCGCGGCCAAGCATCTCGCGGCACGGCACGATCTGCCGCCGCGCCATCTCGAAACGCTGTTGCAGGCTCTTGTCAGGGTCGGCATCCTCAAGGGCGTGCGCGGCCCGCGCGGCGGCTACGAACTGGCTCGCGAGCGCCGCAGGATCACCGCCGGCGACATCGCACGCGCGGCCATGCAGGAAGCTGGCGACGACGGGCTCGGGCCGACGCCGCATTCGCGCCTGGTCGACGACGTGATCGGGCCGGAGGTGATGCGCGCCTCGCAGGCCTTTCTGACAGTGCTGGACGGCATCACTGTCGAGGAACTCTGTCGCCGCGCGCAGGATGAGGCTGTCTTTGGCGCGGCGGCCGGCGACGGAGATTTCACGATATAAAATGTGGATTATAGCATTCATCGACAGGCTGCGTGAATTGAGATAGCTTGAATCCCCAATCGACGGCACCAGACCGACGCTTCAAGGAGAACCCCATGACTGAGGCAGCGCGCAAGCTCGAGACCGCCCCGGCGAAGGAGCCGGGCCGAGGCCGCGTCTATGATTCGATCACCGACACCATCGGCGATACCCCGCTGGTCAAGCTGAACCGCCTGCCGGCCGAACGCGGCGTCAAGGCGACGATCTTGGCCAAGCTCGAATTCTTCAATCCGATCTCCAGCGTCAAGGACCGCATCGGCGTCAACATGATCGACGCCTTGGAGGCGTCGGGCGCGCTCAAGCCGGGCGGTACGCTGATCGAGCCGACCTCCGGCAACACCGGCATCGCGCTCGCCTTCGTGGCGGCTGCGCGCGGCTATCGGCTGATCCTGGTGATGCCCGAGACGATGTCGCTGGAGCGCCGCAAGATGCTGGCGCTGCTCGGCGCCGAACTCGTGCTGACGCCCGGCCCCGGCGGCATGCGCGGCTCGATCGCCAAGGCCGAGGAGTTGAGGGCAGAGATTCCGGGCTCGATCATCCCGCAGCAGTTCGAGAATCCGCACAATCCGGAGATTCACCGCAAGACGACCGCGCTGGAGATCTGGAACGACACCCAGGGCAAGGTCGACATCTTCATCTCCGGCGTCGGCACGGGCGGCACCATCACCGGTGTCGGCCAGGTGCTGAAGGCCAAGAATCCGAATGTGAAGATCGTCGCCGTCGAGCCCGAGGATTCTCCGGTGCTGTCGGGCGGTGCGCCCGGCCCGCATAAGATCCAGGGCATCGGCGCGGGCTTCGTGCCCGGCATCCTCGACCGTTCGGTGATCGACGAGGTCGTGACGGTCGGCAACCAGACCGCCTTCGAGACAGCGCGGGCGCTGGCCAAGTTCGAAGGCATTCCGGCCGGCATCTCCTCGGGCGCCGCTATCGCGGCAGCGCTGGAAGTCGGCGCGCGGCCGGAGAATGCCGGCAAGACGATCGTGGTGGTGATCCCCTCCTTCGCCGAGCGCTACATCTCGAGCGCCCTGTTCGAGGGGCTGTGACGGCCTGACCGGCACGGAACGCACGATACAGAGGAAGGCCCGGTCCAACGACCGGGCCTTTTTCGTTCCGGCTCAGTCCCGCTTCGGAAAAGTCAGCGTCACGCAGGTGCCGGGACGGCTGGATGCGGGGTCGAGCGGGGCGGAGGTCATGGTCGCCTGCATGCTTCTGAGCAGGCTTGCGATGACGGTCTGGCCGAGCCCCTTGGTCTCGATCTCGGCGGGCATGCCGACGCCGTCATCCTCGACCGAGAGAGCCAGTGCGGGCGCACCCTCCAGATCCGTTTCCTCGAAGCGGATCACGATCTTACCCGGCATGCCGTCCGAAAAGGCGTGCTTGATCGCGTTCGTCACCAGTTCGTTGACGATGACCACGAAGGACACGGCGTCGCGGCCGGGCAGCCGGATCGCGTCCATGGCGAGCGTCACCTCGATCGGGCGCCCCTCGGCCGCCTTGCCGATTTCGGCCAGCAGATCCTCCATATAGGCCCGCGCGTCGATCTCGTCGGTCTCGATGTCCAGGCGGAGCCGCCGCTGCCCGGCGGCGATGGCCTGGATCCGCGACTGCGCTTGCTGGAGGGCCATCCGAACGGCCGGCTCGCGGCTCTGTCGGCTCTGGACGTTGAGCAAGGCGGAAACCATGGCGAGGTTGTTGCCGACGCGATGATTGACGTCGCGCAGCAGGGCCTCGATCCGCAGGCGCTCGTTTTCGAGTTCCCGCGTGCGCTCGCTGACGATCTGCTCGAGCTGGGCGTTGCTCACCGCCAGCGACAGGCTGCGGCGCTGCCGGGTGCGCAATTGCTGCCAGGCGGCAAAGGCGAGGCCGGCCAACGCCACGACGATGCCGATGCTCGCCAGCAGGCGGCGGCGCTCCTCGTTGCGGTTGAGGGAGACCAGCCGAATGTTCTCGGCCAGCTGGATCTGCTGGACGCTATCGCGCAGCGCATCCATGGCGCTGATACCCTGGCCCTGCCGGATCATGGCAAGCGCCTCGTTTTGGCGGCCGTCGCGCGTGAGGCCCACCGTCGCGTCGAGTTCCGCGAGCTTGCGTTCCATGGGCTCGCGAAGCGCGGCGACGCGCTGCTTCTGCAGCGGGTCGGTCTCCACGAGGCGCTCGAGCATCTCCAGGGCCGGTACGACGGCGCTGCGACCGTTCGTGAACGGAACCAGATAGCTCGCGGTTCCCGTCAGCATGTAGCCGCGCTGGCCGGTTTCGGTATCGCGCAAATGGCCGAGGAAGCGCTCGGCGTTTTCGCGGACGGCGATCGCGCGGGATACGCGCTCGGCCGTGTTCTGGGCCTGCTGATTGATCCAGGCTGCCAGCAGAACCGAAACCGCGACGACACCGATCGCGATGACCGTGGTCGTGGCTGAGCGCAGGCGCGCTCGAACCGCCGGTATCATGGGAATCGAAAAGCGATCGCGGGGCCTCACCTGTGCAAGCATAGACACCGTGTTACAGGACGGCACCCACAATCCCTATGTAAAAAGACACGCAGCAGCCATGCCCGGACGGCCGGCTTGCCATTCCCGGCCGGAGCTTCACGCCTCGCTATCGTCATCACCGCCGGTAAAGAACTGCCGTCCGAGCAGGGCTCCGAGCACCACGACGCTGCCGACCAGCGCGACGCGCCAGCCGGTGCGGGATTTGACGCCGGACCCGATGAGCTTCGCGACCAGAGGGGCGGCGACGAGTGCGGTGGCCGCCATCGGCCGGGCGGGGCGGCGGCGGTTCTTGACATAAAGCGCCCCGCCGAAGGCCATCAGCGCGGCCACGAGCAGACCACCTGCGATGACCAGGCTGGCCTCCGCCGTGCCGTAGCGCAGCGCCAGCACGGTGTGCAGCGCGCTCAGGGCGTAGCCGCCGGCGCAGAGCATCAGAAGGACGGCAAACCCCATCAGCGCGTAGACGATGACGTTGCGCCTGACGGCGCCGGAAATCTCCGACGCGATATAGGCTCCGATTCCCCCCAGCATCGTCTCAGCGCGCCGAGAGGAAGCCGACGAACAGGCCGACAGCCGCCGCCAGGCCCAGCGCACGCAAGGGCCGCTCGCGGATTTCGTCCTCGATCAGGCGCTGCAGATCGGTGGCTTGCTCCTTGGCGACATCGACCATCCGGTCGGTATCGACGCCAACTGAGCGCAGCTTCTCGCTGACGGTGGCAACCAGATCTTCTGCTCCCCGTGTCAGGCTGTCTTCGATCGCGCTGGCCTCGCGCTTGACGCGGGCAGCAGTCTGGCGTGCCTCGGCCGCGATGGTCTCGCCACCGGCAACGACGTCATCCTTGGCGCGCTTGACGGAGGCCGTGGCCTGACGTTTCGCGGAAGTGGTGGTGGTGGCCATGTCGCTTGTCCCCTGCATCGATCGGTCTCGGTTAAACGGGTCTCAAAAACGGTCGCTATCGCCGGAGAGTCGTGTCCGGACGAGCCTCTCGGGCAACGCATGCGGGCCGCGGCGGTTCCGTCCCGTCGCGCTCAGGCCGGCTGTCGCTCGGGCTGCGGATCACTCTGCTCCTCGGCCTGCGCGGCGCGGTAGCGGGCAAATTCCTCCTGCGCCACCATGGCGACGAGCAGGATCGGAGTCGAGAGCACGGCGCCGACCGGCCCCCACAGCCAGAGCCAGAAGATGAAACCGATGAACACCAGGAAGGGCGACACCGTCAGCCTGCTTCCGACGAAGACCGGCGTGACTGCATTGCCCTCGATCAGATGCATGGCGAAATAGGCGGCCGCCGGCCAGATCGCCGTCAGCAGGAAAGGAGCATCGATCAGCGCGCCGGCGAAGAGCATGACCGTGACGATGATCGGCCCGATGAAGGCGAGATAGTTCAGGATGAAGGCGAGTGCGCCCCAGAAGATCGGGAAAGGCAGACCCGCCATCCAGGCGATCATCAGCGTCAGAATGCCCATGCCCAGATTGATCAGCGTCACCAGCCCGAAATAGCGCGCGACACGGGTTTCGATCTCCTGAAAGAAAGCGCCGGCCGATTTGCGCGCGCCCCGGCCGAGGCAGAGGCGAAGCGCACGCGCCTTGAGGTGACGGCGCGTCGCCAGCCAGAAATAGACCGTGCCGACGAAGATCAGGAGCCCGCCGGCCGCCGTCGAGGACGACATCGCGATATCGACGAGCGGGTTGCCCTGGGAGACGCTGAGTTCGGCGCCGGTCTTGCCCATCAGCGAGCCGATCGCCTGCTTGGCCTCGTCCATCACCACGAAGACGCTCGCGAGCTTCGTCTTCAGCGCCACCATCATCGCCGGCGCCTGGTCGCTCCAGCCGGCCACGGGGACGGCGAGCACCGTGATCGCAGCCATGATCAGCCCGAGAAAGAGCAGCACCACGATCGCGGCCGCCAGATGCTGCGGAATGCTGCGGCGGACCAGCCAGTCCACCGCCGGCCCAAGCACCAGGCCGAAGATGATCCCGGCGGTGATCGGCAGCGCGATGACCTTGGTCATGTAAAGCGAGGCGGTGGCGAGGATGACGAAGATGCCGATGATCGCATAGCGGACGATCAGGTCATGCTCGGAAGGCGTCACGTCACTTTGGAGATCCTCGACCTCCGGTTCCGCCAAATAGCGCGGAAAGGGCTTCCAGGCCGATGAATTGAGCATGACTTCGGTTCCAACGCGCGCGAACCGCGCCCCCCGGCGCGTCACATCGATAAACGTTGGGCTATCCGCGAAGGTTCCGCTTCAGTGCGCCTCGTCCCAGTTGCCGGCGGCGCGCGCATCGACCTGGAGCGGGACCCTGAGCTGGACCGCCGGGTGGGGCGCCTCGACCATCACCCGCGTGATCACAGGCAGCGCCGCCTCGACCTGCGCGTCCGGCACCTCGAAGACCAGCTCGTCATGGACCTGCAGCAGCATGCGGACATCGAGCCTGGCCGCCACCAGCGCATCCTCCATACGGATCATGGCGCGGCGGATGATGTCCGCAGCCGAGCCTTGAATCGGCGCATTGATCGCCTGGCGCTCGACGAAGGCGCGCTCTGAGGGGTTCTTGGAGGCAACCGCCGGGAAATGGCAGATGCGCCCGAAGATCGTCTCGACATGGCCGTTGGCGCGCACAAAGGTCTTGGTCTGGTCCATGTAGTCGCGGATGCCGGGGAAGCGCTCGAAATATTTGCGGATATAGGCGCTCGCCTCCTCGCGGCCGATGCCGAGCTGGTTCGCCAATCCGAAGGCCGAAATGCCGTAGATGATGCCGAAGTTGATCGCCTTGGCGCGGCGGCGGACCTCGCTCGGCATGCCCTGCACGGGAACCCCGAACATCTCGGAAGCCGTCATCGCGTGGATGTCGATGCCATCGGCGAAGGCCTGACGGAGCTGCGGAATCTCGGCGATATGGGCGAGCAGGCGCAGTTCGATCTGGCTGTAATCGGCCGAGATCAGCTTGTAGCCCTTCTCGGCAATGAAGGCCGTGCGGATCTTGCGGCCGGCCTCGGTGCGGATCGGGATGTTCTGCAGGTTCGGCTCGGACGAGGAGAGCCGGCCGGTCGTGGTGGCGGCGAGAGCATAGGAGGTGTGGACCCGGTTGGTCTGCGGATTCACATAGGCCGGCAGCGAGTCGGTATAGGTCGATTTCAGCTTGGAAAGCTGGCGCCATTCGAGGATTTTCGAGGGCAGCGGATGGCCCTGCTCGGCCAGGTCCTCAAGCACGCCGGCCCCGGTTGCCCATTGGCCGGTCGCGGTCTTCTTGGCGCCTGAAAGCCCCATCTTTCCGAACAGGATGTCGCCAAGCTGCTTAGGCGAGCCGATGGTGAACTTCTCGCCGGCGATCTCATAGATCTCGTCCTCCAGCCGCGCCAGCGACTGCGCGAACTCGCCCGAAAGCCGCGACAGAATCTGGCGGTCGATCGAGATGCCGCGCGCCTCCATGCGGGCGAGCACGCCGATCAGCGGGCGCTCCAGCGTCTCGTAGACCGTAGTCCGCCCCTCGGCGGCGAGGCGCGGCTTCAGCGCCCGCCACAGGCGCAAGGTCACGTCGGCATCCTCGGCGGCATAGTCCGTCGCCTTGTCGAGCGCGACCTTGTCGAAGGTCACCTGCGCCTTGCCGGTGCCGGCGACCTGCCCGAAGGTGATCGTCTGGTGGCCGAGATGCAGCTCGGAGAGCCGGTCCATGCCATGGCTGTTGTTGCCGGCATCGAGCGCATAGGAGATCAGCATCGTGTCGTCGACAGGTGAGACCTCCAGCCCGTAGCGCTTCAGCAGGACGAGGTCGTATTTCAGGTTCTGGCCGATCTTGAGGACGCCGGGATCGCAGAGCAGGGGCTTCAGCGCCGCCAGCGCCTCGGCCAGCGGAATCTGGCCCTCCAGCGTGCCCTCGCCGAACAGATCGGTGCCGCCGCGATGCTGCAGCGGGATGTAGCAGGCGCGACCGGGAGCGACCGCCATGGAGACGCCGACGAGATCGGCCTGCATCGGATCGATGGCGCTGGTCTCGGTATCGATCGCGACCTGGCCAGCCTCATAGGCCCAGCCGATCCAGCGCTTCAGCCCGTCGAGATCGCGCACGCATTCATAGGCCGAGAGATCGATCTTGCTCGCGAGCGCCTCGTTCTTGCGTGCCGCGGCAAGCGCCGCCGGCTGCATCCAGCCCTCGCCGGCCGAGGCAGGCGATCCGCCGGGCTGCTCGGGCGCCAGAGGATCGAGCGTAGCGGGCACTGCGGGCCCGTCTGTCGTGGCATCAGCACCGACATAAAGCGCCTTGAGCTCGGCTGCCCGCGCGCCGCCCGGCGCCAGCGCCGCATCGGCGTCGATCGCCCCGACATCGGCGTCATAGGCCTCACCGACGCGCTTGGTGATGGTGGTGAACTCCATCGCCTTGAGGAAGGCGACGAGCCTGACCGGATCGGGGTGGCCGAGCGTCAGATGCGACAGCGGCGTCTCGACCACGACATCGTCGACCAAAGTGACGAGCTTATGCGAGATGCGGATCTTCTCGACGATCTCGGGATTGGTCAGGGTCTCCCGGCGCTTGGGCTGCTTGATCTCGCCGGCACGGGCCAGCAGCGTATCGAGATCGCCATATTCGCCGATGAGCTGGGCCGCCGTCTTGATGCCGATACCCGGCGCGCCCGGCACATTATCGGTGGCGTCGCCGGCGAGCGCCTGAACATCGGTGACCTTGTCGGGCATCACGCCGAAATATTCGACGACCTCGGGCTCGCCGATTTTGCGCTCGGCCCGGAAGCCCGCGCCCTTCTTGGCGTCGCCGGAAGCAGGGTCGTACATCGCCACGCCCGGCCGCACGAGCTGCATCAGATCCTTGTCGGCCGAAACAATCAGCACGTCGGCGCCGGCCTCGCGGGCCTGTTTCGCATAGGTCGCGATCAGGTCGTCGGCCTCGTAGACATCCTGCTCGACCGGCAGCAGCCCGAAGGCGCGCACCGCCTCGCGCATCAGCGGGAATTGCGGGATGAGATCGGCCGGCGGGTCGGATCGGTTGCCCTTATAGGCGGGGTAGATCGCCTTGCGGAACGAGTTCTCGGACTTGTCGAAGACGATGGCGAGATGCGTCGGCCTGACGCCGAGCACGCCCTCGCGCACGAACTGGAACAGCTTGGTCGCAAACAGCCGGACCGCGCCCGAGGGCAAACCGTCCGAGCGGGCATTGTATTTCCGGTCCTGATTGATCGACTGGAAATAGGCCCGGAAGATGAAGTTCGAGCCGTCGACCAGGAAGAGATGGTCGCCGGGCTTCAGGTCCGGGGCGGTGGAGGTCGGGGCTGTCTCGCTCATGGCGCGGACCATAAGCGGACGGCGCAGGGCGGTCCATCGGGTGTGCGCGCCGATTCGCAAGAAGCTGTCAGGAGCGGCGGTGCCTTTGTGGGGAGAGCGGAGCTCAGACGTGCCCGAGCCTCGCGCCCGTGACCGTGTCGAAGACGTGCACGCGGTCGGGATCTACCGTGATCCAGATCCGCCCCGCCTGCGCCGCCACGACGTCGGTCGCCGCCTGCATCACGAAGGGCAGGCCCGCGAGCTGGCCGTGGAAGAGCTGCGTCGCGCCCAGTTCCTCGATGAACTCGACATCGAAGGGCAGCGAGCCGGCTTGGCCCTCGGAGGCGATCTCGACATCCTCGGGCCGCAAGCCGATCTCGACCGGCGTCTGCACGGCCAGATCCTCACGCAGGTCGCGTGCCTCGAGGATGGCGTCGCCCAGCGCCACGATGCCGGGGCCGTCGATCGTGCCGGGCAGGATGTTCATCGGCGGCGAACCGATGAAGGTCGCGACGAACTTGCTCGCCGGCTTCTTGTAGACCTCGGAGGGCAGGCCGATCTGCTCGACCTGCCCGCCATTCATTACCACGAGCTTGTCCGACAGCGTCATCGCCTCGACCTGGTCATGCGTGACGTAGATCGCGGTGACGCCGAGCGCGCGCTGCAGCTTCTTGATCTCGACGCGCATCTGCACGCGCAGCTTGGCGTCGAGATTGGAGAGCGGCTCGTCGAACAGGAAGACCTGCGGCTTGCGCACGATGGCGCGGCCCATCGCGACGCGCTGGCGCTGTCCGCCCGAGAGCTGGCGCGGCCGGCGCTCCAGCAGGTTCTCGATGGCAAGGATGCGCGCCGCTTCCTTGACGCGGGCGTCGATCTCGTCCTTCGGCGTGCCGCGGTTGCGCAGGCCATAGGACATGTTCTCGTAGACGCTCATATGCGGATAGAGCGCGTAGTTCTGGAAAACCATGGCGATGTCGCGGTCGGCGGGGCCGATCTCGTTGACGATTCGCGTGCCGATCGAGACCTCGCCGGCCGAGATCGTCTCCAACCCCGCGACCATGCGCAAAAGCGTGGACTTGCCGCAGCCGGACGGGCCGACCAGGACGCAGAAGCCGCCATCGGGGATGTCGAACGACACGCCCTTCACGGCTTCGACGCCGCCGGGATAGATCTTCTTGACGTTGATGAGGGTGACCTGGGCCATCGGCGATTTATTTCTCGGTTTCGACCAGGCCCTTCACGAAGAGCCTTTGCATCAGGATGACGACGAGCACGGGCGGCAGCATTGCGAGCATGGCCGTGGCCATAGCGAGCTGCCATTCGGTGAGGGCGTCGGAGGTGACGATCATCTTCTTGATCGCGATGACGATGGTCTGCATCGAGTCCTTGGTCGTCACCAGGAGCGGCCAAAGATACTGGTTCCAGCCATAGATGAACTGGATCACGAACAGGGCCGCGATGGTGGTGATCGAGAGCGGCACGACCGTGTCCTTGAAGAACCGGAACGGGCCGGCGCCGTCGATCCGCGACGCCTCCAGCAGCTCGTCGGGAATCGTCATGAAGAACTGCCGGAACAGCAGCGTGCCCGTCGCCGACGCGATCAGCGGCACCGCCAGACCCTGATAGGTGTCCAGCATGCGCAGATCCGAGACGACCTTGAAGGTCGGGAAGATGCGGACTTCCACGGGGAGCATCAGCGTGACGAAGATGATCCAGAACGCCGCCATCCGGAATGGGAAGCGGTAATAGACCACCGCATAGGCCGAGAGCACCGAGATGAAGATTTTCCCGAGCGCGATCGCCATCGCCATGACGAAGGAGTTCAGCATCATGCCCAGCACCGGCTCGCGGGTCGTGCTCGACGTGCCGATGAACAGGATGCGGTTGTAGTTCTCGAAGAAGTACGGGCCCGGATAGAGCGGCAGCTTGCCGTTGATGATGGTCGCGGCATCCCAGGTCGAGGCCACGAAGGTCAGCCAGACCGGGAAGGCGACGATCAGCACCCCGATCGACAGGATGACATAGGCGATGAAATCGCCGAAGCGGCGGTCCTCGACCATCAGTAGTTCACCTTGCGCTCGATGAAACGGAACTGCACCGCCGTCATGCCGATGACCATGATCAGCAGGATGACCGATTGCGCCGCCGAGCCGCCGAGGTTCGAGCCGCCCTTGCCGTCCGAAAAGACCTTGTAGACCAGCGTCTCGGTCGCGCCCGAGGGACCGCCGCCGGTGATCGTATCGATGATGCCGAAGGTGTCGAAGAAGACGTAGACGATGTTGACGACGAGCAGGAAGAACGTCGTCGGCGAGAGCAGCGGGAAGATAATCGTCCAAAAGCGTCGCATCGGCCGGGCGCCGTCGATCACGGCGGCCTCGATCACGCTCTTGGGAATCGACTGCAGGCCCGCGAGGAAGAACAGGAAATTGTAGCTGATCTGCTTCCAGGTCGCGGCGAGGATGACGAGCAGCATCGCATCATTGCCGTTGAGGCGTGGATTCCAGGCGATGCCCATGGTGGACAGCCCGCGCGCCAGCATGCCGAGCGAGGGATCGAACATGAACAGCCAGAGCACGCCGGCAACCGCAGGCGCCACCGCATAGGGCCAGATAAGCAGGGTCTTGTAGACCTCAGCGCCCCGGATCTGCCGATCCGCCATCACCGCGAAGAGCAAGGCGATGGAGAGCGAGAGCACGCAGACGAAGCTGGAGAAGATCGCGGTGTTGATGAAGGCCTTCAGATAGCCAGGATCGGAAAACAGCGCCTGATAATTCTCGAACCAGACGAATTCGGTCGAGGTGCCGAAGGCGTCCTGCAGCAGGAAGGACTGCCAGACGGCCTGGCTCGCCGGCCAGTAGAAGAACACGACGGTGATCGCCAGCTGCGGCAGGAGCAGCAACAGCGGGACGGTCAGGCCGGTGAAATAGGCATTCTTCTGCATGGAGCACTACTCGTGTCATTCCGGGGCTTCGCGGAGCGAAGAACCCGGAACCCACGACCGGGTGAGAGATGTCAACGGGGCAACCCGAGTGGCCTGCCCCGTCGTGGGTTCCGGGTTCGGCCCATTCGGGCCGCCCCGGAATGACGAAGAAGCTCAGCGCGAGGCGGTCCGTTCGAACTGCCGCAGCATCTGGTTGCCGCGTTCGACAGCCGCATCCAGAGCCGCCTTGGGTGTCTTCTGCCCGTTCAGCGCCGCTTCCAGCTCTTCCGACCAGATGTCGCGGATCTGGACCAGGCTGCCATAACGCAGGCCGCGCGAATTCTCGGTCGGCTCCTTGTTGTTCAGCTCCAGGATCGGCGTCTCGAGATAGGGCTTGTCCTTGTAGAAGCCGGAGGCCTTCACCTTCTCATAGGCCGCCTTGGTGATCGGCAGATAGCCCGATTCCGTGTGCAGCTTCACCTGACGATCGACATTCGACAGGAAGGTGAAGAACTTGGCGACACCCTTGTACTCGTCGGGCTTCTTGCCGCCCATCACCCACAGCGAGGCACCGCCGATGATCGAGTTCTGTGGTGCGCCCTGCACGTCGGGATAATACGGCATCGGGGCGTTGGCCCAGTCGAACTTGGCGTTCGCCTTGACGTTGCCGAAGAAGCCCGACGAGGTCAGGAAGATCGGGCATTCGCCGGAGGTGAAGCGCCCCTCGCCGCCATTGGTGCGGCCGGAATAGTCATAGACACCCTGCTTCTGCAGATCGACCAGGTTGGTCCAGTGCTTCAGGAACGCCGGGCTGTTGAAGTTCAGGACCGCGTCGAAGCCGTCCAGTCCGTTGGCCTTGGTCGAGAGCGAGACATTGTGCCAGGCGCCGAACTGCTCGATGTTCGCCCAGGTCGCCCAGGCGTTCGAGAAGCCGCATTTTTCGAAGCCGGAAGCCTTCAGCTTCTTGGCGGCCTCGAACACCTCGGGCCAGGTCTTGGGCGGCGCTTCCGGGTTCAGGCCGGCCTTCTTGAAGGCGTCCTTGTTGTACCACATCACCATCGAGGAGGAGTTGAACGGCATCGAGAGCATGTCGCCCTTGGCCGTCGAGTAGTAGCCGGTGATGGCGGGCAGATAGGCCTTCGGGTCGAAGGTCTCGCCGGCATCCTTCATCAATTCGAAGACGGGCTTCACGGCGCCCTTGGCCGACATCATCGTGCCGGTGCCAACCTCGAAGACCTGCAGGATATGCGGCGCGGTGCCGGCGCGGAAGGCTGCGATCCCGGCGTTCAGCGCGTCGGGATAGGAGCCCTTATAGGCGGGGACGACCTTGTAGTCCTTCTGCGAGGCGTTGAAATCCTCTGCCAGCTTGACGACGACGTCGTTGTTGGCGCCGGTCAGCGCGTGCCACCACTGGATTTCGGTCTGGGCCACGGCAGGCGCGGCGCCGGCGAGCGCGAACGCCGCGACGGACATCAGAATACGTGATTTCACTGTCATCTTCCCATCTCCCTTCCGCCCTCGGTTCGCTCTGGGCGGCTGTTCTTGTTGGTGCGCAAGCTAGCATGAAGGCCGGGCGACGTTTCAATGACAAAATGATGACAGTGGCAAGCCGCCACTCTGTCGCCCGGCCTCGGGCGGGAAGGGTCTTGCGTATTGGGCCGGAAGCGGCTGTTCTCCCCGCCCACCCAGTCGTTCGACGGATCCCCAGCCATGCCGCGCTTTTCGCTGACGCCCGACCAGACCCTGCCGAAGGATGCCGGCGATGCAACTCTGCTCGGCCGCGTCTGGCGTCCCGATGTCGCGGGGCCGGCCATCGTCACCCTGCGCGGCGATGCACTGGTCGATGTCAGCCGAGCCTTCCCGACCAGCCGCGACCTCTGCGAGGCGAAGGATCCCGCCGCCGAGTTGCGCGCGGCAGAAGGCGAGCCGATCGGGACGCTTGCGGACATTCTGGTGAACACGCCCATCGATGGCCGCGATACGGGCGAGCCCTGGCTGCTGTCGCCGCTCGATCTCCAGGCGGTGAAGGCGGCCGGCGTCACCTTCGCCATCTCGATGCTGGAGCGCGTCATCGAGGAGAAGGCGCGGGGCAATCCCGAAGCGGCGGTCGCGATTCGCGAGGAGATCGAAAAGCTCATCGGCGACGATCTCTCGAAGCTGAAGCCCGGCTCGCCCGAGGCGATGCAGCTCAAGGACGTGCTGATCAAGCAGGGCGCCTGGAGCCAGTATCTCGAGGTCGGCATCGGGCCGGACGCCGAGATCTTCACCAAGGCCCCGCCGATGTCCTCGGTGGGCACCGGCTTCGACGCTGGCCTGCATCCGATCTCGACCTGGAACAACCCCGAGCCGGAGGTCGTGCTGATCGTGGCCTCCGATGGCCGCATCGTGGGCGCCACGCTCGGCAACGACGTCAATCTGCGCGATGTCGAGGGCCGCTCGGCGCTTCTGCTGGGCAAGGCCAAGGACAACAACGCCGCGGCCGCCATCGGCCCGTTCATCCGCCTGTTCGACGCCGCCTTCACGCTCGACCATATCAGAAACACCACGGTCACCCTGACGGTCGAGGGCGAGGACGATTTCACGCTGGAGGGCTCGTCCTCGATCGCCAAGATCAGCCGCGATCCGGCCGATCTCGCAAGCCAGATGCTGAACGCAAATCATCAGTATCCCGACGGTGCGGCGCTCTATCTCGGCACCATGTTCGCACCCATCAAAGATCGCGACACGCCGGGCGGCGGCTTCACCCATAAATACGGCGACATCGTCACCATCGCCGCGCCCGAGCTCGGCGCCCTGGTCAACCGCATGCGCCGCAGCGACGAATGCGAGCCCTGGACCTTCGGCGCCTCGCATCTGATGCGCAGCCTGGCGAAGCGCGGCCTGCTGTGAGCCCAGCCGACATCCTCGTCGTCGGCGAGGCGATCGGCGACTTCATCCCGCGCGATGCGGAAGGCCGGCATTACGAAGCGTTGCTCGGCGGCTCCGGCTTCAACGCAGCGCTGGCGCTCGCCCGTTTCGGCGCGAAGCCAGCCTATGCCGGCCCGCTCTCCACCGACGCGCTCGGCCGCCGCTTCCGCGCCGCGCTGCTGGCGGAAGGCATCGGCACCGCGCTCATCCACGACAGCCCCTTGCCGACAGCCATCGCCATCGTCTCCCCGCTCGGACCTGGCGGCGTGCCCGAATTCGGCTTGCATCTCGATGGCACGGCCCATGCCGAGCCGGAGGGGACGCCGCGCCAGATGCCGCAAGGCGCGGTGCATCTCCACGCCGCCTCCTTCGGCGCGACGATCGGTCCTTCCGGCGAAGCCGCAGGACGTCTCGCCGCCAGCGCCCGCGAGGCCGGCGCGACCGTCAGCTACGACGTCAACATCCGCGCCTCCATTCTGCCGGAGCGGGAGCGGGCGCTTCCCCTGATCGAGGCGCGGATCGCCCAGGCCGATATCGTCAAGGCCAGCCTCGATGATCTCGCCTGGCTCCATCCCGGCGAGCCTGCCGAGCAGATCGCCCGGCGCTGGCACAGTCTCGGCGCGCGGCTCGTGCTGGTGACGCAAGGGCCGGACGGTGCCGTCTGCTACGGCCCGGACGCAGCGCTGACGGCGTCGGCGCTGCCGGTGATCGTTGCGGACACGGTCGGCGCGGGCGACACCTTCATCGGCGGCTTTCTCGCCGTGCTGGCGGCACGCGGCAGGCTCGGGGCAGGCTTCGCGGCCGCAACCCAGGACGATCTCCAGGCGGCGCTGGTCTTCGCCTGCGCCGTCGCGGCCGATGGCTGCACGCGGCCCGGCTGCGATCCGCCGCGCCGAACCGCCACCTGACACCGGAACCGCGACGATGCACTTGGGCTATCTCGACTATCACACCTGCGGCGAGCCGGTTCGCATCGTCACATCGGGCTATCCCGAGCTTAAGGGCGCGACGATCCTCGAAAAGCGCCGCGATGCCCGCGAGAACCACGATCATCTGCGCCGGGCGATGATGCTGGAGCCGCGCGGCCATGCCGGCATGTATGGCGTGATCCCGGTCGCCGCCTCGCATCCCGATGCGGCTTTCGGCGTGCTGTTCACCCACAACGAGGGCTATTCGACCATGTGCGGCCACGCGACCATCGCGCTCGGCCGCTATGCCATCGAGCATGGGCTGGTGCCGGCCGTCGAGCCTGTGACGCGCTTTGCCATCGAGGCGCCCTGCGGCCTGCTGAGGCTGGAATGCACGGTCCGCGGCGGCAAGGTCGAGAGCGTCGTCTTCGAGAGCGTGCCGGCCTTCGTCTTTACGCAGGATCTCGTCGTCGAGGTGCCGGGTTTCGGTGCGATCACCACCGACATCGCCTATGGAGGCGCCTTCTACTGCATCCTGCCGGCCTCGCGCTTCGGGCTCGATCTGTTCGATACGCCCGTCGCGACGCTGACCGATGCGGCCGCAGCCCTCACCGACAGGGTCCGTTCGACGCTCGCCATCACGCATCCGACCGAGCCTGATCTCGGCTTCCTCTATGGCACGATCGTCACCGACGAGGCCGGCCCTCGCGAGGACAGTTTCAATCTCTGCATCTTCGCGGAAGCGCAGATCGACCGTTCGCCGACCGGCTCCGGCGTCACCGCGCGCATGGCGCTGGACCATGCCAAGGGGCTCGTCGCAGCCGGACAGACGCGGCGTTTCCGCAGCATCACCGGCGGGACGTTTACAGGCCGTGTATTGGAAGAGGTTGAAGGTCCTGTGCCCGGCGCCGTCACTGTCGCCGTCGGCGGCGCCGGCTATTTCGCCGGCGAGGGGACATTCGTCATCGAGGCGGACGATCCGCTGGGCCATGGCTTCGCTCTGCCCGCGCGCTTCGCTGAGATCATCAGCAGTTAACCCGGCCCGGAACCCGGTTTCGGCGGTTCGACGGGCCGGCCTCTCAGGCGGCCGCCGTCTGCCCGGCCTCCCAGCCGAGGATGGCGCGCTTGCGCGTCAGGCCCCAATGGTAGCCGGTCAGCGCGCCGGATTTGCCGATGACGCGGTGGCAGGGCACCACGAAGGAGATCGGGTTCTTGCCGACCGCCATGCCGACAGCGCGCGCTGCCGTCGGCTTGCCGATCTGGCAGGCGACATCGCCATAGGTCGTGGCGCGCCCGACCGGAATCCGCAGCAGCGTCTCCCAGACGCGGACCTCGAAATCCGTACCGATCAGCACGACGCGCAGCGGCCTCTCGGCCGCCCACGCCTTTGGATCGAAGATACGCGCCGCATAGGGTGCCGTGGCCTTCGGGTCGAAGCGGTAATCGGCATGCGGCCAGCGCCGCATCATGTCGGCCAGCGCCTCCGCCCGCCCGCCGACGACCTTGCCGCCATCGAGCCTGTCGGACACCCAGCCGAGCCCGGCAAGCCCGCGCTCAGTCGTCACGACCAGCGCCTCGCCGAAGGGGGAGGCGTGGAAGCCATAGGCCAGAGATAGGCCGCCGCCGCCGGCCTTCCATTCGCCCGGCGACATCGCCTCATGCGTCACGAAGAGGTCATGCAGCCGGCCGGGTCCCGACAGCCCGACCTCCAGCGCCGTATCGAGCACGCTGGCCGACGCGCCGAGCAGGCCCTTGGCATGGTCGAGCGTGATCGCCTGCAGGAAGGCCTTGGGGGTCAGGCCGCACCAGCGCCGGAACAGGTGGTGGACATCTGTCGGCGTCGCGCCGGCGGCCTCCGCGATCGCCTCGATCGTCGGCTGCGCGCGCCAGTTCTCGGTGATGTAGGCAAGGATGCGCCGCACCGTGTCGTAGTCGGAGCCCGGCGCGACGGAGGGGAAATCGGCCTCGGCCGGCATCGCCTCGGTGGCGCGCGCCAGCACGGCGTTGGAAAAACGGGTCGGCGTCATCACGCCGAGCTTCTGGATATGAGCGGTCATCGCTGTCACCTTCGCATCATTGATCATGATGTGAAACTAGGCTCTGGGCGAGGTCGATCCCACCCGAAAGCTGGCAAACCTGCCGTCTAGGCGCCTTGCTCCCAATAGGGCGGCGTGCCGAAACTCCGGCGCAGATGCTCGGTCAGGGCCGCGATCTTCGCCGAAGGGCTGCGCTGGCTCGGATAGGCGAGATGGACGTCGGCGCCCTCGGCCTCAAGACCGATATCGACGACGCTCAACGCGCCGCGCGCCAGCTCCGGATGGATCATGAAGGTCGGCAGCAGGGTGATGCCGGCGCCAGCCAGCGCGGCGTCCCGCATCATCAGGCCGTTGTTGACCCGCACCGCGGCGGTCGGGCGCGCGATAACCACGCCATTTGGCCCCTCGAAACGCCAGTCGGTGTCGCGGTTGGCATAGAGGATGGCGCGATGTCGGCTCAGTTCGGACACCGAGGCTGGCCGGCCATGGCGTTCGAGATAGGCCGGCGAGGCGGCGAGCACACGGCTGCTGCTGGCGAGATGGCGCACCACGAGACGGGTGTCGTGGACCTTGCCATGCCGGATCACCGCGTCGAACCCGTCGGCGCTGGCATCGACGAAGCGGTCGTCGAGTTCGAGATTCAGCGCGATCTCGGGATGGGCGGCGAGGAAGGGATAGAGTGCGGGCCCCAGATGCAGGATGCCGAAGCTCACCGGCGCGGATAATCGCAAGGGCCCCGCCAGCGCGCCGCGCCGTTCGGCCAACTCGCCGATCGCCTCCTCGGCGTCGCGCAGCAGGTTGCGGCCGCGCGCCAGAAACGTCAGCCCGTTCTCCGTCAGCGAGAGCTTGCGCGTCGTCCGTTGCAGCAGTCGCGCGCCGAGGCTGCGTTCGAGTTCGGCGAGGCGTTCGCTGACGACCGATTTCGCCAGGCCCATGCGCCGTCCCGCAGCGGTGATCGAACCCGCCTCGGCCACGGCAATGAAGGCTGCGACACCGTCGAGCTTGAGCATTGTTCGGCAATTCCGGAAGCCAATTTCGCCATTAGACGGCTATGACCGACGCCATGGCAAGCTCATTCTCTCGGTCGAGCCGGCGATCCGCCGGACGCATTTGGGGGATATGACATGTTTCGATTTCTGGCCTCCGTGATTGGCTTTGCAGTCCTGGTTGCGCCCGCAGCCGCACAGGTCGTCGCATTCCCGCCGAGCTTCAAGACGCAGGAGATCAAGGCCAACGGCACGACGATCCATGTCCGCGTAGGCGGCAAGGGGCCGGCTGTGGTCCTGCTGCATGGCTATGGCGAGACTGGCGATATGTGGGGGCCGATGGCGGCCGATCTCGCGCGCGACCATACCGTCGTCGTGCCCGACCTGCGCGGAATGGGGCTCTCCGCCAAGGCGAAGGGCGGCTACGACAAGAGGACGCAAGGCGCCGATGTCGCCGGGGTTCTCGATGCGCTCAAGATCGGCAAGGTCGATCTCGTGACGCACGACATCGGCAACATGGTCGGTTACGCTTTTGCCGCTCAATACCGTGACCGCGTGACGAAGTTCGTCCTGATCGATGCGCCGCTGCCGGGCGTCGGGCCCTGGGAGGAGATCCTCAAGAACCCGCTGCTCTGGCATTTCCGCTTCGGCGGCCCCGACATGGAACGCCTCGTCGCCGGCCGCGAGCGCATCTATCTCGACCGCTTCTGGAACGAGTTCTCCGCGACCCCGAGCCGCTTCACGGAGGCTTCGCGCAAGCATTATGCCGCGCTCTATGCCAAGCCGGGCGCGATGCATGCGGGCTTCGCCCAATTCGCCGCCTTCGACCAGGACGCGACCGACAACAAGGTCTTCGTCGCGGCGGGCAAGCTCACCATGCCGGTGCTGGCCTTGGGCGGCGAGAAATCCTTCGGGCTGACCATGGCCGAGGTGATGAAGTTCGCCGCCAGCAATGTCCAAGGCGCGGTCGTGCCGGATTCCGGCCACTGGATCATGGAGGAAAACCCGACCGCGACGGTCAAGCTCGTCCGGACCTTCCTCGACGCCAAGCCCTGAGGGCGGCCAACGGGGTTTAAGCCGCTCCGAAATCGGTACCGCGCCGCGCACTTGCCAGCGCGGCGCCGAGCGCGTCGGCAAAGCCCTCGCGCTCGCCCGGCGAGAGCGCGGCGGCGACCGCGACGCTCTGCCCCCGCGAGACGAGGCTGAGCCGCATCAGCCCGTAATCCTCGTCATCCTGACGCTCCAGCTTGGTCCAGGCCGGGTTGAAGCGCCAGACCGCCTCGCGGCCGTGATGCGAGACCTTGCGCAGCAGCACTTCCAGGGGCGTCACGACGATGCGCTCGAAGGCGCGCGCATGGCGGAAATTGACATGGAATGCGATGAACAGCGCGATCACATCGAGGCCGAAGAAGCCGGCGACCGGCCAGGCTCCGAGCACGACGAAGGGAATCGAGGAGACGATGCTGGCGAGGCAGACCAGCGTCATCACGACGCGGAAGCCGTTCTGGCCGAGCGAGCGATGCGGCGTGATCGTGGCGTCGAAGACGGGGCGCTCGACGGCCGCCGAGGCGTCGTCGTCGCGCACTCCGGAATGGCGCTTGCCGAGGTCCATGCGCCCACTATAACGCCCCGATGACGCAAGAGAACAGCCGCCAGCGCCGCGCTGCGCCGAAGGCGCGGATCACATTGCCGCGCGCCCGCAGCACCGCCGGCATCCGCGAGATCTTCACGCGCTTTCAGACGGCGAACCCCGAGCCCAAGGGTGAGCTCGACTACGTCAACGCCTTCACCCTTCTGGTGGCTGTGGTGCTCTCGGCGCAGGCGACCGATGTCGGGGTCAACAAGGCGACGCGCAAGCTCTTCGAGATCGCCGATACCCCGCAGAAGATGCTGGCGCTCGGCGAGGACGTGGTGCGAGAGCATGTCCGCACGATCGGCCTGTTCCGCACCAAGGCGAAGAACGTCATCGCGCTTTGCGTGAAGCTGATCGCCGAATTCGGCGGCGAGGTCCCGACGACGCGCGCCGAACTCGAAAGCCTGCCCGGCGTCGGCCGCAAGACGGCCAATGTCGTGCTCAACATCGCCTTCGGCGAGATCACCCACGCCGTCGACACCCATGTCTTCCGCGTCGCCAACCGCCTGCGCATCGCCCCAGGCAAGAATGTGCTCGAGGTCGAGCTCGGGCTGGAGAAGGCGGTTCCACCGGAGTTCGGCCGGCACGCGCATCACTGGCTGATTCTGCATGGCCGCTACACCTGCAAGGCGCTGAGGCCCGAATGCGAGCGTTGCCTGCTCAACGATCTCTGCGACTCCCCCGATAAAAGGGTCGCTTGACGCTCGTCTCGCGATAGGTTCACCTTCCGCCCAGGCGCTCCGGACGCTGACGACGCGATCCCAAAAGAGAGCGCAAGGTCAGAGGAAACGCGGGAGATCGCCATGTTCAGACAGATATTGCTTGCTGCCGGCGTCGCTTTGGCGGCATCGGCTGCTTCGTTGCCGGCGCTGGCCCAGGCCAAGGGCCCGGTCATCGGCGTCAGTTGGTCGAACTTCCAGGAAGAGCGCTGGAAGACCGACGAGGCCGCGATCAAGGCGGCGATCGAGAAGGTCGGCGGTACCTATCTCTCCGCCGATGCGCAGTCTTCGCCGGCCAAGCAGCTCACCGATGTCGAGAGCCTGATCTCGCGCGGTGCCAAGGCGCTGATCGTGCTGGCGCAGGATGCCCAGGCGATCCGGCCCGCCGTCCAGAAGGCGGTCGACGAGGGCATCGCGGTCGTCGGCTATGACCGGCTGATCGAGATCCCGCAGGCCTTCTACCTGACCTTCGACAATGTCGAGGTCGGCCGCATGATGGCGCGCGAGATCGTCAAGGCGAAGCCGGAGGGCAACTACGTCTTCATCAAGGGCTCGTCGGCCGATCCCAACGCCGCCTTTCTTTACCAGGGCTCGGTCGAGGTCCTGAAGGCCGCGCTCGATGGCGGCAAGATCAAGAATGTCGGCGAGGCCTCGACGGATGGCTGGCTGCCGGCCAATGCCCAGAAGAACATGGAGCAGATCCTGACGCGCAACGCCAACAAGGTCGATGCCGTCATCGCCGCCAATGACGGCACCGCCGGCGGCGCCATTGCCGCCATGGCCGCGCAGGGCCTGGCCGGCTCGGTGCCGGTGTCCGGGCAGGATGCCGACCGCGCCGCGCTGAACCGCATCGCGCTCGGCACGCAGACGGTGACGATCTGGAAGGATGCGCGCGAGCTCGGGCGCACCGCCGCCGAGATCGCGATCAAGCTCGCCGGCGGAGCGAAGTTGACCGAGGTCGCAGGCGCAGGCAGCTGGAACCAGGGCCCGGCCAAGCAGGCGATGACGGCCCTGTTCCTCAAGCCCGTGCCGGTGACGCAGGACAATCTGAAGGTCGTGATCGATGCCGGTTGGGCGCCGAAATCGGCCGTCTGCCAGGGCGTCGCGGCCGGCAAGGTCAAGGCCTGTGACTGAGGCGCCCGCGCCGGCGACACCGGCGCAGGGCGGCGAGGGGCTGGGGGATAAGGGCCTGAGTGGAAAGAGCCTCGCCGATCATCTGCGCGAGATCGAGTTCGATCCGCGCATGATCGGCATGGTCGCCGCGCTGGCAGTGATCTGGCTCGGCTTCGACGGGTTGTCCGGCGGCGCCTTCCTGACGCCGCGCAACCTCTGGAACCTGCTGGTCCAGTCGGCTTCCATCTCGGTAATGGCCTGCGGCATGGTGCTGGTCATCGTCACCCGCAACATCGACCTGTCGGTCGGTTCCATGCTCGGCTTCGTCAGCATGGTCGTCGGGCTGATCCAGGTCAGGCTGCTGCCGGAGCTTTGGGGCTTCGAGCATCCCGCCACCTGGATCGTCAGCCTCGTGGCAGCGGTTGCGCTCGGCGGCGTCATCGGCCTGCTGCAGGGCGCGCTGATCGCCTGGCTCGCCATTCCCTCCTTCATCGTGACGCTGGGCGGGCTTCTGGTCTGGCGCGGCGCCGCCTGGTGGGTGACGCAGGGCCAGACCATCGCGCCGATGGATTCGCGCTTCCGCCCGCTCGGCGGCGGCATCGAGGGTGCGATCGGCACCAGCGCCTCCTGGGCGATCGGTTGGGCAATCTGCGCCACTATTGCCGTGGGCAGCGTCGTCGCGCGCCGTCGTCGCCGGCGTTTCGGCTTCTCGCTGCGTCCGCTCTGGGCCGATGTGGCGATCGCGGCGCTGGGCTGCGGCGCGGTCGTCGCGACCGTCATGGTCGCCAACGCCTATGCGCTGCCGGCCGGCATCGCGCGCCGCCTGACGGAGGCGCGCGGCCAGGTCTGGCCCGAGGGCGGGCTCGTGATCGGCCATGGTCTGGCCGTGCCGGTGCTGCTGGCGCTGGCCGTCGGCGTCGCCATCACCTTCCTGGCGACACGGCTGCGCTTCGGCCGCTATGTCTTCGCCATCGGCGGCAATCCCGAGGCGGCTCAGTTGTCCGGCGTCAACACCCGCAAGGTGGTGATGCTGGTCTATGGGCTGATGGGCGCGCTCGTCGGCATCTCCGCCTGCATCGCCACGGCGCGGCTGAACGCGGCGACGAACTCCGCCGGCGCGCTCGACGAGCTTTACGTCATCGCCGCCGCGGTGATCGGCGGCACCTCGCTCGCCGGCGGGGTCGGCACGATCGCGGGCGCGATGCTGGGAGCGCTGGTAATGCAGTCGCTGCAATCGGGCATGGTGCTGATCGGCGTCGACACGCCGCTGCAGAACATCGTCGTCGGCCTCGTGCTGGTGATCGCGGTCTGGCTCGACGGCCTCTATCGCAAGCGGCTGGGGTGAGCGCCATGGATATCACCAGCCCCCTCGTCGAGATGCGCGACATCTCCATCGCCTTCGGCGGCATCAAGGCGGTCGATGCGGTTAGCGTCGATCTTCATCCCGGCGAGGTCGTCGGCCTGCTCGGCCATAACGGCGCCGGCAAATCGACCTTGATCAAGATCCTGTCCGGGGCCTACCGGGCCGATTCCGGCGAGATCCGGGTCAATGGCGAACCGGTCTCGATCGGTAGTCCGCGCGACGCCAAGCGCCACGGCATCGAGACGATCTACCAGACGCTAGCGCTCGCCGACAATGTCGACGCCGCCGCCAACATCTTCCTCGGGCGCGAATTGCTGACGCCCTGGCGAACCCTCGACGATTCGACGATGGAGGCCGAGACCCGCAAGGTGATGGGCCGGCTCAACCCGCATTTCCGCCGCTTCAAGGAGCCGGTCAAGGCGCTCTCGGGCGGCCAGCGCCAGTCGGTCGCGATCGCACGGGCGATCTATTTCAATGCCCGCGTGCTGATCATGGACGAGCCCACGGCGGCGCTCGGCCCGGCCGAGACGAGACAGGTGGCCGAACTCATCCTCGAGCTCAAGCGCCAGGGCATCGGCATCTTCCTGATCAGCCACGATTTGCACGACGTCTTCGACCTCGCCGACCGCGTCAGCGTGATGAAGAACGGCCGCGTCGTCGGCACTGCCCGGACGGGCGACGTCACCCAGGACGAGGTCCTGGGCATGATCATCTCGGGCAAATGCCCGGCCGGGGCGGTGCCCGGGCCGGGGGCATTGCGGGGGTAGGGAAAGGGAACCGTCATGCTCGGGCTTGACCCGAGCATCTCGGAAACCAGTTCGCTGGTCCTGAGATTCTCGGGTCTGCGCTTCGCTCCGCCCGAGAATGACGGCGCTTTGCCGCGCCTCACTTCGCGTCGAGCAGTTCCTTCACCGAGAGCAGCACCAGCTCGTTGTCGTCTGCCTTCTTCGGGTCGCGCGAGGAGGAGAAGGGCAGGTTGTTGTCGTTGCCGACGACGATGATGCCGTTGGCGCGGTCGACGACATCGACGTTCTCGATGGTGAAGAAGGGGAAGGGCAGCACGCCGTCGATAGCGCCCTGCTTGGCCTTCTTGTCGGGGTCGGCGATCTTCATCAGGTCGATGAAGCCGATCTTGCGGACCGACTTGCCGACATTGGCGTCGGTCATCTCGATCTTCACGATGCGCTTGAACTTGGCGAGGTCGTGGAAGCAGTCCGGGCCGCGGCTTCCCGGAGCGCAGGCCTTGTCACCTGTGCCTTCGCCGTTATCGCGTTCGATGATCAGCGCGGTAGTTCCGTCGATCATGTTGAAGTCGCCGATGGCGTTGACCTTGTCCTCGAGCGGGAAAAACCAGGAGCGGCCGGTCCACTTCTCGGCGGCGACGTCGAATTCGAGGATGCGCAACGCGTCCTTGCCGTCGACCTGCTCATTGGCCTTGGCTTCGGTGTTCCAGAGCGGGCCTTCCAGCAGCGGGTAGAGGAAGCGGCCATCGGGCGACTGCGCCATGCCCTCATAGCCCTTGGAGCGGCGGGCGGTGAACGGCACCGGCAGGGCCGCGTCCGGCGCGCCCGGCGTGGTCACGGCGTAATGATCGGGCGAGCGCACCGGCTTGCCGTCGACCGTGGTCTCGAACACCGCCTCGACCTTGCCGGTCGCATCGACGCGGATGAGATAGGGGCCGAACTCGTCGCCGATCCAGAACTTGCCGCCAATCGGTTGGATCGATTCCGGATCGAAATCCGAACCGGTCAGGTAGCGCTTCTCGGTACCTTCATTGGCGATGCGGAACGGCACCTTCTTGTCGGGATCGTGCAGGAAGGTGGTGGCGAGGCGCTCGATCTGGCCGCCCGCGAAATCGGCCTTGATCCGGTGGAAGAACAGCATCGCGTCGGGCGAGTTCGCCTTGGCGCCGAAGCCGTTGTCGGTCAGCACCAGGAACTCGCCATTGCCGAGCGAGCGGATGCCGGAGAAGCCCTGGACTGGCTGGCCCTGGAACGGAGTCGAGAGACCGGTCGGGCGGCCACCCGATGTGCCCATGACGGAGCCGACCGCGTCGGTGCGCTTGCCCGGCGTCATGAACTTGCCGGAGACCTTGAGGTCGGCCGGTGCGTCGGCGGGCGCCGCGACCATGGTGTTGGCCGGCAGCAGCGCATGGCCGAGCAGCTTGGCCGGGAACTCCTTTTGCGCGTCCTGCGCGCCGGCAAGGATGGTCGAGGACAGCAGCATGGCTGCGATCAGGGGAAGGCGCATGGAACGCTCCGGGCTGAAGGGGATCATCACCCCGCTCGATTGGCGGTGCCGGATTTCAGAACGAAGACGGGCAGGTGACAGTCGGATGACGATCCGGTCCAAGCGTGGGCCATGGCGCAATCTGGATGGCAACGGTCGCCGAAAGCAGGCATGGCCGTCACGATCGTGCCGGCATCGCGTGTCACTGAAGCCGGCGCTCCCGAACACCAACGAGGTCAACACCGATGGCATCCCTTCCTGCGCTGGCTCCCGGACATGTTGCGGTCGTCACCGGAGGCGCTTCCGGCATCGGGCTGGCGGCCGCCCGCGTTTTCGCCGCGCGCGGCATGAGCATCGTTCTCGTCGATCGCAACGCGGCCGCGCTCGCTGCCGCGGCAGCCGAACTGCAGGGCTCCGCCGGCACGGTGTTGGAGCGGGCGGTCGATGTCGCCGATCGCACCGCCGTCGAGGCATTGCGCGATGAGGTGATCAAGCGCTTCGGCGCCGTCCATGTCCTGATGAACAATGCCGGCATCCAGCCCGGCGGCACCATCTTTGGGCCGCTGGACGACTGGCAGCGCGTTCTCGCCGTCAATCTCTGGGGCGTGATCAATGGCTGCCAGGTCTTCGCACCCATGATGCTGGAAGGTGGCCAGCCCGGCCTGATCATCAACACCGGCTCGAAGCAGGGCATCACCACCCCGCCCGGAAACCCCGCCTACAACATCTCCAAGGCCGGGGTGAAGGTCTTCACCGAGGCGCTGCAGCACGAATTGCGTGGACGCGAAGGCCACCAGCTCTCCGCCCATCTGCTGATCCCCGGCTTCGTCTTCACCGGGTTGACGGCGCGGGGCCGCGCCGAGAAGCCGGCCGGCGCCTGGACGCCGGAGCAGACCGTCGATTTCATGCTGGAACGCCTCGCCGCCGGCGATTTCTACATCCTTTGCCCGGATGGGGAGACGACGCGTGATCTCGACGAGAAGCGCATGGCCTGGGCGATGGGCGACATCATCGAGAACCGCCCGCCGCTGTCACGCTGGCATCCCGATCACGGCGAGGCCTTCAAGGCGTTTTTGGAGGGCTAGCGCCTGCTTCATTCGGGTGGAAACACCTCGTCATCCCGGACAAGCGGCGAAGCCGCGCCGCTCCGGGATCCATCGTAAGGCACCGTCGTACTCTATGATGGATCCCGGCGCTCCGCTTCGCTACGGCCGGGATGACGAGGTGTTTCCGTACAAAATCGGCACGGTCTAGCGAGCGCTCCGCTCAATAGCCCCGCGCGGGATCGACGACGTGCTCCAGCGGCTCACCGGCCTCCAGCCGCCGGATCTGGGCCGAGATCAGCGTGGCGATGGCTTCGGGCTCCGACATCGCCGCATTATGCGGCGTCACCGTCACTGCCGGATGCGTCCAAAGCCGTGACTCAGCCGGCAAAGGCTCGGTCTCGAACACGTCGAGCGTCGCGCCCTTCAGCGTCCCGGCGTCGAGCGCGGCGAGGATGTCGGCCTCGACCTGAAGTCCGCCGCGCCCGGCATTGACCAGGAACGGCCCACCGAGGCGCCCGTCTTGCGCGAGGCCGGCGAGCAGCGTGGCGTTGATCGTGCCGCGCGTCTCGGGCGTCAGCGGCAACAGGCTGACCAGGATGTCGGTCCGGGCGAGGAAGGGCGCCATCCCCTCGGTGCCCGAAAATGTCGCCAAGCCGTCGATGGCCTTCGGCGACCGGCTCCAGCCGGCCACATTGAAGCCCATCACCTTGAGCTTATGGACGGCATCCTGCCCGAGTTCGCCCAGCCCCATCACGCCGACGCGCACCGAGCGCGCAGCCGGCTGGTTGCGGTCGTCGTCCCAGCTCTTCTGCGGCTGCTGCGCGTCGTAGCGGCGCTGCTGGCGCAGGATCATCAGGCAATGCAGCACGATGTATTCGCTCATCCGCGTTGTCAGGTCGGGATCGACCACGCGCGCGATCGGCACGTCGGGCAGGCGCGTATCGGCGAAGAGATGGTCGACGCCGGCACCGAGCGAGAAGACCGCCGCGAGGGTGGGCAAGCCGGCCAGGCTGCCCTCCGGATGCTTCCAGCTCGCGACATAATGCACCGAGCGCCGGTCGAAAGGTTCTCCAAGCGTCACGATCGGCATGTCCGGCAGCAGCGCCTGGAAGCGCGCGCGCCAATCCTCGACATGCCAGCCGGTCATTGCCAGAAGCAGGCTCATGCGTGCGAACTCTCCGTGATGCGTTCGGCGATCAGGCGACCGCGTTGGGGCGTACCCTCTCCCAGGCGATAGGCATCGCGCAAGCGCGCCTCCGCCCGGGCGAAGCCGGCCTCGTCGCGGGCATGGACGATGCCGAGCGGGCGGTCGGGATCGACGACAGCTCCCATTTCCGCGAGTGCGACGATGCCGACGGCATGGTCGATCGCGTCCTGCGGCCGCGTCCGCCCGCCGCCGAGCGCCACCACGGCCTGGCCGACGCCGCGCGTGTCGATGGCCTGGACCGTGCCGGGCGAAGTGGCGAAGACCGGCTTCACGATCGGCGCGGCGGCAAGATGCTTGTCCGGCCGCTCCAGCAGATCGGTCGGTCCGCCCAGCGCCGCGATCATCTTCGCAAAGCGCTCGGCCGCCGCCCCGCTGGCGAAAGCGGCCTCGATCTTTGCCCTGGCCTCGTCGATGTCGCCGGCGAGCCGTCCGAGCAGCAGCATCTCGGCGGCGAGCGCAACTGTGACCTCGTGGAAGCGCGGCTCGCGCCGCTTTCCGGTCAGGTGGTCGAGGGCGTAAGCGACTTCGAGCGCATTGCCGGCGGCGCTCGCCAGCGGCTCGTCCATGTCGGTCATCAGCGCCGTCGTCGGCAGGCCGGAATGATTGGCGACGCCGACCAGCGCATCGGCCAGCGCCCGCGCCTTGGCATAATCCGGCAGGAAGGCGCCCGAGCCGTATTTCACATCCATCGCCAGCCCGTGAAGCCCGGCCGCGAGCTTCTTCGACAGGATCGAGGAGGTCAGCAGCGGAATCGTCTCGACCGTCGCGGTCACGTCCCGGATGGCGTAGAGCCGCTTGTCGGCTGGCGCGAGATCGGCGGTCTGGCCGATGATGGCGCAGCCCTCACTCCGCACCACCTTACGGAAGAGGTCGTTGTCGGGCTGCGTGACATAGCCCGGCACGGAATCGAGCTTGTCGAGCGTGCCGCCGGTATGGCCGAGCCCCCGTCCGGAGATCATCGGTACATAGCCGCCACAGGCTGCAACCGCTGCCGCCAGCGGCAGGCTGACAGTGTCGCCGACGCCGCCGGTCGAATGCTTGTCGAGCGCCGGTCCCGGCAGGTCGTCCCAGTTCAGCACCGTGCCGGAATCGCGCATCGACAGCGTCAGCGCGACGCGCTCCTTCACGGTCATGTCGCGGAAGAACACCGCCATGGCGAAGGCGGCAGCCTGCCCCTCGCTGACCGAATGATCGGCAATGCCGGCGACGATCTGGCGGATATCGGCATCGGGCAATTCGCCGCCGTCGCGCTTGGCGGCGATGATTTCCTGCGTCAGCTTCATCTCAATAGGGTCCGCTTGCCTGTTCTGCCGTGCCTCCGGCGATGACATCGGCCAGCACCTGGTGCAGCCCGCTCGCGCCGAAGCGGAAGGTTTCGGGTGTGGCCCAGCCTGGCCCCATGATCTCGTCGGCGAGCGCGAGATAGCCGGCTGCGTCGGCCAGCGTGCGGATGCCGCCCGATGGTTTCAAGCCGACGGTACGCCCCGCCGCCGCGATGACGTTCAGCATCGTCCGCGCCGCCGGCAGGCTCGCCGAATGCGTGGTCTTGCCGGTCGAGGTCTTGATGAAATCGGCGCCGGCCGAGATGGCGAGTTCCGAGGCTGCGTGGACATGGTCGAGATCGGGATACTCGCCGGTTTCGAGGATGACCTTGAGCGTCTTGGCCCCGCAGCTTTGCTTGATCCGCTCGACCATCTCACGCGCGCTCTCGCGGTCGCCCTGCAGGAAAGCTCGCCAGGGCAGGACGAGGTCGATTTCGTCGGCACCCGCAGCGAGCGCGGCCTGCGTCTCATCCGTGACCGCGGCGACATCCGCGCCGCCCGCGGGGAAGTTGACCACCGTGGCGATGCGCAGGGAGGTTCCGAGCGCAGAGTCTTGCAGCGCTTCTCGCGCCGCGCCGATGAAACGCGGCCAGATGCAGATCGCGGCGACCGGTACCGGTCCACCGACCGCGCGCTGGCACAGCGCCCGCACGCTGGCCGTGCTGGAATCCTCCGCGAGATCGGTGAGATCGAGCAGCGCGAGCGCGCGCTTTGCCAGCAGAATGTCCGACATGCCTAGAGCTCCGACAGGAAGGCGCGCAGAAGTCGGCGCAACCCCGTTGTGGCGCCCGTGGCGACGTCGCGCGTCTCGCTGTGGCTGGGCGTGCCGCCGAGCAGGCCGGCGCCCATATTGGTGATGACCGAGACGGCGGCGACACGGATGCCGAAGCGCCGCGCCAAGATCACCTCCGGCACCGTCGACATGCCGACCAGATCCGCGCCCAGCAACTTGGCCATCCTGATCTCGGCCGGAGTCTCGAAGCTCGGCCCGGTGAACCACATATAGACGCCCTCGCCGAGATGCACGCCCGAGCTCGCCGCGGCACGCGTCAGCCGTCCGCGCAGGTTGACGTCATAGGCGTCGACCATCGGCACGAAGCGCCCGTCGCCGGTGTCGCCGACAAGCGGATTAGGGCCGTTCAAATTGATGTGGTCGGTGATCAGGGCAAGCCCGCCCGGCCGCAGCTCAGGCTTCACCGAGCCGGCGGCATTGGTCAGGATCAGGGGCGGCGAGCCGAAGGCGGCCAGCATGCCGATCGGCACGCGCATCACGGCTGGGTTGCCGCTTTCGTAGTAATGCGCCCGGCCCTCGAAGATCAGCACCTTCTTGCCATGCAGGCTGCCGTAGCTCAGTTGCTTGGCATGGCCGGAGACTGAGCCCTCCGGAAATCCCGGGATCTCGGCGAAGGGGATCGTGATCCTGTCCTGCATCTCCTCGACGATCCGACCCAAGCCGGTGCCGAGCACGATCGCGCATTCGATCGCACCATCCACGCCGCGGTCGATCAAGGTCGATGCCGCCTGGTCGAACACTGGATCGGCCGCCATGGTGTCTCCCCCGGTCACGCAATCACCTGCCCGGGCAGGAGGTCCGGAAAGCAAATCACCGGCGCAAATTGTCTGGTCCGAACGACGCTGGCAACAGCTCGGCCAGCGAAAAGCGTTGCCGGATGCCGCCCGGCCCGGCGATTGCGACGGGCGTGTTCGGGTCGGCGAATTCTCGGATGCGCTGGCGGCAGGCGCCGCAGGGCGTGACCAGCATCTCGCCTTCGCCCATCACCACGATGGCCGCGATGCGAAGGCCGCCGCCTGCGATCATCGCCGAGATCGCGCCCTGTTCGGCGCAGCTTCCTGAAGGATAGGCGGCGTTCTCGACATTGCAGCCGGGATAGACGGCGCCGTCATCGGCTAGGATCGCGGCGCCGACCTTGAAGCGGGAATAGGGCGCATAGGCGAGTGGCTGCACCCGCGCTGCCACGGCAAACAGCGCCTCGAAATCCATCTCCGGCTGGCTCGCCATGGCGCTCAGCGCTCCTTCACATAGGGCAGGCCGGAGGCCTTGGGTGGCGTCGACTTGCCGATGAAGCCGGCGAGCAGGATCACCGTCATCAGATAGGGCAGGGCCTGGATCGCCTGCACCGGAACCTGCCCGATTCCGGGCAGAGCGACGCCCTGCAGACGGATCGCGATCGCGTCCAGCGCCCCGAAAAGAAGGCAGGCCCAGAGCGCCTGCCAGGGCCGCCAATTGGCGAAGATCACGGCGGCGAGCGCGATGAAGCCCTTGCCGGCGGTCATATGCGGCAGAAAGCCGGCCGATTGTGACACCGCGAGATAGGTCCCGCCCAGCCCGCAAAGCGCCCCGCAAATGATGACCGCACCATAGCGCAAGCCGGCGACCGAGATGCCGGCGGTATCGACGGCGGCAGGGTTCTCGCCGACCGCGCGCAGGCGCAGGCCGAAGCGCGTCCGCTTGAGCACCACCGCCGTCACCACCAGGGCCAGCACGGCGAGGTAGGCCGGCGCCGATTGGCCGGAGACGACCTCGTCATAGATTAGCCCGAGCACAGGTATGTGGCTGCGCAGCGTCGTGGCGAAGGGCAGCGTGACCTCGCCGAAGCGAGCTGCGCCTTCGAGCGTCGGCGTACGCCCGCCCTGCCCGTACCAGGCATTGCCGAGGATCACGGTTAGCCCCGCCGCCAGCATGTTGATGGCGACGCCGGAGACGATCTGGTTGCCGCGCCAGGTGATCGCGGCAAAGCCATGCACCAAAGAAAGCGCGATCGATGCGAGCATGCCGGCGATCAGCCCGGCCCAGGCCGAGCCGCTCTGCGCCGCGATGACGGCCGAGGCGAAGGCGGCGATCAGCATCTTGCCCTCGAGCCCGATATCGACGACGCCGGCCCGCTCCGACCAGAGCCCCGCCAGCGCGGCGCAGAGCAGCGGCACCGACAGCCGGATGGCGGAATCGAGGATGACGGCGAAGGTTGCGACCCAGTCCATCGTTAGTCGCCCCGCCCGATCCGCAAAAGGCTCGCCACCACCCGCCGGAACAGCCCGTCGAGCGCGCCGGCGAACAGGATGATGACGCCGCCGATCACCACGACCATGTCGCGGGTGATGGCGGGCTTGTCGAAGGAGAGTTCGGCCCCGCCCTGGTAGAGCACGCCGAACAGCAGCGCGGCGAGCGCCACGCCGACCGGATGGCCGCGCCCCATCAGCGCCACCGCTATGCCGACGAAGCCGTAGCCGGCGGTGAAATCGAGCAGCAGCCGGTGCTGCACGCCCATCACCTCGTTGACCGCGAGCCCGCCTGCCAGCGCACCCGAGATCGCCATCGCGACCATGGTGATGCGGGCCGGCGAGATGCCGGCATAGGCTGCAGCCCCCGGATTGGCGCCGACGGTGCGGATCGCGTAGCCCAGCCGCGAGCGGAAGATCAGGGCCCAGACCGCGACGAGTGCGGCGAGCGCCAGCAGGAAGGCGCTGTTCAGCGGTGTCGCCGGCAGCTTGACGCCGAGCGGCGCGAGCAGCCTGTGCATCGGCGTCAGGATGGCGTGCGAGGCGAACTCCGCCGTCTCCGGCTGCATCGAGCCGGGTTTACCGATCACCTCGACGAGGAGATAGACGGTCAGAGTCGCCGCCAGGAAGTTGAACATGATCGTGGTGATCACGACATGGCTGCCGCGCGTCGCCTGCAGCCAGCCGGGAATCAGCCCGTAGAGCGCCCCGCCGCCCGCCGCCGCCAGCACCGCCAGCGGCACCAGCAGCACGCCCGGCAGCGGCGCGAGCCAGAGGCAGGCCAGCGCCGCGAAGATGCCCGCGATCGTCGCCTGTCCCTCGCCGCCGATATTGAACAGCCCGGCATGGAAGGCGACCGCGACGGCAAGCCCCGTGAAGATGAAGTTCGTGGTGTAGTAGAGCGTGAAGCTGATGCCTTCGGCCGAACCGAGCGCGCCGCGCAGCAACAGCGCGGTTGCCTCCAGCGGGCTTTCGCCGATGCCCAGCACGACCAGACCCGCGATGACGAGCGCCGCCGCGACGCTGACGAGCGGCACGAGCGCGGTATCGGCCCAGCGCGGTAGGTCGATCGGGGCCGCGCTCAAGCCGCTTCCTCCGTCACCCCGGCCATCAGCAGCCCCAGATCGCGCTCGTCGGCGGCTTCCGCCATCCGCTCGCCGGTGATCCGCCCGCCGCACATCGCCAGGATGCGATCCGACAGCGCCATCACCTCCTCGAGTTCGACCGAGACGAGCAGGATCGCGACGCCCGCATCGCGCAGAGCGATCAGCCGGCGGTGGATGAACTCGATCGCGCCGATATCGACGCCGCGCGTCGGCTGGCCGACGAGCAGGACCTTCGGTGCCCGCTCGATTTCGCGGGCGAGCACGATCTTCTGCTGGTTGCCGCCGGAGAACTTCGCGGTCTTCAGCTCAGGGTCCGGCGGGCGCACATCATAGGCCGCGAACGTTTCGCGGGCCCGTGCCGCGATCGTCGACGGCGAGAGGAAGGGGCCGGGGCCGAGTGCCGGATCGTCCTGATAGCCCAGGATGGAATTCTCCGCCGCCGGGAAGGCGGTGACGAGCCCGGTACGATGGCGGTCCTCGGGAATGTGCATCACTCCGAGCTTGCGCAGGCATGCCGGGTTGCGGTCGGCGCTCGAGAGTATCTGCCCGCCGAGCCTGACGACGCCGCGCGAGGGATGGCTGAGGCCGGCGAGCACCTCGATCAGTTCGCTCTGGCCGTTGCCGGCGACGCCAGCGATTCCGACGATCTCGCCGGCATGGAGCGTCAGATTGACGCCGCTCAGCAGCGCAACACCGCGCGCATCGACGAGGTCGAGCCCGATCGCCTCCAGCACCTTCGCACCGCGCGGCCGCGGCGCCTTCTCGACCTGGAGCAGCACGCGCCGGCCGACCATCGCCTCGGCCAGTTCGGGCGGGGAGGTCTCCGATGTTGCCAGATGCGCGACCATCTCGCCGCGCCGCATCACCGAAACCCTGTCGGTCACCTCCATGATCTCGCGCAGCTTGTGCGTGATCAGGATCACGGTCTTGCCCTGGTCCCTCAGCGCCCGCAGCAGGGAAAAGAGCTGGTCGGCTTCGGGCGGCGTCAGCACGGCGGTCGGCTCGTCGAGGATCAGGATCTGCGCGCCGCGATAGAGTGCCTTCAGGATTTCGACGCGCTGCTGGAAGCCCACGGACAGCTCGCCGACAATGGCGTCGGGGTCGATGGCGAGGCCGTAATCCTGAGCCAGCCGCGCCAGCTCAGCCCGCGCCCGGCTGACGCCGCCGCTGAGCCAGGCGCCACCCTCCGCTCCAAGGACAACGTTCTCGACGACGCTCAGCGTTTCCACCAGCATGAAATGCTGGTGGACCATGCCGATGCCCGCCGCGATCGCGTCGGCAGGGCTGCGGATGCGGCGTGGTCTGCCGCCGATTGCAACCTCGCCGGAATCAGCCTCGTAGAAGCCGTAGAGGATCGACATCAGCGTCGATTTGCCCGCGCCGTTCTCGCCGACGATGCCGTGGATCGAGCCGGCTGCGACAGACAGCGAGACATCGCGATTGGCCTGAACCGGCCCGAACCGCTTCGAGATGCCCGATAGTTCGATGGCCGGGGCAGATTGCGCCGTCATAGCTCGATTATCATGCCGTCATGGACCCGCTCCTCGGGCAGGTCATCACGGCCCGCCAGCATGGACATGCCCATATGGGTCAGCACGATCCGTGCCGTCTCGAGTTCGGCCCTGTGCGCCGCCAGCGTCTTGTAGTCGAGATGGTTGGCGAGCTTGATGTCGTAGGCGTAGCACTCGACCAGCAGGACATCGGCACCGGCCGCGAGCGGGATCAGGGTGTCCGTCCAGGCAGTGTCGCCGGAGAAGGCGAAAACCTTGCCGTCGAACGACAGCCGGTAGCCCTGGCACGGGCCGGCGCGCTCGTCATGCACCATCGGAAAGGCGCTGACATCGATGCCGGAGAGCCTCGCCGGCTGCTCCGGCGTCACCTCGACATAAGCGATGGGAAAACGCCACGGGTTGGCCGACGAGCCCGGGAAATCCGCTTCGAGGGCGTGCAGGGCCCGGTGTTCGATGCCGGAAGGCCCGGCGATCGTCAGCGGGTGTGTCCGCCGCGACACGAATTGCGCATCGAGCAGAAAGGCTGGCAGCCCGCCGAAATGATCGCCATGGAAATGCGTGAAGAGAAGGGTCGAGAGGCCGTTGCGCTCGACCCCTGCCTGGTTCAGCGCCACCATGCTCGAGGCGCCGCAATCCAGCAGCATACGCTCGGCTCCAGCCTCGACATGCAGGCAGGTGTTGAAACGCCCGCCTGTGCCGAAGGCATCGCCGGAGCCGAGGATGGTGACCTTCATGATGCTGGAGCCGCCGCGGTGACCCCTTTCCACAAGGGGGAGGGGAGCAGGGTCCGCCTCAGATCGTGCACTTCGAATCCGACATGTAGTCGTGCACCTTGACCGCGCCGCTGATGATGTCGGCGCGGGCCTTGTCGGCGGCGGCCTTCATCTCCGGCGTGATCAGGCTCTTGTTGGCGTCGTCGAGCGCCCAGCCGACGCCGTCCTCCTTCAGGCCCAGCACCGAGATGCCCGGCTTCCAGGCGCCGTCGCGGGCGGCCTTGAAGGAGGTGTAGGCGGCGACGTCGACGCGCTTGAGCATCGAGGTCAGCACCTTGCCGGGCTGCAGGGCGTTCTGGTTGGAATCGACGCCGATGCCGAGCTTGCCGGCGTCGGCCGCCGCGCGCAGCACGCCGATGCCGGTGCCACCGGCCGCGTGGTAGATCACGTCGGCACCGCGGTCGATCTGCGACTTGGCGAGTTCGCCGCCCTTGACCGGATCGTTCCAGGCGGCCGGGGTGGAGCCGGTCATGTTCTGGAAGATCTCGGCGTCCTTCTTGGCGGCCTTGACGCCCTGGATATAGCCGCAGGCGAATTTGCGGATCAACGGGATGTCCATGCCGCCGACGAAGCCGACCTTGTTGGTTTTCGAGGCGAGGCCCGCCAGAAGCCCGACCAGATAGGAGCCCTCATGCTCCTTGAATACGACCGACTGCACATTGGGCAGGTCCACGACCATATCGATGATGGTGAACTTCAGGTCGGGGAACTCGGCGGCGACCTTCTGCAGCGCGGTGGCCTGCGAAAAGCCGACCGCGATGATCGGGGAATGGCCGTCGCGGGCGAAGCGGCGCAGCGCCTGCTCGATCTGGGCCTCGTTGGTCGGCTCGAAGTCGCGGAACTCGACGCCGGTCTCGGCCTTGAACTTCTCGGCCCCGACGAAGACGCCTTCGTTGAAGGATTTGTCGAACTTGCCGCCCTTGTCATAGACGACCGCAGGCTTGATCGCCGTCTGCGCCATCGCTGCGACGGTCGAGAGAGCGACGCCGGCCAAGGCCAGCGCGAGCGATTTCAAACGCATGGAAACAATCCCCTGTTGGATATCGGGCTTTTGACCCAGCCCTTCTCGATCGACACGATGGCATGGCTTGGCGGCGTGGCCAAGCCGGGCGAAGGACTGGGGGCAAAACGACCGCATGCGCCGCAGTCCGATGATTGCTCCGGGCGCTGGATCGGCTTAACCCTTCGCGGATGAGCCTGAACGACGACGAGGTCGAACGCTATGCGCGCCATCTGGTGCTGCCGGAGATCGGCGGTCCCGGCCAGCAGAAGCTCAAGCGCGCGCGGGTGCTGGTCGTTGGGGCAGGCGGGCTGGGCGCGCCGCTGATCCAGTATCTCGCTGCTGCCGGCGTCGGCCATATCGGCATCGTCGATGACGACATCGTCTCGCTGTCGAACCTGCAGCGCCAGACGATCTATGGCACGGACGATATCGGCGCCCGCAAGGCCGTCGCGGCGGCCGCCTTCGTCAAGCGTCTCAACCCGCATGTCGTGGTCGAGGAGCATGTCACCCGCATCGACCCGCACAATGCCCGCGCGCTGATCGCCTTCTATGACGTGGTCGCCGAGGGCTCGGACAATTTCGCCACGCGCTACGCCGTCTCGGATGCCTGCTTCCACGAGCGCAAGCCCGTCGTGATGGCGGCGCTCGGCCGCTTCGACGGCTCGCTGACGACGATCCGGGCGCATGAGACCGGCGCCGACGGCCGTCCGAACCCGACCTGGCGCTGCCTGTTCCCCGATGTGCCGCCGCCGGGCACGGTGCCGACCTGCGCCGAGGCCGGCATTCTCGGTGCCTTGCCCGGCGTCATGGGTTCGCTGATGGCGCTGGAGGTCATCCGCGCGATCACCGGCTTCGGCGAGCCGCTCGTCGGCAAGCTCCTGCTGGTCGATGGGCTGACGATGCGCTTCGAGACGATGCGCTATGGCTGGGACGAGACCAACAGCCTGAACGGCACTTCCGCTCGATAATACGCTTCGCGACGTTTCATCGGCAGGCGGCGCTAACGCGTGCCGCCCATTGCCGAGCGCTTCGCCTCGATCACATCCCAGAGCTGGGCGGCGAGATCGGGCCCGCCGAGCTTCTTGATGGCGCGCACGCCGGTCGGCGCGGTGACGTTGATCTCGGTCAGCTTGCCATGGATCACGTCGATGCCGACGAGCAGCAGCCCGCGCTCGCGCAGGGCCGGGCCGATCGCTTCGCAGATCGCGAGTTCCTGCTTCGAGAGGTCGGTCGGCTTGGCCGCGCCGCCGCGCACCATGTTGGCGCGCAGGTCGCCGACCGCCGGCACGCGGTTGACCGCGCCGGCCGCCTTGCCGTCGATCAGGATGATGCGCTTGTCTCCCTCCGAGATCTCCTTGATGTAGGCCTGAACGACCCAGGGCTCGCGGAAGAGATTGGCGAAGAGGTCGTAGAGCGAGCCGAAATTCGGGTCGTCCTTGCTCGTCTTGAAGACGGTCGCGCCGCCATGGCCGTAGAGCGGCTTCATCACGATCTCGCCGAACTCGTCGCGGAAGGCCTCGATCTCGGCCTTGTCGCGGGTGATCAGCGTCGGCGGCATCAGCTCGGGAAAATGCGTGACGAAGATCTTCTCAGGCGCGTTGCGGACATGGGCGGGGTCGTTGACCACCAGCGTCTTGGGGTGGATGCGCTCCAGCATATGCGTGGTCGAGACATAGGCCATGTCGAAGGGCGGGTCCTGCCGCAACAGGATTACGTCCAGCGTCGAAAGATCGGTCCGCTCCTCGGCGCCGGCGGTGAAATGGTCGCCCTCGACGTCGCGCACCGTCACCGGCCGGACCGGCGCCGTGACCTTGCCCTCGCGCATCGAGAGCTTGTCGGGCGTGTAGGTGAACAGCGTGTGCCCGCGCGCCTGCGCCTCCAGCATCAGCGCAAAGCCGGTATCGCCCGCGACCCGCAAGCGCTCGATCGGGTCCATCTGGATGGCGACGGTGAGAGTCATGGCTTCCGCTCCGATGAGACGAACGACGTTGATGCCGCGTCCTTATCGGATGGCGCGGCCTGCACCGGCAAGTGGCGTGCCTTGCGTCACAAGACAAGCTCGAACACGCCGGGCACATGGCGCGGCCAGCGGCGTGGTGCGAGGAAGACGGCGTCGGCGCGCAGGTGATGGTCCATCGCCCAGGGATTCTGCGCCAGCCATTGCCGGATGCGGATCTCGACCAGCCGCCGCTTCTCCGGCGTGATCGCGCCCAGCGCATCCTCGATCGCGCCGCGCGCCTTGACCTCGACGAAGGCGATGGTGCGTCCGCGCTTCACGATCAGGTCGATCTCGCCGCCCTTGCCGCCGAAGCGGCGGGCTAGCAATCGGTAGCCCTTGGCCGCGAGCCAGAGGATCGCCAGCCATTCCGAACGCCGGCCGGTGATGCCGGAGCGACGGGCACGTCGGCTGCGCAGTTCTCCGCGCTCGCGCTGGAGGCTCAAGGCGTCTCGCGGGTCAGTTCGAGCGCGCGCGCATAGACCTTGCGGCGCGGCTGGCCGGTTTCGGCGGCGACCTGGGCCACCGCCTCCTTCAGCGAAACCTGCGCCAGCGCAACCCGCAACCGCTCCTCGACGACATCGCCCACAGGCGCCAGCGCCTCCGCGCCCGGAGGCCCGATGATGACGACGATCTCGCCGCGCGCCTCTTCCTCGCCATCGTAATGCGCCGCCAGCACTGAGAGCGGGCCGCGCTGGACGTTCTCGTAATATTTGGTCAGTTCGCGCGCGACCGCGCCCGGCCGTTCGCCCAGCACCGCGGCAGCGTCCGACAGCATTTCCGCGAGGCGTCGCGGCGATTCGAAGAAGACGAGCGTGCCCGGAATGGCGGCGAGTTCGGTCAATCGCCCGCGCCGCGCCGCGGCCTTGGGCGGCAGGAACCCCTCGAAGAAGAAACGGTCGGTCGGCAATCCTGCCAGCACGAGCGCGGCCAGCACCGCGGAGGGGCCGGGAATGCCCGTCACTGGCAGCCCCTCGGCCACGAGTTCGGCGACGAGCTTGTAGCCGGGGTCGGAGACCAGCGGCGTGCCGGCATCGGAGATCAGCGCCAGCTTGCCGCCCTCGCGCAGTCGGCTGAGGATTTTCGGCCGCATCTGCTCGGCATTGTGCTCGTGATAGGGGTAGAGCGGCGTCGAGATGCCGTAATGCGCCAGCAGCGTCTTCGAGGTGCGTGTGTCTTCGGCGAGCACCGCATCGGCGGCGGCCAGCGTCGCCAGCGCGCGAAACGAGATGTCTCTGAGATTGCCGATTGGCGTCGCGACGATGTGCAGCCCCGGCGCCAGCGGCTCGGCTTCCGCCTTGAGCCCGAAGGCGGTGTAGCTCGGTGCGCGCGGCGCAGGCGTGGGTGAAATCGACATCGGCGCGAACCTGCCACAGCTCCGCGCCTCGCGCCATCGGCCGACAGGGCCATGACCTCCTTCGGCGGGTGCAACACAGAGTTAACAACTTGAAAATACAATGCTGCACTGGCAGGAGAGTCCCACGGTCGGGGGACTGCACCGTCGGACGGGCTCGTGCCGGTCCGGCCCAAGATCTGGAGATCGCCCGTGTTGCGTCATCGGCTTCTTGCACCGGTCCTTCGGCGAAGCGCCGTTTCGCTGGTCGCCTTCTCTGGCCTGATGCTCGCGGCCTGCAGTGGCGGCCCGTCCGGATTGCCGGGATTCGACAGTCCGACAGCGCAGACACAGCCGGCGGAGAGCGCCGGCCAGACCATCGGCACAGGCAAGGTCAAGGTCGGCCTGATCCTGCCTCTCACGGCGGAAGGGCAGGGGGCTGTCGTCGGCAATTCGCTCCGAAACGCCGCCGAGATGGCGCTGGCCGAATTCCCCAATGCCGACCTGACGCTGCTGGTGAAGGATGATCGCGGCACGCCCGAGGGCGCCCAGGCCGCGGCGCAGGAAGCCCTGCGCGAGGGCGCCGAACTCATCATCGGCCCGCTTTTTGCCCCTTCCGTCCAGGCCGCCGGCCAGGTCGCGCGTGGCGCTAACCGCCCGGTCATGGCCTTCTCCAGCGACACGAGCGTTGCGGGGCGCGGCGTCTATCTCTTGTCCTTCCCGCCAGAGAACGACGTCAACCGCGTCATCGCCTATGCCTCGCAGCAAGGCCGCAAATCCTTCGCCGCGATGCTGCCGGACACCGCTTATGGCAAGGTCGTCGAGGCCGCCTTCCAGCAGGCCGTCGCGGCGCGTGGCGGCCGGGTTGTCGCGATCGAGCGCTTTTCCACGGATCAGGCCGCGATGCGCGCCGCCGCCGCGCGGCTGACGCCTGCTTTCCAGCAGGCCGATGCGCTGTTCGTCCCGGCGGCTGCCGATACGATGCCGGCGCTTGGCCTCGCCTTGCAGCAGGCCGGCTACGACCCGGCCAAGGTCAAGCCGCTCGGGACCGGCGTCTGGAACGACGCCAATGTCGCGCGCGTGCCTGCGATCCAGGGCGGCTGGTTCGCCTCGCCCGACACCGCCGGCTTCAACGCCTTCGCCGGCCGCTACCAGGCGCGCTTCAACAGCGCGCCGATGCGCACGGCGACGTTGGCCTATGACGCGGTCTCGCTGTCGGCGGCGCTCGCGCGCACGCAAGGCTCGCAGCGCTTCTCGGAAGCCGTCCTGACCAATGCCTCGGGCTTTGCCGGTGCCGATGGCGTCTTCCGCTTCCGCCCCGACGGCCAGATCGACCGGGGCCTCGCCGTGCTCGAACTGCGCAACGGCCAGATCGTGACGGTCAATGCGGCGCCGCGCGATCTGGGGCCGCGGACGCAGTGATCCGGCGTCATGGTCGGGCTTGACCCGAGCATCTCCTGACCAGAAGGCTCCGGTGTCTCGTCCGGCCGGAGATTCTCAGGTCTGCGCTTCGCTTAGCCCGAGAATGACGGCTCGCTTTACGCCGCCAGATCCGCCACGACCGCGTCCAGCAGCAGCGCGCCGTCCGGCGTGCAGGCGAGCTTGCCGCCGGGCTTGAAGGTCAGGAGTCCGTCATCGATCAGGCTCTTCACGCGGGTCTGGCTCAGCGTGCGGCCGGACAGGGCGGTGAACACCGCGGGATCGATGCCTTCGACCAACCGCAGGCCCATCAGCAGATATTCGTCGCCCTGCGCTTCGAGGTTGAGGCGTTCGTCCTCGACCAAAGCATGGCCTTCCGCTTCGACGCGCTCGAGCCAGATTTCCGGCCGCTTCTCGGTCGAATGCGCCATGCGGCCCTCAGCTGTCACCAAGCGGCCATGGGCGCCGGGGCCGACGCCGGCATATTCGCCGTAGCGCCAGTAGACGAGGTTGTGGCGGCATTGCGCGCCGGGTCGGGCATGGTTCGAGATCTCATAGACCGGCAGGCCGTGTTTGGCCGTGATCTCCTGCGTGATCTCGTAGAGCACGGCGCCCGCCTCGTGGTCGGGGATCGCGAGCTTGCCGGCCTTGAACAGCCGCTCGAACATCGTGTCAGGCTCGATGGTGAGCTGGTAGAGCGAGAGATGCTCCGCCGCATGGCTGATCGCGAGTTCGAGCTCGGCTCGCCACAGCGCCGGCGTCTGCGCGGGCGAGCGGGCATAGATGAGGTCGAAGGAGTAACGCTCGAAATATTTGCGCGCGATCGCCACTGCGTCCAACGCCTCCTGCGTCGAATGCATCCGCCCCAGCGCCTTGAGATCGGCGTCGTTCAGCGCCTGCACGCCGAGCGAGACCCGGTTGACCCCGGCCGCGCGAAAATCCGCGAAGCGCCCGGCCTCGACGCTGGTCGGATTGGCTTCCAGCGAGACCTCGCAATCGGGATCGACCACCCAGACCTCGGCGATCGCGTCGAGGATCGCGCCGACGGTCCGCCCCTCCATCAGCGAAGGCGTGCCACCCCCAAAAAAGATCGAGGAGACCGTGCGGCCCGGCGCAAGCTGCGCCCGATGAGCCAACTCGCGTCGGAAGGCGGCGATATAGCGCGCCTGGTCGGGCGGCTGCAGCCGGACATGGCTGTTGAAGTCGCAATAGGGGCATTTTGCCAGGCAGAAGGGCCAATGCACATAGACGGCAAAGCCGGCGCTCGCGGTCGGATGGTCGGGAACCATCGGCAGCCTATTGATGGCGGCGAGCGCGCTCAATTCGGCTTCCGTAGGCAGGCGGCCGCCAGCAGTGCGAAGGCGCGCGCCCGATGCGAAAGAGCATCGGCTTCGCCGCTCTTGATGGTGGTGCTCATCTCCGCGAAGGTCTGGTCATGGCCGTCGGGCTGGAAGATCGGGTTGTAGCCGAAGCCGCCGCTGCCGCGCGGCTCGTCGATGATCTGCCCATGGACGCGTCCCTCGAACAGCTCCTGATGCCCGTCCGGCCAGGCGATCACCAGTGCCGAGACGAAATGCGCCTTTCGCTGCGCGGGCGCTGTGGCGCCACGCTTGGCCATCTCGGCGAGCACGCGCGCCATCGCCGGCTTGAAGTCCTTGCCCGGCCCGGCCCAGTTGGCCGAGAACAGGCCCGGCGCGCCATCGAGCGCATCGACGCAGAGCCCTGAATCGTCGGACAGCGCCGGCAGGCCCGAGGCCGTGCATGCTGCGACCGCCTTGATCGCGGCATTCTCGGAGAACATGTAGCCGTCCTCCTCGGGCTCGGGCAGGCCGAGTTCGCCGGCCGAGACGAGCGCGATGCCATAGGGCGCCATCAGCTCGCGCATCTCGACGAGCTTGCCCTTGTTATGGGTCGCGATCACGACCTTGCCGGTGAGGAGGCGGTGGTTAGTCACTGGTCCCGTCTTTCCTGGCTCGGAAACGCGCCGTCATCCCGGGCTTGCCCCGGGATCCATTGTAGAGTTCCGGGGCCCTACGATGGATCCCGGAGCTCCGCTTCGCTGCGTCCGGGATGACGATGAGGTTCCCGACGCAAACGATCATACGATTCAGGCCACCGCCGCCTTCTGCAGCGCCACCAGCTTGCTCACCCCGCCCTTGGCGAGCTTGAGCAGCGCCATCAGCTCTTCTTCCGAGAACGGCGCGCCCTCGGCCGTGCCCTGCACCTCGACGAGGCCGCCCGAGCCCGTGATGACGAAATTCGCATCGGTCTGCGCGCCGGAATCCTCAATATAATCGAGATCGAGCACCGGATTGCCGGCGACGATGCCGCAGGAAATCGCCGCGACATGGTCCTTCAGCGGATTGGGACCCTTCAGCATCGAGCGGCCCTCCATCCATTTCAGCGCGTCGTGCAGCGCGACCCAGGCGCCGGTGATCGAGGCGGTGCGGGTGCCGCCATCTGCCTGCAGCACGTCGCAATCGACCACGATCTGGCGCTCGCCGATCGCGGTCAGATCGACCACGGCGCGAAGCGAGCGCCCGACCAGCCGCTGGATTTCCTGCGTGCGGCCCGAGGGCTTGCCGGAGGTGACCTCGCGGCGATTGCGCTCATGCGTGGCGCGCGGCAGCATCGCGTATTCGGCGGTGACCCAGCCCTTGCCGGTGCCGCGCAGCCAGGGCGGACCCTTTTCCTCGACGGTCGCGGCGCAGAGCACGCGGGTCTCGCCGAAGCTCACCATGCAGGAGCCTTCCGCATAGCGCACGACGCCGCGTTCGAGCGTGACCTTGCGCATCTCGTCTGCGGCGCGTTTGGAGGGTCGCATGGCGGTATCCTGATTGTTTTGAGATGGCGGCTTGTAGGCGGTCGGGTGCGACGGAGCAAGGTCGGGCTCTTCCCCACGAGGGGGAGGGAAGGCGTGCGCCGAATCTCGTTTCCGCTTGATCCTTCCGGGACGGAAGCGGACAATAACCCCATGTCGCATCCGGTTTTTCACTGACAATGAGCGCTCACACGCCGCGTCCCGAATCCCCGAGCGGCTTGATCGAGACCGATCAGCGTTCGCGCGAGATCTTCCGCCAGATCGTCGACGGCTATCTCGCCACCGGCGAGCCGGTCGGCTCGCGCAATATCGCCCGCCTGCTGCCGATGGCGTTGTCGCCCGCGACGGTGCGCAACGTCATGACCGATCTCGAACTGGCCGGGCTGATCTTCGCGCCGCACACCTCCGCCGGACGCCTGCCCACCGAAAGAGGCCTGCGCTTCTTCGTCGATGCGATGATGGAGGTCGGAAACCTGACCTCGGATGAGCGCCGGCGCATCGAGGCGCAGATGACCGCCGCCGCCAGCGGCCGCACGCTGGACGGCACGCTGACCGAGGCCTCGGCGCTGCTCTCGGGACTGTCGCGCGGCGCCGGCGTCGTCGTCACCACCAAGGCCAATGCCAGGCTCAAGCACATCGAATTCGTCAGGCTCGACCCGGCGCGTGCGCTGGTCGTGCTGGTCGCCGATGACGGCACGGTCGAGAACCGTCTGCTCGCTCTGCCGGCAGGCCTGCCGGCGTCCGCCCTGACCGAGGCAGGGAACTTCCTCAACGCCCGCATCATGGGCAAGACGCTGGGCGAGTTGCGCGGCGAGATCGCCCAGTATCGCGCGCAGATGGAGCAGGAGCTCGACTCGCTGACCGCGCGCCTGGTCGAGAGCGGCATCGCCACCTCCTCGGGGCCGAGTTCGGACCGCCATCTGATCGTGCGTGGCCAGGCCAATCTGCTGGAGGATTTGAAGGCGCAGGAGGATCTCGAACGCATCCGTCTGCTCTTCGGCGATCTCGAGACGCAGACCGACGTGATCGATCTTCTCAGCCGCGCCGAAGCCGGCGACGGCGTGCGCATCTTCATCGGCTCGGAAAACAAGCTGTTCTCGATGTCGGGCTCTTCGATGGTCGCAGCCCCCTTCCGCGACGCCGAGCAGCGCATCGTCGGCGTCGTCGGCATCATCGGCCCGACCCGGCTGAACTATGCCCGCATCGTGCCGATGGTGGACTACACGGCCAAGGTGGTCGGGCGCCTGCTGGATAGCGGGCGGTGAGCAGCGGTGGCCGTTTGCGCAGCGCGATTCTAGGTTTGATCCTGATGACGACAGCCGCCGGCGCTATGGAATCGGCCTTGATCGATGCTGCGGCGGCGGGGCGCACGGAGGAGGTGACCCGGCTCATTGCGACCGGTGCCTCGCTCGAAGCGCAGGATTCGCAGGGGCGCTCCGCCCTTCTGCTGGCTGTAGCTGAAAACCATGTCGCGGTTGCGCGCACCCTGCTCGATGCCGGCGCGAGCCCAAACACGCAGGCCGCCAATCGCGATACGCCCTGGCTTCTGGCCGGCGCATCGGGGCGGGCCGAGATCATCGCGGCGATGCTGCCGCGCAAGCCCGATCTGACGATCCGCAACCGCTATGGCGGCAACGCCCTCATTCCGGCCTGCGAGCGCGCCCATGTCGAGGCCGTGAAGCTGCTCCTGACCAGCGGCATCGACGTCGATCACGTCAATGATCTCGGCTGGACCTGCCTGCTGGAGATCGTGATCCTCGGCGATGGCGGCCCGCGCCATCAGGAGGTGGCGAAGCTGGTGCTGGCCGCCGGCGCCAATCCGGGCCTCGCGGACAGGGATGGCGTGACGCCCCTGGCTCATGCCCGCCAGCGTGGCCAGCATGCGATCGCGCGCCTGATCGAGCAGGCCGGCGGTCGCTGAAACCCCGCGATTTGGCATCGCCGCCGGATCGCGCTACCTGTGCCGCAACGCGGCCTGGCCGCCATCCGACACGCGATCCCCGAGGCTTCCGCCATGACCGACACCCTGCCCGACCGCCTCTCCTCCAACCCCAACAGCCCCTTCTATGACGAGGAACTGCTGGCGCGGGACATCGGCATCCGCTTCAAGGGCGTCGAGAAGACCAATGTCGAGGAATACTGCGTCAGCGAGGGCTGGGTGCGCCTCACCGCCGGCAACGCCAAGGACCGCTTCGGCAATCCGATGACGGTGAAGCTCAAGGGCGAGGTCGAGCCCTATTTCCGCCAGGCCGAGCCCGAGGCCTGACGGCCCGTCTCAGGCGAGCGACTTGTAGAAGAAGGTCGAGCCGCAGAAGCTGCCGTCCGGCAGAAACGCGAACCGGGGAATCGTGCCGGCTTCCGTCCAGCCGAGCCGGTTGTAGAGCCGCCGCGCCGCACCACCCTCGTCGCTGTCGAGCACCAGAAGATCGCGCTTCGCCTTCCGGGCCTCGGCCTCTGCCGCCTGCATCAGCGCCTCGCCGATACCGCGTCGGCGCGCCCGCGAATGCACCAGCACCTTGGCAATCTCGGCCCGGTGCGGCTGATTGGGCTTGCCGATCAGTTGAAGCTGCGCCGTGCCGACGATCTCGCCGGCCAGGCGCGCGACCAGCAGGATCGTCCGGCCGGCACCGACCTCGCCTGCTACCCCGCTCCAGAAGCCGCGATAATCCTCCTGCGTGTTCCACGCCATGAAGCCGACCGAGGCGCCATGGGCGACGCAATCGTCGAGTATCGCGACCAGTGCCGGGATGGCCTCCCGGGCGGCGTCCGGGCCGAGCGTTTCGATCAGGGGTTCATCCACCGGCATCATTGTCATCCTTCGAATGGCGCTCGGCCGGGTGCGGTCAGCACGACGGCATAGCGCGCGGGCAAACTGCCGGGGTTATGGTAGGCGATGGGCCCGTCGAGCAGCATCTGCAGGCAGTCCCCCGCCGCCAGCGGGTGCTCGACGCCATCAAGCGTGACGATCATCTCGCCGGCGAGCACCCAGACCTGCTGGTCGAGCCGATGCGCGCTGCGGGCCGCGTCCAGCAGAACACGCGCGCCGGGCGGCATCTCGACATCGACGATCTCGATCCCCGAGCCGGTTCCCGCCGGCGAGACGTTGCGCCGGAGATAGCCGCTGGCCGGATCGGTCCAGACCGGCTGATCGGCGTGCCGCGCCAGGGGGCCGCCATGGCCCTCGTCGCGAAACAGCGCCGAGAGAAAGATCCCGAGCCCGGCGCAGATCCGGTCCAGAAGCGCTGCCGTCGGGCTCGATTCACCGCGTTCGACCCGCGAGATCATCGCGCGGCTGACGCCTGAGCGTTCGGCCAGCATGTCGAGCGTCAGGCTGCGGCTCTGGCGCAGCGCCTTGATGCGCGCGCCGAGCCGCCGGTCGAGTTCGATGTCGTCCACGATTTCCATGAATGGAGATATATTCCACTATATAAGAAAATCAACCGATTGGCCTTGACCTTTGCCGCCCGGTCTCACTGGTGCGGCGTGAACCCGGTTTTCACCACATTTCCAAGTCCTGGCGCCGCAACGGCTGGGTTTTCCGGAATGATCAGGAATTTGCGCTTTGATGAGCCCCAACGACGCCGCTGAAGGCGCGGGCCGCAAGGGAAGCGGCGGAGGGGAGGCGGTCATGAATCGCGGTCTCGAATTTCTGGGGCGGTCCGTCGTCGGGTTCATCACCCGCGGCAAGCCTGAGCCCGGCCCGGTCGATGCCAAGGCGCTGGCACGGCTCCAATCGGCACTGCAGCCCGGCGACGTCCTGCTGGTCGAAGGCAGCATGAAGGTCTCGGCCGCGATCAAGTATCTGACGCAGTCGACCTGGTCGCATGCTGCCCTCTATGTCGGCGAGACCGGGCAGTTCAGCGCGGAGGGCGAGCCGCTGGTGCTGGCCGAGGTCGAGATGGATGTCGGCTGCGTGCTCTCGCCCCTGTCGAAATACGGCGCCTTCGGCACCCGCATCTGCCGCCCCCAGGCGCTCGACCGCGAAGGCTGCGCCATCGTCGTCGACTATGTGCTGGACCGGCTCGGCACCCAGTACGACCTCAAGAACATCCTCGATCTGATGCGCTGGCTGATCCCGATTCCCTGGGCTCCCGCGAGTTGGCGCCGGCGCATGATCGCGCTGGGCTCGGGCGACCCGACGCGGGCGATCTGTTCGACCCTGATCGCGCAGGCCTTCGAGGCGGCGCGCTATCCCGTGCTGCCGACGGTCGAATATGCCCAGGCGATGGACGAAGAGGATTTCGAGGAAATCCTCCATATCCGGCATCATTCGCTCTACATGCCGCGCGATTTCGACATCTCGCCCTATTTCGCCGTGGTCAAGCCGACGCTGGAGAGCGGCTTCGACTATCGCGCCCTGACCTGGGCGCTGGAGCCGAACCTGGCGCAGCAGCAACTCGCCGCGGCTGAGTAGCCGCAAACACCGCAAACGCTTGGCGCGATGCGGCAACGCTGCTATTGCGCGCCCATGAGCACGAAGACCTTCGACAACATCCGCAATTTCTCGATCGTGGCGCATATCGACCATGGCAAGTCGACGCTGGCCGACCGGCTGATCCAGACCACCGGCACGGTGGCGGCGCGCGACATGAGCGAGCAGATGCTCGACTCGATGGATATCGAGAAAGAGCGCGGCATCACCATCAAGGCGCAGACCGTCCGGCTCGATTATCGCGCCCAGGACGGCAAGGATTACATCCTGAACCTGATGGACACGCCCGGCCATGTCGACTTCGCCTATGAGGTCTCGCGCTCTCTGGCGGCCTGCGAGGGCTCGCTGCTGGTCGTCGACGCCTCGCAGGGCGTCGAGGCGCAGACGCTGGCGAACGTCTACCAGGCGCTCGATGCCGGCCACGAGATCGTCACCGTCCTCAACAAGATCGACCTGCCCGCCGCCGAGCCCGAGCGCATCAAGCAGCAGATCGAGGATGTCATCGGGCTCGATGCCTCGGAAGCCGTACCGATCTCGGCCAAGACCGGCATCAATATCGAGGGGGTGCTCGAAGCCATCGTCCACAAGCTGCCGGCGCCCAAGGGCGATCTCGAAGCACCACTGAAATGCCTGCTGGTCGATTCCTGGTATGATGCCTATCTCGGCGTCGTCGTGCTCGTGCGCGTCATCGACGGCGTGCTCAAGAAGAACATGACCATCCGCATGATGCGCGCCAACGCCGCCTATGGCGTCGATCGCGTCGGCGTGTTCAAGCCCAAGATGACCGAGGTGAAGGAACTAGGGCCAGGTGAGGTCGGCTTCTTCACGGCTTCAATCAAGGAGGTCGCCGATACCGCGGTGGGCGACACCATCACCGACGAGAAGCGCCAGACGCCGCAGGCGCTGCCGGGCTTCAAGCCGGTGCAGCCGGTGGTGTTCTGCGGCATCTTCCCGGTCGATGCCGCCGATTTCGAGGTTCTGCGGTCGGCGATGTCGCGCCTGCGCCTCAACGATGCCAGCTTCAGCTACGAAATGGAGACCTCGGCCGCGCTTGGCTTCGGCTTCCGCTGCGGTTTCCTCGGGCTCTTGCACCTGGAGATCATCCAGGAGCGGCTGGAGCGCGAGTTCAACCTCAACCTGATCTCGACCGCGCCGTCGGTGGTGTACCATCTCAACCTGCGCGACGGCACGGTACTGGAACTGCACAACCCCGCCGACATGCCCGACGTCATGAAGATCGAGACGATCGAGGAGCCCTGGATCAAGGCGACGATCTTCACGCCCGACGAGTATCTCGGCTCGGTGCTGAAGCTCTGCCAGGACCGGCGCGGCGTCCAGACCGACCTGTCCTATGTCGGCTCGCGCGCCAAGGTCATCTACGACCTGCCGCTGAACGAGGTCGTGTTCGATTTCTACGACCGGCTGAAGTCGATCTCGAAGGGCTACGCCTCCTTCGACTACGCCATCACCGATTACCGCGAGGGCGACCTCGTGCGCATGTCGATCCTGGTCAATGCCGAGCCGGTCGACGCGCTCTCGATGCTGGTCCACCGCTCGCGCGCCGACGCCCGCGGCCGCGCCATGTGCGAGAAGCTCAAGGATCTGATCCCGCCGCACATGTTCCAGATCCCGGTCCAGGCGGCGATCGGCGGCAAGATCATCGCCCGCGAGACGATCCGGGCGCTACGCAAGGACGTTACGGCCAAGTGCTATGGCGGCGACGCCTCGCGCAAGCGCAAGCTTCTGGACAAGCAGAAGGAAGGCAAGAAGAAGATGCGGCAGTTCGGCAAGGTCGAAATCCCGCAGGAAGCCTTCATCGCCGCCCTGAAGATGGATAGCTGAGCATCCCCGGAACTTGCCGGCTTGCTCAAGGCCGCCGGCCTTATTGAGGTGCCCCGTAGATTAGCATGGGGCCGTAGTCGATTGGGATATACTGCTTGAGTCCGGACCCTAGTTATCGTTTCGGATTGCTTGCCATGCAATATTTTTGCTGTTCAATCGATCGGAGGGGAAACGGTCTTCCCTTTCTTACGGTCGTGAAACTGTTCTGCGGCGATACCATGCAAGATTTTGGAACTGATCGTAATTCCACCGCGCGACCAAATCACAGCCGTCCCGTCTTTCGCGACTTTTGCCTCGCCGAACACTTTCCGGTCTTGAAGCGCCGCGAATTCCGATCCGGGAGTAGCGATAGACGGTCCCAGATCGACAACGATGCGGCCACCGTCCCGTCGTTCTATGAAGAGTGTCGCCGGAGCGCGGGTTCGAACCTTCGCCAACAAAGGCGCGTTCAGCAGTTCTGGCTGATTTGATTGTTGCGGCGATTGCGCACGAGATCCGTCAGTCATCATTAAACTCGCCCCTGTTAGCGCCAAACGAAGAACGACTTTGGCCGATAAACGTTGCATCGGATGTCCAATTCTCGCTATGGCACCGCGACCGGCGCGAGCCTGGCGAGCGATGGCGAGAAGTCGCTTGGTGTGCATGGGGTTCCGCCAGTGCTGAACCACGTAGCAGCAGCTCGCTGCCAGGGCGTCGCGTATCTGGCACGCAGTTCATTGCCGGTCGCCATAATTTCCCCGGCGTCCGGGTCCGTAGCCACGCAATAAGGCGTCGAAGGCGTCGTCACTTCGCATGCATGAGTGAAGCCGAGATCATGGCCAATCTCGTGAACGGCGGTATTAAATGGCTTCGTCTGATTTACGTACGTGCCTACGGGATCGGTTTTCAGATCGGCATCGTCCAGCAATCGAGAGTCGGACCGAAAAGACCCGCCGTTGCTTTGGCCGGCCTTGGCGACCCTAATTATCTGATGTGCTGCCCCGGGGTGTGAAATGACGCATTTCAAAATGCAGTGAAGATTAACACGACGTTTTCCTCCGCCAGGGTCACTTACTTCAAGCTCATGGAGTTTAGCTGGGGTGGAAAGCCAAATCCGTTCACTCCATGCGGACTCAACAGTCTTCTTGAATTTCGCGGTCCAGGCATTCCAATCATTGCCCCACTTGGAAGCGGTGAAGCTGGTGCCATCAGTGTCTGTAACAGGGCCGGCTGCGACCGGAATGAGCGCCACCTTCCATTCGAGAACAACCGACGCATTGTAATTCGGGCCGATGCCTTTCGTGTCGACATAGTAATTGAAAGTCATGCCGCGAATAGGCGGCCTGTTAAGCGTTTTTGCTTTACCCTTGATATCCAGCTTAAATCGATCCCAGACGTAATTGGTGTTGGTGTCGACAGCCGTAACTTCGGTTGAACCTTCATCCATTCCTACAATTTCGTACCAGGCTATTCCATTCGAGGCATCCTCGACGGCTTCTCGCTTCATAACGCGCGCCCTCGGATTGCTGGCGCGAACATCAATCCAGGATTGGGTATCCTTGAATCCAACGCGGATGGATGTACCAACCGAGATCAATTGATTCTGCCGTTTGATAGCCGGCGGCGCGGGTTGATGGGGATTTCCGGCAAACTTTACGAAATGTGGCATCGGCTGCTCCTGCCAACGATCGTCCAACAATCTGATTGCAACGCGCAAGCAATGCATCTGGACTGTTTGGGCCGCGCCGAGCGAGACACCAAGCGCGCAATAGAGAACAGGCGATGTGTTGCCAAACGTAGCGTCGCAAAATCGCTGCTACGTCATTCAGATGATGGATGCGCCTTCCAAAAGGACCGCTCGCGTGAAGGCGTGACACTGTCCGCTGGCGCGGGTCGGACCGGCACATGCGCCGCTATGGCGGGCTGGTGTTCGGGCGTGACTGGCGACCGTCCGTCTTGCACACGCTCCTTCGAATCGCGCCGTATGGCTGGGGGCCGTCGAGGCGAACTGCTGGCCTGTCAGCCCTCGTGCAGCGCGCTTGGGCAGCCATGCAGGCCCAGAAGCGCTACCCGCTCACTTCTCCATATAGTCGAAGATCTTCCGCCCGAAGGGCAGCGTCAGGTCGGCGATGAAGTGGTGTGCGCCCAGCACGCGGCGCACCGGCAGATCGGCGACCGGCGCGTTGACATGAGGCACCAGATGCAGCCGTCCCGGCCCGATCCAGGAGCCCTTCACCGTGACGTCGGTGAGGTTCAGCGCCACGAGCTGGCAGATCTCGGGCTCGCCGTCGACGCCGGGGATGATCTTCAAATTGACCTGGGTCTTGGTTAGGATCGCGGTCGTCTTGACGCCGTTGCCGGCCAGGCTCTCATGCTTGTAGCCCATCGTGCCCATGGCGACCTGCTGGCCGGCATATTCGAGCGTTCCGGTCAGCGTGTCCTTGACCAGTTCGAGCTTGGGATGGGCGTACTTTTTTGGAAAACCCCAGATCTCGCGGCCGGCCGAAATCGGCGGCTCGATGTCGAGATACATCTGCGAGACGAAGCTCACGTCCTCCTCGCCGAGGGTGCAGGGGATGACGATGCCGGTTTCGGTATAGCTGCCGAAACCGGAGGAGTCCGGCATCTTGATCCACTCGTAATGCACGATCGGCTGCGCCAGCGGCATCAGCGGCTCGGGCAGATGATGGCGGATCAGCTCCGGATCGGTCTCGTAGCTGATGATCATGTATTCGCGGTCGATGAAGCGGTAGGGGCCGGCCGGATAACTGGGTCCGGCGAGCGGCATCGAGGGCAGGTCGAGGATCTGCTGACGGTTCATGAGGAGGCCTCCCGCCGGCTCGGTCTGCCGGCCTTTGTCTCAGTGCGCGGTCCAGCCGCCGTCGATCGGCAGGATGACGCCGGTGATCGACCTGGCGGCGTCGGAGGCGAGGAAGACCGCGAGCGCCGCAACCTCTTCGCTGGTGACGAACTGCTTGGTCGGCTGCGCGTCGAGCAGCACGTCGTTGATCACCTGCTCGCGGGTCAGCCCGCGGGCCGCCATCGTCTCGGGGATCTGCTTTTCGACAAGCGGCGTCCAGACATAGCCGGGGCAGATCGCGTTGGCCGTGACGCCGAAGGTCGCGGCTTCCAGCGCGACCGTCTTGGTCAGCCCGGCGATACCGTGCTTGGCCGCGACATAGGCCGACTTGAACGGCGAGGCGACGAGGGCATGCGCGCTGGCCGTGTTGATGATCCGGCCCCATCTGCGCGCCTTCATGCCCGGCAGCGCGGCGCGGATGGCGTGGAAGGCGGCCGAGAGGTTGATCGCGATGATCGCGTCCCATTTCTCGATCGGGAACTCCTCGACCGGAGAGACGAACTGGATGCCGGCATTGTTGACGAGGATGTCGACCGAGCCGAAATGCGCCTCCGCCTCCGCGATCATCGTGGCGATTGCGCCGCCATGCGCCATGTCGGCGGCGGAATAGCGCGCCTTGACGCCGAAATCGGCGGCGATGCCAGCGCGTTCGGCCTCGATCGCGTGCGGGGCGCCGAAGCCGTTGATGACGATGTTGGCACCTTCAGCCGCATAGGCCCGGGCGATGGCGAGCCCGATCCCCGAGGTCGAGCCGGTGACGACGGCGGTCTTGCCCTTCAGCATAGTGCTCTCCCCCCGGCCCGCGTTTGTGTGCGCCGCAAAAACCATGCCTCCTGCCGTGGAAGAGCAAGCTGACGCCGCGATGACGCTTGTCTGACGGTGGGATGACAGCGCCATGCGGCGGCCTGCATCACATGGCCTGCGTCACACGGGTGTCACCTCGCAAAGCACAGCAATTGCCGCCCTAACGCGCTCAATTCCGGGATCCTGCGCCATGAATGCTCCGTCATCCGCGTCCCTGTCCGGCGCCCGCTATCTCGGCTGGCGCCCCGAGCGCTGCGACCGCGTCGCGCTCGTGCTCCAGGGCGGTGGCGCGCTTGGTGCCTATCAGGCGGGCGTCTACCAGGCGCTGCACGAGGCCGATATCGAGCCCGACTGGGTCTCGGGCGTCTCGATCGGCGCGATCAACTCCGCCATCATCGCCGGCAACCCGCGCGAGCGCCGGCTTGAGCGGCTGCAGACGTTCTGGGACCGGATCACCGATCGCAAGGTCTGGTGGTTCACGCCGGAGGGCGACGTCTTCCGCCAGGCCCGCAACGCGAGCTCATCCTTGATGACCACGATGCTGGGCCAGCCCGGCTTCTTCGAGCCGCGGCGCACCAGCGCCTGGTTCGCACCTGCCGGCGCGACCGATGCGACCAGCTTCTACGACACCTCGCCGCTGCGCGAGACGCTGCTGGAACTCGTTGATTTCGATCTGATCAACAGCGGAGCGGTGCATTTTTCGGTTGGCGCGGTCAACGCGCTCTCGGGCAATTTCGTCTATTTCGACAACACCCAGGAAAAGATCGAGCCCGAGCACGTCATGGCCTCGGGCGCGCTGCCGCCGGCCTTCCCGACCGTGCAGATCGGCACCGAGCACTACTGGGATGGCGGTATCGTCTCCAACACCCCGCTGCAGCACCTGCTCGCCCAGGAGGACACGCTGAACTCGCTGATCTTCCAGGTCGATCTGTTCTCGTCACGCGGCCCGATGCCGCGCACGATGCAGGACGTGATGGGCCGCCACAAGGACATCATGTATTCCTCGCGCACGCGCCTCATGACGGACCTGTTTCAGACCCTGCAGGGCTGGAAGAAGAAGGCCCATCACGCGCTGACCAGAATTCCCGAGGACAGCCTGAGCGACGAGGACCGCGCCCTGCGCGACGAGCTGGCGCTGATCCCCGAACACACCATCCTGCAGCTGATCTACCAGCAGAAAACCTATGAGAGCCATGCCAAGGACCACGAATTTTCGCGCACCTCGATGAAGGAGCACTGGCACTCAGGCCATGAGGACACGCGCCAGACGCTGACGCGCCGGGACTGGCTGACGATCCCGCCGGACGGCGCGGGAATCGTCACCCACGACGTCCACCGGGACTTCGAGCGCCGATAGCGCCGGGCAGGCCCCGGACACCTCACCAGCCGAGCGCGCAGCCATCCTTGCGGTGGTCGGAGCCCGCCAGCAGCACGCCCCGCTCGTGGTCGATCGCGATCGCCTGCCCGCCGCCGATCGCGGCCGCTGGCGCCGTGAAGGAGAAGCCGCGGCGTTCGAGCTCGGCGCGAACGGCTGGCGGCACGGTGCCTTCCGCCTCGATCGCGGTCTGGCCGGGGCGCGGGAAGATACGCGGCAGCGAGATCGCGCTCTGCAAGTCGAGGCCGTAATCGACCAGCTTGCTGATCAGGTGAGCATGGCCCGTCGCCTGGTAGTGCCCGCCCATCACGCCGAAGGACAGGCAGACCTTGCCATCGCGCGTCATCATGCCTGGGATGATGGTGTGCAGCGGGCGCTTGCGTGGCGCGATCGCATTGGGATGGCCGGGCGTGAGCACGAAGCCCTGACCGCGATTGTGCAGCATGACGCCGCTCCTGGGTGCCAGCAATGCCGCACCATAGGGATGGAAGAGCGAATTGATGAAGCTGACCGCCATGCCGTCGCTGTCGACGACGCTGATATAGACCGTATCGGCGTGCTCGACCACCGAAGCCGAAAACGACGGCAGCTCCGTGATCGCCTGCTTCAGGTCGATCTTGCTGCGCAGTTCCGCCGCCAGTTCCTCGGACAGGAGCCAGTTCAGCGGGACCTCGCTTTGGCTCGGATCGGCCAGCACCGCATCGCGGACGGAATAGGCCAGCCGTGACGCCTCGATCTCGACATGCAGGCGGTCCGCCGAGAGCGGGTCGGTCCCCGGCTCGAAGCCCGAGAGGATGTTGAGGATCATCAGCGCGATCACGCCCTGGCCGGCCGGCGGGCACTCATACACCTCGTGGCCGCGGAAGCTGGTCTTGATCGGCGCGACATAGCCGCCCTTCGCCGCGCGGAAATCCTCCAGCGTATGCAGCCCGCCAAGCTCGCGCAGACGATCGACCATGTCCTGGGCGATCTCGCCCTCATAGAAGGCGGCGGGGCCGCGCTCGGCGATGGCCTGCAGCGTCGCCGCCAGCTCCGGCTGATGGTGGACCTCGCCCGCCAGCGGCGCCCGGCCGCCCGGCAGGAAAACACGGGCGGCGTGCGGATCCTTGGCCAGCAGCGCGGCCTGTCCGGCCCAATCGGCCGCAACGCGCGGCGACACCGCATAGCCGTCGCGAGCGAGCGCGATGGCCGGTTCCAGCAGCTTGGCGAGCGGCAGGCGGCCGTGGTCCTTGACCAGCGTCGCCCAGGCCTCGACGGAACCCGGCACGGTCACAGCATGGGGCGACTGGCGCGGAATCTCGGTGAAGCCATGCTCGCGATACCAGTCGACGGTTGCCGCAGCCGGCGCTCGGCCCGAGCCGTCATAGGCGATGACGCGGTCGCTGCCGCCGGCGGCCAACAGTGCGAAGCAATCGCCGCCGATGCCGGTCGAGCCCGGCTCGACCACGCATTGCACGGCACAGGCCGCGACCGCCGCATCGATCGCATTGCCGCCCGCCTGCAGGATGGTGATGGCAGCCAGCGTCGCGGTGGGATGCGAGGTCGCGGCCATGCCGCGCCGGCCCATCACCACGGAGCGTCCGGGCTGCTCGAAATCGCGCTGGTTGGGGGTGTTCACGTCGCTGCCTCCCGGGTCGACCGGCTTCAGATGGGTTCGGTCCTGCTCCGGACTCGCAAAGCCGGTGCCGTTTGGCAAGCGCGCCGGGCGCGTCCCGGCCCTGCGGCGGGTTCCACACAGACGCGCGCGCTGATACGAGCGATGCAACGACAAGAGCAAAGCATCCGTCTGAGGGAGATGAAGACCGTGCCACTACCTGCCTCGCTCGCCGGGCGCCTGCGCCTTCCCGCGATCGCCTCGCCGATGTTCCTGGTCTCGGGCCCCGATCTCGTGGTCGAGACCTGCAAGGCCGGTATGGTCGGCACCTTCCCGGCGCTGAACCAGCGCAGCAGTGAGGGCTATGCCGCCTGGCTCGACGAGATCGAGGGGCGTCTTGACGGGGTCCCCGACGCCGCGCCCTTCGGCGTGAACCTGATCGTCCACCGCACCAATCCGCGCCTCGAGCAGGATCTGGCGATCACGGCCCAGCACAAGGTTCCCATCGTCATCACGTCGCTCGGCGCCGTGCCCGACCTCGTCAAGGCGGTGCATGGCTATGGCGGTGTCGTCTTCCACGACGTCATCAGCCTGCGTCATGCCCAGAAGGCGGCCGAGGCCGGCGTCGACGGCATCATTGCGGTCGCGGCCGGTGCCGGCGGCCATGCCGGTATGATGAGCCCCTTCGCGCTGGTCGCGGAGATCAGGCGCTTCTTCGAGGGCACGATCGTTCTCGCCGGCGCGATCTCCAACGGAGCCCAGATCGCAGCGGCGCAGCTGATGGGGGCCGATCTCGCCTATCTCGGCACCCGCTTCATCGCGACGAGCGAAAGCCTGGCCGATCCTGCGTACAAGGACATGCTGCTGCGCACCCGCGCCGCCGACATCCTCTACACCCCGGCGATCAGTGGCGTGAACGCGAACTTCATGCGCGAGAGCATCGCGGCCGCCGGACTCGACCCCGACAACCTGACCTCCCATGGCAAGCTCGACATGGCCAGCGAAGCCAAGGTCTGGAAGACGATCTGGTCGGCAGGCCAGGGCGTGGGTTCAATCGAGGACGTGCCGAGCGTGGCCGAACTCGGGGCGCGGCTGGCCGGCGAATACGCGCAGGCGCGAGCGTCGTTGATAGCCTGACCATCGCCGTTTAACCGCGCCGTCATCCCGGACGCAGCGAAGCGGAGATCCGGGATCCATCGAAGGGCGCTGCGCTCTACGATGGATCCCGGGTCAAGCCCGGGATGACGATGGTGCCTAGAGCGTAAGGGTGTTGATTAGCTCTTCAGCTTGCTGTTGCACTGGCTCCAGTAGCCGCCGCCCTTCTCGATCCATTTCAGCTCGCCATTGGCATTCGAGGCCTTGTTGGCGTTGTATTGGTCGGCGCAGGTCTTCAGCCGCGCCCTGCCGGCCGACAGGTCCGAATACTTAGACGCGACCACCTTGGGGAACACGGCGGCCTTCGCCTTGCCCGGCGCGGCGGCGGGCTTGGCCGGAGCGCTGGCAGGCGTCACGGCCGGCGTCGCCGGCTCTGCCACGGCTGCTGCCGCCTCGTCATCGGCCGCATCGTCGTCGCCGCACTGCGCCTTGCGGAAATCGTTCCACTTCTGGCCCTTGAGCGTGTTGGCCTTCTTGGCGTCCTGATATTTGACGCTGCATTCCTTCATCGTCAGCGCGGCCGCAGGCGCCACCGGCAATACCGCCAGTGCGAAAAGGGATGCGGATGCAAGAATGACGTTTCTCAGCATGGTGTTCTCCATCGCAAGACTGCCTGCGCAAGGCTGCGTTCAGCCGAACTCATGGCACTCCCAATCCCCGGCCATGGCAAGCGGCATTTTCAAGGCAGGACGCGGGCGCTGGCGGCGCCTCAGGCCAGCGAGCGCAGATCGAAACCGGGGTCGCCGGCCTGCTCTCGTGTCGGCGACAGGCCCGCCGTGATCAGGCGCCGGCCCATCATATGGTCGGCCGGCCGGTTGATGCTCTCGATCGCGGTCAGCCGGTCGCCATCATAGCGAAACAGCGAGAACCGCCCCTCTTCCATTGATCCGCGCAGGATGGCGGGGCCGCTGCCGCTGGCGATGCCCACCATCTGCAGCTTGACCTCGTACTGGTCGGACCAGAACCACGGCACGGCCTTGTAAGGTTCGAGCTTGCCGGCGATGGCGTTGCCGGCGGCGCGGCCCTGGTCATGCGCGTTCTGGACGGAGCTCAGCCGCATCCGGCGCCGCGCGAAGACATTGGGATGGCTGGTGCAATCGCCCGCCGCGAAGATCTCAGGATCGGAGCTGCGGCAGAACTCGTCGACGACGATGCCGTCCTCGACGCTCAGCCCAGCCTCGATCGCGAGTTCAGTATTGGGCACGGCGCCAACGGCCGCGAGCACGAGGTCGCAGGGCAGGCGCGAACCATCGGCGCAGATCACGGCCACGACCTTGCCGGCCTCGCCCTCGATCCGCTCGACCTTTGTCGCCAGCTTCACCGTGACGCCGCGCTCTTCATGCAGGCGCTGCATAAAGGCGGAAATCTCGTGCGCAACTGCGTGGCCGATCAGGCGCGGGCCTGCCTCGACGACACTCACCTGCTTGCCGAGCGTCACGGCGGCCGAGGCGACCTCGAGCCCGATGAAGCCACCGCCGATGATGACGATCGCCTGGGCGGCGGCAAGCCGCTGGCTCAGGGTGCGCGCCTCATCGAGCGAGCGCAGCGAGAGGACCCCATCGAGTTCGGCGCCGGGGCAACGCAGCGCGGCAGCGCGCGCGCCGGTCGTCAGCGCCAGCGCTCCGAAGCCGATCTGGGAGCCGTCGTCGAGCAGCACCTGGCGTGCCTGCAGGTCCAGCGCGACGGCGCGCCGTCCCGCCATGAACGCGACCTCCGCCTCGACGTAGAACGACTCCGCCTTCAGCGGCAGGCTCGCCAGCCCGGCCTTACCGAGCAGGAAGCCCTTCGACAGCGGCGGCCGCTGATAGGGCAGGTCGGCCTCGTCGCCGACGAGCGCGATGCGCCCGGCAAAGCCGGCCTCCCGTGCCGCCGCGATGACGCCGACGCCGGCATAGGACGCGCCGACCACGACAAGATCGAAATCCGCGTCGCTTCGTAAGGCGCTGTCTGGGACGGTAAGGGTGGCCGGCATGATAGTGTCCATTTGGCGACGATGAGGTTTTGGCGAATGCGCCGGGTTGGGATTTCATCGATTATGACGCCCATATCAAGCGCGCCGGGATCGGGCGATGATGTCGGCGGACACGGGCGGGGGGATACCAGGCGAATGACGGCAGGCCGGGAGGGGCACGATTTCGCCGAAATACGGCAGCGGTCAGGCGTCAGCCGCCGTGGAGCGCTGAAGACGCTGGCTGCGGGTGCGCTCGGTACTGCGGTCGGCACAACGCTCGGCCAGCCGGCATTGGCCCAATCCGGTCCGCTCAGGATCGGCATGATCGTGACCTATTCCGGTGCCTATGCCGACTACGGCCGGCAGATGGACAACGGCATGGCGCTCTGGCTCAGGCAGAACGGCGGCAAGGTCGGCGGGCGCGCCGTCGAGATCATCAGGCGCGACACGGGAGGCTCGGCGCCGGACCTCGCCATCCGCTTCGTCCGCGAACTCGTCACCCGCGATGGCATCGATGTGATCATGGGGCTGGATTTCAGCCCCAACGCCATTGCTGTCGGCCCCGTGCTGACGCAGGCCAAGATCCCCTGCATCATCCTCAATGCCAGCGCCTCGGTCATCCCCAGCCGCTCGCCCTATATCGCCCGCATCTCCTTCACGGTCGGGCAGGTCAGCGCGCCGATGGGCACATGGGCCGGCCGGCAGGGCCTGCGGACCGCGATCACGGTCGTCTCCGACTATGCGCCGGGCGTCGATGCCGAGAAGGCCTTCGCCACGACCTTCGCTGCCGAGGGTGGCCGGGTGGTGAACGCGCTGCGCGTGCCGCTATCGGGCTTCGATCTCTCGGCCTATGTCCAGCGTGTCCGCGACGAGAAGCCTGACGCTGTGTTCTTTTTCTTCCCCTCCGGCGACCTGCCCAACAATTTCCTCAAGGCTGCCCGCGAGCGCGGTCTGGCGGAAGCGGGGATCAAGCTCTTGGCCACGGGTGAGGCGATGGACGACAGCTACATGCAGGCGGCGGGCGAGGCTGGCCTCGGGCTCATCACCACCCACCATTATTCGAGCGCCCACGACTCCGCGCTGAACCGCAGGTTCATCGCGGGCTACAAAGCCGAGCGTGGCGACTATCCCGCGAACTACATGGCGATGACCGCCTATGACGGTCTCGCCGTGCTCGATGCGGGCCTTGCCAGGAGCGGCGGCAGGACCGATGGCGATGCGCTGATCGAGGCCCTGAAAGGGCTGGCGATCGAGAGTCCGCGCGGGCCGATCGAGATCGGCGCGGAGAAGCGCGACATCATCCAGGCCGTCTATGTCCGGCGCACCGAGCGTGTCGGCGGCAAGCTCGCCTGCATCGAATTCGACAAATTCGAGCGCGTCCTCGATCCGCACTCCTGAGGGATTGGGGATCAACTCCCCGCGGGGTCGGGTTGCGGTCTCCGCCCGTCCGACTGCCGCCAAGGCGTCCGCTGAGCCATATCGTCGGCGGCAATCCCGCATTTTCCTATAGCTTTTTTATTTCTTTCCCATGCGGCCTCTCTCGAACCCCTATGCGGTTCGGCGCCATATCACGGTCCTGTCCCGGCTTGGCGCGCGGTGTCTGCTTACCGAGCCGGGAAGCATCCCGCCGGTGCCGGCGATGACGGCTGTGTTCTGAAATCGCCCTCTGCCGCATGCAAGGAATTCATCTCATGGACATCGTTCTACTTGGGGCGAGCACCGCATTTTTCGGCGTTTCGTTCGCCTATATCAAATTTTGTTCCAGTATCTAGCAGATCGGAAGCGTCAAATGCTGTTCGAATACATCCTTGGCGGTGCGGTGACTGTGTTTCTCCTCACTTACCTGACCTACGCCCTCGTTCGCCCCGAACGGTTCTGACCGCGGGGCGCAATGCCCGGAAAGCCCCAGCCATGACTCTCAACGGATGGATCCAGATCCTCGTCTTCTGCGGGATCGTCATTCTGCTCGTCAAACCGCTCGGCGGTTTCATGACGCGCGTCTTTAATGGCGAGCGCACGCTGCTCTCACCCGTTCTCGGGCCTGTCGAGCGCGCGCTCTATCGCCTCGCCGGCACAAGTGAGCGCGAGGATCAGCACTGGACCACCTATGCGGCCGGCATGCTGCTCTTCAACCTGGCCGGCTTCCTCGTGCTGTATCTCCTGATGCGCCTGCAGGATGTGTTGCCGCTGAACCCGCAGGGCATGGCGGCGGTCGGTCCCGAATTGGCTTTCAACACCTCTGCCAGCTTCGTAACCAACACCAACTGGCAGAACTACGGCGGCGAGAGCACGATGTCCTACCTGACCCAGATGGTCGGGCTGACCGTGCAGAATTTCCTCTCGGCCGCCACCGGCATCGCGATCGCGGTCGCCCTGATCCGCGGGTTCGCCAGGGCCTCAGCCAAGTCGATCGGCAATTTCTGGGTCGATATGACCCGCAGCACCCTCTACGTGCTGCTGCCGCTCTGCATCGTCCTGACCCTGGTCTATGTCGCGCTCGGCGTGCCGCAGACGCTCGGGGCCTATGTCGAGGCCACCACGCTCGAAGGCGCGAAGCAGAGCATCGCTGTCGGCCCCGTCGCCTCACAGCTCGCGATCAAGATGCTCGGCACCAATGGCGGCGGCTTCTTCAACGCCAATTCTGCTCATCCCTTCGAGAACCCCGACGCGATCGTCAACCTGATCCAGATGGTTTCGATCTTCGCCATCGGCGCGGCGATGACCAATGTCTTCGGCCGCATGGTCGGCAATCAGCGCCAGGGCTGGGCGATCCTGTCCACGATGGGCGTGCTGTTCCTGGCCGGCGTCGCAATCTGCTACTGGGCCGAGGCCGCCGGCAACCCGCTCGTTCACGCGCTCGGTCTCGAGGGCGGCAACATGGAGGGCAAGGAGGTCCGCTTCGGCATCTCGCTCTCGGCGCTGTTTGCGGTCATCACGACGGCTGCATCCTGCGGCGCGGTCAACGCCATGCATGGCAGCTTCACCGCGCTGGGCGGCCTGATTCCGCTGATCAACATGGAGCTCGGCGAGATTATCGTCGGCGGCGTCGGCGCCGGCTTCTACGGCATCTTGCTCTTCGTCGTGCTCGCCGTCTTCGTCGCCGGCCTGATGGTCGGCCGGACGCCGGAATATCTCGGCAAGAAGATCGAGGCCAAGGAGGTCAAGATGGCGGTTCTGGCCATCCTCTGCCTGCCGGCGGTGATGCTGATCTTCACTGCCGTCGCCGTCGTCCTGCCGAGCGCGGTCGCCTCGATCGGCAACTCCGGCCCGCACGGGTTTTCCGAGATCCTCTACGCTTACACCTCGGCGGCGGCCAATAACGGCTCGGCCTTCGGCGGCCTGTCCGGCAACACGCCCTGGTACAACATCACCATCGGCATCGCGGTGCTGATCGGGCGCTTCATGATCATCATCCCGGCCCTGGCGATGGCGGGTTCGCTCGTGACCAAGAAGACCGTGGCCGCCTCAGCAGGCACCTTTCCGACCGACGGGCCGCTCTTCGTCGGTCTCCTCGCCGGCGTGATCATGATCGTTGGCGGGTTGACCTTCTTTCCCGCGCTCGCTGTCGGGCCGATCGTCGAGCATCTCGCGATGCTCCTGGGCCAGACCTTCTGACGGTGTCGCCATGACCGACTGGTCTCGCCGATCTCGCCAACACATCGCCCCTCGCGCCGCATTTCTGGCGCGAGGGGCGGCAACGCCACAGCGAGCCTCGAGCATCATCTGCGGAACGATGATCGTGATGCTCCTCCTCGCGATGCTCGCCAAGGCGCTCACCCATCTGCTCGCGGCGACCTGACCCGTTCGCGCCGCCCTCACAAATTCACGCTGGAGTCTCTCTCATGAGCCAGTCCAAATCCGCGAGTATCCTGGACACTCGCATCCTCGTTCCCGCGCTGGGCGATGCCGTCCGCAAGCTCGATCCGCGCAGCCTTGCCAGGAACCCGGTGATGTTCGTCGTCGCCGTCGTTTCGGCGCTCACCACCGTCCTGTTCCTGAAGGATCTGGCGACGGGGGGAGCCAGCCTCGGCTTCTCCTTCCAGATCGTCATCTGGCTGTGGTTCACCGTGCTCTTCGCCAATTTTGCCGAAGCGGTCGCGGAAGGGCGCGGCAAGGCGCAGGCGGAGTCACTACGGCGCACCCGCACCGAAACCCAGGCCAAGCTGCTCTCCGGCGATGACCGCGCGAAGTTCAGGCTCGTGCCGGGCAACAGCCTGAAGGTCGGCGACATCGTCATCGTCGAGGCGGGCGACATCATCCCGTCCGACGGCGAGGTGGTCGAGGGCGTCGCCTCGGTCAACGAAGCCGCGATCACGGGTGAATCGGCCCCGGTCATCCGCGAATCCGGCGGCGATCGTTCGGCCGTCACCGGCGGCACGCAGGTCCTGTCCGACTGGATCCGCGTCCGCATCACCGCCGCCGCGGGCTCGACCTTCATCGACCGGATGATCGCGCTGGTGGAAGGCGCCGAGCGGCAGAAGACGCCCAACGAGATCGCGCTCAATATCCTGCTCGCGGGCATGACGCTGATCTTCGTGCTGGCGACGGCGACGATCCCAAGCTTCGCCTCCTATGCCGGCGGCTACATCCCCGTGATCGTGCTCGTCGCGCTGTTCGTCACGCTGATCCCGACCACGATCGGCGCTTTGCTCTCGGCTATCGGCATCGCCGGCATGGACCGCCTGGTGCGCTTCAACGTGCTGGCGATGTCGGGCCGCGCCGTCGAGGCTGCCGGCGACGTCGATACGCTGCTGCTCGACAAGACCGGCACCATCACGCTGGGCAATCGCCAGGCGACGCAGTTCCGCCCGGTTCGCGGCGTGACCGAACAGGAACTGGCCGATGCGGCGCAGCTTGCCTCGCTCGCCGACGAGACCCCTGAGGGGCGTTCGATTGTCGTGCTAGCCAAGGAGAAATACGGCATCCGCGCCCGCGACATGGGAAGCCTGCACGCGACATTCGTGGCCTTCACTGCCCAGAGCCGGATGAGCGGCGTCGATCTCGACGGCTCGTCGATCCGCAAGGGCGCCGTCGAGGCGGTGCTGAAGCATGTCGATCAGGGCACGGGCGCGACGGGCACCCCTCGTGCCAGCGGCGAGACCATCCGCGAGATTCAAGGTATCGCTGACGAGATCGCCAAGGCCGGTGGCACCCCGCTCGCGGTCGTCAAGGATGGCCGCCTGCTCGGCGTCATCCACCTCAAGGACATCGTCAAGGGCGGCATCAAGGAGCGCTTCGCCGAACTGCGCCGCATGGGCATCCGCACGGTGATGATCACCGGCGACAACCCCATGACCGCAGCCGCGATCGCAGCCGAGGCCGGCGTCGACGACTTTCTCGCCCAGGCCACGCCGGAGAACAAGCTCGCTTTGATCCGCGAGGAGCAGGCCAAGGGCAAGCTCGTCGCCATGTGCGGCGACGGCACCAATGATGCGCCGGCGCTGGCGCAGGCCGATGTCGGCGTCGCCATGAACACCGGCACGGTCGCGGCGCGTGAAGCCGGCAACATGATCGATCTCGACAGCGATCCGACCAAGCTGGTGGAGATCGTCGAGATCGGCAAGCAGCTCCTGATGACGCGCGGCGCGCTGACGACCTTCTCGATCGCCAACGATGTCGCCAAGTACTTCGCCATCATCCCGGCGATGTTCCTCGCCTTCTATCCCCAGCTCGGCGCGCTCAACGTCATGGGGCTGCAGACGCCGCAGAGCGCCATTCTCTCGGCGATCATCTTCAATGCGCTGATCATCGTTGCGCTGATCCCGCTCTCGCTGAAGGGCGTCAAATACCGGCCCGTCGGCGCCGGCGCCCTGCTCAGCCGCAACCTGCTCATCTACGGGCTCGGCGGCATCATCGTTCCCTTCGTCGGCATCAAGGCCATCGACATGGCCATCAGCGCCATGGGCCTCGTGTAAAGGATCCAACTCATGCTCAAGCAGATCCGCCCCGCGATCGTCATGATCGCCGCCCTCACCGTCGTCACCGGCCTGGCCTATCCGCTCGGCATGACCGGTCTCGCCCAGGTCCTGTTTCCGCGCCAGGCCGCGGGCAGCCTGATCGAGAAGGACGGCAAGATCATCGGCTCCTCGCTGATCGGCCAGAACTTCACGAGCGAGCGCTATTTCCACGGCCGCCCCTCGGCGACCTCGGCCGCCGATCCGGCCGATGCCTCGAAGACGGTCGATGCGCCCTACAACGCCGCGAACTCCGTCGGCTCCAATCTGGGGCCGACGAGCCAGAAGCTGATCGACCGGATCAAGGGCGATGTCGCGACGCTAAAGGAGAGCAATCCCAATGCGCCGGTCCCGATCGACCTCGTGACGACCTCGGGCAGCGGTCTCGATCCGCATATCACCCCGGAGGCGGCCTATTTCCAGGTGGCGCGGGTGGCCAAGGCGCGCGGCCTCGACGAAGCCTCCGTCAAGGCGTTGGTGGACAATGGCGTCGAGGCGCGCAAGCTCGGCCTGCTGGGCGAGCCCGTGGTCAACGTGCTCACGCTGAACCTCGCGCTGGATCGCAGCGCCCGCTAACAATCGGCCGCCGGGCATCGCGACGATGTCCCCGGCGGTTCCGACCCGGAAGATGAAAGCCGATGCCTGAGGACATGCGCGAGACCAGGAGCCGGCCCTCGCCGGATGCGCTGCTCGAAAGCGCGGAGCGCGAGGGGCAGGGCCGCCTGAAGATATTTCTCGGCGCGGCTCCGGGCGTCGGCAAGACCTATGAGATGCTGCTGTCGGGGCGGGCGCGCCGGGCCGATGGCGTCGATGTGGTGATCGGCGTGGTCGAGACCCACGGCCGCAAGGAGACCGAGGCCCTGGTCGAGGGCTTCGAGATCATCCCCCGCATCAGCGTCGAGTACAAAGGCCGCCGGCTCGAGGAAATGGATATCGACGCCATTCTGGCCAGGCGCCCGACGCTCGTCCTCGTCGATGAGCTGGCCCATACCAATGTCATCGGCAGCCGCCATCCCAAGCGCTACCTTGACGTCCAGGAGCTGCTGTCCCAGGGCATCGACGTCTACACGACCCTGAACATCCAGCATGTCGAGAGCCTCAACGACGTCGTCGCGCAGATCACCCGCATCCGGGTGCGCGAGACGGTGCCCGACTCGATCATCGACCGGGCCGATGATGTCGAGATCATCGACCTGACGCCCGACGACCTGATCAAGCGACTGCATGACGGCAAGGTCTATCTGCCCAAGACCGCGTCCAGGGCGGTTGAGAACTATTTCTCGCCGGGCAATCTGACGGCATTGCGGGAGCTGGCGCTGCGCCGCACCGCCCAGCGTGTCGACGATCAACTCCTGAGCCACATGCAGGCGCATGCTATTTCCGGCCCCTGGGCGGCGGGCGACCGCGTGCTGGTCTGCATCGACGAAGGGCCGCGCGGAGCCTCGATGGTCCGCTACGCCAAGCGTCAGGCCGACCGCCTCCGTGCACCCTGGGCCGCACTCCATATCGAAACGCCGAGCTCGGCCGGCATGGCCGAGCCCGACAAGGACCGCATCGCCGCGAGCCTGCGGCTTGCCGAGCAGCTCGGCGGCGAGGCGATCACGCTGCCCGGCCAGTCCATCGCCACCGAGATCATCCGTCATGCGGCGGGCAACAATGTCACCCACATCGTCATCGGCAAACCCGGCAAGGCGCGCTGGCGCGAGGTCTTCGAGGGTTCGGTTTCGCATGAGCTGATCCGCCAGGCAGGCGACATCAGCGTTCATGTCATCTCCGGCAATGAGCGTCACGTCGAGGGCGCGCGGCCGATGACGGCGGCCGAGCCGGAACGTTTCCGGATCTGGCCTTATCTCTGGAGCACGGTCCATGTCGGCTTGGCGCTGGCCTTCGGCACGCTGCTCTTTCGCGTGCTGGATGTGCGCAACATCGCGCTCGTATTCTTGATGGCGGTGTTGGCCTCGGCGCTTCAGTCAGGACTCCGACCCGCTCTCTTCGCATCGGTGCTCAGCGCGCTGGCGTTCAACTTCTTCTTTCTCGAACCGCTTTATACCCTCACCGTCAGCGACCCCGAAAGCGTAATCGCTCTCGGTTTCTTCTTCGGCGTGGCCATCGTCGCCAGCAATCTGACGGCGCGCGTCCAGCGTCAGGCCACCGCGGCACGCCAGCGCGCGCGGACCACCGAAGACCTCTATTTGTTCTCCAGAAAGCTCGCCGGCACCGGCACGCTCGATGACGTGCTCTGGGCGAGCGCCTATCAGATCGCCTCGATGCTCAAGGTCCGGGTCGTGATCCTGCTGCCCGAGGACGGCTCGATCGCGGTGCGCGCCGGCTATCCTCCCGACGATACGCTGGTCGATGCGGACATCGCCGCCGCCCGTTGGGCCTGGGAGCACAACCGGCCGGCCGGGCGCGGTGCAGACACCCTGCCCGGCGCGAAACGGCTTTACCTGCCGCTCCGCACCGGCCGCACCGCCATCGGAGTGCTCGGCCTCGACAATGACCGCCAGGGCCCTTTGCTTACGCCAGAGCAGCAACGCCTGCTCGACGCGCTGGCCGATCAGGCGGCGGTCGCCATCGAACGCATCCAGCTTGTCGCCGATGTCGACCGGGCAAAGTTGGCAGCTGAAGCCGACCGGCTGCGGTCCGCGCTCCTGACCTCGATTTCGCATGATCTGAAGACGCCGCTCGCGGCGATCATGGGGGCGGCTGGAGCGCTGCGCGATTACCCGGACGCGATCCCCAAGGCCGATCGCGTCGATCTGCTCGCGACCGTCAACGACGAATCCGAGCGGCTCTACCGCTTCATTGCCAATCTGCTCGACATGACCCGGATCGAGTCCGGCGCGACGCAGCCGAACTATTCCCTGCAATATCTCGGCGACATTGTCGGCACGGCCCTGCGCCGTGTCGTCAAGATCGTGGCCGAGCACAGGATCGAGACGGATCTACCCGCCGATCTGCCGATGCTTCGGCTCGATCCCGTCCTGTTCGAGCAGGTTCTGTTCAATCTGATCGACAACGCCGCCAAATATGCGCCGCCTGGCTCGGCCATCCGGATCCAGGCCTGGACCGATGGCGATCAGGTGGCGCTGCAGGTGCTGGATGAGGGGCCGGGCATCCCTTCCGCTGATCTCGAACGCGTGTTCGACAGCTTCTACCGCGTCAGCAAGACCGACCATGTCCGCGCCGGGACGGGGCTGGGCCTGTCGATCTGCCGCGGCTTTGTCGAGGCCATGGGCGGGACCATCACCGCGGGCAACCGGGCCGATCGCTACGGCTCTGTCTTCACCATCACGATGCCCGTGCCTCCCGAGGCCCTCAACCTGGAAGACATGTCATGAGTTCGACGGTGAAGGTCCTGATCGTCGATGACGAGCCGCCGATCCGGCGCCTGCTCCGCGTCGGCCTCGGAACCGAAGGCTATGCGATCAGCGAGGCCGGCAATGCGAAAGACGCGATCGAGCACGTCAGGCTCGACCGGCCGGATTTGATCCTGCTTGATCTCGGCCTACCCGACATGCCCGGTCATGAGCTGCTGCGCCGATGGCGCGACGAGCTGGTCGATCTGCCGATCCTGATCCTGTCGAGCCGCACCGATGAGGCGGGTATCGTCAAGGCGCTTGAGCTCGGCGCCGATGACTATGTGACGAAGCCCTTCGGCATGAAGGAGCTGGTCGCACGCATCCGCGTCGCGCTTCGCCACAAGCTGCAGCAGCAGGGCGAGAAGCCGGTGTTCCAGACGGGCGAGCTCTCGGTCGATCTGGTCAAGCGGATCGTCAGGCTCGCCGAGAAGGAGATCAAGCTGTCGCCGAAGGAATACGACATCCTGCGCCTGCTCGTGCAGCACGCCGGCAAGGTCCTGACCCATCAGTATCTGCTGAACCAGGTCTGGGGCGGATCGACCGACGTCCAGTATCTGCGCGTCTATGTTCGCCAGCTCCGCCAGAAGCTCGAACGGACGCCCGACCAGCCGCAATACATCACCACCGAAACAGGGGTGGGCTACCGGCTCCGCGAGATCGAATGAACGATCCCGTCAGCAAGCCACCCACAGTGAGTACAGCTATGAAGGCGTCGGATTTCATCGGTCCCGCAAATGTCATTCTGGGCCTTGCCGCGCCCTCCAAGGCGAAAGTCATCGAGACGATCGCGAAGCAGGCCGGCGCCGCGCTCGGCATTCCCCCCGAGGTCATTCGCGATGCCCTGCTGCGGCGCGAAAGCCTGGGCTCGACCGGCGTGGGCGACGGCGTCGCGATTCCGCATGCGCCTGTGCCGGGATTGGTCAGGCCGGTCGGCTGGCTGGCCCGCCTGAGCAAGCCGATCGACTACGACGCGATCGACGGACTGCCGGTCGATATCGTCCTCGTCCTGCTCACGCCGGCCGAGGCGCAGAAGGAGCACATCAACGTCCTCGCCTGCCTGGCCCGGCGGTTGCGCTCGCAAGACGTTCTGCAGAGCATCAGGGCCGCGAACTCGCCAAGCCAGCTTCATGAGGCCCTGGTTAGCGAACGCTAGAGCGTTTTTGATCGGCACGAAAAGAGGAAACCGGGTGCGCATCGCCATTGAAACGCTCGGCACCAGAGGCGACGTACAGCCCTATATCGCTCTTGCATTGGGGTTGATCGAGCGCGGGCACGCGGTGCAGATCGCAGGACCTGTTCAGTTCGATGCCATGGTTCGTGAACATGGCATCGCCTTCGCGGCGCTTCCGGGAGAGTTCCTCGCCCTGATGGACACGCCGGAAGGCAAGGCTGCGATTGCTGGCGGTCGAGGCTTCAGCGCCGGATTCAAACTCTTGAAGCATGTGCGTCCGTTGATGCGGCGCCTGCTGGATGACGAGTGGGCGGCCGTCAAGGCTTTCCGCCCCGATGTGATCGTCCACCACCCCAAGTCGATTGCGGCGCCACACATCGCCGAAGCTCTCGCATGTCCGCACATCCTCGCATCGCCGCTACCGGGCTTCACGCCAACCTCGGCCTTTCCCAGCCCCATGCTTCCGTTTGCGTCCCTGGGTCCGCTGAACCGCGCCAGCCATGCGCTGGCGATCAAGGGGGCGGATTTTCTGTTCGGCAAGCAGATCCGCGACTGGCGGGAAGCATCGCTGGGGCTCGCGGGCCGCCGCTCTGGCGCTGGCCTGTCCTTGGGCACGCTCTATGCCTATAGCCCGCATGTCGTGCCGGTTCCGCCCGATTGGGGCGACAATGTGCTGGTCAGCGGCTACTGGTTCCTCGACAGCCAGGAATGGCGACCGTCAGACGCGTTGACGGCATTCCTCGACGCCGGCGAGCCACCGATCTATGTCGGCTTCGGCAGCATGCCGGGGCTTGATCCCCGGGCAATGACCACGATCGTCATCGAGGCTCTCGCAAGAACCGGCAAGCGCGGTTTGCTGGCAACCGGTGGCGGGGCACTGGAGGCGCAACACGTACCTGGCAACGTCCACATGATCGCCGGAGCGCCGCATGACAGGTTGTTTCCCCGGGTTGCAGCGACCGTGCATCATGGTGGCGCCGGCACCACGGCGGCGTCTCTCCGCGCAGGCAAACCCACGGCCATCTGTCCCTTCTTCGGCGACCAGCCGTTCTGGGGAAGGCGTATCGCGGAGCTGGGCGTAGGCCCTCATGCTCTCAACCGAAAAACTCTGTCGAGCGAAAGCCTTGCAGCGGCGATTGCGGCAATGGACGACCAGCAGATGCGTCACCGGGCGGCTGCGCTTGGCGTCGCGATCCGACAGGAAGACGGGGTCACTGCCGCGGTGAAATTCATCGAGAGCAGAGTAACCGGGCAAGCCGTCTGGCGACCTGCGCATTCCCCCTCAACTGACTGATGGCAATCGATCGAGAAGCTTGTCGAGGGTGATCGGATAGTGGCGCACGCGGACGCCCGTCGCGTTGTAGATCGCGTTGGCGACGGCCGCTCCCACCCCGCAGATGCCGAGCTCGCCGACGCCCTTCGCCTTCATCGGCGAGGACATCGGGTCGGTCTCGTCGAGGAAGACGACGTCCTGGTGGGGGATGTCGGCGTGGACAGGAACCTCATAGCCGGCGAGGTCGTGGTTGACGAAGAAGCCGCGTCGCTTGTCGATGACGAGGTCTTCCATCAACGCTGCGCCTGCGCCCATCGTCATCGCGCCGATGACCTGGCTGCGCGCGGATTTGGGGTTCAGGATGCGACCGGCCGCACAGACCGCAAGCATGCGCCGAAGCCGTACCTCGCCGGTCGCGGCTTCGACGCCGACCTCGACGAAATGGCCGCCGAAGGTCGATTGCTGATGCGTCTCGTCGAGATTGCCGAACTCGATCGTGTCCTCCCCAACGATGTCGCCTTCGCGCGCGGCGACGGCCAGCGGAACGGAACGGTTGCCGGACTTCACGGCGCCACCCTCGAAGACCGCATCCCCTGAATTGAAGCCGAGCTTCTGGACCACCGCGTCGCGCAATTTCACGCAGGCGGCGTAAACGCCGGAGGTTGCCGAATTGGCGCCCCACTGCCCGCCCGAGCCCGCTGAAACAGGAAAGCTCGAATCGCCGAGTTCGACCTTCACCTTGTCGATGGCCAGGCCCATCATCTCGGCTGCCGTCTGCGCGATGATGGTGTAGGTGCCGGTTCCGATATCCGTCATGTCGGACTGGACCGTGACGATACCATTGCGGCCAAGAGTGGCACGCGCGCCCGACTTCATGACCAGATTGTTCCTGAATGCCGACGCGACGCCGAGACCGACGAGCCATTTGCCGTCGCGGACGCTCGCCGGCGTTGCCGACCGCTTCTCCCATCCGAAGCGCTCGGCCCCGATGCGCAGGCACTCCACGAGGCGCCGCTGCGAGAACGGCCGCTGCGGCTTTTCAGGATCGACCTGGGTATCGTTGCGGATGCGGAATTCGACCGGATCCAGGCCGAGCTTCTCCGCCATCTCGTCCATGGCGATTTCGAGCGCCATCAGCCCGGGCGCCTCGCCCGGTGCGCGCATGGCGTTGCCCTCCGGCAGGTCGAGGACGGCGAGCTTCAGCGACGTCATCCGGTTGGCGCCGGCATAAAGCAGGCGCGTCTGCTGCGTCGCGAGCTCCGGGCCGCCGCCTTTCAGATCTCCGGACCAGCTTTCATGACCTATGGCGGTGATCTTGCCGTCAGGCGTCGCGCCGATGCGGATACGCTGGATCGTCGCGGGACGGTGCGTGGTGTTGTTGAACATCATCGGCCGAGTCAGCGCGACCTTCACAGGCCGCCCTGCCGCGCGCGCACCAAGTGCCGCCAGCAGCGCATCGGCCCGGATGAAGAGCTTTCCGCCGAAGCCGCCGCCGATGAAGGGCGAGACCAGCCGGACATTCTCCTTGGGGATGCCCAGCGTCTTCGCCATGTCGCCGACGCTCCAGGCGATCATCTGGTTGGAGGTCCACAGCGTCAGCTTGTCGCCGTCCCAGGCTGCGATCGAGGCATGCGGCTCCATCATCGCGTGAGCCTGATCGGGCGTCGAATAGCTTTGGTCGAGCTTGACCGGGGCCGTGGCAAAAGCACCTGCGAAGTCGCCGACGGCGGTCTGGGTCGGGCTCTCTCCTTCGGGCTTTGCGTCCGGGGCACGATCCTTGACGGCTGCCAGATCGAACGCACCCCTGGCCTCGGCGTAGCGCACCTTGACCAGTTGGGCTGCCGCCCGGGCCTGCTCGAAGGTCTCCGCCACCACGAGCGCAACCGCCTGATGGTAATGCTCGATATCCGGGCCGCCGAGCAGCCTGGCGGTGTTGTACTTGCCCTTGCCGAGCTTGCCGGCGCTCTGCGCCGTAACGATCGTCAGCACGCCCGGAGCCCGCCGCGCGGCGGCGAGGTCCATCGAGACGATCTTTCCCTTGGCGATGGCCGAGCCGACGACATGGCCATAGGCTTGGTTGGGCGCGACATCGTGCTGCTCATAGGCATAGCGAGCCGTGCCCGTAACCTTGCGCGGGCCATCGATGCGGTCGAGCGGCTGGCCGATGACCTTGAGCTGGTCGATCGGGTTGGTGGTGGCGGGTGTGTCGAACTTCATGGCTTCAGGCCCTCGCTTCGACAAGCACGGCGGCGAGCGTGCGCTCGACCAGCGGGAGCTTGAATGCGTTATCGTCGGTGGTCTTGGCATTCGCCAGCAGGCGCTCCGTCACGGCCCTGGCGCCTTTCGGCAGCTGCGCCTCGGCGGCCTCGATGCGCCAGGGCTTGTGGGCGACGCCGCCAAGCGCCACACGGCCGCTGCCGTCGCGCTGCACGATCGCGCCGACGGAGATCAGCGCGAAGGCGTAGGAGGCGCGGTCGCGCACCTTGCGATAGACATGCATGCCGCCGACCGGCTTGGGCAGCGTGACAGCCGTGATCAGCTCACCGGGAGCGAGCGCCGTTTCGAGCTGGGGCGTGTCGCCTGGCGCCCGATAGAACTGCGCGATCGGCAGACGCCGCGTCGTGCCATCGGGCCTCACCGTCTCGACCTGCGCATCGAGCACCCGCATCGCCACCGCCATGTCGCTGGGATGAGTGGCGATGCAGGCATCGCTCGCCCCGACGATGGCCAGGGATCGGCTGAATCCGCCAAGCGCCGAGCAGCCGCTGCCGGGCTGGCGCTTGTTGCAGGGCTGGTTGGTGTCGTAGAAATATGGGCAGCGCGTGCGCTGGAGCAGATTGCCCGCCGTCGTCGCCTTGTTGCGCAACTGGCCCGAGGCGCCGGCCAGCAAAGCCCGCGACAGAACCCCGTAATCGCGTCGGATGCGGGCATCGGCGGCGAGGTCGGTGTTGCGCACCAGGGCGCCGATCCGCAGGCCGCCGTCCGGCAACGGCTCGATCGTATCGAGGGCGAGGCTGTTGACGTCGATCAGATGCCGCGGCGTCTCGATCTCCAGCTTCATCAGGTCGAGCAGGTTGGTCCCGCCCGCGATGAAGCGGGTGCCTGTGTTGCGCGCGGCCGCCGAGGCGGCCTCGGCCGGCGTACTGGCCCGTTCGTATGTGAAGGACTTCATGCCTTCCTCCCGGAGACGTCGGTGATGGCATCGACGATGTTGGAGTAAGCTCCGCAGCGGCAGATGTTGCCGCTCATGCGCTCCCGGATTTCGGCTTCCGATCCCTCGGGGGTGGCAGTCAGGTCCGCGCTGACATGGCTGGGGACACCGGCCTTGATCTCGTCGAGAACGCCGACAGCCGAACAGATCTGGCCCGGCGTGCAGTATCCGCACTGGAAGCCGTCATGCTTGACGAAGGCGGCTTGCATTGGATGCAGGTTGTCCGGCGTGCCGAGGCCCTCGATCGTGGTGACGCGCTGGCCCTGATGCATGACGGCAAGCGTCAGGCAGGAATTGATCCGCCGGCCATCGACGAGGACCGTGCAGGCGCCGCATTGGCCGTGGTCGCAGCCCTTCTTGGTGCCGTTCAGGTGGAGGTGTTCGCGCAGCGCATCGAGCAGCGTCGTGCGTGCATCGAGACTGAACTCGCGTTGCGCGCCGTTCACCTCGAATGAGACAGGCGCGATGACGGGGCCGATATCGGCCGGGGCTTGGGCCGCCAGCCGCGAAGACGACGAGGTCGTCGCGACCGCAGCTGCGGTGCCGATCAGGAGGTCGCGGCGTGTCGCCGCCAGATCGCTGGGAAAATGCATGCTCGCTCCGGAATTGACGCTGCTCGCAGAGACCTCGCCTTGACCGGGCATCCCATGGAGACGCCGGTGCGAGGCCGCACGGCGCGGCTGGCTGCTTTCCAAACGGCTCAGAGTTTGGAAGCGTTCCAGAAGCAGGGTAGATTGGGGTTATGAGGCCTGCTCATCAATCCGGTCTCGCGCCTGGATTGGCAGCTACGGGCTGTTGAACGCCGTGCATGGACTGGAGGAGTGCATGAGGGGCGGCTGCTGACCCGCACCACGCGAAGCGTTGTCGCGCTTGACGTTGCCCCTCGGTCTTAATCCAGTTTGAAGTTCGTTCTGGCCCATTGCGAGGACCAGAGCATGAAGCGCAGCCGCTTCTCGGAAGAGCAGATCATCGCGATCTTGAAGGAACAGGAGTCCGGGGTCTCGGTCGCCGATCTGTGCCGCAAGCACGGTGTGAGCGACGCCAGCATCTACAAGTGGAAGGCGAAGTTCGGCGGAATGGACGTGTCTGAGGCAAGGCGCCTCCGGACGCTCGAGGATGAGAACGCCAAGCCGAAGCGCATGCTGGCCGATGCGATGCTCGACAACGTCGCCCTGAAGGATCTGCTGGGAAAGAAATGGTGACGCCCGCTGCCGAGCGGAAGGCCGTCGCGCATCTCGTGGAGCATCACGCGATGAGCGAACGGCGGGCGTGTAAAGCCATCGGCTGCTGCCGCATGACCGTCCGATACCAATCCGGGCGCCCAGACGATCGCGCTCTACGCGAACGGATGATCGAGATCGCCCGGGAGCGGCGGCGCTTCGGCTATCGGCGCCTGCATGTCCTGCTCAAACGCGAAGGCCATGTCGTGAACCACAAGCGGCTCTTCAGGCTCTATCGCGAGGAAAAGCTGGCCGTGCGCCGGCGCGGCGGCCGTAAACGAGCCATCGGCACAAGAGCGCCGATGCTGGTGCCCCTCGGGCCGAACGAGCGCTGGTCACTCGACTTCGTCTCCGACCAGTTCACGGACGGCCGCCGCTTCCGGATCCTGGCCATCGTGGACGACTGCA
>UCBZ01000088.1 GCA_900470775.1 Hyphomicrobiales bacterium | reverse complement strand
AGAGCTGGCTCGGGAAATCTGAACAGCATGCATAGGTGGATTTTCGGCCTGAACGCGGCATGATTGTCGTGAACAGGAGCGGATATGTCGAGACGCGTTCGCCGGAACCATAGCCCGGCTTTCAAGGCGAAGGTCGCGTTGGCGGCGATCAAGGGCGAGAAGACGCTGGCCGATCTGGCGCAGCAGTTCGACGTCCACCCCAACCAGATCACGCAGTGGCGCAGCCAGCTCCTTGAAGGGGCTGCCGGTGTCTTTGGCTCCGAAGCGAAGTCCGAGTCCACCGCGCCCTCGATCGACGTGAAGACGCTGCATGCGAAGATCGGGGAGCTGGCGCTGGAGAACGATTTTTTGTCCGGCGCGCTCGGCAAGGCCGGCCTTCTGAGCGCAAAGCGATGATCGACCGCCATCACGATCTGCCGCTCAACCGGCAAGCCAGAGCACTCGGGATCAGCCGGGGCAGCGTCTATTATCTGCCCCGCGCGGCCTCGTCTGCTGATCTGGCCTTGATGCGCGCGATCGACGCGCTGCATCTGGAATACCCCTTCGCAGGCAGCCGCATGCTGCAAGGTCTGCTGCTGGCCGAGGGGCCTGTCGCTGGGCGTCTCCACGTCGCGACGCTGATGAAGCGGATGGGGATCGAGGCGCTCTACCGCCGGCCGAACACCTCGAAGCCGGCGCTGGGGCACAGGATCTTCCCCTACCTGCTGCGCAAGCTGCCGGTGACGCGGTCCAATCAGGTCTGGGCGATGGATATCACCTACATCCCGATGGCGCGGGGCTTCGTGTATCTGACGGCTGCAGTAGACTGGTTCAGCCGCAAGGTCCTGGCCTGGCGGCTCTCGATCACCATGGACGTCGCCTTCTGCGTCGAGGCCGTCGAGGAGGCGATGGCGCGCCTCGGCAAGCCCGACATCTTCAACACCGATCAGGGCTCGCAGTTCACCAGCCGCGAGTTCACCGCCATGCTGATCGGCGCGGGCATCAGGATCAGCATGGACGGCAAGGGCGCCTGGCGCGACAACGTCTTCGTCGAGCGCATCTGGAAATCGGTGAAATACGAGGAGGTCTATCTGCGCGCCTATGCCAGCGTGTCCGACGCGCGCGCCTCGATCGGACGATATCTCGCCTTTTACAACGGCAGGAGGCCTCACCAGAGTCTGGGACGGCAGACGCCCGATCAGGCCTACTTCAACGCGCTGCAGCCAATCCCGGTTGCGGCATAACCAGGGCCGAAATCCACTTAGCGACAACCCCAAAACTGTTCAGACAAACCGAGCCAGCTCT
>UCBZ01000003.1 GCA_900470775.1 Hyphomicrobiales bacterium | reverse complement strand
CCGGAAAGCGCCTGTGGCACATTCTCGTTGGTGGCGCGCACCGAAGCGCGCTGCGCATTCAGCGTCGGATTGCCGGCATAGGCACGTGCCAGGGCGGCATCCATCGTCTGCGCCATGGCAGCGGGCGAGACGCCGGACGCGAGAGCAAGGCCAAGCGCCGCGGCGAAGCCGAGCCTGGTGGTCGTCTTGGAGTTATTCCGTCGTGTCACTGGACGCCTCATGTGCGGACTCAAGTCGCGCCCAGGCATCGCCCCAGCCTCGGCATACTAACAAAGCGTTACATAACCTGCCCCGCCGCGATCGCCAACGGAGCCGGGCGGAGGCATGGCTTTGAATTTCGCAGTGCCGCAAAAATGCGACACCATGCAGTCTCAAAAAACGAAGGCGGGCGCCTTGCGGAACTCGGCCAGAACGGGGGCGGCCGCATCGAAAACCGGGCGCCCCGAAACCTTTCCGCCGGATTTTTGGTAGAGCTTGACCCGTGCGGAGCGCCCGAAGCCCTCGACCGCGATCAGCCTGCCGCCCTCACGAAGCAGTGGAAAAAGCGACTCGGGCACGCTCTCGCAAGCACCGCTAACCAGAACCGCATCGAAGGATTCGTCGTCGGGGCGCGTGGCCGAGACGCTGGCGCCGGCAAGCGCCTGACGCAGGGCGGGTTCCGCCAGCGCGAGGGCCTCGGCGTCGGGCTCCCACAGCGTGGCCTGCGTGCCCATGCGGGCCATCAGCGCGGCGCCATATCCGCTGCCGCCGCCATATTCGAGAACATCCTCGCCTGGCTGCAGGTCGAGCATCTGGATCATGCGGGCGATGACCATCGGTGTCATCAGGGCCCGCCCGGTGCCGGGCAGAGGCACCGGCTGATCGAGATAGGCCAGATGCGACAGGGATGGCGGCAGGAAGGCCTCGCGCGGAACCTCGGCGGCGGCAGCCAGAACGGCGCGATCCGTCACGTCATAGGTCCGCATCTGGCAATCCACCATCATGCGGCGCAGTGCGGCGAAACTCTCCATGCCCCGAAATCTCCGTCTGCGGCACCGATGGGCCAGGCGATCGACAGGGCCGACAACCTGCACCTCGAGGCGCCCTGCCCGGCGGCGTTGCCACCCATCGATGCTTTCTGTTCGAGCCTGCTTCAAAAGGCAAGACATCGCGGCCGCCACGACGCAGCCGCCCATGCCAGGCTGGCTCGCGGCCCCCATGACGGGGACTGGCATCATGCTTCTGCCGAATGCTGGGAAAATCTGGAGGCCTCGCCCGGAATCGAACCGGGGTGCAAGGATTTGCAGTCCTCTGCGTAACCACTCCGCCACGAGGCCTTCCGCGGGACGCCGCCATCAGCGAAATCCCGAAGGCCGCCTATAACCACATGCCGGGGTTCGCTGCAACCGCCAACCGCGCCGATGCCGCCGCCGTGTCGCAATCCGGCTCATCGGTCGGAAAAGGGTTGCGCACCCGCAGAGCCGTCGCTATACGCCACCACCGATCCCGGATAGCTCAGCGGTAGAGCAATCGACTGTTAATCGATTGGTCGCAGGTTCGAATCCTGCTCCGGGAGCCAGTCATTTCGAGGGCCTGGGCGCATATCGCCCGGGCCCTTTTGGTTTGCGGTTAGGCTGTGCTTTACGCGCCTTACACGCTGTGGCGAGGATTCGGGCGTTTGTTCGGCCTGTGAGGCCTCAGCGAGCGCTATGGCAAGGAATCCCAGGTTGCGCCGGCCGCTTCACTTCAACGCGCGGCGCACGATGGTCTCGAATGCCGGCTTCGCCGGGCCGGTCTTTTCCATCTCGATTCGCTTGGCTTGCGCGCAGTCGAGCGCGAGTGCCAACGGCACGGTGTATTGCGCCTCCCCGGTCAACGCCTGTCCTGCTTCGAGCATGGCAGTGGCGAAGGCAGCCGGCATGGGAATCGGCTGCACGGCCGCGTCGAGAGGCGAGTCGCAAAGCCAAGGCGGCGAGGTCACGAGATATTGCCGGCACACGAAGGGGCGCTCGGCGTAAATGCTGCACGCGTCGTCAGCGAGAAATGGACAGGCCAGCTTCAGCGCCATGTAGCGCCGCGCGAGAATGCGGGCCTCGTCGCGGGTCAGGGCCGGATCGCGCTGCATATAGGTCTCGTACAGGCCAGCCTCGCGGATCCGCGCGACGTTGGCCGCGAATGCCGCTCGCACGGCCTTGCCGCGCGGCTCGGGCAAGCGCTCGACCAGCCTGGCCAGCGCGTAGGCTTCAGGCGCCGTGACCGGCACGGGCTGGGCTCGACAACAGGCCGAGCAGCCCTTTGCACAGGACACGTTTTCTCCCTTCGCTGCGGTATGGGCGACTGCCGCATCGATCAGGCGGTCATCCATCTCGCGCAATGCCGGAAGCAACTCGTCGAGCCGCACGGGGCGGTCTGGAATGCTCAGGTCGATCGGCACGCTTTGCTCATGGACGCGAAGCGTGAGCTGCAAGCGTGCAGTCGCTTGGGGATCACGGCCCTGAGGATCGCCCATGTCTCACACCCGCGCGCCTGAGTGTCGGCGTCAGAGGGCAGCCGAGATCTGTTTGCGTCGTCGGCCGCCCGCTCAATTTATACATATCCCGCGTGGCACGGCGATAGCGACGGACAATCGTGGGGGCCTTTTGGTTTTTCAGCGCCGCATGCCACCATCACGGAACGCCGGGGCCGACGGCAATTCAGCCAGAATCCTTTACCGGCCTGCGTTATCGATCGAACGATGAGCAACCGAGTCAGATTCACAGCAGCAATGGTCATGGTCGTAGCCGGCCTCGCCGGGGCGTGCGCGTCGCGTCCGGCGGGAGACGCCGTCGATTCGCGTCCTGTGGTGCATCGCGCCAGCCTCGATCCGACGCGGCTCGAACTGGCCCCGCTCGACTACACGCGATTTTGCCTGCGCCACGCCGCCGATTGCGAACTGGGCGTCCCCGATGCCGTGATCGACCTGACGCCCGACGTCGAAGCCGCGATCGAGCGGATCAACCGCGACGTCAATCAGCGAATAAGGTCCGTGAAAACCACCACCGACTGGCGGATCGATCCCGAAACGGGGAATTGCAACGATTATGTCGTGACCAAGCGGCATGACCTGCTGGCCATGGGACTGCCGGCTTCGGCCCTGCTGATCGCGGTTGTGAGGACGCCCGCCGGCGAAGGGCATCTGCTACTGATCATCCGGACCGATCGCGGCGATCTCGTGCTGGACAATTTGACCGCCGAGATCCGGCGCCGGGGCGAGACACGCTATGCCTGGATCAAACGCCAGTCGGCCCGCGATGCGTCGCTTTGGGAGCGCATGTAGTTTCCGGACCCATCCGTCCAACCTCACTCGCGCCCCAAGATGAACGGGAGCGAACTTTTCGCTTCATGCGCGGTTGTCGTGCGATGGCGTTGGATGGACCGATACCGTCAACCCAAGGAGATCGATATGCGCAGACTGATTCTCGCGGCGACACTGGCACTCGGTCTCGGGGCGATCCCCGGCACCGTGTCGGCGGCTCCCGCCTTCGCCGCCCAGACCGACATCGCTGCGCCGGCCGGCATCGAGTTGGCCCAGTACGGCTACGGCTACCGCCATCGCGGTTATCGCGCCGGCCCGCGCTACGGCTACCGCGGTCGTGGTTATGGACGTCATTATGGCGGCCCGCCGCCGCATGCTCGCGCCTATGGCCGGCGCTACAATGAGCGTCAGTGGGATCGCCGCTGGTGACCTGACGACCTGCCGCCGGGCTCCGCGCCCGGCGGCATTTTTCGATTCGCTGTTCGCTCTTCTGCGACGGGCGATCCAATGCTCCGTTTCCATCGTAGCTGCCGTGTCGTGCCCAATCCCTGACGGCTCGCATAACGGAGCATCACGCCAATCTCATGCCGGCCTTATCGCTCCACTGGTTCCGCGACGACCTTCGCCTCGCCGACAACCCTGCCCTTTCGGCGGCTGTCGCTCATGGCCCGACGCTTTTCCTCTACATCCTCGACGAAGGCGGCTCCCGCCGTCCGCTCGGCGGCGCCAGCCGCTGGTGGCTGTCGCGTTCGCTGGCGGCACTGGATTTTGCGCTCAAGGCCAAAGGCTGCGAACTGGTCCTGATGCGCGGCGACCCGGGCGCGATCCTGCCGCGCGTCGTCGAGACGGCCAGGATCGACTTGGTCACCTGGAGCCGCCGCTACGATGCCGAATCGGTGGCGCTCGACAGCCGCCTCAAGGCCGATCTCGTCGCTGCCGGCACGAAGGTCGAGAGCTTCAACGCGGCGCTGCTGAACGAACCCTGGCAGGTTACGACCAAGACGGGCGAGCCGATGAAGGTGTTCACGCCCTATTGGCGCGCCGCGCGCGCTGCCGGTGAGCCTGCCGCACCGAAGCCCGCTCCGAAACACATGCAATCTCTAAAGCTGCCGCCCGCCATCACGGCGATGACGGTGTCCCATGCCGATCTGGCGCTCGATCCGGTGAAGCCGGATTGGGCTGGAGGCCTTCGCGAGGCCTGGACACCCGGCGAGGCAGCGGCAGCCGAGCGCCTCGGCGAATTTCTCTCAGGCCCGCTCGACGGCTATGGCGAGGGCCGCGACCGCCCCGACCGGGCCGCGACCTCGCGGCTGTCGCCGCATCTGCGCTTCGGCGAGATCGGCCCGCGTCAGATCTGGCATGCGACCCGCAGCGCGATCGAAAGTGGCGAAGCCTCGGCTGGGTCTTCGGATGCCGAGAAGTTCCTGTCCGAGATCGGCTGGCGCGAGTTTTCCTATCACCTGCTGTTCTACAATCCCGACCTCGCGACCCGGAACTACAACCCACGCTTCGACGCCTTTCCCTGGCGTCGGGACGATGCGGCAACGAGGGCCTGGCAGCGCGGGCTGACCGGATACCCGATCGTCGATGCGGGCTTGCGCGAACTCTGGACCACGGGCTGGATGCATAACCGCGTCCGGATGATCGCCGCCTCCTTCCTGATCAAGCATCTCCTGATTGACTGGCGGCACGGCGAGGACTGGTTCTGGGACACGCTCGTCGATGCCGACCCGGCCAACAACGCCGCGAGCTGGCAGTGGGTCGCGGGTTCGGGCGCCGATGCCGCGCCCTATTACCGCATCTTCAATCCGGTGACGCAGGGGCTGAAATTCGACCCCAAGGGCTTGTATGTCAGGCGCTGGATTCCCGAGATCGCGGGGCTGGACGACACATTGATCCATGAGCCGTGGAAAGCCGATGCCGACCAACTGCACCGCGCCGGGATCGTTCTCGGCCAGACCTATCCGCGCCCGATCGTCGATCTGGATTTCGGCCGCAGGCGCGCGCTCGACGCGTTGGCCAAGACACGAGACGAGACGCGGTCGGATTAGGCTGCCGGCTGGCCCGTCACGGCGACTTAGCCCCAGCCCGGCGCGTGCCGTGGGCGATCAACCAAAAATAGACCGGGTACGGCAGCAGATTGACCGCCTTCATCACCCAGGAGAGCCGGCGCGGGAAAGTGATTTCGAACCCCCCTTTTTCGAATCCGTCGACGATGCGACGGGCGGCCTCCTCCTGGCTCATGATGAACGGCATCGGCACGTCCTTGGGCTGGGTCATCGGCGTGTCGATCCAGCCGGGATTGACGAGCTGCACGCGGATGCCGAGGCGGTCGCCCTCGAATTTCAGCGTCTCAGCGAGATGGATCGCGGCAGCTTTCGAGACGCCATAGGCCGATGAGGCCGGCAGCCCGCCATAGCCCGCCACCGAGGCGTTGATCGCGACCTGACCGCGCTTGCGCGGCGACATGCGCTCGATCACGGCCGCCAGAGCCCGCGCCGTGCCGGTCAGGTTCACGGCGATGATCTGCTCGAAGGCGGCCATGTCGAGCACGCCTTCGCTGTCGGGAGCGATGCCGGCGTTGACGAAGGCCAGCGCGATCGGCCCGTGGACGCTTTCGATGGCGTCGACCACGGCCTTCATCGAGCCCGTCTCCGTGACATCCCCGGCATGGGCGACGATGCGACCGGGCAGGCCTTCGGCGCGGCGGGCGATCTCCTCGAGCTGGTCGAGCCTGCGTGCGGTGATCGCAACCGTCCAGCCGCGCTGCGCCAGTTTAAGCGCCACGGCCTCGCCGATGCCCGAGCTAGCACCGGTGATCCAGGCGACGCCGTCGCTGGGCTGCATGCGCGGCAATGTCATGGGACCTCCCGGGCTGGGGCCGGGCGGCCGGCAGCTCGCCCAGTCTAGGGCCGGCGCCCCGGCGGCGGAAGAGCCGCGCTGACGGCAGGCAAAAGGGCGGTGGCGCGATCTGCCCGATCCGTGCAATCTCCGCTGCCTTTGAAGGCGGCCTGCGCCGATGCGCCACGCCGGGACAGCGAGCCTATGGACCATGCCGACAGCACTGCTCTTTCGTGACGACGCCTATCTGACCGAGACGACTGCCACCGTCGAGGCGGTGAACGAGCGCGGCGGCATCATCCTCGACCGCACCGTGCTCTACGCGACCGGCGGTGGGCAGCCGGGCGATGCCGGCACGTTGCGGCGGGCGGATGGCAGTATGATTTCAATCGGCACCGCGATTTATGATCCGGAAGACAAGAGCCGCGTCATTCATGTGCCGCTGGAAGGCCAGGCGTCGCCCCAGCCGGGCGAGACCGTGACTGTCCTGCTCGATTGGGATCGGCGGCTGAAGCGCATGCGGATCCACACGGCATTGCATCTGCTCAGCGTCGTGCTGTCCTATCCGGTCACGGGTGGCGCCATCGGCGACGGCGACGGGCGGCTCGATTTCGACATCCCCGAAGGCGGGCTCGACAAGGCGGAGATCGCCGAAAAGCTCAACGCGTTGGTCGCCCGCAATGCCGATGTCACCGAAAGCTGGATCACCGATGCCGAGCTCGACGCCAATCCCGGCCTCGTCAAGACGATGTCGGTGAAGCCGCCGCGCGGCTCCGGCCGGGTCCGGCTGGTCGCGATCGGCGATATCGACCTGCAGCCCTGCGGCGGCACCCATGTCCGCAACACCGCCGAGATCGGCCTTGTTGCGGTCACCGATATCGAGAAGAAGGGCAAGCAGAACCGGCGCGTCCGGATCGCGCTGGTCTGAGACGACAACCGGCGCAAGCGCCCAGATAAAAGCCCACGAGGAACCGTCCGACATGGCCCGCGAAGATGTTTTCGTCTCGACCGAGTGGCTAGCTGAGCACCTGAACGCTCCCGAGGTCGTCGTGGTCGACGGCTCCTGGTACTTGCCGGTTCATGGACGCGATCCGCATGCGGAGTATGCCGAGCGCCGCATTCCCGGCGCCCTGCGCTTCGACATCGACACGGTGAAGGACACCACGTCCGACCTGCCGCATATGCTGCCGCGGCCGGAGGCCTTCGCCACCACGGTTGGTGCCATGGGCATCAGTGACGGCATGCGGATCGTCGTCTATGATGGGCTCGGGCTGTTCTCGGCGCCGCGCGTGCGCTGGACCTTCAAGACCTTCGGAGCCAGGGACGTCGTCATCCTCGAAGGCGGCTTTCCGAAATGGCAGGCGGAAGACCGCCCGATCGAGCATGGCCCGCCGCGCGCCCGCGCCGCCCGCAGCTTCACCGCGCGGCTCGACCATTCGGCTGTGGCCAATGCCGGCGATGTCGCGCGGGCCCTGTCCGACGGCACGGCGCAGGTGGTCGATGCCCGCCCCGGCGATCGCTTTCGCGGCGAGGCGCCGGAGCCGCGCGCAGGTGTCCGCTCCGGCCATATGCCGGGCTCGCTCAGCCTGCCCTTCCCGGCGATCGTAAAGGACGGGCAGCTTGCATCGCCGGATGCCGTCGCGGCGGCTTTTGCCGAGGCCGGCGTCGACCTCGACAAGCCGCTGATCACGAGCTGTGGTTCGGGCGTTTCCGCCGCGATCCTGTCGATGGCGCTGGAGACGATCGGCAAGCCGGCGCGCGCGATCTATGACGGCTCCTGGGCCGAATGGGGCGCAAGCGACCGTCCGATCGCGACGGGGCCGGCAAAGAAGGGCTGATCACCGGTTCGCGCTGGCACAGCCCTCCGAGTGGCGTTGACCAGCGCGACGGCCCTGGTCTATGCTTAACTCGCAGGTTAAGCATTGGCGCGTTTCGCCGTCAGGCTCGGTCGATCGTTCGTGCTGTCATCCGCTGACGGCGGAACGCATCAGATTCGCCCCTCAAATCCAGCCGCAAGGGCCTGCCGCCGGCCGGCCGGCGCAGAGCAATGGTCAAGACAATGACGACCGACGAGACGCCAAAGGCGACACGGCGCGAATGGCTCGGCCTGGCCGTGATCGCCCTGCCCTGCCTGCTGTACTCGATGGACCTCACCGTCCTGAATCTGGCTGTGCCGCAGCTCAGCGCCGATCTGAAGCCAAGCGCGGCGCAACTGCTCTGGATCGTCGATATCTACGGCTTCATGGTCGCCGGCTCGCTCATTACCATGGGCACGCTGGGAGACCGGATCGGGCGTCGCAAGCTCCTGCTGATCGGCGCGGCCGCCTTCGGCCTCGCCTCGGTGCTCGCTGCCTTCTCGACCAGCGCGGAGATGCTGATCGCGACACGCGCCTTGCTCGGGGTCGCCGGCGCGACGCTGGCGCCATCGACGCTCTCGCTGATCCACAACATGTTCCGCGATGCCCGCGAGCGCACCTTCGCGATCGGCATCTGGATATCGAGCTTCTCGGCCGGCGGCGCCATCGGCCCGCTCGTCGGCGGCGTGCTGCTGGAGCATTACTGGTGGGGTTCGGTCTTCCTCGTCGGCGTACCGGTGATGCTGCTGCTCCTGATCCTGGGCCCGTTGCTGCTGCCCGAGTTCAAGGATCCCAACGCCGGGCGAATCGACCTCGTCAGCGCTGCGCTGTCCCTGATCGCGGTCCTCGCGACGATCTACGGCATCAAGCATATGGCCGAGCATGGTGTCGGTTGGCGGGCCGTCGTGCCGATCCTGGCAGGAATCATACTCGGCACGGTTTTCATGCGCCGGCAGCGGCATCTCGACGATCCGATGCTGGATCTGCGGCTGTTCCGCAACGCGGTGTTCAGCGCCTCGCTGGCGATCAACGTGATGGGCTTCGTCTTCCTGTTCGGCAGCTTCCTGTTCATCGCGCAGTATCTGCAGCTCGTCGTCGGGCTCTCGCCGCTGCAGGCGGGCATCTGGGGCGTGCCCTCCGCGATGGCCTTTATCCTGGGCTCACTGATCGTGCCCATGCTGGCACACCGGTTCCGGCCCGCTTCGGTGATGGCCGGCGGTCTGGCGCTGGCCGCGATCGGCTTTGCCTTGCTGACGCGCATCGAGATCGGCAGCAGCGTCGCGCTCGTCGTCGTCGCTTCGGTGATCTTCTCGCTCGGCTTCACTCCTGTGGTCGCGCTGACGACCGAGCTGATCGTCGGCAGCGCCCCGCCCGAGCGCGCCGGATCGGCTGCCGCGATGTCCGAGACCAGCCTCGAATTCGGCGGAGCGCTCGGCATCGCGGTCCTCGGCAGCATCGTCACGGTGGTCTATCGCAGCGAGATGGCGCAATCAGTGCCGGCAGGCGTGCCTGCGGACGCGGCGCGCATCGCTGCGGCGACGCTTGGCGGGGCGGTTGCCGAGGCCGGGCACCTGCCGGCTGAGTTGTCGGCACATCTGCTCACGCTGGCCCGCGCGGCTTTCGTCGAGGGCATGCAGCTTTCAGCCTCGATCGCCACGATCGGCCTGGTCGTCACGGCGCTGGTGGCGCTGTTCCTGCTGCGCGGTGCGCCGCCGGCCGCAGCGACGAAGGCGGTTTGCGAGGATGCCGTCCTGCTCTAACCTGTCGCCACAGGAGCACCGCGATGGCCGATCACGAGCACGATCACCCGCATACCCACGACCACGACCACGAGCCGCGCTGGAAGCATAACGGCGTGCGCGTCATCAAGGGCGACCAGCTCGACTCCAACACGGCGCAGACGCCGGGCATGTTCCGGCAGGCGGCGATCAACCATGCCCGTGTCGGCGCGCAGAAGATCTGGGCCGGCACGGTCTCGATCCAGCCCGATGCCAAGACCGGCGTCCACCACCATGGTGCGCTGGAAAGCGTGATCTATGTCGTGCGCGGCAAGGCCCGGCTGCGCTGGGGCGAGCGGCTGGAATTCGTCGCCGAGGCCGGACCCGGCGATTTCATCTATGTGCCGCCTTACGTGCCGCATCAGGAGATCAACGCCGACCCCGACAACGCGCTCGAATGCGTGCTGGTGCGTTCCGACAACGAGGCGGTCGTGGTCAACATCACCGATGTCGATCCCGTCGAGGCGCCCGAGTCGGTCTACTGGGTCGATCCGATCCACAAGCATCCGCCGGGCTGAGCGCGGCTGGAGGGGGCGCCATGAACATCGGCGAGGCGGCGAAGCGCTCCGGCGTCAGCGCCAAGATGATCCGCTATTATGAGAGCATCGGGCTGATCGACGCTCCGCTGCGGACGCAGGCGCAGTACCGTGTCTACGAGGCGCAGGACGTCCACACGCTGCGCTTCGTCAGGCGCTCGCGCAATCTCGGCTTCTCGCTGGAGGAGAGCCGCGCCCTGCTGGCGCTCTGGCGCGACAAAAGCCGCGCCAGCGCCGATGTGAAGCAGCTCGCGATGAGCCATGTCCGCGATCTCGAAGCGAAGGCTGCCGAACTGCAGGGGATGGCCGACACGCTGCGGCATCTCGCCGAACACTGCCAGGGCGATGCGCGGCCGGATTGCCCGATCCTGAGCGACTTGGCCGCGCCGGCTGGTCGGGCTGAGACCTGCTGCTAACCCCGGCATCTGCCGCGACGCATGGAAACGCCTGGGCATCGCCTCAGCCATGCGTCTGCCGGCTGGACGGGAGAGGCCCGGATTGGTCATATGCCGGCCTGACCAAGGCAGGACCATCATGGACAACCGAAACGATCTCTGGCGCCACGTCGATGCGAACAAGGAACGGCTGATCGCGCTGAGCGACCGGGTCTGGGGCATGCCGGAGGTCTGCTACACCGAAGCGCGCTCGTCCGCCGAGCATACGGCCGAGCTGGAGCATCAGGGCTTCCGCGTCACCAAGAACGTCGCCGAGATTCCCACCGCCGTGATCGGCGAGGCCGGTGAGGGTGGCCCCGTGATCGCGTTCATGGGCGAGTATGACGCCCTGCCCGGCCTGTCGCAGGAGGCCGGCGTCGCCAGCCACAAGCCGGTCGAGGATGGCGGCCATGGCCATGGCTGCGGCCACAATCTGCTTGGCTCCGCCGCGCTTCTCGCCGCCGTCGCGATGAAGGAGTGGCTCGCCGAGAACAAGCTGCCCGGCCGCGTGCGCTATTATGGCTGCCCGGCCGAGGAAGGCGGTGCGGCCAAGGCCTTCATGGTCCGCGCCGGCGCCTTCGACGACGTCGATGTCGCGATCTCCTGGCATCCGTCGAGCTGGTGGGAGGTGGCCCCGCCGCTGGCGCTCGCCAACACCCGCGCCGATTTCGTCTTCACCGGCCGCACTTCGCACGCCGCCGCCGCTCCCCATCTGGGGCGCAGCGCGCTCGATGCGGTCGAGCTGATGAACGTCGGCGTCAACTACATGCGCGAGCACATGCCCAGCGATGCCCGCGTGCACTATGCCGTGCTCGACACCGGCGGCATCGCGCCGAACGTCGTGCAGGCCCATGCGCGCGTGCGCTACTCGATCCGGGCTCGCGACCTGCGCGGCATGCTCGAACTGGTCCAGCGCGTGAAGAAGATCGCCGAAGGTGCGGCGCTGATGACCGAGACCAAGATGGAGATGCGCATCGTCTCCGCCGTCTCCGATCTGCTCGGCAACACGCCGCTGGAGCAGGCGATGCACGGCGTCATGGAAGAGCTAGGACCGCCGCATTTCGACGATGCCGACCGCGCCTTCGCGCAAGACATCCGCAAGACGCTGCAGCCGCAGGAGATCGCCTCGATCTGGCGCACCATCGGCATGGAGGATTCAGGCGCGGCGCTGGCCGATTTCCTGGTGCCGCTCGATGCCAAGCGCAACCCGGCGATCGGCTCGACCGATATCGGCGATGTCAGCTGGGCGGTTCCGACCGTGCAGGCGCATGCGCCGACGGTCGCGATCGGCACGCCCTTCCACACCTGGCAGGTGGTGTCGCAGGGCAAGACGCCCGCCGCGCACAAGGCGATGATCCATGTCGCCAAGGCCATGGTGGGAACGGGTGCCGCCGTGCTGCTCGACCCGGCCCTGATGGCCGCGGCCAAGGCCGACCACAAGAAGAAGCTCGGTGCGGACGGCTACACCTCGCCGCTGCCGCCCGAGGTCAAGCCGCCGCTGACGATGTCGCTCGGCGGCTGAATTGACGATGGCGGCCGTGGCTTATCAGTCGGCGGCCGCCGTCGTGCGGTGGAAGATCGCCGTGGTGGCGTAGAGCGGGATCTTGCGCACGAGGTCGTCGACGATCTCGGCACAACTGCCATAGGTCCCGACATACTCGCCGATATTCGGATCGAAGACGTGGATCTTCTGGTCGAAGCCGTAGGGCTGCGGCTCGATCCGGTTGAACCCCGCGATGGCGTGGCCACCGCCGCCGGCAAAGCGCATCGACCATGTCGCGGCGGCACCGGGCGCCCGCAGATCGTCGGACATTTTCTGGATCATGCCGCTGCGGCCGGCATGCAGCTTCATGTCGACGAAGGTCTGCTCATCGAAATCGATGCCGACGCGCGCGCCCATATGACGGCGGGCATCATCGCGGCCGAGCACCTTGCGCAGCTTGCCGTAGCGGCGCTGGTGGCTCTCGGCCCGGCCGAAATCGACCGCGAGCGCCTGCAGCCGATTGCGCGGAGCCGCCCCCGGAGCCTGAAACAGGGATTCCAGCCAGAGATCGCAAAGCGCGACGCAGACGCCATTGCGCGTCTCGGGGTCGGCTGCGTTCAGGAAGTTTCCCTGATGGAAGCCGGTAAGCGTGAATGTCATCGAGGGGGACTCCGTCTCGCCAAGCGATCATGCCTCGCGGGATAGTCTCCTCAACGTGCCTCTGGGTTTCACCGAGCGGCGAAATTTCAGCGCAGCCCGTCCTCGCCCTTGATCTGATCCTTGGTCAGCCCGCCGATGCGCGGCAAAGGCCGGCCGGAATCGGTCACGGCGATCGCGACCAGGATTTCGCCGGCGCGCGGCGCGTCCGTCACCCGGACCTCGACGGCATCGAAATGCGAGCGGACGAAGGCCGCGTCCTTGTGGCCGAGCGGCACGTCGATCGGCGTGCCGAGCCCGCCGCGCTTCTTGGCCGAGGGGATCAGGGCCGGGCCCTTGCCGAGCGCGGCGCGCACCGGCGTGCCCATCTTCGGGTGCAGGACCGCGGCGGCATGCTCAAGCTCCCCGCCCTCGCCGACGATCGCGGCCTTGCCGAAGCTCTCGGCCTCGCCGGGCTCGATGCCGAGCGCCGCGAGGCAGCGCTTGGTCAGGAGGTCGCCGAGTTCGACGCCGATCTCGGTCAGTTCCGAGAGGTCTTCCTGATAGCGCCCGGCAAAGGGGTTGGCGATCACCGCGACGGCGACGGCGCGGCGCGTCGGCGGCGCGATCGTCTTGCCGGATTCGACAAGGGTTTCATCGACTTGCGTCAGGATCTTGCGGATGTTGGCGGGCATCTTTGTCCTCGTTTCGCAATCTGCAGGCGGATCAGCGCTGGCCGTCCCAGACGCTGATCTGGTCGGCGCGCAGGCCGCCGACGCGCTCATGGATGCGGGCGCCCGTGGTCATCACCAGGATCAGGACCATCTCGTCGGCCTGGGGCGAGCCGGACACGCCGATCTCGACCGCGCCGAAATGGCTGCGAACATAGGCCGCGTTGATATGGGTCACGGGGATGTCGATGCGGGCGCCTGGCCCGGCGACCTTCTTGGTCGAGGGTACGATCGCCTTGGCGTTGCCGAGGATCTCGCGCATGGCGTAGCCGCCGGGCACATGCCAGAGCGCGCCATGCTCCAATTCTCCGGCCGAGCCGATGATGGCGCCCTTGCCGTAGCCCTCGACGGTTTTCGGATCGCCGCCGAGGGCGTTGAGGCAGCGCGTCGCCATCTCAAGTCCGGCGCCTTTCAGCGCCTCCATCATCGGCAGGATGTCGGGTTCGTAGCGGCCGGCATAGGGGTTGGTCAGCACGGCGCAGACCGAGGCGATGCGCTCGGTGCGACCGGGCAAGGGGCCGAATTCGTGGAAGATTTCCTCGACGGAGGTCTGGATGCGGCGGATCTCGATGAGGTCGGTCATGCGGCTCGTCCCGTCACAGCACGGCAGGGGCGGTATTGGCCGGCGGCGTCGAACGCGAGCGCCCTGTCCGCACCAGCCCGTCGATCACCACCATGCCAATGCCGGGAATGTCGCCGAGTGACACGGCTTCGAGCAGATTCTTGCCGGAAGAATGCTGCGGCTTGTCGAGGAACACGAAATCGGCCGGATAGCCCTCGGCGATCAGGCCCGCATCGAGCGAGCGCTTGCGGGCGACATTGCCGGTGGCGAGGCAGAAGGTCTGCTCGGCCGGCAGGCCGCCGAGGCTCGCCAGCAGCGTGATCATCCGCAGGATGCCGTTGGGCTGGACGCCGGAGCCAGCGGGCGCATCGGTGCCGATCAGCACATCGGCGAGACGCCCTGCTTCCAGCGCCGCTTCGAGCGCCACGAGCGCCGAGCGCTCATTGCCGTTATGGACGACTTCGAGCGCGCCTTTCGCCCGTTCGCAGAGGATGCGGATATCGGAATGGGCGATCGAGGTCGGCCCGCCATTGATATGGCTGACGACATCGGGCTGGGCTTCCAGCACGTCGTCCTTGTTGACGAAATGCGAGCCGGCGATCGAGGGGCCGCCGGTGTGCATGATGGTCTCGAGCCCGATCTCGCGGCACCACTCCGTGACGCGCTTGGCATCGGCGCCCTTGGCGACGGTGCCGAGCCCGATCTCGCCGATATGGCGGATGCCGAGCGCCTTCAGCTCCTCAAAGACCTCGCGGCCGAAATCCAGTTCGGCCACAGGCGCGCCGGCCAGCACCTTGGCACCGGCCGGGCGGAAATTCTGGAAGCAGCGCTGCGCAGTGACAGCCAGCGCCTTGACGCCGATCGCATCCTTGGGCCGGCCCGGCAGATGCACCTCGCCGGCCGAGACCAGCGTGGTGACGCCACCATTCACGCCCATCTCGATCCAGCCGAGCTGGTTCTGGCGCGGCGTCCAGTCGCCGAAGACGGGATGGCAGTGCGAGTCGATCAGGCCCGGCGATAGGCCCGAGCCTTTGGCGTCGATGGTCGTGTCGGCACCGGAGAGGTCGAGATCGACGGCCTTGCCGACCGCGGTGATGCGGCCGTCGACGGCGATGATCGTATCGGCGTCGAGGATCGGCTTGCTCAGATCACCCGAGAGCAGCAGCCCGATATTGCGGACCACCAGCTTGCCCTTGGCGCCCCCCACCGCGACGTCGTGAGCCATCTGGTTCTCCGTAGCGGAACAGCCGCCGATCCCGCGCCATGGGACAAGCCGCGATTGCATGTGTAATAACAATCATGGACAGCGCGGTGGCGGCTGGCAAGAGGCAGGGCCTTGGCCCGACTCCCCGGTCTCGCGACGTCGTCCCAAGGAGGCGTGGCGGACGATGACAAGCAGCGAGACCAGCGCCACCGACGTCGCGAGCGAGCCGGCAACCGAAGCCGCGCCACGACCGCGCAAGGCGGCCGGGCCTGTCGCGGCTTCCAACAGCTACGTCCTCGACGAGCAGGTCGGCTTCCTGATGCGGCGGGCGCAGCAGCGCCATATCGCGATCTTCCAGCGCATCATGGGCGATGAAGGCCCGACCCCGACGCAGTTCGCCGCGATGTCGAAACTGAGCGGCGGCGAGGAAATTTCGCAAAACCAGCTCGGCCGCATGACCGCGATGGACCCGGCGACGATCAAGGGCGTCATCGCCCGGCTGGAGGAGCGCGGCATGGTCGAGCGACGGCCCGATCCAGACGACCAGCGCCGCGTCCGTGTTCGGCTGACGCCGATGGGGCTCGAGGCGATTCCGGGGTTGATCGAGAAGGCTCGCGCCATCACCGCAGCGACGCTTTCGCCGCTGTCGCGTGAGGAGGCGGAGCGCCTGCTGGGGCTGTTGGCGCGTCTGGATTGAGCAGCGGCTGCCTGCAAAATCCGCTTGCACCAGCTTGTTTGTATACTAACAATAATCAGCGAGGTTTTGTAGGCCGTCACACCGGATGGGAGCTGGCCATGACGCGCTATCTGCGACCCCGGACGCTGGACGAAGCGCTCGCGCTGCGCGCCGATGCGGCGGGCTCTTCGGCCCTGACGATCCTGGCCGGCGGCACCGATGTCTATCCAGTACGGACGCATCGCGCCGCCTGGTTCGAGGCCTATAACCGCGACGTGCTCGATCTCAGCGCCGTGCCCGAACTCGGCGGGATCAGCCATGACGCGCATGGCACCCGCATCGGCGCGACTGCAACCTGGAGCGCTATAGCAAGCGCCGCGCTTCCGCCCGCTTTCGCGGCGCTGAAGCAGGCGAGCCGTCAGGTCGGCGGCGTTCAGATCCAGAATCGTGGCACGGTCGGCGGCAATCTCTGCAATGCTTCGCCAGCGGCCGATGGCATGCCGCCGCTGCTGGCCCTGGATGCCCAGGTCGAGCTTGCCAGTCTGCGCGGGCGCCGGCGCCTGCCGCTGGCCGACTTCGTGCTTGGCAACCGCCGCACCGCGCTCGCCGCCGACGAGATCCTCGTGGCGATCCATGTTCCAGCTCCGGCGGAGCAGACACGCTCGACCTTTCTGAAGCTCGGCGCGCGGGCCTATCTGGTGATTTCGATCGCCTCCGTCGCCGCCGTGATCGCGACCGATGCGGCGGGACGGATCGCCTCTATCAAGATCGCGCTCGGCGCCTGCTCGGCCGCGCCGCAGCGTCTGGCCGGTCTAGAGGCGCGGCTTGTAGGGCAAGCAGCGACGCCTGCCTTGGCCGAGACCGTATCGGCGGCCGATCTGGCCTCGCTCTCACCGATCGACGATGTCCGCGCCAGCGCCGCCTATCGTCGCCAGGCTGCGCTCGTGCTGGTGCGCCGGGCGCTCGCCGGTTTGCTCACCTCTCCGCTGGAGGTCGCCGCGTGAACGTCCATGACCGCTCCGCCCTCGCCGCGCCCCCAATCGACGATGCCATCGGCTTCAGCCTGAACGGCTGCGACGTTATTCTCCGCAATGCCCCCGACACCCGCTTGAGCGAGGCGCTTCGGACGAGCCTCGGTGCGACCGGAACCAAGATCGGCTGCGATGCCGGCGATTGCGGCGCCTGCACCGTGTTGATCGACAAGGCGCAGGCCTGCGCCTGCCTCGTACCGGTCGGGCAGGTCGAGGGCTGCGAGGTCGTGACGGTCGAGGGGCTTGGCGAGGATGCGCTGGGCGCTGCCTTGCAGCGGGCTTTTCACGCCCATGGCGCGGCGCAGTGCGGCATCTGCACGCCGGGCATGCTGATGGCGGCTTACGACCTGTTGCTACGCAATCCGCAGCCAGGCGAGCGCGAGACGCTGGATGCGCTCGGCGGCGTGCTGTGCCGCTGCACCGGCTATCTCAAGATCGTCGAGGCGGTGCGGGATGCGCATCGGTTCGTCGAAGGCGAGACATCGGCACCTCACCTTGCTCCGTCCCTGCGGGAGGGAGCGGGGGTTGCCTCCATCGGCACGCGCATCGCCCGTCTCGATGGCGAGCCCAAGGTCGCGGGCACCGAGATCTACGGCGCCGACGCCGCGCCTGACGACGCACTCTGGCTGCGGGCCTTGCGCTCGCCCCATCCGCGCGCCCGCTTCACGCTCGGCGATCTCGACGCCTTCGTCGCGGCCCGGCCGGGTCTGGTGCGCATCTTCACGGCCAGGGACGTGCCGGGCGAGAACTCCTTCGGCATCTATCCCCATCTCAAGGACCAGCCGGTGTTTTCGACCGGCGAGACGCGCTATCGCGGCGAATGCGTGCTCGCCATCGTCGGCGAGAAGGAGGCCGTCGAGGCCGTGCGCATGGACGAATTCCCGATCACCTGGGAGCCCCTGCCGCCGATGATCGGCAGCAACGCCGCGTTGGCCGAGACCGCCTTCAGCCTGCATGATTTCGTGCCGGACAATGTGCTGACGCGCGGCCGGGTCGAGCGTGGCGATGTCGAGGCCGGTTTTGCGGAAGCTGCCCATGTCACGAGTGGCGCCTTCGAGACCGGCTTCGTCGAGCACGCCTATATCGAGCCCGAAGCTGGCTATGCGAAGCGCGTCGGCGAGACGATCGAGGTCTTCGCCTGCACGCAAGCGCCCTATATGGACCGCGACGAGGTCGCGCGCGTCATCGGCCTTCCGCTGGAGAGCGTCCGCATCCTGCCCTCGGCTTGCGGTGGCGGCTTCGGCGGCAAGCTCGATGTCTCGTTGCAGCCGATGCTGGCGGTCGCAGCCTGGGTGCTCGACCGCCCGGTGCGCTGCGTCTTCGGACGGATCGAGTCGATGATCTCCTCGACCAAGCGCCATCCCTCCTCGATCCAGTCAAAGGCCGCCTGCGATGCTGAGGGGCGGCTCGTCGCTTATGCGATGGACGGCGATTTTGACACCGGCGCCTATTCCTCCTGGGGGCCGACGGTGGCGGGCCGCGTACCAGTGCATGCGACCGGCCCCTACAAGGTGCCCCATGTCCGCAACATGTCGCGGGCGATCTACACCAATGGGCCGCCATCGGGTGCGTTTCGTGGTTTCGGCGTGCCGCAGGCCGCCATCGCGCAGGAGACGCTGTTCGACGATCTCGCGGAGGCGGCCGGGATCGACCGTCTCGAATTCCGGCTGATCAACGCGATCCGGGCCGGCGATACGACACCCTGCGGCCAACTGCTCGAAGCCAGCGCGGGCCTCGCCGAATGCCTCGAGGAGCTGAAGCCACACTGGCAGGCGCTGCTGGCCGATGCCGCCGCCTTCAATGCCGGCGAGGGCCGGACGCGTCGTGGCGTCGGCATCGGCTGCATGTGGTACGGCATCGGCAATACCGGCATGTCCAACCCCTCGACCATGCGGGTGACGCTGTCGCGGGATGGCCGTCTGACCTTCTGGAACGGCGCGGTCGATATCGGCCAGGGCTCGACCACGGTGCTGACCCAGATCGCGGCGGATGCGCTGGGAGTGCCCGTCGAGCACTTTGAACTCGTCATCGGCGACACCTTCCGCACCTTCGACGCCGGCAAGACCTCGGCCTCGCGCCAGACCTTCGTCTCCGGCCGGGCCGCGGAGGCAGCGGCCGCCGCGCTTCGCGCCGAGATCCTGCGCCTGACCAATGCCGGACCAGCGGCGAAGCTGGCGCTCGACGGGACAAGCGTGACGGTCGAGGAGAACGGCGTCGTCGCGCGCATCGATCTCGCCACCCTCCCCGCCAAGGCCGACGGCACCGTGCTCGAAGGCATCGGCAGCTTCGATCCGCCGACCGTTCCGCTCGACGAGAAGGGCCAGGGCGTGCCCTATGCCACGTATGGCTTCGCCGCACAGATCGCATCGCTCGACGTCGATCTCGACCTCGGCACGATCAGGCTCAACCGCATCGTCGCGGCCCATGACGTCGGCCGCGCGATCAACCCCATGCTGGTCGAGGGCCAGATCCATGGCGGCATCGCCCAGGGCATCGGGCTGGCGCTGCTGGAGGAATATCTGCCCGGCCGGACGGAGAACCTGCACGACTACCTGATCCCGACGGCCGGCGACGTGCCACCGATCGACATCATCCTGGTCGAGGACCCCGAGCCGCTGGGCCCCTCCGGCGCCAAGGGCATCGGCGAGCCGGCGCTGGTGCCGACCGCGCCGGCGATTCTCGGCGCGATCCGGCATGCGACCGGCGTGATACCGCGCCAGGTGCCCGTACTGCCGCACCGTCTTTGGGAATTGCTGCGCGAGAAGGAGGGCCGCTCGTGAACGAGCTCAACCCCATGCCGACGCAGGGCGACGTGCTGGCGGAACGTTCGCGCAAATTCGGTGTGTCCGAGGGGCAGGACGGCATCGTGCGCTGCGATGCCTGCCCGGTTCTGTGCCGGATCAGGCCCGGCCGCGCCGGCGCCTGCTCGCGCTATGCCAATGAGAACGGGCTGCTGGTCCGCACCGACCCGGTCGTGCTCCTGGCGGAGGCGGTGAGCGAAGGACAGCATGTCGTCCCCTTCGCGGAGAACGCCGAGGATTGGGCCGGCGACATCCTGCCGGGAAACCGGACCTTCGTCACCGGCATCGGCTCCGGCACGACCTATCCCGATTACAAGCCAGCGCCGTTCATCGTCTCGTCGCAGCATGAGGGCGTCGATACCGTCACGGTCGTGACGGAGGGCATCTTCTCGTATTGCGGCGTCAAGGTGAAGATCGACACGGACCGGCATCTCGGCCCGGAGACGGCGGCGGTGCGCGCCAATGGCGAGCAGATCGGCCATGTCACCACGGCCGAGTACGGCTCGCAGATGCTCTCCATCGGCGGCGTGCGCCATCTCACCGGCGGCTCGAAGAAAGAGGGCAACGCCACCTGCGAGGCGATGCTGAAGCTCAGCAATGGCGAGGCGGTCGAACTCACCATCGATGGCGGCCATGGCGTCGTCGTCCAGGCCGGCCAGGCCCCGATCGTCGACGGCAAGCCGGAGACGCGCATGCGCGTCGGCTGCGGCTCGGCCACGGTCGGCATCTTCGCGCAGCAATGGCAGGGCCATGTCGACGAGGTCATCGTCGTCGACGACCACATCACCGGCGTGCTGACAGAGCATCAGGCCGGACGCGTGCTCGACATGAAGCCCGCCGGCATCCGCGTGCGCGGCCGCAAATCGACGCCCGGCCGCTATTTCCAGGTTGCCGAACCCGGCCTCGGCTGGGGCGGCACCGACATCACCGATCCGCTCGCGATCATCCAGAAGATCGACCCCGCACTGGCCTGGCCGGGCATGCGGCTGCTGATGACATCCACGACCGGCGAAGATTCGGCCTTCTTCGTGCTAGATCATGACCTAATCCCGATTGAGGCGAAGATGCCGCCGGAGGTCCGGCAGGTGGTCGATCGCATCGGCGAGAATTGTGAGCCCTCGCTCTGTACCGTCACCTTCGTCGCCGGGGCCGGCGGTTCGCTTCGCGCCGGTGTCACCGAGAACCCGGTGCTGCTGACGCGCTCGGTTCAATCAGGCACGACGCGGGTGACGATGGGCGGCGCGCCGGTCTATGTCTGGCCGGGCGGCGGCATCACCGTGATGGTCGATGTGCTGCGCATGCCGAAGAACGCCTTCGGCTATGTGCCGACCCCGGCGATCGTCGCGCCGATCGAATTCACCCTGTCGCGCGAACTCTATCTCGCCTCGGGCGGCCATGCCGACGAGATCGTCCCGGTCGAGCAGGTGCTGCGGGAGCATGGCGGGCAAGCGCGGATCGAAGGTGGCGCGCCGGAGAACCCCTGGCCGCTCAGGCGCGATGCCGGCTGAGCGCGCCGCGACTTTCCCTTGTCACCCGGCGAGGCTCTAGAATGATCGCTCCTGCAAGGGGCATGGGATGAAGACCCATCAGCGCGCGCATCTGGCCGATCGCCGCCTGCATCTGCAGGAGGGCCCGATCGATCTCGTCATCGCGGCCTTTGGCGGGCCGCGGGCGGTGGCGTGCGCCTATGCCGCTGCCGAGGACCGCTTCGAAGGGCTGCTGGCCGAACTGGTCAGCGAACTGCGCCTGCTGCGCCAGCCGCTCGACCATCAGCCGCCTTCGCTGAAAGGGGCGACGGCGCAGCGGATGGCCCGGGCCTGCTGGGCCTTCCGCAGCCACTACATCACGCCGATGGCGGCGGTCGCGGGCGCAGTTGCGGACACGATCCTGCTCGCCATGGTCGAGGCTTCGCCCCGGCTGGAGCGCGCCTATGTCAACAATGGCGGCGACATCGCGGTGCATCTGACGCCGGACAATCCGCTCGACATCGGCGTCGTGCCGTCCCTGGCGAAGGCCTATCCGGAGGGCTTCCTTCGGCTCGAGGCGGACAGCCCGGCGCGCGGCATCGCGACGTCGGGCTGGCGCGGCCGATCGTTTTCGCTGGGCATCGCGGACGCCGTCACCGTGCTGGCGCGAAGTGCGGCCGAAGCGGACGCGGCAGCGACGATCATCGCCAATGCGGTCGATGTGAAGGACGCCGGCATCATCCGCCGGCCGGCGCAGGAGCTCGACCCCGACAGCGATCTCGGGGATCTGCGCGTCACGGTCGATGTCGGGCCGCTTTCGCCCGAGGCGATCGCCGCGGCGCTGAAGAACGGGCTCGGGATGGCGCGGGCGCTGCAGGCCGAGGGGCTGATCGAGGGCGCGCTGCTGGCGCTGGCAGGCGAATGGCGTAGCGTTGGCGGTGTCGTGGCCGCCTTGCCGTCACCCGATCCGGCGCGTCATGGTCGGGCTTGACCCGACCATCTCAGGACAAGCGAGCTTCATTCTGAGCGAGATTCTCGGGTCGGCGCGGAGTTTATCCTTGGGCCGATCGAAGATCGGACCCGAGGGCGTCGCCCGAGAATGACGGCGCAACTACACCGACAGATATTGCGACCTGACCGCCTCGTTGCCTTTGAGCTCATCCATCGTGCCGGTGAAGCGGATGACGCCCTTTTCGATGATGGCGGCGCGGTCGGCGACATTGCCGGCGAAGTGCAGGTTCTGTTCCGAGATCAGCACGGTCAGCCCCTCGGCCTTCAGCGCCAGGATGGTCTTCGCCATCTCCTCGACGATGACCGGCGCCAGCCCCTCCGACGGTTCGTCGAGCAGCACCAACCTGGGATTGCCCATCAGCGTGCGCGCGATGGTCAGCATCTGCTGCTCGCCGCCCGACATCGCGCCGCCCGCCCGGTCGCGCATGCGGCCGAGATTGGGGAAGAGCTGGAACAGCCGCTCCGGCGTCCAGTGCGGCGCGTCGCTGCGGGCCGGGCGCTGGGCCACCGAGAGGTTCTCCATGACGCTCAGTTCGGAGAAGACGCGCCGGTCCTCCGGCACATAGCCGATCCCCAGACGCGCGATCTCGAAGGGCTCGCGTCCATCGATCCGCTGCCCCTCGAAGCTGACCGTTCCGCCGGCCGGCGGCACCAGCCCCATGATCGCCTTCATCGTGGTCGACTTGCCGGCGCCGTTGCGGCCCATCAGGGCCAGAACCTCGCCGCGGTTCATCGCGAAGGTCACGCCCTGCAGGATATGGGCGCGGCCGTAATAGGCGTCGAGCGCCGCGATCTCGAGCATGGCACTCACGCTAATGCCCTCCCGACGTTGCGCCGGTGCCAAGATAGACGGCGCGGACATTGGGATCCTGGCGCACCTCCTCGGCCGTGCCATGCGCGATCAGGCGACCGCGATCGAGCACGATGACGCTGTCGGAATGGGTAAAGACGACATCCATGTCGTGCTCGGTGAAGAGCACGGCGATGCCCTCGGCGGCGGCGATGTCGGCGGTCAACGCCATCAATTCGATACGCTCGCGCGGCGCCATGCCGGCGGTGGGCTCGTCCATCAGCAGGAGTTTCGGCTGGTTGGCGAGCGCGACCGCCAACTCGACGCGCTTGAGATCGCCATAGGCCAGAACGCCGCAGGCCCGCTCGGCCTGGGCGGCCATGCCGACCTGGGCGAGCAGCGCGTCGGCGGCCTCGCGATGGCGGTCGCGCGCCCGCCCGAAGGGGCTCCAAATTTCGCCGGCATGGGAGATCAGCGCCATCTGGACGTTTTCGCGCACCGTCATCGAGGTGAAGGTCGCGGTGATCTGGAAGGTGCGGCCGACGCCCATGCGCCAGACATTGCGCGGCTTCATGCCGGTGATCGGCCGACCCGCCAGCAGCACCTGCCCGCCATCGGGCCTGAGCTGGCCGTTGAGCATATTGAAGCAGGTGGTCTTGCCGGCGCCGTTGGGGCCGATCAGCGCCAGCATGGTGCCGGGCAGAACCGAGAATGAAACGCCGTCGACAGCACGGACACCGCCGAAGGATTTGGCGAGATCGCGCACGACGAGGACGGGCTCGCTCGCGGCCACTGCGCTCGCGATCTGTGCTGGCGAGACCGCGGTCATGGACGTGCCTCGACCAGCGTAGCGGCCGGTTCCGGCTCCTTTCGCCAGCGTTCGCGCAAGGCCAGCCCGGCCCCGACAAGCCCGCGCGGGAAGAGCACGACGAGCAGCACGATCGAAAGCCCCAGCACGAAGCGCCAGTACATCGTCAGCTTCATCAACTGCTCGCTGAGCCCGGCATAGGCGAAAGCGCCGATGATTGGGCCCGAGACGGTCTGGACGCCGCCGAGCAGCACCATCAGCAGCGCATCGACCGAGCGCGGGATCGCCATATAGGTCGGGAAGACCGAGCCCTTGAAGAAGGCGAAGAGCCCGCCCGCAATGCCGGCGCAAAACGCCGCGACCGCAAACGCGACCCACTGGATGCGAACGACGTCGAGCCCGATCGCCTCGGCCCGCAGCGGGTTGTCGCGCGCGGCGCGCAGGCCATAACCGAAGGGCGAGAAGATCGTCAGCCGCAGCGCCACGATCGAGGCCGCGCAGACAGCCAGCGTCAGGTAGTAATAAGCCGGCTTCGAGACGGCCCAGGCTGAGGGCCAGACACCGAGGATGCCGTTGTCACCGCCGGTGAGATCGACCGACTGGAAAGCCGTGGCCCAGGCGATCTGTGCAAACGCAAGCGTCAGCATGGCCAGATAGACGCCCGACAGCCGCACGCAGAACCAGCCGAAGACCACGCCGGCGATGCCCGCCAGGAAGGGCGCGAGCAGCAGCGCCGGCTCCATCGGTGCACCGAGCCATTTGACCGCGAGCGCCGCGCCATAGGCGCCCAGCCCGAAATAGGCAGCGTGACCGAAGGAGGCCATGCCGCCCGGCCCCATCATGAAGTGCAGGCTTGCGGCAAAGAGCGCGAAGATGACGAGTTCGGTCAGCGTCAGCAGGATGTGATCGGGTGCCACCAGCGGCGCGAGCGCGAGGATGATCAGCCCGATCAGCCCGGCAAGCTTGGTCAGGCCATCGGCCGGCAGCAGCAGCGGCTCGGCAGGACCATGGGCGCGTTGATGGCCGACCGGAGCCTTGCCCATCAGGCCATAGGGCTTCACCACCAGCACCACCGCCATGACGAGGAAGACCAGGACAAGCGTGATCTTTGGAAAGATCAGGATGCCGAAGGCGTGCAGGATGCCGATCAGCACGGCGGCGAGATAGGCGCCGGTAACGCTGCCGAGCCCGCCGACGACCACGACGACGAAGGCCTCCGAGATCATCGACAGATCCATGTGCAGCGTCACGGCCTCGCGCGGCAACTGCAGCGCGCCGCCCAGTCCCGCCAGCATCGAGCCGAAGGCGAAGACCGAGGTGAAGAGCAGGCGCTGGTTGACGCCGAGCGCGCCGACCATCTCGCGATCCTGCGTCGCGGCCCGCACGAGGGTGCCCCAGCGCGTCTTCTGGAACAGCAGCCAGAGGATCAGGAGCACGAGCGGCCCGACCGCGATCAGGAACAGTTCATAGGTCGGGAAGCGGTTGCCGAAGAGGATGACGAAGCTCTTGAAGCCCGGCGCGCGCGGCCCGATCTTGTCCTCGGCGCCCCAGAGGCCGAGCGCGACATCCTGCAGCATCAGCACGACGCCGAAGGTCGCGAGTAACTGGAACAGTTCCGGCGCCTGGTAGATCCGCCTGAGGATCAGCACCTCGATCACCACGCCGATGAGCCCGGTCAGCACCGCCGCCAGCAGCACTCCGCCCCAGAAGCCGAGCGCATCAGTCGGCCCGAAGCGCCCGACCAGCGTCCAGGCCAGATAGGCGCCGAGCATGTAGAGCGAGCCATGGGCGAAGTTCACGATCCGCGTCACGCCGAAGATGATCGACAGGCCCGACGCGACGAGGAACAGCGACGAGGCCGAGGCCAGGCCGTTCAGCGTCTGGTTGAGGATGAGGTCGATCATGCTGACGATGCCTTGGGCCAAAGCTCTGCCGTCATCCCGGGCAAGCGCAGCGCAGACCCGGGATCCATCGTAGAGCTCGGAGCCCTCCGATGCATCCCGGATCGGCGCGGCTTCACCGCTTGTCCGGGATGACGGAGGTTCATGAGCCGGATAGTCTGAACTCCTGCTAACCCGCCGGGCGCAGCAGCTTCACCTCGGCGTCGCTCGGCAGGTATTTCGCGCCGTCGCGATAGCTCCAGTCGACCATCACGCCCTTGCCGTCCTTGAGCGCGGTCTTGCCGACGAAGGCGCCGAGCGTCGACTGGTGATCGATGGCGCGATACTCGGCGGTGCCGAAGGCGGAGGAGAATTTCAGACCTTTCAGCGCATCGACGAGCTTCTCGGTATCGGTCGAGCCGGCCTTGGCCAGGGCGGCTGCGATCGAGTTCATCGTGTCGTAGCCGACGATCGAGCCCAGGCGCGGGTAGTCGCCGAACTTGGCCTTGTAGGCCTCGTAGAACTTGGTGTGCTCGGGCGTCTTGAGATCGGCATGAGGATAGCCGGTGACGATCCAGCCGACCGGAGCCTCGGCGCCGAGCGGATCGAGATATTCAGGCTCGCCGGTCAGCATCGAGACGACCGTGCGCCCTTCGAACAGGCCGCGCGTGTTGCCCTGCCGGACGAAGTTGGTCAGGTCGCCGCCGAAGGTGACGTTGAAGATGGCGTCGGGCTTGGAGGCTTCCAGCGCCTGCACGGTGGCACCAGCATCGATGCGGCCGAGCGCCGGGAACTGCTCGGCGACGAACTCGACATCGGGCTTGGCCTTCTTGAGCAGGTCCTTGAACCATTTCACCGCGGACTGGCCGTATTCGTAGTTCGGCGCGACGATCGCCCATTTCTTGGCGGGAAGCTTGGCGGCCTCCTCGACCAGCATCGCGGCCTGCATGTAGGTCGAGGGCCGCAGGCGGAAGGTGTAGCGGTTGCCCTTGGCCCAGACGACGGCGTCCGAGAGCGGCTCAGAGGCGACATAGAGCTTCCTGTTTTGCAAGGCAAAATCGGCAATGGCGAGGCCGACATTGGAGAGGAATCCGCCCGAGAGCAGGTCGACCTTTTCGGCGTTGATCAGGTCGCCGGCATGGCGCACGGCGTCCTCGGGCTTGCCGGCATCGTCACGGAAGATCGTTTCGATCTTGCGGCCGAGCACGCCGCCGCCGGCATTGATCTGCTCCAGCGCCAGTTCCCAGCCCTGGCGATAGGGCTTCAGGAAGGCCGGCTGGGCGGTGTAGCTGTTGATCTCGCCCACCTTGATGGGCCCTGCCCCCTGCGCGCGCACCAGAGACGGGGCCGCGATGATGGTGGCTCCGGCGGAGGCGCCGGCCAGAAAACTCCGACGGTCGATCGTCATCGCTGTTCCCCATGTCTGGCCCGGTGGCGGATGCCCCGGGTTCTTCGACAATTCGCTCTTGGACAGATGTCGCATGCCGCCAACCTTGCGTCAGCCGGCAAATTCATTTGTATGCCTATGAATTTGAATAGGCCCAAACTGCGTGTCAACGCCTAAAAAGCGGCACGGGCCGGGACTGCCCCGAGGCGGTTTCAGCAGGTGGGCAGCGGCTGAAATCCGCACAAGTCGCGCGAGACAGCGCCTCTGGCAGCGCATGCTCAAAAAATAGGACAATGATGCTGCCCTTTTGCGCTTGCGAGCCGGGCTCCCCGCACCTATGTCTCACGCACCGCAGCAGCGATGCTGCGTCGCCCTCCTTGGGCGTTTCCTCCCTAGACTTGGGCTGCGCTCACGCGCGGCCCTTTTTTCTTTCCGGGTGCGTCTGGGCCGTCGGCGTGTCCTGCTTATCAGCGGCGGTCCTGAAACCACGGCGTTCCGCCAAAGGCGGCGTCGACGCGCAAACGCTGCTCGGCGGCGCGGTAGAGATCGATTGGCCGGGCACCGGCATCCCAGTTCGCTGCTCAGCGCGAGAACTTGACCGGAACGGCCAGCATGACGGTGCTGCCGCCCAATCCGGTCGGTGGCGCCGGAACCGGGCTGGCGCGGCGCACCATCGCCACGGCCTCCTCGTCCAGCGCCGCATCCCCGGAGCCGCTGACGAGGCGGGCCGACAGCACGCGCCCGGACCGGTCGATGCTGAAGGCCACCTGCACCGTGCCGGGGCTGGCCCCGCCGGGGAAGCGCTTGTAGCGGTTGAGATGCGCCAGCAGCGTACCACGCCAACTCGCCGGCGAGACGGACGGGGCGGATGAGGCACCCTGCGAAGGGGCGGCCGCGCTCGGTGCAGTCTCAGCCTGTGCCGTGGACGCGGTCGTGCGCTCGGCCGGCGGCTTGTCCTGGTTGATCGGCTTGCGGCGCTCAACCACTTGCCTCTTGGGCGGCGGCTTGCGCTCGACGACCTTGGGACGCGGCTTGGGCGCGGGCGGCGGCGCCAGCACCGCGGCAGCGTCAGGCAGCGTGGGCAATTCCGGAATCTTGATCTCGGGTTCCGGCTGCACGACGGGCTGCGGTTCCACGACCGGCGGCGGCTCGACCGGCGGGGGCTCGACGACCGGCGCGGGCGGCGCCGGCTCGGGTTCCGGAGGCTTCTCGACGACGGGGTCTGGCTGCGGCTCGGGCTGGGCCTCTTCCATCTGCGGACCGGGCGCGACCTCCTGCGGCGGCGCCTCGGGCGCGACGGCAAGCGGAGCGAGCTCAATCATCACCGCGGCTGGCGGCGTGCCCATGGCCGCCTCGGCGCGCTGCCAGCTCACGATCATCCAGCCGGCCGCACCATGCGCGCCGGCGACGACGACCATCGCCAGAGCCCATCGCAAGACCGCCGGCCACAACCGGGAGCCCAGCGAGTTCGAGCGATGAGCGAGGCTCCCGAACGCGCTCATGGCTTCGCCGCTCCACCCGCAGGCGCTGCCTGTGCCGCGCCCTGCCCGGTGTCCTCCAACCCAACGAGACCGATCTTCAGATAACCCGCCTGCCTGAGCAGGTTCATCACCTCCATCAATTCGCGATAGGCGACAGCGCCGTCGGCGCGCAGGAAGATGCGCTGCTCGCGGTCGTTGCTGGTCCGGGCGTCGAGCGTCGGCCCGAGCGCCTCGCGCGCCACGCCGTCATTGCCCAGCGCCAGCGAGAGGTCGCCCTTCACGGTCAGGAAGATCGGCGCATCCGGGCGTGGCTGCGGCTGCGCATTCGAGACCGGGAGATCGACTGCAACATCGACGGTAGAGAGCGGGGCTGCGACCATGAAGATGATCAGCAGCACCAGGATCACGTCGATGAACGGCGTGACGTTGATATCGGCGACCTCACCGAGGTCGCCATCCTGCGATTCCTTGAGCGAAACGGCCATGGCTCACTCCGCATGCACGCGCGGCAGGACGGCAGCCGCCTGGGACGCCGGCTGCACCGCATGCAGGCTCGCGCGAGCCGGCGCTGCCGCCGCAACGGGCTGGCGGCGCTGGCGCTCGAGATCGCGCGAGAGGTGCTGCAATATCTCGCCCGAGGCGTCGGCGAGCGTGGCGCGGTAGCCGGTGATGGTGCGGGCGAAGACGTTGTAGATGATCACGGCCGGAATCGCCGCGACGAGGCCGATCGCGGTGGCCAGCAGCGCCTCGGCGATGCCCGGCGCCACCACGGCGAGGTTGGTGGTCTTGGCCTGGCTGATACCGATGAACGAATTCATGATGCCCCAGACCGTGCCGAACAGGCCGACAAAGGGGGCGGTCGAGCCGATCGTGGCGAGAAGGCCGGTGCCGCGCGCCATCAAGCGCCCTGCCCGCGCTTCGATCCGCGACAACGCGATCGCGACGCGTTCCTTGATGCCGTCCTCGCCGAGATCCGACGAGCGTTTCGTTTCCGTCAGCGCCGCACCAAGAAGCGCGCCGACGGCGCCGCGCATCTGGCCGCCCTTGCCGGCGATCGATCCGGCGGCCTCGGCCAGGGTTGCAGCGGATTGGAGCTTGCGCAGGGCGCGGCCGGCGCCGGCCTTGGCGGTAGCGAGCTCGAGCGCCTTGGCGAGCCAGATTGTCCAGGTCACGAGGGAGGCGAAGGCCAGGCCCACCATCACGCCCTTCACGACGATGTCGGCCGCCATGAACATGCCCCAGGGCGACAGGTCATGCGGCAGGACCGGCAAGGCGACAGGTGCAGCGACGCTGGCTGGCGGCGCGCCGATTGGAGCAGCCGCCGGATGGGCTGCCGTCGGCGGCGCGATCCCGAACTGCGGCGGGGCCGGAGGAAGGGCCATGGTGGGGGAAGACGGCGCGACCGGCGAAGACGGCGTCGCGATAGGCGCTGGAGATGACGCGGGTGGCTGAGGTTGCTGGGCCGATGCGGGCGCCAGACTTGCGGCCAGACAGACCAAGGCGACCGCCGCAGAACTGAACAGGAGCATCCAGAGCATGGCTCCGGTCTGGCGCGGCAACTTGAAGGACGACACCGCCTTCTCCTTGGAATAATTAAAAAAAGCCTTTGCGATCAACATGATGCGCGTAGATACGCCTCTGCCAAGCGGCCCCGCATGTCAAGGCGGCGGGCCGGGGAAGTGTCGGGCGGCAGAGTGCCGCAGGACGCAGGAGGTCGTGATCTCGGCCGACGTAACGCTGTCGTGCCCGGCGATTTGGACGGGATCAGGAAAGGCGCATTTGTCACGGCCATGTCGAGCAGGCATGAAAAGGCTGTCGAAACGGGCGAGACGGACCTGCGAATCATGGAATGCGTCAGCATCGTCACCTCGACCGACGCGCCGCCCTTTCCGGTCAGGTATCGCCGCTGGAAAAACCATCCGGCGAAAGGCGTGGATTTCCCCGACACCTCCCCGTTCGCGAGCTGCGGAGCGACTGCACGGCTCGTCGTCGATGCGATGGCGCAGGTCCTGCCGGCGGAGATCGATATCGTCGGCGGGATCGATGTCGGAGGGCTGGGGTTCGCCGGAGCGCTCGCCTATCGCAATGCCATCGGACTGCTCGATATCCGCAAGGTCGGCTCGATCCGGGTCGATGTGATCCGCAACATCATGGACAATTACGAACTCGGCGATGGCGTCGCGATATCGAAGGCGAACCCGCTCGCCGGGCGCTGCGTCGCGATTATCGACGACTGCCTGATGACCGGAGGGACGGCGCTGGCTGCCGTCCAACTGGTGCGCCGGCTCGGTGCCCGGTGCAGCGCAGCTTTGTTCGTCTTCGAGCTCGACGGCATGGGCGGCCGTGCCGCGCTGGAACGGGAGGGCGTAAGCGTGTCCGTGCTCAAGACCCTGCAGCAAGCCGAGTCCAGCGAGGCCGCTTAGGGGCCTACTCCGCCGGCCGTCTAGTCCAGCTGCGCTTCCGGGAAGCGCACGCCAAACGCCCCTTCCCGCTCCGGCGGCAGCCGCACGCGCAGGGACAGGGCGCCGTCCTCCGCGTCCTTGCGTTCGAGGATCTCGCCATTGGCATGCAGCCAGGCCAGCGACTTGCCGTCGCCGGGCGCCAGCGCCAGGCGATAGACCGGCCGGCTGCGGGCGATGCGGGTTTCGATCGCATCGGTCAGGCGGCCGATTCCGTCCCCGGTCAGCGCCGAAACGAGGACGGGACGCGACACCTCAGGTTTCAGCCCGGCGACGCCGAGCTGGCGCTCGCGCTCCTCCGGCGCCAGCAAATCGGACTTGTTCCAGACCTCGACGACGCGCTGGCCATCGTCGGGATCGATGCCGAGATCGCGCAGGATGCCCTGCACATCGGCGGCCTGAGCCTGCGTGTCCTCATGCGCGACGTCGCGGACGTGCAGCAGCACGTCGGCCTCGATCGCATCCTCGAGCGTGGCGCGGAAGGCGGCGACGAGCTGCGTCGGCAGGTCGGAGATGAAACCGACCGTGTCCGACAGCATGATCCTGGCGCCATGCGGCAGCTTGAGCGCGCGGGCGGTTGGATCGAGCGTCGCAAACAGCATGTCCTGTGCCAGCACCTCGGCCGAGGTCAGGCGGTTGAACAGGGTCGACTTGCCGGCATTGGTATAGCCGACCAGCGCAACCACCGGATAAGGCACGCGTTTTCGGCTGGCGCGATGCAGTCCGCGTGTGCGCTTGACCGCCTCCAGATCGCGCTCGATCTTGGTCATGCGCTCCTGGATGATGCGCCGGTCGGCCTCGATCTGGGTTTCGCCGGGGCCGCCGAGGAAGCCGAAGCCACCGCGCTGGCGTTCAAGGTGGGTCCAGGACCGCACCAGCCGGCTCTTCTGGTAGTTCAGATGGGCGAGCTCGACCTGCAGCGCGCCTTCCTTGGTGCGCGCCCTGCGGCCGAAGATCTCGAGGATCAGGCCGGTGCGATCGATGACCTTGCAGCCGAAGGCCTTTTCGAGATTGCGCTGCTGCACCGGCGACAGCGCACAGTCCATCACGACGAGGCCTATCTCCTCGATGGTGATACGCTCGGCGATCTCCTCGACCTTGCCCTTGCCGAGATAGGTCGCGGGCCGCAGCGCCGTCAGCATGACCTGAATCGGCTCGACGACGGTCAGGTCGATCGCCGCCGCCAGGCCCACAGCCTCATCGAGCCGGGCCGCGAAGGAACGCTGGTTGGCGTCCGCCGCGCCACGGCGATGCTGATAGGGCCCAATGACATAGGCGCGGGTGTTGGCGGCGATCTCGCGCTCGATGGCGTCGAGCGGCTTGACCGCCGCCCGCGCCTCGTCCGCATCGCTGCGGGCGCCCATCGGGATCAGACCTTGTCCTGTTCCTCGGGCTCGAACAGCTGCACCGGGTGGCCGGGCATGATCGTCGAGATGGCGTGCTTGTAGACGAGCTGGGAATGCCCGTCGCGCCGCAGCAGGACGCAGAAATTATCGAACCAGGTGACGACGCCCTGCAGCTTCACGCCATTGACGAGGAAGATCGTCAGCGGAATCTTCTGCTTGCGTACATAGTTGAGGAACGTGTCCTGTAGATTTTGTGCCCGCTCTGCGGCCATGGGTAGCCCCTGTTGTTGGGATCGCTGATCGGGTTCAAGCCCGCGATCCATTTCGTCCCGTTCGCGGCGCAGGCGAGTGCCTGCCGCTTCGGGACACCGACATCTCATTAGATCGTCGAGTCAGCCGACAACGCAAGTGCAACATTGCCTTGCATCGCGGCGATCGGCCTGCGTCGCGCGCAGGCCGGCATGCAGGACGCGCCTGACTTTCGATTAGCCGACGCCGAGCGATTTCAGCTTCCGGTGCAACGCCGAGCGTTCCATGCCGATGAATTCCGCCGTGCGCGAGATATTGCCGGAGAAGCGCGCGATCTGCGCGATCAGGTATTCGCGCTCGAAGATCTCGCGGGCGTCGCGTAGCGGCAGGCTCATCAACCGCTCGCCGCCGGAGCCCGATGGCGTGGTCGGCACCATCGCGCCGACCTCGGCCGGCAGCATCTCGACCGTGATGTCGGCGGTGGGATCGCCCTTGGTCAGGATCATCAGCCGCTCGACGTTATTGCGCAGCTCGCGGACATTGCCCGGCCATTCATGCGATTGCAGCACCGCCATCGCATCCGAGCCGATCCGGCGCTTGGGCAGGCCCGATGCGACGGAAATCTGCTCCATGAAGAACTCGATCAGCTCCGGCACGTCCTCGCGCCGCTCGGACAGGGCCGGAACCTTGACCGGCACGACCGAAAGGCGGTGGTAGAGGTCCTCGCGGAAACGGCCATCCGTGATCAGTTGCGCGAGGTCGCGGCTGGTCGAGGAGACGATGCGGACATCGACATGCACCCGGGTCGCGCCGCCGACGCGCTGGAAGTTCTGGTCGACCAGCACGCGCAGGATACGGCTTTGCGTCTCGCGCGGCATGTCGCCGATCTCGTCGATATAGAGCGAGCCGCCATGGGCCTCCTCAAGCGCACCGACGCGGCGCGAGCGGCCCTCGCCAGCCTCGACGCCGAAGAGTTCCTCTTCCATGGTCTCAGGCGTGATCGTCGCGGCGTTGATCACGACGAAGGGGCCAGACGAGCGCGTCGAGGCCTCGTGCAGCGTGCGGGCCGCGAGTTCCTTGCCGCAGCCCGGCTCGCCGGTGATCAGCACGCGCGCATTGGTCGGCGCGACGCGCTCGATCGTCTGGCGGAGCTGGTTGACCACGGTCGAGCGTCCGACAATGCGGCTGGCCTGGGTCGAGCCCTTCTTGAGCTCGCGGACCTCGCGCCGCAGACGCGACGCCTCCAGAGCCCGCTCGGCGACGAGCACGAGCCGGTCGGCCTTGAAGGGCTTCTCGATGAAGTCGTAGGCGCCGCTTTTGATCGCCGAGACCGCGGTCTCGATGTTGCCATGCCCGGAGATCATCACCACCGCGAGATCAGGATGGCCCTGCTTGATCAGTTCGAGCACCTGCAGGCCGTCGAGGCGACTGCCCTGGAGCCAGATGTCGAGAAAGACCAGGTTCGGACGCCGCGCCGCGATCGCCGCCAGCGCCTCGTCGGCGGAGCCTGCCTTGCGCGTGCGATAGCCCTCGTCCTCGAGCAGGCCAGCCACCAGCTCGCGGATATCGGTCTCGTCGTCCACGACCAGAATGTCAGCGCTCATACTTGTATCCCATCCTGCGTTTCCCGCGCCGCCGCACGAGCCGATCCTTGGTCGCCACGGTTGCCGTCGGGGTTCTCATCGGGCGCCGGCCCGGTCTCGGGGAACCAAAGCCTGACGCGGGCGCCGCGCAGGCCCTCGGTGGCATCGGGCCGGTCCAGCAGTTCGATGCCGCCGCCATGGTCCTCGAGGATCTTGCCGACGATGGCGAGGCCCAGGCCGGTGCCGCCCTCGCGCGTGGTGATGTAGGGCTCCAGCAGCTTCTGGCGCTGGTCGGCGGGCAGCCCCTTGCCGTTATCGACGATGTCGATGACGATCCGGCCATCCTCGCGCCGCTCGAAGACGACGTCGATCCGGCCGGGACCGCGTTGGTCCATCGGCACGGCCTCGATCGCCTCGGTCGCGTTCTTGATCACGTTTGTCAGCGCCTGCGAGATCAGCCGCCGGTCGAACTGGGCGAGCACGGATCCGTCCGGCAGGTTTTCCGTGATCGTCAGTTCCGGATTGCCGACGCGCATCAGGAAGACGATCTGGCGCACCGTCTCGGCGATGTCGTCACGCATCAGAGAGGGCTTCGGCATCCGCGCGAAGGACGAGAACTCGTCGACCATGCGGCGGATATCCTCGACCTGACGCACGATCGTCGCCGTGCACTGGTCGAAGACCTCCTTGTCCTCGACGATGACCTTGCCGAATTTGCGCCGGATGCGCTCGGCCGAGAGCTGGATCGGGGTCAGCGGGTTCTTGATCTCATGGGCGATGCGGCGCGCGACATCGGCCCAGGCCGCGGTGCGCTGGGCCAGGACGAGGTCAGTGATGTCGTCGAGCGTGACCACGAGGCCGGCACCGGTGCCCTCGCCTTCGCGCACCGCCCGGACATTGACCATTCGGTCGCGGCCACCGCGCGTGATCGCGATCTGGCCGGCGCTCTGGCGCTGGCGCCCCTGCAGCGCTTCGGCGACGAAGGCCGCAATCTCGGGCGCGACCAGCGAAATCGATTCGCCGAGCAGCCGCCCACCGGTGCCCAGCAGGCTTTCGGCAGAGCGGTTGATGATCGTGATGTGGCCGTCAACGTCCAGGCTGAGCACGCCCGAGGAGACGCCCGACAGCACGGTTTCGGTGAAGCGCCGCCTGCGGTCGATGACCTCGCTGGCCGTGACCAGCCCGTCGCGCTGCCGGCGCAGTTCGGCTGTCATCTTGTTGAAGGTTTCGCCGAGATGAGCGAGGTCGCCCTCGGATCTTCGGATCGGCACCTGGACATAGAAATTGCCGCTGGAGACCTGGTCGGTGGCGTGGATCATCCGCCGGATCGGGGCGACGAGGCCGTTGGCGAAACTCAGGCCCAGCCAGATCGCAGACAGCAGCAGGATCACCGCGATCAGCCCGTACATCGAGGCGAAGGCAATCTGCACGCCCTTGCGGCGCGCATCGATCGCGAGGTACTCCGCCGCCGCCGCTCGCGCCACGGCCGGGAACTCGACCGCCAGCGGGTCGACCTCACGCGCAATGTGCAGGAAGGAATTGTCATAGGTTGGCAGCTTGACGAGCGCGCCGAAGATGCGACCGCTTGAGGGAATGACGCAGATCGGCTCGGGCGCCGACTGGGCGTCCTCGAACGCGGCTGCATCGGGCTTCGGCGCACCGCGCAGCACGTCGATATTGGCCCGCGCCAGCACCTTGTCCGGCGGCTGCATGATCGCGACGACGGGCACGCCGAGCGCGGTCGCCCGCGAGGTCAGGAAGGTCTCGAACCATTTCCGGTCGACGTCATAGGCGGGCTTCGCCCGCGACAGATCGTCGGCAAGAATGCGGATTTCGCGGCCTAATGATTTGCACTGCGACCCTGCATAGGCATCGGCGACATCGACGGAGCGGAAGATCGCATCGCGCATCCGGTCGGAGAACCAGGGTTCAAGGCCGCGCTCGATGGTGACGGTGGCGATCACGGCGACCAGCACGGCCGGCAGCGCTGCGATAATGCTGAACAGGCTGACGATGCGCACATGCAGCCCGGCAGCCGCGGCACCCGCCCGGCGCGCGCGGATCAGCACGGCCGCCTCGAAGGCGACGACGACCAGCAGCAGCAGAATCAGGAAGGCGTTGAGGACAAAGACGCCGACGACCACCTCGTGGACCGGGGCGACGGGCGTGACCCCCGACAGGACGAGGAAGGTGACGAGCCCTGAGACGAGCGCGAAGACGACGACCGTAGCGCCGAGCCAGCCGGAGACGCGGCGCGGCGTATCCTCGGCGCGCGGTACGATCCTGGCGTCAGTGGCAGAGGTAGACACGATGTTGAACAACTCCCGTACAGCCGGAGTCCTGAACGGATCCGGCTGGCGCGCGGCACTGATGCGCCGCCGCAACGGTGTTGTCAAAATATGACATATGAAAGGCGGGCTTCAGGCCGCCCGTCCTAGTCAGCGTGGCGAGCGCACCACCTGCATGTCGAGTTCGCGGATTTTCTTGCGCAGCGTGTTGCGGTTGAGGCCCAGCAACTCCGCCGCGCGGATCTGGTTGCCGCGCGTCGCCGCGAGCGCTGCGGCGATCAGCGGCGGCTCGACCTCTCGCAGAATGCGATGATAGAGACCGGGCGGCGGGATGTTATCGCCGAAGCCGCCGAAATACTGGGTCAGATGGCGCTCGACGGAACCGGACAGGGTCTCGGCGCGCTCCTGCGACGAGCCGCCGGAGAAGCTCGTCGTCGCGCTCGCCGGCTGCAGCTCGGCATCGACGATCGGCGCCGTGATGGTCTCCTGGGGATAAAGTGCCGCCAGACGTCGCACGAGATTCTCGAGCTCGCGGACGTTGCCCGGCCAGCGATAGCGACGCATCACGTCCATCGCTTCCGAATCGATCTGCTTGCGCGGCAGGCCTTCCTTCTCGACCAGCGTGAAGAAATGGCGCGCCAGATCCGGAATGTCCTCGACGCGCTCGCGCAGGGGCGGCAGGCGGATCGGCACCACGTTCAGCCGGAAGAACAGATCCTCGCGGAACAGCCCCTGGGCTATCGAGATGCGGAGATCCTTGTTCGTCGCGGCGACGATGCGGACATTGGTCTTGATCGGCGTGCGGCCGCCAACGGTGGTGTATTCGCCCTGCTGGAGCACGCGCAGCAGGCGCGTCTGAGCTTCCATCGGCATGTCGCCGATCTCGTCGAGGAAGAGCGTGCCACCCTCGGCCTGCTCGAAGCGGCCCGACGAGCGCGTCAGCGCGCCGGTGAAGGCGCCCTTCTCATGGCCGAAGAGCTCCGATTCGATCAGGTCCTTCGGGATCGCCGCCATGTTGATCGCGACAAACGGGCCGTTCTTGCGCTTGCCGTAATCGTGCAGCGCCCGCGCGACCAGTTCCTTGCCGGTGCCGGACTCTCCGTTGATCATCACGGTCAGGTCGATCGGCATCAGCCGGGCCAGTGCCCGGTAGACGTCCTGCATCGCCGGCGATCGGCCGATCAGCGGAATGTCGTCGGGCTCGGAGGCTGGGCTGCGGCCGCTGTCGCCGCGCGGGCGCGACAAGGCGCGGCCGACGATCGCGACGAGCTCCTTCAGGTCGAAGGGCTTTGGCAGATATTCATAGGCGCCGCGCTCGGACGCCTTGATCGCCGTCATGAAGGTGTTCTGCGCGCTCATGACGATGATCGGCAGATCGGGCCGCACGCGCTTGATGCGCGGCAGCAGGTCGAAGGCATTGCCGTCGGGCATCACCACGTCGGTGATGATCAGGTCGCCCAACCCCTGCGCGGCCCAGGTCCAGAGCGTCGCCGCCTGGCCGGTTGTCCGCACCTCGTATCCGGCCCTGGCAAGGGCCTGATTGAGCACGGTGCGGATCGCGGCATCGTCGTCCGCGACAAGAATGTTACCGGTCGGCATTCACTGTGGTCCTGTAGGCCTTACGCTGTCTGTCGCGCCCGAAGTTGGTGCAGCGGCAGCAGAATCCTGAACGTCGTGCGGCGAGAGACGGATTCGCATTCGACGATTCCGCCGTGATCGCCGATCACCTTGGCGACAAGTGCAAGTCCAAGGCCACTGCCCTGCGCCTTGGTCGTGACGAAGGCATCGAAGAGATGGGGGAGCAGGTCCGGCGGCACGCCCGGCCCGTTGTCGCGGATGCCGATTTCGAGCGGCAGGGCGATTCGGCTCGACGAGCCCGCAAGCTGCATGCGGATGCCGGGCCGGTAAGCGGTGGTCAGGGTGATCTCGCCGTCGATCGACTGGGTTCCGATCGATTCCGCAGCATTCTTGACGAGATTCAGCAGGACCTGGACGAGCTGGTCGCGATTGCCGGAAACGGGAGGCAGGGAGGGATCGTAGATTTCGTTGAAGCGGATATGCCGCGCGAAACCCGACTGCGCCAGCCGCTTCACATGGTCGAGCACGTCATGAACGTTGACCGGGTCGCGTTCGGTCGGGCGCTCGTCGCCGAACAGCTCGACCCGCTCGACCAGCTTCACGATCCGGTCGGTTTCATCGCAAATCAACTGCGTCAGCATGCGCTCGCTGTCAGGAACGGTGGCTTCCAGAAGCTGGGCCGCGCCGCGAATGCCCGAAAGCGGGTTCTTGATCTCATGGGCGAGCATAGCGCCGAGCGCCGTGATGGACCTTGCTGCCCCCCTGTGGGTCAGTTGTCTGTCCATTTTTTCGGCAATTGTCCGTTCTTGAAGCATAAGGACGACGGTATCGCCGTGACCGGGCAGCGGCGATGCAAAAACATCGACCACCCGATCGGAGCCGAGGCGCGGCGAGCCCAGGTCGAGCCGGTACTCGCTGACGCTCGAGCCACGCCGCTGGACCTCCTCGACGAGGGCAAGGACGGGCGAGCCGAAGGCGATCAGGTCATCGATGCGCTGGCGCTTGAGCACGACGGCGCTCGACTGGAAGAAATCCTCCGCCGCCGTGTTGGCGTAGAGGATGCCGTGGCCTTCGCCGACGACCACGACCGGCATCGGCAGGACGTTGAGGGCCTGCATCTCGATCGGATCGAGCAGGTATTCATCCATGCTCTTCCCGCCACTCTCCGCGAACGCCATCGTCATACGCGTTACCCTTGGTTTCAGGCCGCAACGCGGCTGTATTCGGGAGAAAACAGGCGCGTCAGCGCCTCAATCACCTGGCGCGGCTCGTCTGCCGTCAGGAGGATTCGGCGCCGGTCCTGGTCCGGGATGCCGCCGCTGGCGACCGCGTCGTCGGCATAGGCCGCCAGGTGCTTGCGCGCATGGCGCACGCCATGGGCCTGTCCCATCAGGCTCAGCAGGCCTTCATAGTGCTCGCGCGCCAGCGCCAGCTTTTGCGCCAGCGTGAGCTCGGGCGCTGTCCGTCCAGCCAGCTGAGCGCCGATCGCGCCGACCAGCCAGGGGCGCCCCAACGCTGCCCGGCCGACCATGACGAAATCGGCGCCGGACTGCGACAGGCAGGTTTGCGCGTCTGCGACGTCATGAATATCGCCATTGGCGACGAGCGGAAAATCGCCTGCTTCGCGCACCGCGCGGATCGCGGCCCAGTCGGCTACGCCCTTGTAGAACTGCTGACGCGTGCGACCATGCACGGTGATCATCCGGGCGCCGGCCGAGACGGCGCGCCGCGCAAGTTCCGGCGCATTGCGCGAAGCATCGTCCCAACCCAGGCGCATCTTGACTGTCACCGGCACCTTCACGGCGGCGACGGCGGCCTCCACCAGCGACATGGCATGGTCGAGATCGCGCATCAGCGCCGAGCCGGCCCAGCCGCCTGTCACCTTCTTGGCCGGGCAGCCCATGTTGATATCGACGATCGCAGCGCCATTCGCCTCGGCCAGACGCGCCGCCTCGCCGAGCCAGTGCGGATCGCAGCCTGCGAGTTGCACGACATGGGGCGAAATACCGGCGCCTTCGGCCCGAATGCGCGCTTCCTCGGAGCCGCGAACGAACTCGTCCGATGCGACCATCTCCGAGACAACGAGGCCGGCGCCATGGCGGGCGGCGATGCGGCGCATGACGATGTCGGTCACGCCGGACATCGGAGCCAGGAACGCGCGTGACACCAGCTCTGCGGGAAGCGGAGAGTTCATGTCAGAGCCTGAATTTGAGGCAACCTGCATTGTGCATATTTATTGGACATTGCTGCAGGAGCGCAAGAGCCGCCCACCGATATTGCATTGCGTCATTGCCGCACCCCTTGTCGCACCCCTTGTCGCGCCGTTTCCGGCTTGGCGATCCCCGCTCCTGCGACTATCACCGAACCTCATGCAGGACCAATAGCCGTGCCCGCCGAACCACATGACAGCACCTTGCCCGTCGCGGCGCTCATCGTCGCTGCCGGTCGCGGACTTCGCGCCGGAGGAGATGGTCCCAAGCAATATCGCCTGATCGGCGGGCGACCGGTTCTTGATCACGCCCTGGCGCCGTTTTTGGCGCAGCCGGCTATCCATCGGATCGCGGTGGTGATCGGTCCCGGCGACGAGGCACGCTATGGAAGCGCAGTCGCCCATATCACCGACGACCGGCTGTCGCCGCCGACACCGGGAGGCGAGACGCGCCAGGACTCGGTCCGGCTGGGTCTCGAGGCGCTGGCGGAGACGGGCTTCGACGGCCTGGTCCTGGTCCATGACGCTGCCCGCCCCTTCGTCTCCGCCGCGCTGATCGGTGCCGCGATCAAGGCCGTCGGCACCGACGGCATCGCGGCGATCCCGGCCCTGCCGGTCACGGATACGATCAAGCGTATCGACGCTGCAGGCCAGATCGCCGAGACGCCGCCGCGTGACCTGCTGGTCAGCGTGCAGACACCACAGGCCTTCCGCTTCGGTGCGCTGCTCGCGGCGCATCAGGCGGCCTTCGCCGCCGGCCAGGCCGGTTTCACTGACGACGCCGCGCTGATGGAATGGGCCGGACATCCCGTCACCACCTTTCCGGGAGAGCCCGCCAATCTGAAGCTGACCCATCCGCAAGACTTCGTCCGCGCCGATGCGCCTGCCGGGTGCAGCCTCATCGTCCGCGTCGGCACCGGCTACGACGTCCACGCCTTCACCGATGGCGACCATGTCTGGCTGGGCGGCATTCGTATCGCGCATGATCGCGGCGTGCTGGCGCATTCGGACGGCGACGTCGCACTCCACGCCCTGACCGATGCCCTGCTCGGAGCCCTGGCTGAGGGCGATATCGGCACGCATTTCCCGCCGAGCGATCCGCAATGGAAGGGCGCCGCCTCGCATCGCTTCCTGAGCTTTGCCGCAGAGCGTGTGCGGCAGCGCGGCGGGCGCATCGATTTCCTCGACCTCACCATCGTTTGCGAGGCGCCCAAGGTCGGGCCTCATCGCGAGGCAATCCGGGAGGCCATCGCAGTGGCCGCGGGGATCCGCGTCAATCAGGTCGCCATCAAGGCGACGACCTCGGAGCGGATGGGTTTCACCGGCCGCAGGGAAGGCCTTGCGGCACTCGGCACGGCGACGGTCCGGCTGCCGGAACAGGAGTAGCGGCGGCATGTTCGACGCAGAGACCACAAAGCTTGCCACTGCCGTGCTTGAGGTATGTCGACGCGCAGGCGCCACGGTCGCGACCGTCGAATCCTGCACGGGCGGGCTCGTCGGCGGCGCGCTAACGGCGATTGCCGGCTCGTCCGACGTCGTGCTCGGCGGGCTGATCACTTATTCCAACGCAGCCAAAATAGCCCTCGCCCGCGTGCCGGTGGAAGTGCTCGACGCTCATGGCGCGGTCAGCGAGCCGGTGGCACGCGCCATGGCGACGGGTGGGCGGAAGGCCCTGTCCGCCACGCTGTCCGTCGCGATCACCGGGGTCGCCGGACCGGGCGGCGGCAGCATTGGGAAGCCGGTTGGGCTGGTTCATTTCGCCTGCGCCGGCCCGGGCGGCACAGCCCATCGCGAACAGCGCTTCGGGCCGCTGTCGCGCGACGAGATCAGGCGGCTTTCGGTGCTGACCGCACTCGAGCTATTGCGCGAAGCCGCGACGGCTCTGCCCTGAGCGGATTTCAGCGCGCGAGCTTGCGCCAGATCGCGCCGATCACGTCGGCATAGTCGTCCCGCCAGGCGCGCGCGCTGCCGGGACCGTCCTGCCGGACCCAGCCCTGCTCGGCAGGCAGGCCGACATCCTCGGCCCGCCGCGCGATCACGGCGACATAGGGTGAGAACTTCATCTGCTCCAGCAGTTCGGGCGTCTGGCGCTGCGGGCGCAGCCAGGTTGTGAGACCCTTCGCATGTCCGGTGGCGGTCACGACCGGACCGAGCTCCATGTTCCGGTTGGAGATGTGGAACAGGACCGCACCGCCCGGCTTCAGCTTGGCGAGATAGAGACCGATCGCCTCCGTGGTCATCAGATGGATCGGGATCGCATCCGAGGAGAAGGCATCGACCACGATCAGGTCGAGCGAGCCCGCCGGCGCGTCGGCCAGCGTCAGCCGCGCATCGCCCAGGACGAAACTCGCCTGCGGGGCGCAGGCGCTGAAGAAACCGAAGCGGTTCGGATCGGTGGCCATACGCACGACATGGGGGTCGATCTCATAGAAGGTCCAGGCCTCGCCGGGGCGCATCTGGCATGCGAGCGAGCCTGTTCCGACTCCGATCGCGGCGACCGCACCGAGCGCGCCACCACGCACCTGACGCACCGCGTCGATGCCGTCGGCGATGCCGCCGCCGGTGTAGTAATAGCTCAGCGGCTCCGGTCTACCGGTCACGACAGTGCCATCGTCGTTGCGCAACCGCTGGGCGCCGTGGATGGTGCTGCCGTGGACGAGGCGACGGAAGCGACCGTCCTCGCCGTCGATGATTCTGTTCACGCCGAAGAAGGAGCGGATCGAGTCGGTGCGCTGCTGCTCCTGGACGATCAGCCCGGCGAAGCTGACGAGAAGAATGCCGGCGATCCCGACCTGCACGAGGCGCGGCAGGCGGATCGCCCTGAAGCGAGGCCGGCAAAGCACGCCGACGATGATCAGCAACGGGTACTCGACGACCGAGTTGAAGATGGCCGGCGCTATCAGTCCGCAGAACAGCCCGCCGAGCACCCCGCCGACGGACATCCAGAGATAGAACTGAGTCAGGTTCGCGGCATCGGGGCGGCGGCGCGCGAGTTCGCCATGCGCGACCATCGCCGTGCTGAAGAACATGCCGAGATGTATTGCCAGATCGACGCCCCAGCCCAGCTTCAACTGGAGGACGATGCGCAGCATGACGGCAGCGACCAGGACGAGTTGCGCATGCAGCATCCAGCTGTGCCTGAGCAGCGGCTTGCGCTGGAAGACGATGACGAAGGTCAGCAGGAAAAGCGCCAGCGGGACGACCCACATCAGCGGCACCGAGGCGACGTCGGTCGAGATATGCGCGGTGACGGCAACGAGCAACCCGGAGGGCACGAAGGCGAGCGCAACCCAGCTCAGCTTCTGCCGCAACGGGACGTCGGTCTGGACGAGCGCGGCCTGCGCGCTGGCCGTGGCGTCGGCGGAGCGCCCGAGGCCCAGCCCCGCGCAGGCGGCGATTCCGGCCAGAAGCAGGCCGAAGCCCCAGGTCCACGCCACGGACTGCGCCGAGAGAGTCAGGAACGGCTCGACCAGGAAGGGATAGGCGATCAGCGCGAGGAAGCTGCCGATATTCGAGGCGGCATAGAGAAAATAGGGATCGCTGGCATGCGCGTGGCCGGTACGGGCGAACCACGCCTGCAGCAGCGGACCATTGGCTGCGACCGCGAAGAAAGGCAGGCCGACCGAGGCGGTGAACAGCGTGACCAGCCAGAGGACTTCGCCCTCCTGCGGCGGCCGCTCGAAGCCTGCCGCGATGCCGATCGGCAGGCCGACCAGCAGGACCAGCGCCATCAGCGCGATGTGGATCAGGGCGGCGCGGCGAACGGTGAAACGGCTGACCAGGAGATGCGCATAGCCGTATCCGGCCAGCAGCACGGTCTGGAAGAACACCATCGCGACCGACCAGACGCCCGGAGAGCCGCCGAGCCGCGGCAGCACCATCTTGGCGAACATCGGCTGGATGCCGAAGAGCAGGAAGGCCGACAGGAAGATCGTCCCCGCATAGAGCGGCAGGGTCGTCGCCAGGCGCCGGGCTTCGAGCCGGGTTGCGGCATGTGTGGTCGGCGCGTCCATGCGATATCCCCGGAACAAGCGTGGGGACAGTCGCACGAACTGCTTAAGGCGCGGTGACCGGTGCTGTCGCAGCGCCGCCGCCATAGACGAGGTCGGCGCGGCGCTCGAAGGCTTCGGCGAATTTGCGGAAGGCCTTGTCGAACATCGCCCCCATCAGCAGCCCGAGCATCCGGCTGGCGAATTCATAGGAGATGAAGAAGCCGATCTCGCAGCCGCTCTCATGCGGCTTGAAGGTCCAGCGGTTCTCCAGATAGCGGAACGGTCCGTCGACATACTCGACCAGGATCTTGAGATTGACGGGGTCGAGCGTCACCCGACTGGTGAAGGTTTCCGAGATCGCCTTGTAGCCGATGCTCATATTGGCCAGCAGGACCTCGCCGCCGCCCTCGCGCGGCGTCCGGCGGCGCACCGTCAGCGCTTCACAGAGCGGCAGGAATTGCGGGTATTTCTCGACATCGGCGACGAGCGCAAACATCTGCTCGGGGCTGTGCTTCACCCGGCGGGTGTTGTTGAACATCGGCATGGCAGGCGTCGCAGCCTCAGCCGGTCTTGGCGGCGCGGGCCGCGCGCAGGCGGGCGAAATCCTCACCGGCATGGTGCGACGAGCGCGTCAACGGCGTCGAGGACACCATCAGGAAGCCCTTCACATAGGCGATCGCCTCGAAACCCTTGAACTCCTCGGGCGTGACGAAGCGGATCACGGCGTGGTGCTTGCGCGATGGCGCGAGATACTGGCCGATCGTGATGAAATCGACATCGGCCGAGCGCAGATCGTCCATCAACTGCAGAATCTCGTTCCGCTCCTCGCCGAGGCCAACCATGATGCCGGATTTGGTGAAGATCGTCGGGTCGAGCTCCTTGACCCGCTGCAGCAGCCGCAGCGAATGGAAATAGCGGGCGCCCGGACGCACTGTCAGATACTTGCCCGGCACCGTTTCGAGATTGTGGTTGAACACGTCGGGCTTCGCCGCGACCACGACTTCCAGCGCGCCGGGCTTGCGCAGGAAGTCCGGCGTCAGGATCTCGATCGTGGTCGCAGGCGAGGCTTTGCGGATCGCGCGGATCACCTGGGCGAAATGCTCGGCGCCGCCATCCCTAAGGTCGTCACGATCGACCGAGGTGATCACGACATGCTCGAGGCCGAGCTTGGCGACGGCCTGGGCGACCTTGGCCGGCTCCAGCACATCCAACGGCTGCGGCACGCCGGTCTTGACGTTGCAGAAGGCGCAGGCCCGCGTGCAGGTGTCGCCCATGATCATGAAGGTGGCGTGCTTCTTCTCCCAGCACTCGCCGATATTGGGGCAGCCGGCCTCCTCGCAGACCGTAACGAGCTTGTTTTCCTTGACGATCTTCTGGGTCTCGGCCCATTTCGGCGAACCCGGCGCCTTGACGCGGATCCAGTCCGGCTTGCGCAGGATCGGGTTTTCCGGCCGCTTCTGCTTCTCGGGATGGCGCAGAGGTTCCGGCACTCCGCCAGAAGCAGCATTTGGCGCATCCGCCTTCGGATTGCCGACATTCGGTCGCGGATCGCGATTGAGCAGGTCGAGGACGAGGGCCATCGGGACATAATCCATCGCGGCGGCCCTCTGGCCGCCGCCCGTCCTCTAGCTAATCGCCCCGGCGCTGCAGGGCAACCTCATCAAGTCCCGTCTCACGCCGTCCGGACATGCGGATGCATCAATTGCGGCCGCGTGCCGCGTTCCAGATCACGATCACGATGACCGCGCCCGCGATCGCGGCCGCAAGCGTGCGCCAGAAGCCGAAGATCTGGATGTCCATCAGTTCGGCGACCCGGCTGCCCAGGAAAGAACCGGCGACGCCGACCAGCATATTGGTGAAGAGCCCGTGATCGGACGAGGTCAGGCGCTCGGCAATCCAGCCGGCGAGCATGCCGATCAGGATGGTCGCGAAGAAGCCATAGCCCGGCTGGGCCATCGTGGCGGCGAAGTTTTCCATTGGTAGTCCCCCAAAGCCTGCACGCATGCGCGCCGATGAAACGGACAGAACTTCGCCTAAGTTCCCTCAGGCGATGAAGCGCGCCAGCAGCACGACGAGAATGGCGCCGATGACCGCCATCGCCGCCTCGTCGAGCAAAGCATGGCCGGTGCGGACGCGCCAGCCGGTCAGTCTGACCAGCCCCTGCCCCACCAGCATGCCGAGCACGCCGACGACGGCATGGCGCAACAGCCCACCGCCGCCCACGACCAGACTCGCAACGAAGCCCGTGGCGACGCCGAGTGCGACCGTCGGCGCGATCACGCGCCAGTCGAGCACCAGGCCACGGCCGGGCGGCAGGACCTCGACCCTGTCGTCGGGGACGATGCGGCCGGGGTTTGGGGGCTTGCGTGTGCGAGGGGGCATCACCCAACTGTGGGAGCAAGTTGGCGAGAAATCCAGCGTCGCCCGAGCATTTTCGCGCAGGAACCACAGCGTCATCCCGGACGCAGCGAAGCGAAGCTCCGGGATCCATCGGAGGGCTGCGCTCTACGATGGATCCCGGGTCAAGCCCGGGATGACGAGGTGTTTCCGAACCAGGATTTCAATGCGACGTCAGGCGTTCAGCACCTTGCCATAGGCGTCCAGCACGCTTTCCTTCATCGTTTCCGACAGGGTCGGATGCGGGAAGACCGTGTGCATCAGCTCTTCCTCGGTGGTCTCGAGGTTCATCGCCACAACGAAGCCCTGGATCAGCTCGGTCACTTCCGCGCCGACCATGTGGGCGCCTAGCAGCTTGCCGGTCTTGGCGTCGAAGATCGTCTTGACCAGGCCTGAATCCTCGCCCAGCGCCACCGCCTTGCCGTTGGCGACGAAGGGGAAGCGGCCGACTTTGAGCTCATGCCCTGCCGCCTTGGCCTTGGCCTCGGTCAGGCCGACGCTGGCGATCTGCGGATGACAATAGGTGCAGCCGGGAACCATCGCCTTGTCCATGGGGTGCGGGTGAAGGCCCTTGATCGCCTCGACGCAGATTACGCCCTCATGCTCGGCCTTGTGGGCGAGCATCGGCGGCCCGGCCACATCGCCGATGGCGTAGATGCCCTTGACGTTGGTCTTGCAGAAGCCGTCGATCGCGATGAAGCCGCGGTCGGTCTTCACGCCCAGCGCCTCCAGCCCGATGTTCTCGACATTGGCGACGACGCCGACGGCCGAGATCATGCGGTCGGCGGTAATCGTCTGCTTTCCGCCCTTCTCGTCCTCGATATGGGCGGTGATCGAATCCGCTGATTTTTCGACCTTGGTGACCTTCGCGCCGGTCAGGATCTTCATGCCCTGCTTCTCGAAGGCCTTGCGCGCGAAGGCGCTGATCTCGGCATCCTCGACCGGAACGACCTGCGACATCACCTCGACGACCGTCACCTCGACGCCCATCGTGCGATAGAACGAGGCGAATTCGATGCCAATGGCGCCCGAGCCCATCACCAGCAGCGATTTCGGCATCTTCGGCGGTGTCATCGCCTCGAAATAGGTCCAGATCAGCTTGCCGTCCGGCTCCAGCCCCGGTAGCGCGCGCGGACGGGCGCCGGTGGCGACGATGATGTGGTCGGCGGTGTAACTGCCCTCGCCCTTGGCATTCTTCGGCGGCGGCACCTGCGGCTGAATCGCCGGCTTTTTGGTCGGGGCGACCTTGATCGTGCCGGGCTTGGTCAGCGTTGCCTCGCCCCAGATGACGTCGACCTTGTTCTTCTTCATCAGGAACTGGACGCCGTTGTTCATCCGCGCCGCGATGCCGCGCGAACGCGCCACGATCGCCGCGAGATCGGCCTTGAACGAGCCCTCGAGCACGAGCCCGTAATCCTTGGCGTGCTGGCCGTAGTGCAGGATCTCGGCCGAGCGCAGCAGCGCCTTGGTCGGGATGCAGCCCCAGTTCGAGCAGATGCCGGCGAGATGCTCGCGCTCGACGATCGCCGTCTTAAAGCCAAGCTGGGCGGCGCGAATGGCGGCAACATAGCCGCCGGGGCCGGAGCCGATGATGATGATGTCGTAGTCAGCCATGGTGCTGCTCAACCTGTTGGTTCGCCCGGCTTTCCGCCTTGGCAGTTCGGACAACGTCGAATGTGGGCATCGCAGCTATTGGCGCCATACTCGGCGGCGCAATCAGTGCATTTGAGAACCCAAACAGAGGCAAATCGGTGTGTCGCTGAGCGGATGCCCAACTTCCTCACCAAATGCTGTCCGTTTGGATTATCGCCCATACGTCAAACCAGCATCGCCAGCGGCTTCTCGATATAGCCCTTGAAGGCCTGCATCAGTTGCGCGCCCAGCGCTCCGTCGACGGCGCGGTGGTCGGCCGAGAGCGTCACCGACATCACGGTGGCGATGGCGAGCGCGCCGTTCTTGACGACGGCGCGCTGCTCTCCGGCGCCGACCGCGATGATCGTCGCATGCGGCGGGTTGATGATCGCGGTGAAGTCCTTGGTGCCGAACATGCCGAGATTGGAGACCGACGAGGTGCCGCCCTGATACTCCTCGGGCTTGAGCTTGCGGTTCTTGGCCCGGTTGGCCAGGTCCTTCATCTCGTTGGAGATCTGGCTCAGGCTCTTGTGGCAGGCGTCGCGGATCACCGGCGTGATCAGGCCGTTGGGGATCGCGACCGCGACGCCGACATCCGCATGCTTGTGCTTGAGCAAAGCGGTCTCGGTGAAGCTGACATTGGCGTCGGGCACGGCGCGCAGGGCCAGCGCCAGCGCCTTGATCACCATGTCGTTGACCGAGAGCTTGTAGCCCGGCTTGCCGTCCTTCTGCGGCGCGGCGTCGTTGAGCTCGCCGCGCAGTTTCAGCAGCGCGTCGAGCTCGCAATCGACCGTCAGGTAGAAATGCGGGATCGTCTGCTTCGATTCCGTCAGGCGGCGCGCGATCGTCTTGCGCATGCCGTCATGCGGAATTTCCTCATAGGAATCCGGCGCAAACAGCTTCCTGACGGCATCGTCCGACAGGCCCGACGCGAGCGGAGCGGCGGCGGGCTTGGACGCAGCCGCGGGGCCGGATGCCACCGTCGCAGGCGCAGCCTTGGCGCCGCCGCCGGTCTTGGCGGTCTCGACGTCCTTTTCGACGATGCGGCCATGGGGGCCGGAGCCCTTGACCGCCGAAAGATCGAGCCCGGCCTCCTTGGCGAGGCGGCGCGCCAGCGGCGAGGCGAAGGGGCGGTCGCCGGAAACGCTCTTGCCGGCGGTGTTGAGCCCGGCTTCGGCGGTCATCGCCGGCTGCCGCGTCTCGACCTCGGCCTTCGCCGGCGCTTCGGACTTTGCCGCGTCGGCCTTGGGCGCTTCAGCCTTGGGAGCCTCGGCCTTGGCCGGCGCAGCCGCCGCCTTGGCGTCCTCGCCCTCGGCGGCGATCACGCCGATGATCTCGTTGACCGCAACATCCGCCGTGCCTTCCGGCACCACGATCCGGGCCAGGATGCCCTCATCGACCGCCTCGACCTCCATGGTCGCCTTGTCGGTCTCGATCTCGGCGATGATGTCGCCCGACTTGATCGTGTCGCCTTCCTTCTTCAGCCATTTGGCGAGATTGCCCTTCTCCATGGTGGGAGAGAGCGCGGGCATCAGGATGTTGGTTGGCATCGGTCAGCCTCTCAGCGGTAGCAGACGGCCTTGGCCGCCGCGACGACCTCGCCGATGTTCGGAAGGGCGAGCTTCTCGAGATTCGCCGCGTAGGGCATCGGCACGTCCTTGCCGGTGACGCGGATGACCGGCGCGTCGAGATAGTCGAACGCCGCTTCCATGATCTTCATGCCGATCTCGGCGGTGACGCCGGACTGCGGGAAGCCTTCCTCGACGGCGACGCAGCGATTGGTCTTCTGCACCGATGCAATGACCGTCTCGATATCCATCGGCCGGATCGTCCTGAGGTCGATGACCTCGGCCTCGATGCCGTCCTTGGCCAGCGCCTCGGCGGCGCCCAGCGCATAGGTCATGCCGATGCCGAAGGAGACGATGGTGACGTCGCTGCCCGACCGCACGACCTTGGCCTTGCCGATCGGGATCAGGAAGTCGTCGCCCTTGGGCACCTCGAAGGTGCGGCCATAGAGGATCTCGTTCTCGAGGAAGATGATCGGATTGGGGTCGCGGATCGCGCTCTTGAGCAGGCCCTTGGCGTCCGAGGCGCTGTAGGGCACCACCACCTTGAGGCCTGGCACGTTCGAGTACCAGGCGCTGTAGTCGTGGCTGTGCTGGGCGCCGACGCGGGCGGCCGCGCCATTGGGGCCGCGGAAGACGATCGGGCAGCCCATCTGGCCACCGGACATGTAGAGCGTCTTGGCGGCGGAGTTGATGATGTGGTCGATCGCCTGCATGGCGAAGTTGAAGGTCATGAATTCGACGATGGGCTTCAGGCCCGTCAGCGCCGCGCCGACGCCGATGCCGGCGAAGCCATGCTCGGTGATTGGCGTGTCGATGACGCGCTTCGCGCCGAACTCCTGCAGCAGCCCCTGCGTGACCTTGTAGGCGCCCTGATATTCGGCGACCTCCTCGCCCATGACGAAGACATCGCCGTCGCGGCGCATCTCCTCGGCCATGGCGTCGCGCAGCGCCTCGCGGACCGTCATGGTGACGATCTCGGCGCCGGCCGGGAATTCGGATGAGGCGTCGTAGGATTTCGCCTGGGCCGGCACGCTCGCCGGCGCCGAGACGGCGGGTGCGTCCGCGACGGGAGCAGCCTTCGCTTCGGGCTCGGCCGGTTTCGCCTCGGGCTCGGCTGCCTTGGCGGCGGGCTTGGGCGCAGAAGCCGCGCTGGCATCCTCGCCCTCGGCCGTGATCACGCCGATTGGCGTGTTGACCGCGACGTTCTCGGTGCCGTCCGCGACCAGGATCTTGGCGAGGATGCCCTCGTCGACCGCCTCGACCTCCATCGTGGCCTTGTCGGTCTCGATTTCTGCGAGGATGTCACCGGCCTTGACGCTGTCGCCCTCGGCTTTCAGCCATTTGGCGAGCTTGCCCTGTTCCATGGTGGGCGAAAGGGCAGGCATGAGAATGTCGATCGGCATGAACGCACCCGGATTTCGCGAAAAGACGCGGGAATTATGGGAATGGCCCGGCGGGACCTTGAGACAATCGCGGCGGGGCGCTTCAGGCCCGCGCCTTCTCCAGCGTGATGTCGGTCCACAGCTCCGACGGATCGGGCTCGGGATCATGCGTCGCGAACTCGGCCGCGTCGTTGACGATCTCGCGGATCTTCGCGTCGATTGCCTTGAGCTCCTCCTCCCCGACCTTAAAGTCGCGGGTCAAACGGCCCCTCACCTGCTCGATCGGATCGTGCTCCTCGCGCATGCGCTGGACCTCGTCCTTGGAGCGGTACTTCGCGGGGTCCGACATGGAGTGGCCGCGATAGCGATAGGTCTGCATCTCCAGGATGTAGGGGCCCTTGCCGCTGCGGGCATGCTCGATGGCGCGGTTGGCCGCGTCGCGGACGGCGCGGACATCCATGCCGTCGACCTGCTCGCCGGGAATGCCGAAGGACAGGCCGCGCCGGGAGAAGTCGGTCTGCGCCGAGGCACGGTTGACCGAGGTGCCCATGGCGTAGCGGTTGTTCTCGATCACGAACACGACCGGCAGCTTCCAGAGCTGGGCCATGTTGAAGCTCTCATAGACCTGGCCCTGATTGGCGGCGCCGTCGCCGAAATAGGCCATCGAAACGCGGCCATCCTCGCGATACCAGTTCGCGAAGCCGAGGCCCGTACCAAGCGAGACCTGGGCGCCGACGATGCCGTGGCCGCCATAGAAGTTCTTCTCGCGGGAGAACATGTGCATGGAGCCGCCCTTGCCGCGGGAATAGCCACCCTGCCGGCCGGTCAGCTCCGCCATCACGCCGCGCGATTCCATGCCGCAGGCCAGCATATGGCCGTGGTCGCGATAGCCGGTGATGACCTGGTCGCCATCCTTGGAGGCCATCTGCATGCCGACGACGACCGCTTCCTGGCCGATATAGAGATGGCAGAAGCCGCCGATCAGGCCCATGCCGTACATCTGGCCGGCCTTCTCCTCGAAGCGGCGGATCAGCAGCATCGCGCGATAGGCTTTGAGCTCCTCGTCCTTGCTGAAGACCGGAACGTTGCTGGGCGCGGGCCCCGCCGCCTTCTCGCTTCCCGGCTTGGCGGAACGCGTCTTGGCCGGCTTCGCAGCGGCCTTGGCTTGGGCGGGAGCTTTCGTCTTGCGCGCGGCAACGGCCATCGGCGGTCCTCCAAGGATCATTCGATCTTGGTTGTAGAGGATCGGAAAACCCTTGGCGAGGCGGCTATCTCGCATTGCACCATAAGCTAAATCACTGAAATCGCGTATATTTCAGAAAATAACTCGATTCCAGTTAATCGATACAGCCGTGACTATTTGCCGGTATCCTGGATCGCGCCGTCAGCGCCCCATCAGAATGACGTCATTGCGATGGACCCGGCCGAGACTGTCGCGGGCGCGCTCCTCGAGCACGTCGCGATCGACGGCCTCGTCGCGGACGAGCGAAAGCCGCTGCTCCCAGAGCTTGCGCTCGGCGGTCAGGCCGGCAAGCTCGGTCTCCATTTCGCGCAGCGAGCCCTGCAGGGTGTCGCGCGCCTCGAGGCCGCGCGCGCCGTGCTGGGCGTGGAACATGAAATAGGCCACGGCCGCGCCCGACACGAGGTAGAGCGCGAGTGTGATGAAAACGGATCTGACGCCACGGCGGATGACCATGACGCCACGCTATGTCGGGTTGGTTTATCCGCGGTTAACGATCGGTGGCGACGGCGCCATCCGAAAGCTTTCCCCGGCGCGTCGGCCCGCGGCGGTTGACCCGCGCCCGGCGCCTCCTTATGTCAGCGCCCCAGTGAGGGCGGGTAGCTCAGTGGTAGAGCACGTGACTTTTAATCATGTGGTCGAGGGTTCGATCCCCTCCCCGCTCACCACGCGCCCTCGGCAGACGCCTGTCACGATCCGTATTCCCGTCGACCGGCTTCGTCAGCCGAGCCGGCGCACCGGAGGCCGTGTTGCCGGCGCCTGCCCCGCGCCAGGCGTAAAACGCTTGTAGACCCGATAGCCGGCTTCGCCGAGACCTAGCGCCGGCCAGCCCGGATCGGCATAGGCCCGCAATTCATCGCAGCGGTGGCGGGCCTGTTCCTGCGCGGACGTCGCATCGGCGCACATCGAGACCTGGGAACGCTGCCAGAATGCTGCCGCCGGGGACGGTGCCGCGATGGCGGGCCAGGCCAGCGCCAACATGGACAGGGCTTTGGTGACGAAGGGTTTTGTCATGACATCGCCTTCTGGCATCGGCTTCGCTGGCGAAGCCGCCCCTCTTCTGTCGGGCCCGCTTCGTCAGCGAATCACGCAGCGAAAACTTGAGGAAGCCTTAAGCGGGCATGACCGGGACAGCGTCGGGCCAGAACGCGGAACCGAACGGCGCGCCAAAGGTATTGCTTTGATCGGGAGCGCAACGATTTGGGAGAATGATCGATGCGGGCAAGGATGGAGCACGCGGCGCATTCCGGCGAAGAGGACCGGGCCCGCTTCAGGATCGAGACGATCGAGGACTACGAACTGGCGACGCAGAGGATCGCTGCCCTCGATGCTGCGACACGTGGCGAGGACGAGGAACGCGAGCGCGATGCCTTGATCGAGGCGGTCCAGCAATGGGACCGCAAGCATGACGACGCGACACGCTGGAAGGACCGACCGTGAAAGAGCCCATCGTCATCCATACCGAGGAAGACTACGAGCGCGCCCAGCAGCGCGTCGAGGAGTTGAACGCAGCCCCGGACAGCGGCGATAAGGAGCGTGAACTTCAGGCCCTCGCCGACGCCATGCTGGCTTTCGAACTCAGGCGCGACGAGGCTCAGGACTGACGGTAAACACCTGTTCGCTCGGAATGGCGGATGTCTTCCCGGCAGGCCGAGGCAGGGCCGCTGGCCGTTCACGCATCGTTGCTGGCGTTGAGTTCATGCGGCCGCATGCCTTCATCGACCTCCGCTGGGCCAGATCCCGGCTGAGCCGCGGCCCAGGCCGCCACGATTTTCAACAGCGCCTGTTCGCGCGTCAGCGCCGGTCGTGAATCGCGGATCGAGCGGTCGAGGGCCGCCAACTCCGCCTCTCCCAAAACGATCGTCACCGCGTTTGCGGGCATCGGGGTCTCCATCGGGGCTCTCCTGAACGGGCGCAACGCTGCCCTGCGCGCCCAGATCCAGGATGAATTCTTCCTTGGAATGGAACGCTGGCGATCTCGATGCGTTCCGTTGCTGCAAGGCGACGGTGTGCATGTTGCCATACCGATCGACGCTGGGCACCCCAGCGCTGGCCAAATGCCGGCGGCGTGATGTCTTTGACGAAACGCCGCGACTACTGCCTGCTGCCAGATGAATGATATTTTGTCGATGACGATCGTGAACAAAACATCGTCATCGGCGTTTCCTACCCAAGCCGCTGCCAAGCGGATACTTCAGGAGGACATCATGTTCAAACGTCATATTGCAGCGACGTCGCTCGGTTTCGCCCTGCTGACCGCGACGGCCATCGCCCAGACCAGCGCGCCATCGCCGAGCGCACCGGCCGCCACGCCAGCTCCGGCGACTGAGACCACCAAGGTTCCCGCCAACAATCTGGCCGGCCAGGGCAAGTGGCGCGCGACCAAGCTGATCGGCGTCGACATCTATGGTCCTGACGACAAGAAGGTCGGCGACGTCACCGAGGTTCTGTTCGACAAGACCGGCAAGATCGAGATGGTGACGGTCGGCGTCGGCGGCTTCCTCGGCATGGGCTCGAAGGATGTCGCGATCCCGTTCGAGCAGGTGAACTGGAGCGACAAGCCACTGGTCACGGCGGCACCGGCTCCGGCTCCCTCGGGGGGCGGCAGCAGCACGGGCAGTGGATCGATGGCGACAGCTCCGGCCGCCGCTCCGGCTCCGAAGGCTCCGGCGATGTATCCGGATCACGGCAAGATCACCATGACCAAGGAGCAGCTCACCACCGCTCCGGCCGTGAGCTACTCCGGCAGCTGACCGGCCCGGGTTTTGTGACCCGACCTCTGTGAGTTGAGTCCGCACGTTGCGTCGCGGCCCGCCTTCTTCGGAAGGCGGGCCGTTTTTTCGTGCGAGCGCGTGGCGCTAGCTGCCCGCGACCTCGCCCAGCAACCGCATGACTGCCTCCGGCAGATCATCTGCGATCAGCCCGATGCCAGCCTCTTCTCCCGCTCGTCCGTGCAGCCAGACAGCGGCGCAGGCCGCCTCAAACGCCGGCATGCCCTGCGCCAGCAGGCCCGCGATGAGCCCGCCGAGTACGTCCCCCGAGCCCGCCGTCGCCAAAGCCGGCGAGCCGGTCGTGTTGATGGCAGCGCGGCCGTCGGGAGAAGCAATCACCGTATCGGGACCCTTGAGGACGACGACAGCGGCTGCATGAACTGCCGCGCGGCGCGCCCGTTCGAGCTTGGAGGGCGTCTGCGCAATCTCTGGTACGGCGCTGAAAAGGCGCTCGAATTCGCCCTCATGCGGCGTCAGCACGCAAGCGCCGCGGCGCCGCGCTACGAGTCGCTTCAGGCTTCCAATGCGTGGCGCCAGCAAGCTCAGCGCATCCGCGTCGAGCACGGCTGGAACGCCGGCGCGCAGGACCGCCATAACGGCCTCCCTCGCACGCGCATCCAGCCCCAGCGCCGGGCCGATCAGAACGGCCGACAGCCGCGGCTCCGCCAGCAGGCGGCCGAGCGCTTCGCTGTCGGCGACCGCCCGCTGCATCAGCGCATCGGGACCGCGCGCGGCATGGGCGGCGAGAGCCTCCGGCCGGCAGCCGATCGTGGCCTGGCCCGCTCCGACCCGCAGCGCCGCGCGCGCCCCGAGCCGAGGGGCGCCGACGCCAGCCAATCCGCCGGCCACGACGAGCACGGCACCGCGCCGGTATTTGTGGGTTTCCACGGCATGGGACGGCCAGTCCTCGCGCCAGAGCGCCGGGGCGTTGCGGAAGGTCGTGGCTGGGCTGTCGGCGGTGAAGACCAGTTCAGGCGCGATGCCGATATCGGCGAGCGTGACTGTGCCGCAGAGCGCGCGGCCGGGCTGGAGCAGATGGCCCGGCTTCAGGCGGAAGAAGGTCACGGTCTGGGCCGCACGGACCACCTCCCCCTGGCTCGCGCCCGTATCGCCGGAGAGGCCGCTGGGGACATCGACCGCCACCACGGACCGGCCCGACGCATTGACCGCAGCGACCAGCGTCGCGACCTCACCCTCCAAAGGCCGACTCAACCCGGCGCCGAACAGCGCATCGACGATGAGGTCGTATCGATCCGGCTGCAGGCCGGCGATCGACTCGATCGCCCCCTTCCAGCGCTGCGCCATTGCCGCGGCATCGCCAGCCAGGCGCGAGCGCTCGCAACTGAGGGCCAGCGTCACGCGCAGGCCACGATCCGCCAGAAGTCGCGCGGCAACGAAGCCATCGCCGCCATTGTTGCCGGGGCCACACAGCACGAGCACGTTTGCGCCTGGCCTGGCTCGTCTGATGACGGCGTCCGCGACGGCCTGCCCCGCCTTCTCCATGAGCAGAAGGCCCTGCGTGCCAGCGGTAATCGCGGCCTGATCGGCCAGCGCCATCCCGGCGACGTCGAGCAAGGCAAGTTCGGTGAGATCCGGTCGGTTCATCGCGGCATCATCGGAGAGCGGCCGAACCGGGGCAAGCATGATCGACTTCGATGTATATGATTATGAATTAGGCATTTGATTATTTTATAATCTGTTTTTTGCCCTATCATCTAGCCACCAGAACGGTACTGCCGCATGGCGGGGGGAATGCGCCGATGCTATGAGCAGTTCCAAGGATGTTTTTTGCCGTCCCCGCGAGATCGGGCCGGGCCATCGCGGCCCGGGCCGGGCAGATCGCAGCCGGGGCGGCGGATCGAAGGTTCCGGGCGGTTTTTTCGGAATCGGGTTGGCACGCAAGGGAGGCCGGTCGGCGCATGAAGAAGATCGAAGCGATCATCAAGCCGTTCAAGCTGGACGAGGTGAAGGAGGCGCTTCAGGAGGTCGGCCTGCAGGGCATCACCGTTCTGGAGGCCAAGGGCTTCGGGCGGCAGAAGGGCCACACCGAACTCTATCGCGGCGCCGAATACGTCGTCGACTTCCTGCCGAAGGTGAAGATCGAGATCGTGCTCGCCGACGAGATGGTCGAAGGCGCCATCGAGGCGATCATGAAGGCGGCCCAGACCGGGCGCATCGGCGATGGCAAGATTTTTGTATCGACGGTGGAGGGGGCGATCCGCATCCGTACCGGCGAGACCGGCGCGGACGCGATCTGAGGGCTCATCCCGACCCGAGATCGGCGTCCCGGCGGTCAGGCGACCCCGCGGATCGTATGAGTTGAGAAACGACCATAAGAGGAATGCTGAGATGAAGAACGCCAAGGATGTCCTCAAGGCGATCAAGGACAACGACGTCAAATATGTCGATTTCCGCTTCACTGACCCGCGCGGCAAGTGGCAGCATGTGACGTTCGACATCACCATGATCGATGAGGACATCTTCGCTGAAGGTACGATGTTCGACGGTTCCTCGATCGCCGGCTGGAAGGCGATCAACGAGTCCGACATGCTGCTGATGCCCGACCCGACGACCGCCGTCATGGACCCGTTCTTCTCGGCGGCGACCATGGTCATCACCTGCGACGTGCTCGAGCCGGCCACCGGCGAGCCCTATGGCCGCGATCCGCGCGGCATCGCCAAGAAGGCCGAGGCCTATCTCAAGTCCACCGGCGTGGGCGACACCTGCTATGTCGGTCCGGAAGCCGAGTTCTTCGTCTTCGACGACGTCAAGATTTCCGCCGACCCCTACGATACCGGCTTCAAGCTCGACAACGTCGAGCTGCCGATCAACGGCTCGACGGAATATGAGGGCGGCAATCTCGGCCACCGCATCGCCACCAAGGGCGGTTACTTCCCCGTCCCGCCGCAGGATTCGGCGCAGGACATGCGCGGCGAAATGCTGGCGGCCATGGCGGCCATGGGCGCCAAGGTCGAGAAGCACCACCACGAGGTCGCCTCGGCCCAGCATGAGCTCGGCCTGAAGTTCGACACCCTGACCCACATGGCCGACACCATGCAGGTCTACAAATACGCGATCCACAACGTCGCGCAGAGCTACGGCAAGACCGCGACCTTCATGCCGAAGCCGATCTATGGCGACAACGGCTCGGGCATGCACGTCCACCAGTCGATCTGGAAGGGTGGCAAGCCGATCATGGCCGGCAACAAATACGCCGACCTGTCGCAGGAGTGCCTCTGGTACATCGGCGGCATCATCAAGCACGCCAAGTCCCTGAACGCCTTCACCAACCCCTCGACCAACTCCTACAAGCGCCTGGTCCCGGGCTATGAGGCTCCTGTGCTGCTCGCCTATTCGGCGCGCAACCGCTCGGCCTCCTGCCGTATTCCGTGGACGAACTCGCCCAAGGCCAAGCGCGTCGAGGTCCGCTTCCCCGATCCGATGGCGAACCCCTATCTCGCCTTCTCCGCCCTGCTGATGGCCGGCCTCGACGGCATCATCAACAAGATCGATCCGGGCCCGGCGATGGACAAGGATCTCTACGACCTGCCCCCGCGCGAGTTGAAGAAGATCCCGACCGTCTGCGGTTCGCTGCGCGAGGCGCTCGAGAACCTGAAGAAGGACAACGCCTACCTGAAGGCCGGCGGCGTCTTCAACGACGACTTCATCGAGAGCTATATCGAACTCAAGATGCAGGACGTGATGCGTTTCGAGATGACGCCTCACCCGGTCGAGTTCGCCATGTACTACTCTTACTGAGTACTACTCCTACTGAGGATTTCGGCTGGCCGAACGGCCGGCTGCGAGTTTCCTCCCGACCGCGTTCCGCGCGGTCCACCTGACCAACCGGGGCGGCAACGCCCCGGTTTTTTTGTTTGCGGATGGGAGGCCTGCTCGCAAATGATCCGGCTTAGGAGGCGCGGTTATCGACGATAAGGATTTGACCTGATCCACCTGCGGTTTGGGCTGCAAGATTGGCGTTGTAGCTGACCAACGGCGGGATAAGCGCGATCGTCGAAGCCGAGACGATGGCATTGTTCCCGACGCCGGAAATGATGTTGTTGCTGATCACCATCTTGCCGGCGGCAGCGTTCGACGAGAACGCGACGCCGACACCGCAATCGCGGATCAGGTTGCCGTCGCAGACGAGATCCCGCGCGCCTTGCGCCACGCCAAGCTTGATGCCGCCTGCCGCCTCTTCGATGATGTTGCCGCCGATGACGGAATCCTGCTCCGCCGTAATTCCGATAGCGGCCGTATCGTAGTCTCCGAGACCACCGGAGCCCGGAATGGTTGTGACGGTGAGGTTTCTGAGCTGATTTCCCATAACGACGGAACGCCGCGCGACGCCATCGCCGAAATACCCGGAATTGCCGATATTGATACCGTCGCCCGCCGTATCCACCCTGTTGTTGACGATGGTCACGCCGGTTCCGTTCTGACCGGCTCCCGGGGCTTCGTAGTAGAGGCTCGCCTCGCGGATATTCCAGCAGCTGTTGCCCTCGATGAGCGCTCGTGAGGCGCCGTTCACGCGCACAGCCGAGAAAGCACAATTGAAGATGGTGTTTCTGCTGACGGAGACGTCGTTGGCGAGATACACAGCCACGCCGTTGCCGTTGGCGCCCGTGCCGTAGTCGCTGGCAACGAAATTGATGAAGTTGTCGCGCACGGCCGACAGATTGCCGCCACTGCCAATCGTGCCGAAAATCATGATCGCATTGTTCTTGGCGCCGATGATGCGGCAGCCCTCCACGAGCGTCTCGGAGCTGAACGTCCAGAGCCCGACATCGACATTGTCGAAGTTGCATTCCTGGACGAGCGGCCGGGAGTCGTTCACGCAGAGCAACCCGGCCTTGTAGGACCCGGCTGGCTCGCTACCGGCCTTGACCGTGTTGCGGAATGTACAGCCCCGGAAAGTGACGTCCTTGGCGTTGTCGAGTGTCACCAGGCCGGCAGCAGCCGTGATCACGCCGGGAGCGCCATAGGCAGGCAGGGCGAGGTTCTGGCCGTCGAAGGCCAGATTACGAAAGCGCATTCCGCTCTGCCCCGCGATACGGAGCCCATAGCTGCCGCCGGTCAGGCGCAGCGTCGCAGTTCCTGCCGGACACGAGACTTCGATACCGCGGCCAGCGCCGTTCGTTGTCAAAATGTCAATGTTGGAGATGTCATAGGTACCGGGCCGTACCTGAAGCGGCTTTCCTGCCGTACGGGCTGCAGTGATTGCAGTGCCGATCGCGGCACTGGTAAAGCCCGACGGCGGGGGCGTCGTAGCATCGGCGATTACGACGTCGTCGAACTCACGATATCCAGGCATTGGGTCATCCTTTTGATAGTGGCTCATCAGCCCGGCCATCATGAGGACCTGCGAGACGACGGGGATAAGTATGGGCGCGCTGTCCAGATTGAGAGACCTCGCCATCAAGGCGCTGGTGCGGAGCCAGTGGTCGCAGTTGCGTTCGAACTCGCCTCGTCTCGCCGTGATTCCGCACGAGCATGTCGGCCTGGCGGTCCTGACCAACGGGCTTTACGAGCGCGAAGAGCTCGATTGCCTGACCCAGATGATCGACAGTCAGGGGTTGGGCGCTGGGACCTGCCTCGATATCGGAGCCAATATCGGTAATCACGCCGTGATCTGGTCAAGACTGTTCGAACAGGTGGTCTGTTTCGAGCCCAATCCGCACATGAGCGCGATCCTGCGGGCCAACCTGGCGCTGAACGCCTGTACGAACGTCCATGTCGTCGATGCCGGCCTGGGTACCGAAGATGCCGAATTGCCGTTCTCGTTCCATGAGGACGGCAATGACGGCACCGGAACCTTCGCCAGAGGCAAGGGCGACCTCACCTTGCCGGTGCGCCAGGGCGACAGCCTGCTCGATCAGCTCGATGTGCTCCGTGGCCGCACGATCAGCTTCGTCAAATGCGATGTCGAAGGGTTTGAGCACGCCGTCTTCCAGGGCCTGGAGCGGATGCTGAAAACGCACCGTCCGGTCATTGCTTTCGAGAGCAATTCGTTTGATCTCGGAGAGCAGGCCTGGAGCGTGCTGCGCAGCTGTGGCTACGATCACCTTCACGCATTGCGGCACAATGCCTCGGAAGCCTCACCGATCCGGCGTGAACTGACCCGGCTGGTAACCGGTCATCGCTGCTGGATCGAGGCCATCGACCAGCCACCGCCTCACGCAGCGAACCTGATTGCGGCGACCCGTAAACTGGGCTGATGCCTCAGGCTGCTACGGCCTTGGCCCCGCGAAAAGCATCGAGCAGGCGCCCGACGTGACGCTCAAGCGTCAGAGGATGGCTCCAATAGGTCTCATGGGCAGCCCGGCCAAGACGCCTCGCCACAGCATCATCGGAAAGCGCCACCAGACTGCTCGTCAAAGCCGCGAGATCGGAGGCGGGAACGACGAAGCCCGTCAGCCCGTCTGCTACCCGCTCGGCAGCCCCCATGCTGCGCGCCAGAACCGCCGGCACGCCTTGCGCCATCGCCTCCATGACCGTCAATGGCCCCGTCTCATACCAAAGCGACGGCGCGACGAGGCAGCGGGCGGCGCGCAGCTCTTCTGTGACCGCACTGCTCGAAACCCATCCGGCGAAGCTCGCCTGCGGATTGAGCCGCGAGATCTCAGCCTTGATCTCCACCTCCCCATCTCCGACGAGCCGCAAAGGCATGCCGGCGGCACGCGTGGCTTCGGCCAGTTGCAGAACACCCTTCTCCTGCGTGAACCGCCCCAGGAACAGCGCATGCCGGTTGCTCGCGACATCCGCCGGCAGGCGCTTCTGCGCCTCCATCATGTTTTCGACCACGACATGACGCGCGGTCTTCGGCAGGAAGGGCTCGGCGAAGCGTCGCGCGAAATCGCTCACATGGACGAAGAGCGGCGCCTTGAGGCCGCGCATCGCCTCGTCCGAGCGCCATTGCCGGGCGACGCGCACCAGCTTGTGAACGTATGAGGCGCGGTCGCAATGGCTGGCGATGCAGCTAACCGACATCGGTTCGCGCGTGCACGGCGTGCCGGCCCTGAAATCAAAATAGCCGCCGACGGGGCAAAACGAGAAATAGTCGTGCATGGTGATCGCGACCGGCAAACCGCTCTCGCCCGCCGCCGCGATCGCGGCCGGGCTGAAAGCCTTGGTCCATTGATGCAGATGCACCAGGGTTCCGACCGGCTGGCGCGACAGCAGGGCGCTCAGGAAGGCATGGGCCGGGGCATTCCAGATGCCCTGACGCGCGGCGGCAAACTTGCTGCCAACCTTCCAGATCTCCTCGCCGCTAAACATCTCGACCTGAATGCGGGGATGATCGAGCCGCTCCGAGACGGGACCGATGGCGCAGGCGAAGACGATCTCGACGCCGGCCTCGGCCAGACCGCGCGCGCTCTCGATCGCGACCTTGGCCGCGCCGCCGTTGACGGACGCAAAGTCGCTGATGATGACGACACGCATGGCGAAGATTCTCCGCCGCCGAGCGTAGAGCGCAATCGTTGATTTTCTACGCAGATAGGGCTGTCGCGCTCAGCGCGGGCTCAGCGCGGCAAGCCCGATGACGGCGACCAGAGCGGCCAGAAGCCAGGCGATCCAGCTCGGAACCACCGTCATGCCGTGACGACGCGACAGCGGTGCCGCCTCTTCATGGCCAAAGGCCTCGCCGGCAAGACGCGCGGCCCGTTCAAGGCCGGCCACTCTGACGCTCGGAACCAACGCACCATACGCCACGACGTTATCCCCCCATTTTTCGGCGATCATAGCAGCCGGCGATGCGCCGCCCAGCCCTTCGATCGTTGCATGCAGTCTGCGCTCCGCAGCATTAATGCGAGCTGAAGGGCTGGGTTCCATCGACGTCCATTTGCGGAGTCGCGTGACGGCAGGATGACGGAAACGGAAAAGCAGCCGGTTCCCTCGCCGCGCCCGTGCCTGTAGGAAGAGCCGCAGCGCGGCTTCGCCGCATCTGGGCTATGATTTCAAGTCGCGAATCACAGGACCTGCGGACACGATGGCGGAGAACGGCGATCTATTCGGCTCGGAACCGGTGCGGCCGGCGACGGCCCCGCCGGGGCCGGTGTCGTCGCGTTCCGATCCTCCGGCCCGCGCGACCCCTGCCCGCCCGGGTACGTCGGGCAGCGACGCCTCGAACAGGCTCGCTCAACCCACGGCGCCCACGCCACCGCGCAACGGCACCCTGTCGGAGACCGGCTACGATGCTTCGGCGATCGAAGTCCTCGAGGGGCTGGAGCCGGTGCGGCGCCGGCCGGGCATGTATATCGGCGGCACCGACGAACGCGCCTTGCACCACCTCTTCGCCGAGGTAATCGACAACGCCATGGACGAGGCGGTGGCCGGCCATGCCAGCTATATCGATGTCGAGGTACTCGATGACGGCTCGATCGCGGTGACCGACAACGGCCGCGGCATTCCGGTCGATCCGCATCCGAAATTCCCCGGCAAATCGGCGCTCGAAGTCATCATGACGACGCTGCATGCCGGCGGAAAATTCGACTCCAAGGCCTATGAGACCTCGGGCGGCCTGCACGGCGTCGGCGTCTCCGTCGTCAACGCGCTCTCCGACGATCTCGAGGTCGAGGTCGCGCGCGGCAAGACCCTCTATCGCCAGCGTTTTTCGCGCGGCTTGCCCCTGGGACCGCTGGAGACGGTGGGTCCGGTCGCCAACCGGCGCGGCACCCGCGTGCGCTTCCACCCCGACGCGCAGATCTTCGGCGAGGGCGCGCATTTCGTGCCCGCCCGCCTGTTCCGCATGGCGCGCTCGAAGGCCTATCTCTTTGGCGGCGTCGAGATTCGCTGGCGCTGTGCCCCTGCCCTGCTGAAGGCCGAAGGCGATGTCGCGGCCGAGGCGGTGTTCCGCTTCCCAGGCGGTCTGCGCGACTATCTCGGCCGCGAGATCGAGGGCAAGGATCTCGTCGCGGAGCCGATCTTCTCCGGCAAGATCACCAAGGACGGCAGCCACGGCTCGCTGGAATGGGCGATCGCCTGGCTCGCGACCGGCGAGGACGGCTTCTCCTCCTCCTATTGCAACACGATCCCGACCCCGGAGGGCGGCACCCATGAACAGGGCCTGCGCATCGCCCTGCTGCGCGGCCTGCGCGACCATGCCGAGCGCATCGGCCAGTCCAAGCGCATGGCGCAGGTCACCTCCGACGACGTGATGGCGACCTGTGCCGCGATGCTCTCGGTCTTCATCCGCGAGCCGGAGTTCCAGGGCCAGACCAAGGACAAGCTCGCCACGGTCGAGGCCTCCCGCATCGTCGAGAACGCGGTTCGCGACGCCTTCGACCACTGGCTCGCCCAAGCGCCCCAGCAGGCGTTGAAGCTGCTCGACTGGTCGGTCGACCGCGCCGATGAGCGCCTGCGCCGCCGGCTCGAAAAGGAGGTCTCGCGCAAGACCGCGACGAAGAAGCTGCGGCTGCCGGGCAAGCTTGCCGATTGCAGCAATGCCGGCGCGGCGGGCTCGGAGATCTTCATCGTCGAGGGCGATTCCGCTGGCGGCTCGGCCAAGCAAGCGCGCAACCGTGCGACGCAAGCCATCCTGCCGCTGCGCGGAAAAATCCTGAACGTCGCCAACGCCACCCGCGACAAGCTCAATGCCAACCAGCAACTCGCCGATTTGATCCTGGCGCTGGGCTGCGGCATCGGCAGCCAGTTCCGCGAGGACGATCTGCGCTACGAGAAGGTCATCGTGATGACCGACGCCGATGTCGACGGCGCCCATATCGCCTCGCTCCTGGTGACGTTCTTCTGGCGCCAGATGCCGCGGCTGATCGAGAAGGGCCATCTCTATCTCGCCGTGCCGCCGCTCTACCGGCTCCAGCAAGGCGGCAAGTCGGTCTATGCGCGCAACGACATCCACAAGGACGAGCTGATCGCCTCGGTGTTCAAGGGCAAGAAGCCGGAGATCAGCCGCTTCAAGGGCTTGGGCGAAATGATGCCGGCGCAGCTCAAGGAAACCACGATGGACCCGAGCAAGCGCATCCTGCTCAAGGTCATGGTCGATCACGAGTCCCGCGACGAGACCTCCGACACGGTCGAGCGGCTGATGGGCAACAAGCCGGAGGCCCGCTTCCTGTTCATCCAGGAGCGTGCGGCGTTCGCGGGCGAGCTGATCGACCTGTGATGGCTGCGACGTACCCGCAGAGGGCTGCCTACCCCGGCATTCCTGCCGGGTTGGGCGGCAATCCTGCCGGGCTGCCACCGCGAACGGAGACCGGCATGCTGAAGCCATGTCGAACGAACCGCGCCATTCCCCTCGCCAACGCCAACATGACCGACAAGCGTCCCCCGGCCATCCTTTCCAGTCCTGGCCATTGATCGCATGGGGCAGCCTGCTCCCGCTCCATCTCGACGCGACGGCGATCTGGCAGCGCCGGGCTGGGACGACATCGGCATCTTCCACGCCATCGCCGAGTGTGGCTCGCTGGCCCTGGCAGCGGTCAGGCTCGGCCTGAGCGAAGCCACCATCGCGCGCCGGCTCAAGGCCTTCGAGCGCGAACTCGGCCTGCTGCTGTTCCGGCGCGGCGCCAATCGGCTGATACTGACGGCGGCAGGCACCGAGCTTGCCCGCGAAGCCAGCCTGGTCGCAGCTGCGGCCGGGCGCTTTGCCAGTTGCGCGCGTGCCGCGCGGCCGCTGGCTGATGCTCCGGTCCGGGTGACGGCGACGACCTCGATCAGCCTGTTCCTGACCCGGAATGCGACCACGATCTCGGCGGGCGCCGGCGGGGTCGAGCTGGTCATCATCAGCACGCGCGACCGGCTCGACCTGGCGCGAGGCGATGCCGACATCGCGGTGCGGATGCACAAGGTGCCCGATGAGCCCGGGCATTTCGGCCAGAAGGTCGGGCGGCTGGTCCAGGCGCTCTATGTCCGTCGCGATGTCGATCCGACGACCGCGCCGATTATCTCGGTCAGTCGCGAGACCTCGTCGCGGATCGACGAGCATATCCTCGCCTTCGCGCAGGGCCGCCCGATCGCGGCGCGTGTCGGCGATTCGGCGGCGCGCTACGAAAGCGTGCGATCGGCCGGGGCCGTCTCGATGGTGCCGTGTTTCATGGGCGATGCCGACGAGGCGCTGCTGCGACTGGCGCCGCCACCCGACCGGACGGCCGACGAGATTTTCCTGGTGACGCATGAGGTATCGCGCCAGCGGCCGGCGGTGATCGCGGTGCTGGCAGCGCTGCGCAAGGTCTTTCGCGAGAATCGGGCACGGCTCGAGGGGCAGGTTTCGTGACGTCATCCTGGGCGACCGAAGGTCGGCCCGGGATCCGTCATAGAGTTCTGCGGAGCCTTATGATGGATCCCGGAACTGCGCGGCTACGCCGTTGGTCCAGGATGACGCCGCGTTTCCAAGGAGAATCCTCAAACTCCAAGACCCTGCTGCAACGCTTCGCTAACCATCCTTTTACGGCTGCTGGCGCAGGATGAGTCCGCAGGGCGCCATGTCGCCCTTCTGACGCGGGAGGGCCCGATGCGGCTCATGGATCTGTTCTGGAAGAACGAGCGGGGCACGGTGGTCGCCGACATGGCCAAGGCGGCCGCGGCGATCGCGTTCCTTTCGGTGATCGCCGCCAATTTCGTCTCGAGTCAGACGGCGTATTTCGACAAGCAACGCCTTGCCGAAGTCGCAGCCGCGGCGAGCAAGGGCAAGCCCGCCGACCCGATGGTGACGGGCTCGATCCGCAAGGCGATGAGCGAGACCAAGCTCGACCCTTGCGTGGTACCGCGCTAGAGTTCTGCCGCGCTGAAGATCTGCCGCGCTGAGTTTCAGTCGAGCCAGGCCAGCAGTTCAGCCGTCACGACCTCCGGCATCTCGATCGTCGAGAGATGGCCGCAGCCCGGCACCGTCACGAGCCGCGCATGGCCTCCGATCCCGGCCGCGATCTCCTGGGCTTCCGCCGGCGGCGTGATCGCGTCCTCCTCGCCGACCAGAACCAGCGTCGGGACGGTGATCGCGGCCAGGCCGGGCCGCGAATCCGGACGACCCATGATGGCGCGCTGCTGGCGCACGAAGCCGTCCGCGCCGATCCGCTCGGCCATGGCCCGCACCAGCAGCCGCAGCGGCTCGTCGGTTAGCCGGGAAGGTGCGACCAGCTTCTGCCAGAGCAGCGTGATGACGTTGTCGAAGGCGCCCTTTTCCGCCAGCGCGATCATCTGCTCGCGCGGCGCGTTGGTCTCGGGCGTCGCCGGCTTGGCGCTGGTGTCGAGCAGGGCCAGCCGCGTCACGCGCTGCGGCGCCTGCCGCATCACCTCGAAGGCGGCATAGCCGCCCATCGACAGCCCGCACAGCGCGAAACGCTCCGGAGCGACCGCAAGCAACCGCGCCACGATCGCCTGGAGGCTCTCGTCGCGGTCATGCTGGGCGACCAGGATCGGGCGGCCCGGCGCGAGCACAGGCCATTGCGGCCCATAGAGGCTGGCATCGCAACTCAGGCCGGGAATCAGGACAAGCGGTTCAGTCATTGGCAGGCAGGCTCCTTGAGGCGCTAGTTTATTGACTTTGCCGTGCTTTTTCTGCATTGCACACGAGTCCGAGGGCGCGCTGGAAAGAGAAGTCGCGCCACCGTTGCGGTCGATAGGTCATCCCGCCACGAGTAACCGACCCTTGAAGAAGCGTAACAATCGATGTCATTCGCCGAACTCGGCCTGAGTGAAAAGGTTCTGACAGCCGTCACGACCGCAGGCTATAGCACCCCTACCCCGATCCAGGCACAGGCCATTCCGCATGTGCTCGCCCGCCGCGACGTCCTGGGCATTGCCCAGACCGGCACGGGCAAGACCGCCGCCTTCACCCTGCCGATGCTGACCATCCTGGAAAACGGCCGCGCCCGTGCCCGGATGCCCCGCACGCTGATCCTCGAGCCGACGCGCGAACTCGCTGCCCAGGTCGAGGAGAACTTCACCCGCTACGGCGTCAACCAGAAGCTTTCGGTGGCGCTTTTGATCGGCGGCGTCTCCTTCGGCGACCAGGACGCCAAGATCACGCGCGGCGTCGATGTCCTGATCGCCACGCCCGGCCGCCTTCTCGATCATGTCGAGCGCGGCAAGCTGCTTTTGACCGGCGTCGAGCTGCTCGTCATCGACGAGGCCGACCGTATGCTCGACATGGGCTTTATCCCCGACATCGAGCGCGTCTGCAAACTCGTTCCGTTCACGCGGCAGACCCTTTTCTTCACCGCGACGATGCCGCCCGAGATTACGCGCATAAGCGAGCAGTTCCTGCACAATCCGATCCGCATCGAAGCATCACGTCCGGCGACCGCCGCCGCGACGATCACGCAGCGGCTGATCGCCTCCAACAGCCAGGATTTCGAGAAGCGCGAGACGCTGCGCAAGCTGATCAAGGAAGCCAAGGATCTGCAGAACGCGATCGTGTTCTGCAACCGCAAGCGCGATGTCGCGACACTGCACAAATCGTTGCAGAGCCATGGTTTTCCGGCGGTCTCGCTGCATGGCGACATGGACCAGTATGCCCGCATGGCGGCGCTGGAATCCTTCCGCACCGGCGAGATGCCAATTTTGGTCGCCAGCGACGTGGCGGCGCGCGGCCTTGATATTCCGGCCGTCAGCCATGTCTTCAACTATGACGTGCCGACCCATGCCGAGGACTATGTCCACCGCATCGGCCGCACCGGCCGCGCCGGCCGCGAGGGTGCGTCCTTCACCATCGTGACCCGCCATGACGAGAAACTGGTCGTCGCGATCGAGAAGCTGATGGGCCAAGCTATCACCTGGGAAGACGGGCGCGGCCTCGCCGATCTGCCGGCGGGTGCGCCCCGCGAGGAGCGGCCGGCCGGCCGTGGCGGACGCGGCGAGGAACGCCGTTCGGGACGTGGCGGAAGCGGCGGACGGGGTCGCCCCGAGCGCGGCCCGCGCGCCGAGCCCGAAGCCGCGCCGCGCCCGATCCGCGTCGAGCGCCCGGCGTCGGAAGAAGAGGCCGCACCGCGCCGCCGTCGCGCCGCATCGGACGAGCCGACGCGCACCAAGATCCGCGGCGAGGCTGCTGCTCCGGTAGCCGCCGGGGCAGCGCCTGCGGCCAAGGCCGAGCGTGCACCCCGCCCTGAGCGGGCTGCCAGGCCAGAGCGCACAGCCGAGCCGCGCTCGGCACGCCCCGAACGTTCGCCGGAACCGCGCCGTCGCGACGACGATGACGGGCCCAAGGTCAAGGGCCTCGGTGATCATGTTCCCGCCTTCCTGCTGCGCCCTGTTCGCGTCGGATAGATTGCCTTTATCAACGGCATTTTAACCGGCGTTGCGTAGGGTCAGTTGTGGGCGCGGCGGATTTCGCGGCCACGGACGGGCGCATGCCGCCGTTGAGACGGACAGGATGTCCCGCTTCGATTCTCAATCGGGGCTGTCATGGCTAACGCCATGAACCGGCTTCGCGTCCGGACTGTCGATGGCATGAGCGACCACGCGCCTCCCTCCCTGTCGGATGATCTCGCCGAGCGCGTGGTCATGGCGATGCGCGAGCATGGTTCTCCAACCTATCCACGCGCCTTCGAGGTCTGGTACGCCCATCTCAGCGGCGAGATGCCGGCAGTCAGCATGGCGATGAACGCCATCATCGCCGCCAGCGAGGGCAAGGTCGGCGCGGCCGATATCGACACGCTCTATGATCGCTTCATCGGCACGGAGCGCCTGGCGCGCCATGCCGAGCGCACCAGTCTGCAGGTCCTCGGCGAAATCGACGGGCTGATGACTCTGGTCGACAAGGCGCTGGATTCAAGCGAGCGCTACCATGGCCGCCTCTGCGCGATGTCCGAGGACGTGCCGCCCCCCGCCGATCGCCAGAAGCTGCGCGAGTGGGTCGAGGCGCTGGTGATGTCGACGCGCGAGGAGGTGACGCGCAAGACCAAGCTCGAAGCCCAGCTGCGTGACAGCTCGAACGAGATCCGCAACCTGCGCGAGGCGCTCGAATCGACCCGCGCCGAGGCCCTGACCGATCCGCTGACCGGCCTCGCCAATCGACGCCATTTCGAGGAGATGCTGCAGAAGTCGATCGATCAGGCGACGCTGCGGCGCGAGCCCTTCGCGCTGGTGATGGCCGATATCGACTTCTTCAAGCAGTTCAACGACGCCCATGGCCATCTGACCGGCGATCAGGTGCTGCGCCTCGTCGCACGCACGATGAAGGACAAGTTCAAGGACAAGGCGGTGATCACGCGCTTCGGCGGCGAGGAGTTCGCGATCATCCTGCCCGATGCCGACGTCATCGCTGGCAAGTTCGGCGCCGAGACGGTGCGACAGGCTTTACTGACGCGCGAACTCGTGAAGCGCTCGACCAATGAGAACCTCGGCCGCATCACGATCTCGCTCGGCGTTGCCAGCTATGCCCGCGGCGATACGGCGGCGTCGCTGACCGACCGCGCCGACCAGGCGCTGATGTTGGCAAAGCGCGGCGGCCGCAACCGGACCGTCACCGAGGACGCGATCGAGGCGACAAGTCGCGTCGCCTGATCGAAGCTTTCCGCTGCGATCGAGGCCACACAGCAAGCGATCGACTACTTAATGCGCGGCGACCGCAGCCTGCGGCTTGATCTCGACCGATTCGCCGCAACCGCAGGCCGAGACCTGATTGGGGTTGTTGAAGACAAAGGTCGAGGAGAAGCGGTCGGTCCTGAAGTCGAGCTCCGTGCCGAGCAGGAACAGCACCGCCTTGGCATCGACGATGACGGTGGCGTCCTTCTCGGTGACGACCTCGTCGCCCTTGGCGGCGGCGCGCGCCACCTCGAAGGTGTATTCCATGCCGGCGCAGCCGCCCTTCTTGACGCCGACGCGCAGGCCAAGAGCCGGCTCGTCGCCCGCCGATTGCGCCATGATCTCGCGGATGCGGGCCGCGGCGGCATCCGTCAGCGAAACGACCTTCAGGCCGGGTATCGAAAACATTCCACGTCCTCCCCAGTCGGGTTCAAGGCCCGATGAAGCAAGATTGCAGAGAACTACATAAGGATTGCTGAGCGAAACGTCGAGATGCCGGCATGCAAGCCGTCCTGCCGGCGCGACATATTGCATGCCCGGCGTGCTCATGCACTGTGACGGCTCGCAAACCGGCACCACCATCTGGCGACGAGATCTCATGGCCTATCGCACGCATCGTCCCGAAACGCTCCGCAGCCTCGTCCAGGATATGATCGTGAAGGCCGGCTGGACGCCCGACGAGGCGCGCGAGACCGCCGAACACCTCGTGCTGGCCAATCTCAGCGGCCATGACAGCCACGGCGTCGGCATGCTGCCGCTGTATTTCCAGTCGCTGGCGGACGGCAACCTGTCGCCGCGCTCGCAGCCAAAGACGCGGCTCGACGCCGCGCCCTTCCTGATCGTCGATGCGCAGGTCTCGCTCGGCCAGCCCGCCGCCCGCAACGCCGTCGAGCAGGCGGCTGCGATGGCGAAAGCCGGCGGTGTGGCGATCCTCAATCTGCTCGATGCCCACCATATCGGCCGCATCGGCCATTATGCGGAAGCCGCAGCCGGGCACGGGCTGATCGCGCTGTTCTGGGTCAATGTCGCTGGCCGCCCGCCGATCGTCGCGCCCTATGCGGCCAAGGAGGCACGCTTCGGCACCAATCCGCATGCGATCGGCATCCCGCTGCCGGGCGGAGACCCGATCATCCTCGATTTCGCCACCAGCCGAATGGCCCATGGCAAGGCCCGCGTGGCGCTCAACAAGGGCGAGCCGGTGCCGCAGGGCTATATCATCGACGGCGAGGGCCGGCCGACGACCGAGCCCAGGCATGTCTTCCAGCATGGTCTCGTCGGCGACGAGGCGCTGGGCGCGCTGCTGCCTTTCGGCGACCACAAGGGCGCCGGCCTGTCGCTGATCGCCGAACTGCTCTCGGCGGGGCTGATGGGCGCCGCGCGCATCGACGAGAAGCCGGCGAAGAGCTGGATCATCAACTCGCTCTTCGGCGTGCTGATCGATCCGGCCCGGCTAGAGCCCGACGCCGATCTCCGCAGGAGCCGGATCGAGAGCTACCTCGCCTTCGTGCGTGCAGCCAAGCCCCAGGACGCGGCCAACCCGGTTCTGGCGCCGGGCGACAAGGAGCGCGTGATGCGGATTGAGAGAGCTGCGACCGGCATTCCGCTCGACGACGAAACCTGGTCGCAGATCAAGGCCGCGGCGGCGGCCCATGGCATCGATGCCGAGAGCTACTGAACCACAGGAGCGACCGAACCCGGCATGACGCTCAACGAGTACAACAATTTCTGCGCCGGCCTCCCCGCCACGCATACGGTGGTGCAGTGGGGCGGCGCCCATGTCTGGAAGGTCGGCGACAAGGTCTTCGCGATCGCCCGCACGGATGACGGCGTCGCCCTCTCCGTCACCTTCAAATGCTCCTGGGCGAGCTTCGAGATCCTCAAAACACAGCCGGGCCTGCGTCCGGCGCCCTATCTCGCCTCGCGCGGCATGAGCTGGATCCAACGGCTGACCGATGAGAGCATGCCGGACGAGGCCTTGCAGGACTATCTGCGCGAGAGCCATCGGCTGGTGGCGAAGGGGCTGACGAGGCGGGCAAGGGCGGAGCTGGGGCTGGCGCCTTAATCCTTGCCGTCATGCGAGCGAAGCGAAGCAATCCAGGCAGCTCGCTCGACGTCTCTTAGGATTGCTTCGTCGGCATGCGGCCTCCTTGCAATGACGGATTACAGCAGCGCCTCGCCGCGAAACACAGGCACGCAGGAGCCGCCAACGGTGGCGCGGATGCCCTCCTCCTCCCGGCGCGCCGTCAGGTGGAGCAGGCTCGGCCGCCCCATTTCGACGCCTTGCGTCAGCGTGAAAGCGGCGCTGTCGCCGCCATCGAGCGACAGCAGGAGCGCTGCGACCGTGGCGCTGGCACTGCCGGTGGCGGGGTCCTCCCAGGTGCCGCTGATCGGCGCGAACATCCGCGCCCTGATCTTGGCACCGTCGCGGGCATAGATGAACAGCGAGAAGCGTCCTTCCAGCCCAGGCGTGGCATCGCGAACGGCGCGGAAATGGCTCAGATCCGGCGTGGCGCGGGAGAGCGCCTCGGCCGTCACCTCTGCGAGGACGAAATGCACGCCGACGGAGGCGCGGACCGGCCGGTGGTTGGCCACGACGATGTCGGCAGGTGCGAGCCCCGTACAGGCGGCGATCGCTTCGGCCGGGAGTTCGATGCCCGTCGAGAGTGGCTGCGGCGCGGCGATGGTGGCGCCTGCGACCTCGCCGGCGGCATTGCTGGCGACCTTGACCTCGACGAGGCCTGCGATCTCCTCGAAGCGCAACGCGCCGTCGCGGTCGCGGCCATGGCGCGCCAGCACGAAGGCGGTCCCGACATTGGGATGCCCCGCAAAGGGCATTTCATGCGTGCGTGTGAAGATGCGCACCCGGGCCGTGTTGGCGCAATCCTCCGGCGGCAGGACGAAGGTGGTCTCGCTGTAGTTCATCTCCGCGGCAAGCGATTGCATCTGCGCATCGCTCAGGCCGCGCGCATCGGTGAACACGGCAAGCTGGTTGCCGCCGAAGCGCTCTTCGGTGAAGACGTCGACGGTCTCAAAAGCGTATTTGCGCATGACAGGCTCCCCGCCGCACCCTGATGCGGCCCGGATGCCTTGATGCCATCGATCGACGCAGCGGGATAATGAAGCTCGCAGATGCGATCGATCATTGCCGATGATCGACGGTCCGGAACGAACGGTGCAGCATCCGGTTTCCTGAGGAAATCCCAGGATCGAAGGAGAATCGCATGACAAACCGCACCGGCGCGACGAACAACCATCCTGGTGCCAGCCCGGTTTCCAGTCGACGGGCGCAGCGGATCAAGCGGGATGCAGCGGGGCAATATAGCGAAGGCACGCCCAGCCCGAACAAGGACGGGTTGAGCAGCGCCAATCCCGTGGTCCTGTCGGAGGACGGCGATGCCACGAGCGGCAACGGCCATGGCCGCGACAGGGACGGCTCGAAGACGGCTCAGGAATAGCGTCGCCTCTGCCGCCAAACTCAGCGACCAGCCTCTTCGTAGCTGAGGCTCCAGCCCGTTCCGACGAACCAGGACCGATCGCTCGCTGGCGGCTCCCGCCAGCGCAGGCTGCGCACGAACTCCATGCCGCCGGTCTCGAAGGCGGACTGCAGCGCCTCGCGGTCTTCGGGCGATGGCGCCAGGACGCCGTCGGCGCAGACGAAAAAGGCCGGTCCGAGCCAGCTCGCGGCAAAGCCGTTCGCCCTGCGCTCGACCCGGAAGCCGCCGCCATCAGCATGCCGGCCGCCCGATGTCCCTCGCCGCCGCCCGGGTTGACCGAGCGGGAAGATCAGCCGGCCGCCCGGCAGGAGAGCCTCCATCCAGTGATCGGCCGGCCTGCCGACGGCGAAATTGACATAGATCGCATCGACCGGCTCGAAATCCAGCGTCGCGCCATCGCCCTCGATCAGCGAGACATTCTCGAAAGCGGCCAGATTGCGCTCGGCCCGCTCGACCAGATCGGAATCATATTCGACGGCGAGAACCTGGCCGCGTTCGCCGACGAGGCTGGAGAGAATGGCGCTGTAGTAGCCCGTTCCCGCGCCGATATGGGCGACGCGCGCGCCTTCCAGCGACCCCAGCGCATTCAGCCAGATGGCATGCAGCAACGGACTGCCATTGTTGACGCCGCGACCGGACGACAGCGCGAAATTGAGGTCCTGGTAGACCACGACCGGATCATCGGACGTCAGGGTCCGGTAGCCGCGCCCGCCTGAGACCTGCCAGGGCGCCGGGCCGATGAATTGTTCACGCTCAACACTGCCGAACGCCGCCTCGAGCGCCGGATTATTGCTGACATTGGCGGCGGCGAGGATCTGCTTCGCATAGGCGCGCCGGACAATCGCCAGCTCGACTTCGCTGAAGCTCATGCCGGATATTCCCGCGCGCCGCCTCCAGCGCTCACCACATGTCGAGCGCGACCCTGGCCTCGTCGGACATGCGCGACTGGTCCCAGGGCGGGTCGAAGGTCATGTTGACGGTCACGGAGGCGACGCCCTGGACAGTCGAGACGGCATTCTCGACCCACCCCGGCATCTCACCGGCAACCGGGCAGCCCGGCGCCGTCAGCGTCATATCGATCGTGACCTGGCGGTCGTCGGCGATGTCGACGCGGTAGATCAGGCCGAGCTCGTAGATGTCGGAGGGAATCTCCGGATCGTAGACCGTCTTCAGCGCCGCGACGATGTCGTCGGTCAGCCGGTCGATCTCTTCAGGGGGCAGGCCGGCGCCGGCACCCATGGTCGGGGCGTTCGGCTTGATCTCGTCTGCGATGGTGTCGGTCATGGCTTTACAATCCTACTCAGGCGAACAGGCTCTCGGCCTTCTGCAGGGCTTCGACGAGCCTGTCGACCTCTTCCAGCGTGTTGTAGAGGCCAAACGAGGCCCGGCAGGTCGATGTCACCCCATATCGTGCCAAAAGCGGCATCGCGCAATGGGTGCCGGCCCGCACCGCGACACCGGCACGGTCGATCACGGTCGCGACGTCATGGGCATGGGCGCCCTTCATCTCGAAGGCGACGATGGCGCCCTTGTCCCTGGCCTTGCCGAAGATGCGGATCGAGTTCATCTCGCCAAGCCGCTGCATCGCGTAGGCGCCGAGCCGCGCTTCATGCGCCGCGATGTTCTCGCGGCCCAGCGCCATCATGTAGTCGAGTGCCGCGCCCAGGCCGACCGCCTCGATGATCGCCGGCGTGCCGGCCTCGAAGCGATGCGGCGGATCGTTATAGGTGACTGTGTCCTCGCTGACCGTAACAATCATCTCGCCGCCGCCCTCATAAGGCGGCAGCTTGTCGAGCCACTCCTTGCGACCCCACAGGATGCCGGAGCCCGTCGGCCCATAGGTCTTGTGGCCGGTGAAAGCGTAGAAGTCGCAGCCCAGCGTCTGCACATCGACCGGCAGGTGGACTGCGCCCTGGCTGCCGTCGACGACCAGCGGAATGCCATGCGAACGGCAGATCGCGCCGACCTCGGTGATCGGCACGATCGTCCCGGTCGCGTTCGACATATGGGTCAGCGACACCACCTTGGTGCGCGGCGTGATCAGCTTCTCGAATTCCTCGATGAGGAAATTGCCGTCCTCGTCGATCGGAGCCCATTTGATCACGGCGCCGTGGCGCTCGCGCCAGTAGTGCCAGGGCACGATGTTGGAGTGGTGCTCCAGGATCGACAGGATGATCTCGTCGCCCTCGCTCAACTGCAGATGGCGACCGAGCGAGGAAGCGACGGTGTTGAGCCCGCCGGTCGAGGAGCGGGTGAAGACGATCTCTTCGAGATGGGCCGCGTTGAGGAAGCGGCGCGCACTTTCGCGAGCCGCCTCATAGGCTTCGGTCGAAGCGTTGGCGAGATAGTGCAAGCCGCGATGGACGTTGGAATAGTCCTCGCGCATCAGCCTGGTCATCGCCTCGATGACCACCTCTGGCTTCTGGGCAGAGGCGGCATTGTCGAGATAGACCAGCGGCTTGCCGTAGACCTCGCGGGCGAGGATCGGGAAGTCCCGCCGGACCGTTTCGACGTCGTAGGGCTTCACCAGGGCGTTCATGGGCTCAGGCCTTTCCGGGCGGGACGGGTGCCTTGTCGGCGACCAGCTCGCCGGCATGCCCCCAATCCTCGCGCTCGATCTCCTGGATCACGATATGGGTATTCTCAGGGTTCTTGCCGAGCACCCGCACCAGCGTCTGCGTGAATTCCTTGACGATCTCCGCTTTCTGTTCGCGGGTCGCGCCCTTGGTGATCTGGAGATTGATGTAGGGCATCAGATCGCACTCACCACGGAGGAGGCTTCGCGCAGGCTCAGCCAGGCCTCGATTTCGGTCATGACAAGGGCGCGGAGCGCCTCGTCCTGGACGAATTCGACCGCCTCGCCGGCGAAGGCCTGCAGCACCAGCGCCTCGGCCTGGGGGCGCGGCAGGCCGCGCGCCATCAGGTAGAAGAGCTGCTCGCCGTCGATCTGTGCCACGGTGGCGCCATGGCCGCAGACCACGTCGTCGGCGAAAATCTCGAGCTCGGGCTTGTTGAACATGCTCGCGCCGTCGTTCAGCAGCAGCGCGTTGCTCTTCATGCTGCCATCGGTCTTCTGCGCATGCTGGCGCACGATGACCTTGCCCTGGAAGACGCCGGTGCCCTCGCCGCCGATGATCGACTTGAACATCTCGCGGCTGGTGCCGTTGGGCACCTCATGGTCCATGACGAGCGTGACGTCGGAATGCTCGCTGCCGCCGAGCAGGTTGACGCCACGCAGGCCGATATTGGTGTGCTCGCCGGCATAGCGGACGAAATACTGCTGGCGCAGCGTGCCGGCGTTCAGGACCAGCGCGAAGGATTCGAAATTCGCCTGGGCACCGACCGTCGCAAGCAGGCTCTGGACCTGCACCGTCTCGGGGGCATGGCGCGTCACCATGCGCAGATGCTGCACGTCACTCTCGTCGCCGGTCTCGAAGACGATGGCGCCGTTGATCTGCGAGGCGGCGGTGCCCGCGCTTTCGCTGATCTCGATGATCGTCGCCTTGACACTGGGCCCGGCCAGCACGACCGAACGGTGGAAGATTGCGCGCTCGTCCTCGCCCGAAGCGAGCGAGATGATCGCGACGGGAGCGTCGAGTTCGGTTCCGGCCGCGATCTCGATGAACACGCCGTCCCGCATCAGGGCGGTGTTGAGCATCAGCCCGGCATCGGCATCGGCGACGCCGGGGCCCGACAAGACGCGGGCGATATCCTCACGGCCCGAGACCAGCGCATCGGCCAGGCTGTGGACGGCGAGGCCCTCCGGCAGGCCTTCGAGCGTCGAGAGTTCGGGAACGAAGACGCCATCGACCAGGACGAGACGCACGCCGTCGAGCGCCAACGCGGCGAGCCGCGCACGCACGCCGTCGGTCACCGTGGCGGTAGCGGCGAGCGGCCGGGCCTCGCGCAGCAGCGAGCGCAGATCGGTATAGCGCCAGGTCTCCAGCCGGCGATGCGGCAGGCCCTTGACCTCGAAGCCGGCAAACGCGTCCTCACGCAGCTTGCGCACGGGCAGCGCGCCCGGCAGTTCGGCCTTGGCGGCGGCGAACTGGGCGCTCAGCGCCTGCTCGGCCGCCGTCTTGAGCGGGGTGACGACGGACATCAGGCCGCCTCCCCATAGGCCGCGTAGCCCGATTTCTCGAGTTCGAGCGCCAGCTCCTTGCCGCCCGTCTTCACGATCCTGCCCTTCGACATGACGTGGACGGTGTCGGGGATGATGTGGTCGAGCAGGCGCTGGTAGTGGGTGATGACGAGGAAGCCGCGGCTCTTGTCACGCAGCGCGTTGACGCCCTCGGCGACGATCCGAAGCGCGTCGATGTCGAGGCCGGAATCGGTCTCATCGAGGATGCACATCGAGGGCTGCAGCAGCGCCATCTGCAGGATTTCCATGCGCTTCTTCTCGCCGCCGGAGAAACCGACATTGAGCGGCCGGCGCAGCATCGCCTTGTCGATGCTGAGCGCATCGGCAGCAGCGTTGACCTGCTTGATGAAGTCCGGCGTCAGCAGTTCGGCCTCGCCGCGCGCCTTGCGCTGCGCGTTCATGGCAGCCTTCAGGAAGGTCATGGTGGCGACGCCGGGGATTTCCAGCGGATACTGGAAGGCGAGGAAGATGCCGGCGGCGGCGCGGGCATCGGCCTCCATCTCCAGCACGTTCTCGCCATTGAGCAGGATCTCGCCGTCGAGGACCTCATAGTCCTCCTTGCCGGCGATGACATAGCTCAGCGTCGATTTGCCGGAGCCGTTGGGCCCCATGATCGCCGCGACCTCGCCGTCGTTGACGGTGAGGTTGAGGCCGTTGAGGATCTGCTTGTCTTCATCGGCGATCTTGACGACGAGATTGCGAATTTCGAGCATTGGTCAGAGTTCCATTCTGCAGGAGATGGTCGGGTCAGGCCCGACCATGAAGCGCTGGGTCCCGGCGTCATGCCCGGGCTTGACCCGGGCATCTCGGAAACGATCGGGCGTCAGCCCACGGAGCCTTCAAGGGAAATCGAAATCAGCTTCTGCGCTTCCACCGCGAACTCCATCGGGAGTTGCTGCAGCACCTCCTTGACGAAGCCGTTGACGATCAGCGCAACCGCCTCCTCCTCGGAAAGGCCGCGCTGCTGGCAGTAGAACATCTGGTCCTCGCCGATCTTCGAGGTGGTCGCCTCGTGCTCGAAGACGGCGGTGGCGGTCTTGGCCTCGATATAGGGGATGGTGTGGGCGCCGCACTGGTCGCCGATCAGGAGCGAGTCGCAGTTGGTGAAGTTGCGCGCACCCGTTGCCTTGCGGTGGGCCGAGACCATGCCGCGATAGGTCGAGTCGGATTTGCCGGCGGCGATGCCCTTGGCGATGATCTTCGAGGTCGTGTTCTTGCCGAGATGGATCATCTTGGTGCCGGAATCGACCTGCTGGGCGCCGTTCGACACCGCGATCGAGTAGAATTCGCCGCGCGAGCCGTCGCCGCGCAGGATGCAGGACGGGTATTTCCAGGTGATCGCCGAGCCGGTCTCGACCTGCGTCCAGGAAATCTTCGAGTTCTTGCCGCGGCAGTCGCCGCGCTTGGTAACGAAGTTGTAGATGCCGCCCTTGCCCTCGGCATCGCCCGGATACCAGTTCTGCACGGTCGAGTACTTGATCTCGGCATCGTCGAGCGCGATCAGTTCGACCACGGCGGCATGGAGCTGGTTCTCGTCGCGCTTGGGCGCAGTGCAGCCTTCGAGATAGCTGACATAGGAGCCCTCATCGGCGATGATCAGCGTGCGCTCGAACTGGCCGGTGTTCTGCTCGTTGATGCGGAAATAGGTCGACAGCTCCATCGGGCAGCGCACGCCCTTGGGGATGTAGACGAAGGAGCCGTCGGTGAAGACGGCGCAGTTCAGCGTCGCGAAATAATTGTCCGTCACCGGCACCACGGTGGCGAGATACTTCCGCACCAGCTCGGGATGCTCCTGGATCGCGTCCGAGATCGAGCAGAAGATCACGCCGGCCTGGGCCAGCTCCTTCTTGAAGGTGGTGACGACCGAGACCGAGTCGAACACCGCATCGACCGCGACGCGGTTCTCAGGCGCGACGCCGGCGAGGATTTCCTGCTCGCTGAGCGGAATGCCGAGCTTCTTGTAGGCGTCGAGGATCGCGGGATCGACCTCGTCGAGCGACTTCGGCGAGGCGCCCTTCTTTGGCGCCGCGTAGTAGTACAGCTCCTGATAGTCGATCGGCGGATAGTTGACGCGCGACCAGGCCGGCTCCGTCATGGTCTTCCAGCGGCGGAAGGCGTCGAGGCGCCATTCCAGCATCCATGCCGGCTCGTTCTTGCGCGCCGAGATGTAGCGCACCGTGTCCTCGGTCAGACCCTTGGCGGGCTTGTCGACCTCGATCTCGGTGATGAAGCCGTATTTGTACTCGGTCACGTCAATCGACTTGACCTGATCGATGGTCTCCTGGACCGCTGCCATTGCCTACTCTCCAGTCGCGGGTTCAAGGCCCGCCGGTTTGGTCTTCGTCGTGCGGATGCGTTCAGGCGGCAGCCCGGACGCTCCGATGAGGGCCTGCGGCCAGCGCCTTCGCATAGGCCGCAAGCAGGTGATCGATCTCCGCCCCGGAGGTGGTCCATCCGAGCGATGCCCGCAAGGCCCCTGCGCTCATGGCAGGGTCTATACCCATGGCGGTCAGCACATGCGAGCGCTTGACCTTGCCGGACGAACAGGCCGAGCCGGAGGACAAAGCGACGCCGCCCAGATCGAGCTTGATCAGCGTCGTCTCCGCCGTGAGGCCGGGCGTGGCGAAGGCCGAGGTATTGGGCAGGCGCGGCGCAGCGCGGCCGAAGATCACGGTGTCCGGCGACAGCGCCAGCAGTCCGTCCTCCAGCCGATCGCGCAGGGCCGCGAGGCGCTCCGCTTCCGTTGCGAGCGCAGCCTTGGCCAATGCAGCCGCCGCGCCGAAGCCGACGATACCCGGCAGGTTCTCCGTACCGGCGCGCCAGCCGCGCTCCTGCCCGCCGCCGCGCATCGGCTTGTCGGCGAGTTCGAGCGCCCCAGTGCGGAAGACGATCGCGCCGATGCCCTTGGGACCGCCGATCTTGTGAGCCGACAGCGTGATGACATCCGCGCCCAGAGCAGCGATGTCGATCGCGATCTTGCCGGCGGCCTGGACCGCATCGCTATGGACGAGCGCGCCGAAGCGCCGCGCGATTCCTGCAACCGCGGCGATCGGCTGGATCACACCGGTCTCGTTGTTGGCGAGATGCAGCGAGACTAGCGCGCGGGCGCCCGGACGCTCGGACGCAAAACGCTCCAGTCGGGCGGCAAGCCAGGCACGATCGACCAGACCGTCGGCATTGACCGGAATCGTCTCGACCGCGCTGGCGGGGAAGCGATGGCCGTCACGCACGCACGGATGCTCGGTCGCGCCATGCAACAGAAGAGAGGCTGGCACGCGCACGCAGTCGCGTCCGCCATCGCAATCCATCAATCCGGGCGACAGCACGGTGGCGTTGGCCTCGGTGCCGCCGCTGGTGAAGACGACATTGGAGGCCTTCGCCCCGACGAGGGCTGCGACCTGCTCGCGCGCCCGCTCGACCGCGGCCCGGGCCGCCCTGCCCTCGGCGTGCACCGAAGACGGATTGCCCGGCATCGCCAGCGCACGCGCCATCGCCTCGGCCACCTCGGGACGAACCGGGGTGGTCGCGTTATGGTCAAGATAGGCGCGGGTCGACGGGGTCACGATCGCAGATGCTCCAATCTGTCCCTATGCGAGGCGGCCGGCACGAAATGCTTGAATTCGCACCCCTGCACCGTGCTATAGCCGCCCGTCCGAACCGGTCTGGCCGGGGCAACGGCGATGCCAAAACGGCAACCCGCGCGTCTGTTCCCGACTTGTTCACGGTCGTTAGAACCATTCTAAGCGCTTGATGTAGGGCGCGAGCGGCGGGGCCGTCAAGGGCGACCGGGCTATTGGGCGGCATTCCTGCCGCCTTTTGGCAGTCGTTGATGGCCTCGACCCAACACAAAGGCGACAAGACGATGCCCGAGGTTATTTTTAACGGACCGGCCGGCCGGATCGAGGGCCGCTACCAGCCCGCCAAGAAGCGCGGCGCGCCGCTGGCGATCATCCTGCACCCGCACCCGCAATTCGGCGGGACGATGAACAACCAGATCGTCTACAACCTGTTCTACACCTTCGTGAACCGCGGCTTCTCGGCGCTGCGCTTCAACTTCCGCGGCGTCGGCCGCAGCCAGGGCCATTTCGACCATGGTGCGGGCGAGCTCTCAGATGCGGCCGCCGCGCTCGACTGGATGCAGGCGCTGAACCCCGAAGCCAAGAGCTGCTGGATCACCGGCGTGTCCTTCGGCGCCTGGATCGGCATGCAGCTCCTGATGCGCCGCCCCGAGATCGAAGGCTTCATGTCGATCGCCGCGATGGCCAACCGCTACGATTTCTCGTTCCTGGCGCCCTGCCCGTCCTCGGGCCTGTTCGTCCACGGCTCCGAGGATCGCGTCGCTCCGGTCAAGGAGGTGATGGCGGTGATCGAGAAGGTGAAGACCCAGAAGGGCATCCAGATCGAGCACACCGTGGTCGAGGGTGCCAACCACTTCTTCGACGGCAAGGTCGACGTGCTGATGGAGCAGGTCGGCGCCTATCTCGACCGCATGGTCGGGCCGGAGATCATCAAGAGCGAGCAGGAGCAGGCCTGAGCCGCCCGGCTCACGATGATGAGTGGATCAGACCCCGGCTCGACGCCATGAAGGGCAGCGTCATCTCCGCTGCCCGCGCCTCCGCCAGTACCCAGTCCCGGAACAGCCTGATCTTGCGCTCGCGCTGGCGTTCCGGCGGATAGACAATCCAGTAGGCCCATTGGTCGCGGATGGCATGTTCCACCGCGAGGACGAGCCGTCCGGCCGCGATATCGTAGGCGAAGAGTTCGGGCACGGCCATCGCGACGCCGTGCCCGCGCATCGCGGCCTGGACGTTCATGGCCTGCATCTCCAGCGACATCGCCCGCCCGCCCTGCTGGGGCCGGTCGAGGCCGAGATCGGCGAACCAGACCTTCCAGGACGTCTCGTCGGGGCTGAGCAACGGCGCGCGCAGCAGATCGGCCGCCTCGCGCAGTTGCAGCCGTTCACGCAGTTCGGGGGCACAGAGCGGCGCATAGTGGCAGGCGAACAGCTTCTCCGCCGTGACGGCTGGCCATGAGCCCGGCCCATAGCGCAAGGCGAGATCGACAGCCTCGGTGGCGAAGTCGACGAGATGCTGCGAAGACCGGACACGCACGGCGAATTGCGGGTTCTCTGTCTGGAACTGGGCCAATCGCGGCGACAGCCAATTGATCGCCATCGTCTGCAGCGAAGAGATCGTCAGAACCGTCTGGTCTGCGTCGCAGATGTCGCGGAACACCGTCCCGATATCGGCGAGCGCCTTGCCGACCGGCCCCGCGAGCCGTTGGCCGATCGCCGTCAGCACGACCTGGCGCGGTTGGCGCACGAACAGCGCAGCTCCGACGCGATCCTCCAGCAGCCGGATCTGATAGCTGACGGCGGCCTGCGTCATGCCGAGTTCCTCGGCGGCGCGGGTGAAGTTCTGGTGGCGCGCAGCGGCCTCGAAGACGCGGACCGCGGCGAGGGGCGGAAGCTTTGGCGGCGGCTGCGCGGGCATGCCGAAGCATAAGCTCTCTTTATGGCAGATGACAATCTTCCGCTTTGTCGCCCTGCCCCGTCTGGCCCAGATTCACCTCACATCAGCAGGTGCTGCCGCCTGCCCCAGCGAGGATCGAATCATGACCTGCCTTTCGCAAACGGCGCCGCTCGCCCCACGCGGCGGCGCATCCCTCCTGCACGGCCTGCTGACGCTCTGGCAGCGCCACGCGAACGTCGCTCGCATACGGCACCGTCTTCCGACGCTGGATGACCGCGCGCTCTGCGACCTTGGGCTCACCCGCGAAGTCCTGGAACCGCCGCATCGCACCGTCCCTGCCAGACTATGGCTCGATCACATCCCCGGATGAAGCGCGGCGCGCCGCTGGCCATCCTGGGCCCGGACTCGCAGATCGGCGCCAATCTCAACCGCATGGTCGGGCCGGAGATCATCAAGAGCGAGCAAGAACAGGCCTGGGCGCGCTCGCCACCGGTTCTCCTTCAGTCCGCCAGATAGCGGAATTCCGGTCTGTCCGCGGGTAGGACGCCCGGATTCTGCGCCGCCCAGATCTCCGCATAGACCGGGATCGTCAGCGGAATGCCCCTGAGCACCGGATAGGCGATACTCTCGCCCTCCAGCCAGCCACCGTGATCGGTCAGGACTTGCCGCGAGACTGGGCAACTGCGCCGTGCCAGGACCTCCCCGTCGGAAAGGCCGGGCCCCAGTTCCCCCGCCTTGCGCGCCGTGACGAAGGCGAAGGTACCGCCATGGGCGGCACTCAGAGCCGCGTCCTGCGCGATCAGCGGCGCCAGGACCTCCTCGCAGAAATGGCGATATCGTGCAGCCACGGCGGCATCACCGACGCTGGTGATGGCGCTCAGGCCGAGCAGGATCTCGTAGTCCCGCACCAGCCAGATCAGCCGCGACAGCGGGGCCGAGAGATAGCGGACGACCTCGATATCCTGGAAACCCGCCTCGGCAACCATGGCAAGCGCAGCATCGAGCGTGGGCGTTTCGGCCTCCGCGCCATAATCGACGAAGACGAAGCCATCGGCCCGTGTGGCATGGTCGTGCAGGCCCAGCGCCGCCGTCAGCGCCGGCAGGACGCGCGTGTCACGTACCTCCGCGCGCATCGCGAAGTTGAAGGCGAAGGTGCCACCCGGCCGCAGCACGCGGAAGACCTCGGCGCAGGTCCGCTCTGGCTGCTCCAGATGGTAGAACGTGTAGTTCATCGTGACCGTATTGAAGGTCGCATCGGTGAAAGGAATCTGCGAGGCATCGATCGCCATGTAGTGGCGATGATTGCCGAAATTGGCTCTGGCACCCATGTTCTCGTCGATGACCGGCGTCGAACCGACGCAGAGCTTTCGGTCCCGCAGGATCGAGCTGGCGGTATCGCCGCTGCCATTGCCGAGTTCGAGCGCCGCGTCGGAGAAGACGAGGTTCTCATACTGCTTGGCGAGGAGGTAGCGCGTGGCGAGGAAGAGCGGTTGCGCGATCGTGGTGTGGCGATCGAACAGCGCAAGGATCGCGGCGGTCACCTCCGGCTGAGAGCTTAGACCGCGATGCGGAGATGTCGCCGAACCGAGATAGAGCTCCATCACATGGGACAATGTGACAGCCGCAGCGCCCGAGATGCCACCCTCGCCGGCGGCCTGTTGCGCGGCGGCAATGATGCCCAGGGTCACGTCATCGGGTTGGCCCGGATAATAGGGCGGCAGGCCGAGCTTCCCGGCGACATTGCGGACGATCAGACGGTCGAGCTGGGACAGGTTATCGCCCGATAGCTGGTCGACCAGTTGCTGGCCCGAGATCGTCGCGGCAAGCGCAGGCGCGGCCGGGCACTCCTCCTCCGCAGCCAAAGCCACGGGCTCGGTGTCGCCGGCGCTCGCTTCGACGGGCTCGGCCGCCTGCACGGGGATCGGCTCGACAGCGTCAGGGGGAATGAACTCTGGAATCGGCGGCGGCTTAGTGACCTGAACCGGCGGCGGCATCGGCGCTTCAGCCCAGCGCGACAGCCTCGCCGAGATTCGTCTGGCGATGGCGCGCAGGGCCCGCTTCGGGTCGGCGGCAGCTTTGGCGATCAAGGCCAGCATCGGACATCCCTGCGATCGGCGCATATCGGAACAGCCGGCTCCTGGTGCAGCAGGCGGCCGGCATCTATGCACAAAGCCGATCCGGCTGTCTGCTCGGACCGGCTCGCCGGAGCCAAAACAAGGTCACCTTTTGGGCTTCATGCTCCTGAGGCGGACGCGAAAACCGGTTTCCCCTTTTTCGCATCCTGTTCTAGAGCACTGCCTGACTGAAACGCCACCCAAACGATCGCCGCCATGACCGCCTTCAAATCCGACTTCCTGCGCATCCTGTCCGAGCGCGGCTTCGTCCACCAGATTTCCGATCCGGAGGGGCTGGACGCGGCTGCCGCCAAGGGGCCGATCAGCGCCTATATCGGCTTCGACGCGACCGCGTCCTCGCTGCATGCCGGCTCGCTGATCCAGATCATGATGCTGCACTGGATGCAGAAGACCGGGCACAAGCCGATCGCGCTGATGGGCGGCGGCACCTCGATGGTCGGCGACCCCTCCTTCAAGGACGATGCGCGCAAGCTGCTCACGGTCGATGATATCGAGCGCAACCTCGCCGGCATCCGCAAGGTCTTTGCGAATTATCTCGACTTCGGTGGCTCGGCGAGCATGCTCAACAACGCCGACTGGCTGCTTGGCCTGAACTATCTCGAATTCCTGCGCGATGTCGGCCGGCATTTCTCGGTCAACCGCATGCTTTCCTTCGACAGCGTCAAGACCAGGCTCGACCGCGAGCAGTCGCTGTCCTTCCTCGAATTCAACTACATGATCCTGCAGGCCTACGACTTCGTCGAGTTGAACAAGCGCACGGGCTGCGTCCTGCAGATGGGCGGCTCGGATCAGTGGGGCAACATCGTCAACGGCATCGATCTCGGCCACCGCATGAGCAATGTGCAGCTCTACGCGCTGACCTCGCCGCTGCTGACGACGGCGTCCGGCGGCAAGATGGGCAAGACGGCGTCCGGCGCGGTTTGGCTCAATGCCGATCTGATGAGCGCTTACGAATTCTGGCAGTTCTGGCGCAACACCGAGGATGCCGATGTCGAGCGCTTCCTGAAGCTCTACACAACGCTGCCACTGCCGGAGATCGCCAAGCTCGCGGCCCTGGGCGGCGCCGAGATCAACGAGGCCAAGAAGGTGCTGGCGACCGAGGTCACCGCGATGCTGCACGGCCGCGCGGCGGCCGAGGCCGCGTCGGAAACCGCGCGCAAGACCTTCGAGGAGGGCTCGCTGGCATCCGACCTGCCGAGCATCGCCCTGCCGCGCGCCGAATTCGATGAAGGCCTCGGCGTCCTGACGGCCTTCGTGCGGGCGGGGTTGGTGCCGTCGACCGGCGAGGCGCGGCGCCAGGTCAAGGCCGGAGGCTTGCGCGTCAACGACATGCTGGTCTCAGACGAACGCGCGACGCTGTCGCCTTCAGACCTGGTCGACGGCGCGATCAAACTCTCCTTCGGCAAGAAGAAGCACGTCCTGCTGCGGCCCGAATAGGCCTTGACGGAGTGATCGTCAGGGCTGCGTCTGGCCGGGCTGCCTCGGCTGCTGCGCGGGAGTGCCGCCCAGCGGATCGACGAAGCGGCGCAGGATGCCGGGTGCGATCGCCGAGAGCGGGTTGATCGACATGGTCGGCGCGCTCGCTGCTCCCGCGATCCGGAAGTTGACGGCGAAGAGCCCGCCATACTGGCTGCCGCCGCCGAGCAGGGCGCCGACGACCGGCACCTGCGCGAAGGCATTGTTGAAGGCGTAGCCCGGCACGAAGGTTCCAGCGATATCGACCCGATCGCGGCCATAGTCGACATTGCCCTGCAGGGTGAAGCCGACCTGCTGGCCCCAGATCACCATGTCCGAGACGTCGAGGCGGCTGGCCGAGCGCGTGAATTCGGCCCGGAGCTTAATGAAGGTCACCTCGTTGACGTTGATCGGCACCGGCGCGGTGCTGCCGGCACGATCGCCCGATAGGGCCTGAACGGATTGCTCGCCGACGACGCGGCGCAGCGCCGGCTCGTCGCGCACCACGAAATTGCGGAACAGCAATTCGCCGCTCTGACGCGTATCGCCCGGGCCGATATTCAGGGTGAGGTCGCCGCCATAGGCCTTGCGATACAGATCGACGAACCGCAGCAGCGCGCCGCCGTTCTCCGACTGGACAAGCAGCCCACCTGCCGCCTCGCCCTGCCGCGACGCCTGCTTCGCGGTGACCTCGGCCCGGCCGATGCGGCCCTGGAAGGTGATCGCCCGCAAATCCCCGCCACGCTTCGAGAGCTTCAGCGTGGCATTGGTGATCGCCTCGTTGTTGAAGCCGGTCAGGATCGGCACGTCGAGATCGATGTCGAGGTCGCCGCCGCGTGCTGCCTTGTCGCCGCGTGCGGCGGGCGGGCCCGATGCGGTCTGGAGATCGCGGATGAACGGCCGCGCATCGGCGACGGCACCACGAATGGTCAGCTTCGTCAGAGTGCCGTCGCGCCTGGCCTCGACCTTGAGGTTGTCGCCCGCTGAGAGCCGAAGCTGCGACAGGCTGGCGCTTTCGAAGCCGTTCTGCCGGTTCAGCTCGATCTTGCCGCGGATCAGGATCGGATTGGAGTCGAACGTGAAATCGTCGAGATCGGGCCCGTCCGGATCGGCGATGTAGTTGAAGGTGACCTTGGCGGCTCGCCCCGCCGGCTTGCTCAATCCCGGAATCACGCCGTCAAGGGACGCCTTGGTCAGGTCGTTCTCGACACGCGGCGGCGAATCCACGCCCCGGCCGAGCGCCTTCGTCACCCGCACCTGGACCGGCCCGTTGATGCCGGCCTCGGGTCCGAGCCCGCGCTTCTGCCGCGCCGCATTGTCCAGTGTCAGCGACAGGTTCGCCTCGCCCTTGCCGCGCGGGTCCTGCCTGACCTCGACCTGGGCCCGGTCGCCACTGATGCGGGCCTCGCCGCGCAGCACAAGGCCCGTCCGGTCGAAATTGACCGTCAGATTGCCGCCGTCGAGCTTCTCGGTGCCCAAAAGCGTGTCCGAGGCGACGCCGGACAAGGTGCCGGTGCTGGTGACAACGATCTCGCCGGGGCGGGGATCGTCGACCAGCGCCAGCGCCACGACGCTTTTCAGGTCGCTGGTGCCGCGCAGGCTCGCCGGATCGATCGCGCCGGGCGAGAACTCCTTCAGCGCCGGGAAGGCGAACAGGGCCGCCAGCGCATCCATCGGACCGGTCATCCGGAAGGTGGTGCGGGCCTGGGCGCGCGCCATCCAGGTCTCGGGGATGTCGAACGTGCCCTCGCTGAGCTGGAGTTGCCGTCCGCCACCGAGTTCGGCCGTCGCCTTCGCGATGGCGAGCTGGACCGTGCGCCCGGTCGCCTTGCCGGAGACGCTGGCATCGACCAGCGGCGGCAGCCCCGGCCCCGGCTGGAAGCGCACCTGCGAGGCGTCGACGACGACGGAGAGCGCGCCGTCGGGAATGCCGGCGCCCTGCATGAGCCGGGCATGATCCTCCGCCGGCAGGTCCATATCGACGCGCAACGAGGCGAGACGGCCGCTGATGAACTGGCGCGACAGCGTGCTGTGCACCTCCGGCGAGGTCCAGCGGGGCCATAGCGCCAGCGCCGCACGCGGGTCGGAGTCGGTCGCCGAGATCGAGAATCGCTGCAGCGGCGAGGTGCCGACCTGCTGCACCAGGCCCCGCCCCTGCGCCCGGATCGCCGGCCCCTGCACGGACAGCGTGTCGATCAGCGCCTCGCTGGTGCGTGGATCGAAGCGCAGGTCGAGCTTGGCGGCATCAATCGCGACCGGTGGATCGGCGTCGACGCCCGAGAGCTGTCCCTTTGCCTCGAGGCTGGTGCGCCAGGCGCCGGCATCGGCGCGCAGGCTCCCAGTGCCCTTCAACCGCGTCGCTCCGGCATTGAACTCGAGCGATTTCACCTCGATGACCGAGAGGTCGCCGCTGCTGGCGATCTCCAGATGGGCTCCATCCACGGCCAGCGGTGGCATAGGACCATCTGGGAAACGAATGGTTCCAGGCAGCACGTCGATCCGGGCCGAGATCGATTTCCCACCGTCGGGCGTCTGCCTGAGACTGGCCTTGCCCTGCACCGGCAGCCCCTCGATCGACAGGCCTCCGGTGCCCAGCGCGAGCGCCACGACTTCGGCCGGCTCGAATCGGACGATGTCGATATCGGCGCGTTGGGTGCCGTCGGCCTCGGTCGACAGGTCGATGGCAAGTTCTTTCCAGCGCTGGCCGGTGCGGCCCTTGAGGGTCAACCGGGTGCCGCGCTCGCCGATGCGGGTCAGCCGGATCTCGACATCCTCGAAGCCGGCCCTCTGCCGGCCAGACGGATCGACCAGCGAAAGACGGGCGCCGTTCATACCCGCCGTCTCCAGCGCGCCGAGCAGGCCGTCGCCCTTCGCCAGAGTCGAGACCGCCGCCATGATGCCGGTAAAGGCATCCCACTGGGCTGCATCGGGCAGCGTCGCAGGCGGCGACTTCTCGACCGGGGCCGAATCGGCATTGACGATCAGGGCGCCGTCCTTGTTCACGCCAAGACGGACATTGACGCCGCGCAGATCGACCGAGGTCAGGCGGATGTCGCCGCGCAGCAGCGCCATCGGCTCATAGCCGAGAATCGCTTCCGGCGCCCGGATCGCGGCCCCGCTCTTGTGGCGAAACGACACCTGCCGCACGCGCAATTGTGAATGCCCGTCGATCCGGCCGAGCTCTGCGTCGGCGGCCTCGACCTTCCAGTCCGGCCCGAGACGCTCCTCGATCGCGCCGGCGATCCGCCCTTCCAGCCCCGAGAGCGGGACGAGGCCGGTGATCAGAAGCGTCGCAACCGCGCCGGCCAGCGTCACGATGGCGACGACGACAGCGACGGCGATCGTCACGAGCCCGGCCTTCGCGCGCCGCTTCACCTGGGCGATGTCGCAGTCCGGTTCGGCCGGCATCGTGGACGATGCCGAAGCGGCGTCCGGCCTGTTCGCGTCCTGGTCCAGCAAAGCCTTCTCGATCCTCTCGAGCAAATGATCCGTTTCGGGATCGGCGTCGCACTGCGATCACCGTCGTCATCCAAGCCGATGGCGAATGCTGTGTCGATGCAGCCAGGCAAACCGATTCGGCAAGAAGCAGGGTTTCCCGCAGCGTGGCTGCACTCTATCACAGCCCGCGATCCCTCGCCGGCACATGCAGGGCGAAGGCGACAAAAGGAAGGCAAATCAATGGCTTTGCAGGATGGCGACCAGGCTCCCGACTTCCGGCTCGGGCGCGATGGCGGCGGCACCTTGTCGCTGGCCGATTTCAAGGGGCGCAAGCTGGTGCTCTACGCCTATCCCAAGGACGACACGCCAAGCTGTACGCAGGAGGCCATCGCCTTCAACGGATTGCGCCGCGATTTTGCCGCGGCGGATACCGACATCATCGGAATTTCGCCCGATCCGGTGAAAAAGCACGACAAGTTCAAGACCAAGTACGGGCTCGACTTCCCGCTCGTCGCCGACGAGACGCTGGGCGCGCTGCAAGCCTACGGCCTCTGGGTCGAGAAAAGCATGTATGGCCGAACCTATATGGGCGTCGAGCGGACGACCTTCCTGATCGACCGCGACGGCCGGATCGCACGGATCTGGCGCAAGGTGAAGGTGGCTGGCCATGCCGAGGAGGTTCTGGCAGCCGCGAAGGCGCTTTGACCCCCATCGGCGCGCGCTTTGCGAAAGATTAACCTTAACGGCGTCTGATGACGGTATCGGCAGCGTAACTCCGGTCCCGCGTAAAATGACTCAATCTTCCCCGACAGGCCCCGCCCTCCCGGTCTCCGGCCTGGTCACGCATAAGACCTACACCATCCGACGCTCGACAGTTCTGGCGGGCTTGGCCTGGCTCGCGCTGACAACCGCCGGCAGCGGCGCCGCCGGCTGGTATGTCCTGAGCAAGGACGATCTGGCCGCACGGCTGATCGCCCGGGAAACCACGCGCCAATACGCCTATGAAGACCGCATCGCCTCGCTGCGCGCCGATGTCGATCGCCTGGCCAGCCGCGCCTTGCTCGATCAGGACGGCGTCGAGGCCCGCGTCGACGAGCTGGCGACGCGCCAGGCCGAGCTGGAATCACGGCAGTCCCTCGTCACGGCGCTGGCCGACACGCTCCAGACCGGCGGCATCGTCAGCGCATCCAAGGCGCCCTTGCGCCCGCGCATGATCAAGCCGGATGAGCCGGTTCGGGCATCGGGCGTCACCAGCTTCGCACCGATCATGCCGACGAAACCGACGCCTGCGCCCGATTCGCCGGCCCTGCGCGGCGCCGACGCGAACCAGAACGCGCCATGGCGGTCAGGTGAAGTCGTGGCGCAGCCCCCGGCCCAGCGCGTCGATGCGGCGCTGACCCGTCTCGACCGCGCCATCGCCAACACCACCGGTGCCCAGATCGCCGCATTGAAGGACATGGACGAGACGCTGGCGGATTCGCAGAAGCGCCTGCGCGGCGCCCTGTCCGAGACCGGTCTCGATACCGACCGGATGGCGGCCCAGAGCGGTATCGCTAAGGGCGTCGGCGGCCCGTTCGTCCCGTTCAAGATCGACGCCTCCGCCGGCCCGTTCGAAGCCACGCTGAGCGCCCTGCAGCCGCGAATCGCCTCGGTGATGCGGTTGCGCGGCCTGGTCGAGCAACTGCCGCTGGCCAAGCCGATGGCCGGCGACGTCGATTTCACCTCCAACTATGGCTACCGCGTCGATCCGTTCACGCGCAGCCCGGCGATGCATACCGGCGTCGACTTCCGCGCCGAGAGCGGTTCGCCGATCCGCGCCACGGCGCCGGGCAAGGTCATCACGGCCGAGTATTCCGGCGGCTACGGCAACATGGTCGAGATCGAGCACGCCAACGGCATCACGACGCGCTACGCTCATATGTCGGCGATCCTGGCTTCGGTCGGCCAGACCGTGACGACCGGCACCGTCGTCGGCCGCGTCGGCACCACCGGGCGCTCGACCGGCCCTCACCTGCATTACGAGACCCGCATCAACGAGGAGCCGGTCGATCCGACCCGCTTCCTGCGCGCCGGCGGCAAGCTCGCGGCGATGCACTGAGCGCGCCGCGCCACAGTTCTCCGGCCAATTCCCCGACGAAAACGCCAAGACGCCTTGCAAGCCGCCGCCCGCTTGCCTATCGCTCGCCGCAACGGGAAACCGAGCGGAATTGAAGGCAACAAGATGAGCAAGCCGGGCGCGAACGGACTGACCTATGCGCAGGCGGGTGTCGATATCGACGCCGGCAATGCGATGGTCGATGCCATCAAGCCGCTGGTGCGGGCGACGCGCCGGCCGGGCGCGGATGCCGAGATCGGTGGTTTCGGCGGATTATTCGACCTCAAGGCCGCCGGCTTCACCGACCCGATCCTGGTCGCGGCCAATGACGGCGTCGGCACCAAGGTCAAGATCGCCATCGAGAGCGGGCTGCATTCGACGATCGGCATCGATCTGGTCGCGATGTGCGTCAACGATCTGATCGTGCAGGGCGCCGAGCCGCTGCTGTTCCTCGACTACTACGCCACCGGCAAGCTCGACCCCAAGGTCGGCGTCGAGATCGTCCGCGGCATCGCCGATGGCTGCCGCCAGGCCGGCTGCGCGCTGATCGGCGGCGAGACCGCCGAGATGCCCGGCATGTATGCCGAGAAGGACTACGACCTGGCGGGCTTCGCCGTCGGCGCGGCCGAACGCGGCGCGCTGCTGCCCCGCGCCGATCTTGAGCCCGGCGATGTCGTCTTCGGCCTGCCCTCCTCCGGCGTCCATTCCAACGGCTATTCGCTGGTCCGGCGTATCGTCGCGCTGAGCGGGCTCGGCTGGGATGCCCCTGCCCCGTTCGCTCCGGAAACCAGCCTCGCCGAGGCATTGCTGGTGCCGACGCGGATTTACGTCAAGCCGTTGCTGGTCGCGCTCAAGGCGACCGATGGCATCAAGGCGCTGGCCCACATCACCGGCGGCGGCTTCCCCGACAACATTCCACGCGTGCTGCCCGAGGGGCTCGGCGTCGCGCTCGATCTCGGCGCGATCCCGGTCCCGCCGGTCTTCGGCTGGCTGGCACAGGTCGGCGGCGTCGCCGAGCGCGAGATGCTGCGGACCTTCAACTGCGGCATCGGCATGATCGTCGCGGCCGAGGCCGCCAAGGCCGACGAGGTCGCGGCGGCGTTGGTCGCAGCCGGCGAGGCCCCCGTCCGTCTCGGTGAGATCGTGCGCGTGAGCGACGGCGAGGAACAGGTCGCCTATCGCGGCAAGCTGTCGCTGTGAGCGCACCGGCCCCGCGCCCGCGCGTCGGGATCCTGATCTCGGGGCGCGGCTCGAACATGGTCTCGCTGGTCGAGGCGGCGCAAGCCGAGGGTTTCCCTGCCGAGATCGCGCTGGTGCTCTCGAACGTGCCTGGCGCCGGCGGGCTCGACCGGGCGAAGGAATTCGGCATCGCGACCGCGACCGTCGATCACCGCGCCTTCAATAGGGATCGCGAGGCCTTCGAGCGCGCCATGGATGAGGTTCTGCGCGTCAATCAGATCGATCTCGTCGTGCTGGCCGGATTCATGCGGATCATGACGCCGTGGTTCGTGCGGCGCTGGGAAGGCCGCATGATCAACATCCACCCGTCCCTGCTGCCTTTGTTCAAGGGTACGCATACACACCGCCAGGCGCTGGAAGCCGGCGTCGTGGAGCATGGCTGCAGCGTGCATTTCGTCGTGCCGGAGCTCGATGCCGGCCCGGTGATCATGCAGGCGAAGGTGCCGGTCCTGCCTGAAGACGACGAGGACACGCTGGCTTCGCGCGTCCTCGTGCAGGAGCACCTGCTCTATCCACGCGCGCTCGCCGAGGTCGCCTCGGGCCGCGCCGCGCTCGTCGACGGGGCCGTCGTCAGACGCTGAGCCTCCTCACGCCGCTCGCTCTCCTCCTGGCAACGCGCCTCCTCCTCCTTCTGCCAGCGCCGGAACAGATCGGCGCGGCGAGCCGGATAGCGCTCATCGCGCGCGACGAGGTCGGTGATGCGGTCGGTGCGGAAATGGCGGAAGGCCTGGCGCAGCTCGCACCAGGCGATAACGATGCGGACGCGCTCGTAAAAGGTCATGCCGATCGGCCAGATCATACGCTGCGTGTCCTGTCCGCTCTCGTCGCGATAGCGCATCTCGAGCTTGCGACCCTGGCGGATGGCGGCGCGCACGGCGGCGACATCGACCTGATCGACCGGCGCGTCGCGGCCGTAGGCCGGGGCAAACAGGGCGCCGTCGAGCAGGATCGGCCGCAGATGGGCAGGCAGAACCGCGGCGATCTTGCTGACGACGTCCTCGGCCGCGCGGGACAGCACGGGATCGGCACGCTCGCCGAGCCAGCGCATGCCGACTAGAACCGCCTCGATCTCGTCGGGCGACAGCATCAAAGGCGGCAGGTCGAAGCCGGCGTCGAGCACATAGCCGATGCCGGCCTCGCCGCGCACCGGCACGCCCTGGCGCACCAGCGCGGCGATGTCGCGGTAGACGGTCCGCACCGAGACATCGAGTTCGGATGAGAGCGTCTCGGCCGTCACCGGCCGGCGCCGCCGGCGCAGGCTCTGGATCATGTCCAGCAATCGTTCGGCGCGCTGCATGTCGATCGTTCCCGCTTCGGCTTCCCGATGCCACAATGCCCTAGCGCTGCTGACAGTCTTTGTCAGCAGCGTGTCAGTAGTATCTCGCGGAACGTCAGATCGGTTTGGGGAGGCGACGATGATCACGCTGCACAGTTTCGGGCCAGGTTTCGGCCTGCCCGATCCGAGCCCGTTCTGCATCAAGGCCGAGCTTCTGCTGAAGATATCGGGCCTGCCCTACCAGCGGGCGAACGGCGACCTGCGCCGGGCGCCGAAGCGCAAGCTGCCGCTGATCGTCGATGACGGCGTCACCATCGCCGATTCCAGCTTCATCCGCTTCCATCTCGAAAGCCGGCACGGAATCGATTTCGACGCCGGGCTGGACGCCGAGCGGCGTGGCACGCTCTGGGCGCTCGAAAAGATGCTTGAGGACCAGATCTACTGGATCATCGTCGACGAACGCTGGATGGACGACGCCAATTTCGCGCGCGGTCCGGCGAATTTCTTCAAGCCCGTCCCGGCGCCGCTGCGGCCGCTCATCTGCGCCATGATCCGGCGAAAGGTCCGGCGCAATCTCGACGGCCACGGCATCGGGCGCCACAGCCCGGCCGAGAAGATGGTGTTGGCGGCGCGCAGCCTCGACGCGATCGTCGGCATTCTCGGCAACCGCGATTATCTCGGCGGCGAAGCGCCGGCCGGGGCCGACGCCACGCTCGGCGCCTTCATGATCGCAGGCCTGTGCCCGCTGTTCGATTCCCGCTTTCGAGAGCTGGTGGAAGCGCGCCCGAGTCTCGTCGCCTATGCGACGCGGATCAAGGAGCGCTTCTTCCCGGTAGCGGAGGCGGTCAGACAGGCCGCTTGAGCTTGCACTGATCGATGAAGCCCAGGCCCTTCTCGCGTGCCGAATCGTTGAAATAGCCGGTGTCGCGGAAGGCCTGGATCTCGTCCTTGGTCATCGCGGTGACCGTGCCCTTGGCGTAGCAGCTGCACGGCGTATGCACCGCCTCGCGCGTCGTCTTCAAGAGCTGAGACTGCGTATGCAGGCAAGCGTCGAAGGCGCGCAACTGGATCATGTAGGGCGTCAGGTTCTTGGCGGTCGGGTCCGGTGGCGGCAAGGCGCTCGTCCCGCTCGCCGCGTAAGCCGAGAGGCCTGCCAGCACAGTCAATCCACCGGCCAGAAAGACCGCACCCATCCGCCGCATGATCATGATTTCGTTCGTCCTTCGAGAGCAGGCGCATCGGCCCGCACGAGTCGCCAGCCACCGCGAGGGATGGTCCATAGCACCATCGGAAAATCAAGAGGGCGCGGTCACGCCTTTTTGATCCAGACCTTGTTGTCGTGGAAGGCCGCGCCGCCGAAGGGCGCGGGCGCGTCGGCACCGGTGATGGTATTGATGCCGCGGCCATGCTTGTGGGCGGCATTTGGCCAGATCGATTCGGCGATGACGACGCCCGGCACGATGCCGTCGAACAGGGCCGCCGTCAGATGGACGCTGCCGCGCGTGTTGCCGACGACGATCTCCTCGCCCGCCGCGATGCCGAGGCGGGCGGCGTCGCCCGGATGCAGCATCAGCGTCGGACCGCCCTCCTTCTTCACCGAGCTCGGCGTCTCGGTGAAGGTCGAGTTCAGGAAGCTGCGCGCCGGGCTCGTCGCCAGCCGGAACGGATGCTCGGCATCGGCATTCTCCAGCACGTCCCACTGGTCGGGCAGCGCCGGCATCTGCTGCCACGGGCCCATCGGGCCTGAATTGGCGTTGGGCACCTTCGGCCAGTCCGGCTTGAAGCGGAACTTGCGGTCAGGATAGCCGAAGCCGTCGAGATAATGCGCCGTGCGAAAATCCGGCTGCACGTCGAGGAAATCATTGGCGACGAGCTCGTCGAGCGTGCCGCGCTTGCTCTCGCGCATGGTCCAGTCGACGATCTCGCGCGGCGTCATGGCAAAGCCACGATGGCTGGCGCCCAGACGCTGGGCGAGCGCGCTGACGACCTCGTGGTTCGAGCGGCATTCGCCGGGTGGATCGACCAGCTTGCCGCCCCACATGATGTGCTGGTGGCCGCCGCCCTGATAGAGGTCGTCATGTTCCATGAACTGGGTCGCGGGCAGCACGATGTCGGCCATCTGAGCTGTCTCGGTCATGAACTGCTCATGGACGACGGTGAACAGGTCCTCGCGGGCAAAGCCCTGCTTGACCCGTTCCTGCTCGGGCGCGACCGAGACCGGGTTGGTGTTCTGGATGAAAAGCGCCTTGACCGGGCCGCCCTGGCGTAAGGCCTCGGCATCGCCGGTCAGCACCCTGCCGATCTGCGACTGGTCGAGTTCCCGCACCTTGGGGTCGCGCAGGTCGAGGCCCTCGATCAGGCCCTTGCGCCATTTGTAGATGCCGCTGTTGCTGTGGAAGGCGCCGCCGCCCTCATGCTGCCAGGCCCCGGTCACGGTTGGCACCGACAGCGCCGCATGCATCGACACCGCGCCATTGCGCTGGCGGGCGAAGCCGTAGCCGAGGCGGAAAAAGCTCTTCTTGCGCGTGCCGACGAGCGCGGCGAATTCCTCGATCTGCGCGACCGAAAGCCCGGTGATCGCGGCTGCCCATTCCGGCGTGCGGCTCTGCAGATGCGCCTCGAGTTCGTCCGGCGCGTCGGTGTGCGCGGCGAGATAGTCGCGGTCGGCATGACCGTCGCGGAAGAGGACATGCATGACGGCGCAGGCGAGCGCGGCATCGGTTCCGGGCCGCAGGACCAAAGCCAAGTCGGCCTGGGCCAGCGTCGCATTGTGGTAGATGTCGATGGCGACGATCTTGGCGCCGCGGGTCTTCCGCGCCTTGATGGCGTGGTGCATCACATTGACCTGCGTGTGCACGGCGTTGGTGCCCCAGATCACCACGCAATCGGACTTCGCCATCTCGCGCGGATCAGGTCCGGCGAGACGCCCCGTTCCGGCGATGAAGCCGGTCCAGGCCATGGTCGTGCAGATCGTCGAATACTGGCCGGAATAGCCCTTGGCATGGCGCAGGCGGTTGATGCCGTCGCGCATGACCAGACCCATCGTGCCGGCATAGTAATAGGGCCAGACGGCATCCGCGCCGTGCTCTGTCTCGATCGCCAGAAAGCGCCGGGCGGTCTCGTCCAGCGCCTCGTCCCAGGAGATGCGCTCGAACTGGCCTGAGCCCTTCGGGCCAGTGCGGCGCATCGGATACATCAGCCGGTCGGGATGATGGATGCGCTCGGCATAGCGGGCGACCTTGGCGCAGATCACCCCGTCCGTGTAGCTCTGGCGCTTGCTGCCGCGCACGCGGCCGATGCTGAGCCCGTCGATGACCTCGACCTCCAGCGAACAGGCGGAGGGGCAGTCATGCGGACACACGGACGGATGATGGGTGATGCGCGGCAATTCGGTCATGTCACCGTCGTAGAGCATCACTGGAAAAAGTGGAATGTGTCCGCGTGCGGCAATCATGGGCATGGCCATCATCTTGCTTGGCGCGCATACCCTCCATGGCCTGCCATCCCGCGCCGCACCGCAGCATCAACCTCGGGTTAATCCTAATGCCTCAGATTGCCGGCGTATTCTTCTTGAGAGGCGCCGTCGCGCCGGAGTTCGGGTTCATGCGTAGCGTTGCGTTTCTCGCGGGCCTCGTCGCCTGCCTCTTCCTGTCGCAGTCCGATCGCGCTCAGGCGCAATCGCGTGACTACACCACCCTCACCTCGCCCCAGTCGGCGCAGAACTGGTATCTCACGCTGGGTGCCGGCGTGCGCTATCAACCCGACTACACCGGCTCGGATGACTACGTCTTCCGGGCAAGGCCTATCATTTCACTGGGCCGGGGCCTCAAAAGCACATGGTGGAGCGCCGAAGACGACGCAATGCTCAGCATCGGCGTGTTCTCCGGCCAGGGCTGGCGAATCGGCTTCTCGGGCGACCTGCTCTGGAAGCGCAGCGCCACGGTCAATCCGGCGCTCGTAGCGGTTCCGGCAACCAAATTCGGTGCTGAGGCCGGCGGCTTCGTAGAATTCTATCCGACGTCCTGGCTGCGCAGCCGTGTCGATGTACGCCGCGGCATCGCCGCACATGACGGCATCGTCGCCGATTTCAAGCTCGACGCCTTCTCCACTGTCGGCGCCTGGACGCTGGGTGTCGGCCCGCGCATGCGGATCGCCTCGGCCGACTATGTCCGGACCTATTTCGGGACCAGCGGCGCCATGCCCGGCACCGGCGGCCTGCTGCAGCGCTTCAATACCGGCGTGCATTCGGTCGGCGCATTGGCGCAGCTGACCTACAACTGGTCCGATCAGCTCAAGACGACGGCCTATGTCGAATATAAGCGCCTCGTCGGCGACGCCACGCGCTCCCCGATCGTCAGGCCGTACGGCTCGCGCGATTCGATCACGATCGGTCTCTCGGCGAGCTACTCCTTCGATACCGGGTCGAGCTATTCCTTCGGGCTCTGACGAGCGGCAAGGCGGCTGGTGCTTCCAGCGACCCAAAGAAAAAGGCGGACCGGAGACCGGCCCGCCTTTCCGCTTTTCAGCAGCGGAAAATCTCAGCCGACGATCTCGTTGCCGGAGAAGAACTGGGCGATCTCGATCGCGGCGGCCTCGGGAGCGTCCGAGCCATGGGCGGTGTTCTCGCCGACCGATTCAGCAAAGAGCTTGCGGATGGTGCCCTCGGCGGCGTTGGCCGGGTTGGTGGCGCCCATCACGTCGCGATACTTGGCGATGGCGTCCTCGCCCTCGAGAACCTGCACGACCACGGGGCCCGAGGTCATGAACTCGACGAGCTCGCCGAAGAAGGGGCGCGCGGAGTGGACCGCATAGAAGGTCTCTGCCTGAGCCTTGGTCAGGTGGATGCGCTTCTGGGCGACGATGCGCAGGCCGGCCTTCTCGATGACCGCGTTGACCGCGCCGGTGAGATTGCGTCGCGTCGCGTCGGGCTTGAGAATGGAGAAGGTACGCTGAACAGCCATCTGTCGATCCTTGGGGAATGTCTGGGGATTGCGGCGCGCTTATAGCCGCGCCCTCCCCGCCCCACAAGGCTCGTTGGCGGAAGCGTTTCCGCTTCCCGAAGGCTGCTCAGTGGCGCGTCAGGAAGCTGCGGGCCTCGCGCAGTGCTTCGGCGATCTGATCGCGGCTCATCTCGAGCGCCAGTTCCTGGCGATGCGCCGCGGCCCGGCCGCAGCCGCGCGCCTGGGCGACGTTGAACCATTTCTGCGCCGTGACGAGATCGACCGGGATGCCGCGGCCGACCGCATACATCAGGCCGAGCTCGTAATAGGCCTCGGCCGAAGCCTCGCTCGGAATCACCAGCGAAGCGGGGATCGCGTTCATTTCCATGCGTGCCATGACAACCACCCTTGTTTTATCTTTGTTTATCTTAGTCGTTGCGTCCCGGAGTTCGGTTCACGCTTCGGGTCAGACGACCCTCGACGACCTTGCTCCCTGGCGCCGGCCCCCCGTCCAAGGCCCCGGCTTCGTGATGACCAGATTTGGCCGGCAGCCTTAAAGGCAGCGCTAAAATTCGCGATGAATCGAAGCTCAACGAGAGATGAGCGAGCGGTTAAATCAACACCCGATTCATGCTTCGATCACGAAAAGCGCAGTGTTTTCAATGGCTGCTGCAACGAATGCGACAAGGCGCGTTGACGGAGGATTCACCCTCAGCCGCGGAAGCGCGGTTCGGCGGCCGCAGCGGCAGCTTGGAAGCGTTGAAGTTCCGAGATATGGTTCACATCTGAACCATGCAGCATAGCGTGGTCTGACAGGGAGGATATCATGCTGATCGGTTCGAGCGCCCATCGGGCATTGCTGGCTGGACTCGGCCTCTTCATCGGCCTCTTCATCGGGCTTGCCTCGGGCGGACCTGCCCTGGCGCAGGATGTCACTGGAACCTGGCTGCGCGACACCGGCGCCTCGCGGGTGCGCTTCGCCAAATGCGGCGAGGCGATGTGCGGCACGCTGGCCTGGCTGAAGGACACCACCGGCCCGGCCAAGGTTGGCCAGCGCATCTTCTACGACATGAAGCCGACCAGTGAAGGCAAATGGAGCGGCAGCGCCTTCAATCCGGAAGACGGCAAGACCTATTCCGGCACGATGACGCTGTCGGGCGACGCGCTGACCACCTCCGGCTGCGTCTTGGGCGGACTGATCTGCCGTTCGGTGAAGTGGACGCGGGCGAACTGAACCTCCCATCTGCGAAGGGCAAACTCCCTTCCCCCCCTCGCGGGAGACGGTGGCAGAGGCTTTGCGGTCTTGGCAAAAGGTCTCGGGGAACCCTTTCCATACGGAGGGAGAGGTTCCCCGGGCTTGGCTGGATTGGCGATCTTCTTGCGGGCAACGGCGCGCCCGCTTATAGCCTCGGCATCGCGGCGCGCTGCGCCGCCCCTTCCCAGGAGCCCGCCATGTCGGTCGATCTCGCCACCGTCAAACGCGTCGCGCATCTGGCGCGCATCGCCGTGCCGGAGGCCGATCTGCCCAGGCTGCAAGGCGAGCTCAACGCCATCCTCGGCTTCGTCGAGCAGTTGAACGAGGTCGATGTCTCCGGCGTCGAGCCGCTGACCTCGGTGACGCCGATGGCGATGAAGCAGCGCGAGGACATCGTGACCGATGGCGAGATCGCCGACACGATCGTCGCCAATGCGCCGGCCTCCGACGACAACTATTTCATGGTGCCCAAGGTGATCGAATAAGGCGCACAAAGCGCCCATTCGATCACCCCGGACGCGCAAGGCGCGATCCGGGGTCGTTTTGACCAGATGAATCCGGAATCCCCCCGTGACCGATCTCACCCGCCTGACCCTGACCGAGGCCCGCGAAGGGCTCAAGGCCAAGACCTTTTCCGCCACGGAACTCACCACGGCGCATATCGCGGCGATCGAGAAGGCTCGTGCCCTCAACGCCTATGTGCTGGAGACCCCCGAGCACGCGCTGACACAGGCGGCAGCCTCCGACGCGAAGTTGGCGAAAGGCCAGGGCGGCCCGCTCGAAGGCCTGCCGCTCGGCATCAAGGACCTCTTCGCCACCAAGGGCGTGCGCACCACCGCCTGCTCGAACATCCTCGGCAATTTCGTGCCGCCCTATGAATCGACTGTCTCGGGCCAGCTCTGGCGCGACGGCGCGGTCATGCTCGGCAAGCTCAACAATGACGAGTTCGCCATGGGCTCGTCGAACGAGACAAGCGCCTTCGGTGCCGTCGTGAACCCCTGGCGTCGGAAAGGCTCCAATGTCGGCGCAGGCGCCACCGGTGCGGTCGAGGGCGCCCATCTCGTGCCCGGCGGCTCATCGGGCGGCTCGGCTTCGGCGGTGGCAGCCGATCTCTGCCTTGCGGCCACGGCGACCGATACCGGCGGCTCGATCCGCCAGCCCGCCGCCTTCACCGGCACGGTCGGCATCAAGCCGACCTATGGCCGCTGCTCGCGCTGGGGCATCGTCGCCTTCGCCTCCTCGCTCGATCAGGCCGGGCCGATCGGCAAGACGGTGCGCGACTGCGCCGCGATGCTGGGCTCGATGGCCGGCCACGATCCCAAGGACACGACCTCCGTCGACACGGCGGTGCCCGATTACGAGAAGGCCGTCGGCCGCTCGGTCAAGGGCATGAAAATCGGCATACCCCGGGAGTACCGGCTCGACGGGCTTAATGCCGAGATCGAGGCGCTCTGGCAGCAGGGCATCGATTGGCTGAAGGCGGCCGGCGCCGAGATCGTCGAGATCTCCCTGCCGCATACCAAATACGCCTTGCCCGCCTATTACATCGTCGCTCCGGCCGAGGCCTCGTCCAACCTCGCCCGCTATGACGGCGTGCGCTACGGCCTGCGCGAGCCCGGCCGCGACATCGCCGAGATGTATGAGAAGACCCGCGCCGAGGGTTTCGGCGCCGAGGTCAAGCGCCGCATCATGATCGGCACCTATGTGCTCTCAGCCGGCTATTACGACGCCTATTACCTCAAGGCCCAGAAGGTCCGCACCCTGATCAAGCGCGACTTCGACGAAGCCTATGCCGCCGGCATCGACGCGGTCCTGACGCCTGCGACGCCCTCAGCCGCCTTCGGCATCGGCGAGAAGGGCTCGTCGGATCCCGTCGAGATGTATCTCAACGACATCTTCACAGTGACGGTGAACATGGCCGGCCTGCCGGGCCTGGCCGTCCCCGCCGGGCTCGACCGCCAGGGCCTGCCGCTCGGCCTGCAGCTGATCGGCCGCCCCTTCGACGAGGAGACGCTGTTCTCGCTCGGCCAGGTGATCGAGGACGCCGCGGGGCGGTTCCCGGTTGCCGAGCGCTGGTGGGGCTGAACGCTGCGATAGCGCCTGCTGAGCCTTGGGAGAGAATCTCGCCGTCATCCTGGACAAGCGGCGAAGCCGCGCAGCTCCGGGATTCCTCATAGGGCGAAGTCGAGTGCTACGATGGATCCCGGGACGACCTGCGGTCGCCCAGGATGACGGCCGTGTTTCCGCGCGGGATCATCGAAGTCTAATCCCCGCCGCCGCCACCGCAGCCCCCGCCGTCGCCGCCTCCGCTGTCTGAGCTACCGCTGTCCGAGCTGCTGCTGTCGGAACGGCCGCTATCGCCCATCCCATCCGTTCCGCCGTCATAGGACGAGCTGGAGAAGTCGCCGCCGCATTGCGAGCCGGCATCGCCATTGCGGCGAAGCTGGGCGCAATCGGGCTCGTAGCGATAGCCGCCGGGGATGCTCAGCTTGGTGTCGAGCGCAAACAGCAGCGGCAGGCGCGTCGGCTTGACCGGGTTGATGCCGTCCAGCCGGCAGCACTGGAGCCAGACGCGGCGCAGCCCGGCATTGTCCTTCTTGCGGCCGTCAGCGAGCGCGACCGCCGGCGTGTGGTGCAGGAATCCGCCGAAGGCATCGCGGCAGAAATCCTGATAGGCGCGGGTGTAGAGGATGAACTCGTGCCAGAGGTCGTCGGCGACCTGCGAGGGCATCGCGACATAGGCGCGGCCGCTGTTGAGATAGGCCAGGAAGAACTGCCGCAGGCCCTGCGCGACCAGCGCGCTCTCCTTGCGGGTGAAGCTGCGATGATGGCCGGCGAGCTTGTCGAGCAGGCCGGGCGGCCATTCATAGGTCCGGATGTATTCGGCGCGCTGCAGCCGCCGATAGGTCGGCCAGAACAGGCCGCCTGCGATCAGGACGGTCGCCAGCGGGACCGCGACCAAGCCGAGTATCCATGGAAACATCACATGCCCCCGTCCCGGTCGAATCCGGGACGGGAGCGATCAGATCACGAGTGGGCGGCGGATGCATCCCCATGCGGCGGCTGCGCGGGCGTCTTCTTGGTGCGCAGATCGGCGAGCCAGCGCACCACCACATAGAAGACCGGGGTGAAGATCAGCCCGAAGAAGGTCACGCCGACCATGCCGGAGAACACCGCGATGCCCATCGCCTGGCGCATTTCCGAGCCGGCGCCTGTCGAGATCGTCAGCGGCAGCACGCCCAGGATGAAGGCGAGCGAGGTCATCAGGATCGGCCGCAACCGCGTACGGGCGGCAGCGATCGCGGCGTCGCGCCGGTTCATGCCTTCCTCTTCGGCCTGCTTGGCGAACTCGACGATCAGGATCGCGTTCTTGGCGGCGAGGCCGACGAGCACGACGAGGCCGATATCGACCAGGATGTTGCGGTCCAGCCCGGTATAGTTCACCCCGATCATCGCCGCGAGGATACACATCGGCACGATCAGGATGACCGCCAGCGGCAGCATCCAGCTCTCATAGAGTGCAGCCAGCAGCAGGAAGACGAAGACCACGGCGAGCCCGAAGGCGATGATCGCGGTGTTGCCCGCGAGCTTCTCCTGCAGCGCGATCTCGGTCCATTCGAAGCCGAAGCCCGTGGGCAGGCGCTCTGCGGCGATCTTCTCGATCGCGGCGATGCCCTGCCCGGTCGAGAAGCCGCGCGCCATCGACAGCTGCACCTCGGCCGCCGGATAGAGGTTGTAGCGCGGCACGCGATAGGCGCCGGTGGTGTCCGAGAAGGAGGCGACCGAGCCGATCGGCACCATCTCGCCATCGGCGTTGCGGGTCTTCAGATTGGCGACGTCGCGCAGATCGAGGCGGAACGGGTTGTCGGCCTGCGCCGTCACCCGGTAGGTCCGCCCGAGCAGGTTGAAGTCGTTGATATAGGCCGAGCCCATATAGACCGACAGCGTCTCGAAGACGCGCGTGATCGGCACGCCCAGCATCTCGGCCTTGGTGCGGTCGATATCGGCGAAGACCTGCGGGGTCTTGGTCGAGAACAGGGTGAAGGGCTGCTGGATTCCGGGAACCTGCCCGGCCGAACCCGCCACCACCCAGGTCGCGCCCTCGAGAGCGGCGAGCCCGCGTCCCGAGCGGTCCTGGACATAGCCCTTGAGACCACCGCCCGTGCCGATCCCCGGCACCGCCGGCGGCTCGATCACCAGCGCAAAGGCCTCGTTGATCGCAAACATCTGCTGGCGCAGATCGCCGAGGATGCCCGCCGTCGTGAGCTTCTGCTTGGTCCGCTCCTCGAACGGGGCGAGCGTCACGAAGATCACGCCCGTATTCGGCGCGATGGTGAAGGTCGCGCCGTCGAGGCCGGCGAAGGCGACCGCATGAACAACGCCGGGGCGCGACAGCACCACATCGGTCGCCTTGCGGATCACCGCATCGGTGCGCGTCAGGGACGAGCCCGGCGGCAGCTGGAAGGCGACGATGAAGTAGCCGCGGTCGAGCTGCGGCACGAGGCCGGTCGGGGTCGCGGTCAGGCGTTGCGCGGTCAGCGCGATCAGGCCGGCATAGGCGATCAGCAGGATCACCGAGAACCGGATCAGGCGCGAGGTCACGGAGCCATAGCTGCGCGAGAGCCAGTCGAAGCCCTTGTTGAAATAATGGAAGAAGCCGCGCACCGGGGCGCCCAGCGCGTAGACGAAGCCCTTCTTCTTGCCATCGTCATGGCCATGCGGCTTGAGCAGCAGCGCCGCCAGCGCCGGCGACAGCGTCAGCGAAACGAAGCAGGAGATCGCCGTCGAGGCCGCGATGGTGACCGCGAACTGCTGGTAGAACGTGCCCTGCAGGCCGCTGATGAAGGCGGTCGGGATGAACACGGCGCAGAGCACGAGCGCGATCGCGAGCAGGGCGCCGCCGACCTCGTCCATGGTCTTGTGCGCGGCATCCTTCGCCGACATGCCCTGGGCGAGATAGCGCTCGACGTTCTCGACGACGACGATCGCGTCGTCGACGACGATACCGATGGCGAGCACCAGGGCGAGCAGCGAGATCGTGTTGAAGGAGATGCCGACCGCGCTCATCACCAGGAAGGTGCCGACGAGCGAAACCGGGATCGCGATGATCGGAATGATCGCCGCGCGCCAGGTCTGCAGGAACAGGATCACGACGACGACGACGAGCGCGATCGCCTCGATCAGCGTCTGGATCACCGCCCTGACCGATTCACCGATGAACTCGGTCGGGTTGTAGATGATCCGGTGCTCGACGCCGGCGGGGAACTCCCGCGCCATCCCGTCCATGGTCTTGATCAGCGTCTCGGCGGTCGCGAGCGCATTCGAGCCCGGACGCTGGAAGATGCCGATGGCCACCGCGTTCTGGTTATCGAGATAGGCGTTGGTGGTGTAGTCCTGCGAACCGAGTTCGACGCGGGCGATGTCGCGGATCCGGATTGTGCCGCCATTGGCGTCGGAGCGCACGACGATATTCTCGAACTCGGCGATGTCGGTCAGGCGACCCAGCGTGTTGACCGAGAGCTGGAATGCGCCGTCCGACTTCGCCGGCGGCTGGTTGATCGCGCCGGCAGCGACCTGGATGTTGGCGGCCCGCAGGGCGGCCACGACGTCGCCCGCCGTCAGGTTGCGCGACGAAATCTTGGCAGGGTCGAGCCAGATGCGCATCGAGAAGTCGCGCGCGCCGAAGACCTGCACATTGCCGACGCCCTCCACGCGGGTGAGCACGTCCTTCACATAGAGCGTCGCGTAGTTCGAGACGTATTGGGCGTCACGCGAGCCGTCCGGCGAGATCATGTTGATGACCATCATCAGATCGGGCGAGGCCTTGCGGGTCTGCAGGCCGAAGCTGCGCACCTCCTGGGGCAGGCGCGGCTCGGCCGCCGAGACGCGGTTCTGCACGAGCACCTGCGCCTGGTCGATGTCGACGCCGGCCTTGAACACGACGTTGATGGTCACGCGCCCGTCGCCGGTCGACTGCGACTGGATGTAGAGCATGTCGTCGACGCCGTTGACCTCCTGCTCGATCGGGGTCGCGACGGTTGCCGCGACAACCTCGGCGGAGGCGCCCGGGTAAGTCGCGGTGATCGAGACGGTCGGCGGCGCGATCTCCGGATATTCGGCGATCGGCAGGCCGCGCTGGGCGATGGCGCCCGCGATCGTCAGCAGCACCGACAGAACGGTGGCGAAGATCGGGCGGTCGATGAAGAAATGAGCGAAGCGGAACATGTAAATGTGTCCTGGCCTGACGTCAGGGCGGACGGCCGGCGGCCGTCCGAATGCGGTGTCGAAAGCGGCCGTCAGTTCGTCGCGGGCGGCTTGATCTCACCCGGCTGCGGATTGACGGTCGCGCCTGGCCGCACCATCGGGCTGGCGAAGCCGCCGACGACGACCTTGTCCTGAGGCGTCAGGCCGCTGCGAATGACGCGCAGGCCGCCGGTGATCTGGCCGAGGACGACTGGCTTGGGCACGATCTTGTTCTCGGGCCCCACCGTCAGGACGATCTTGTTGGCCTGGTCGGAGACGATGATGCTGTCGGGCACCAGCAGCGCATCGACCTCGCCGGCAAAGACGCGCAACCGCCCGAAGGTGCCCGGCGTCAGGAACTGGTCGCTATTGGGGAAGACGACGCGCCCGCGGATCGTGGCCGAACGGGCATTGAGCGCGTTATCGACGAAGTCGATCCTGCCCCGGCGCTTCCACTGAGTCTCGTCGGCGAGGCGGACTTCGGCCGGCGTGCCCTCCTCGCGGGAAGTGACCTTGCGCAGATCGGTCAGCCGCGAATAACGCAGATAGTCGGCCTCCGAGGCATCGAAGGAGAAATAGATCGGATCGACCGCGACGATCGTCGTCAGCAGCGTCGCGCCCGTTTGTCCCCCGGCGATGAGATTGCCGGGGTCGACGCGGCGGTTCGAGATGCGACCCGCCAGCGGCGCGCGCACCTCGGTCCATTCAAGATTGAGTTCGGCCGTCTTGAGATTGGCCTGCGCGCCCTCGAAGGCGCCGATCGCGCTGTTCAGATTGGTGCGGCGCTGGTCGACATCGCGGGCCGTGATCGTCCGGTTCTGCGTCAGCCCCTCGGCGCGCTCGACCTCGTTCTGCGAGAGATCGACCTGGGCCTTGGCGCGGGTAACCTCGGCGCGCGCCACGTCGACGGCGAGCTTGTAAGGGCGCTGGTCGATCGTAAAGAGCAGGTCGCCCTTGTTGATCAGCGCGCCATCACGGAAATGCAGGGCATCGAGGAAGCCCGACACGCGGGCCCGGACCTCGACCTGCGCGCTGGCCTCGAACCGGCCGGTATATTCGTCCCAGTTGGTGACGCGCTGGGCCAGCGGCGCCGAGACCTGGACCGGGGGAGCCGGCGGCGCCCCCTGTGCCAACGCGTGTGTCGGGGACAGAATGACGGCGGAGGTCATCAGCGTCGCGGCCGACAAGGCGACAAGCATCAGACCCGAGCGACGGTTTGACATGGCGAAACTCCGGATGACTGGGCCGGCGCAACCCTAACGGGTTTCCGGCCTGTGCCGCTACAAGAGGTGCGGACTGACGATTGTCAAGTTCCATCACCCATCACGAGTCTGAAATGAGGCGTAATATGCCACAATCCCGACAAGAGGTGTCGGGAGCGCAACAGAAGCTTGCCGCCTGCGCCCCGAGGTCGTAACCGTCAGGCGACCCATTCGAGCTGGAAGACTGACGATGAACGCGCATGCCCGCCCCGCCGACCCCAAGAAACTGATCAAGGGCGCGACCGGCGACTGGGAAATTGTGGTCGGCATGGAGATCCATGCACAGGTCACCTCCAACGCCAAGCTGTTTTCAGGCGCCTCGACCAGCTTCGGTGCCGAACCCAACTCGCATGTCAGCCTCGTCGACGCCGCCATGCCCGGCATGCTGCCGGTGATCAACGCCGAATGCGTGCGCCAGGCCGTGCGCACCGGTCTTGGGCTGAATGCACAGGTCAACAAGCGCTCCGTGTTCGACCGCAAGAACTACTTCTACCCCGATCTGCCGCAGGGTTACCAGATCAGCCAGTTCAAGAGCCCGATCATCGGTGAAGGCGAGATCGTGGTCGATCTGTCGCCGACCGAGCAGATCACCGTCGGGATCGAGCGGCTGCATCTCGAGCAGGATGCCGGCAAGTCGATCCACGACCAGCATCCGACGATGAGCTTCGTCGATCTCAATCGCTCGGGCGTCGCGCTGATGGAGATCGTCTCGCGGCCCGATCTGCGCTCGGCCGACGAGGCGCGTGCCTATGTCACCAAGCTGCGCACCATCCTGCGCTATCTCGGCACCTGCGACGGCGACATGGAGAAGGGCAACCTGCGCGCTGACGTCAACGTCTCCGTGCGCAAGCCCGGCGACGGGCTCGGCACGCGCTGCGAGATCAAGAACGTCAACTCGATCCGCTTCATCGGCCAGGCCGTCGATGTCGAGGCCCGCCGCCAGATCGGCATCATCGAGGATGGCGGCACCATCGACCAGGAGACCCGGCTCTACGATCCGGCCAAGGGCGAGACTCGCTCGATGCGCTCCAAGGAAGAGGCGCATGACTATCGCTACTTCCCCGATCCCGATCTGCTGCCGCTCGAATTCGACGACGCCTTCGTTGCCGAGCTAAAGGCGCATCTGCCGGAGCTGCCCGACGCCAAGAAGGCGCGCTTCATCGCCGAATACGGGCTGTCGCCCTATGACGCCTCGGTGCTGGTCGCCGAGCGCGAGCAGGCCGATTACTTCGAGGCCGTTGCCAAGGGACGTGACGGCAAGGCCGCCGCCAACTGGGTGATCAACGAGCTTTTCGGCCGCCTCAACAAGGAAGGTCAGGACGTCTCGACCTCGCCGGTCTCGGCCGCGCAGCTCGGCGGGCTGGTCGATCTGATTGGCGAGGGCGTGATCTCCGGCCGCATCGCCAAGGACCTGTTCGAGATCCTCTGGTCGGAGGGTGGCGACCCGCGCGCGATCGTCGAGGCCCGAGGCATGAAGCAGGTCACCGATACCGGCGCCATCGAGAAGGCCGTCGACGAGCTGATCGCCGCCAATCCCGACAAGGTCGAGCAGGTCAAGCTGAAGCCGACGATGCTCGGCTGGTTCGTCGGCCAGGCGATGAAGGCGTCTGGCGGCAAGGCCAACCCGCAGGCGCTGAACGAGATCCTCAAGGCCAAGCTCGGCATCGAGTGAGCCCGTGACGCCGGACGGTCTCATCATCCGCGATGCCGAGGCCGCCGACCTGCCGGCGGTGCGAGCGCTTCTGGTCGAGACCTGGCATGCGACCTATGACGGCATCTATGGCTGGCAGCGCGTCGCCGAGATCACCAATGCCTGGCACTCGCTCGAGAACCTCTCGGCACAGCTCGGCCGCGAGAGCGGCGCCTTCCTCGTAGCCCTGGTCGGCGAGGAGATCATCGCGACGGCCTCCGCCCGCATCGAGCGCGACCACGCCGCGCTGCTGACGCGGCTCTATGTGATTCCGACCTATCAGGGCGTCGGCGTCGGCCGCACGCTGCTGCAGGTGACACTGGCCTGCTTTCCGCAGGCGCCGGTGGCGCGCCTCGAGGTCGAGAGCCAGAACGAGCCCGCAATCGCCTTCTACGAGCGCATGGGCTTTTTCCTGCAGCGCCAGGCCCGCTTCGACGGCCGCGACGACACGCCCAACACGCTGCTGATGGCCAAGCGGCTCTTCGCCGAGTGAAGCGAAGCGGGAACGAGGATGACGATGACGACGAGCCTGCCGGACACTGACGCGATCACCATCAGGGTCGCACGCCGCGACGATGTCTCCCGGATCGCTACTCTCATCATGCAGGGCGCCGCAAAGCAGACCATGACGGATGCGGAGATCGCGGCGGAAGCCGCGCACCCCGCCTATCTGGAAGCCTTCGCGGCGGTGCTGGCCAGCCCCGACAATACCCTGTTCGTTGCAGAGCAGGCCGGCACTGTCGTCGGCACCTTCCAGATCACGCTGATCCCCGGCCTCGTCGCACGGGGACGCAGGCGCGCCAAGATCGAGAGCGTCCATGTCGCGCCCGAGCGGCGGGGCCAGGGCATCGGCGCCGTGATGATGCGCCATGCGGTCGCCTTCGCCCGGGAGAACGAGGTCGGGCTGGTCGAGCTGACCTCGAACAAGGACCGCATCGACGCGCACCGCTTCTATCGCAATCTCGGCTTCGCGCAGAGCCATGAGGGCTTCAAGCTGGCGCTCTGAGACAGGTTTCGGGCGCTCGCGCATCCATGTTCACGTCATGGCGAGGCTGCGCGGCAGGTTGGTGCCGGCCCTTTCTCCGCTCCCGGAAGAGGCCTACAAATCGCGTCCCATCGTCTGCACAGTGACCGGAAGCAGAACATGCCCGCCAGCCAGACCAAGCCGATCGACCTGTATTACTGGCCGACCCCGAACGGGTGGAAGATCAGCATCATGCTGGAGGAGTGCGGGCTGCCCTACAACGTCGTCCCGGTGAACATCGGCAAGGGCGACCAGTTCAAGCCGGATTTCCTGGCGATCTCGCCCAACAACCGCATGCCGGCGATCGTCGATCCCGAGGGTCCCGACGGCAAGCCGATCTCGGTCTTCGAATCCGGTGCGATCCTGCAATATCTCGGGCGCAAGACCGGGATGTTCTATCCGGCCGACGAGCGCGCCCGCGTCGCCGTCGACGAATGGCTGTTCTGGCAGATGGGCGGGCTGGGCCCGATGCTGGGGCAGACCCATCATTTCCGGCTCTACGCGCCCGAGAAGATCCCCTACGCCATCGACCGCTACACCAACGAGACCAACCGGCTCTATGGCGTGCTGAACAAGCGGCTCGAAGGCCGCGACTATATCTGCGGCGATTATTCCATCGCCGACATGGCCTGCATCGGCTGGGCCCGCGGCTGGGAGAAGCAGGGCCAGGACCTGAAGCAGTTCCCCCAGGTCGCGAAATGGCTCGACACCATGCTGGCGCGCCCCGCCGTGCAGCGCGGCATCAAGGTCGGCGAAGCCCTACGCAACCCCGCCGGCATCAGCACGCCGGAGGAAAAGGCGATCCTGTTCGGGCAGAAGGCGCGCTGAGCCGACGCACCGAAAGCCCCGGCCGGCTGATCGCCGCGGGGTTTCGGGCCTTAAAGCGTATCCAAGGGGATGCGCGGGACGAGGTGGCGCCGCAGTCGACGGCTGCGTGCCGATGTCGATGTCGAATGTCTGTGTCGAAGCAGCGCCAACAGCCGCCGCCCCGTCCCGCACGCGGTTGTCTGGGGGTCCCTCGTCGTCCCTACGTCCCGGCACGGGCTCGAGCCTGCCCAGTTTCGGCCCTGACGATCAACGGCACCTCCATGGTCGAAAGCGCGCGACAGCTCCCTTCCATGAACACCACACTCCGCCCGGCCGCACGACGCCTCGCGACAGCCCCCTTGGTCGGGCGGAGTGGGGGCAGGATAGGGTTGGGTTTGGGGGGCGGGGATAAGATTTCGCCTCTCAGAGCTCGACCGCCTCGCCCTTCGCCGGAACCAGTGCCCGGACCTCGCTCCCCGCCAGCGCCGCCACAAACGCATCGGCGTTGGGATCGATGATCGGGAACGAACCGTAGTGACAGGGGATCGCCGTCTTCGGCTTGACGAAGCGTGTCATCGCCAACGCCGCCGTCCTGCCGCCCATGGTGAAGCGGTCGCCGATCGGGCAGATGCAGATCTCGACCCCATGGATTTCGCTGATCAGCGCCATGTCGGCGAAAATGTCGGTATCACCCATATGCCAGAGCGTCTTCTCGCCCTTGGCCTTGATGATGGCGCCATTGGGGTTGCCGAGCGGACACGTCACGCCGGCCTCGACCAAGCCAGCGGAATGGTCGGCGCGCACCAGGCTGACGCTGAAGGCGCCGCAATCGACCGTGCCGCCAGTGTTCATCGGCTCGAAGGTCTTCAGGCCCTTGGAGGCGAGATACATGCACAGATCGTAATTGGTCACGACGGTGGCGCCATTCGCCTCGGCGATCGCACGCGCATCGCCGATATGGTCGCCGTGGCCGTGGGTGATGACGATATGGCTGACCCCCTTCGAGGCCGCCGCGACATCGCCCTCGAAGGACGGGTTGCCGGTGAAGAACGGATCGATCAGCAGGGATGCCCCGGCGAGATCGATACGGAAGGCGGAATGGCCGAACCAGGTGAGTTTCATCGGGGACTCCAAGCAGGACAGGTTTCGCAGATGTCCTATGCCGGTGATGCGTCGGCTCCAAGTCGACAATTGCGGTCGGGACGTGCACCCTCGCCTCTCCCGCTTGCCATGGATACGACCGCATGACCGATGCCGCCACTCTCGCCCGCCGGATCGCCCAGGGACGAGGCGACGAGCCTGCCGATCTCGTGATCAGGGGCGCGAGGCTGTTCGATCTGGTCACGGGCGAGCTGGTCGAGACCGATATCGCTGTTTGCGGCGACACCATCGTCGGCACCCATGGCCGCTATCAGGGCAGAGTCGAATTCGACGCCGCCGGACTGATCGCGGTGCCCGGCTTCATCGACACCCATCTCCACGTCGAATCTTCGCTGGTGACGCCGCTGGAGTTCGAGCGCTGTGTGCTGCCGCATGGCGTCACCACGGCGATCTGCGACCCGCACGAGATCGCCAATGTGCTCGGCGTCGAGGGCATCGCCTATTTCCTTGAATGCGCCGAGGCGATGCGGATGGACCTGCGCGTCCAGCTTTCGAGCTGCGTTCCGGCGACGCATCTGGAGACCGCCGGCGCTCGGCTCAATGCCGCCGACCTGACGCCGATGATGGATCATCCCAAGGTGATCGGGCTGGCCGAGTTCATGAACTTTCCCGGCGTGCTGCATCGCGACGCGGTCTGCCTCGCCAAGCTCGAAGCGTTTTCGCATCGCCATATCGACGGGCATGCGCCCCTAGTCCGGGGCATGGATCTGAACGGCTATCTCTCGGCCGGCATCCGCACCGATCACGAGACGACCACCGAAGACGAGGCCCGGGAGAAACTCGCCAAGGGCATGGCGATCCTGATCCGCGAGGGCTCGGTCTCGAAGGACCTGCATGCGCTGATCCCGCTGATCACGCGCGACGCCTCGCCCTTCCTCGCCTTCTGCACCGATGACAGAAACCCGCTGGACATCGCCGAGGAAGGCCATCTCGATTACATGATCCGCACGGCCATCGCCCATGGCGCGGATGTGCTGGCGACCTATCGCGTCGCGACGCTGTCAGCAGCGCGGAATTTCGGCCTGTTCGACCGGGGCTTCATCGGGCCCGGCAAGCGCGCCGACATCGTGCTGGTCGAGGATCTCGCTGCCTGTTCGGTGAAGCAGGTTTTTGCCGGTGGCAGGCTGGTCGAACCGGCTCTGTTTGCGGACCAGACCTGGATCGAGCCGGTCGGGCTCGGCAGCGTGAGGTGCCGGCCTGTCACGCCGGACGCCTTCGGCATAAAGGCGCGCGACGGCGAGACGCCCGTAATCGGCGTTGTGCCGGGGCGGATCATCACCGAGCGGCTGGCGATGCGCCTGCCGTCGCGCGAGGGCCTAGCCCTGCCCGATCTCGACCAGGACGCCGTCAAGGTCACGGTGATCGAGCGTCATGGCAAGACGGGCGGCATCGCGACCGGCTTCGTCCGCGGCTTCGGCATGAAGCATGGCGCGATCGCCTCGTCCGTCGGCCATGACAGCCACAACCTCTGCGTCGTCGGCGTTGACGAGGCCTCGATGGCGGCCGCCGCCAACCGGCTGGTCGAGATCGGGGGCGGGTTTGCGGTCGCCGATGGCGGTGTCGTAACGGCGGAACTGGCGCTGCCGGTCGCGGGGCTGATGAGCGACCAGCCTTTCGAGACGGTGCGGCACGGGCTGGAGGATTTGCGGGCGGCGGCCAAGGCGCTCGGCGTCGTCCTGGCCGAGCCCTTCCTGCAGGTCGCTTTCCTGACCCTGCCGGTGATCCCGCATCTGAAGATCACCGACAAGGGCCTGGTTGATGTCGATGCGTTCGATTTCGTCTGACTGTCCCGGCTGCGAGACCCGTGGTAAATTTCCAAGCCTTGCATGTGGAGGTTCGCCATGGACGATCCGAACACGACGTTGACGGTGACGCTGGGCGATCTCGTCGAAAAGATCGGGGAGCGCGTCCGCTCGGGCGAATATGACTCGCCGAGCGAGGTCGTGCGCGCCGGACTGGAAGCGCTGGAACGGGAGGAGCGCGCTTTCGACGCCGAATTGAAGGCCAAGGTCGAGGAGGCTATGGCCGATCCGCGGCCGTCGATCCCGGCAGATCAGGCGTTTGAAGAACTCGAAGAGCATCACAGGCAGCGCATGGCTCGCGATGCCGCCAAGCTTTGAGATCACGCTGAGGCCTGCCGCGCGCGAGGACCTGCGCGAAATCTACGACTGGATTGCAGAGAGAAGCAGCGCACAAACTGCGATTGGCTACATCCGGCGCATCCAACGGAGCTACGGGTCGCTCGCCTTCTTTCCGGAACGCGGTACGCGACGCGATGATCTCTACCCTGGCTTGCGGACGTTCGGAGTCGAGCGCCGCGTGACGATTGCTTTTCGGATCGATGCGCAGCAAATCGTCATCATGCGTATCCTCTATGGTGGCCGCGATCTTGAGGGAGCCTTCGATCAAGGCGCCTTCTGACATGCTCAGAGTGCCAATAGCCCGTCCGCCACTTCAATCCCTTCCGCCCTAGCCTTCGCGCGCAGGCCCAATCGCCGGACGCCTGGCAGCCGCGTGCCCTCTTGCGCCTCGATGGCGTGTGCGAGGAGGCGCATGCGCTCGTCGAACCAGTTGCCGCCCATCGCATGCGGGTCGATGGCGAGGATGAGCTGGCCGGTGTCGGGGGGACCACCGACCGCGTCGATGAAGGACGATGCCTGGAAGCCGAAATGCGCGCCGACCAGCGCTGCCGCGAGGATTTCGACCATCATGGCAAGTGTAGCGCCCTTGGCGTCGCCGAGCGGAACCATGGTGCCGGCGAGCGCGGCGGCCGCATCCGTCGTCGGCTTGCCGTGGACGTCGAGCGCCCAGCCTTCGGGAATCGCCTCGCCCCTCTGCCTGGCCGCGACGATCGGGCCACGGGCGACCTTCGACAGCGCCATGTCGATGACGACCGGCTCGCGACCGGCCAGCGGCGCGGCAAAGGCGATCGGGTTGGTGCCGAAGACCGGCTTCGAGCCGCCCCAGGGGGCGATGGCGCCGGGCGTGTTGGCGAAGAGCATGGCAACGAGGCCCTGCTCGGCCAGGCGCTCGACATGCAGGCCGGCGGCGCCACAATGGCTCGAGCGGCGGATCGGACAGGCGATCACGCCCTGGGCCCGGGCCAAGTCGGGCAGTTCGATCACGGCGAGATCGATGGCGGGATAGGCGAAGCCGTGACAGGCGTCGATCGCCAGCACGCCGGGCTTCGGGCGGCTTTCGATCGGCACCGCGCGGCCGTCGATCTTGCCGGCTTTCAGCATGGCAAGGTAGGTCGGGACGCGCGACAGGCCATGGCCTTTCAGCCCGTCGGCCTCGGCCATCACCAGTGCCCAGGCGACGGAGGCGGCATTGGCGGATGAGGCGCCCGCCTCCGCGAATAGCTCTGTCAGCCGGGCCTCCGCCTGCTCAATGGAAAGCCGTGTCATGCCCTGCCCTCCAGAGCGGCCATGACGCGCTCGGCCACCAGCCCGGAGACGCGGCCGTTGGACTCGACCGTGTTGCCGGCAATGTGCGGCGTCAGGATCAGGTTCGGGACATCGGCGAACAGCTTGCCGGCCGCGCGCAATGGCTCCTCGGCGAAGACGTCGATCGCCGCGCCGCCAAGCTTGCCCGATTTCAGCGCCGCGACGAGCGCCGCCTCGTCCATGATGCCGCCGCGTGCCGCGTTGATCAGGATGGCATCCGGCTTCATTTTCGCGAAGGCGGCTTTGCCGATCAGGCCCTTGGTCTCGGGCGTCAGCGGCAGATGGATGCTGATGACGTCGGAGGTCGCCAGCACGGCGTCGAGCTCGAGCCGCTCGGTTCCGGCCCAGACCTTGTCGTCGGCGGGGACATAGGGGTCGTAGGCGACGGTGTTCATGCCGAGCATGCGACCATGCGTGGCGGCGTCGCGGGCGATGGCGCCGAAGCCGACGAGGCCTAACCGCTTGCCGGCGATCTCCCGGCCGATCAGCTTGGTCTTTGGGAACTCGCCCGCCACCATCGCGGCATTGGCAAAATAGGCGCCGCGCAGCAGCATCATGGCGCTGCCGACGACATATTCGACGACCGAGAGGCTGTTGGCCCCCGTCGCCGGGAAGACCTTGATGCCGCGCGCGGTGCAGACATCCATGTCGATATTGTCGAGGCCGACGCCCAGCCGGCCGACCACCTTGAGCTTCTTGGCAGCGGCCAGCACATCCCCCCTCACCTGCGTCTGGTTGCGCACGATCAGGGCCGGAATGTCGGCGACCAGTTTCGCCAGTTCGTCCGGCTTGCCGAAGAGCTCGGGGTCGTGATGGACCTTGTAGCGGGCGCCCAGCGCAGCGACGGCCGCCTCGTCCATGAATTCGGTGATGACGATGTCGATCATGGCAGGCGCCTTCCAGATTTTGACGGTCAGCCCAGAGCGATCAGGCCGCCCGTGACGATAACGAGGATAACGAGGCTGGTGCCGATGACGAGGACCATGTGGCGCCAGCCGAGCCGGGCCATCGCCCCGAGCGAAGTGCCCAGCCCCAGCGCCGCGATCGCGATCAGCAGCCCCCAGCCCGAGATCGCCAGCAGCAGGGTGCGGATCGGGCCGTAGACCGGAGCCAGCGCGCCTTGCGTCGCCAGCACGCTGTTCACCAGGCACAGCACCAGGAACATGATGGCGAAGACCGGCACCGGCACTTTGGCCCTGTCAGCGACATCGCCGGCGCGCCTGGCCTCGTCGCGCAGCAGCCACCAGCCAACGACGAGGACGGCCGGCAGCAGCAGGAAGACGCGAAACAGCTTGACGATGATCGCGGCATTGGCCGCCTCGTCCGAGACCGACTGGCCGGCGCCGACAACCTGCGCCACGTCATGGATGGTGGCGCCGAGCATGATGCCGGTCTGGGAGGGCGAGAAGCCGAGCCAGACGCAGATCAGCGGATAGGCCAGCATCGCCAGCGTCGAGAGCGCGTTCATGGCGATGACGGTGAAGGCGACGTCGGCGGCCTTGCTCTTGTAGTCGGGTACGACGGTCGCGGTCGCCAATGCGGCCGAAGCGCCGCAGACGGCGGTCGCAACGCCGCCGAGCGCACCCATGCCGGTCTCGCGGCCAAGCCAGCGCGCCAGCAGGAAGCCTGACAGGATCGTCGCAGCCATCGCGACGATCACGAGCAGAGCGGTCGTCAGGCCGAGCGCGATGATGTCGCCGAGCGCAACGCGCAGGCCGAGCAGCGCAATCGCCCAGCGCAGCATCTTCTTGACGCAGAAGACCATGCCGGCCTGGAAGCGAACCGCATTGGCATAAGGGTGGAGCAGCATGCCGATGATCAAAGCGATGACCACGGCCGGGATGCCGAACCGTCCGCCTGCGGCGGATTTCAGCAGCGGCTCGGCGATATAGGCCGCGACCGCGACCGCAGCCGACAGCGCGATCCCGTCGAGAAGCGGGCGCCAGGCACTGAGGCGGGTGGTCGTCGCGATGGACAAGACGGTAAGGCTCCCGAGGTTTCGGCCGGGGCGGATAAGGCCGGAGCGGCGCGTGGCCGCCCCGGCTGTTAACAGCCGCTCAAGCCGAGCGGTAGAGCTTGGTCATCGAGAATTCGCGGTGCCCCAATGCTTCCGCCGCAGTCAGGCGGCCATTGGCGGTGCGGACGATGTTCTCGATCAGGGCGTCGCCGGCCTGCGGGATCGTCATGTCGCGGCGCAGGATGCCGGAGACGTCGACGTCGATATGCTCCGGCATGGTGCGCATCGTCTTGGGGTTGCCGGTGATCTTGATGACCGGGACAATCGGGTTGCCGATGACGTTGCCCTGCCCGGTCGGGAAGGTGTGCACGACATAGCCGCCCGCCGCCATCAGCGTCACGCATTCGGCCGCGGCCGAGGAGGTATCCATGTAATAGAGCCCCGGCCCCTTGGTCGGCGCCTCGGCCGGCTGCAGGATGTCGATATAGGTGCACTCGCGGCCGATCTTCTCGAGGTTGCCGAGCGCCTTTTCCTCGATCGTGGTCAGGCCGCCGGCGATGTTGCCCTTGGTCGGCTGCGAATCCGAGAGATCGTCGGTCTTGTGGGCCTCAATGACGTCGTCCTGATAGGCCTTCCACATCTTGTACCAGCGCTCGCCGACCTCCGGCGTCGCCGCGCGCGCCTTGCAGAGATGCTCGGCGCCGGTGATCTCGGAGGTCTCGCCGAAGACGCCATAGACGCCGCGCGGGATCCACTTGTCGTACATGTTGCCGACGGTCGGGCAGGACGACAGGCCGGTGGTCGTGTCCGACTCGCCGCACTTTGTGGAAACCCAGAGCTCCTCGATGCCGCATTTTTCGCGCTGCAGCTCGGTTGCCCACTGGACGAACTCCTTGGCGACATAGGATGCCTTGGCGATGGTAGCGATGTCGCCATGGCCTTCGATGCCGAAACCGACGACCGGCTTGCCGGTCTTGGCGATGCCGTCGACGACACGCTTGGTCCAGCCATCCTCGATGCCGATGACGATGACGGCGGCGACGTTGGGGTTCGAGCCCGTGCCGATCAGGGTGCGGAAATGGACATCGAGATCCTCGCCGAACTGGAGTCGGCCATAGGCATGCGGGATCGCCAGCGTGCCCTTGATGTTGTTGGCGACGGCCTCGCAGGCGGCGTTCGAGAGATCATCGAGCGGCAGCAGCAGGACATGATTGCGGACGCCGACGCGGTCGTTCTCGCGGCGCCAGCCGAGGAAGGAATCGAGGCTGCGGCCGGTCGGGCGCTTCACCACCGGGGCCTTGAACTCGGGGGCCTCGATCTTGCGGCCCTTGATCCTGGCGAGCTTGCCTTTGACGAGATCGAAATTCGCGACGATCGACATGGTGTTTCCTTCCTGATGGGGTGGCTCGACCGTTTGCGCGGGAGCCGGGAACGATGGTGGGGGATGTCATCCCGGGCGACCGGAGGGAGACCCGGGATCCATTCCGGAACGGTTCAGGCATGGATCCCGGATCGGCGCCGCTTCGCGGCTTGTCCGGGATGACGCGGTGGTTCAGAGGAAAAAGACCGATCTCACCAGCGCTTGGTCTTGGCGTTGTGGACATGCAGGTGCTCGCCCTGCTTCACATCGGCCTTGGCTTTGCCGATGTCCTGACCGTATTTCCAGATCGTCTCACCGGACTTGATGTCCTTCAGCGCGACCTTGTGGCCGATCGGGATGTCCATCTTCGCCGTCAGGCGGAAATCGGAATTGTCGTGCGTGACGACGCACAGCATGTCGGTGCCGGCCTTCAGACCCTCGACGACGACGACGCCGACGGTGTCCTTCTTCTCATGAACCAGGAGGTGGGGCTTGCTCATCGGTGTCTCCTCACAGCGCTTGTTGTCACAGCGTTCTCGACGGTCGCCGGATTCAGGACTCGACCGCTCTTGAGGCAAGTCTTATATAAGACATATGACTGAGCACAAGGTCGAAATTGCGACGCGGCCGGATTCGTCCGCTGGGGCCGAAATTCTAGGATTTCGGCCGCTTTACCAGCAGGTCAAGGCGAGTTTTGTGCGCCGGCTCGTCGACGGCAGCTGGGCGCCCGGGATGGCCTTGCCGAGCGAAGGTCAACTCGCCAGCGAGATCGGCGTCAGCCAGGGCACGGTGAGAAAGGCGCTGGACGAACTCGCTGCGGAGAATCTGCTGGTGCGCCGCCAGGGCCGCGGCACCTTCGTCGCCGAGCATGACGAGCAGCGCATCCTGTTCCGGTTCTTCAAGTTGATGTCCGATGATGGCATCGCGCGCTTTCCCGACAGCAAGGTGCTCGACAGCACAAGCGGCCCCGCCGATGCGGCCGAACGCATGGCGCTGAATTTGCTGGCGCAGGAGCCTGTCATCCGCATCCGCCGCATCCGCTCGCTCGGCGGAAAACCGCTGGTTCTCGAAACCGTGAGTCTGCCGGCCCATGTCTTTCCGGGGCTGGAAAATGGCCCGGTGCCGAACAATCTCTACAGCCTGTTCGCCACGCGCTACGGCATCACCATCGCCAACGCCCGCGAGCGGCTGAAGGCCGTTGCACTCACGCCCGGTCAGGCCGAGCATCTGTGTGTCGTGGCGGGAACGCCCGCGCTCGAGATCGACCGCATCGCGCTTTCGCTGGATGGCTCGGCCGTCGAGCGACGTCTCAGCCTGTGTCTGACGGAGGAGGCTCACTACCAGTCCGATCTGCGCTGAAGCATTCGAGGTCCAGGAACTTACCCACCAAAGCCGACACAGAGCGGCAGTTCGCCACGACCCATGGAGGATACGCATGAGCATGACGAAGAGGGCAGCCCTTGCCGGGCTGCTGACGCTAGGCCTGTCTGCATTTGGCCTATCCGCGCCCGCGCTGGCGCAGGCCTTTCCGACCAAGCCGATCACCGTGATCGTCTCCTTCGCCGCGGGCGGGCCGAGCGACGTCATCGCCCGCCTGTTGGGCGAGCAGATGAGTCGGACGCTCGGCCAGCCGGTGGTGGTCGAGAACGTCGCCGGAGCCGGCGGAACCGCCGGCGCCAAGCGCGTCGCGGCCGCCGAACCGGACGGGCACACGATCCTGATCCACCATCTCGCGCTGGCCGCCGCGCCGGCGCTCTATGCCAATCTCGGCTACGACACGAAGACGGCCTTCGCGCCGATCGGGTTGGTCAATACCGGACCGATGGTCATCGCCAGCAAGCTCGCTTTGCCGACGCCGGACGCCAAGGCCTTCTTCCCCTACATCAAGGAGAACGCCGACAAGCTGACGATCGCCCATGCCGGCGTCGGCTCGAACTCGCATCTCTGCGCCGTGCTGATCTCGCAGCAGCTTGGAGCCAAGTTCAACCAGGTCGCCTATCGCGGCACGGGGCCAGCGATGAACGACCTCGTCGGCGGGCAGATCGACCTGCTCTGCGACCAGTCGACCTCCGCTATTCCGCAGATCCAGGGGAACAGCATCCGGGCCTATGCGGTGACCTCGGCGCAGCGGCTCGACGTGCTGCCCAATACGCCGACGATGTCGGAGGCCGGCTCCAAGCTCGACATGACGATCTGGCACGGCCTCTACGCGCCGAAGGGCACGCCCGTGCCCGTGCTCGACAAGCTGAACGCGGCGCTGCGCGTCGCGCTCAAGGATCCGGGGGTGGTCGAGAAGTTCAAGGCCTTCGGCACCAGCACCTTCCCGGAAGCCGAATGGACCCGCGACGCCCATGCGAAGGCCTTCGCGGCCGAAATCGACAAATGGGCTGCATCGCTGGCGGCAGCCGGCGTCAAGCCGCAGGGCTGACCGCAACACCGCTCCAAGCCATGCGCCGCTCGCCTCGCGCGGCGGCGCATGCTACCGCCAGCCCATGTCAAGCACCGCCATGTCCAGCAACGTCGTGCCGCTCGAAGCCTTCCTCGCCCTGCCCGATCACGCAAGGCTGCTCGGCCTCGACCTCGGCACCAAGACGATCGGCCTGGCCCTCTCCGACCTCGAGCGCCAGATCGCGACGCCGCTCGAAACCATCAAGCGCGTCAAGTTCAGTCTCGACGCGGTGGCGCTGCTGAAGGTGGCGGAGAAGTATGCCGTCGCCGGCCTTGTCGTCGGGCTGCCGCTCAACATGGACGGCACGGAAGGTCCGCGCGTGCAGTCGACCCGCGCCTTCGTGCGCAATCTCGTGCCGCTGACAAAGCTGCCCATCGTCTTCTGGGACGAACGCATGTCGACGCTGGCCGTGACGCGGACGCTGCTCGACGCCGATGCGTCGCGGGCCAAGCGCGCCGCCGTCGTCGACAAGATGGCCGCAGCCTACATCCTGCAGGGCGCGCTCGACCGGCTGATGCGGATGCAACCGGACGAGCTGGCGCAGGACTGAACGAAAAACGCTGCCACGGTCGAAGCCGCGGCGGCGCAATTCTGCAATCAAACTCGACGTGGGCTCACGGAATGATGACGCCGCGCCGATAGGCCTTCTTCTGAGCGCGGCGATGATTCTCGATCGCCCGCGCCCGCTTTTCCGGGCTCATGCCGGCCAGCGGATCGGGCGCGCCGCGTCCGCCGCGGCCGTAGCGCTCGTCGCGCCCGCCATAACCGCCGCGGTCGCCACGGTAACCGTCACGGTAGCCATCGCGACGCTCATAGCCCCTGTTGCCGTCATAGCCGCGCTGATAGCCGCCGCCCGGCGCCGGATACTCGTTGCCCCGGATCTGCGCGGATGCCGGCAGCCCCCAGGCGAGAGCCGCGGCCAATACGCCGAAGCCGGCCGCGAGTGTCTTGTTGATCGTCATCGTTCCGTTCCCCCTCCGAATCGTCATCGTCTCATTCGTCACGGCCAGCACTTCGCACGTTTGCAGCTCTTGGCACGTTAAGACGCGGCAAAGAAAACCCGCGCGCCCTCAAGGACGCGCGGGGTAGCGCTACCTGCGGACCGCTCAGCGGTGATCGCGGAAGTCGTAGCTCGGCCGGTAATAGCCGCGACGATAGGCGGGTGCCGCATAGACCGGAGCTGCATAGACCGGAGCCGGCGCGTAGACCGGCTCATAGGTATCGTAGCCGTCGTCGTAATAGTACGGATCGGCATAGGCACGCCGGCTCGAAGCCACGGCCGCCGCGCCGAGAATGCCGAGGCCGACGCCGGCTGCGATCGCCGCGCCGCGATTGCCGCCGCGCCAACCACGATGGCCGCGATAGTACTGAGTGTATTCCGCCGGTGCCTTGTCGAGCCTTGCGGCATCGAAGCCTTGCGGAGCTGCAAAAGCCGGCGTCGCGAAGCCGGCCGAAACGACGCTCGCCGAGGCGAGCGCGACGATGGCGGTCTTCCTGAGAGACATCATGATCCGATCTCCTGTTGTGCCGGGACGCTCCCCGACCTGCCGGGAAATTTGGTCCCGACCGATTGAATGCCGCGTGAACCAATCACGGCCGGATTGCGGCACGCGCAACGCTGCCTCAGCCTTGCGCCATTGCCCAACGCCGACCGTCATGAAAGGAGTGGCCTTGCGGCCTCTCAGGCTCATCCATGGCAGTCGCGTGAGAGATCAACGGGCGCGCCTGTCCGTTGTTCCATTCGGCGTCCCCTGCGGGCGGCTTCCGCCGCTCGTCAAGCCTCCCTGCCTTCTCGCTTGTGCCCTCCCTTGCCTTCGCAGATGCCATGCTCACCAGCCTGATCGCCGTCTTCCTCGTCATCGCGACGGGCTGGTTCCTCAAGGCCCGCGGCATCGTCTCGCCGGCGCATTGGCTCGGCGTCGAGCGCCTGACCTATCAGGTGCTGTTCCCGGCCGTCGTGATCCACACGCTTGCCGTCGCCGATCTCGGCCGTCTGCCGGTGCTGGCGATGGGCATGAGCCTGGTCCTGGCGATCCTCACCGTCGCCGGCCTGCTGCTGGCATCGCGGCGGCTTTTGCTGCGCGCCGGCATCGACGGCCCAGCCTTCACCTCGATCTTCCAGGGCTCGATCCGCTGGAACACCTTCATTGCGCTGGCTCTGGCGGCCGGGCTGCAGGGGCGTGACGGCACCACGCTGATGGCGATCGCGGTCGCAGCGATGATCCCGCTGTTGAACGTGCTCTGCGTGCTGGTGCTGGCGCGCTATGCGAATGGCCGGCCGATGACCGCGGCAGCGACCGTACGTTCGATCGCGTTCAACCCCTTCATCTGGTCGTCAGTGGTCGGCCTCCTGCTCAACCAGCTGCAGTGGATGCTGCCGGTGGCGATCACCACCTATCTCGACGTGATGGGACGCGCCGCGCTCGGCGTCGGCCTGCTTGCCGTGGGCGCGGGGCTCGACCTGCGCAGCCTGACGCGGCCTCGGCTTGCCCACTGCATCGCGGTCAGCGTCAAGCTCGTCGTCATGCCGCTACTGGCCTGGACGATCGCCCGCCACCTCGGCCTGTCAGGATCAGCGCTGACCATGACCGTCGTCGCCGCATCGGTGCCGACCGCAACAGCGGCCTATTTCCTCGCCCGCGATCTGGGAGGCGATGCGCCGCTGATGGCCGAGATCACGACCTTGCAGACCCTGCTCGCCCTGGCGACGCTGCCGCTGGCGGTCTTGTTCCTCCTCTGAACCAATCCTCCATGAAGCCAAAACTGCTTCACCGAGATCAACAACCCCTTGAGATCGCGAACGAACGCACGCTATGATTGTATGATCGCGACTCGTTCATCCCTATGTTGATCGGGCCGTGATCGTTCAAATCTGCCCATTCTTTGCAGGGGAGCCGGTCGGCGATGCCGTCAAATGGACGAAATCCGCTCGTATCGCGGAATGCCGAGGACCCGCTGCACGGCAACGTCGCGCCTCAGGCCAGCGCCGGAGAAAACCCTCGCAGTGTCGAGAAAGTCAGCGATCCGCGCGCGACCCAGCGCGACGTGGCCGCTTATATCGAGCATCTCACAGCGGATTTGCGCGCCATGTCACGCTCCGTGGATCTCGACAGCCTGGCCTATTTTCTGGAGATGGCACGGCTTGAAGCCTCGACCCAGGTCGAGCGGCTCGGGCGATCCGTCGACAGAGGAGACCATCCGCAAGAGACCTAGCGAGCGACCCGAACTGCAGAACCTGGCCCCTGCCCCTACCGGTGCTGTAACCGGAGGTTGCATCGCCCGTGCAGGGACCCATCAAACCTCAACGCGGGTCAACGTGCCGCCGGGATGATGCTGGACGAGGCCATCGAGTTCGAGATCCAGCACGGTCCGGCTGATCTCGCGGGCGGACCGTCCGCTCGCACGGACGAGGTCATCGACGGAGATCGGCGCGCTGCCGAGGAGTTGCAGGACAAGGCGGCGCATGTCCACGGCGTCATCGCCGGGGGCGCCGATTGCCGCCGCGAAGACGCGCTCCGGTTCGGGAACCGCCGCCGCGGGAGCGGGCTCGATGCCCGGCAGGTCGAGTTCGTCCCAGAGCGCCTGCGTCATGCTCTCGCCGGCGCCGTCTCGCAGGGCGGGCGGCGGCGGAAGAAAACCGAGATCGCTGTCGAGCAGCGGCGTCAGCGCCTCGATGATATGCGCAGCCTCCGAGCACAGCGTCGCGCCCTCGCGGATCAGGTGATTGCCGCCCTCGGCGCGCGGATCGAGCGGCGAGCCCGGCACGGCGAAGACCAGCCTGCCCTGCTCGTTGGCGAAGCGCGCCGTGATCAGCGAGCCGGATTTGCGCGCCGCCTCGACCACAACCGTGCCAAGCGACAGGCCCGAGACCAGCCGGTTGCGGCGCGGAAAATCCCGTCCGCGCGGCGCAAGCCCGAGCTGCATCTCGCTGATCGCGGCGCCCTGCTCCAGCAGCCGCTGCAGCAAGGGGATGTTCTGCGGCGGATAGACCTCGTCCAGCCCGCCGGCGAGGACCGCGACGGTGCCGGTCAGGGTGCTGGCTTCGTGGGCGGAGGTGTCGATGCCGCGCGCCAGGCCCGACACCACGACGAAGCCGGCCTCGCCGAGATCGCGGGCCAGCCGGGCCGTGAACTTCATGCCGGCGGCCGAGGCATTGCGCGAGCCGACCAGCGCCACGCAGGGGCGCAGCAACACATCCGCCTGCCCGAGCACGGCGATCAGCGGCGGCGCGGTGTCGATCGCCTGTAGCGGCCGGGGGTACTGCGCCTCGCCGAGCGCGATCAGCCGGCCGCCGAGCCGGCGCAGCGCCTCTATTTCGCGCTCGGCCTCGGCCATCGCGCAGATGCGGAGTGCCCGGCCAGCCTGCCGGGCGAGGTCGGGAAGTGCGTCAAGCGCGGCGGCCGCGCCACCGAAGCGGTTCATCAAAGAGCGGAAGGTGCGCGGCCCGACGCTTTCGCTGCGGATCAGGCGGAGCCAATCGAGGCGCTGGCGGTCGGTGAGGACGATGCCAGCCATGCCGCGTCAGCCCTTCCCGCCGATCTTGCCCTCGCCGCCGGAGAGCAGCCGGGAGATATTGGTCCGGTGCATGAACCAGAGCAGCACAGCCAGCACCGCCATCAGCAGCGCAGCGCGGCGGTCGCCGATCCAGAACCACAGCAGGAGCGGCGTCAACACGCTCGCAACCAGCGCGGCGAGCGAGGAGTATTTCGAGAGCTTGGCGACGCAGAGCCAGATCGCGGCGAAAGCCAGCGCAACCGGCCAGGCGAGCCCGATCAGGATGCCGAGATAGGTGGCGACGCCCTTGCCGCCCCTGAAGCCGATCCAGACCGGGAAGAGATGACCGAGAAAGGCACCGAGCCCGGCAACGAGCGCGGCCTGGGGGCCGCCTAGTGCATAGAACCCGACTAGGACCGCCGCCGTGCCCTTCAGCATGTCGCCGAGCAGCGTCAGCGCCGCGAGTTTCTTGTTGCCGGTGCGCAGCACATTGGTCGCGCCGATATTGCCAGAGCCGATGCTGCGTAGATCCGGCCCGCCACTCAGCTTCGTCAGGACGATGCCGAAGGGAATCGAGCCGAGCAGGTAGCCGACGACGAGCGCCGCAGTGAAGGCGGGCCAGGACAGGGTCCAACTCAACAGATCCGACATGCAGCCCTCTCGTTGCGCTCGCGCAGCGTAACCTAACCCGCGGGGGCCTCATAGACCGCACGGCCGCCGACGAAGGTGGTTTGCACGATGCCTTCCAGCCTTGCCTCGTCGAAGGGCGAGTTCTTGGCTCGCGACTTCAGCTTGCGCTTGTCGACGACGTAAGGAGCGTCGAGGTCGAGCAGCATCACGTCGGCGGGCGCACCGGGCGCGAGGCGTCCGCAGCCGAGGCCGAGCAGTTTGGCCGGCCGGGTCGAAAGCGCAGCCAGCAGGTCCGGCAAGGTGATCTGGCTGGCCTGGACCATGCGCAGCGATGCCGAGAGCAAGGTCTCGATGCCGAGTGCGCCGTCGGCGGCCTCGGCGAAGGGCTGGCGCTTGGTCTCGACATCCTGCGGGTCGTGGTCGGAGACGACGACGTCGATGACGCCCTCGGCCAGGCCTTCGACCAGAGCGAGGCGTTCGTGCTCGTCGCGCAGCGGCGGCGAGACCTTGCAGAAGGTGCGGTAGTCGCCGACGTCGTTCTCGTTCAGCGTCAGATTGTTGATCGAGGCGCCGCAGGTGACGCGCAGGCCCTCGGCTTTCGCCCGGCGCACGAGCTCGACCGAGTCGGCGCAGGAAATCATGGCGGCGTGGTAGCGGCCGCCGGTCGCCCGGGCGAGCCTGATGTCGCGCTCCAGCATCACCGTCTCGGCCTCGCGCGGGATGCCGGGCAGACCCCGGCGGCTGGCGAACTCGCCCTCGTTCATGACGCCGGAGCCACGCAGGTCCGGGTCTTCGACATGGTTCATGATCAGCGCGTCGAAATCGCGGGCATAGATCAGCGCCCGGCGCATGATCTGCGGGTTGCGCAGGGCCCGGGCGCCATCCCCGAAAGCAACCGCGCCGGCTTCCAGCAAGAGCCCAATCTCGGTGATCTCCTTGCCAAGCAGGCCCTTTGTCAGGGCGGCCGACGGGAGGACGTTGACGATAGCCTTGTCGCGGGCGCGGCGCTTGATGAAGTCGATGATGGCGGGATCGTCGATCGGCGGGTCGGTGTCGGGCCGGCAGACGACGGTGGTGACGCCGCCGGCAGCCGCGGCCTGCGAGCCGGTGCCGAGCGTCTCGCGGAATTCGGCGCCGGGCTCGCCGAGGAAGGCGCGCAGATCGACGAGGCCGGGCGCGACGACGAGCCCGCTCGCATCGACGCGGCGGATGCCCTCGCCCGTGGCAGGCGTAGCTTCGCCCCAACCGACCGAGGCGATGGTGCCACCGCGCAGCAGCAATGAGCCCGTCTCGTCGCGCCCCGTGGCGGGGTCGATGAGGCGTGCATTGACGATCGCGATGTCCTGAAGCTCGGCCATGCCCGGTTCCACTCGCGCTTTCGGCTCAGACATTAGGGAGATGCTGCGCCAGCGCGTCGAGCACCGCCATGCGCACTGCGACGCCCATCTCAACCTGCTCGCGGATCATCGACTGGGCGCCGTCGGCGACCTCGGAGGAAATCTCGACGCCGCGGTTCATCGGGCCGGGGTGCATCACCAGCGCATCGGCCTGCGCGCGCTCCAGCTTGTCGCGGTCGAGCCCGAAATAGCGGAAATACTCCTTCGATGACGGCACGAAGGCGCCATGCATGCGCTCGAGCTGGAGGCGCAGCATCATCACGATATCCGCGCCTTCCAGGCCTTTGTTCATGTCGGTGAAGATCTCGACGCCCATCCGCTCGATGCCGGCCGGCAGCAGCGTCGAGGGAGCGATCAGGCGCACTTTTGCGCCGAGCGCATTGAGCAGGATGATATTGGAGCGGGCGACGCGCGAATGCAGGATGTCGCCGCAGATCGCCACCGTCAGCCCGGCGATGCGGCCCTTGTTGCGGCGGATGGTCAGCGCATCGAGCAGGGCCTGCGTCGGATGCTCATGGGCGCCGTCGCCGGCATTCACGACCGAGCAGCCGACCTTGCGGGCGAGGAGATTGACCGCGCCGGCGGCGTGATGGCGCACGACGATGATGTCCGGCCGCATCGCGTTCAGCGTCGCGGCGGTGTCGATCAGCGTCTCGCCCTTCTTCACCGAGGACGAGGCAACCGACATGTTCATGACGTCGGCGCCCAGCCGCTTGCCGGCGAGCTCGAACGAGGCCTGCGTGCGGGTCGAGGGCTCGAAGAACAGGTTGATCTGGGTGCGGCCGCGCAGCGTCGCGGTCTTTTTCTCGACCTGCCGGGAGAGCGCGACATAGGCGTCCGCCCTGTCCAGCAGCCCCTCGATGTCCAAATGGGAGAGCCCCTCGATGCCGAGGAGATGCCGGTGCGGATAGAGCGGTGCTGGCGATGTCATTTGAAGAGGGGTGTTTAGGCGCGACTCGGCCAGGGCGCAAGCGGCCGATGACGGAATAGGAGCATGCGGCAGGGCCGATGGAAGTTTTGGCGAAACGCCGCTACGCCATGGAGAAGCGGCCTTCCGCCGCGCCCAGCCCGCCGCGAGGAGCCTGCCTTGTCCACCGACATCTATGTTCCGGCTGCCGAAGGCGCGCCCTGGGAAACCGTCGCCCCCGTCGAGTCCGGCTTCGATTCGGCCCGGCTCGCTGCCGCCGTCGCCTTCGCCGAGGCGCATGAGAGCCCGTGGCCGCGCAGCCTGTTCTATCCTGACGGGCGCTATGTCGGGAATGTCGAGTGGAACGAAACCGGGCCGTGGAGCGAGATCGTCGGCCCCGTTCGCGAGCGCGGCGGGCCGGCCGGCTTGGTGCTGAAGGGTGGACGGATCATTGCCGAGTGGGGCGATACCGCTCGCACCGACATGACCTTCTCGATCGCCAAGAGCTACCTGTCCGTGCTGGCGGGGGTCGCCGTGCAGGACGGGCTGATCGCCGATCTCGACGAGCCGGTGGGCCGGAGCGTCGCCGGGCCGTTCTTCGAGAGCGCCCATAATGCTGAGATCACCTGGCGGCATCTGCTGCAGCAATCGAGCGAATGGCAGGGCGAGATCTTCGAGAAATCCGACCAGGTCGATCACAACCGCCAGATCGGGCCCGGCGCCGACAACAGCCGCAAGGGCCAGCGCCGGGAGATGCACGAGCCCGGCAGCTTCTATGAATACAACGACGTGCGGGTGAACCTGCTCGGCTACTGCCTGCTGCAGCGCTTCCGCCGTCCCCTGCCCGAGGTGCTGCGCGAGCGGATCATGGATCCGATCGGCGCGTCCACCGATTGGGAGTGGCAGGGCTACGAAAACTCCTATGTCGAGATCGACGGCAAGCGCATCCAGTCGGTGCCCGGCGGCGGGCATTGGGGCGGCGGGCTGTTCATCGGCGCGCGCGACCATGCCCGATTCGGGCTGCTGATGGCGCGCGGCGGGCAATGGGGCGGGCGCTCGCTGCTGTCCGCCGATTGGATCGCGCAGATGGTCTCGCCCTCGCCGACGCTTTCGAACTACGGCTATCTCTGGTGGCTGAACCGCGCGCCCTCGGCCAAGCCGGGCGTGCCCGAGAGCGCCTTCTGGGCGCTCGGGGCCGGCACCAATGTGATCTTCGTCGACCCGCAGCACGACCTCGTTGCGGTGCTGCGCTGGATCGACGGCGCCTCCTTCGACGGCTTCCTCGCCAAGCTGATGGGCGCGCTGCGCTGAGGCCGGCGACGGCCGCACCGGCCCCGCCGCCCTTGTGCGCCGGCGACCGAGGCGCCATGTCAGGGCGCTCTTCAGGGACTGTGACCAAAAGGCCGCCCCACGGCGCCGACGTGCAATCGGCGTTTGACACGGCCTATTCCCTGAACCACTTTCGCGCGCAATTCCGAACCGCCGGGTCTTTCGCCGGTCGCGAGATCGCCTCACGGGGCCGTTTCGCGCTCCGAGGAGGCTATTAGCGAGACACCGCACCATGAAGCTCCTCGTCGTCGAGTCGCCGGCCAAGGCCAAGACGATCAACAAGTATCTCGGCTCCGACTACGAGGTGATCGCCTCGTTCGGGCATATCCGCGACCTTCCTGCCAAGGACGGTTCGGTCGATCCCGAGCATGACTTCGCGATGAAGTGGGAGATCGAGGGGCGCGGCGCCAAGCAGGTCGCCGAGATCGTCAAGGCGCTCAAGGGTGCCGACAAGCTGATCCTCGCAACCGACCCCGACCGCGAGGGCGAGGCGATTTCCTGGCATGTGCTGGAGGCGCTCAACGCCAAGAAGGCGCTGAAGGGCATCCCCGTCGAGCGCGTCACCTTCAACGCCGTCACCAAGGACGCGGTGCAGACTGCGCTGGCCAATCCGCGCCAGGTCGATCAGGCGCTGGTCGATGCCTATCTCGCCCGCCGGGCACTGGACTATCTCGTCGGCTTCACGCTCTCGCCGGTGCTGTGGCGCAAGCTGCCGGGCGCCCGCTCGGCCGGCCGCGTCCAGTCGGTGGCGCTGCGGATCGTCTGCGACCGCGAGCGCGAGATCGAGGCCTTCCGGGCGCGTGAATACTGGTCGCTGGTCGCGACGCTGGCGACGGCTGCCGGCGGCGTCTTCGATGCGCGCCTCGTCGGCGCCGACGGCAAGAAGATCACCCGGCTCGACATCGGCACCGGCGACGAGGCGCGCGCTTTCGAGGCCGCATTGAATACCGCTGCCTTCAGCGTCGCCAGCGTCGAGGCCAAGCCGGTCAAGCGCCACCCCTACCCGCCCTTCCAGACCTCGACGCTGCAGCAGGAGGCCTCGCGCAAGCTCGGCCTTGCCCCGGCCCGCACCATGCAGCTCGCGCAGCGGCTCTATGAGGGCGTCGATATCGGCGGCGAGACGGTCGGCCTGATCACCTATATGCGAACCGACGGCGTCGACATGGACCCTTCGGCGATCAGCGCTGCCCGCAGCGTCATCGGCAAGGAATTCGGCGACGCTTACGTGCCCGGCGTGCCGCGCAAATACACCGTCAAGGCCAAGAACGCCCAGGAGGCCCATGAGGCGATCCGCCCGACCGATCTCGGCCGCCTGCCGGCCACGGTCATGCGCCATCTCGAACCCGAGCAGGCCAAGCTCTATGAGCTGATCTGGAAACGCACCATCGCCAGCCAGATGGAATCGGCCTCGCTGGAACGCACCACAGTCGACATCGCCGCCAAGGTCGCCGGCCGCAATCTCGAACTGCGCGCCACCGGACAGGTCACGCTCTTCGACGGCTTCCTGACGCTGTATCAGGAAAGCCGCGACGACGAGGAGGACGAGGACTCCAAGAAGCTGCCGGCGATGAAAGATGGCGAGCCGCTCGAAAAGCGCGCCATCGCAGCCGACCAGCACTTCACCGAGCCGCCGCCGCGCTATTCTGAGGCCAGCCTCGTCAAGCGTATGGAAGAGCTCGGCATCGGCCGGCCTTCGACCTATGCCGCGACGCTCTCGACGCTGCGCGACCGCGAATATGTCCGCATCGAGAAGAAGCGCCTCGTACCCGAGGACAAGGGCATGCTGGTGACGGCGTTCCTGGAGAGCTTCTTCAAGCGCTATGTCGAGTTCGACTTCACGGCGAACCTCGAAGAGAAGCTCGACCGCGTCTCGAACGCCGAGATCGACTGGAAGGTGCTGCTGCGCGAATTCTGGGAGGAGTTCACCAAGTCGATCGGCGACACCAAGGATCTGCGCGTCACCGAGGTTCTGGAGGCGCTGAACGGCGTGCTCGGCGCCCATGTCTTCCCGGCGCGCGAGGATGGCGGCGATCCACGCTCCTGCCAGGTCTGCGGCACGGGCCAGCTCTCGCTCAAGCTCGGCAAGTTCGGCGCCTTCGTCGGCTGCTCGAACTATCCCGAATGCCGCTATACGCGTCCGCTCACCGTCCAGGCCGCCGATGGCGAGGCTACGGCCGAGGGCGGCACCGGCGCGCCGGGCGTGCGCATCCTCGGCAAGGACCCGGTGACGGAAGCCGAGGTCACGGTCCGCGATGGCCGCTTCGGCCCCTATATCCAGCTCGGCGAGGGCGAGAAGCCCAAGCGCTCCAGCCTGCCCAAGGGCATGAGCCCGGGCAGCGTCGATCTGGAGACGGCGCTCGCTTTGCTGTCGCTGCCCAAGGAGGTGGCGAAGCATCCCGAGAGCGGCGAGCCGATCCTCGCCGGCATCGGCCGCTACGGGCCTTACGTCCAGCACGGCAAGACCTACGCCAATATCGACAAGGACGACGACATCCTGCAGATCGGCGGCAACCGCGCCATCGACCTGATCGTCGCCAAGGAAAGCGGCGGTCCGGGCGCCCGCTTCGGGCGAGGCACGGCGGTGCCCGGCCGCGATCTCGGCGAGCATCCCGGCGGCGGCAAGCTCGTGGTGCGCGCCGGCAAATACGGGCCTTACGTCAACTGGGGCAAGGTCAACGCGACCCTGCCCAAGGCGATGACGCAGGAGGCGATCACGCTCGAACAGGCGGTCGAACTGGTCAACGCCAAGGCGGAGTCGAGCGGCGTCAAGGGTCCGGGCAAGGCCAAGGCCGCAAAGGCTCCGGCGAAGAAGCCGGCAGCGAAGCCCAAGGCTGCGGCAAAGCCCAAGACTGCCGCGGCGAAGCCCAAGGCGAAGGCTGCCGCGAAAAGCTGAGCGGCGCGTCGGGTCGCGCGGCTTTCACGCGCGTCTTGCGACGCGCCCGTCTACGTCAGCGGGAGGCGATCAGCGAGCGCGGAGCGTCGTTCATGCTGGCGACGACGACGAGGCGCTTCACTTCGCCCCGCAGATAGGCCTGCAGGAATCGCTCGTAATCCTTGAACGAGACGCAGCCGTTCGAATCGCCATTGGGGCCCAGCAGATAGGGATGGGTCAGCAGGCCGGCGCGGCCATAGATCGCGCTGCTGCCGCCAACCGGGTGAAGACGCAGCGCGCGGTGGCCGTGAAACAGCGCCTCGCGTTCGGTTAGCGTATAGGTGTGCGGCGGCGTCACGCCTTTCATCCGGACATGGGCGAAGCGGGGATCATCCATCTTGTCGCCGAGACCCGAATGGGCCTCCAGCTTCTCGCCATTGGGCATGTGAACGACCTTGGCGCTGATGTCGTAGATCGCGGTTGCCTGCCCTGTCATGACCGGCGGCCCGAAGGACGGGCTGAGCCTGCGACCGCGCGAACGGTCGACCGCGTCGTCCTCCGGCGCGGCATAGGCCATCGCCGGACCGTTGGGCTGGCGCACGCCGCCGAACAGCTTTTCGAAGAACGAGCGGTTGTCCTCGGCGGCCGGCGCAGGAGCCGCGGCGACCTTCGCGCGGCGCATCGGCTGGCGCAAAGCGATGGCAGGCTGCTCGGCCGTCGGGGGCGGTTTCAGTTCGGACGGGCGCGGGGTCGGCAGCGGCGCATCCTTGATCATCCTGGAGATGGCTTGCGGCGATGTCGCGAGGAGGTCGACAGCCGTCGTTGGCTGGACGGTGAGAGCAGCCGACGGCATCGGCTGGGCTGGCTGGACGGAGGCCATCTGGATGGGCACCTGTTGCGCCGGCAGGACCGGCGCCGCCATTGCCGGCTCGGGCGAGGCGTTGCGCTGGAGGCCGGCCTGCATCGGCCGATCGCCGCCGAAGGAGCCCGGCGTCGTCCCCAGCATAAAGCCCGGCCTCAGCAGATCGCGATAAGCGGATGACGATGAAGCGAGAGACCCGGTCGTCGTGACGTCGCGCTGCTGCGTCGCATGGACGGGGATCTGCGCATCCGGCCCCGGATCGAGCGCGACATAGCCGACGCCGCAGGCCACCACGATGGCGGCGATCTGGAGACAGACATTGTGGCCGATCCGGTAGCGGGCGTGCGCATGGCTGCGCCGCCTAGAACCCAGTCCCGACATCTCGCTACGCTCTCGACCTGACGCAACACACGACCCGCAGACGAAACTGCGGAAACCGGCAAACCTGCCAGGTTCGAGTAGAGGCCTGCGTGGTTAAAAGCGGGTGAACGAAGCGCATCGAAAGCCGACAAAAAAGGCGCGGCGGGCCGGTCTCCCGGTCCGCCGCATCTCGTCATGCCTGCCGTCGAGCGATGCCGCTCTGCTGATGCGTCAGAGCGGCTTGAGCCCGGCCTCGATCTGAGCGCGCTTGGCTTCCAGGAAGGGCGGCAGCGAGAGCTTCTCGCCCATGGTCTCGGCCGGCTCATCGGTGGCGAAGCCCGGCTCGTCGGTCGCGATCTCGATCAGGATCCCGTTCGGCTCGCGCAGATAGAGCGAGCGGAAATAGAAGCGATCGACCGGCCCGCTATTGGGATAGCCGGCAGTGCGCAGGCGTTCGGCCCAGGCGTCGTAGTCGGCGAAGGTCGGCGTGCGCAGTGCAAGGTGATGCACGCCGCCAGCGCCTTCGCGCGCCTGCGGCAGGTCGGGCTCGACCGCGACATGGAGTTCGGCATCCGGACCACCCTCCCCGATCTTGAAGACGTGGATCTCGCCGGTGGCATGGCCCGCATCACGATAGCTGCCGATGCGCTCCAGGCCGAGAAGCTGCGTCAGCACGACCTCGGTGCGATCGAGCTTCGGCACCGAAATGGTGACGGGTCCAAGACCGCGGATCTGATGCTCGGCGGGAACCGGGCTCTTCTCCCAGACGACGAAGGGGATATCGCCACCATCGGCGATCAGCGTCAAGCGCTGGCCTTCCGGATCCTCGAAATCGACGGCCGATCGGCCATTGATCGCGCGGATCGGGGTCACAGCGACGCCGGCCTCAGTAAGGCGAGCGCGCCACCACTCCAGCGAGGCCTCGTTGGCGACGCGCAGCGAGGTGCGATTGATCGAATGCGTTCCGCGACGCGCCGGTGACGCTGGCCAATCGAAGAAGGTCAGATCGCTGCCGGGCGAGCCCGCACCATCGGCGTAGAAGAGGTGATAGGCGGAGGTGTCGTCCTGATTGACGGTCTTCTTGACCAGACGCATGCCGAGTGTCTCGGCATAAAAACGCCGGTTGCCCGGCGCGTCGGCCGAGATCGCAGTGACGTGGTGGATGCCGGTGAGCTTCATGGCTTTGCCCTCAACATGGACGCCGGGCCAAAGGGCCTGGCTGTTGGGGCAGAGATAGCGCGACTGAGCCGCAATGGAATGGGTCCGCCAGCAAGATAGTCATTGCAATCACGCAATCGACTTTGCGCCCCGATTCAGGGTTTCGAGGTTGGCGGCGTAGCCGAGGTCGCCGGCAGGTCTGCCTTGTCGCCCGAATTGGTGGGCGTCGTGCAATCCTGCGGCTTGTTCTTGCAGTCATACACCATGGTCGGCGCCGCTGACGGGTGAGAAACCCCTGCATTGGGCAGGATCATATTCTGACCCTTGTCGATCTGCGCCGGATCCGTGATCTTCGGACCAAGCCCGCCGCTCGCCTTGGCCTCTCCCGGCTCGCTGGGAGGCGTGGTGGTCGACGACGGCGTCTGCGCCGCGGCAGCGAAGGCCAGCGACGACAGGGCGACAGCGAGCGCAAGGCCCGGCAATGAGCGAAGCATCGGATTTCCCCTTTGGCGGCCCGAAAAGCAGCGGGCGTCACCTCAGGGAACCCTGCGCCGCCCGCGATGTTCCGCCGGCGGCCGGCGCAAACACGACCGATGGGGCCGGGCTACGATGCCACGGCGTGGCGACCGGGCTTGGCCTTCAGCTTCAATTCCTCGAGGTCCTGGCGCTCGCGCGGGGTGTTGCGCATGAGCTGGTCCTTGCCCGGAGCGTACTGAACGGGCTGCATCGCATCGACGCCGTACCAGGCGGCCGCCCGCAACACGAAGGACGGGTCGGCGAGATGCGGCCTCCCCAGCGCGACGAGATCGGCGCGGCCCGAGGCGATGATGGTGTTGGCCTGGTCGGCGGTGGTGATGTTGCCGACGCACATCGTCGCGACGCGGGCCTCGTTGCGGATCTGGTCGGAGAACGGCGTCTGGAACATGCGGCCATAGAGCGGCCGCGATTCCCGCACCGTCTGCCCGGTCGAGACATCGACGAGATCGCAGCCCTCGGCCGCGAAGGCCTCGGCGATCACCACCGAATCCTCCGGCGATAGCCCGCCTTGCGCCCAGTCGGTCGCCGAGATGCGCACCGACATCGGCTTCTCGCGCGGCCAGGCCTCGCGCAGCACCCGGAAGATTTCGAGCGGATAGCGCAGGCGGTTCTCGACCGAGCCGCCATAGGCATCGCTGCGATGGTTGGTCAGCGGCGAGAGGAAGCTCGCCAGGAGATAGCCATGGGCGCAGTGCAGCTCCAGCATGTCGAAGCCGGCGCGCTGGCCGCGTTCGGCGGCCGCGACGAACTCGGTCTTGACCCGGTCCATGTCGGCGCGGGTCATCTCGCGCGGCACTTGGCTTTCGGGATAGTAGGGCAAGGCCGAGGCCGAAACGATCGGCCAGGCGCCTTCCGCAAGCGGCTTGTCCATGCCGTCCCACATCAGCTTCGTCGCTCCCTTTCGGCCGGCATGGCCGAGTTGGAGGCAGATCTTGGTGGCCGAGTTGGCGTGGACGAAGGAAACGATCCGCGTCCAGGCGGCTTCCTGTTCGTCGTTCCAGATGCCGGCGCAGCCCGGCGTGATGCGCGCATCGACGGCGACGCAGGTCATCTCGGTGAAGATCAGGCCGGGACCGCCGATGGCGCGCGAGCCGTAATGCATCAGATGCCAGTCGCCGGGCAGGCCGTCATCGGCGGAGTATTGGCACATCGGCGCCAGCACCATGCGGTTCTCGATCTGCATGTCGCGCAGTCTGAGAGGCTGGAAGGCCGGCGGTACGGCAGAGCCATCCTTGCGGCGCCGGGCAAGCTCGCCCAGTTCGCCGGCGACCATCTCGTCGACCGCCGCGACCATCTCGGGCGCGCGCAAGGCCAGGTTGTCATAGGTGATCGCCTTGGAGCGCGTCATCAGACCGAAGGCGAAGCGCAGGGGATCGAAATCCCAGAAGCGCTTGAGCTGCTCGAACCAGACCAGCGAGACGTCGGCCGCATGCTGGGTCTTCTCGACCTCCTCGCGGCGCGTGCGCTCGAACAGGGACAACGCCTCGGCGACATTCAGGCCGGCCTTGTGGAAGGCCCTATGCAGGCCGATCGCGTCTTCCATCGCCAGCTTGGTGCCGGAGCCGATCGAGAAATGCGCGGTAGCCTTTGCGTCGCCGATCAGCACGACGTTCTCGACGACCCAGTTGCGGCAGCGGATCATCGGGAAGTTACGCCAGAGCGAGCGGTTGGTGACGAGCCTGTGGCCCTGCAACTCCTCGGCGAAGATACCTTCGAGGAAGGCCGCCGAGGCGGCTTCGTCTATCCCCTCCAGCCCGGCCTTCGCAAAGGTCTCGGGATCGGTCTCCAGCACCCAGGTCGAGCGGCCGGCCTCGTACTGGTAGCAATGGGCGATGAAGACGCCGTATTGCGTCTGCTTGAAGAAGAAGGTGAAGGCGTCGAAGGGCCGGGTCGACCCCATCCAGGTGAACTTGTTAGGGCGCAGATCGGTTTCCGGCTGGAAGCGCTCGCGCCAGCCCTCTCGGATGCGGCTGTTGATGCCATCGGCGCCGACGACGAGGTCGTAGTCGCGCTTCAGCGTCTCGATGTCGGCGGCCTCCTCGCCGAAGCGCAGGGTCACGCCGAGTTCGCGGGCCCGATCCTGCACCAGCATCAGCAGCGAGCGGCGCGAGCAGCCGCAGAAGCCGTTGCCGGAGACGCGGTGGACGCTGTCCTTGAAATGGATTTCGATATCGTCCCAATATGCGAAATTGTCGCGGATCGCCGCGTAGCTGGCCTCGTCGGCCGCCTTGAAGATGTCGAGCGTCTGGTCGGAGAAGACCACGCCGAAGCCGAACGTGTCGTCCGGCTGGTTGCGCTCGAAGACGGTGATGTCGAGGTCGCGCCAGTCGCGCTTCATCAGGAGCGCGAAATAGAGTCCGGCAGGCCCGCCGCCGACGACCGCGATACGCATGATGCCCCTCCCGAGAACCGACGACAGAATTATTTTAGGCCTGAAATAATTTTGACTCAAGCGGCGATGATGAGAGCCCGCCGCAGATCGGCCGGCGCTGGCCGATCGCTGCCGATTTCATGCGCTCTAACAAGGAAAAACCCGAGGTTCCCCGTGAAGGCCAAACCGGCGCGCGATGGCGCTTGCAAATTCCTTTAGACCTAAAATAGATTGGCTGCATCTGGAGGTGGATCGGATGGTCCTGGCAGGGCAGCACGCAGTGGTGACCGGTGGCGGGCGCGGGATCGGCCGCGCCATCGCCGCCACGCTACGGCGCAATGGCGCGCATGTCTCGATCCTGGGGCGGGACGAGGCGGCCTTGGCTGCGACCTGCAAGGCCGGCGACGCCGATGCCTATGCGGTCTGTGACGTCAGCGACGAGGCCGCCATGGCCGCAGCCATCGGCAGGCTCGCGGCGGCTCGGCCGATCGACATCGCCATCGCCAATGCCGGTGCGGTCGAGACCGGGCCGTTCCTGCGCAGCCCGGCCGAGCGCTTCCGGCGGCTAAACGAAATCAACCTGATCGGCACCGTCAACCTGTTCCACGCCACCCTGCCCGGCATGACCGAACGAGGCAACGGCCGGCTGATCGCCATCGCCTCCACCGCCGGACATCGCGGCTATGCCTATGTTTCGGCTTATGCCGCCGCCAAGCATGCGGTGGTCGGGCTGGTGAAATCGCTGGCGCTGGAGACGGCGCGCTCGGGCGTCACGGTCAACGCCATTTGCCCGGGCTATGCCGATACCGACATGGTCGCCGGCGGCATCGAAACCATCGTCGCCAAGACCGGCGCGACGCGCGAGCAGGCCCTGGCCGAGATGGTCAGGTCCAACCCGCAGGGGCGGTTGATCGCGCCCGACGAGGTCGCAGCTGGCGTGCTCTATCTGTGCGGGCCGGGCAGCGGCTCGGTGACGGGCCAGTCGCTGCTGATCAATGGCGGGGAGTTCTGACGATGGAACCGACCTCCCCCGGCCTCATGCTCGACCGCGAGACCAAGGCCAACGAGCGCCCCGGCGACCACAAGGACGAGCTGCGGCTCTGGCTGCGGATGCTGACCTGCTCGACCCTGATCGAGACCGAGATCCGCAACCGGCTGCGCGAGGAGTTCAGGACGACTCTGCCGCGCTTCGACCTGATGGCGCAGCTCGACAAATCGAGCACCGGCATGACCGTCGGCGAGGTCTCGCAGCGGCTGATGGTGTCGAACGGCAACGTCACGGCGGTCGTCGCCGGGCTGCTGGCGGACGGGCTCGTCGACAAGCGGGCCGCGACGCAGGACCGGCGCGTGCAGGTACTGACGCTGACGGCGCAGGGCCGCAAAAGCTTCAAGGCGATGGCCGAGCGCCATGAGGGCTGGATCGCCGAGCTCTTCGCCGGGCTCGACCAGCCGGAGATCGGCCAGCTTTTCCGCCTGCTCGGACAGACCAAGACCTCGCTGCACCGCGCGATCGCGGCGCGGGCGAACGAGGCGACCAAGGGAGCCGCCTGATGACCAGCCTCGCCAACGCCACGATCCTGCCGCTGGCGGAATTCCAGCCGGCGCATTTCGAGCTGTCGGTTTCCAGCAAGGTCGCGACCGTGATGCTGAACCGGCCGGAGAAAAAGAACCCGCTGACCTTCGCAAGCTACCGCGAACTCACAGATTTCTTTCTCGCCGCGCAGAAGGACGAGCAGGTCAAGGCGATCGTGGTGACGGGTGCGGGCGGCAATTTCTCGTCCGGCGGCGACGTCTTCGAGATCATCGGGCCGCTGGTCGCGATGGAGACGAAGGACCTGCTGAAGTTCACCCGGATGACCGGCGATCTGGTCAAGGCGATCCGGGCCTGCCCGCAGCCGGTGATCGCCGCGATCGACGGCATCTGCGCCGGCGCGGGCGCGATCATCGCAATGGCATCGGATATGCGGTTCGGCACGGCAGAGACCAAGATCGCCTTCCTGTTCAACCGGGTCGGGCTCGCCGGCTGCGACATGGGCGCCTGCGCGATGCTGCCCCGCATCATCGGCCAGGGCCGTGCCGCCGAGCTGCTCTACACCGGCCGTGTGCTGCGCGGCGAGGAGGCCGAGCGTTGGGGTTTCCTGAACCGGCTTATCGCCAAAGAGGCTGTGCTGACCGAGGCTCAGGCGCTCGCCATTGAACTGGCGGATGGCCCGACCTTCGCCAACGCCATGACCAAGCGCATGCTCGAAATGGAATGGGCGATGTCGGTCGAAAGCGCGATCGAGGCGGAAGCCGTGGCGCAGGCCCTGTGCATGCAGACCGAGGATTTCGCCCGCGCCTACCACGCCTTCGCCAACAAGCAAAAGCCGGTCTTCGAGGGCAATTGAGATGGGCGCGGCAAATCTCGACGGCATCCTGCAGGACACCCTCGACTGGCCCTTCTTCGAGGACCGCCATCGCCGCTTTGCCGAGGAGCTGTCGGCCTGGGCCGACGCCACCCTGCCCGGCCTGCCGCATGACGATGTCGATGCCGCCTGCCGGGCACGCGTCACGGCTCTGGGCCAGGGCGGCTTCCTGCGCGCGGCCGTGCCGGAGGCCTATGGCGGCCTGAGCCCGACGCTCGATGTCCGCACGCTTTGCCTTGCCCGCGAGATTTTGGCGGCGCGCGACGGGCTCGCCGATTTCGCCTTCGCGATGCAGGGGCTCGGTACGGGCGCGATCACCGTTGCCGGTTCGGAGGCGATGAAGGCACGCATCCTGCCGGGCGTCTGCGAGGGCGCGCGGATCGCGGCCTTCGCCCTGTCGGAGAAGGAAGCGGGCTCGGATGTCGCGGCGATGGCCACGACCGCGACGCCTGACGGCAACGATCATGTCCGCATCACCGGCGAGAAGAGCTGGATCTCGAATGGCGGCATCGCCGACCACTACGTCGTCTTCGTCCGCACCGGCGAGGCGCCGGGCGCGCGGGGCTTGTCCGCCTTCCTCGTCGAGGCCGATACGCCGGGCCTGAGCGTCAGCGAGCGGATCGAGGTGATCGCGCCGCATCCGCTGGCGACCTTGCGCTTCGAGGCCTGCCGCGTGCCGGTCGAGAACCGCATCGGCGGGGCCGGTGACGGCTTCAAGGTCGCGATGGCGACGCTCGACATCTTCCGCTCGACGGTCGGCGCGGCAGCGCTCGGCTTCGCCAGGCGGGCGCTTTACGAGACGATCGCGCATGCCAATGCCCGCAAGCTTTTCGGCGGCACGCTCGGCGACCTCCAGCTTTCGCAGGCGGCCATCGCCGACAGCGCGGCCGAGGTCGATGCGGCGGCGCTGCTGGTCTACCGCGCCGCCTGGACCAAGGATCGCGGCGCGGCGCGCGTCACCCGCGAGGCCGCGCTCGCCAAACTCGTCGCGACAGAGAACGCCCAGCGCGTGATCGACCGGGCCGTCCAGATTCATGGCGGGCTCGGCGTCACCAAGGGCGTCAAGGTGGAGGAATTGTACCGGGAGATCAGGGCGTTGCGGATCTATGAGGGCGCATCGGAAGTCCAGAAGGTCGTGATCGCGCGCGACCTGCTGAAATCCATGCGCTGAGACGAGGAGGGTGACGGCAATGGATTTCCTGCGCTCCGGCCATATCGACAGCTTCGCGCGCGACAACCTGCCGCCGCGTGAGCAATGGCCGCAGATCGACCTCCCAAAGGCGGGCTTGAGCTATCCCGAGCGGCTGAATGCCGTCACCGCGCTGGTCGATGACCATGCCGCGAAAGGCCGGGGCGATCGTGCCGCGATCATCGGCGATCATCTGGTCTGGAGCTATGCCGACCTCGCGCAGCGCATCAACCGCATCGCCAATGTGCTGACGCGCGATCTGGGGATGGTCGCCGGCAACCGCGTGCTGCTGCGCGCCGCCAACACGCCGATGATGGTCGCGGCCTATCTGGCGGTGATCAAGGCCGGCGGCGTCGTGGTCGCGACCATGCCGATGCTGCGCGCGGTCGAGCTGGTCTATCCGATCCGCAAGGCGAAGATCGCGCTGGCGCTGTGCGACCACCGCCTGCTGGCGGAGCTGGAAACGGCCAAGGCGCAAGCGCCGGAACTCGCGCGCATCGTCGCTTTCGGCGAGGCCGGATGCGAACTCGAGGCGCTGATGGCGCAGCCGGGCTACGAGCAGTTCGCGCCCGTGGATACGTCGAGCGACGATGTCTGCCTGATCGGCTTCACCTCAGGCACGACGGGCGAGCCCAAGGGCACGATGCATTTCCAGCGCGATCTGTTGGTGATCTGCGACGCCTATGGGGCCAAGGTGCTGAAGGCCTCGACCGAGGACCGCTTCATCGGCTCGGCGCCGCTGGCCTTCACCTTCGGGCTCGGTGGCATGGTGCTGTTCCCGTTCCGCATCGGCGCGGCCGCCGTCCTGCCCGACAGGACCGGCCCGGCCGACCTGATCGAGGCCATCGAGCGGCATAAGGCCAGCGTGATCTTCACCGCACCGACCGCCTATCGCGCCATGCTCGACAAGCTGGAGGGGCGCGACATCTCCTCGCTGCGCATCTGCGTCTCGGCTGGCGAGACACTGCCGAAGCCGGTCTTCGACGCCTGGCTGGCGAAGACGGCCCTGCCGCTGATGGACGGCATCGGCGCGACCGAATTGCTGCACATCTTCATCGCGGCGCCACGCGAGGCGATCCGCCCTGGTTCGACCGGCCTTCCGGTGCCGGGCTACGAGGCGAAGATCGTCGATGACGAGGGAGCCGACGTTCCCGACGGAACGCCCGGGCGGCTCGCCGTGCGCGGGCCGATCGGCTGCCGCTATCTCGCCGACCCCCGCCAGTTCAAATATGTCCAGAACGGCTGGAACGTCACCGGCGATACCTATATCCGCGATACCGACGGCTATTTCTGGTACCAGGCCCGCTCGGACGACATGATCATCTCGTCGGGCTACAACATCGCCGGTCCCGAGGTCGAAGCCTGCCTGCTGGCGCATCCCGACGTGCTGGAATGCGGCGTGGTCGGCGCGCCCTGCCCCGAGCGCGGCAGCATCGTGAAGGCCTATGTCGTGCTGCGCGAGGGCGTATCGGGCGATGCCGCGATGCTCAAGGCCTTGCAGGACCATGTGAAGGCCGGTATCGCGCCCTACAAATATCCCCGCGCGATCGACTTCGTCGGCGCGCTGCCCAAGACCGCGAGCGGCAAGCTGCAACGCTTCACCCTGCGCAAGATGGCGCAAGAGAGCTCCGCATCGTGATCCGTCATGGATAGAAGCCAAAACGCGCCGTCATCCCGGGCGACCGCAGGGAGACTCGGGATCCATTCCGGAACGGTTCAGGCATGGATCCCGGATCTCCGCTTCGCTGCGTCCGGGATGACGATGCGCCCCATTTTAAAGAGCCGGAACGGCCCCGAACCGAGGCGACGCCCATGTCGAACGAGACCCTGACCCGCGCGATCCTGCCCGAAGGCTGGCCGGTGCCGCGCGGCTATGCCAACGGCATGGTGGCGGAAGGCCGTGTGCTGGTGACCGGCGGCCTCGTCGGCTGGGACAGCGCCGGCGTCTTCGCCACAGGCTTCCTGCCGCAACTCCGCCAGACGCTGGTCAACATCAAGGCCGTGGTCGAGGCCGGCGGCGGGCGCATCGAGGACATCGTGCGGCTGACCTGGTACGTCACCGACATCGCAGCTTACCGCGCCAGCCTCAAGGAAATGGGGCCGGTCTATCGCGAGGTGCTCGGCCGGCATTTCCCGGCGATGGCGGTGGTGCAGGTCGTCGCGCTGGTCGAGCCCGAGGCGATGATCGAGATCGAGGCGACGGCGGTGATCGGCGGCTGACGCCACATCGGCGTGACGATTGTGTTTCCGGCTGTTTCCAGGCCTGAAACACGAAACCTGCCGTAACCAAGATGTTGGCACCCCGGGCGGCCATTTTATCCTTCAGGCATGGACTCAGGGTCGAAACTCTCCACGCCGCCATCCGGCGGTGACGCGATGGAGACGTGACCATGTCCAGCATCAGCGGCGTCGGCGGCGGACACCGCCCGCCACCGCCCAAACCACCGAGCTTCGACACGCTCGACAGCGACGCCAGCGGTGCGCTCAGCCTCGACGAGTTCAAGGCCGGCGCCCCGAAGGGCACCGATAGCGTCAAGGCCAGCGCCAGGAGCGAGGAGCTCTTCAAGGCGATCGATTCCGACAGCGACGGATCAGTCACCAAGGAGGAGTCCGACGCCTTCAAGGCGAAGGCCGAAAAGGCCCAGCAGACGCTACAATCCTTCCTGTTCGGGCTTCAGAGCGAAGGCACCAGCCAGACCGAAAAAGCGAGCGACAGCAGCGACAGCGAGGACGCCTTCGCCCAGCTCGATGCCAACTCCGACGGCAGCATCGCCAAGGACGAGTTCCTCTCTGCGCTCTCCTCGGGCACGCAAAGCTCGAGCGACATGCTGAGCAAGCTGTTCGAGGCGATCGATTCCGACAAGGACGGCTCGGTCTCGAAGGAGGAGCAGAGCGCGTTCCAGCAGACGCTCGAAAAACGCGGCCGGCCGCCCGGTCCGCCGCCTGGCCTACCGCCGTCCAGCGCCTCGCAGGCCTATGACAGCACCTACCAGCTCGGCGCGTCGAACGCGTCCGGCACGGCCTATTCGCAGGCGGCCTGAGCCAGCCCGCCCTATGAACGCCGGTCAGCAGAAGGCTGGCCGGCGCTCCCTAGACCTTGCCTGGCTTCGAAGTTTTCGTCAGATGCCGCGCGTCGCGCCGCCGTCGATGCGGATCTTGGCGCCCGTGACATAGCTCGCCTTCTCGCTGGCGAGGAAGGTCACGACATCGGCGAATTCCTGCGCGGTGCCGTAGCGGCCGGCCGGAATCGTCGCCTGCGAGGTCTTGGCTGCCTGCTCGGGCGTGGTGCCGGCACGATCGGCGGCGGCTTTGTCGAGCTGGTCGACCCGCTCGGTGTGGATGCGGCCGGGAAGTACGACATTGACCGTGACGCCTTGACCGGCAACCTCTGCGGCCAGCGTCTTGGACCAGCCGACCACGGCGGCGCGGATGCCGTTCGACAGTGCGAGCCGCGGGATCGGCTGCTCGACGCCCGACGAGGCGATGGTGATGATCCGGCCGAAGCCGCGTTCGACCATGCCCGGCAGCACGCCCTGCGCCAGATGGAAGAGATTGGCGGCCATCGCCTCGAAATGTTTCAGCCAGTCGTCGCGGCCGGCCTCGCGTGCCTCGGCCGGCGGTGGGCCGCCCGAATTGCCGATCAGGATATCGACGCCACCGGCATCCCTGAGCACGCCGACCAGCGAATCGACCGAGGCGAGATCGGACAGGTCGAGGCTCGCCGCGAAGATGCGGCCGCGCACCTCCTCGGGGCACTGGCTGACCCAGGCATCGGTCGCGGCGACATTGCGCGCGGCGGCGATCACCGAGGCGCCCTCGGCTGCGAGCGTGCGGGCGATGGCAGCACCGAGACCGCGGCTCGCACCCAGCACCAGCGCGCGCTTGTCGTGAAGGCCGAGATCCATGGTTTTCTCCATCGCGTTGGCGCAGCGCGATCGCAGCGCATCATGCCACGCTGATAGCCGTTGAAACTCCGCGAGGGAATGCCCGCCCAAAGGGAATGTCCGCTGGCACCGGATGTGGTCTATCGTCCGATTGACAGTGGCGTGCCGGCCGTCGAAAGTTGTGCGAAATCAGAATAATAGTGCGATAATCGCACATATTGGGAGGTTAAGATGATACTATCATCCGGGTTCTCGCGCCGCGCCTTGATCGCGCTGGGTAGCGCTGCGGCCTTGCTGGCGCCTGCGCTGGTGCAGGCCCAGGCGCAGACCGTCAAGATCGGGCTGATCCTGCCGATGACCGGGCCCTTCGCCTCGACGGGACGGCAGATCGAGGCCGCCGCCAAACTCTACATGGCCCAGAAGGGCGCGACCGTCGCCGGCAAGACGATCGAGTTGATCGTCAAGGACGACACCGGCACCCCCGACGTGACGCGCCGCATCGCGCAGGAGCTTCTCGTCAACGACAAGGTCTCCTTTCTCGCCGGTTTCGGGCTGACTCCGCTCGCCTTTGCCGTCGCGCCGCTGGCGACGCAGTCGAAGACGCCGCTGATCGTGATGGCGGCGGCGACGTCCTCGATCACCGAGCAGTCGCCCTTCGTGGTGCGGACCTCCTTCACCCTGCCGCAGGTGACGATCGGCATCGCGGACTGGGCCGCGAAGAACGGCGTCAAGAAGGCGATGACGCTGGTCTCCGATTATGGCCCCGGCATCGACGCCGAGAAGGCCTTCAAGGACCGCCTCACCGCTGCTGGCGGCGAGGTTGTCGGCGAAGTCCGCATCCCCCTGCGCAATCCCGATTTCTCGCCCTTCCTGCAGCGCGTCGCCGACACCAAGCCTGACGCACTCTTCGTCTTCGTGCCCTCGGGCGCGGGCTCGCAGTTCATGAAGCAGTTCGTCGAGCGTGGGCTCGACAAGTCGGGCGTGCGGCTGATCGCAACCGGCGACGTCACCGATGACGATATCGTCGACAGCATGGGCGACGTCGCGCTCGGCACCATCACCACACATCACTATTCGGCGGCGCATCCGTCCGCGGAGAACAAGGCCTTCGTCGAGGCCTTCCGCAAGGCGGCCAATACGCGGCCGAACTTCATGGCGGTCGGCGGCTGGGACGGCATGCACCTGATCTATGAGGCGCTGAAAAAGACCAATGGCGCGACCGACGGCACCGCGCTGGTCGAGGCGATGAAGGGCATGGCCTGGACCAGCCCGCGCGGGCCGATCTCGATCGACGCCAAGACCCGCGACATCGTCCAGAACGTCTATGTCCGCAAGGTCGAGAAGGTCGATGGGCAGCTCTACAATGTCGAGTTTTCGACCTTCGAGGCCGTGCCGGACCCGGTGAAGGCCGCGAAGTGACGACCTGACGGCGTTTCCCGAAATGCCGTCATCCCGGACAAGCCGCGTCAGCGGCGCCGATCCGGGATCCATGCCTGAACCGTTCAGGAATGGATCCCGGGTCTCCGCTTCGCTGCGCCCGGGATGACGGCGCCATGATTTAAGTCCGCAGTTCCGGAGCCCCTGCCTTTGCTGACCATCCTGTTCGACGGCGTCGCCTATGGCATGCTGCTCTTCGTGCTGGCGGCGGGGCTTGCGGTCACGCTGGGGCTGATGAACTTCGTCAACCTGGCGCATGGCGCCTTCGCCATGGCCGGCGGCTATGCGACGGTCGTGCTGATGAACCGGTTCGGGCTGCCGTTCCTGGCCTGCCTGCCGCTCGCCTTCCTGTTCAGCGCAGCGCTCGGGCTTGCGGCCGAACGCCTGCTCTACCGCCACATGTATGAGCGCAGCCATCTCGACCAGGTGCTGTTCTCGATCGGGCTGGTCTTCATGGCGATCGCGGCGACGGACTGGCTGATGGGCTCGCAGCAGCAGAGCGTGCGCCTGCCGGCCTGGCTGCAGGGCCGCATCATGTTTGGCGAGGTCGGGATCGGGATCTATCGGCTCTTCATCGTGGTGATCTGCGGGCTGATGGCGCTGGGCCTGCAATGGGTGCTGGCGAAGACGCGCTTCGGCAGCCAGCTGCGCGCCGCCGTCGACGACCGGCGCGTCGCGCGCGGCCTGGGCATTCCGGTCGGCAAGGTCTTCGCGATCACCTTCGCCTTCGGCTCGGGGCTGGCGGGGCTCGGCGGCGCGCTCGGGGCCGAGATCGTCGGGCTCGACCCCACCTTCCCGCTCAAATTCATGCTCTACTTCCTGATCGTCGTCACGGTCGGCGGCACGTCGAGCCTGACCGGGCCGCTGCTGGCGGCCCTGCTGCTCGGCGTCGCCGACGTCATGGGCAAATATCTCGTGCCGCAGCTCGGCGCCTTCATCATCTATGCGATGATGCTCGCCGTGCTGATGATCAGGCCGCAGGGCCTGTTCGCGCGGGGACGCTAACGATGGCGAAGACGCTTCCGGCAGCGGTGGTCGTTGAAACGCAAGCGGCGGCCGAGCCGCTGTCCCCGGCCGCCTTCCTGGTTGCGAAATCCGCCTGGCGCTGGCCCGAAATCCTGTTCTGGCTCAGTGCCTTCGGGCTGATCCTTCTGCTGCCCAATCGCCACCTGCTGCTGAACGAGATCGCGATCCTCGGACTGTTTGCGCTCTCGCTCGACCTGATCCTCGGCTATGCTGGCATCGTCTCGCTGGGACACGCCGCCTTCTTCGGCGTCGGCGCCTATGCGGCGGGCCTGTTGGCCAAGCACGGTATTTCGGAGCCTGTGACCGGGCTCGTGCTGTCGGGCGCCATCGCCGGCTGCGTCGGCCTGCTGACGAGCTTCATGATCCTGCGCGGCACCGACCTGACCCGGCTGATGGTGACACTGGGGGTCGCGCTCATCCTTCACGAACTTGCCAACCGGCTCGACTGGCTCACCGGCGGCGCCGATGGGCTGCTCGGCGTCTCGGTCGGGCCGATCCTGAGGCGTTTCGACTTCGATTTCGCCGGGACCACGGCCTATGTCTACAGCCTGACGACGGCCTTCCTGCTGTTTTTGCTGGCGCGGCGGATCGTGCATTCGCCCTTCGGGTTGTCGCTCAAGGCCCTGAAGGACAACCGCCTGCGCGCCGCCACGATCGGCATCGCGCCCAACCGGCGGATCGTCGCGATCTATACGCTGGCGGCGGTCTATGCCGGCATGGCCGGCGCGCTTCTGACCCAGACGACGCAGTTCGTCTCGCTGGAGGTGCTCGATTTCGCCCGCTCGGCCGATGCGCTGCTGGTGCTGGTCATCGGCGGCTCCGGCTATCTCTATGGCGGGCTGATCGGCGCGATCGCCTTCAAGCTGATGAAGGACACGCTGTCGGCGATGACACCGGCCTACTGGATCTTCTGGATGGGCTTCATCCTGGTGATCCTCGTGCTGATCGGCCGCGACCGGCTGATGGCCGCGCTGGCGCGTCCCTTCGCGCCGCTGCTGCGCCGGCTCGGAGCGCGCCGATCATGATCGCCCTAGCAAGCGCACCCGCTTTGCAGACGCTCGGCCTGAGCAAATCCTTCGGCGGCTTCAAGGCCAATTCCGACATCTCGCTCAGCGTCGCGCGCGGCGCCCGCCATGCGCTGATCGGCCCCAACGGCGCCGGCAAGACCACCTTCATCAACCTGCTGACCGGCGTGCTGCCGGTCAGCGCCGGGACGATCGCGCTGATGGGCGAGGACGTCACCGGCGTCAGCCAGCAGGGCCGGGTCAGGCGCGGCATGGCGCGGACCTATCAGATCAACCAGCTCTTTTCCGACCTCTCGCCCATCGAGACGGTCGGCCTCGCCATCGCCGAGCGGCAGGGTGCCGGTGCGCGCTGGTGGAGCCGTGTCGGCCAGAACAGCGCCGTGATCGACGAGGCCGAGGCCCTGCTCCTGCGCATGAAGCTCGGCGGCCTGATGACGCGGCGGACCGCGACCTTGCCCTATGGCAAGCAGCGCCTGCTCGAAATCGCGCTCGCCATGGCCTGCAGGCCGTCGCTGCTGCTGCTCGACGAGCCGGCCGCCGGCGTGCCCGAGGATGAGCGCCACGACGTGCTCGACAGCGTCGAGGCGCTGCCCGACGACGTTACCGTGCTGCTGATCGAGCACGATATGGAGCTGGTGTTCTCCTTCGCCGACCGCATCTCGGTGCTGGTGCAGGGGCAGCTTTTCGCCGAGGGCAGCGTTGAGGAGATTTCGACCGATCCGCGGGTGAAGGCGGTTTATCTGGGGGAGGATTTGCATGCCTGATCTCCCCGCCTCTGCCGGGCTGCTCGAGATCGATGGGCTGGTCGCCGGCTATCGCGACGCCATCGTGATCAACGGCCTGTCGCTGGCGCTGGCCGAGGGCGCGGCGCTGGCGCTGCTCGGCCGCAACGGCACCGGCAAGACCACGCTGATCGACACCATCATGGGGCTGACGCGCCATGTCGCGGGCAGCATCCGCTTCAACGGCGAGGATATCACGCGCCTGCCGCCGGAGAAGCGCGCCGCGATTGGCGTCGGCTGGGTGCCGCAGGAGCGCAACATCTTCCGCTCGCTGACCGTCGAGGAAAACCTGACCGCCGTGCAGCGCGGCAGCGGCTGGAGCGTGGCACGCGCCTATAGCCTGTTCCCGCGCCTCGAGGAGCGCAGGCGCAATCTCGGCAACCAGCTTTCGGGCGGCGAGCAGCAGATGCTGGCGGTCGCGCGGGCGCTGATGCTCGACCCGAAGCTGCTCCTGCTCGACGAGCCGCTGGAGGGTCTGGCGCCGATCATCGTCGACGAGCTGCTGGCGACGATCGCAAGGCTGAACCGCGAGGACGGGCTGACCACGATCCTGGTCGAGCAGAAGGCGCGCAAGATCCTGCCCTTCACCGATGAGGCGATCATTCTTGACCGGGGCGCGATCGTTTACGCCGCTCGCTCCGACGTACTGCTGGCAGACGAAGCGGCGATGGCCGCGCATCTCTCCGTTGCCGAAAAACCCGCCCGCATCAAACGCGTGATGCGCGCCGAGACCACGATCGAACCGAGGACAAATCCATGACCAGAACCACCCCTCCCTTCCGCGCCGACATGGTCGGCAGCCTGCTGCGCAGCGCACCGCTCAAGGATGCCCGCGAGAAGCATGCAGCTGGTACCCTCGACGATGCCGCCTTCAAGGCGATCGAGGATGCCGAGATCGTCAAGCTGATCGGAAAGCAGGAGGCGATCGGCCTGCAGGGCATCACCGATGGCGAGTTCCGCCGGGCCTACTGGCATTTCGACTTCATGGAGGAGCTCGACGGCGTCGAGGCCATCACCGCCGATTCCGGCATGAACTTCAAGGGCGGTGTCGGCATCGCCAAGTCGCTGCGGATCGTCGGCAAGGTCAGCTTCAGCGGCCATCCGATGATCGAGCACTTCAAATTCCTGAAGGACAATGTCGCGGCGGGCTCGACCCCGAAGATGACCATTCCCGGCCCGTCCATGCTGCATTACCGGGGCGGGCGGAAGATGATCAACATGGGCGTCTATCCGCAGATGGAGGCGTTCTATGCCGATGTCGGCGCCGCCTATAACGGCGCGGTCCACGCCTTCTACGATGCCGGCTGCCGCTATCTGCAGCTCGACGACATCTCATTTGCCTATCTCTGCGATCCAGCCCAGCGCGAGATGCTGCGCGAGCGCGGCGACGATCCCGAGCATCAGCCCGAGATCTATGCCGGCATGGTGCAGGCGGCGCTCAAGGACAAGCCGGCCGATCTTTCCATCACCATGCATCTCTGCCGCGGCAATTTCCGCTCAACCTTCATCGCGTCCGGCGGCTACGAGCCGATCGCCGACGTGCTGTTCAACACCATGCCCGTCGACGGCTATTTCATGGAATGGGACAACGACCGCTCGGGGGGCTTCGAACCGCTGCGCTTCCTGCCCAAGGGCAAGCATGTCGTGCTCGGCCTCGTCACCTCGAAGACCGGTGTGCTGGAGAGCAAGGATGATCTCAAGCGGCGCATCGACGAGGCGTCGAAATTCGTCTCGCTCGACCAGCTCTGCCTGTCGCCGCAATGCGGCTTCGCCTCGACCGAGGAAGGCAACACGCTGGCCGAGGACGAGCAGTGGCGGAAGCTCGAACTGATCGTCGAGACGGCCAGGGAGGTCTGGGGCTGATCATCGTCCATCCCGCCTGGAACCACTGCGTCATCCTGGGCGACCGCAGGTCGTCCCGGGATCCATCATAGCGCGCGATGGTGCCCTATGATGGATCCCGGAGCTGCGCGGCTTCGCCGCTTGTCCAGGATGACGCCGTGGGTGATTTGAACGGATTTGGCCTCACGCCGCCGCGACGAGCGCCTGTTCCGCCAGGACGCAGCGCACCACCCTGCCCTCGCCCAGTTGCACCGCCGGGGGCAGCGCCGCACGGCAGCGCTCCTGCACGAATTTGCAGCGCGGGGCGAAGGAGCAGGCGTTGGGCGGCTCGGTCAGGGCCGGCGGCGCGCCAGGGATCGCCTCCAGCCGCTCGCCCTTCTTGGCGCCGTGCAGGTTCGCGGCGAGCAGGCCCTTCGTATAGGGGTGCTGGGGATCGCGGATGAGTTCGCGCACCGTGCCGGTCTCGACGATCTGGCCGGCATACATCACCGCCAGCCGGTCCGAGACCTCGACCGCGACGCCGATGTCGTGGGTGACGAAGAGCATGCCCATGTTGAGGTCGCGCTGGAGCTGGCGCAGCAGCAGCAGGATCTGGATCTGCACGGTGGCGTCGAGCGCGGTGGTCGGCTCGTCCGCCAGCAGCAGCTTGGGACGCGCCGCGAGCGCAAGCGCGATCATGGCGCGCTGGCGCATGCCGCCCGACATCTCGTGCGGATAGGCCTTCAGCCGTCGCGCCGGCGAGGGAATGCGGACGAGTTCGAGCAGTTCGAGCGCTCGCGCCATTGCCGCCTTCCGGCCGATCTTTTCATGGCGGATGATCGCTTCGGCGATCTGCTCGCCGACCGTGTAGACCGGGTCGAGCGCCAGTGCCGGGTCCTGGAAGATCATCGAGGTGACGGCGCCGCGATAATCCGAGAGATCCTGCGGGTTCAGCGCCAGCACGTCGCGGCCATCGACGCGGACCGAACCGCCGATATCGGTGCGGCTCTCGGGCAGAAGGCGCAGCAGCGTCTTCAGCGTGACGCTCTTGCCCGAGCCGGATTCGCCGAGGATGCCGAGCACCTTGCCCGGCTCCAGCGTCAGCGAGACGCCGTTGACGGCATGGACCGTCTGGGCGCCGCGAAAGCGCACGGTCAGGTTCTCGATCGCGACGAGAGGCTGGGCGACGAGAGTGCTCACGCGGCGGCCTCCAGGCTGGGCGCGCGGCTATGGCCGGAGCCGGGAATCTCCATATGGCAGGCGGCGCGGCGCGTGCCGTCCTCGCTGGCGGTCACGACGAGCGCCGGCTTCACCTTGGAGCAGACGGTCTGGGCCTGCGGGCAGCGCGGATGGAAGCGGCAGCCCTCGGGCGGGTTGATCGGGTTGGGCGGATCGCCGGTGAGCGGCGCCTCCATGGTGCGGTTGTCGGGATCCATCGACGGCATCGCCGAGAGCAGCGCCTTGGTATAGGGGTGGCGCGGATCGTTGTAGAGCTCCTCGACCGGGCCGATCTCCACGACCTCGCCGAGATACATCACCATGACGCGGTCGCTGATGAAGCGGACGACGTTGAGATCGTGGCTGATGAAGATGTAGGTCAGGCCGAACTCCTCGCGCAGATCGGCGAGCAGGTTGAGCACCTGCGCCTCGACCGATTTGTCGAGGGCCGAGACGGCTTCGTCGAGGATGACGAGGCGCGGCCCGAGCGCGAGCGCACGGGCGATGTTGACGCGCTGGCGCTGGCCGCCGGAGAGCTCGTGCGGATAGCGCGCCGCGAAACGGGCGGGGTCGAGCCCGACGCGTTGGAGCAGGTCTCGCGCCCGCAGGATCGCGGCGGCCTTCGAGACGCCATGCACGGTCGGCCCGAACGCGATCGAATCTTCGATGGTCAGGCGCGGGTTGAGCGAGGCGTATGAGTCCTGGAAGACCATCTGCGCCTGGCGGCGGTATTCCTTGAGCGTCAGATCCTTGCCGCCGACGATCTCGCCGTCGAACAGCATCTCGCCCTTGTCCTGCGGGATCAGCTGCATGACGACACGCGCCGTCGTCGACTTGCCGCAACCGGATTCGCCGACGACGCCGAGCGTCTCGCCCTTCATCACCGCGAAATCGACGCCGTCGACGGCGCGCACGACCGCACCGCCGCCGAGCGGGAAATGCTTAGTCAGGGTTTTCGCCTGCAGCAGCGGCGTCCCGGGGCCGCCACGATCGGGATGGGTTTCGAGTGCCATGGTCAGCCCTTCACGTCCATCGCCGAGCGCAGACCGTCGGAGAGCAGGTTGAACGAGATCGAGGTGATGAAGATCGCCGCGCCCGGCAGCGCCGCGACCCAGGGCTGCACGTAGATCGCCGTGCGCAGCGTGTTCAGCATCAGGCCCCATTCCGGCGTCGGCGGCTTCGTACCCAGCCCCAGGAAGGACAGGCCCGAGGCCAGGATCATCGAGACCGAGATCAGGCTCGTCGCATAGACGAAGATCGGACCCAGCACATTGCCCAGGACATGGACGCGGATGATCGTCAGCGCATTGGCCCCGCTGGCGCGCGCGGCCTCGACATAGTCCATGGAGCGCACCTGCGTCGTCACGCTCTCGGCGATGCGCGCGATCGGCGGAATGAAGACGATGGTCAGCGAGAGCAGCGAATTGGTGATGCCGGCGCCGAGCGCGCCCGAGAGCGCAATCGCCAGCAGCACCGAGGGGAAAGCGTAGAACACGTCGACGGTGCGCATGGTGATGGTGTTGAACTTGCCGCCGAAGAAGCCGGCCGCCACCCCGATCACCGAGCCGAAGACGAAGGCAATGAAGACCGGCACTACGCCCATGAAGAGCGAAAGCCTGGCGCCATGGATCAGGCGCGAGAGCATGTCGCGGCCGAGTTCGTCGGCGCCAAGCGGATAGCCCGGCGTGCCGATCGGACGCAGGCGCCGCAGCATCGAGGAGCGCGTCGGGTCGGCCGGCGCGACATAATCGGCGAAAACAGCCATCAGGATGATCGCCAGCACGACAAGCCCTGCGCCGACCGCGACCTTGTCTTTCTTGAAGCGGCGCCAGACGCCCGTCCAATAGCCCGGAGACTTCGCCAGTGGCGGCACGACGATAGGGGCTGCGCTTTCGATGATCGCGGTCATCTCAGCGCCTCCTGACGCGCGGGTCGAGCAGACCCTGGAGGATGTCCACGAGGACGTTCAGGCCGACGAAGAACATCGCCAGCACCAGGATCGTGCCCTGCAGCAGCGGCAGGTCGCGCTGGAAGATGGCGTTGCCGAGCAGGAAGCCGGTGCCGGGCCAGGAGAACACCGTCTCGATCAGGATCGAGCCGCCGAGCAGATAGCCGAGCTGCAGGCCCATCACGGCGAGCGCGGTCGGGGCAGCGTTCTTCACGACATGCCTGAACACGCCGAAATCCATCAGGCCCTTGGCGCGCAGCGCCGGCACGAACTCCTGGTGCAGAATGTCGGCGACCAGCGCTCGCACGGTGCGGGCGATGATGCCCATCGGGATCACCGACATCGTGATCGCCGGCAGGATCATGTAGCTGACATGCTCCCAGTTCCAGATCCAGGCGGCCGAACCGCCCGGCCCGGCCCCGCCCGGCGGCAGCCAGCCGAGCTGCACCGAGAACACGATCACCATCACCATGCCGAGCCAGTAATGCGGCACGGAGACGCCGAGCACGGCGAGCATCGAGGCGAATTTGTCGAGGAAGGAGCCGCGGAAATAACCGGCGACGAAGCCGAAGAAGGAGCCGAGCAGGAAGCCGATCACCGTCGCCAGCAGAGCGATCAGCAGCGTGTTGCCCACGGCCCGCCAGACCTCGGCCGCGACGGGACGCCCCGTGGCGATCGAGGTGCCGAGATCGCCCTGCAGCGCCTTCAGGAGCCAGAGGCCGAACTGCACCGGCAGCGGCCGATCGAAGCCGTAGATCTTGCGCAATTCATCCTGCATCGCCTGCGAAGCGTCCGGCGGCAGCACCGAGGTCAACGGGTCGCCCGGCGCGATGTGGACGAGCAGGAAGCAAAACACGCTGACGCCGAAGGCGACCGGCAGGACGTAGAGGATGCGCTTGGCGAGATAGCTCAGCATGGAAGATCCCGCCTGTCATTCCGGGGCGCGGCGCAGCCGCGAACCCGGAACCCACGACCAGGCGCTCCGTTCGAGCGAGGCAACGGAAGCAGGGCTCGCCCGGTCGTGGGTTCCGGGTTCATCGCTGCGCGATGCCCCGGAATGACAGCGTAGCGTCGCCCGCGCATCATCCCCTCACTTCGCCATGGTGATCGACGAGAAGTCCTGGAACCAGTTCTGCGCCTGGACGAAGCCCTGCACCTTCGGGCTCATCGCGCGGGGATTGACGTCATGCGTCACCATCAGGAACAGCGCCTCGTCGACATATTTCTCGTGGATCTTCTGAAGCACCTTGGTCTGCGCCGCAGGGTCGAAGGTGTTGCGGACCTGCTCGAACAGCTTGTCCATCTCGGGATCGCAATACATGCCCCAATTGGTGCCGGCCGGCGGCTGGAGGTTGCACTGGAGGTGGCGAATCAGGCCGGTGAAGGGATCCTGGATGAAATATGTGTAGTTCATCCCTGTCGCCTTGCGCGACGATTCATGGTTGGCGCCGGCCCGCCAGATGTTGATCAGCGTGTTCCACTCGACGACCTCGAAGTCGATCTTGATTCCGACCTCGGCGAGGTTCTGCTGGACAAACTCGTTCATCGGCAGCGGCTGCATCTGGCCCGAGCCCGACGGCGCGATCAGGATCTTCGTGGTCACCGGCTTGGCGGGCGAGAAGCCGGCCTCGGCGAGGAGCTTCTTGGCCCCGGCCGGATCGTATTTCAGCTTGAAGCTCGGATTGCCGAACCACTGGTGGCCGGGCGGATAGAAGCCCTCGGCCGGGATCATCAGGCCGCTGAGCAGCTCCTTCAGGCCCTGGCGGTCGACGGCGAGGTTGGCGGCCTTGCGGACGCGGATGTCGTTCCAGGGCGAGCCCTCGGCGCGCGACAGGTGCCAGGTCCAGTTATGCGGATAGGCATTGGTGACGATCTTGAAGCCGGCGCTGGTCAGCGAGGGCACCATGTCGGGCGACGGCGCCTCGATCCAGTCGACCTGCCCGGCCCGCAGCGCAGCGGCGCGGGCATTGGCTTCGGGCAACGGCAGCAGCACCATCTTGTCGAGCTTGGGCACGCGCGCCTTGTCCCAATAGCCGGGGAACGGCGAAAGTTCGGCGCGCTCGCGCGGCTGGAAGGCGGTGAGCTGCCAGGGCCCAGTGCCCGACGGCGTCTTGGCGAAGGCCTCCCAGCTCTTGCCGAGCTTCTCCCACTGCGCCGGCGAGGACATCATCACCCAGGCGAGCTGGTAGGGCAGCGTCGCATCGGGCGTCTTGGTGGTGATCTCGACCTTGTACTTGTCGATGACCTTGTAGCTGCCGACCGCCGGGATGCGGGAGCGGCCCTGCGCCGCCTGGCGCTGATCGAACTGCGGGGCATCGTTCTTCAAGAGCTTGTCGAGGTTCCAGACCACGGCATCGGCGGTGAACTCCGAACCGTCATGGAACTTCGCGCCCTCGCGCAGGACGAAGGTCCATTTGGTCTTGTCGGTCGCATCGATCGACCAGCTCGTCGCGAGGCCGGGCACGAGGTCGGAGGCCTTATCGGCCTTGCTGAGGTCCCAGTTGATGAGCCCGTCATAGACCGTATAGCCCATGAAGCGCATGCCCTCGCCACCCTGGTCGGTCTGGCCGGTGGTCAGCGGGATATCGGAGGCCGTCATGCCGATGCGCAGCGTGCCCTGGGCCGATGCCGACGCCGCAAAGAGAGAGACGCCGGCAGCAAGCGTCAGAGCAAGGGCAGTGCGGATCATAGACGAACTCCAGAATTGGACGGTTTCAAAGCTGGCTCGCAAGGGCTGTGCCAGCAGATGGCGCCACCGCGAGCGCAGACGTCATGCGCGGGCTTGACCCGAGCATCTTCGGCAGGAGCTTCTCGGGTCGGTGCTTCGCACCGCCCCGAGAATGACGCCCGGCTCGTCACTCCATCGACATCGGAGCCAGGTCGATGAACCAGCTCTTCGGTTGGACCACGCCCTTGACCTTGGTGCTCATCGCACGCGGGCCGACGTCATGGGCAACCCAGACGAAGGGCGCTTCCTCGACGATGCGGGCATGGAGCTTGGCCAGCGCCGCGTCGCGGGCCGTGCCCTCGAAGGTGGTGCGGGCGTCGGCGATCAGCTTGTCGAACTCGTCATTGCCGAAATAACCCCAGTTGTTGGAGACCGGCGGAAACGTCTTGGTCGAGGTGAAACGGACCATGGCGAAGAACGGGTCCATCGCCGCGAAGGTGACGTTGGTGGCGTTGGCGCCGCGCGCATTGGCGTGCTTGGCGCCCTCGCGCCAGTTGGTGAAGACGGCGTTCCACTCGCCGACCTCGAGCGCGACGTCGAAGAAGCAGTCCTTCAGCGCCTGCTGCATGAACTCGTTCATCGGCAGGGGCTGCATCTGGCCGGAGCCCGAGGCCGAGGTCAGCACCTTCACCTTTGCCGGCTTGGATGCCGAATAGCCGGCTTCCGTCATCAGCTTCTTGGCCGCGGCGAGATCATATTTGATGTCGAACTTCGGATTGCCCCACCAGGGATGGCCGGGCGGCACGGTGCCCTTGGGGATCTCCATCAGCCCTCCGAGCAGCGTCTTCAGCTCCTCGCGATTGACGCAGAGATTGGCGGCATGGCGCACCTTGATGTCGACCCAGGGCGAGCCCTCGGCGAAGGAGAGCTGCCAGGGCCAGACATGCGGCTGGGCGTTGGTGTAGACGGTGAAGCCGCGCTGCTTGATCTGCGGCACGGCATCCGGCGAAGGCGACTCGATCCAGTCGACCTGGCCCGAGAGCAGGGCTGCGGTGCGGGCATTGGCCTCCGGCAGCGGCACCAGCACGACGCGGTCGATCTTCGGCACGCGCTTGGGGTCCCAATAGGTCTTGTTGGCGACCATCTCGAAGCGCTCGCGCGGCGACAGCTTGACGCCCTTGAACGGGCCGGTGCCGGACGGATCGGCCGAGAAGGCGGCCCAGGCCAGCTTGGCGCGCTCGGCCGGATCGGTGACCGAGGCCGGCACCGCGGCAAGCTTGGCGGCCCAATGCGTCGGGGAGACGATGAAGAGGTTGGTCAGGTTGATCGGCAGGAAGGCGTCGGGCTCGCTCGTCGTCAGCTCGACCGTCAGCGGATCGATGGCCTTGGCGGTCTTCAGCGTCGGCATGCGCGAGACGGTGACGCCGATCTGGTCGGGCGCGAAATGGGCGGCTTCCTTGTTCAGGACCTTGTCGACATTCCAGACCACGGCAGCGGCGTCGAAGGCCGAGCCGTCCTGGAACTTGACGCCCGGACGCAGCTTGAAGGTCCATTTGGTCTTGTCTGTCGCATCGACCGCCCATTCCGTGGCGAGGCCGGGAATGACGACGCTGGCCTTCTCCGCCGAGGACAGGTCCCAATGGGTGAGCGCGTCATACATCGGGATGCCGGTGAAGCGATTGCCCTCGAAGCCCTGGTCCGGCTGGCCATGGGTGCGCGGAATGTCCGCCGCCGTCATGCCGATGCGCAGGACCTTCTCCTGGGCGAGCGCAGCCGTCGCGAGCGCGGTCGAAAGGCCCAGGCCGAGAAGGACGGAGCGGGTGAAATGGGATGCGGACACGGTTGTTCTCCCTATGATTGGCCGGCGGCCTCTGCTTGGAGGTTTGGCCGCGGCAGCGCGGAGGTTAGCAACGCGCATGCCAGACCAAGGTCGTACGACTAGCACTTTCGGATGACGCAACGCCGCCTTCTGCCCAGCAGATGGCCGCACAGGCGCGCTGCGTATGCGACGCGGCTGCTTGTGCTTATAATTCAGGCAAATTGACTACATGCACAGCAGGTCAGTGGAAGTCGCGCGACTTCGGCAGGATACGGACATTGCGGGGATGCCGTCCGCGCGGCGGCGGCGGATTGCGGATCTCGTCAGCCCGCGCCAGCGCGATCTCGGTGCGATGGGTATCGGAGAGGCTGGCGAGATCGGCCGTGCGATCGACGACGCGCTGCGCCATCAGATGCACCACGCCTTCCGGGCTCTTCTGCACCCTGCCCTCGATCTGCAGCAGTCGCCCGCTCATCACCTCGCGCCGGAAGCGCTCGAACAGCCGCGCCCAGAGCAGGACATTGGCGATGCCGGTCTCGTCCTCCAGCGTGATGAAGATCGCCTTGCCGTTGCCCGGCCGCTGCCGCACCAGCACGACGCCGGCCGTCCGGGCCCAGCTCCCATCGGGCCGGCCGTCGAGTTGCGCGCAGCTGAGCACGCCGTCGCGCCGGAAGATCGGCCGCAGCATCCCCATTGGATGCCCCTTCAGGGAGAGCCGCACCGTCTGATAGTCGGCGACGATCTGCTGCGGCAGAGGCATCACGGGCAGCGCCATGGCCGGCTCCTCGCCGAGTTCGCGGGCGTGGGCGGCGGCGAAAAGCGGCAGCGCATCGTCATCCGGCAGCCGGCGCACGGCCCAGAGCGCCTCGCGGCGATCAAGGCCCAGAGAACGAAAGGCATCGGCATCCGCGAGCAGCCGCATGGCGCGACCCGGCAGAACCGCACGGCGCATCAGGTCCTCGACATCGCGGTAGCCGTCGTTTCGGTTTCGCTCGATCGCCAGGCCCCACTCCTCGCTAAAACCGTCGATCTGGCGGAAGCCGAGGCGCAGCGCGAAGGGGTATTTTTCTTTCGGTTCACCCGCCGCATGTTCGGTGTAAGCGCTGGAAGAACCCCTCTCCTGTAAGGAGAGGG
>UCBZ01000063.1 GCA_900470775.1 Hyphomicrobiales bacterium | reverse complement strand
GAGTCGTGCCGGGGCGGGTGGGAGCGGCCGGCATGACGCAGGCCGAGAGTGCCTGAGCGCCGTCGCCGCCCTGGACGATCATGCTGCTGCGGTGCTCCTCCAGCGGATCGGTGGCACTACGCAGCGCGGCGTCGACCAGCCGCTTGAGCTGGCGCTGATCGTTGGGCTGGCGGGCGAACAGGCGGCCCTGGCGCAGGCCGACGGCCCCTTCGGGATCGGCCAGGATCTCATCGGCGCCTTCATTCGCGTAGGAGACCTGCAGATCACGATCGACGATGACGATCGCCATGGCGAGCGCGTCGAGGGCGCCGCGCGCCTCGTCGCGCTGCAGCTTCAGATGTCCGACCTGCCGGCTCAGTTCGGTGACCTTGCGCAACAGCGGCGACAATCGCCCGAGCAGGGCGGCTTCGGCTTCGTCGAAGGGCTCCTGGTTCTTCCCGCGCTGCACGTCGAAGAACCAGTAGGAGGAGCTGGTCTCCGCGAGGCGGCAGGCGATGCCGCCATACATGTCCTGCGGCGCCATCCATTCGCGCCAGGGCCGGCTGGCCCGAAGCGTCTCCTCACCGAACAGCTCGCTGTCGCGGTAGATCGAGCCGATCGGGACGCTGCGCAATGTCTCGCCCATCCGGATGAAATCCTCGGCGAGGTCCTCGTAACAGCGGCGCTGCATGGCTGCGTCGCTGTTCGTGCTGACAGAATCGGCCGCCGTCATGTCGGGACCGATTCGCGAGAGGCAGGCCTTCGAGCCGTTGAAGAGCTGGCGCAACTGCTCGACTGCCAACGGCATTCGGTCGGCGTCGAGCGCGCCTGCAAGCAGATTGTCGACGGCAGAAATTACGGCATCGACGCTGGGACCCGACATGACCGCTCCTCGCCCTCATGGTGCCTGCCACAGCACACTCGCGAGGGAGAGGTTAGCAATATGGACTGCTTACGGAAAGTCCAAAAACGATCCATAAAACGAAACGCCGATTACGGCTGCGTGCCGAGCAACTGGTCGATATCCGCCTGCGTGCCCAGAGCATCGAAAACTCCGGTTTTCCGCGTTGCGATTGCGCCGGCTGCGGCAGCCTGCCGCAGCGCCTCGACCGTGGCGGAACCGCGCGACAGCGCGACGCCGAGCGTCGCGGCGAAGGCATCGCCGGCCCCCAGCGCATCGATCGCCTCAACGGGAAACGCCACCTGTCCGATCGCGCCCTCGGCGGTAACTGCGACCGCACCAGCCGCGCCCAGCGTCAGCACGACGAGACTCGGCCCCCGCGCCAGCAGGGCGGGACCCAGCTCTGCGACGAAGCGGCTGGGTTCGGCCGGCTCGCTGGCGTCGGGCATGATCTCGGCCGCCAGCGCCTGCGCCTCGGTCTGGTTGATGACGAGGATCTGCGCATTCGCCAGAATATCCGGCGGGATCGGGCGGAACGGCGAGGGGTTGAGCAGCGTCGGTACGCGGGCCCGCCGTGCCAGCGCGAAGGCTTCGCGAATCGGTTCGTCGCCGATCTCGAACTGCGCCATCACCATCGCGCAGGCGGCGATCGCCTCCGTGCGAGCGCGCACATGCGTTGCCGAGAGCGCGCGATTGACGCCGGCATCGACGGCAAGGCAGGTCTCGCCGTGCGCATCGGTGAAGCCGACGCCACTGCCGGTCTTGCCGGGCAAATGGACCAGCATCGTCGCGGGCAGGCGGGCCTTCGCCAGCGCCGGTGCCGCGAAGGCGGCGGCGATGTCGTCTCCGACCGCCAGCAACCCATCGACCTCGGCGCCAAGGCGTCTCGATGCCATAGCGAGGTTCAGTCCCTTGCCTCCGGGCTCGATTGTCACAATATCGGCGGCAAGCGATTCTCCGGGGCGCGGGAAACGCGAGACCTTTGCCGAGCACGACACGACGAAGCTACCCAGCACGAAAATCGATCCCTCGGCCATTGCGTTCGATCCCTCAGATGTTTCCGGCAGGTGGACAGCCGCTGCGCACCCTCATGTACCCAACCACGCCAGTATCGAACGTTCCGTCGAAGCCGCCGTTCCAGGACCTGCTGGAACTGCGCGACGACACCGCCAAGCCGCTATACCAGCAGCTTGAAGATCAGTTGACGCGGCTGATCGGCGACGGAACCCTGCCTCCGGGTACCACACTGCCGGCCGAGCGCCAGCTCGCCGAACGGCTGAAGATCAGCCGCGCGACGGTGCAGCGTTCCTACAACGCGCTACGCGAGCGCAAATTGCTCAGCGCACAGGGGCGTCTGGGTTCGATCGTGCAGGGGCCGGGCTCGCGCCTGCATTCGGGCATGGACCGGCTCAAGGGCTTCACGGAGGAGATGCGGGAGCTCGGCCGCGTGCCGTCCTCGCGAATCCTGGAGCAGACCGTCGTCACCGACCGCTCGATCGCCTCGATCTTCGGCCGCTCTTCCAATGCCCGCTTCCTCAAACTGGTTCGTGTGCGCAGTGGCGACGGCATGCCGCTGTCGCGCGAGGTCGCCTGGTACAATCTCGAACGCGTCCCGGAGCTCGAGCACGCCGACCTGACCCGGTCCGTCTATGCCGAGCTGGCGCGGCTCGGCACCCCGCTGGAGCGCTGCGAGCAGACCATCGAGGCGGCCGCCCCGACCCCTGAGGAATGCGCCATCTTCGGCTTCGCGATGCCGTTGCCCTGCTTGCTGATCAAGCGCCGCAGCTACGGCCGCGACGGCGACATGCTCGAATATGTCGAGGGCCTGTTTCGCGGCGACGCCTACACCTACAAGCTGTCACTGCGCATCTGACGGCAGCACTCTGACACGTGGTCACGGCTATCGGCTTCGGCGGCCCGCGCCGGGGCTCGTAGCCAACCTGTCTGCTCGCCAGCGGCGAGCGCTCCACAATTACATGAACCGACGATGAACCATTCGCGGGCGCAGCGCGACGAAAGGGGGACAGGACATCTCAGTCTGTCACGGCCGGTTCCGGCAGACTGTTACATAGGGGACAGCGAAGATGCTCGAGCTTGTTGACACTTCTCGCATGACAATGTTCTCGCTCCCACCCGCCTCCGGCTATGCCGCCCCGCTGCCGCCCCGCACTTCCGATGCGGAGGACGCGGGCCGCGGCGCCAAGCCCCTCTTCATCATCGACGCCGATCTGCGCGTCCATTTCAGCAACCAGGGCGCCGCCGCCCTGTCGCACGAAGGGATCGGCGCGGCAGGCCGCCTCGTCTGCGCCGACAAGCTCTTTGCGGCAAAGCTCCAGACCTGGCTCAAGCGCCGCTGCGCCGGCTCGGCGCCGGAAGAGATCCGCCTGTCGCTCGCGATGCGCTGCGGCCGCCAGATCGTGGTCGATGCGGTTCATCTCGGCGGGGCCGGCATGGACCTGTTCGTCCTGACGGTCGATGATCCGCAGCGCGCGATCGACCGCAATGTCGACGAGGTCGCCGAGGCCTGCGGGCTGACGCCGACGGAAGCGCGCATGCTCGGCCTGATCGTCAAGGGGCTCGACACCGTCGTCGCGGCCAAGAAGCTCGGCATCGCCCGCACCACGGCGCGCACCCATCTGCAGCGCCTCTTCGCCAAGACCGGCACGGCCCGCCAGAGCGAACTCGTCCGCTTCGTCGCGACCTTCATCGAGGAGGCGGCCTGACTCAGATTCTCTGCGGCGATCAGGCTGGCGCTCGCGCATCGACCCAGCCATCGACCAGGTTGAGGCCGAGCAGGAATTCCGGGCTGAACAGGCTGCGAACCAGGGGCTCGATGGGAATCGCGCCGGAGAGGAAGGATTGCTCCTCTGCCCGGGCCAGCACGGCCTCGGCATGCGACACGGCGCGAAAGGCAATCGGCGTTCCCGGCCTCGCCTGGGCGAGGCGGCCGAGATCGGCGCCGATCACGGTCGCGATCTTGGGATAGCCGCCGGTCGACTGACGGTCGGCCATCAGCACGATGGGCAGGCCTTCGCCCGGGACCTGGATCGCACCCATCGCGACGCCGTCGGAGGGGATGTTGAAGCCGAGATTGTGGCTGAGCTTCGGGCCTTCGAGGAAGCAGGCCATCCGGTCGCCCCGCGCCGCGATCGTCCAGGGACCGGCCAGGAAGGCCGCGATCTGGTCCGGCGCGAAATAGTCGTCCTGCGGCCCGAGCAGCACGCGGATGCTCTCAGCCGGCCGTTCGAGCAGGGGCGCGACGATGCGCCCGGTCGCGATCTCGCTTGTCGCCATGCCGACCGGCAGGATGTCGCCGACCTGCAGCATGCGCCCTTTGAGCCCGCCCATGCCGGTGCGCGTATGGGTTGCGCGCGATCCGAGCACGTAAGGCAAATCGAGCCCGCCCGCGACAGCGAGATAGCTCCAGACGCCGGCGAGACCTGCCCGCACCTTCAGGCTCGCGCCGGGCTCCAGCCGCGCGACGACCGCCGGGGGCAGCGCCTGGCCGTCCAGCATCACCTGGAAGTCGCCGCCGGCGAGCGCGATGGTGACGGGCGCGCCCTCGCTCGTCAGTTCGAGGCCGCCGAGCGAGATTTCGATCGCCGCCGCTTCCGCGGGATTGCCGAGCGCCCGGTTCGCGAGCGCATGCGCGAACGGGTCCATTGGCCCGGCGCCGGTGACGCCATAACGCAGGAAACCGTGCCGGCCGCGATCCTGGACGGTGATGCCGGGGCCGGCCGAAAGCAGGCGCAGCACCGCGCTCATGCCGCTTGCCGCCGTGCCACGATTTCGCCGGCCTCAGCGCGTGCATCGAGCGCCGCAAAGGTCGCGGGGTCGATCGGCTCGAAGCGCAGGCTGTCGCCGGGCTCGAACAGGAAGGCATTGGGCCGGTCCGGCGCGTAGAGCCGTTCAGGCGTGCGGCCGACGACATACCAGCCGGTCGGCATCGAAAAGCTGGCGATGGCACTCAAGCCCCCGCCGACCAGGACCGCCTTGCTCTCATGCGGCGGGCGTGGCTTGGTTCGGCGTGAGATCGCGATCTGTTCGGGCAGGCCGCCGAGATAGGTGAAGCCCGGCGAGAACCCGTACATATAGACCCGGTAAAGCGCCGCAGCGTGGATGGCCGCTGCTTCGACAGCAGTAAGCCCCAACAGTGCGGCCATCTCGGCCAGATCCTCGCCATGCGGCGGCTCATAGCAGCACGGCAGCGTCCAGAGGGTTGCCGCCCGGTTGCGCGTCGCCGGCACCGCCAGCCGCTCCTCGACCAGCGCGACCAGCGTAGCCCGGTCGAGCTGCAGCGGATCGTAATGGATCATCAGCGAGCGATAGGTCGGCACGAGTTCGCGCAGTCCCTCGGGCGGGGCTGCGGCCAGGGCCGCGTCGAGCGCCAGCACCCGGTCGCTGATCGCGGGATCGACGATGCGGCCGAACTCGACCACCAGTGCGGTCTCTCCGGCGTCCAGGAAGAGCGGGCGCCCGCCTTGGTCGAGGCTCATGCGAAGGCTGCAAGCCTGACGCCGGCCTCTTCCAGCGCCGCACGCACCTGTCGCGCCGTGGCGACCGCGTGGCTCGAATCGCCATGCACGCAGACCGAATGGATCGCGGTCGGCAGGCGCCCGCCCGACAGGGTGATGATGGCGCCCTCGCGGACCATGGCGACGACGCGGTCCGCCGCCTCCTGCGCGTCGGTGATCATCGCGCCGGGCAGGCTGCGCGACACCAGCAGGCCCTCCTCGGTGTAGCCGCGATCGGCGAAGATCTCCTGATGCACCTTGAGGCCGGCCGCCTCGCCGGCCGCGACCTGGGCGGTCAGCGCCGTCGCCAGGAAGGAGAGGCCGGGATCGACCGCCTTGATCGCGCGCGCGATCGCATCGGCGACAGGGCGCTCCTCGCAGGAGATGTTGCCGAGCGCGCCATGGGGTTTGACATAGGTGATGGCGTGGCCGGCATAGGCGGCAAGCCCGCAGGCCGCGCCGATCTGATACGCGACGAGGCGCTCGATCTCGCCGGTCGAGAACGGAATCCGCCGCCGGCCGAAGCCCCAGAGATCGGGGAAGCCGGGATGGGCGCCGACCGCGACGCCACGCTCGCGCGCCACGGTGAAGGCGTTCGCCATGATCTCGGGGTCGCCGGCATGCAGGCCGCAGGCGACATTCGCCGAGGTGACGATGGCGAGCATCGCCTCGTCGTCGCCGCAGCGATAGGCGCCGAAGCCCTCGGCAAGGTCCGAGTTCAGATCGATGGTCGTCATGCGTCGGTCCTCTGAAGCCCCGCATCGGCGCGGCCCCCTCGTCGCAAGACCATAGGACGATCGCCCAAGGCCGAGGAAGAGCCCGCGCCGGCCGGAATCGCCGTCAGTCGCCGATCTGCCGGATCGCGATCCGGCCAAAGGGTAGGGGAGCGCTGCCCTCCTGCACCATGTCGATCTCGCCGTCGCGGACCTGGAAGCGGATCACGGACGCCCCCGCGCCGCGCCAGTCGGCGGTGTCGCCGTCATCCTCGTAAAGCTCGCCACTGGCGCCCTCGACCAGCCCGCAGACCAGGACCTCGCGCAATTCGCTGATGCCGGCCGCGTCGCCGAGCGGGATCAGCGCGCCGGCCCTGACGAAGAGCGGCAGGCGCCCGAGCGGAGCCGCGACGGTCGCGACCGCGCCGCCGGCATGATGCTTCTTCTCGTGCCAGTCGTACCAGCCGCCGGGATGGACCGGCAGGTAGACGCTGCGCTCGGTCGCACCCTCTTCCAGCACCGGCGCAACCAGCACGTCCGGGCCCAGCATGAAGGCATCGTCCGCGGTCACGGCAGTGGCGTCCTGCGGGAAATCGTAGAGGAGCGGCCGCACGGCCGGGGTGCCGTCGCGGCTGGCGCGCCACATCAGAGTGTAGAGATAAGGCATCAGCCGATAGCGCAGCGAAATCGCCTCGCGCACCTGCGGCACCATCTCCGGATACATCCAGGGCAGGTTGACGACGCCGTCATCGTTCCACGAGTTCATCACCATGCGCGGCCAGAGCGCGCAGAACTCGTTGAAGCGGACGAAGAGTTCCGGTCCGGGCGTCGGCCCATGGAAGCCGCCGACATCGTGGCCGATGCTGAACATTCCCGAGAGGCTCATGTTGAGGCCTTGCGTCAGGTTGTAGCGGAGCGTCTTCCAGGCGGTCTCGTTGTCGCCCGACCAGGTCTGGGCATAGCGCGAAATGCCGGCGCCGCCGCCGCGGGTGACGGAATATTGCCGCTTGCCGGGCTGACGCGCCGCCTGCGCTTCATAGGACAGTTTGGTCATCAGGAGCGGCTGCGCCGGCCGCCCCAGCGCCTGCCGGAAGGGACGGCCGTCGCCGTCGCAGATCGCGTCCTCGTCCCAGATCTCGTATTCGTTGTTGTCGTTCCACACGGTCGTGAAACCGTAATCGAGCAGCGCTGTCTCGATGCCGTCGCGCCACCAGGCCCGGCCCTTTGGGTTCGTATAGTCGAGATGGAAGCCGAGCCCGTCCCAGAACTGCGCGACGGCGGGTTCGCCGGTCTGTCCGTCCTTCACCAGGAAGCCCCCATCCAGCGTCTCCTGCAGGCGGGGGTGGTCGTCGAGCAGGCAGGGCTTGAGGTTGGCGACCGTCTGGATGCCGGCCTCGTTCAGCCGCTTCATCGTTGCCTTGGGGTCCGGGAATTTGTCGCGGTTCCAGTTGAAGGCGTAGCGGCGGTGGCCGATCTGCGTGTAGCCCGAGCCGAAATGGAATGAGTCGCAGGGGATGCGATGCGTCGCGAGCTTGCCGATGAAGTCGCTGATGCGCGCATCTGCATCGGGCGCATCGGCGATCGCCATCGAGGTGACGCCGAAGCCGAAGGACCAGAGTGGCGCGAAGGCCTGTCCGCCGGTCAGCCAGGAGAAGCGCTTGACCACGTCCGGCACGCTCGGGCCGGCCATGACGTAATAATCGAGATCGCCATCGTCGCCTTTCCAGGAACGGAACAGGCCGTGATAATTGTCGAGCGTGCAGCCGAAATCGACGCTGCCGGTCGAAAGATTGTCGTAGAACACGCCATGCGCGCCGGCCGGCCCGTCGACGATGAAGAAGGGCAGCATCTTGTAGAGCGGATCGGACAGCTCCGCATCGAAGCCGCAGGGGTCGACGGCGTCGATGGCGAAGCGCCGTCCGGTCCGGTCGAGCGGGCCGGCCTTGTCGCCGAGGCCGTAATGCCGCTCGGCATAGTCGCGCGCCATGAAATGCGCGACCGCGCCGGTGCGCGGCGACATCAGATAGGCCTGGGTCGTGCGGTCCTGCAGGAAGGGCTTGTCCTCGCCGGCGCGCCGCCAGGCGATGCCGAAGGGTGACAGCGTGATCTCGGCGGTGAGACCGCCGGCCGAGAGCGCGACCTTGCCGTCCGTCTCCGTCACGGCCGCTTTCGGGACGGCGAAGCCGGAGAGGTCGTCGCGCGGGCGCCCCTCATAGGCCGGCTCCAGCCCGCCGGGTGCGATCGCCCAGCCGCGGTCGAGCCGGTAGCCGTCGCGCGGCTTCAACGTCACCCGGCCGATATCGCCTTCGAGGATGCGGACGGTGATCGTCGTGCCGCCGCCGAGATCGAACAGGGCGGCTTCGCCGTCGCGGCCGAGATAGCGGCCTTGCGTGAGGGCTTTCATAGGATCTCTCTTGGGGGTGTCAGGACCGGATCGCCCGGCCGGTTTCGTCGAACAGGTGGAGCTGCGCCGAGGGCAGCGCGAGGAAGACGGTATCGCCGCGCTGATGTCCGCTCTGGCCGTCGAGCTTGAGCGTGATCTGCGGCAGGCCGGGCGACGAGCCGTAGAGATAGCTTTCGCCGCCGAGCCGCTCGACCAGCTCGACCGCCAGCGGCAGGCCGGTGGTTTCGGACAGCGCGAGATGCTCCGGCCGGACGCCAAGGGTCACAGTGGCGCCGGCGGTCAAAGCGCCGGTTTCGCAGGCGATCTCATGGCCGCCTTCGCCGAGCCTCACGATGCCTTGCCGCGCGACCGTGCCGGGCAGCAGGTTCATCCGCGGCGAGCCGATGAAGCCTGCGACGAAGAGGTTGTCCGGGCGGTTGTAGAGGTCGAGCGGCGTGCCGATCTGCTCGATCCGCCCGGCCTGCAGCACGACGATGCGGTCGGCCAGCGTCATTGCCTCGACCTGGTCATGGGTGACGTAGATCATCGTGCCGCCGAGTTCGGCATGCAGGCCGGCGAGCTCCTTGCGGGTCGCGACGCGCAGCTCCGCGTCGAGATTGGAGAGCGGTTCGTCGAACAGGAAGATCTTCGGGTCGCGCACGATGGCGCGGCCGATCGCGACGCGCTGGCGCTGGCCGCCGGAGAGCGCCTTGGGCTTGCGTTCGAGATAGTCGGTCAGGCGCAGCATCCCGGCTGCTCGCCGCACGCGCTGGTCGATCTCGTCGCGCTTGAAGCCCATGTTCTCCAGCGCGAAGGCCATGTTCTTGTAGACGCTCATATGCGGGTAGAGCGCATAGGACTGGAACACCATGGCAAGCCCGCGCTCGGAGGCCGGCAGGCCGGTGACGTCGCTGCCATCGATCGCGATCGACCCGCCCGTCACCCCTTCCAGCCCGGCGATGACGCGCAGCAGGGTGGACTTGCCGCAGCCCGACGGGCCGACGAAGACGACGAATTCGCCATCCGCGACGGCAAGGTCGATGCCATGAAGGACATGCGTCGCGCCGAAGGATTTGCGGACGCCGGAAAGTTCTAGCTGAGCCATAGGGCACCTGTTCGACGCATGCGGTCTCTCATTTCATGCCCGTATTGGCGATGCCTGTGGTGATGAAGCGTTGCAGGAAGACGAAGACCAGCGCGACCGGCAACAGCGTCACCACCGTCATGGCGAGCAGATAGTGCCACTGTGTCTGGAGCTCGCCCTGGAAGGCGTTGAGGCCGATCTGCAGCGTGTAGGATTCGGTCTTGGTCAGCACCGCGAGCGGCCAGAGGAACTCGTTCCAGCGCCACATCACCGAGAAGATCGCCAGCACGGCCAGCGCCGGCATCGCTAGCGGCATGACGATGCGCCAGTAGATCTGCCACTCCGAGGCCTTGTCCATGCGCGCCGCCTCGATCAGGTCGCGGGGAAGCGTCAGCATGTATTGCCTGAGCAGGAAGACGCCTGTCGGCGTCGCCGCACCCGGCAGGATGACCGCCCAGAGCGAGTTCACCAGCCCGAGTTCCGTGACGACCAGATAGACCGGCACCAGGATGATGGTGATCGGGATCATCAGCGTGCCGATCACCATCAGCATCACCGTATTCTTCCCGCGGAACTCGTAGATCGACAGCGCATAGGCCGCCATCGAGTTGATGATCAGCGTGATGATCGTTGCCACCACCGTGACGAAGACCGAGTTCCACAGGAAACGCGTGAAGGCGAAGCGCTCCAGCGGCTCGGTGTAGTTCTCGGTCGCGAGCTTGAATTCGCGAACCGGCACGCGCTTGTCGATCGCCACGCGGATGGTCTCGGCCGGGTTGGCCGGATCGACCATCTGCGCCTGGATGCCGATGCGCCGGACCTGCGCCAGAACGCGCGTCGATCCGTCCGGCATCGTCACCGTAAACAGCGGCAGCGGTTGCGGATGGCCCGTTACCACGACCTCCTTCTGCGACATCGGCAGCAGCGAGGGCGGGAATTCGAGCAGCCCGGCCTGCGTCTTGAAGGACGACATCGCCAGCCAGAGCACCGGCCCGAACATCAGGACGACCCCGAGCGCGAGATAGGCATAGGCCGCGATATCGGTCCAATGCCAGCGGCCGGGGGTGCGGCGGGCGGTGGCGAGCTTGGTCACGAGGCTCATGCCGACCACCGTTCTTCGGCAGCCAAATCACAGCCCTCATCCTGAGGAGCGCCGCTAGGCGCGTCTCGAAGGATGCTCCAGTTCACTCCGGAGCCCACGGGAACATCCTTCGAGACGCCGCTGACGCGGCTCCTCAGGATGAGGGCTGTGGGTGGGAGCAGCGCGGAGGAATGGCTCATCATGCAGCCCCCTTCCGGCTGCTGGCCGCCAGCTGCGCCAGCGTCAGCGCGAAGAGCACGACGCCGAGCACCACGGAGGCCGCCGCCGCCAGCCCAAAATTCTGAACCTGGTTCGAGAACGCGGTCTCGTAGATGTAATGGACGACCATCAGCGTCGCGGTGCCGGGCCCGCCGCCGGTCAGCACGAAGACCTCGTCGAAGGTCTGTACGCCCTTGATCAGCGCCAGCACGATCACGACGATCATGTTGGGCCAGAGCAGCGGCAGCGTGATGCGCCAGAAGGTGCGCCAGCGCGGCGTCGCATCCATCTCGGCCGCCTCGTAGAGGTCGGCGGGGATAGCCTGCAGGCCGGCCAGCAGGATCAGCGTGTAGAAGCCCATATGGGCCCAGATCGAAACGAAGACGATCCAGAACATCGCCCAGCTCGGATCGACCAGGAACAGGATGCGTTCGCCGCCGAGCGAGGTGATCCCGGCATTGAGCAGGCCGTCGCGCTGCAGGATCCATTTCCAGGTCAGCGCCACCACGACGGGAGAGAGCAGCACCGGGAAGAAATAGACGGCGCGGAAGAAGCCACGCGCACGGATCCGCATGTTCAGCACCACCGCCGTCACCAGCGAGAACAGCACCATCGCCGTCACCTGGAAGAGCGTGAAGCGGGCGGTGTTGGAGACGCCGCGCCAGAAATGGTCCTCGCGGCAGGAGTTCGGATCGAGGAAGGAGCCGCAATCGAACAGATAGGCATACTGACCGGCCCCGACATAGGGCCGCTGCGACGGAAACAGCGCCGCTCCGCCCGTCACCGAGAACACCACGTTGATGATCAGCGGCACGAAGACGAACAGGCCGAAGAAGGCGAGGTTCGGCAGCAGGAAGACATAGGCCATCCGCCGCTCGCCGATCACACGCTGGATCGCGCGCATCGGCCAGTCGATCAGCCGCGACAGCAAGGCGAGCGGCGCGGCGATGAGGTCGCTGGCGCCCGCGCCATCATCGCGGCGCGGGGCTGTTGGCGTGGGACCGGTCACGGCGCTACTTCTTGTTGCGCTCGGCGATCTGCTGCTCGACGTCCGAGGCGATCCGCTTATAAGCCTCGTCCAGTGTGGTCTCGCCCGAGATCGCCTGGCCGACCCGGCTGATCACCGCATTGAAAATGATGCGGTTGCTGACAAAGCCCTGCAGCTTGTAGGCGACGGGCGAGAGGCTCGCGACCTGGTCCGAGAAGACCTTGAGGGCGGCCTTGGCCTGGGGGCTGGCATCCTTGTAGTCGAGCCCCTTGGCGGCGATGCCGAGATGGCCCGGCACGAACAGCGAGCGCGCATAGAACTCGCTCAGCACCGGCTCGCTCGCCAGATACTCCATCACCTTGGCGACGGCCTCGGGGTTCTTCGTCGCCTTGATCGCGATGAGGCCGGCGCCGCCCGGCATGCCGGTGCAGGAGGCCGCGCCGCAGGGCGAGGGCACCGCGACCCAGTCGAACGCGTTGCCGACGGTCTTGTCGAACTGCGCGATCTGCCAGGAGCCGGAAACGTACATCACGACCTGGGCGTTCTTGAACTCGTCATTGGCGCCGCGATAGGCCGCGCCCGAGACCGAGCCCCAGAGCTCCTTGGCCATCACGCCTGATTTGTGCCAGTCGAAGACGAGCTGCGCCCCGCGCTTGAAGCCGTCATCGATCACTGCGGGCTCGCCCTTGGCATCGAAGACCTTGGTGCCTTCCGAGATGGCGAGGCCAAAGAACCGGTGGCCGGAGCGGTCCATCGCCAGCGGGAAGGGGGCCTGCACCTTGGTGGCGACCGCCTTCACGGCCTTGGCCCAATCGTCCCAGGTCGCCTTTGCGCCCGGCAGCGCGATGCCGGCCTGCTCGAACAGCGTCTTGTTGACCAGCGGGCCGGTGACGGTGAGCTGCGTCATGAAGCCGGGGATCGAGTTGGTGTCGCCCTGCGGCCGCATCCATTCGAGGAAGGGGCCGAAATTCTTGTCCCAGTAGCCGGCGTCCTTGAGATAGGGTCGCAGGTCGAGCGCATAACGCGCGACGCCACCGATATCGACGACCCGGGCGATGTCGGGGCCCTGGCCGGAGGCGAGTTGCACCGGCAGGGCCTCATTGATTGCCTTGTAGGGCACCTGGTCGAGCACGACCTTGATGTCCTTGTTCTGCGCCTCGAAGCGCTTCAGCAGGTCGGAGACGACCTCGCCCTCGTTTCCGTCGGAATACCAGGCGATGCGGACCGTCGTCTGGGCGTGGGCGATACCCCCGGCGACAAGGCCGGCCAATAGCGCGAGCGCGGAAATCCAGTGTTTCCTCTGCATCTGCGTTCATCCCTGAATTGTTGTCCGGCGTTCATGGACGCCTTGACGGACACTAAGGCAAACGTTTGCCTTGCTTGTCAACGGGGGAATTGGGTTACATTGCTGCGGTATCCGGCTTCGCGCCGGCGGGCCGCATAGCGGCCGTGGGGAATCGAAGAGGCGATGACGGGCAAGCCGGCAAAACCGCTACAGGCAAGACCGCCACAGAACGGAGCGCGCAAGCACGCCGCGTCGCTGGCGACCGTTGCCCGCGATGCCGGCGTCTCGGTCGCGACCGTCTCGCGCATCGTCAACGGCAAGACCGGGCGCGCCTCGACAGAGACGATCGCGCGCGTCGAGGAGGCGATCGCCCGGCTGAGCTACCGGCCCAACTCCGTCGGCCGGGCCTTGCGCCATCGCGCCAGCCGCGTCGTGGCGATGCTGGCGCCCAATCTCGACAACCCCGCCATGGCGGCGATTGCGGTCTCCGTCGAATCGGCGCTGCGCGACGCCGGCTTCGTCATGATCCTGTGCGACACCCATGACCGCGCCGAACTCCAGGACGATTATCTGCGGGCGATGCGCGACCAGCTCGTAGCCGGCTATGTCATGGTCAGCGCGGTCGGCAGCAAGGGGTTGGAGGAGACGCTCAAGCGTGGCGATCCGACCGTCTTCGTCGCCAGGCGCAATCCGCTCGGCGGCGGCGCCTATGTCGGCATCGACAATCGCAGGGCCGGTGCCGATGTCGCCGATTTCCTGCTCGGCTGCGGCATCGATCGGCCCGCCGTGCTGATGGCCCAGCAGAACGCATCCAGCACCTCGGAGCGCGCGGCCGGCTTCATCGAACGGCTGGTGGCGCGCGGCGTACCGGAGGACGCGATCCGGCGGGCGATCGGCCCCGGCCTGTCGCATATCGAGATCGGCTATGCCGCCGCCGGCATGCTGGTGCGTGACGGCGGTTGGCCGCGCGGCGCGCTCTGCGTCAGCGACATGATCGCCTATGGCGCCTATCGCCTGGCCGTCGAGCATGGCGTGCCGATCCCGCAGCGCTGCCGGCTCGTCGGCGTCGACGGCAACGCGATCAACGCCTGGATCGCGCCTTGGCTGACCTCGATCCGCATCCCCTATGAGAGCTTCGGCCGGCATGTCGTCGCGCAGTTGCAATCGCTCTGGAGCGGCGTCGCGACGAGCGAGGTCCATGTTTCCCACGAAGCGCCATCGGCCTGGAGCAAGCCCGGCGCTCCGGTCGGCGCCGCCGCCGGCGCGGCCCAGATCGTCAAGCGCTAGCGGTCATCAACCTGTCATGAATCCGTCCGCAAAAGCGGGCCTCTCACGGCAGCGGGTTCCACCGGTCGATGTTCCAGTTCCTGGCATTACGCTTCGCGCGCGCCCTCGTGACCGTGCTGATCTGCGTCTCGGCCGTCTTCATCGCCCTGCGCATGGCGGGTGACCCGGCCGACATCATGCTCCCGATCGACACGCCGCCGGATGTGCGCGCCTATTACCGCGAGCTCTGGGGGCTCGGCCGGCCCCTCATCGAGCAATATTGGCGCTATCTCGCCAGCGTGGCGCGCGGCGATTTCGGGCTGTCCTTCGGCGATGACCGGCCGGCCTTCGAGGCGGTGCGCGAGGCCCTGCCCAAGACCTTCCTGCTCGGCGGATCGGCGCTGATGCTGGCGCTGCTGATCGGCATGCCGCTCGGCGTGCTGGCGGCCTTGCGCCACAACAGCGCGATCGACCGGCTCGCCATGGCCTCGGCGGTCTTCGGCTACGCGATCCCGATCTTCTTCCTCGGTATCCTGCTGATCCTGCTCTTCGCGCTGCAGCTGCGCATATTGCCTTCGGCCGGCTCGGAAACGCCGTTCCATCTCATCTTGCCCACGGTGACGCTCGGCCTGCCTCTCGCGGGACGTCTGGCGCGCTTCGCCCGCACCTCGACGCTGGAGGTGCTGGGCAAGCCCTTCATCCGCGCCGCGCGCGGCCGGGGCGTGCTGCCCCTCGGCATCATCCTGCGCCATGCTTTGCCCAATGCCTCGGTGCCGCTGCTGATGTTCCTCGGCATCGAGATCGGCGGCATCCTCGCCGGCAGCGCTGTGGTCGAGACGATCTTCGCTTGGCCGGGCGTCGGGCGGCTGTTGGTCGATTCGGTCTCGACGCGTGACCTTGCGGTCGTCCAGGCGGTGATCCTGACGATCACCGTGATCATGGTCTGCTCCAACCTCCTCGTGGACATGCTGCACATCCTGATCGACCCACGCCTGGGCGGCTTTGCGCGCGCCTCCGGAAAGCCCGCCTGATGGCGAGCCTCGACGCGCTCACCGTGCCGGCTCCCAAAGCCCGCAGCCGTGGCCGGGCGATGTCGCCCGTGGTCAAGCTCTCGGCTGGCTTCCTCATCTTCGTCGTGCTCGTCGCGCTGCTCGCCGACTGGCTCGCCCCGATCCACTACACCACGCAGACCCTCGCAGCCCGGCTGAAGCCGCCGCTGTTCGAGAGCCGCGGCACGACCTATTGGCTCGGCACCGACCAGCTCGGCCGTGACATCCTCAGCCGGCTGATCTTCGCGATCCGGACCTCGATCCTGATCGCGGTGATGGGCACGCTGATCGGCGCCGTCTTCGGCACGCTGCTCGGCTTCATCGCGGCGCGCTGCCGCGGCATGGTCGATCAGGCCATTATGATGACGGTCGATGCGCAGGCGGCGATTCCCGCCCTGTTCCTGGCGCTGACCATGCTGGCCTTCTTCGGCAACAACATCGTGCTCTTCATCATTCTCGTCAGCATCGACGGCTGGGACCGCTATACAAGGCTGGCGCGCGGGCTCGTCGTCTCCGAGCAGGAAAGCGACTACATCAACGCGGTCGAGGCCCTTGGCGCGCCGGCATCGCGCGTCATCTTCCGCCATCTCCTGCCCAACATCGTCGCCGCGCTGGTGGTGCAGGCGACGCTGAACTTTCCCGGCACCATCCTGCTGGAAACCTCGCTCTCCTTCCTCGGCCTCGGCGTGCAGCCGCCCGGCACCTCACTCGGCCTGATGCTCGGCGAGGGGCGGCGCTACCTGCTCAACGCCTGGTGGATCGCCGTCTTTCCCGGCCTGGCGATCTTCCTGACGACGCTGTCGATGAGCCTGTTCGGTGACTGGCTGCGCGACCGCTTCGACCCGACCAGCGAGCGGAGCTGACGCCATGGCATTCGATGCACTGAGCCCGACCGGCCGAAAGCCGTTCGCGATTGCCCATCGCGGCGGGGCGCTGCTGGCGCCGGAGAACACGGCTGAAGCCTTCCGCGCGGCGGCCGCGATCGGCGCGGACATCGTCGAGACTGATCTGCGTGTGAGTGCCGACGGCGCGCTTGTCTGCCTGCACGATGCCGATCTCGCCCGCCTCGCCGGCGACCCGCGCCTCGTGGCCGAGACCGAACTCACCACCCTGCGAGGCCTCCTGCCGGCGATGATGACGCTGGACGAGGCGATTGCCGCTTCCGCTCCGCTCGGCCTGCTGCTCGACGTGAAGCTGACGGACCCGGCCGTGCTGTCGCGCATCCTCGCGGCCTTCGAAGCCGGCGGCGCGACGCGGCGCAGCCTGCTCGGCCTGCGCGAGATCGGGCTGATCGCGGCGGCGCGCGCGCTCAGCCGCGACATCACCCTTCTCGGCCTCCTGCCCGATCCCGATTCCGCTGCGGCGGCCCGCGCGGCCGGCGCCGACTGGTTCCGGCTCTGGCAGGGCGAGGCGACGCACGAGCGAATCGCCACCGCCCGGGCGGCGGGTCTCCAGGTCGCGATCATGGTGGGCCAGCCGCGCTCGGTGGCGGACCCCGGCTATCCGCCTTTTCCCGTCGGCCGGATCGATGCGGAGGGTATCGTCCAGGTCCTCGCACTCGCCCCGGACGCTGTGATGCTCGACGACCCCCGCCTGCTCCTGGCGGCCCGTCCTGTCACCGGCCTGTCGTCAAGCTGAGGCAAGGCAGCGGGATCGCGGGTCGCCCCAAAGGCCGTCCCGCTCGATGCCGTTTTCGAGGACAGCCATGACCATCATCTCACGCCGCCGTTTCCTGGAAGGCGCCGCCGCCGCCCCGGTTCTCGCCAGCGCCCCCTTCGCCTTCGCGCAGGCCGAGACCCGCCCGAATTTCACCGTCGCGGTCGCCGATCTGCCGGCCACGCTGGAGCCGGCGCGCGAGCTCTCCAATGTCGGCACCCGCATCACCTATTCGATCTTCGACACGCTGATCCGGCGCGATTTTCTGGGCAGTGCCGATGGCGGCGGCTCGGAGCTCAAGCCGCATCTGGCGACGAAATGGGAGCGCGTCTCGCCGCAGGAACTCGTCGTCACGCTGCGCCAGGGCGTCAAGTTCCACAATGGCGACGAACTGACCTCCGAGGATGTGGCCTACACCTTCCGCGACGGCCGCCTCTGGGGCGACAAGGCGCAGATCCCCGGCGGCAAGCCCTATTTCGGCATCCTCGCCTCAGTCGAGCCGATCGACCGCTACAGCGTGCGCTTCAGGACCAAGGTCGCCGACGTTCTGCTTGAGCAGCGCCTGGCTTCCTGGTGCGCCTGGATCGTCAACAAGCGCGCCTATGAGGCGATGGGCTTCGAGGCCTATTCGCGCAAGCCCGTCGCGACCGGCCCCTATCGCGTCGTCTCCCACTCGGCGGCCGAGGCGACTGTACTGGAGGCCTTCGACGACTATTTCATGGGCAAGCCCACCGCCCGGCGCGTGACCTTCAAGCGCGTGCCGGAGCTGGCGGCCCGCGTCGCCGGCCTCGTCGCCGGCGATTACGACCTGATCACCAACATCCCGCCCGACCAGATGAGCGTTGTCGGCGCCTATAAGGACATCGACGTGCGCTCGGTCGTGCTGGCCAACGTCCATGTGCTGGCCTTCAACGAGCAGGACAAGGTGCTGGCCGACAAGCGCGTGCGCCAGGCGCTGGCCTGCTCGATCGACCGCCAGCAGCTCGTCGACGCGCTCTGGCAGGGCACCGCGAAGGTGCCGCCGAGCCATAATTTCCCGGAATACGGCCAGATGTTCGTGGAGGGCCGCAAGCTGCCCTTCGACCAGGCCCGCGCCCGGGCATTACTCAAGGAAGCCGGCTACAAGGGCGAGCCGATCGTCTACCGCACCATGGCCAACTATTACACCAATGCGCTCGAGGCCGCCCAGGTGCTGGTCGAGCAGTGGAAGGCCGTCGGCATCAATGCCTCGCTGCAGGTGGTCGAGAACTCCGCCCAGATGCGCGGGCCGGGCGTGCAGATATTCAACTGGTCGAACTCGACGCGCCTGCCCGATCCGCTTGGCGCGATGTGGGTGGCCTGGGGCCCGGCCGGCGAGGCGCAGGTCTCGAAGTTCTGGACCTCGACCTCTGCCTTCAACGCGGCGGGCACCGCGCTGGAAGCCGAGACCGACCCTGTGAAGCGCAAGGCGCTGTTCACCCAGATGCTCGACATCATCGAGGACGAGGTGCCGACCACGATCCTCTACCAGCCGAGTGAGGCCTATGCGATCCGCAAGGCGATCGCCTGGCGCCCGACGACCTTCTATTTCATGGATTTGCGCCCGGATAATCTGAGCTTCGCGAAGAGCTGAGACGCCAAGAGTTGAGGCGGCGCAAAACCCGCCCCGTCATGCTCGCCCTCGTGGCGAGCATCCACGTCTTGGTCACAGCGCTCGACGGCGGAAGACGTGGATGGTCGGGACAAGCCCGACCATGACGGATGGGTCGCTCCCGTAAATCCGCACCGAAACCCCCGGCCGGCTGAGCGCCGCGGGGTTTCGGGTTCTGCGAATGCGTATCCAAGGGGATGCGCGGGACGAGGCGGCGCCGCAGTCGACGGCTGCGTGCCGATGTCGATGTCGAATGTCGTGTCGAAGCAGCGCCAAAAGCCGCCGTCTCGTCCCGCACGCGGTTGTCTGGGGGTCCCTCGTCGTCCCTACGTCCCGGCACGGGCTCGAGCCTGCCCAGTTTCGGCCCTGACGATCGACGGCACCTCCATAGTCGAAAGCGCGCGACAGCTCCCTTCCATGAACACCGCACTCCACCCGGCCGCACGACGCCTCGCGACAGCCCCCTTGGTCGGGCGGAGCGAGGGGAGATTAGGGTTGGGTTGAGCGGGCGGGGATAAGATTCACGGGACGCGCCGACGCCCTCTTCCCTTCTCCCCTTGCGGATTCCTCTGCGAAACGCC
>UCBZ01000043.1 GCA_900470775.1 Hyphomicrobiales bacterium | reverse complement strand
GATGTCGTTGAAAAAGTCGCCGTTGCGGGGGGCGTGAAGTCCTGATTCAGTTGTCCTTGGTCGGAGGGCGGCGCGATGATGGGCGAACGGCGGGTGGCGCAAGAGGCTCTGTTCTACGAGTTCAGCCTTGAGCGGCATGTGCCCGCCGGTCACTGGGTGCGCGCCATCGATCGCTTCGTTGATCTCTCGGATATCCGCGCGCATCTGCGACCGTTCTACAGCGAGATGGGGCGGCCCTCGATCGATCCGGAGTTGATGATCCGGATGCTGCTTATCGGGTACTGCTTCGGCATCCGCTCGGAGCGTCGGCTCTGTGACGAGGTCCATCTCAACCTGGCCTATCGCTGGTTTTGTCGGCTTGGGCTGGAAGGCGATGTGCCCGACCACTCGACCTTCTCGAAGAGCCGGCATGGCCGCTTCCGCGACAGTGATCTCCTTCGCGAACTGTTCGAGACGACGGTTCGGCGCTGCATCGCCGAAGGGCTCGTCGGCGGCGAAGGCTTCGCGGTCGATGCCAGCCTGATCAAGGCCGACGCTAACAAGCAGCGCTCGGCGGAGGCCTCCGAGCCGGTCGATTGGGACGATCTCGCCAGGACACGCCGCTCCGTCCGGGAGTATCTCGACACGCTCGACGAGGCCGCCTGGGGCGCAGCCAGCGAGGCCAAGCCGAAGTTCGTCTCGCGCTCCGATCCGGCGGCGCAATGGACGGGAGCACTGAAGGGCCATGCCTTCTTCGCCTATGCCACCAACTATCTGATCGATCTCGACCACGCCGTCATCGTCGATGTCGAGGCCAGTCGTGCCATCCGCCAGGCCGAGGTCGGATCGGCCCGCACCATGCTCGACCGGACGCAGGAACGCTTCGGCCTCTGGCCAGCCAAGCTCGCCGCCGACAGCGCCTATGGCTCGGCCGAGAACCTCGCCTGGCTGGTCCATGGGCGCGGGATCGAGCCGCATATCCCGGTCTTCGACAAATCCCAGCGCAGCGACGGCACCTTCAGCCGCTCCGACTTTGCCTACGACCACGACCGCGATCTCTACATCTGCCCGGGCGGGAAGGAGCTGAGGCAGCGCCAGAAGGCCTATCGAACGGAGCGGCCGCTCGTCGATGACGAGGGCATGATGCGCTACCGCGCCAGCAAGTTCGACTGCGACGCCTGCCTGCTGAAGCCGCAATGCTCACCCAACATGCCCGCTCGCAAAATCCTGCGCTCGATCCACGAGGGCGCCCGCGACATGGCCAGGGACATCGCGCAGACCGACGCCTATGTCGTCTCGCGGCGCGAGCGGAAGAAGGTCGAGATGCTCTTCGCCCATCTCAAGCGCATCCTGAGGCTCGACCGGCTGCGACTCCGCGGACCGAACGGCGCCAGAGACGAGTTCCACCTCGCCGCAGCAGCCCAGAACCTCAGGAAGCTCGCAAAGCTCCTGCCGAACGGGCCGCAGATCAGGGCCGCGTGAAGGGCGAACGCAACCGCAGGCAAATCGCAGCGCGTGATCGCCTCGCTCGCAGGCCGACTTTTTCAACGGTATC
>UCBZ01000023.1 GCA_900470775.1 Hyphomicrobiales bacterium | reverse complement strand
AAACTACAGGATGTCAACCGGCCACATGGGCGGCGGGCGTTCCGCGGACCCGAAACCAAACCAGCGCCGATCTCAAATTGGCTGACAGGCCCAACCTATAAAATCCCCCAAGCCCGATAGCGCTTTCGGCCGGTGAGTTCGCGCGGCAGGCTGCCGCCGAGCTCCTTCAGCATCGCCTCGACCGCCTGCGGCGTCACCTGCAGGCGGGCGGCCGCCAGTTGCACGGTGACGAGCGGCGACGACACGAACAGATCGACCAGCTCGGCCAGTTTCGAATTCCCCCTTCTCTTTTCACACCTCCGCAACATCACAGCCCGCGCCAGCGACAGCCGATCGAGATCGGCCTGCCCGAACGCCGCCGCCTCAGTGAGCGCGCCGAGCAGCCCTGCGATCCGGACGCCGAGCGCCAAATGCGGGCTCCAGCGGAACTTCCCCCGCCTGAGCCCAAGACCAAGCGCAGGCAGGTGCGCCGCCGCCAGCCCCCGCTGCCGCAACACGGTCGCGGCCAGTCCAAACCCGAGCTCGCCGGCGCGTTCCGACGGCTCGAGCCACAGCCAGGCATCGAGCGCGAGCGCGGCGGCGAGCGCGGCCGGCAGCCCCCTGCCCTCCTCGAGGATGTCGAGCCAGCGCGCGAACCGCCCGGCGGCGTCATAGCCGGGATCGCGCAGCGTCAGGTTCTTGCGGCCCTCGTCGGAAGAAAAATCGTTCCAGGCGTCGAGCTTTTTGCGCGTCCGCGCCAAGAGCGCATCGATCTCCGCGAAGGCTGGATCGGCCCGGCGATCGGGCTCGTCCTCCAGGTCCAGGCCCTCGTCGCCGGCGTGGTCCTCATCATCATCTTCGGGGTCGGTCCGGTCCCATGGTGCCGCGAGTTGTTTCCCGGGCGCCGACGTTGTCGTCGCCCTGCTCCTCCGATCCTCTTCCTCGGGTTCGTCGATACCGAGCCGCTGCCGCAGGGCGGCTGGGCTCAAAACCTCGGCCGGCTCACGCCGGGCCAGGCGCCGGCGCTCATCGAGCATGGCGGCGGCCCGGGCGATCTCGCGGGTCGGGCTGCGCACATCCATGCCGGCGTCGTGCAAGACGAGATCCTCGATCGGGCACAGGCTCCCGCTGAGCCCGATCAGGGCCTGGGCTTCAAAGGCGTGACCGCGCTGACGCGCGCCTTCGGCCAGAACCGGCTCGACGCGGAGAAGGCGCTCGTCAAAACGGGCGAGCGCGATTGCCGCGGTCTCGCAAACTGCGGCGCAGTCCGAAACCAGCGCCTGGCGCTCGCCGCTCGACATGTCATAGCTTATTGATTTCACGCGACTAACTCTATCATACCCAATCCAAACAGCCATTGATTTGTTTCACATTGATATCTATCATCGGATGCACATCACTATCGATAATTACCTCTTATCGATAGTGATGGACATAGCAGCGGAAATCGGCGATTCTGGCGCTCCAAAAGCCCGCCGGCGCCATCAGCCGGGCTTACCGTCGACGAAATCCGCCCTCGCGCGCCGTATCAGGAGCCGCCCGTGGCCTCGACATCGCTGCTCTCGGCCGAGACGGAGACGCGGCGCGCCCTGCAGCTTGACGCGCTGTCCGGGATTTTGCCGCTGGAGCGCCGCGATCAGCTCGCGAAAATCCTGACCGACGACGATGTCGCGACGCTGCGGCACCTGGCGAAGGAGGGCATGGGCGAGAATTCCTTGCGCGCGCTCGCCTCGGATCTGGCCTATCTTGAGGCCTGGGCGATCGCAGCAACAGGATCGCCCCTGCCCTGGCCGGCGCCAGAGGCACTGGCGTTGAAATTTATCGCCCATCACCTCTGGGATCCGGCCCAACGCGAGAGCGATCCCGCTCACGGCATGCCTGCCGAGATCGCCATGACCCTGCGCATCGACGGGCATTTGCGGACGGACGGGCCGCACGCGCCGTCGACGGTCAAACGCCGCCTGGCCCATTGGGCGACCCTGCATCGCTGGAAAGGTCTTGAGAGCCCGCTCGGCACGCCGGCGATCCGCACCGGCCTGCGCCTGGCGGTCAGGGCCAGCGCAAAACCGCGCCGACGCAAAAGCCAGCGCGCGGTGACGCGCGACATTTTGGACCGGCTGATCGCGACCTGCCAGACCGACCGTCTCGCCGACACCCGCGATCTCGCCATCCTGCTCGTCGCCTTCGCCTCGGGCGGGCGCCGGCGCAGCGAGGTCGCAAGGCTCCGGCTCGAACAGCTCACCCTTGAGGCCGATGTCCCGCTCGATCCCGACGACCCAAACTCACCGCGCCTGCCCTGCATGGCGATCGCGCTCGGCCGCACCAAAACCGCTCAGGCCGCCGATGACGCCCGGGTGCTGCTGATCGGACCGCCCGTGGCGGCGCTGCGCGAATGGATCGAGCGCGCCGACATCAAGAAGGGGGCGGTGTTTCGGGCGATCGACCGCTGGGAGGCGATCGACGACCCGGCGCTAACGCCCCAGGCGATAAACTTGATTCTGAAGCGCCGCTGCGCCATGGCCGGGCTCGACCCAGTCGCGTTTTCCGCGCATGGCCTGCGCTCCGGCTATCTCACAGAGGCCGCCCGCAACGGCATCGCCCTGCCCGCCGCCATGCGGCAGTCGCAGCATCGCTCGGTCCAACAGGCTGCGCGCTACTACAACGATGCCGACCAGGCGCTGGGCAAGGCCGCGAGGCTCGCCGTCTGAGCTTCAGATCGACGCGATAACCCCGATTATCTTGCATTGTCGGACGTTATGAAGGCCGGCCAAGATTCCTACGATGTCGCTCGGCTCCTTGACCCGCCATGCGGCGGGCATATATCGCTAGACAGTCTAGCTAGGAGCCCGCAACCATGGAATGGTCGCTGCAGGACGCCAAGAACCAGTTCTCCCGTGTCGTGCAGAAGGCGCGGATCGAGGGGCCGCAGATCGTCACGCTGCGCGGCGAGCGCGCCGCCGTCGTGCTGTCGGCGTCCGACTACGACGCGCTGCGTGCCGGCCGGCCGAGCCTCGTCGACGCCCTACTCTCCGGCCCCGCCTGGGACGACGAACTCACCGATGCTGTCGCCGCTCGCGCAACGACGCCGAGCCGAGACATCGCGCTCTGATGTATCTCGTCGATACCAACGTCGTCTCCGAAGCACGCCGTGGCGCGCCACAGGCGATTTCCTGGCTGCGCTCGGTCGATCCCGGGAGCGTGCATCTCAGCACCCTGACGCTCGGCGAGATTATGCGCGGCATCGCGTTGAAGCACCGGTCGGATCCCAAGGCAGCGGGGCACCTCGCCGAATGGCTGCGCAAGCTGCGCCACGACCATGCCGACCGCATCCTGCCGGTGACCGACCCGATCTCGGTGGAATGGGGCCGCATTGCGGCGATTCGGCCGCGCGGTGACATCGACGGGCTGATCGCCGCCACCGCGATCGTCCATGACCTGATCCTGGTCACCCGCAATGAGCGGGATTTCGATGATACCGGCGCGTCGGTGATCAACCCCTGGAATCCGGCATGATCCCCGGATCGTGTCGCTGAAACACAAGCGGACGCTATACCCTCCAGCGTCATTGAATTGGCATGACGTCAGCGATGGCAAGCGGGGTGCGCCCTGAGGATATCTCGCCTGAGGTGCTGGCTGCCTACAAGCGGTTTTGGACCCTGCCTGATGGAAGGCTCTGTGGCCTCCATCGGCTGCTTTATCACTGGACGGTCCATGTCGACATAGACCCAGTCGGCTATGCGGACCGCTATTGCTTCATGACGGCCGAGCTTGCGATCGAGGCCATGGACCAATGGGACGGAGCGGGCGACCCGATCAACTGGCACAAGCACCCGAGAACAGGTCGCATCCGGCCGGACCGGACAGTGATTTCGGAGCATCGCGAATGAAGACTGCGCGGAGCGGCGGCCAGAAGGCCATTCCGAGCGCAAAGCATGAGCTTGCGTGGGATGGTCTCTGCGTCTGGGTAACGACGACCGGATGTTGCATCGGGGCGCTTCACGCGCAGGGGCGTCGATGTGCATAAGGCTGGCCGGTTCGTTCGTGTTGGTCATCCGTGCGTGCCACCCCGGAAGCGTTTCGCAGAGCCGACTCGGCGGATCGGGCATTGGTTGGCGCCATAACTCAATTCCATAGGGAGGACATCGGCGCCGCCGCCAACCGGTCGCCAAACTGCACAACATCCGCGCTATCATAGAGGACGACGCCGAAGGCAAAGCGATTCCCGCAAGCGTCGGCCAGCGCCCGTAGCCCCGAGAAGTCGCCCGCCTTTACCGTAGCGCTCGCCTTCACCTCGATACCAACGATCGCCCCGTCATCGCGCTCCAGCACGAGGTCCACTTCGCGCATGTCCCGATCCCGGAAGTGATGAGGTGTCAGCCGCAGGTCCGAGGCCGTCGTGAGCTTCAACACTTCGGAGAACACGAAGCTCTCCAGCAGCGCGCCAAATGTCCCGCGATCCGCCCTTACCCGGTCGAAGGTGAGGCCACGCACGGTCGCCAGCAGGCCGGAATCGAGGAAATGCAGTTTCGGCGTCTTGACGATCCGCTTCAGCGCATTGTTGTACCATGGCTGCAGCGTGGCGATCATGAACACCTGTTCGAGCAGCCCGACGTAACGCTGCCCGGTCTTATGGCTCACGTTGATGGCCGCACCGAACTGCGAGTAGTTCACCAGTTGGCCGGAATGCTCGGCGAGCAGGCGCACGAATTTGGGAAGTTCCGTCAGCTTCTCCACGTCGGCGATATCCCTGAGATCGCGTGTCAGGATCGAGGTGAGATAGGAGCGTAACCAGTCCTGCCGACGCCGTTCGCTTTCCCGGCGGATCGCTTCGGGGAAGCCACCGAGCAGAACAAGCTGGACAAGTGCATCGCCAATGATCGCGTCCGGTTGGCTCCGCAGCTCCCCTTGGAAAAGGCGTTCCAGAAATGTCGGCGTTCGGCCTTTGACCTCCGCCCGCGCCAGCGGCAGCATCTGGATGGTCTCCATCCGGCCGGCCAGGCTGTCGGCGATCCGCGGCAGGGTCAGTACATTTGCCGAGCCTGTCAGCAGAAAACGGCCTGGACGATAATCTTCGTCGACCGTCTTCTTGATAGCCAACAGGAGGTCGGGTGCACGCTGGATTTCGTCGATCGTGACCCGATCCAGGCTTCGGATGAAGCCGGCCGGATCGGACTGGGCAGCCTCGAGCATCGTCTGGTCGTCGAGTGTGAAATAGGCTCGATCAGCCTCTCCGATCTTTCGGACAAGTGTAGTTTTGCCGGCCCGGCGTGGTCCCACGACCAGAGCCACTGGCGTATCCGAGAGGGCTTCCTCAACCCGCCGCTCGACAAACCGCTCAAACATGCCATCTCCGAATGCCAGCAAACTGGGATCAAATGTGGCCGGCTAATTGGGAGTCAACGAGCCGCTGATTGGAAGTCTATAGTCCGCTATCTGGAAGTCTGTGAGTGAATTTAATGAAGCGGGATTCTGGATGTCTGACTGTCAGGAACGTCGATGCGCGACTCCCCGGTGATGGTCTGGCCCTTGGCGCCTTGCACGAGGTCGCTGGCGGCGGCAATGGCGCCGCGGTCGCGCTTTTCAGCGCCGGCGTGGCGGCCCGCACGCGGGGCAAGGTCCTCTGGTGCATGACGCGTCCCGATATCTTCGCGCCGGCAATCGCTCAGGCGGGGCTGGTCTCTGACAGAGTGATCTATGTCGAGGCTGGCGACGATGAGACGGTGCTGGCCTGCATGGAAGAAGGCCTCCGACACGGCGGCTTGGGCTCGGTGATCGGGGAGGTCGCCCGTCTGAACACGATCGACTCGCGCCGCTTGTGTCGAGCGATCGGAAATCAGGGGTGCCTGGTCTTGTGCGCCGCGTGACGATGAGCCGCTACGATATGGAACATAGCTTGCATGCCAGTCATGGTTGTGCGGAGAAATGATCATGATGGCGGACGAAGGAAAGACCATCGAGGAACTGGCCGAGATCGCGGCGCTGGCCAGTTACCGAAAGAAGCTGGGCCGGCACGCGCCAGTTCCAACAAGCGCCAATGCCGGCAAGGCCACGCTGCGCTGGTTCGAGACGCTCAAGGCCGAAGCATTGAGCGAGATCATCCAGGAAAACGCCGATCGCGCCATGGGCATCATGCGCCCGCCACAGCGGGCTCCGATCTTTGGAAAATGGGTGAGCGCAATGCTCGGAAGGCCAACAGGGAAGCGGGGCTAACGATAGCCCCCGCCCCTCCTTAGCCCTGATCTCTTTCCGAGAGGTTTAGGCAGAAACCTTCGCGCGTGCCGCTTTCGCCGCCGGCGCCGGCTTGGTCATTCGCGCTACAGCAGGTTTCGCAGCCGCTTTGCGCCCGAGGCCCATTGACTTGGCAAGCGCGGAGCGAGCTTCGGCATAGGCCGGCGCAACCATCGGGTAGTCGACCGGCAGGCCCCATTTGGTGCGATACTGCTCGGGCGTCATGTCGAAGGCCGCTCTAAGATGTCGCTTCAGGGATTTGAACTTCTTGCCGTCTTCCAGGCAGATGATCGCGTCGGGCGTGACGGATTTGCGGATAGGGACGGCCGGGACGAGCGCAGCAACGGGGGCAGGCTCAGGTTCGCCGCCGAGCTTGGCCAGCGCGGAATAGGTGCTGGCGATCAAATCGACGAGGTCTGACGGCTGGACATTGTTATTCGAGACATAGGCCGAAACGACCGAGGTCGTCAGTTCGAGAAGCTCGGCGTTGTTGTCGGACATTCGGCTCTCCAGCGGGAAGGAGTGAACTGATCTCTCCACAGCCAGCCTACCGACGATACTCAACAAAGTCTATCCCACGATGGTCGTTCGACACTTGTTGAGGTGCAGTTCTTGTGAGTATCCCCACCAAACTGCACCTCAATACGATATAAATGTCAGGCGACGGTGTCCGCGAGATCCTTGGCGACTTTGAACTTGACGACAGTCTTGGCCGGAACCTCGATCGTGGCGCCAGTCGAAGGATTGCGCGCCTGGCGCGCGTCACGCTTTGCAACCGAAAGCTTGCCTATACCGCCAAGGGTTATGTCGCCACCATCCTTCAGGGCTTTCGTGGAAACCTCCGCCAGCGATACAAGGATGGCGCCGATATCCGCCTTGGTCTTGCCGGTGCTCTCGGCGATCGCCGCGATGAGTTCGTTCTTGGTCATCTAAAATCTCACTGATTCAGAGGAAAGCGCGCCCCAAATAGCTGAAACGGCCCAGAGAGCAAGCGCCAGCGCTCGCGCAGCTCGAAATCAGAAGCCTCTCCCCTGCCCGATCCACCGCGATCAGCGCAGCTGGTAGCCGCGCCGGGATTTGCGTGACAGCCAGACATCGAGCGCTTCGGCCGCAGCGACAAGATCGGGGTGGAGATCCAGGCGGCGCCGGCCGCAAGTACCGATCCGTCCCCATTCGCGCACCAGGGCGGTATCCCCGAAGAGCGTGGGCTCGATCGCAAGCACATAGAAGCGTGCCATGTTGCAAGCCTCGTCCCGGCGCTCGAGTACGAGCATCTGGAGCTTGCCGGGGTCGGGTTCGCGTGCGCTGTCCATGGACAGCATCTCGCGCGTCGCGGGCCGACCGGTCCAACGCAAAGCTTGAATCGATCAGCCGGCATTGATTCAGAGCGATGATACATCGCCGATATCGGCGCCAAGCCTGTGACGCTCTCTCCAGGGCATTCCGCTTCGGCGATATCCCCCGAAGCTTCTCGTGCGAGAGGCCAGGCTGCCCCTCGCGACTAGGTTTCGCGTCACTCCAACCAGAGCAACAAGACGTGGGTCTATGAAACAGTCTATCCTCGTCGGACTGTCGGCTCGCTCGCCGACGCGATCACTGCAATGACTCGAAGGTTTCCGCATGAATGAAAAGTCGAAGCAGCGTATCGATGCCGATAACGCGTTTCTGAGGACACAAACGCAATCGGTGGTGCGCGATCGCATCTTGTCCGAAAGTGACACGCTCGCCCAGACCCGAGACGCCAATACGGCCCGGCTGAGAGAACTGCGCCTGCAGAAGGAGACGCAAGAGCGCGCGACTGCAGCAATCCAGCCCAAGCCCAATCCTAGAAAACGCCAAAAGCACGATTGAAACGACGCTATTGACCTCCTCGACCAGCGACCCTCATCCGATCAGCAGATTGCCCCTTCAGCGCAAAACCGTCTCCAGACGCGGTCGCGTCCCGAGCACCCGCCGATCGGTGGGGCGCGCGACGAGTTCATCAGAGGCTCTCAGCGCAGCCAGGACACACGGGCGAACATAGGCGCGCATCTCGATACGCCATTGTTCGGTCATGGCGTCCCAGCGGAACTGTTTTTGATCACGCACGGACTCGTGCAGAGCTTTTGCTGCCGCTTCGACGGCCTCTGAAACGCGAAGCTGATGCATAACCGCCTCCTACTCCACCCAACCGGCACCACTATGGAGCCCGCGGCATTCAAAGCAAAGCGAAAGACACTGATCGCCGTCGATTAAACATTGCCTGTCGCGTGTTCTTGTCTCAACCATCGGCTCCGACCCTCAAGCCCGCTGCTTCTCGCGCTTTCGGCCGCCAATCAGCGCCATCAACATCGGGCCGAGCGAAAACTCTCCGGCCTCGGCCTTTCTGGTCAAGCCACGCAGATAGCCGCCGGCGCTGTTGATCGCCTCCCCTCGCTGCAGAATCGCCGCGACCACAATCGCGGCCTCGATTTCGCCGAGCGCGGCTTGCGCCTCAAACCAGGCGCTCGGACTGATCCCCAGCATGGGCCGGACCACGGCAACCGCGGCCGCGAGATCGCGCCAGTTCGTAATTCCTCCGCGGCTGTAGTCGATGATGTCGGGACAGGCATCGAGCACCATCCCCAAGGGATAGGTCCGTTCCGGCATCCTCGCCGGTTCCAGTTCGATCTCGACAATCGCCCCCGTGCTTTCTCGAAAGCGAGGTTCAAAATCAGTAAGGGATTCTGGTTTTGAATTCTGTATGTGACGCTCAGAATGAGACTCATTGCCGCTCATATTTTGAGTTTTAATGTGATCTTCCAACAGGATGAGCACTTCATCGGCCAGCAGCGAGAGTTCCTCGGCGATCGGCTCGAGCACCAGACGCGTGGCTGAGCGCGGAATCCGCCCGACGATGCCCCTGTAAAGCCCATGAACTTCCATCCAGTCGGCCGGGCCCTGCCCTCCCCGGCGGGTCGGCACGCCCTCCTCCAGGCCTGTCGCTATCATCTTGGCGATGTCGCGCCGGCAGATCGTGATGCGCTCACGCACCAGCTTGAGCGCACGGTCCTCAGCCAGGACCTCTTCGGCCAAGGCCTCGAACTCCTCGGCGCGAACAACCAGCGGCGAAAGGTCGAAGCCAAAGGCGAGCTCGATCTCCCCTGCCCTGTCTTTGCGGGCATAGCGCTTGCCGTTGGGGCTATCGCGACGGATGACTAGGCCGCAGTCAACCAGGACAGCCAGATGGCGCCGGAGCGTCGCCGGTGGCATGCCGTGCGCGCGCAGGCAGAGCTGCTGGTTCGATGGGAAGACCACGAGACCCTCGCCGGTCAGAACGGTCTCGGGATGAAACGTCAATAGCGCGTTCAGCACAGCCAACGCTCGCTCGGTCACGCCGAGGCTGTTCTTGGCCGTGCAGATCGCGCGGAAGACGTTCCATTTGTGGACCGCTTTTTCGGGCGGCCGCGTTTTCGCGCTCGCCTGGCTGGCCACGTGGGCAAGCGTCAGCGATCGCCGCCCAAAGGGCGTCGTTGAGATGTGCGAAACCACGTTCTTTCACCTGTTGTTAGGCAAAAGAATCCAGTCGCCGAAATGGCGCTTGAGCCTCATTGAGACTCTTGACAGTGATTCGCGGAAGTGTGATTCTCAGTTTGCTTAGGACAGAGAAGGGCTTCCGGAACTCCGTTTCGGGGGCCTTTTTCTTTTGCTGGTTGCTACGCTCCGTTGTTCGTTTCAGTCGCCTGGCGTCTGAAATCCTCATAGAGGCTGTCCAGAGCACCCGACAGATAGTCGCCAAACGCCTTTGCATCCTGGCCTTTGGTTTTGAATGCCATCGTCACCTTGGCTCGATCGACTGTGACATCGGCCGTAATTGAGCCGTCTGCTGCCGACCATTTCGCCAGCTTTGGGCCGACGACAGCTCGCGCGGCAGGCGCTGCTTTAAGGCGGCGAAGCAGAAAGTTGAAACGCTCATCGCTGGACAGCTCCGCAAACCCGGCTTCGCCTATGGCCGTCTTGGCGCGTTCTTCGTTCGAAGGCCTGTCGAGCAGGAGCTTAAGCTCATACCAGCGATCGCGTCCGATACCTTTGGCAGCACCGATCGAACGCAGCACGGGTTCGGATATGGCCGCGACGGAAAGCATTTTTGAAAGCGACGCCCGGTCAACCGACAGCGCCGCCAATATGATGGTATTGTCCTGGTCGTATCGGAGGCGCGCCAATTCCCCGGCGTAGAGTGCCCTCTCAATAAACGACAGGTTCGCACGCGCCGAATTCTCCTGCCCCTGAGCAACAACGTGCTCGCTATCCGCCAACTGTCGGATAACCGCCCGCACTTTTCGGCCCAGAACGGCGGCGACTTTTAGCCTTCGGTGGCCAAACACCACCATGTACCGCCCGGCTTCCTTCGGGTGGGGTCTGACAAGAATGGGGGAATCTTGGCCACGCTCTCTGATCGCCGACAGGAGTTCGTCAAACTCAGGGCCGTCTTCATCTAGACGATCGCGAACAAACGAGGTCGCGACATCGTTTGGATCCAGCTCAACAATCGGCTCCCCTTCCATGAGCCGATCCGCACGAGACGCTATTTCATTAATGGAGCTTAAGAACGAGCGCGAGGCGCCCTTCACCGTGTAGTCAAGCGAAGGCTGAGGTTGATCGGGTGAGTGAGCATCCTCAAGAAGATTAGCGAACGGGTTTTTGCGGGCCATAGTTTACGCGTCCTCTCCCGCTAAAGTCCTGAAACTACGTCGAAATTTACTTAAATTGACGGCAGTCAACATCAGAGCCGCCCCCACGTCTGATGAACCAGGCCCTGGATCTCAAAGTTGACCGCGTCCATGCACTCGATTGCGCGGTCGTAAGTTTCCCTAGTGAAATTTGATCGCTCGACTTCATAAAGCGTCTGCTTGGTCAAACCAGCGTCTGAAATCGCTGTTGACTTGACCATTTGCGTCTTGAGCATCTCCGCGGCCAACATCGACTGCATGAGACCAAACATCTCCACCTGTGGAACGTCTGACGGCTCATAGCGGGTGATCAAATAGCGAAGCCAATCCATACGCACCTCTGCGCCTGCGTTCTTGATTGTGCGTGCTATGTTTCCAAGCATGAGAAGGAATTGGCTCATCGACATCAAATCCAACATCTGCGGATGAACCGTGATGAGAACAGAGGTCGATGCGATTAGGGCGGTTAGGGTGAGATACCCCAACTGTGGCGGACAATCGACGACCACCACGTCGTAGGAGTCGTCCACATCCTTCAGGGCGTTTCCGAAACGGGTGAAGAAGCGCTTGCCCTCGCTCGAATTCTGCATCGCGAGCGGAGTATCATATTCGTACTCCTGCAATTCGAGATTGGCTGGGATAATATCTAGCGCCGGAAAGTTCGTCGGAAGGATAACATCCCGGATCGACTTTCTCTGGTCGTCATATCTGATGGCGTCATAGAGCGAGGGGTTCTTATCAAGTTCTGGTTGAAATCCGTAAAGCGCCGACAATGACGCCTGAGGATCTAAATCAACGGCCAGCACGCGATGCCCTGTTAGGGCGAGATGCTGCGCAAGGTGGGCTGTCGTTGTCGTCTTGCCAGATCCGCCTTTGAAATTGACGACCGCGATCACCTGAAGCTTATCGCCGGGCTTCCTGTGTGGCACATACTTCTTCGAATCGGCACGGCCGTTTTTGTCCAAATAGTCGCGCAGTTCGAGCATTTGCTCCGCAGTATAAAATCGGCGCCCCCCAGCCGCAATCAAAGGCATGGGCCCTTTGCCCTCGAGATGAAGTCTTTTAAGATTGTTCGGGCTTACGCCCAGATAATGAGCCACTTCCGCCATAGGGAAATGCCGAAGCGTCTTCTTGGCATTCGGAGGGAATTTCTCCTGACGCAGCTGGTTTAGCTTGCGAGAAATCTCTGCTCCCTGGTGCAGAATTTTATCGTCAAACTCAAAAGCAGGAAGGCGAGACATGTTGGGCGACCCCGGCAGAAAATGGCGCCAGAAAGCACCGATAGATAGAATTAGCGCCAGTATCTCCGATTCTCTTTTCCGAGCAAGGGGATTAAGGTTAACGAGGCCGGAATGCTCTTTGAGCTACAATTAGTGCGGTGCAATTCAATCCATTAAAATCAATGTGTTAGCGCCAGTCGGTTCTGGTGCGCCTGATCCCAACTGAGCCGTTGAAAAGATGGGACAGACGTTTCGGAAGTCAATTCTGGTCGGGTTTCATGCGAATCGGGCCGGAGTCTCAGGGGAGGGGAGGCGAGGGGAGGCGCCCTATTGACCATAGGCGCATCCACCCGCCGCAAACCATTAAAGGCGGCCTGGTGGCTTCGCTCTCGGCAAGCCGCAGTGCCGACGCACGATGCGTATCGTCACGGGCAAGGATCGACGATGTCCTCCCCGGCTCGACATGCGGGCACGGGCGCGCCTGCAGGTGCGGTCCGTCACCAGCCTGATGATCTTATCCTTCTTTGCATGGTCGTCTATTACGCCGGGAAACGCTGCTGCCCTTCATAATGCGAACCGCTACCCCTGCGTGAAACGCGATCGCTATACCCCCCAAACCCACGAATAAGTTCGCGATGGGCGTCTGCGGCGTCGGAACTCAACGAACTTAAGCCTCCTCCGCCAAATCCGGGACGTACTGCGCGGATCGCTGGAACCGTTGGAGCGCCCGACGTCGCTATCCGCCCTCGTTTCGCGGAGGTATGCGGCTCAGGCCATACGTTGGCCGAGCATACTGGTCGTCTTGCGACGCTCAGTCGTACGCGCGCTGCCGCGAAAGCTCCTGTGACTACCCGTTCTCAGCCTCTAGCTCAGAAGAATGTCACGGCGTTCTGAGACCAAACGCCTAAGATGACTGTTCCTCGAAGTGCCGCTTGAGGAAGACAATACAAACGCCTACAATGGAAATTGCAAATTCATTATCCAATGCCATAATCAACTCACGATGCGCGCATTCCAAGCCCCTGATGACGGCAGATGGCGTTGCCGGAAGCGGAGGATCCGTCACAAGTCTATTGTAGATCGGCAAGAACGTTGAGTTCGCAAATTCGTTGTTATGGTCTTCGCTCGGAACGAGGGCATTGTATATATTAATCTGGTGCTCATACTTGGATATCAATTCAAGAAATTCATCAATCATCGTTTTATTCTATCTTTATCTGCGGGATTACCGATTAATATAAACAATCTAGAGTATTGCTTTTAGAATGTACTTCGACGCGCTTTATTTTTTATAGATTGCGAGCTATCTCGACTTCATCTGCACCTTAGCCGGCCGGGCGCCTCCGCAATGCGGTAACAGCTATCGTCGCTTAGATCCCGCCGTCATCAGCTTCACGCCGACGTGAACGAAGCAATGTGTGCGCCGGCACATTTAGTGCGCTCGCGAGGCGCTCTAGGCTCGCCAGGCTAATATTATGAGCTCCACGCTCAACCTTGCCTACGAAACTTCGATCCAGCCCCGCCGCAAGGGCTAATGCCTCCTGCGACATGCCAATAGCTGCGCGCTGCCGGCGCAGGTTCGCAGCCAGCGTCTCAGGAAGGGATAAGGGCTCTTTCTTGGGCGGCGTACTCACACCCCAAAGTCGAGGTGTAGACGCATTTATGTCCACGGGTTATAAGACCACGGTTTTTACGACCCCATACATGTGGACCACGCGACTTGGAATGCACCCAGTTATCCCGGCCTCAATGGCTAAATGGCCCCAAACGCTCGCGTTTGCCCGCATTATCCTGCCGCGACAGAGGTAGCCTGCGATGACAATTATTCGAGAGATCGACCGCCTTGAGTTTCCACCTCGAGAGACAAGCAAGTGGAGAGGCTTGCTCGACCGAGCACTCTTGGTCGTCGACGAGGCTGTCGAGCAATTGCCTGAGACCACACGATATCGGGCGACTTGGACGCTTAGTGGCCAAGCCGCCATCGCATTAGCTATTGGTCATCGTAGCGCACAGGGAATCGATATCACTGTGTCCGGAATTCCGTTGAAAGCGCTCACGCCTGAGTTCAATCAATCAATCGCGAACCGATTCACCGCAACATCGCGAGACGGATTCGGTGTCTACTGCAATTGCATCGATGGTGTAGTTCGATTCTTTTCACGCGAGCTTGAATCCCACCCCAGTTGTAAGTTGGCGGTCTATAAAGGACGTACAATCGCACTTGAGACGCCGGTTGAGATCGTCGGCAAGATGGTGCAGACGAACACCATCGCGTTGGAGAACGTTTTTGACATCGCTGCGGTAGGCCGCGCCTGTCATGGTTTGGCTAACCGATTGGGGACAAAATCGTCTGACAGATTGGAAGGGCTGGCGGACGCGCTGCAGCGCATGAGCAAGGAGCGTCCCAACGAACCGATCCAAGTTGAGGGCGCAACTGACGGCTTTCGCAATATCACAGTCGAAGAAGCACTGGACGTCGTCCGTCAAGCGATGGACGTTGCCAGCATCCGCGGGGGGCCGCCGCATGGCACGGTTAAATTCAGCGGGTCAATCAGCGATTCCATTAAGGCGGCCATCAAGTGTGTTGCGGATCGGCCGCTCCGCTTTCGGGAACGGTCAGAACATCTGTCCTGGATTGGCGCTACGTTGGCGGCTCAGCGTATCGCATCGGATCCCAGCGCCGTCGAAGCGCTGCGAACAGTCGTAGCCGAATGGGGCCGCCAGCCGTCCGAAAGACCGGGGCTGCGTGTCTGGACCAGCTTATTGCAGAGTCCGCCAGAGGAGATCGCGACGAGGCTTCTCGCGTTCGACAGTGATGGCAAAATCGCTCGCGAGACCTGCCCGAATCAGGCCACCTACTATCTCGACTGGGCGCAACGCGCCGAACTGCGTTCGCTGCGCAGAATGCAGGCCGTGATCGGGCTCGTTACCTATCGCTGCGAAGGTAATTGCGTCGTCAGCGACACAGATCAGTCGTTCTTCTCACCCCGTTCTACAACGTCCAAGAGCCAGGCGACCGCCCGCGACCGGTTTGGCAGCGACGAGCGTGGGCGTGTGAGTGGGCCGGGATTGCGGACCTTTCTCAAATTGGCTCTACGCTGGGATTTGACCGAGGCAGAACAGGTCCGGATTCTCCGAGCACCGTCGGCGGAACAGCTGCGTGTATGGAGGAACGCTAGTTTTATCAACGATGCCCTGATCCTGCCGATCGACCTGCTTATGCGCATATCAGCCGTCATCGGGCTTTTCGGCGATCTTCAGCAAATCACCGCGACGGTCGAGGAAGAGCGACGGTGGCTGAGAGGTCGAAACACGACAGGCCCATTTCGGGGCCGCGTCCCGATTGAGATTCTCCGAGACGGCACCCTCGAGAACATGCTCGATGTCCGACGTTATGTGCTCGCGATCGGCCTGGGCGGCCATGGCCACGCGCCGAACGAAGTTGATCGCGATTTTCATCCCTACACTGACGATGATCTGCGATGGCACTGACGCCAGAGGGGAGGGGAGGCGATAATCAGACTGCGATCCAAGCCATCTGCTTCGACGCCTTCGGAACGCTTGTCGAGATCACCGACAAACGTGGCCCGTTTCGAGCCCTGCTGAGCGAAGGCCCAAAGGGGCAGCGAGTGGCGAATGCCCTGATGTCACCGCTGGGCCTGAGCGACCTCGCAAGGGAACTCTCCATCGAGATAGGTGAAGCTCGGCTTCTGGAACTCGAGCACGATCTCGCGGCAGAATGCCGGTCGGTCCGACTGCGGCCTGGCATGGATTTGATCTGGTCGTCACTGCGTCGCGCCAGCGTGAAGATCGGGATCTGCTCGAATCTCGCGCTGCCCTATGCCGAGCCGCTGCTGGGCGTGATTCCAGGCATTCCCAATGCCCTCGTATTCTCGTTTGAGGTCGGGTTCGCGAAGCCGCAGCCGGAGATCTTCCATCTCGTCTGCAAACAGCTCGGCATGCCTGCCAAGCAGATCCTGTTTGTCGGCGATACCCTCGACGCCGACGTCCTGGGTCCGCAGGCGATTGGCATGCACGCCATGACGATCAGCAGCTTCCAGGCCGCCTTGGGGCAGGGCGCCGATCATCATCCTTCAACCTGTGAACAGGTTCCGCCCCCGGTTCGCCAACTGCTTGATCTGCTACGCACATGCGTCTGCTCGTAATCTCAGACCTTCATCTCGAATTCGGCCTCTATGAGTTCGTGGACGGGTTGCCGAATTTCGACGCGGCCGTGTTCGCAGGCGACATCGGCCGGCCCATCAAGGAGGCGGTCTCGTGGCTGGCCGATCAAAGAAAGCACGGGCCGCTCAAGGATCGGCCCGTCATCTATGTCGCGGGAAACCACGAGTTCTACCGTACCGAACTGCACTCTAACCTAGCCGCAGGCCGGCAGGCGGCGGAAGAGGCGGGCATCCACCTGCTGCAGCGAGACGGTGTCGTCCTCGACAGTGTGCGTTTCCTTGGCTGCACGTTATGGACGGATTATCGGCTGCTCGGGACGCCGAAGCCATCGATGGTCGTAGCCGGCGAGGAGCTCAACGATCACAGCTTGATCCGGTATCGCGAGGCGGGCGGCCATGTCAGCCGGTTCATGCCATGGCACGCAGCAGCCGAGCACCGGCTCGATCTTGGCTTTCTGCGCACGGAACTCGCCAAACCTCATGATGGCCCGACGGTCATCGTGACCCATCACGCCCCGCATCCGGGCTCGGTTCAGCCCAGACACAAGGGCAGCAGCCTGTCACCGGCATTTGTTTCCGACCTCAGCGGTGTCATCAACGAACACCAGCCCGAGCTTTGGATCCACGGCCACGATCACGGTTCGCATGACTATCACGTCGGGAGCACACGGATCTTCGCCAATCAGGCGGGCTATCCGAATTTCAGAACCAGGGAGAATCCTGAATTCGATCCACGCTGCGTTGTCGAAGTCGGCCGAAGCGCATAATCGGTCATGATCCAGAACACGCGGCAGAACTGCCATCTCAACAGTAAAGCGGCAACGAAGCCAAATGACAGATATACTTGGTATGGTCAAAAACTGTCTGGCTGAAAACCTACGCCACCTTAACCATCCCATTTCGGACGACGATGCGAACCGGCTGGCGCGATTTCTACTGGAGGATCTGGAAACCTCGAGATGGCGCCTCGTACCAATTCAACCGACCCGCACTATGATTGATGCTTCCATGACAGCCATGCGCAAGCGTCGCAAGGCGACAAACTGGGTCGGAGAAAAGAAAAAACACTCCTGGAGGATATCAGCGGCCATCGAAGCGGCACCGCGATGGAATGCAATGCCCAGCAAAGCCGAACACGACCGCTAAATGCCGATAGCTTCCCACGACGCCCATCATGCGAACGCGCCAATTCGCACCGCTGACGAGACATTCGATTGAGCTAATAGGGCAGGGGTCTTTCATTCATGCGCAAAGAACCGCGCGCCGACCTCCTGAGCGCCAACTCGCTGGCCTGCCACTGAGATGTCAACCAGCGGCGATCTCGGTGGTTTGTGCGCCTTCTGGCGCAGTGGGAGCAATAGGCGATCGGCCAAGCTGGTCGGGGTTGCACAGCCGAACATCCGGTACTGTGAAGTGGGCGGCGTAGGCTGCGGGCGTCAGGTATCCAAGCGCCGAATGGGGGCTCGGTGTTGAAGTCGGCCCAGGCGGCGACCTTGGTGCGGGTAGGGGCGACCATGGGATAGGCAGGCAGACCCTATTTCGTCCGGTACTGGACTGGCGTCAGCCCATGCTTGTTTCCGATATGCCGCTTCATTGATTCTAACGGCAGGCCACCCTCGAGGCAGATGGTAACGTCAGGGGTCACTGACGTGCTCCCTGATTTCCTGATCGAAACGGCCGGCACCTGCAGCTCCGCTGTAGCAGCACCCGGAGCGCTACCAAGCTTTGGTAGCGCGGCATGCGTGCTGACGATGGGGCTAGCCAGCTCGCTGGAAGAAGCCCAAGGGCGACTATTTCCCAGGAAAGAGCCAATGACGCAGTTGCTTCAGCGCGCCAGGCAGCCTGATCCGGCGACCGAGTCACCGCACCACTTGTCGCCACGGCGATATGCCCCTATGTCTAAGGCATATCGCCAAGGAGGCCGTCCATGACCACAGTTACCGCACTAGAAGTCGTTGGTGGGCGCGACATCATCGGCGCACCCATCAATAACAGCCGCGATCTCATTAGCGCAGTTCGGCGAGGCTTTCCGGTCCAGACGGTGGAGTACGTCATCAGCAGCGGACGTATGTCCCTCGCCGAAATTGACCTTGCTGTTATTCCACGCAAGACTCTCAGTCACCGGCGCAAGATTGGTACCCTGACGTCCGAGCAGTCTGATCGACTGATCCGGGCCGCGCGTGTCCTAGCCGAAGCTGAAGAAACGTTCGGATCTCAGCAGAAGGCGGCCAAGTGGCTGCGCCGACCAACAACCGCTCTCAGCGGTGAAAAGCCGATCGACCTTCTCGACACCTCGGAGGGCGCAGACCAGGTCGAGGCGCTGCTCGGCCGCATCGGCCACGGCATCGCTGCCTGATATGAAAGTCTGGCGTGTTTGCCGCTTACCCTTCGCCGATTTGAACGGCGAGGGGGCTCGGATCTACGGTGGACGATGGAACACTCCCGGACACCCCCTGCTGTATACGGCCGAAAACCCGGCACTCGCAGTTCTTGAGGTCAGGGTGCATCTCGACCTGGAACCTGACCTTATTCCAGACGACTACGTCCTCATGGAAATCGAGTCGGGCTCAGCTGCAATCAAAGAGATTTTGGACCCACCTGAAACGCCTGCAACTGTCGGTGACGGCTGGCTCGCCACTATGGAAACCCCCATCCTTAAGGTTCCATCCTTTGTAGTGCCAAACAGCTTCAACTTGCTGATCAACCCGGCGCACCCCGAAGCCGCGAGTATCAGCATCAAAAGTATAAAACCATTTGATTTCGACAGGCGGCTCTGGCTTCCCCTCACAAACATGACTCGGTAAAAATAGCCTGCCGATGGGCGGCACAGATTTCAAAATCGGGAAGGGCGGCACGTCTCACCACGTCTGCCCTCGTTCTCGCGGTAGCTGCCCCCTGACCACATGCCAGGACGATTCCGAGGTTATGGATGACCACCGCTCGCGCGGGCCAGATGCGCCACTGGACTAACCCCCTCTCGCGGCAGGGCGCTGCGGCGCGGTCATCGCTGAGATTTCGCATGTGAGGCGCTGCATCCGAGGATTTCGGGTCGTTTCCCCTGATCCCTGGAGGCCTCCATGACCGATGCCGTCACCGTCAGTCCGCTGCGTCAGCGGATGACCGAGGACATGACCAAGGGCCGCAAGGACCGCTACGTCATGCTCGCGCCGGACCTGCTCGATCTGCTGCGGCAGTGGTGGCTGGTGAAGCGGCCGCGCGGCTGGCTCTTCCCCGGCCAGCAGCCGGGCCAGCCGATCACGACGCGCCCGCTCAACCGGACCTGCCATGCTGCGGCTATCGCGGCGAAGCTCGACAAGCGGGTGTCGATGCACACGCTGCGGCACAGCTTCGCCACGCATCTGCTGGAGCGGAAGACCGATATCCGGGTGACCCAGGTGCTGCTCGGCCACAGGAAGCTCGACACCACCGCCGTCTAAACCCGCGTCGCATTGAAGACACTGCGCAAGGTGACGAACCCGCTCGCGCTGCTGACGCCGCCGCCACCGCAATAGCGGTCCTGCGCCGACCATGGCGCGGCTTCGCTGGAGGTCGCGGATATCCTGATCCGGCATGGCGACGCTTATCCCGCGCGTCATCGCCTCAGCCGCGGCCAGCTCAAGGTTATGGGTGCGATCCGGGTCTGCCGCACGGCTGCGCTCGGCGGCCATGTCATGCGCTGCGGCGACTGCGATCATGCGACGATCGCCTACAACTCCTGCCGCAACCGGCACTGCCCGCGTTGCCAAGGCGCGGCGGCGAAGGACTCGCCCGCCGCCGCGCCATCATCATGCACGCCATGCTGCGCCACGGCACCGAGTTCCGGCCGGCCTGACATCCACCAGCAGTTACGCGAAGGCAAGACAGGAGGCCGTAACGAGCTCCCGAGCGGGAGCGACGCCCGAGGGAGGGAGCAGGTGATGGCGCCGATTCTGTAGCATGCCGCCGACCAGATCGGCCGACTGCGGTTTCAACCAAGCCACCCCGCACCCAGCTGACCCCATCAAGTGCCCATGAGCACGCAGAGAACGCAGGCAGCCAACGGCATTTTCCGCTCAGGACCATACAGCCAGACCTTGACCCGTTAGAGAACGGTGTCGGCCAGTAACCGAGCGCCGTCAATTTGCCTGGCTTGATGGCCCCAAATATCACTAAGTTCGACGAGCGGAGCCTGGTTCAAGCGAAAGACCGTACGTCGCCCCAGGGCGGTGATCGCCAAGTCAGAGCTGCGCGGCACGTTGTGGCCCTGTTCTCGACAGCCAGTGGCAGGACAAAGCAGATTTAGCGTCCGCAAAGTCTAGTGTGTATACTTCTTGCACCTCGGCGGCTGCCGGGGTGTGCACCGGCATGGCGTATTGCCGCGCCCCAGAAGTATATACTTTACATAGGAACTCTTGCGCCCTATGTGGAAGTATATAGACTTCACTCACCGCGGCGGACTCCCGATGGCTTACGCGATCCTGCGCTTCGATAAAATCAAAACCCTGCCGGATCTTACCTCCATGGCCTCGCACTGGGACCGGTCTCGCCCCACCCCCAATGCCGACCCCCGGGCGCAGCATTGGGCCGTACAGTTCCTGCACGGCCAGGACGGGGTATCGGAGGTCGAGAAGCGTCTGCCAGCGAAACGCCGCAAGGATGCGGTCCTCGGCCTGGAGGGCCTGCTCTCCGCGTCGCCGGAATATTTCCGGGACGATCCGGCTCAGGCTGGCGTCTTCGATCTCGACAGGACCAAGGCGTGGGTAAAAGCCTCTATGACCTGGCTCAAGAAGGAATATGGCGACCGGCTGGCATCAGCCGTCGTCCATCTCGACGAAGCCACGCCCCACATCCATGCCGCCATCGTGCCGCTGGACAGAAAAACCGGCCGCCTCGACGCCAAGACGCAGTTCAATCGTGCCGAGCTACGACGCTTCCAGACCGACTATGCCAAGGCCCTGAAGCCGCTGGGGATCCGGCGTGGTCAGGAGAACTCGCAAGCCCGGCATGAGGATGTGCAGCGCTACTATGGCAGTGTGAATGCCGCCCTGGAGCCGCCGGAGCTGACCTTGGCCGACAGAGACGCGCTCGCCATGGGCAGGCTTCCCGAGACCATCAAGCTGTTGCAGGCGCAGGCCGCCGATGGGCGCCAGGCCCGTCGGGAGGCCACCAAGGCTAAGGCCGAGGCGCGCCGGCAGGCGGAGGCCCGGACCGCAGCCGAACAGGCCATCGCGGGCGCAAGAGAGGCCGAGAAGGCCATGGCGAACCGACTCCGGGAGATCCCCCTGACGACGGTACTACCGCGCCTAGCCTATCTAAGGACCCGGAAGGATCAGGATGTCGAGTGGGACGGCCCGGCGGGCCCTCTCACAACCGGAGCCAACGACGGAAAGCCCACCAAATTCTACTTGGCCGAAATGGAAAAGGGCGGCCGTGGTGTCACCGACCTCGTCATGCAGGTGAACCGCGTTGATTACGCCGGGGCGCTGTCGTGGCTGAGCCGCTTCGTCAAGGAGGAGGAGCTCATCGCCGACGCCGCGGCCCAAGCCAGGGCGCGCGCCCAGGACGCGGTCGAGGAATCTCACTCAAGACCGCCAGAACCGGTGCTGGCGCTCTCCCACGACCCTGACGATTTTGCCCAGGTTCGGGAAAAACTCAAGAATTCCGGCCTACTGACTGAGGTCAGGACGGACTCGCTTCGCAGGCTGGGCCTGATCGACGCGGCCCGGTTTGGCCGCAGATCGCACATGGTTTTTCCGCTCTTCGAGGGGGACCGCGCCGATCCGAGCCAGCAGCCGGTCGGCTACATCGTCGAGGACCTGACCCGGCTGAAAGCCCGTCAGCATCTGTTTGGCGCACCTGGGGTCTGGCGCTGTTCGAGGTCTTGGGACTTCGAAGGTGCGGACCGAGAGGTTCGCGTCCTGACCCACAGCCCGACTGAGGCTCTGGCCCTGCTGCAGGTGGTTGAGCAGCGACAGGGCATTTTCCCGCAACTCGAGGATCAGAAAATCCGGCGCATCAGCTTTCAGGCCGTCGACTTTCTTGCTGCGGCTCAGTTAGCGCCCTTGGTGAATCGGGCGAAAGCCGATCGCGCCACCCTCATGCTCGGCCTCCAAGACGATGACAGGGGCCGCGGGCTGACCCAAGCCTTTGGGCAGGAGGCGCAACAGCAGGGCGTTCCCGCGTCAAGCCTGACCAGCGTGCTGCGATGGGCCGGCGTGCAAAGTTTCATGCAGCTCTGGCTTCAGATCATTCAACAAGGGGCTGACCAGGTCCGGCAGCAGATCGAGAGCGCGCGGGCGGCTAGGGCGAAGCGCCAGCAAGAGACCGAGGCGGCTCGGCGCGCTGGGGGCCGCGGCGTCGGGGACTGATTTTTGCTAGCTGCAGAGATTGTCATGCAAGCTGGATTTCCGCCTTGAGCGCCCGGTTGCTTGGCAGAACGGCGGGCGCCAATTTTTTGTAACCAATTATGTAACAGGCTCTCGGGCCTGGCGAAGATGCTTAGCCCGCGTCTTGGCCCGATGAATTCGCATCCTCTCCGCTGCAGTCATGGCGCGGTCTCCGAGCGGGGGCCTGCCTAGCCGAGATTTGATGTTTAGCTCGCCTTCCAGTCCGACAACTTCCATCGCGGAAGGCCCAACATGCGAAAGATCGCAGCCACTCCCCAATGCGACCAGGATTTCAGGCAAATATAGATGGAGAAGCTCACGCTTCTCGCGACAGAGCGAATTGAGAAGGACTCGGATGGCTTCAACGCCCTGATCTTGAGACAGGTAGTCGTCAATCCGAGCAATGATTTTGTGTGACTCCAGTCGCCTAAATCGCTCGTGCCGCGCCCTGGAGGCGGCCGCAGCGGCGTTCAGGTCGGCATATGTATTGATTTTCAAGGATTTTTTCCGCTGGCGAGTGTCACGGAGCAAATCGTAACGATTTTCGTCACGACGGCCAAGTGATTGCGTTCAGTGCTTGACGCACCGGAGCCCAGGAAATGACTTGGCCAAGTCCATGCGATCCGGCGATGGCAGATCGTCTTGGCACGCCTCGGTGCTCATGAATCCGGAAACGGACTCGATGAGGAGGCCTCTTAGTTCCATAATCTAAATTATGCGAATCAGCTATGGGGTGGGGGTGGGTTCAAGTTTGAAGTGCGACTTGCGAATGATCCCAATGGGTTATCAGAAGCAGGAACGCAGCGATGCAACGCACCTACTCCCAGATGGACCTGAACGACCGTCGCAAGCTCGCCCGATGGCGCGGCATGGGATTAAGCGTCGATGTCATTGCGGAGAAGCTCGGCCGGCATCGCTCGACGATTTTCCGGGAGCTGCGGCGCAACGCCTTCATTGACAAGGAATGGCCGGAGCTCGACGGCTACCATTGCGTAACGGCGCATGACATGGCCCGCGAGCGGCGCACCAGGCTCAGGAAGCTTGCGCGCTTCTCTCATGTGCGCCAATCGGTCATCGAACGGATTCAGCACGGCTGGTCGCCACAGCAGATCGCGGGCCGGATGCGGCTCGAACGTCATCCGATCTCGGTCAGCCACGAGACTATCTACAAGTTCGCCTATTCGGCGGACGGTCAGGCCATCAAGCTCTGGCGGCATCTGCCGGAACACCGCGCGCGCCGCCGCCCGCGGCATGCCAGGCGCCGGCATGGACAGCGCTTCAGCCCGGAGCTGAACATCCTGCGCCGCCCGGACGTCGTCGCCGACCGAAAGCAGTTTGGGCACTGGGAGTGCGATCTCATCCAGTTCCGTCAGAAGTTCGGCAAGGCGAATGTGACATCGCTGGTCGAACGGGTCAGCCGCTTCGCCGTTCTGCTACGCAACAACGATCGGCAATCGCGGCCCATCATGGAGCGGCTCATCAGCGTGATGCGCGCCCTGCCCCATCGCGCACGCCGCTCGATCACCTTCGACCGCGGCACGGAGTTCACCGACTGGCCCAATCTCCAAGCCGGGATCGGGGCCCAGACCTGGTTCTGCGACCCGCAATCGCCCTGGCAGAAGGGCACCGTCGAGAACATGAACGCACGAGCCAGGAAATGGCTATCGAGAGACGTCGATCCCCTCTCCATCACCGACCAGGAGCTGAAGGACATCTGCGAGCGATTGAACACCACGCCGCGAAAGTGCCTCGGCTACAAGACGCCGGCGGAAGTCTTCCGGCAGAAGCTTCTCGCCCAGATGCGGGCCGTCGGATAGGATCGCCCAGCCGCAAGTCGCGCTTCAGCGAGAACTCACAACCGCTTGTGCAACCTGCGCGTGCCCCTGTGTGGGCAATTTTGAAGGCGCCCTCCAGCGGCGTTTGTCGCGTCGTCATCACCGGCTTTCTGTCAGTTAACGGCCAGTAACAGGTAGTAACGGATCTTTGGAAAATTTTACCGCGCTGCAGCATTGAATTCGTGCAGCGCAGCATCGGTTAATCGGCCACCGTGCTGTCTTAAACTTAAATTTGATTATTCTTTTGCAATAATGAATAATAATTTTTGATTCGGTGCATCCACGGCGTCCACAACCGTCCGTCTCGGAAAGTTTGCATGATGTGGATCGACCTGATGAACATGTACCTCGCTTGTTTCGCATACTTGCTGTGCGAGATCGACGTTGCGCCTGAGCTTCCCTGGCACGACTGACCCGCCACAGCGTTCGGATGATCCTATCGACAACCGCCGCATTAAAACACGGTTTGTGCCAGTCGATATGCGCTCCATCCAGCTATTGTTGTCTCCCGCTGGAGCGCACCTCATTTTGATTGGACAGGCGGCATAGCCAATAATGAACCACCCGAGTTCGCCAGAGGCCGTTTGGTTTGAGTCACGCTGCGATGCCTGGCTCGTCCAGCATCGCGTAGTAGCGTTCCTCGGCTTCGGCCAAGGTTCCACCTACGGCGCAGGTTTGAGGCGCCGCCCTGATCTCGGGGCACCGTCCGTTGGACGGTGATGCTGCTGTTAGGCTACCCGTCTGATGTTGGATGTGCGAGCTAAGGCCTGGCACATGGCGGCAGAGAGCTCTCGTAAGCTTGCGACCTGACCGTCGGTCTCCGCTCTGGCGAGGGCGCGTTCGGCGACTTGCCGAAGGAACTCAGCAGTCATGGCGGGTGTCAGCCCGACCTGAGTCAAGCCGTCCGAACCCTTGTATCGCGAAAGACGGCACTCAATCGCGCCCTCTCGCGCGGATGCGGCAGTGCCTCCGAAGGTATCGGCAATTTCCTCGTAAGTCATGAAAATCCGCGGCATCGCTAGCTCCTTATGCCTATTAAACATGGCGCTCAACGGTAATTTTTGGGTTGAAAGGGGTGGTTAGCACGTAGTCAATCTGCGCTGATCACCTGCGGCAGGGGGGCAAGCGTTTCTGTTAGTTCTCATATCTCGGGTCCTATTAGCCGTCGTCATCGCGATCGCAAGTAGCGCCCAGCTCCAGTCCTCGTCGCCAACGAACGGTCGCGTAGCGCGCTGGAGGCGATCAGGAAGCGCAGCGGCAAGGCTATGTCCGCTTCGAGCAGCAGAAGAGCGCTCTTGATGCTGCGATCTCGCAAAGGACGACAAATCGGCGAGCTATGTTGACGCAGTCGCAAAGCCGCCGCGAGGTAAATCAATCGTTGAGCTCGGCCCCTGGCAGCAGCTTCACCCACAACCTTACGAATGAAATTGAATATCGGATGATGCGGCGAAGAAAGGCTTGCACCACGCCCATCAAACAGTACGCCGGTAGCAAGGGGACGGCATTAGCCGGCGCGCGTTTTGAAGCGATCCAGGATGCCGGCGAAACTCTTTAGCTGCGGCTTGGTCATAATCCCGGCACGGCCTGAGACGGTCATACCGGTCTTGGGCTACTAGCAGCCGGGGGGCTTCGGCTTTCCTAGCCGCCGGCCCTCCCTGCCCGTAGCAGGGGTGATCGGCCATCAGGATGGCTAGAACGCCAAGAGGGCGATCTCATAAGCACACCAGCCGAGGAACGATAGCCAGGCGATTGAAAGCACTGCGAGCGTGGCCATGTAGAGACGCTCGAATGTCTTGGACGGGACCGTTCCAGGCCTGCCCTTCGAGAGGCCATGTCGGATTTTTTCGCCAAGATGTGTCAATTCGAAACGCCCTCGCTTCCACCAAAGCGAGTGTCGCAAGCGGTGAGCCTGAGCGGCACGTGCCACATTGAGGCTATGGGAGCGGACCACCTCTCAGCTCCGTTCGATATTGTTATGTGCATTTTTTAGCGGAATCGGACTCTGCGAATCGGCTCGGTCTGATTCAACTTTGTTGCTGGGTAAGGTGGCCGACAGAGATGACGCCCCCACTTTGAGAGCCCAATAAAGATCCCGACGGATGGTTCCCCTTTGCGGATCAAAATACCGATGCCGAGTGGGGATGTTGCCGAGTGCTCCTCGGCAGGCCGGCGTTCCGTGGCAACTCAGCCGTCTGCCGGCGCCGTCTGGCTCCTAGGCAGAGAGGGCTGGTTGGGCTGCTCCGGCGGCAACATCGGCTTCGAGACGACTGCCAGTATCTTATCTCTGGTGTCGAACATGATGCAGCGCCCGCCTCGCATCATCAGTAGGAGGTTGCAGGCTTTGATCGCGCTCGGCCGGTGCGCGATGATGATTACGATGCCGCCACGTCTGCGCACCGAAACGATGGCCGAAGTCAGAGCTTCGTCGCCCTCCGCGTCAAGATTTGAGTTGGGCTCGTCCAATACGACTAGAAATGGATTTCCGTAGAGTGCGCGGGCGAGCGCGACGCGCTGGCGCTGGCCGGCGGAGAGCATGCTGCCCTGCTCGCCGATCTGGCTGTCATAGCCGTTCGGCAGGCCCAGGATCATCTCGTGCACGCCTGCAGCCGTGGCCGCGGCAATTACGTCTTCCGCAGCGAAATCCGGCATGAAGCGTGCGATGTTCTCTGCAACCGTGCCAAAGAAAAGCTCGACGTTCTGCGGAAGATATCCGATGTGGCACCCGAGCCGTTCGGGCGTCCAGTTGTCGATCGAGGCGCCGTCGAGCCGCACCTCGCCGCGCAGCGCCGGCCAGACACCGACCAGCCCGCGGGCGAGCGAAGACTTACCCGAGCCGCTGCTACCAATCACGCCGACCGCGCTGCCGGCGCCAACGTCGAAGCTGACATCCATGACCAGGAACCTGTCGGTGCCCGGGGCAGCGACGTGGAGATTGTTGACGGTGAAGCGGCGCGTCGGCGCCAGCAGCTCCATAGGCTTGCGGTCGGGCAGAACTGCCAGGACCTCGTTCAGGCGCTTCCAGGCCTGGCGCGCCGCGACAAACCCCTTCCAGTGACTGATTACCATCTCTACCGGCGCAAGCGCCCGTGCGACTAGGATCGATGAGGCGATCATGATGCCTCCGGTCGCTTCCCCCTTGATGACGAGATAGGCGCCGAGCGCGAGCACTGCCGATTGGATCGCCATGCGGAAAACCTTGGACAATGCGCCGAAACCGAGAGCCACGTCTGAACCGCGGTTGCTCTCCCTGACGAACACATCGTTGACCATGGACCAGCGCTGAGCGAGCCGCTGCCCCATGCCCAAGGCCCGCAGGACTTCTGCATTACGATGGGCCGATTCCGCAATGGCGAGGCGTTGGCTGCCCTGCAACGAGGCAGCGCGTGACGAGGCGGCAGTGCCACGCTCGGTCAGCCGAGTCACGATGATCAGTACCACCGCACCAAAAACCGCGGCCATGCCGATCCAACTGTGGAAGGCGAAACACAGGCCGACATAAAGCGGCAGCCAGGGCAAATCGAGAAAGGCCGCCGGGCCGCCATTGGTCAGAAATCCACGGACCTGATCGAGATCGCGGCTCGGTTGCATCGGATCGATGCGCCGCTGAGTCAACGACAGATGCTCGATCGCCTGAAAGACCTTCTTATTGAGCACGCTGTCGATATAGGCACCGAGCCTGACGAAAACGCGGCCTCGAACAAAGTCGAGAAGACCCTGGAAGGCATAAAGTCCACCAGCAAGCAGGCAAATCACGACAAGAGTCGGCAAGCTCCGGCTGGGCAGCACACGGTCATAGACTTCGAGCATGAAGAAGGAGCCGGTCAAATAGAGAATGTTTATGACCGCGCTCACTAGCGTCAAGCCGATTAGGATCCTGCGCGAAGCCGCAATCGCCTCGCGCATGCCATCGACCGGCGGTAGCGTGACAAAGCGCGATCCATTCGGCTGACCGAGCCGCCGTAACATCATGTAACTCCAATCAACGCGAAGCCTTATTGAAATTGCTCGACCAGCCCACTCCTAGACCAAGACTGCCGGGAGAAGCCAGAGCCATATATTAACCACGAGCTAATGCTCCCGCTTCGGGCCAGCGCCGGGCAACGAAGCGTTTCAGGCGCCCTTTTAGCCACTATCCAACTTCACATTGTCCAATGGACCTCGGCTCACCGCGGGGCGGGGCCGAGCTGCGATTAAGCAATTTGTACCTAAAAATGCTGCTATGCTATTAACGGAAGTCTGAGAACGAGAGATGACAGAGATGTCGCAGACGCCTTTAGCAGCGGCTCATACCTATTTGAGGATCGGCCTCACCTTGAGCATATTGCTCGTGTTCGGCGTAGGCGGGTGGGTCTATTCGACCGAGATCTCGGGGGCGGTTCTCGCGACAGGACAGGTGGTAGCCGAATCCAACCCCAAGAAGCTCCAGCATGTCACAGGCGGCACTATCGGCGAAATCTTCGTCACCGAAGGCGCGCTGGTCAAGAAGGGCGACCTTCTCATCAAGCTAGACGAACAGTTGGCGCGATCGAATCTAGCTCTCGTCACCGGAACGTTGCACGAGACGATGGTGACGCATGCGCGGCTCGAAGCCGAGCGGGACGAGCTTCCCTCGATCACCTACTCCTACTATCTCCAGCGCCTAACCAAGGATCCGGAGGTGGCGCGGCTGATGGATACCGAAAACCGGCTCTTCGACCTGCGGCGCCAGAGCCGGCTCGGGCAGAAATCCCAGATGCGGGAGCGCCTGGCGCAGGTCAAGGAAGAGATCGACGGCCTCTCCACTCAGATGACAGCGAAAAAGCGCGAAGTTGTGGTCATGGCCAAGGAGCTTGAGAGCACGCGTACGCTGTGGGCTAAGAACCTGATCCCGATCAGCCGCGTCACGGTGATCGAGCGCGATGCGATCCGCACCGAGGGCGACGTGGGTCGTCTGGCCGCGTCGATCGCACAGGCCAGGGGCAAGATCAGCGAAACCGAATTACAGATCCTCCAGATAGACCAGCAGCTGCGCAGCGATGTCGCTAAGGAGCTGCGGGACGTGCAGGCCAAGATCGTCGAGCTCAGCGAGCGCCGGGCCTCGGCCGAGGAACAGCTCAACCGTATCGAAATCCGCGCGCCGCAGGATGGTTACGTCCACCAGTTACAGGTGTTCAACAAGGGCGCCGTCATCGTGGCGGGGCAGCCCTTCCTAACGATCGTTCCGAACGAGGACAAGTTAGCGATTGAGGCGAAGGTGCAAACCAACAATATTGACCAGGTCAAGATGCATTCGCCGGCGCGTTATCGGTTCACCTCGCTGAATCAGCGCACCACGCCCGAGTTCGACGGCGAAGTTTATCGCGTCTCGGCCGATGCCGAGACCGACCAGCGCACCGGCGCGATGTTTTACACGGTTCGCGTCACGATCGACGTTGCCGATATGCAGCGCCTGCCCCCAGGCACCCGGATCATCCCGGGCATGCCAACGGAGGTCTTCATCAAAACGGAGGACCGCACCGTCCTTTCTTATCTCGTTAAGCCGATGTCTGACCAGATGATGCGCGCTTTCCGCGAGCGTTAACCGGCGCCAGCCCGTTTCACCCGTTGGCGCTCACTCGCCGACGGGTCTTGGTTTCTGAACATGGCGCGGCTTGAACAGCCAGCCAGGTGCATGGCGCTCGATAGGCGGCTCGATCGTCGCCATCCCGCGGCTCATGGCGCGGCGCACCGCTGGTTCCAGGCGCATGGCGATGACGATGCTGATACCGATCATGACGGCCGACGAGACCAGCGCTGCGGCAAAGCCCGGCATGCCGTGGCCTGCAAGAAACTGGAGCAGGGCAAGCCCGCTTGCAAAATGCAGTAGATAGAGCGGGTAGGTTGTGAGCCCGCAAAGCCGCGCGAAGCCGCCCGCGCGAGACCCGGAAGGCCGCGCCAGCACGATCGCGGCCAGGCCGAGCAGGAACAGCAGCACCGGGATCACCGACGCGGCGCCCGGACGCGTGACGATCAGGCTGCTTTCAGCGACCGCGACCGCAAGGCACGCCGCGATGGCGAAATTGCCGCCCCGCACCGTCTGGCCCGTCTTGCGGAAATAGATGAGCATGCCCAGCGCGAAATAGGCACCGTAATAGATCGGGATCGGCTTGAGGCCCGCGAAAATCCCCATGCCCGTCCGAAAACCGTAGAACATTTCGAGCGCGTAAACCGTCCAGAACAGGGCGCTGGCCAGCCCCATGCCCACCGCCAGATCGCGCATGCGTCCCGGCCCTGCCAACGCCAGGACCACGAAGACCACGGCGTAGAAGCCGATCTCGACGCCGAGCGTCCAATATGGCGCATCGATCCACTCGCCACCGGGCACGAGTGCGAGGGACTTAACCAACAGGAACAGCGTCATGGTGAAGTCGCGCCCGTAAGCGATCCAGATCACCGCGCTGATCGGCGCGCATATCCAGACGGCGGGAAACAACCGTTCGGCCCGACGACGCAGAAACGACCACGGCGTGGCTTTCGCGGCGGATTCGGCGATCACGAACCCCGAGATCACGAAGAAGATCTGCACGCCAACCCAACCGTAGCGGAACCAGAGGCCCATATCGTCCAGGCCGGGCTCGATAATAAGTTTGGCCAGTTCCCCACGGGTTGCAGTGTAAGCCAGATGGAACAGGACGACGCCGATCGCGCAGACGAGACGCAGGTAGTCGATCGCCGCGAAATAGCCGGGACTGCGAGTCATGGTCCGCCCTCTACTCAACATGTTACGAGGCAATGCGACCGGCCTCGTTCGAATTCGGCCCGGACGAAATCACATCGAAACGGACACTGCCTTCGCCGTCTCCAACGCAAGATGCAAGCCATCCCGTTGCGGCACAGTCGGCAACACGCCGGCCGAGCGATCGCGGGCGGAACAGGGAATGCGCCGGCTACTCTTTCGGAGGCGGGCAGACGGTGCGTGGCGACGTCCGGCCGGCTGTTTCGGCCTGGTAGACCGATGGTCCGCTGGACTTGGAATCGCCGCAGCGCATCCGTGGCATGATGTCGGTCGGCTTTGGATCACGCAACGTTACGATGCTGTGCACCAACTGGATGTTGCCGCCTTCGCCGTCAAGGCTGCACCGGAGGCAGGAATAGCTGTGGTTCCAGAAGCGGAAAGCGTAGCGCGTCACGCCGTCGGCGCGCGACACGAGATCTTCCAGCACCATGTCCTGCGCCTTGAGATCAAAATTCCCGTCGCGATTTCCGGATGAAACGACGTGCTTCAGCGTGATGCGCTTGGGCACCGCTTTCCTGTCGTCGATCTCGATTCCGTCGCCCTGCTGGTAATGCTGTTCGGCGCAGCCAACATTGTTGCTGACCTGCACCCGCTCGATCGTGACATCGGTGACGCCCTCCAGCAACTGGATTCCACCCTTGAAACAATCGTTGGGGCCGCGCTCGCCGCCGCCGTCGATCAAACTGTCGCCGATGACGATACGACTGGTGCCCGTACCCGCCAGGCGAATGCCGACGCGATAGTGATTGGTGATCCGTACCTTATCAATGCGCCAATCACTGGCGACCAGCGTCTTACCCCGGTCGATGACAATGCCGTCATGCACATCCGTCATTGCGATGCCGTTGACCACGATGCGCTCGGCCGTCCCCGCATTCGGCACGTCGATCAGGCCGGACACGTTGCGCACCGCGAAATTGCGAAGGGTAACGTCGCTGCGCGCCATTACGAGGAGCGCCTTCCCCGGCTTGCTGCCCGGCTCGTACGACCCAACCAGCACCGTCTTCTCGCCGGCGCCTTCGATCACCAGTGCCCTCCGCCCCTGCAGCCGCTGCGAGCCCATCGCGCCGATATAATAGGTTCCAGGCGCGAGCACGAGACGTATGGCGCGCCCGCCAGCGGCGACAAGCGGGAGCGCACGCGCGATCGGCATCGCATCGGAGGGCAGCTGCCCATTCCGCTCACCCGCCCCGTCCGGGCTAGCATGAACGACCGCGGCCGGGGCCGGTGCGGCCTCCGCAGCTCGTGAACCGGTGACGCTGCATGCCGCGAGCACCGCAGCAATCGCCGGCATGATAGTGCGACGCACCCGCAACAGGCCCTTCATGGCAGACGTCTCCCGAGCACGCAGGTCTTTAATGGGCCAATCTGGCCCGACGGGTGACCATATCAGGGCGCCAAGCCCTCGCCTTGGTCTCGACGAGCCCTTCAGCGTCCCGCGCATGATAAAAAACGGAACGGGGTTTTGAAGCGCGAAAACCATACTGTGGGAGTTTCGAACCTGCTTCCAATCGGCTATAGTTGCCCCGATGTCCGCGCAAGACGCAGGCAGATGACGCCGGGAAAGGCGCGGGACTGCACGCGGGTCGACAGAATCCTGTGGCCCGAACGGGCATCTTCCGCAGATGACGCGAGTTCGCCGGCATCACAAGCGAGAGCCTTGAGAGTGTTGCCGAGGCACTACACCCGCGGACAACACTCGCGCAGGGCCTGTACGGAACAGAAATCTTCACGTATTGCGAGCTTTGATGGTACAAACGCGTGCGAGGCCAGTGAGTGTGATGCAGTCGATTTGTTCCAAGGCACTTATCGCGACATCGCTAGTCGCATCCGTTGTTTCTGGCTGCTCGCTGCCCTCCTCCGGCCCCCGCGGCTCCGCGATCACAGAAGAGGCGACGAGTTCGCTGGTCACCGCGCCGGGGGCCGAATCCTCGAAATTCGTTCTGCTAGACGTTGCGGCGCGCACCTCATCGGGCCTTTCGGAGCCCTCGTTCGCCTCACTGCACAGCAGCTTCGGCGCAGCTTCCCGCAGTGCGGCACGGCCCACGGTCAGCTTCGGCCGGGGCGACGTGCTGCAGGTCACGATCTTCGAAGCTGCGTCCGGCGGCTTGTTCGTCGACAAGGAGGCGGGCTCGCGTCCCGGCAACTTCGTCCAGCTGCCGCAGCAGACGGTCGACTCCGCCGGCAACATTAAGATTCCCTATGCTGGCAACATTCGCGTCGTCGGCCGCTCGGCGGAAAACGTCCAGTCCGAGATCGAACAGAAGCTCAAGGACCGCGCCATCGAACCGCAGGTCTTCATTTCCACCACGACCCAACGCGGCAGCGAGGTCTCGGTCCTCGGCGACGTTAACCAGGCCAACAAGTTCGCGGTGAACCCCGCCGGCGAGCGGGTGATGGAAGTAATCTCGCGTGCGGGCGGCATCAAGAATCCGGGACATGAGACCTTCGTGACCCTGCAGCGCGGCTCGCAATCGGTCCGTGTCCCATTTGATCGTCTGGTGCGCGCGCCGAATGAGAACGTCTTTGTCAGGCCGGGCGACATCGTCTACGTCTCGCGCGACCAGCGTTCCTACACCATGCTTGGCGCCACCGGCACCCAGAGCCGCGTCCCGTTCCCGGCCGAGCGGGTCGCGCTGGCGGAGGCGATCGGCACCGGCGGCGGCCTCGTCGACGCCCGCGCCAATCCGGGCTACGTCTACCTCTATCGCGCCGAACCGCGTAGCCTTCTGGTTCAGCTAGGCGCCGATCTGTCGCGTTTCGACCCGTCGCTGACCATCATACCGACGGTCTACAAGGCCAACCTGAACGAGCCATCGTCCTTCTTCGCGGCCCGCAAGTTCGAGGTCCGCGATAAGGATATCATCTACGTCGCCGGCTCGGAGTCGGTTGAGATCGTCAAGTTCTTCGGCGTCCTGTCCGCGATCACCAACCCGTTCGCGCAGGTCGTCAACGGCGGCTACGGCATCCGCCGGATCGCCGAGTAAAGGAGCGGGGGCGGCTCTGCCTCCTCGAAAGCGTTAGACCGCGATGGACGCCGGCAAGGCGCCTCCATTTCACTAGCGCTTTGCTGCCCCTGACGCGGTCCTCTTCGTTCTGCCGCTGCACATGGTGCGCCAGCCGGCAGCACGGCTGGCTCCGTCCTGTTGGCGGCCATCTAGCTGCGCGTCGTCCCTGGCGCCTAGTTTTCATCACTTTCACGCCAATTTTCGGAAGCCCGTCGATCAATGCGCTTCTTTCGGTCGCTACGGTGGCTGTCGGCGTGCTCGTCGTCAGCCCCCGCACGTTCGGACAGCAGTGAGTTAAAATCGATCTACGCCCTGCTGATCGTGATGCTCATAAGCAGCGGGATCAATCACACCGTCGGCGGCGCCATCGACCTGTTCTTCAGGGGCTACGTCATCGTGCTGATCGCGGCTGCGCGAGAGGCGATGATCCGCACCAGCCCGAACCGGATTCTCGGGCTGATCGCCTATCGCTACGCGCCGATCCTCGTCCTGCGCTTCATGTCGCTCGGGCTGGGGCTGGTCGGCCGCATGGCCAAGACCATCCAGGCCGCGACGCATGAGAGCGTCGGCATTGCCTTCGTCGATCAGGGGCTACACCGGCAAGCGCCCCGCCACCGATGCCGCGGAGCACGGTATCGCGCTCGACGCCGTCAAACTCTCCGAGGCCAAGCGCAGCCCCGTGCTGCTGCCGCGGCGCTGGGTCGTCGAGCGCTCCTTTGCCTGGGTCACCCGTTTCCGAAGGCTCGTCAAGGACTCGAACAATGCGCTCAAACATTCGCAGACCTCCACATCGTCGCCTTCGTCTGCATCATGCTCAAAAAAGTCGCTTAACTCATCGCAGATCCCTAACAGCCTCTAGGAGTACAAGGTCCTCTCCGGACGGCTGTTCATCTCGTTCCTTTACATTTATCAGCTACCTCGACACTAGAACGTACGAGCGCCGCCATTTTGCGCGCGGACGGGTAATTTTTCAATTTTTGCGCCCATCATATCGGCAGCAAACCGTGGACAGGGCTGGCGGTGTCTTTTAGGTTATTGCCACGTTTTGACCTCATGACGGCTCTACGTCAGCCGACTATCGACGTTTTGGCCCGAAATTTTTTCAGAAAGCTCATACCGATGAAAATCGCGGTGCTCGGGTTGAGAGGCATGCCCGATGTCATGGGCGGCATAGAAACGCATTGCGAGCAACTCTATCCGCGCATGCTAAAGCTGGCGCCCGAACTCAACATCACGGTTCTCGCCCGCTCACCCTACGTCCCGAAAGGCACGATCAACTACAAGGGCATCACGGTCCGGCCGATTTTCGCGGTCAAGCACCTCTATTTCGAAACCATCGCCCATACCTTCCTGGGACTCCTCTACGCGCGCTTTTCGGAGCGGGCCGATGTTGTCCATATCCATGCGATCGGACCCGGCCTGCTGATCCCCTTGGCGAAGCTCCTCGGCCTGTCGGTCGTCTTCACCCATCATGGCGAGGACTATCGCCGCGACAAATGGAACGGTGTGGCGAAGCAGGCCCTGCGGATGGGTGAGCACATGGCGGCGCGCTTTTCAGATCGCATGATTTCGGTATCCAGGCCGGTTGCCCGGTCGCTGGCGGTGCGCAACCCCAAACTCGCCGATCGCATTCGCCCCATCCCCAACGGCGCCTCGGTCACGTCCGACTTGCCGCACGATCGGGAGGCTGCGGATGCCACGCTGGAGCGCATCGGCGTTTCCCGCGGCAACTATGCGATGACCGTGGCGCGGCTCGTGCCGGAAAAGGGCATCCACGATCTCCTCGATGCCGTCTCCGATCTTCCCGGCGACATGAAGCTGGTTGTCGTCGGTGGCGCTCAGCTGCAGAATAGCTATTCGGACAGCCTGCTGGCGCGGGCCGGCGATCGCATCATCTTCACCGGCGAACTGCTTCGCAGCGAGATCATGCCGCTCTACCGGAACACAGCGCTTTTCGTCCTCGCCTCCTATCATGAAGGCCTGCCGATTGCGGCGCTCGAGGCGTTGGCGCTCGGAGCCCGCGTCCTACTTTCCGATATCGAGGCGAACCGCGACTTGGAATTGCCGGCGACGAATTATTATCCGGTCGGCAACGTGGAGGCACTGCGCGCGAAGCTAGAAGCGATCGGCTCCATTCCAGCCGGCAATGCGGATGTCATCTTGTCGCGCTACGATTGGAACGTGGTCGCCAAGGAGACAGCGGACGTATTTCGCGAGATGAGCAAGTCCAGGGCATCATTTGAAGATGCAGATCTTAAGACGGCCGGCGGCGGCAGCAGGTGAGCCCGTTGGCCGATTTTGGCACACCCGACGAGGCGCGGGACTTGCTTTGAATAGGCCCTGTCCCCGGGATGCTGCGGGCCGCTATGCGGAATCGTCTTGGCTCGGGATTAGTCTGTCGGAACAACTTCGATGATCATTGCAGCAGCGCCCATGACGGCCACCAAAAGTTCGAAATCGTTGTGTCAGGACTAATGCGGCAGAGAGCGTCACAAGACGCGCGCTGGCCTGAAGGGATGACGGGAAGATAATGCTTCAGACGCAGCCTCATTTCGACCACGTCAGAAAGCTGAACCGCACCGATGCGGACGACGTGGCGTTGCTGAAGGGCATCGATATTGTCGCCATTTTGTCTATGGCGCGCCGTCACATCAAGGTCACGGCTATCTGCGTCGGCGCCTGCCTGACGCTGTTCCTCATTATCGGTTTCCTCTCGACCGTGCGGTATACGGCGCAGGCTTCGCTGCTCATCGGTAATCGCCAGATCCGGGCGATCCAGGATATTTCCGCGCAGACTAACATAGCGACGGAATCTTCGCTGGTCGACAATCAGGCCGAACTCGTGCGGTCCGAACGCGTGCTCGGCGTGGTCATCGCCAAACTGGACCTGATGAAAGACCAGGAGTTTAACGGGACGGAACCGCCCTCTCTGCCGACGATGATCATACGGTTCGTCTCGAACCTGAACCCGCTGCGGCTGTTTCAGCCGTCGACGCCGGGTTCGGATCCGAGATACCGCACGGAACGAATCGTCATCGCCAATCTTGGCGCCGCGATCAAGGTGACACGGGCCGGCAAGTCGAACGTCCTGCAGATAGCGGTGACCACCCAGCAGCCGCGCAAGTCCGCCGCGATCGCAAACGGCGTGGCGGAAGCCTTCCTCGCCAATCAGATCGATGCACATGTCGACGAGGCCAAGCGGGCTGGCGACTGGTTCCGCGAGCGGCTCGAGCAGCTGCGTCGACAAAGCGGCGACGCCAGCCGCGCAGTCGAGGATTATCGCACCCGCAACAACCTTCTGGCGGCGAACGGCCAGCTGGTCTCCGACCAGCAGTTGACCCAGTTGAACAACGACATTGCGCTCGCGGCCGCCGATCTCGTTCGCAAGCAGGCCCGATATGAAAATCTGAAGCGCTTGATTGACAGCGGCAACCCCGATGCCAACATCACCGAGGCGCAGGAGGTCGCGACCATCGCGCAGTTGCGCCAGAAGCTAACCGACACCACCAAGCGCTACAGCGATACGGTGGCGCGCGTGGGACCGAATCACCAGCTTTCGATCAGGCTCCGCAACGACATCGCCGATTACAAGAAGCAGACGTTCGAGGAGCTTCGCAACGTCCTTGCCGGTTTCGAGAGCGAACTCGCGATCGCGCGTGAACGTCAGGACGCGCTGACCCGACAACTGGTCCAGTCCACCGCAGTCACGACCACCGCCAACAGTTCGCTGGTGCAGCTGCGCCAGCTGGAACAGGAAGCCACCGCCATCCGGGCGCTCTACCAGAGCTTCCTCCAACGCTATCAGGAAACGGTTCAGCAGGAATCCTTCCCGCTAAACGATGCCAGGGTCGTTTCGGACGCGTCGGCGCCGCTCCAGGCCAGTGAACCGCGCATGGTGCTGTTCGCCGCAGCCGGCGTTCTGCTGGGGCTTGGGGCCGGCGTCGGGATCGGCGCCTTCCGGGAACTGTCCGATCGTGCCTTTCGAACTGCCAATCAGGTCGAGACCGATCTGGGCATCGATGTTTTCGGGCTACTGCCGAAGATCGACGGCACCTCGAAAACCGGCACCACCGGCGCAGGCCTGCGTGACTACACCACGCCGTCTGAAGGCGCACTTGGACAGTACGCGACCAAGCACCCGTTCTCGAGCTATTCGGAAACGCTGCGCGCCGTGAAGATGGGCATCGACGGCAGCCTGAAAATAGACCGCGCCAAGGTAGTGGGCATCGTTTCCAGCATGCCGCGCGAAGGCAAGTCGACAGTGTCGCTCAATCTTGCGAGCCTGCTCGCACTGCAAGGCAACCGAGTCGCACTCATCGATGCGGATCTGCGCGAGGCGGGCCTCACCAAGCTCGCGGGCCTGAAGCCGAGCGTCGGGCTCGGTGACGTGCTGCTCGAGCAGGTACCGATCAGCCAGATCATGGCGCTCGATCCGGCTACGGGGCTGATGATCTTCCCGGCCACCGTGAAGCACAATTTCTTTCTGAGCGGAGACCTGATCTCATCACCCAACATGGCCGCCCTGCTCAAAAGCCTGTCCAACGTTTACGACTACGTGATCGTCGACCTTCCGCCGATCGGCCCGGTCATCGATGCGCGCGTCGCGGCAGAGCTTCTCGACGCAGTGGTCATGGTGGTCGAATGGGGCAACGTGCCGCGCCGCTTCGTCCGCAACGCTCTCGCTTCCAGCCCGGCCGTGCGCGAGAAGCTGATCGGCGCGGTCCTCAACAAGGTCGAGGTCGACAAGCTGAAGAGCTACGAGCCCTATGGCCTAGACAAAAAGCAGGAAGAAGTTTTCAACCGGTATTATCGCTAGCTCGGAATGCGAAAGGCTGGCTCCACTTTTTGCGCAGCATGTTCAGGCGCCCGTGTCGAAGGCGGCGCCTGCTCCCGGATGGAACGACCTCGTGATTTCGCCCGATAGCTCTCGCCCCGGCCCGGCGATGCCACGCGCCGCTAATCCGAAGCTTCGCTCCGTACTAGCGCGCCTCAGGATGTCCGTTAGCGGCAGGGTCGAAGAAGGCGCCGACCTGCGCTGCCTCTCGCGCTGGCGGATCGGCGGCTGCGCCTCTGGACTGGTGGAACCAGCGACGGCCGCGGAGACACGGCTGGTTCTGGCCGCGCTAGCCGAAGCCAGCCTTCCGGTGCTGGTCGTTGGCGATGGCTCCAACCTGCTGTTCGACGACGCAGGCTTCGACGGCGTCATCGTCCGGATCGGTCCCGCACTTTCGGGCTTTCGTCGCGAAGGACGCTGCGTGTGGGCGGAAGCAGGGATCTGGGTGCCGCGCTTCGTCCGCGAGCTTGGTCGTCACGGCCTAAGCGGCCTCGAACATGCGATCGGCATTCCGGGCACGTTGGGCGGGCTGATCTACATGAACGGCGGCAGCCAGCGGAAGGGGATCGGCACGAACATCGTCTCGGTCCGCGGCTGCGATCTGCGGGGCAATCCTTTCGAACGATCGCAGGCGCAATGCGCTTTCCACTATCGTGGCTCGTCGCTGCAGACCGACGGCCTGATCGTACTGGAGGCGGATCTCTCCTTTACCAAAGCTGATCCGGGCGCGATTCGGCGCGACATGATCGCGACCCTGTCCGAGCGCCGGCGCAAATTTCCGAAGAATCTGCCGAACTGCGGCTCGGTCTTTCTCAGCGACCCGGCCATGTACAGCATCGTAGGCCCACCCGGCGCCGCGATCGAACGGGCGGGGCTGAAAGGCACGCGGCTGGGTGGCGCGGAAATATCGCCGATTCACGCCAATTTCATCGTCAATCTCGGCCAGGCGACGAGCAACGACGTTCTGGGCCTGGTGCATCTGGCGCGCACGCGCGTTCACGACGAGACCGGTTTCTGGATGGATTGCGAGGTCCGCCATGTCGCACCCGACGGCTCGATCAGACCCGCCCATGAAGCCGCGGCCGAGGCGATCACCACCGAGGCACATGCAATCGAACTCGAGACATGAGTTTATACGCAACACGTGCTTGGACAAAAGGCGCATCTCCTTCTATGCTGCGCCGCATCATAGCCGGGTGGCGTCCAGCCAGCTGCAGTGGCCCGGCCGCAAAAAAGCAAATGCGGGAGCCAGGTTTTCCGCTGGCCGATCTCGTGGCCAACGATCGCGCCGTACGGCGCAAGCTGAGGAAAGCCGATGATCAAAAGCAATCTCGCCGAGGTTTACGTCACAGAAGACCAAGCACAGCCTGATCAACTGACCACGATCACCGCATCCCGATCGCAGCTGTCTGGCAAGGTTTCCGTCAGCGGCGCAAAGAACTCGGTGCTGCGCCTGATGGCGGCCACGCTTCTCACCGATCAGCGCGTCGCCATTCGCAACTACCCCGCCCGCCTGCTCGATGCGATCGTCCATAAGGGCATGCTCGAACATCTTGGCAAGACGTGCTGGGTCGAGGGATCGACCCTCATTGTGGAAGAGGAGCGCCCGCTCTCGAGCGTGCTGGATTGGAATGGCCGCTCCATCCGCAACACGCTTTTGGTTCTGGGCGCCCTGACGGCGCGCACCGGCTCTGGCGCGGTGCCACTACCCGGTGGCTGTGATCTCGGTGAACGCAAATACGATCTCCACGAGTTCGTGCTGCGCAGTCTCGGTGCTAAGGTATGGACCAATGACGGCATGCTTTGCGCCGAAGCCCCTTCCGGCCTGACCGGCGCGGACATCGTCCTGCCGATCCGCTCCACAGGCGCGACTGAGAACGCATTGCTCTGCGGCAGCCTCGCCAAGGGCGAGACGCGCATTTGGAATCCGCATGTCCGCCCGGAAATTCTCGACCTCATCAGAATGTTGCGGGCTATGGGCGCCGAGATAGAGGTTTTCGGCCAAGAGAGCATCCGCGTCGTCGGCGTCGATGCACTGGGCGGCGTTCAGCACACGACAATTTCGGACAACATGGAGGCGCTGACCTGGCTGATCGGCGCGACCATCACCGGCGGCGACGTCGAGATCGATAATTTTCCGCATGCCGACCTGGAAGTACCTCTCATTTTCCTCAGAGAGAGCGGCGCGAAGTTCTACCGGAGCGACGATGCGATCATCGTGCGCGGCGGCTCCTGCTATCCGATCGAGATCAGCACGGGCCCGTTCCCGGGCATCAATTCCGACATGCAACCGCTGTTTGCGGTTTATGGTGCCTGCGCTCGGGGCAAGTCCACGATTGTCGATCTGCGCTTCCCCGACCGTTACAGCTATCGCGATGAGTTCGAGAAGATGGGCGTGTCGAGCCGAATCGCCAATGGTGCGCTTCTGCTCGAGGGCGCCGCCGCGCTGAAGGGTGCGACGGTTCGGGCGCTCGACCTGAGGGCTGGCATAGCCCTGACGCTGCTCGGGCTCGTGGCGGAGGGTGAAACCCGCATCGAGGACGCCTGGCAGGTCGAGCGCGGCTACAATGATATCATCGGAAAGCTGCTCAGCCTGGGTGCGAACGTACGCGCCGTCTGAAAATCTCCGATGCAACGCTGCAACCGAACGCGCCGATGCGTCAAGGGGCCAGCCGCTGTCGATCCCGCCGAGAGCGCTTAATGACCGAGCATGTGCTGTTTCCCTTCATCGGGCAGGATATTGGCGGCAGCCATGTCTCGGCCTTCACGCTGGCGCAGTCGCTGGCGCAAGACTTCGGGCATCGTTGCACCGTGATCGCTCGCGAGGGTTCTCGGATCGCGACTGAGGCGGCGGCGATGGGGCTCGGCGTCATCGGCACCGGAGAGAAGACGGCCGGCCGGCACAATCCTGTCTATGATGCGGCCAGGGTGTTCGCGCGCACCGCCCTGCTGCGCCCGCCTGCCATTATCCACACCAACGATATTGCTGCACTGCAATCATGGCTGGTGCCCGCCTGGCTCGCCGGAATTCCGACAATCTACCACCACCGCGCCCTCAACCGGCGCGTGCTGCCCAACACCATGCTGATCCGAGCGGCGAGTCACGTCATCGCGATCTCCGATGAAACCAGGCGCTCGGTCAATTATCTGCCGGAACAGCGGGTCAGCACGATCACCGACCCATTCGCCATCGATCGGAGCACAGATCGCAGCGCAGCGCGGGCTTGGCTGGTCGGCAAACTCGGTTTGCTGAGCGAAGCAGTAATCATCGGTTTTGTCGGAAATTTCTGGCGGCGCAAGCGGCCGGAGTTCTTCATTGAGGCAGCAGCCGCGATGGTGGCACGAGAGCCGCGTGCGGCCTTCGTCTTCTTCGGTCGAGACGGCGAGTTGACCGTCCACAACTTGCAGACGATCGCGGCGCGGCTTGGCATCGGAGAGCGTGTGCATTTTCCGGGATTCTGCCTCCCCGTCGAGCGCAACCTCGCGGCCCTCGATCTGTTGCTGATGCCAGCCGTGCGCGAGCCTTTCGGGCGAACGCCGATCGAGGCCGCGCTGCTGGGCACCCCCTATGTCGCGACCGACGATGCCGGCCACACCGAGATCGGGCGGCGCTGGAAGGGCGGACGTCTTGTCGACAAAGACGACTCCGCAGGCTCGTTCGCCGAGGCGGCACTCACCGTGCTCGCCGAGCCGCAATCAGTGCTGCTCTCGACGCAGGCTCGCTTAGACGTCGCTGAGGATGTCAGTCCGCGGCGCCACGCCGAGCGCGTGATTGCCGTATATGAGCAGTTACGTCACGTTTGACCGGCATTGCGATCTCGGTGGACATGTGACGCTGCATCGCTGCGCCGCGACTCGGCCTACTAGCACTACTTTGGCAGATTTTGAGTTGGGCAGTATTTTTGGGATTCCCGCGGCGCGGTTTGCGTGATTCATGGGTGGTCGGCTTATGGAGGGCCGGCCATGGACGAGAGCTGGAAGTCCGATCTTGAGCGCTGGCTTGCACCGTTTCTCGTTGCTCTTGGGCACAAGGTACGGACGCGGATGTGTCCGGCTTATGTGGCAGGGCTGATCGGCGCAGGTGATCGCAAGAGCATCCAGCCGATGGCGGCGCGCGACGGTGGCGTCGGGCTACGACCAGCTTCATCACTTCATCGCCAGCGGGACCTGGGACGCCGCGCCACTTGAGAAGGCCTTGCTCACTGAGGCCGACAGGATGGTTGGCGGCGCTGAGGCCTGGCTGATCGTCGATGACACGGCCCTGCCGAAGAAAGGCGAACGCTCGGTCGGCGTCGCGCCGCAATATGCCTCGGCGCTCGGCAAGAATGCCAACTGTCAGACACTGGTGTCGCTGACGCTGGCTTCCGGTGAAGTCCCGGTTATGGTCGGGTTGCGGCTTTTCCTGCCTGAGAGCTGGACGAGCGATCCCGCGCGGCTCTCCCGTGCGGGTGTGCCGAAGGATTTCGAGGGCTATCGGACCAAGCCGGAGATCGCGCTCGCCGAGATCGATCGCGTCCGTGCCGCCGGGGCGCGTTTTGGCTGCGTGCTGGCCGATGCCGGGTATGGCCTCTCCGCGTCGTTTCGACAGGGCCTGAGTGAGCGAGGGCTTGTCTGGGCAGTTGGCATTCCCTTCAAGCAGAAGGTCTATCAGGCCGGCGTGATGATGATCTTCCCCGTCGCCGGACGCGGCCGCCCGCGAAAGCGCCCTGTCCCGGACACGGCGTCGGTCAGCGCACAGGCGATGCTGGAAGAGGCGCCTTGGCGGATGCTGAGTTGGCGGCGCGGGACGAAAGGGCGCCTGAAGGCCCGCTTTGCCGCGATGCGCGTGCGTGTCGCCGACGGTCCGCCACAGCGGATAGGCGCCCTGGGCGCCCAGCATCTGCCGGCGAGGAGGTCTGGCTGATCGGAGAACATCGCTCCAATGGAGACCGCAAGTACTATCTCTCGAACCTGCCGGCCGACACCTCGCTCACGCGCCTGGCCGGTGCGATCAAGGCGCGCTGGATCTGCGAGCAGGCGCATCAGCAGTTGAAGGAGGAACTCGGTCTCGACCACTTCGAGGGACGATCATGGACCGGACTGCACCGGCACGCGCTCATGACCATGATCGCCTACGCCTTCCTCCAATCCCGCCGCCTCAAACAGGCGAGGCGGGAAAAAAGAAGCCAGGGTCCGCCACCACAGCCAACCCTTCCAGCGATCCGGGCAGCCATCATCTTCAGCCTCGAACGGCCGCCGCCAACGCGATGTCCGCATAGTAACCGATGCCTGGTTCCTAAAAATCTGCCAAAGTAGTGCAAGAACTGAAGGCCCACCAAGGGGGCGGCGTGGGCCAGCTCTTGAATCACGCTGCAGTGCGATGTGATAGGGGGAATGGCGATCGAGGATGGAACGGGTTGACGATGAGTGATTACCAACGCGTGCTGCTGACGGGTGCCGCCGGCTTCGTCGGCTTCCATGTCACACAGGCGTTGCTGGCGCGGGGTACGACCGTGCTGGGCATCGACAATCTGACGCCCTATTACGATCCGGCGCTGAAGCAGGCCCGGCTCGACCAGCTATTGCCCCGCAACGGCTTCAGCTTCCAACCGATCGACATCGCCGATTACGACGCGCTCCAGGCTGCCTTCGCCGCCTTCAAGCCCGATGTCGTGATCCATCTCGCGGCTCAGGCCGGCGTGCGCTACTCGCTCGACAATCCGCGCGCCTATGCCCATTCCAATCTCGACGGCTTCCTCTCGGTGCTGGAGGCCTGCCGGCATCACCCGATCGCGCATCTGGTCTATGCCTCGTCGAGCTCGGTTTACGGTGCCAACGCCAAGGTGCCCTTCAGCGAGCATGACGGCGCCGACCACCCGGTCTCGCTCTATGCCGCGACCAAGCGCGCCAACGAACTGATGGCGCACAGCTACTCGCATCTCTACGGCATTCCGGCCACGGGCCTGCGCTTCTTCACCGTCTACGGGCCGTGGGGCCGGCCGGACATGGCCTATTTCAAGTTCACCAAGGCGATCCTCGAAGGCAAGCCGATCGACGTCTACGCGGAAGGCGAGATGAGCCGCGACTTCACCTATGTCGACGACATCAGCGAGGCGATCGTCAGGCTGGCCGCTCTGCCGCCGGAGCCGGATGCCAACGGCGTCGATCACGGCCCCGCCACCGCGGCCGCGCCCTGGCGCGTCTACAATATCGGCAACCACACGCCGGTCCGGCTCGACCGCTTCATCGCCGTGATCGAGCAGGCCTGTGGCAAGGCCGCGATCAAGCGCCATCTCCCGATGCAGCCCGGCGACGTGCGCGCGACCTATGCCGACGTCTCGGACCTGATGGCGCGGGTCGATTTCAGGCCGGATACGCCGATCGAGACCGGCATCGCCCGCTTCGTCGCTTGGTATCGCGAGTTCTACTGAACGCGACCACGCTCGAAAGCGATTTTGTCCCCGTCAGCTTCCCGGCGGCTGGTACTTCGCAAATTTGCTCTCAACCTACACAGGCAACGGGCTCTACACCTTGCGTTGCGCCACCGGCATCGGTGACAAAGGCATCGACGGCGCGTCTGGTTTGACTGACGCCACGATGACAGGCTTTGCGCACGCTCACTGCGAACGCGCTCCGCGCTAGGAGCGCCGCCTCTCTGTACTGCACCGATGTCATCAATGGGATGAACATCAACGACGTGACAGGCAGCAGTACGGTAAGCGGTGTTTTCAGGCCACGGCCTTGAGCGGAGGCGCATAGGCCCATGGCAGCAGGTCGTCGATCTGGCTCTGCGGATGGCCGGCGACGATGCGGGCGATGACGTCGGCGAGATAAGATTGTGGGTCGACGCCGTTGAGCTGGCAGGTTTCGACGAGCGGAGCGATGACCGCCCAGTGCTCGCCGCCGCCGTCGATGCCGGCGAAGAGCGCATTCTTGCGATTGAGCGCGATCGGTCGGATGGCGCGTTCGACGACGTTGGGGTCGATTTCGACGCGGCCGTCGTCGAGGAAGCGACTGAGGCCCGCCCATCGCGAGAGTGCGTAGCGGATGGCCTCGGCGAGTTTGCTCTTCTGGCTGACCAGGTCGAGCTTCGGCTTCAACCACGGTTCGAGCGCACCGACGATCGCGCGGCTTCTCGCCCGGCGGATGTCGCGGCGTTCCTCGGCCGGACGGCCGTGCGGATCTCACCCTCGATGCGGTAGTGTTCGGCGATCCGCGCGAGCGCTTCCGTAGCGATCGGCGCGGGACCGCCTTGCGCGAGATCGTAGAACTTGCGCCGGACGTGTGACCAGCAGAAGGCCAGGCTCACGGTATTGCGGTCGGCTAGCGCTGAACGATCAACTTGCCGCGACGGGCACGCGTGTCTCACGCCGCTCATGCACGCGGCGCCAGTCAAGGCCTTCAAGCAGCGCCTGAAGCTGCGCCGCGGTCAGCCGCACGATGCCGTCGGCGATGGCGGGCGACTGGAACTTGCCGTCTTCCAGCCTCTTGGAGAACAGGCAGACGCCCGTCCCATCGCAGTAACCAGCTTGATCCGGTCGGCGCGCCGCGCCGGGAACACATAGACCGCGCCGGAGAACGGATCGGCGCCCATGCTCTCGCGCACCAGCGCGGCCAGCCCCTCCGCACCCTCGCGGAAGTCCAACGGCTTCGTCGCGATCATGACGCGGACCGCGCCGGTCGGGCCGATCACGAGCCACCCTTTAGCGCGCCGATCACCGCGGCAATCGCCTTCGGGTTGGCGCCTGAACCGACGCGCACTACGACGCCGTCGATCTCAAGCTCGATCTCGCTACTCGACCGCATCACAGTGCGACGACGCCGCGCGGCAGGCTGCTTCGCAGGCGCCGGCGCGGGGCGAGCAGCATCGATCACGGCAGGCAGAAACATCGGCGCCGATGCCTGCGGCAAAGCCTCTGGGGCTTGCCGCAAAAGACGCCGCCAGCCAACAACTGCTGCGGCGACAAAGCATGGCGGCGCGCAACCTCACTCACCGTGGCGCTAGGCTCGTAGCTCTTCCCAACGATCCGCGCCTTGTCGTCGTCCGACCAATCCCGTCGGCGTCCGGTCCCGTGAAGACTAGATGGAATCAGATCTCAAGGAGAAGACTGTGAAGGTGCGGATGCGCTTCAATAAGTGTGCTTGACGTTCGACAGGGCAATGAACGTCCGGGCAATTATGCGGATGTCCAACCAAAAACCCGCGTTCTCGACATACCATAGATCCAGCCGAACGCGTTCTACCATGCTTTCGACCGTCGGCGTCTCGCCACGGCTGCCGTTGACCTGCGCCCAGCCTGTGAGCCCTGGCTTCACATGCTGGCGGTATGGATAGTTACCGATCAATTTCTCGTAATGGGCATCGTGCGCGAGCGCATGGGGCCGCGGGCCGACGATCGACATGTCGCCGCGCAGGACGTTCCAGAGCTGCGGAAGTTCGTCGATGCTGAGGCGCCGGATGATCTTGCCGACGCGGGTGACCCGCGGATCGTCGCGAGAGGCCTGCTGCACGACCGAGCCGTTTTCCATGACGCGCATGGACCTGAACTTCAGGATAGTAAAGGGTCGGTTGTTGAAGCCCGTCCGACTCTGACGGAACAGCACAGGACCTTTGCTTTCCAGCCGTATAAAGAGCCCTGTGGCGACCAGCATCGGCGACAGTATAAACAGGGCTGAGAGCGATATCATCACGTCCAGCGAGCGTTTGATAGCGCGCTCGATCGCTGACATCGGCGCCCGGTGAACCTCCGCCATGACAAGAGGGCCGAAGCGACGGATCGGTCGTGTGACAAGATCCCTGAGTTCGCCGTCGAGAACGAGGTGGATCGGCAAGGGAAGTACCCTCAGCTCGGCCAGGGCCTTCTGTGCAGCATTCAGGTCTTGACCGTAGCACAGATAGACTTCCTCGACCTTCGCTTTTCGTACGGCGCTTATCGTATCAGCAAGATGCCCAGTGTCGTGGGCGCTCGCGGAGAATCCGCCGGGGGAAAAACCGGAACGGGTTACGACACTCAGGCCCACGCTCGACAATTCCGCTAGCAACGTCTGACGCGCCAGCAAGGGGCTATGACCAATCAAGGCGACGCGGCGTGCGGCAAACGACCCGCTTTCCAGCGCTCGCCGAAGGAACCGCGCCCACAGAACACGTGAAAGGATCAGTATTGATAGGCCAGACGCCACGAAAATGACGGTCGCGCCCCGCGAGACCAGGCCGCCCACTTTCAAGGAGAAGGCGACCATGGCCAGAAAGGCCATAACGACCACCCAGAGCAATGCTACCTGCGACATTTGCCAGACCGGCCGCATCAGATTGGAAGGCTGATATATCGCTTGGAGTTGGGCCAGCAGCACGAACAACGCCGCAAACAGCAACCCGAGGCCCAAGCTATCGGTGAAATCGAAGAAAGTCCCCGATATCCGGCCGTAAAAGATGCTGCTCAGCACGCTAATGAGCGGAATTAACACCAAGTCGCCGAGCAGAGCAACAAACCGCAACGCGTCGAAGCGTATCCAACGGCGAGAGGCTGGGATCGTTGTCGCCAGATTGCCAAGTTCGAGTGCCATCGGATTTCTCAACAACCATGGTCGCCGGATTAGTAAATCGCTTACCATAACGACGACCAGAATGCTACAACTTGGCACCATCGCGTCACTGGCGATGGAATAGGTACGGGCCATCTGAAGAGCTAGAACATGAACCGGGACTATCAGGCACGCCAGCGTCAAACGGTTTCCCTACGACAATCTCGACCCGCTGCATCAGTACCTCGCCGCTTATGTAGGTCGAGGGCTGAGTGATCTGTCTGATCGGGAGTGGGCGCTGATATCGCCTGCGCTGCGCAGTTCGTCAGGATGTGCTGAACGAGACACGCCGTGAAAGACATGCAAACGACGATCCGACGGATTGCGGCCGTCATCGGCTGGTGCGCCGTGCTTGCCATTGCCTTTGCAACAGTCGCACCGATCGCTAACCGGCCCCATTTTCCCGATGCTGGCCCTGACGTCGAACGATTCTTCGGCTTTCTGCTTCTAGCGGGTTCCCTGGCCGCGGCTTATCCGAGTCGACACGGACTGGTGCTCATTCTGGCCGTCGGGTTCGCGATTGGGCTCGAGGCAGCCTAACTTCTCGAACCGACGCGTCACGGCAGGCCACATGATGCCATCGTCAAGATGCTGGGCGTCATGGCTGGCGTCGCGCTTGCCGTCCTGATGGAAAGGCTCGCGCGCCGTCTGCTCCGCGCCACCTGAACATGCCGGGCGCTCTTACAAGAAGTTGCGGACGCTCTGTCCCAAAATGGAACCCGTTTCGTTTTGCTTTACGTTCGGGGGCGCGCAAAACCGCACATGATCAGGCTGTGCGCAATGCGGGGAGACTGAACCCAGATGAGCGCCAACGAATGGAACTTCCCTGCGGGGTCATTGAGCGCGACGCGCGCCAATGCTTGGCGGCATTGGCTCTGGCTGGTCACAGCGGCTATCGACAGCCTCGTGGTGATGGCGATGGTCGGGCTGATTTCGCTGGTCTACCATCTGCAGGCTTACGGCGGGACACCGCGCGAACACGTCACGCTCGAACTGGCGACAATTCTCGCGGCGATCTTCGTTTTTATAAATGCCATGCGTGGCCGCTATCAGCAGGCGAATTATCTTTCGATGAAAGGCCAGATCGCTGCGGTATTCTCAGTCTGGAATGTGACGGTCGTTGCCTTCATCGCCATTCTCTTCCTCACCAAGACCGTCGAGCACTATTCACGCGCCGTCATCCTCGCCAGCTACCTCACCGGCTTTCCCATGATCGCGCTTGCCCGTTCAGGCATGGTACGCACCATCTCGCTGGCGAGCAAAACCGGGCGCATCACCAGCGAGCGCGTCTTCCTGATCGGCCGCGAACCTGACGTGATGTCGTTCGTCTCCCGGCACCAGCCCTGGAACATCGGCTTCGCCATCGTCGACGTCGCCTTCCTGCGCAGCGCCGACGAGCGCCGCATCAACGATCCCACGGCTGCCCTCGCCGCAGATCTCGCCGACGCCGTCGCCAAATGCCGGATCAATAGGCCGGACTCGGTCTTCATCGCTCTGCCTTGGTCGGACCATGAGACCATCGACGCATGCGTCGACGCCTTCATGAACCTCCCCGTTGCGATCCATCTCACGCCCGAGAAGATTATAGACCGCTTCGAAACGCCTCATATCGTTCGAACGGGCTCGCTCTCCAGCCTGCGCCTGACACGGCGGCCGCTGTCCGTGGCGGAGATCGCCCTGAAGCGCGCGTTCGATGTCGTCGCAGCGTCGCTGATCCTGATCCTGGCCACACCGCTGCTGCTGGCCGTCGCCGCCCTGATCCGGCTGGATTCACCAGGGCCGGTGCTGTTTCGTCAGCGTCGCTACGGCCTCAATCAGCACGCGTTCCGGATCTTCAAGTTCCGGACCATGACGACCACCGACGATGGCAACGTCATCGTCCAGGCGACGCGCCACGACCCCCGTATCACCCGCATCGGTCGCGTTCTGCGCCGTTACAATCTCGACGAGCTGCCGCAGCTTTTGAACGTGGTTGCCGGCCAGATGTCTCTGGTGGGCCCGCGCCCCCATGCGCTCGCGCATGACCAGGCGTTCGAGCGCAGGATCGCGCTCTATGCGCGCCGCCACAATGTCCTGCCCGGAATCACGGGGTGGGCTCAGGTGAACGGCTTGCGGGGCGAGACGGATACTGACGAGAAAATGGCCAAGCGTGTCGCTTTCGACCATTGGTACATCGACAACTGGTCGTTCTGGCTCGACATCGCGATTCTGTTCCGAACCGTCCTGAGCAAGAAGGCGTTCTTGAACGCCTGTTGAGGATGGATGTCAGTCGATGAGTGTTGCGCGGTCGGCCAACTCCAAGAAGACTGCGAAGCACGCGAGCCAGACAGTAGCCACCGACATCAGCATCACTAAATCCCGTAGCGTTTCCGCAGCGTTCTGCCGCGAAGACCACTTGAGCGCTGGGGGCTTAACGTCGGTGCTAGAAACTAGCTAAATTTCTCCTTACTGACCTGAAATATGCGCAGGCCCTGCCAGATCGAGTCGACAAGAGCGCATTTGACACTCGCCGTCCTCTCCTGAGGAAGCTGGTCTACAAGCGGCTCAATGCCCTAGGGGCAGTCATTCCGGGCGACTGGAGGGAGACCCGGGGTCGATTCCTGAATTTTTCAGGATAAGCGCTGCGGAATGGATCCCGAACCTCCGCTTCGCTGCGTCCGGGATGACGGCGCGCTTCTCGCTGATTGAAGCGCCAGTGAGGGCCTACCTCTCGCGCCGCGGCGTGGCGCCTGCGCGCGAAAGCCAGAGCGTCGGTGCCAGGCCGCGCAGAAACTGAGCCAATACGATCGCGACAAATATCCCGACGGACGATCCCCCCTGCAGGTAGCCGCCGAGCCGTCTCGCGATCGGATCGCGGCCGCGTAAGGTCCAGGGCCTCTCTCTCGTGGGGAATACAAAACGATTGAAGGCACCCGGCAGATTGATCAGCTGCACGGGCGCAAAACGCTCGGCGTGGACCTGCGAAAATCTCAAGAACGCCCCCCCGGCCATGTCGGTGACGATCAAGCCCGGCCGCGCTCCGGCGATATGGCCGATGATCTCGCGCGACACGGGGCCATCAAAGTCGGCATCGCAGATTCCCGCGATCGTCAGATCCGGAAAGTCCTCGCCGGCCTTATCTCGCAGCGCGTAGATGACGTTGGCGTCGCTGCCGAAGAAGAAAACCGAGAGGCCGTCATTCTGGCAGGTCTCGAGCAACTGCACAAAATCGGCAATGCCAGCCATCTGCCAGTTAAAAGCATCCAGCGGCTGGGCAGCTTTCGCAATCGAGGCGAAGTCGGTGCGGGACAAGGACTAGGCTCCGTGTGTGCAGGCCAATGCCAAAGCCCGTCGTGACGGCAACCATGGCCATGCACAGTTCGCCTCGACGCATTCACGCAAATGCAAAGCATAATCTTGCAATGAAGTTAACCATCACTCTCGCGGGCGTCAATTACGCAGGACGAGGTCGGGCGCAAGGCGGGCCTGCGGCCTTTTGAATCAGGCCGCACGCCTGACCTTCGGCTCACGCCGGCCACCGCGTACATTCAATAGGCAAGTTGCAGTATCGTTTCCTTAACAGATTGCTATGCTTCCGGCGGCGGATGCCGGTGTCGCTATAATCTGGGAGGATTGGGTGATGACGATCTCGAAAATCGGCCTCGAAGAACGCGTCAACACGGTTGTTGCCTTCGCGCAGTACCAGTCGGACGTCGCGACGTTGAGCGGGGGCGGCTTCGTCGTCTCCTGGACGGATTCCAGCGCACAGGACGACGAGGCCTACAACTTCGCAGACATCAAGGCGCAGGTCTATTCCAACGAGGGGACGACCGTCGGAGGCGAGCTTGCCGTCAACGCCAACACCGTCGACGAGCAGGACAATTCCTCCGTGATCGGCCTCGACGGCGGCGCCTTCCTCGTAGCCTTCGAGGATGGCAGCGACGCCACCGTCGGCGGCACCTACATCACCGCGCGCGCCTTCGGCGCGGATGCGGCACCGACCACAGACGATCTCCGCATCGGCGGCGGCTCCGGCGACTACCTTGCCGCGCATCCCCAGCCGCTCGTGCTCAGCAACGATGCGCTCATCGTCGTGCATGCGACGGAAGGCAACGGCGTCGGCATCGCGGTCGATCTCGGAACAAGCAGCTTCTCGCAGCTTTACGAACTCACCGACTCCGTCGATCCGGAGGGTGGCTTCGAATCGGCCCGGGACCTGATGGTGCAGGGCGTGGCGGCGCTGTCGGGCGGACGCTTCGTCCACACCTTCCAGGGCAATATCTACAATGCCGTCGAAAACACCTCGAGCCCCGCGCTCTTCGCGCAACTCCGCAACGCCGACGGCTCCGCGGTCGGCGCGCCTTTTCAGATCGATATCTCCACGCCCACGACGGCCGGCGGCAACCCTTCAGTCACAGCTCTCGCCGGCGGCGGCTTCGTCGTCGTCTGGGATACGGACGAGACCGGAGCCGACATCTGGGCGCGCACCTTCGACGGCTCCGGCAATGCCACGAATGCACCGTTCCGCGTCAATCTCGCGACCACGGGATTCCAGGGACGCCCCGACATTGCGGCCCTGCCGGATGGCGGCTTCGTCGTCGTCTGGACAGACGGAAGCGGGATTGGTGGCGACACCAGCGGAAGCGCGGTCAAACTCAGGTCCTTCACTGATGCGGGCGTCGGCGATGCGACGGAAACGCTAGTTAACAGCGCTACGGCCGGGTCGCAGGCAGATGCCCATGTCGCGACGCTGGACGATGGCCGCTTCGTTGTGTCCTGGACTGACGGCGGCGGGATCGGTGGCGCCGACATCAAGGCGCGGCTCTTCCAGACGGACCCGGCACCGATCGATTGCCCGGTTGTGACGCGGGCCGGAACGCTGGATGGCTCGGCAGCCGGCGCGGACATCCTGGTCGGTTCGGCCGGCCCCAACAGCTTCCTGATCCGCGCGACGGGCACCTCCGGCCACGACACTATTACCAATTTGGGCAGGGCCGACGTGTTCGTGACGAATGCGGCACTGCGCGACAGCAACAATGACGGGCTGATCACCTTCAGTGCCACCGGCCTGCGGATCGACGGGGCGCCCGGCGGCGACCTCGTCAGCTTCACCGGGCTGAACCCGGCGAAGGGCCTGCGCTATCTCGGCGAGAGCTGCCCCGGCGTCTTCGTCTACGCCGACTCGACGGTGAGGCCAAAGGGAGCGATCGAGGGCAAGCTCGGCGCCGACGCGCTCAACGGCGATGTGGGGGATGCCAAGAGCCAGGTCTTCGTCTTCGACAGCGCGCTGAAGATCGCCCTCGGCGCCGATACGATCGGCAATTTCGGTGCGAACGACCTGCTGGTGACGACGTCGAAGATCGCCGACGGCAACAATGACGGCATCATCGACTTCGGGGCGAATGCGACCCTAGATTTTGGCCCCGGCAGCAGCGTCGCGATCAATGATAAGGCGGTCACGAGCCTGGAATATGATGGCATGCTGAACCATAGCGGCGTGGACTATTTCGTCTACAGCCGCCTGGGCACCGCGCAGACGGGGCTGGATGACCTGATCTTGGTCTGACGTCAGAAGCGCGCGCGGCCCGCAGATCAAGGCGAGCTGGACAGAGGCGGATGACGGCGGCCGCCCCCCTTCGGCGGCGATCATCCGTGTGAAACAATCGCCGGACCGGAGAGGCGATTGTCACTACACGGCGGCGACGAAGATGGCATAAGGTGCGCGACCACCTCCCGCCGCCCGAGAGAGCCTTGCATGATCGCCACCGCCACGCGCCCGGCGCAAATTCCGCCGTCGATGCGCCTGTATGTGGTTGGCGATGTCCACGGCATGATCGATCTGCTGAACGACACCTTTCGGCGCATCGACCTCGATCTGGAAAGCGCCCCCGTTCCGGTCCCGTTGGAGATCTATCTCGGGGATATGGTCGATCGCGGCCCCGACAGCCGTGGGGTCTTGGACGCACTGCTCGCCCGCTCGGCGCAACGAAACGTCATCTGCCTGACGGGCAATCACGAGCTTATGATGATGCGCGGGCTCAACGATCTTGGCGTCTTCAAGGATTGGCTGCAGTTGGGCGGCAGCGCGACGCTGCAGTCCTATGGGCTCGCACCGGAGACGATCCGGCCGGACGCTGCGACGCAACGCGAATTCCGTCGGCGCCTGACACCACCGGTCTTAGATTTCCTGATGTCGCTGCAGCCCAGCTTCAAGATGGGCGATTATCTCTTCGTGCACGCGGGCATTCGCCCCGGCGTGCCGTTCTCGCTCCAGAGCATCCAGGATCTGACCTCGATCCGCCGTGAATTCCTCACCTCCGAGATGCATTTCGGCTTCATCGTGGTCCACGGTCATACGCCTTGCGATGCCGTCGAGATTCGCGCCAACCGCATCAATCTCGATACAGGCGCCTACAAGGGCGGCCCCCTCACCTGCGTGGCGTTCGAGGACATCGCCATACGACGGGTCTGACACCGCACAAAGGAGATATCGCCGCGATCTCTCGCGGCGATATCCAGGCATGATAGAACAGTCTCGATGACCGGACTGCCTGCCTCAGAAATGCAGATCATAGGCGCCGACCGTGGAACCGACCTGACTGTAGACGTAGTAGGTCACGTCGTGGTGGCTGACGACGCCGTCGAACTCCAGGGTCGAGACATCCCTGCCGGCGGTGTCGACGACCGCGAACTTGCCGCCTTCACCGGCGAGGTAGCCGTCGCTGGCGTTGCCGGATCCACCGGGCAGGCCGAAATGGCCCGACTGGTCGACCGTGATCTTGCCGTTGACGTTCT
>UCBZ01000059.1 GCA_900470775.1 Hyphomicrobiales bacterium | reverse complement strand
TGGTACTTCGTCGAGGGCATGAGCCTGACGCGCCTGGACTGGGCTGCCAGCTATCCGCTGGGCAAGGCCGGCAGCGCGCTTGCGCTCGGCCTCTCCGGCCGGGCGCCCTGGCTCCTGCCCATCGGCGCGGCGCTCGCAGCTGCCACCGCCTTCGTCGGCAGCCGCGACGCGGCTCGGACCGCGACCGTGCTGATCTGGGCCGGCGCGCTCGGGCTGGCGNNTGCTCTTCGCGCAAGGCTTTGCGATTGCGCTCGAAAACCAGGGCATTCCCTGGCTCGCCGCATTGCTCGGCAGCACTGGCGCGACCCAGCGCGGCATGGGCGGCGGCGCCTTCGTCTCGGTCGTCGCGCTCTTGCTGCTGCTCTGCCACGGCCTAGCCTATCGCGGAATCTGCCGGGGCGACCTGTTCACGACGTCCTCCATCGGCATCGTCATCCTGCTGATCGGGCTGTTCATCTTCTTCCCGGTATCGACCATTCTGCGCAGCGCTCTGGTCGACCAGAGCGGCGCCTTCGCGCCATCGGCCTTCTTCGCTCGCTTCTTCGATTCCTCGATCTGGGGCCTTGGCTGCCTCAGCGCCAACGTCAATTGCGGCGTGGCCTGGAACACGCTGGTGCTCGCCGTGCTCTGCGGCGTCATCACGACGCTGCTCGGCCTCGCCTGCGCGCTTCTGATCCTGCGCACCGGCATGCCCGGCAAGCGCGTGATGCGGGCGCTGACCGTGCTGCCGATCATCACCCCGCCCTTCGTCATCGGGCTGGCGCTGATCCTGCTCTTCGGCCGTGCCGGAGTGATCTCGACCTTCCTCTATGAATGGTTCGACGTGCCGCGTTCGCGCTGGCTCTACGGCCTGCCCGGCATCCTGCTGGCGCAGGTACTGGCCTTCGCGCCGATCGCCTTCCTCGTCCTGATCGGAGTCGTGCAGGGCATCTCGCCGAGCCTCGAGGAGGCCTCGCAGACGCTCGGCGCCAAGCGCTGGCAGACGTTCTCGACCGTCACCTGGCCGTTGCTCAAGCCGGGCATCGCCAACGCCTTCCTGCTCGGCTTCGTCGAGAGCATGGCCGATTTTGGCAATCCGCTGGTGCTCGGCGGCAATTACGAAGTGCTCTCGACCAAGATCTTCTTCGCCGTGGTGGGAGCGGCTTACAATCAGGGCCAGGCGGCGGTGCTCGCCATCATCCTGCTCGCCTTCACGCTGGGCGCCTTCTGGGTGCAGCAGCGCTGGCTCGGCGGTAAATCCTACACGACCGTCACCGGCAAAGGCGATTCCGGCCTGCCGACGCCGCTGCCGCGCCGCATCACCTGGCTGGCCACGGCCGCGATCGTGCCCTGGGTGACACTGACCTTCGTGATCTATCTCGTCATCCTGGTCGGCGGCTTCGTCAAATCGATGGGCCGCAATCACACCCCGACGCTGGAGCACTATGCCACCGGCTTCGCGATCGACTTCAGCAACGGCATCTATTTCCAGGGCTCGGCCTGGAATTCCTTCTTCACGACGATCAAGGTCGCGGCGATCTCGGCGCCGCTGACGGCGGTGATCGGGCTGCTGACCGCCTATCTGCTGACGCGCCAGAAATTCGCCGGGCGCGGCATGCTCGAATTCGCGACGATGCTGTCCTTCGCCATTCCCGGCACGGTGCTCGGCGTCGCCTATATCCTCGCCTTCAACGTGCCGCCGATCGAGATCACCGGCACAGGGCTGATCCTGATCATCGCCTTCGTCTTCCGTAATATGCCTGTCGGCGTCCGCTCCGGCATCGCCGGGCTCTCTCAGATCGACAAGAGCCTGGACGAGGCCTCGACGACGCTGCGGGCGCGCAGCTTCACCACGCTGTGGCGGGTCGTGCTGCCGCTGCTGCGGCCGGCGCTGGTCTCGGCGCTGGTCTATTCCTTCGTGCGCTCGATGACGGCGGTCAGCGCGGTGATCTTCCTGGTCTCGGCCGAGTACAACCTCGCCACCGCCTATATCGTCGGGCGCGTCGAGGCCGGCGAATTCGGCCTCGCCATCGCCTATTCCTCCGTGCTCATCGTCTTCATGGCGTTCGGCATCGCGCTCATTCAGCTTGGTGTCGGCGAGCGCAGGCTCGGCCGGCGCAAGGTCGTGGCGCTCTCCAGTTCGGTCTCCGACCCCATCAGCCAGGGAGCTGCAAGTTGACCAAGGCCGGACCCGCATCCGTCGAATTCCGCAACGTCTCCATGCGCTACGGCGCGGTGACGGCGGTCGACAACGTCAGCTTCACCGTCGAGGCCGGCAAGCTGGTCACACTGCTTGGCCCCTCCGGCTGCGGTAAGACCACGACTTTGCGCATGATCGCAGGCTTGGAGATCGCCAGCGCCGGCCAGATTCTGATCGGCGGGCAGGATGTGACGAAGCTCTCGGCAGCCGATCGCGACGTCAGCATGGTCTTCCAGTCCTATGCGCTGTTTCCCCATATGAGCGTGCTGGAGAACGCCGCCTATGGTCCGACCGTGAAGGGTCTCGGCAAGGAGAAATCCCGCGAGATGGCGCTGGACAAGCTCGCTCTGGTCGGACTGAAGGGCTTCGAGAACCGCTACCCGTCCGAGCTCTCCGGCGGACAGCAGCAGCGCGTCGCCGTGGCGCGCGCGCTCGTGCTGGAGCCGCAGGTCCTGCTCTTCGACGAGCCGCTCTCCAACCTCGACGCCAAGCTGCGCCGCCGCGTCCGCGAGGAGATCCGCGAATTGCAGCAGAACCTCAACCTGACCGTCGCCTATGTCACCCATGATCAGGAGGAGGCGCTGGCCGTTTCCGACAAGATCATCGTCATGTCGAACGCGAAAATCGCCCAGCAGGGCGCGCCGCGCGCGCTCTATGAGGAGCCCGCCAACGCCTTCGTCGCCGACTTCATCGGCGACGCCAACCTCATCGACGTCACCGTGACGGCCGTCGTCGACGGCCGCGCCAACGTGGCGATCGGTCCGGCAACCGTCTCCCTGCCGGCACGCGGGCTCGCCCTCGGCCCCGCCAAGGTGGCGATCCGCCCGGAAAGCCTGCTGCTGTCGGGGGATGCGGGGCAGGCCTCGCTGCCCGGGACGATCAGCAAATGCGCCTATCTCGGCAACCATCTCGACATCATGGTCGAGACGCCGGTCGGCGAACTCTTCGTCATCCAGTATGGCCACCATGCGATGCTGGAGCCCGGCACACCGGTCAGCCTCTCCTTCGCCGGCTCGGGTGTGACGCTGATTCCGCCGGCCTGAATCGGCTCAAACGCCTCATCTGCGTAAAAACCGACCGCCTTGCCGCAAAATCAGCACGTTTTGCCCGCATGAACGATAAGTTGGCTAATGAAAAAGCGACGATTCAGAGGTAACTTGGCGCCCTGAGCGGAGAAAGATCCTGCGGTGATGACCACGAGCGATAGCGCGACGACGATCCTGGTTCACCTCGCGGGCGGCGTCGCGCTGCTGATCTGGTCGGTCAGGCTGGTCCGCACCGGTGCAATGCGTGCCTTCGGCTCATCGCTACGCCAGGCGCTCCAGACCTTCACCAAGAATCGGTTTGCCGCCTTCGGCAGCGGCGCCGCGGTGACGATCGTGCTGCAGAGTTCGACCGCGACGACGCTGCTGGTGTCCTCCTTCGCTGGCCGCAATCTGATCGCCCCCGCCATGGCGCTGGCCGTCCTGCTCGGCGCCAATCTCGGCACGTCGCTGGCCGCCTTTGTCATCTCGATGGATCTGGGCTGGCTCTGGGGAGTGCTGCTGGCGCTCGGCGTCTCGCTCTATCTCAGCCATGAGGCGATGGACCGTGCCCGCAATGTCGGCCGCGTCCTGGTCGGCATCGGCCTCATCCTGCTGTCGCTGATCGAGCTCAACACTGCCGCGGCCCCGCTCGCCCAGTCGCCGACGTTCCGGACCCTGCTCGGCGCCCTCGGCAACGAGCCGCTGCTGGCCGCGCTCGTCGCCGTCGCCGCGACCTGGCTGACCCATTCCAGCATCGCGGTCATCCTGCTGATCGCGACCTTTGCCGCGTCGGGCCTGTTCCCGCCGGCGACGGCGCTGACGCTGGTGATCGGCGCCAATCTCGGCAATGCCCTGATCCCGGTGCTCGACCAGCTTGGCGCACCGGCGGCACAGCGCCGCGCCGCCGTCGGCAATTTGGTGACGAGGCTCGTCCTGGCCCTGCTGGTGCTGCCCTTCGTCGTGCCGCTATCGGGCTGGATGATGACGCTGCCATCGCCCGACAGCCGCCTCGCCATCGAGTTTCATGTCGCGCTGAACCTGGTCGGTGCGCTGCTCTTCCTGCCCTTCGTCACCCCCATCGCCGCGCTGGTCGACCGCTTCATGCCCGCGAAGGACACGGCGGAGGCGTCGGTGACGCCGCGTTATCTCGATCCCAACATGCTCGACTCGCCCACCGAGGCGCTTGCCTGTGCCATGCGCGAGGCGCTGCATCTCGGCGATCGCGTCGAGTTGATGCTGCGGGACACGATGACACTGCTGGAGAAGGACGAGCTGAAGCTGTCGCGCGCGATCGCGCAGGCCGATGACGGCGTCGACTCGATCCACGAGGCGATCAAGCTCTATCTCGTCCGCGTCTCGCGCAACGAACTGACGGACGAGGAGGGCCGGCGCCTGCTCGAGATCATCACGCTGATCACCAATCTCGAGCATATCGGCGATATCATCGACAAGAACCTGCGCGAGTTGGCCGAGAAGAAGATCCGCAAGCGCTATGCCTTCTCGCCGGAGGGGCTGGCTGAAATCCGCGAGTTCCACCAGCGCGTCTCGTCCGGGCTTGTGCTCGCGCTCAACGTCTTCGCGACGCGAGATCTCACCCTGGCGCGCCAGCTCTTCGCCGAGAAGGCGACGATGCGCGATGCCGAAAGGCGTGCCACTGAGAGCCATTTCCAAAGGCTGCGCAGCGGCCGGCCGGAATCGATCGAGACCAGCGCGATCCATCTCGACATCATCCGCGATCTCAAGCGCATCCACGGCCATATCGCCTCGATCGGCTACCCGATCCTGGAAAGCGCCAATGCGCTGCGCGAGAGCCGGCTGATGGAGACCAAGGAGGCGCGGGCGCGCCAGGAGCGCGACATGCTGGTGCCGTCGCCGCAGACCGGCCACTGAGCAGACATCAGGCCGCTGAATTGATCCCCGCAGACCTCAGCTGACGAGCACGCCCGTCAGCTTGCGGATGGCGGTCGCGAGTTCGGGCTCGTCGACGAGATCGGCTGCATCGTCGAGCTTGAACCATTGGCTGCGACGCTGGCCCTGCTCCGCCCAGCTGTCGAGCTGGCGCTCGACTTCCAGCAGATAGAGGGTCACCTCGCACAGGGCGAAATGGTCCGACATCCGCTTCCAGTAGATGTAGCTGCCGGCCGGCTCCGGCACGATCCGGCCGACGACGCCGGCCTCTTCGAAAGCTTCACGCGCCGCGGCCTCGGGCGCCGTCAGCCCTTTGATCGGCCAGCCCTTTGGAACGATCCAGCGATGTGTCGTCCGCGACGTCACGAGCAGGATCTCCATCGAGCCGTCCGCCAGGCGCCGGATCGGCATGGCCGCGATCTGCACCCGGATTTCGCCGGGGACGCGCTTCATCTTCTTCATCGATCGGTGATGCCCCTGCCTCCAATGGCCACCGCCGCGGCCGATTCGCATGGCCCGTCAGCGATTCAAATATTGCGCCGATACACCCATATGGAAAGAGCATTCCACATAATACCGTGTCGCAATTAAGGGCTGATGCTGATGCTGATGCTGATGAAACAAGGAGCGCGCCGGCTCGTGTCGGCTTCTTAGCCGGACAGGCTTTCAACGCCGCACCACTCCGCGACGAAAAGTGCCATGGAGCCCGTGATCCGCTTCAGCGAGGCCAGGCTGACGCGCTCGTCGAAGGCGTGGATGTTCTCGCCCATCGGGCCGTAGCAGAGCGCCGGAATCTTGTCGTAGAGCGCATGCACGCGGGCATCGAGATAGGCCGCCGTCATGAAGCTCTTCAGCGGCTTGCCCATCGCGGCCTGATGGGCGCGACCGAGTACGGCTTCCGCCTCGCTGCCGGGTTCCAGCACATAGCCCTCGGCCCAGAAGCCGTTGAACGTGACCTTGGGCGGGTTGTTGGCGAGAAAGGCGTCGGCGCGGGAGGCCGCTCGGATGCAGTCCTCGATCCGCCGTGCCGTCTCCTGCGCGCTGATGCCGGGATATAAGCCCACACGGCAATCGACCTTGCACCAGCACGGCACCGAGGATGCCCAGTCACCGCCCTCGATTTTGCCGATATTGAGGTTGATCGGGTGTTCCTGGTCCTCGAAATGCACGCGGCCGGCCTTCTCGGCGTTGAACTCCTCCTCGAGCTTGCGCAGCGCCGCGATCACGCGATAGGCCGCGTCGATCGCATTGGCCCCGGCCCCCATCTCGCGGACATGCACGGGCACGCCGCGCACCTCGAACTGGAACCAGATCACGCCGGCATTGGCGCGGCACAGCATTTCGTATTCCGGCTCCGGAATCAGCGCTGCGTCGGCGCGATACCCGCGCAGATGCGTCATCAGCGCGCCATTGCCGGTCGATTCCTCCTCAACCACGGATTCCAGATAAAGCGTCGCCGCCGGCTGCAGGCCGATGCGCCTGAGTGCGTCGAGGCAGGCGAAGTTCGCCCCATGCCCGGCCTTCATATCGGCGCCGCCGCGGCCATAGAGCCAGTCGCCCTCGATCACCGGGTCGAAGGGCGCATGCGTCCATTGGTCGACAGGGCCGGTGGGCACCACGTCGACATGCGCCTGCAGGATCAGAGAGCGACCTTTTTCTTCACGCGGATGATGGATGCCGACCACGATCGGGGCGTCGGAGTGAAATTCGGAAAAGGGCGCACCGCCGGGATGGGCCTTGATCGCGGCCTCATCCATCTTGAAGCGGTCCATCGTGAAACCGCGGTCCTTCAACGCCCGGAACACGAAATCCTGGCAGGCATGCTCCTCGCCGCGCAGGGAGGGAAAGCGGATCAACTCCTGGGTGAAAGCGATCTGTTCGGCAAAACCGGCCTCGACGGAGGCGAGGATCTTGTCGCGGAGGGCGGGATCGAGAGGCATGGGCAGAGCTCCGTCAGAAAGGCGCAAGTGGCTTTGTGGCTTCGCGAAACGTCAATCGAACCCGCCGCGTCATCCCGGACAAGCTGCGAAGCAGCGCCGCTCCGGGATCCATCGGAGGCCACCGCGCTCTACGATGGATCCCGGATCTCCGCTTCGCTGCGTCCGGGATGACGCGGAGCTTGAGTAAACCGCGCCCCTATCAATGCCCGAACCGCCCGCCGCCCGGAACCGCCGCCAGCAGCGCGCGCGTATACGCATGCTGCGGAGCTGCAAACATCGCCGCGGTCGGTCCCGTCTCGACGATCCGGCCGCGCTGCATCACCGCGATCCGGTCGCAGATCTGGGCCGCGACACGCAGGTCGTGCGTCACGAACAGGATGGCGAGGCCGAGGCGCTGCTGGATGTCCTGGATCAGCGTCAGGATCTGCGCCTGGACGGAGACGTCGAGCGCCGAGACAGCCTCGTCCGCGACCAGAACGTCGGGTTCGAGCGCCAGCGCGCGCGCGATACCGATGCGCTGGCGCTGGCCGCCTGAGAATTCATGCGGGTAGCGGTCAATCGCATTGGCAGAGAGCCCGACCAGTTCGAGCAGCTCGCGCGCTTTGGCCAGCGCATCCTTGCGCGAGACGCCATGCGCCACCGGCCCGTCCGAAATGATCCGGCCGACCGTCTGGCGCGGATTGAGCGAGGCGAAGGGGTCCTGGAACACCATCTGGATGCGCTTGCGCTGCGCGCGCAAGGCGGCGGGCTTGAGGTCGCTGAGTACGAGGTCGCCGGCGGCCGGACTGCTCAGGACGATCCGCCCCGTATCGGGCTCGATCAGCCGCAGGCAGCAGCGTCCGACCGTCGATTTGCCCGAGCCGGATTCGCCGACGAGGCCGAGCGTCTCGCCGCGCACCAGCGAAAACGAGATCTCGTCGGCCGCCTTGACCTCGCGCGCCGTGCCGAAGAAGGCGCGCTTGCGATAGGTCTTGCCGAGCCCCTCGACGCTGAGCACCGGCGCAGTCGCGGCGAGTGGTGGCCGCTGCGGCGGAATCAACGAGGGCACGGCGGCCAGAAGCTTCTGCGTATAGGCGTGGCGCGGCGCGCCCAGCACCTGGTCGGCGGTGCCTTCCTCGACCAGCACGCCCTTCTCCAGCACGGCGATGCGGTCGGCGATCTCGGCCACGACGCCCATGTCATGGGTGATGAACAGAACCGCCGTGCCGTGCTTGTGGCGGAGATTGTCGATCAGCTTGAGGATCTGCGCCTGCGTGGTCACGTCGAGCGCCGTGGTCGGCTCGTCGGCGATCAGCAGCTTGGGCTCGAGCGCCAGCGCCATCGCGATCATCACGCGCTGGCGCTGCCCGCCGGAAAGCTCGTGCGGATAGGCCTTCGCCAGTCGCGGCGGATCGGGCAGGCCGACTTCTGTCAGGAGATCGACGGCGCGCTTGTAGCGCTCCGAGCGGCTGAACAGCCCATGCGCCTCGAAGGTCTCGACGATCTGCTCGGCCACCCGCATCACCGGGTTGAGCGAGGTCATCGGCTCCTGGAAGATCATCCCAACCTCGCGGCCGCGCAAATCCTGCATCGCCATCTCGTCGAGGCCGATGATATCTAGTCCGGCGAGCCGGATCGCCCCGCCGGCCGGTTTCACCGCCTTGGGCAGCAGCCCCATCACGGCATGGGCGATCATCGACTTGCCCGAGCCGGATTCGCCGACGACGCAGAGCGTTTCTCCGGCTGCGATCGTCAGCGTCACGCCCTCGACGGCATGCGCCCGGTCGGCGAGTGCCGGCAGGGACAAAGTCAGGTTCTCGATCGAGAGGGCTGGCAGCGTTGTGGCGGGAAGCGCGCTCATTCGCGGCCCCTCGCCAGGCGCGGGTTCAGCGCGTCGTTCAGGCCTTCGCCGGCGAGGTTGAGCGCGAGCACGGTCAGGAAGATCGCGAAACCCGGGAAGAACGAGATCCACCAGGCGTCGAGCAGGCGCGTGCGCCCGGCCCCGACCATATAGCCCCAGCTCATCAGGTTGGGATCTCCGAGGCCGAGGAAGGACAGCGCCGATTCCAGCAGGATTGCCGAGCCGATCATGAGCGAGCCCATCACGATGATCGGCGCGATGGTGTTGGGCAGCACCTGGCTGAAGATGATGCGCGGCGTCGACTGGCCGATGGTGACGGCAGCCTGGACATATTCGCGCGTTTTCAAGGACAGCACCTCGCCGCGCACCAGCCGCGCCACCGGCGGCCACGACACCACCCCGATGGCGAGCACGATCGAACCGAGCTGCGGCTGCAGGATCGCGACCAGCACGATCGCCAGCGCAAACGAAGGGATCGTCTGGAAGAATTCGGTGAAGCGCATCAGCGCGTCATCGACGAAGCCGCCCGCATAGCCGGCCGCAGCGCCCAGCGGCACGCCGATCAGCAGCGCCACCAGCGTCGAGACGACGCCGATCATCAGCGAGACGCGCGCACCATGGACGAGGCCGGAGGCGATGTTGCGGCCCAGCGTATCGGTGCCGAGCGGGAAGCGCTCGATCGTGAACGGCGCCAGGAACGGCCGCCCGACCGGCCGCCAGGGCGACTGCGGATAGAGCGTCGGAGCCAGGAGCGCGAAGGCGACGACCGCGAGCAGGATGACCAGCCCGAGCACGGCGCCGCGATTGCGGCAGAAGCGTTTGAGAAAACTCACGATGCAGCCTCGATGCGCGGATCGGCGATCCGGTAGACCAGATCCGTGATGATGTTGAAGCCGACCACCATCGCCGACGACATAAAGAACACGCCGAGCAGCACGGAATAATCCCGCTGCACCAGCGCATCGAACATCAGCCGCCCGATGCCGGGCCAGGCGAAGACCGTCTCGGTCAGGACCGCGCCGCCGACGAGCTGCCCCGCCTGCAGGCCGGCCAGCGTCACCACGGGCAGGATCGCATTGCGCGCGACATGCCGGCGCCAGACGCGAGCCTGCGAGACGCCCTTGGCGCGGGCCGTCTTGACGAAATCGGCCCCGGCGACCTCCAGCATCGAGGCGCGCATCATCCGGGCATAGAGCGCCGTGAAGAACAGCCCGAGCGTCATCGCCGGCAGGATCAGATGGTGGCCGATGTCCAGCGCCCGCGCGAGGCCGGTATAGTTCGCGCCGATGGTCTCGTAGCCGACATTGGGCACAAGCCCGAATTTCAGCGCGAAGACGATCTGGCTCATCAGCGCGATCCAGAACAGCGGTGTCGCGTAGAACACGAGCGAGAGCCCGGTGATCAGGCTGTCCGACCAGCGCCCGGCGCGTCGCGCCGCAAGCGCACCCATCATCACGCCGAGCGCCAGCGAGATCACGAAGGCAGCACCGGTCAGCAGCAGCGTCGCCGGAAGCCGGTCGAGCACCAGCGTCAGCACCGGCTGCTGCTGCCGGTAGCTGAAGCCGAGATCGAAGCTCATGTAGCCCTTGATGTAGATCCAGAGCTGGGTGGTGATCGGTTCGTTCAGCCCGAAGCGCTCGCGCAACTGTTCGAGCAGTTGTGCGTCGGCAGCGCCGGCCTCGCCGGCCAGCACCTGCGCCGGATCGCCGGGCGCGGCCCGGATCAGGAAGAAGTTCAGCACGGCGATGGCGAAGAGCACGAGAATGCCCTTCACCAGCCGGCCGGAGAGGAATTGCAGGAGGTTCATTCAGGACTTTCGTGAAGCGTGTCATCCCGTGCGCGCTGCGGCGCGAAGTGCCGCTGCGCAGACACGGGACCGTCGTCAGGAGAGGGCCCAGCTTGGAGCCTCACTCCTCATACGATCCCGGATCGCCGCTTCGCGGCGTCCGGGATGACACGATCCTTGCGGATCGCGTCACTCCTTCCACGCATCCTTGAACCCGTCATTCACGCCGATCGCGGTCGAGACCAGGTTCTTGACGTTGCAGCGATAGATCGTCGGGAAGTCCATCTCGAGCTGCCACAGCACCGGCACTTCGTCGGCCAGCAGCTTCTGCACCTTGGTGTAGAGCTCCTGGCGCGCTGCGTCCGTCGGTGCGATCGCGGCGTCAGCGAAGAGCTTGTCGACCTCCGGGTTCACATAGGCGCCCTGATTGCCGAAGGGGTTGCCCTTGACGATGTTGGTCGAGATGTAGTTGCGCGCCACGCCGGTCGCTGGGTCGCCGAGCTGGTAGAGATAGTTGAAGGTCAGGTCGAAATCGCCATTGCTGGCCTTCTGCGTCCAGCCCGGCACGTCGGTCGTCTCGATCGAGACGTTGACGCCAGCATCGGTCAGGTTCTGCTTGATGGCTTCCGCCCAGCGGCTCCAGACCTCGCCATAGGGCAGTGCCAGGATCTTCAGCGGCTCGCCCTTGTAGCCGGAGGCCTTGATCAGCTCCTTCGCCTTGGCGACGTCATAGGCGTATTTGGGAACGTCGGCCGAATAGAATTTCGTCTTGGACGAGATCGGCCCGGTCGGCAGCTTGCCGAGACCGCCCCAGACCACGTCCTTGCCGAATTCGCGGTCGATCGCGAACATCATGCCCTGGCGGAACTGCTTGTTCGCGAGCGGGCCGCCCTTGGCGATGTTGGGGGTCACCCAGGCATGCGGGGCGAACATCTCCCAGCCCTTGGTGGTGACGCAGGTGTTGGGCAGCTTGGAGAGGCGGGCGACGTCGTAGACATCGACCGAGCCGCCGGTCAGCACATCGACCTTGCCGGTCTCGTAGGCGACGGCGCGCGCGGCGGCATCGGGGATGATCTGCCAGTAGATCTCGGCGAGGTTGGGCTTGCCCTTCTGCCAGTAGTCCTCGTTCTTGACGAGGTGGATATAGGAGCCCTTCTTCCATTCCTTGAGCTTGAACGGGCCGGTGCCGATCGGCGTGTTGTTGGCCGGGTTGGCGCGGTAATCGGTGCCATCATAGATGTGCTTGGGGATCATCGGCGCGCCGGCGACCTCCTGCGACAGGATCAGCGGGCCGAAGGGCTGCTTCAGCGTGATCTTGACGGTGAGATCGTCGATCTTCTCGATTTTCTCGACCTGGCCATTGGCGATCGGGCGCCAGCGCGGATGCACCTCGCGCAGGAACTTGTCGAGCGAGAACACGACGTCGTCGGCGCTGAACGGCTTGCCGTCATGCCACTTGACGCCCTCCTGCAGCTTGAAGGTGTAGACCTTGGAATCCGACGAGATCTCCCAGCTCTTGGCGAGCGAGGGAACCGGAGTCAGCTTCTCGTCATACCGCAGCAGCGACTCGTAGATGTTGCCCGCGACCATGTTGGTCGGGCCGTTCTGGTTGAGGCCCTGCATCAGCATGGGCGGTTCAGGCTGGACGACGACATGCACCGTGCCGCCCGCCTTCGGCGTCTGAGACAGTGCCGGCAGTCCCGAAGCCGCAAGGCCGAGCAGCCCCAGCGCCGTGGCGGCGGCCAGCCGCCCGCGGATGGCTGATGAAATCGTCATTGGTCTCTCCCCTGTACCTTCACGCCGTCACGAGTGGCGGAGCCCCCTCAGACCCCGTCCGACGCCGACTAGAACACAGCATGCAGCCGCCGCACAGACCGCCTGCCCGCGAAGCGCCGGAGACGGCGTTCAAGTTTCGGGCCAAAGTGGAGAACTCCCCCGGCATTCGCAGGATGTTGCGTGTGACGGCCCGGAACGGGCGGAATCGAGGAAACGGAAAAGCTATCTTGCGCTAGGCGCATGGCTGCCCAGCGTAGGGTGCGGGGGCGTGGCTGTCGCGACGCCTGCGATCGGCCGCGCCCATCGATCAGAGCTTCTTGCCGTCCTTGTCGTACTGCTTGAGGAAGGCGGTCAGGTCCTGGATTTCCTTTTCGTTCTTGATGCCGGCGAAGATCATCTTGGTGCCGGGAATCTTCGCCCTAGGGTCCTTGATGTACTCGGCGAAGACGGCCTCGTCCCAGGTCAGCCCTGAATTTTTGTTGGCGGCGGAATAGCTGTAGCCCTCGACCGATCCGGAATGGCGGCCGATCAGCCCGTTCAGCTGCGGGCCGACGAGGTTCTTGGCGCCTTCGCCGATCTGGTGGCAGGCGCGGCACTTGTTCCAGGAGCGTTCTCCGGCGGTGATGTCCTGGGCGAAGGCCGGCAAGGAAGCGATCGCTGGGGCGATCAGGGCGCTCAGGAGCGCGAGGCGGGCGATAATGTGCATGGCGGAATTCCTGGCTGCGACCTGGATCCGACGTACGGCTCCAGTGGTCGAACTGGAATAATGCAACGTCCTGCCGAGCCCATGAGCCAATTCGACGCGGGCGCCGCCCCAGCGCTCAGCCCAGCCTGCCGATCCAGTCGGCCACGGTAGCGGTGAAGGCGTCGGGCCGCGAGACCGGGAAGAGGTGGCCGCCGCTGTCAAGCACGGTCTTGGCGCAACCGGGCAAGGCCGCCGCGAGCTCATCCTGCAGGAAGGCCGGCACGACCATGTCGTCGCGCGCGCCCAGCACCAAGATCGGCATGGCCAGCGCGGCGGCCTCCGCCGAACCGTCAAAGGCAAGCAGCGCGTCGATACGCTCGCGCATCACCCCTTGCGCCTGCGCCGTCGTGGGCGCCGCGGCCAGCGCCGCCTCGAAGACATGCCAGTTCGCCTCGATCCAGGCCGGCGGATAGGCGCAGAGCACGGAACTCGCGGCATAGGCTTGAGGGTTCGTCGCCAGGATCGCGCGGCGCGCCCCGAAATAGCCTGCCATGTAGTGGCTCGGCTTCAGCCAGCTGGCGCTCAGGATCAGCCCGTCGATCCGGTGGGGGACCTGCCGCGCCAGCGATTGGGCGATACAGCCCCCGGTCGAAAGGCCCAGGACCACGGCGCGTTCGGCGCCGGCCCTGTCGAGCACGGCGATGCAGTCGCGCGCAAGTTCGTCGATGCTGCACGCGGCGCTGCCGCGCGTGCTCGCCCCAATGCCGCGCTGGTCGAAGCTGATGACGCGAAAGGAGCGCGCCAGCGTCGCCGCGATGCTCTGCCAGAAGGCGCCGGAGCCGCTGAGGCCGCTGACGAGCAGAAGGGGCCGGCCGCGACCCTGCGTGAAGGCGTGCAGGGTGGCGCCATCGGCGGTGGAGACCTCGAAGCCGCCAGGACCGCTGAGATCGCTCGTGTTCTGGATCATCGGCAACCCTCCCTGTCCGGCGCGTGCGGCGCCCTTCCTCCGCCCTTGGCCACGCGATGCGTGCGTGGCCAAGGGCGGAGGATGGCGCAGGCGTCTCGCTCCCGCCATGGCTGCAATAGCAGGGGCGAGACGCAATCGGCGCAGGACGATGGCGCGCCTTGAGGCGGGTCGGAGGCAGATGCGGGCCCGCTGTTTCCCCTGTTACAGATCGCGGTGTCCGTGCATGCTAGCGTGGTCTTGCCCATGCGGTAGGTCATGGCGGGCGAGCTGCACAGACGCGGTGAGATGGAGGCGGAGACGTTGATGGGTTGCGATGACGGCTTTGCCATTGATCGGCGCCGCTTGCTCGGGGCGGCGTCGCTGTTGGGCGTGGTGGGTTTGCCGAACGCGGCTTCCGCACAGGCTGTGGCAGGGGCCCAGGCTGCGGCGGGCATGGTGACGGATGTCAGCGGCGACGCCATTGCCGAGCTTAAGGACGCGCGGCGCATGCTCTCCGCGGACGGGCCCGTCTTCGTCGGTGATCGGGTCGAGACCGGCGATGGCGCGCGCGCCGGCTTCCGGCTCGGTCGCGCGACCGAGCTTCGCCTCGGCGAGAAGGCCCGTGTCACCATCGACCGCTTCATCGTCGATGCCGGCGGCACCATCACGCTGGGCGACGGCGCCCTGCTGATCGACCGCACGCCGGGCAGTGCAGCGGGTCGGATTCGGGTTCGCTCCTCCTATGGGCTGATCGCCGTGCGGGGTACGCGCTTCTTCGCCGGGCCGAGCAACGGCGTCTTCGGCGTCTTCGTCCTGCGCGGCGAGGTCGCGGTTCGGGCCGCCGGCCGCGAGGTCGTGCTGGCGGCAGGCGAGGGCACTGACATCGCACGGCGCGGCGCAAGGCCGACGCCGGCCCGTGTCTGGGGCGAGGCACGCATTCGCGCCGCGCTGGCACAGGTCGAATAAGGCATGGACCACGCCGCCATCGCCGCGATGCTGGGCGAGGCCGCTTTCTTCGCGCGGCTGTCGCCCGAGGCGCTGCTGGCCTGCGCCGCTGAATTTCGGGAGCAGCGCTTCGAGCAGGGCCAGATGCTGTTCTCGCGCGGAGACTCCGGCGACCAGCTCATTCTGGTGGGCGAGGGGCGCGTCCGGCTGGCGGTGACGACCGAGGATGGTCGCGAGCTGAGCGTCCGCCATGCCACGCGCGGCGAGCTTCTCGGCGAGATCGCCGTGCTCGATGGCGGCGAGCGCAGCGCCGACGCGGTCGCGCTGACGGCTGTCGTCGCCCACGGCCTGAGGCGTGCGCCGTTCGAACAGCTCGTCGCCCGATATCCCGAGCTGTCGGCCGGGATCATCGCCTTCCTGTGCCGGCGCCTGCGCCAGACCACGGACCAGCTCGAAGGCATCGCGCTCTATTCGATCGAGGTCAGGCTGGCGCGCTTCCTCCTCGTCGGGCTTGGCGGCAGGCGGCCTGCGCCGGGCAAACGCGTGCCGCTCGACATGGCCTTCTCGCAGGGCGAACTGGCGCAACTGCTCGGGGCGAGCAGGCCCAAGGTCAACGCCGCGCTTGGCTCGCTCGAACAGGCCGGCGCCATCCGCCGCACCGCCGACCGGATCTTCTGCGATCCCGATCTGCTGGCGAAATGCGCCGGCATCAGCGATGGCTGAACGGCAGCTGCGGCTCTCGCCGCCCGTTCTGGCCGGGGTGCTGGCCGGCCTCGGTGTACTGCTGCTGTCGCTCGGCGCCCCTCTGGCCTGGCGCGAGACGCTGCGCGAGCGTGTCTTCGACGCGATGCTGCGGAGTGTCGCCGGCTGGCGCGTCGATGCGTCCGGCACGAAGCTCGCCATTGTCGACATCGACACCGCCAGTCTGGAAGCCATCGGCCCATGGCCGTGGCGGCGTGAGGTCGTCGCGCGCCTGATCACGGCCATCAACGGCGCCAAACCGGCAGCCATCGCTGTCGATATCCTACTGGCCGGCGAGGATACGCGCTCGCCCGCCGCGCTCGCGCGGCAACTCGCAGTCGAGACCGGACGCACCGATCTGGGCGAACTGGCACAGACGCTGACCGACGGCGACAAGGCGCTGGCGGAGGCGCTCGGTGCCGGCCCGGTCACGCTCGGCTGGGTCCTCGATCCGCGTGGTCGCGACGAGGTCGCGGAGGTCCCGATCCTCACCCGCGACAGCGCCGCGCTCGGCCCGCTCTGGCGCGAGAATGGTGCGACGGGTCCGCCACCGGCCCTGGCCTCGGCGGCAGCGGGCGCCGGCACGCTTTCGCTGCCGGGCGATGAGGACGGCATGGTCCGGCGCGTGCCCCTGTTCGTAGCGGTTGGAGACGAGGTTCGTCCCGGCCTTGCCCTCGAGACCCTGCGTCTCGCCGCTGGCGCTTCAGGCTATCTGCTCTCGGGTGATCCCGTTCGTCTGGGCGTCGGCGCGATGACCCGTCCGCTGCCATCGGATGGCATGCTGCGGCTGGTGCCAGGCACGACTCCGGTCGCCACCTTGCGCGCCTCCGATCTCCTCCGTGGCAGTGCCGAGCTCTCGGGCCTGGCCGGGGCGATCGTCTTCGTCGGCGGCTCGGCCTCCGAACTCGGCGCGTCGCGCGCCAGCGCGCGCGATCCGCTGACGCCGTCATCGCTTCTGCAAGCCGATGCCGTCCGCCAGATCGCGGCGGGCGTGGTCCCGCAGCGACCGGCGCGGGCCAATGTCTGGGAACTCGCTGCGGCGCTGCTTGTCGTGATGGCTGCGATGGGTCTTGCGCGCCGGCTTCGGCCGGCGCTGGCGCTGCCGGCGGTCGCCATGCTGCTGCTTGCCGTGGTCCTCGGTGCTGCCGGCCTCGCCGCCGTCGACCTCTTGCTCGATCCCTTGCCGCCGGCGGCATCGGGCGTGGCCGCCTTCCTCGCGACCTCGCTCGCCGGCTTCTCGGAGACCCGCCTGCGCGAGGCCCGCCTGCGCCGCCGCTTCGAGCAGCATCTGGCACCGGGCGTCGTCGAGCGCATCATCGCCAACCCGACGAGCCTCAAGCTCTCTGGCGAGCGGCGCGAGATCACGGCGTTGTTCACCGATATCGAAGGCTTCACCCAGACGACGCGTGACATCGGCCCGGAGCAGCTCGTCAGCGTGCTCGACGGCTATTTCGACGGCGTCACCCGCATCGTCGGCGAGCATGGCGGCATGGTCGACAAGCTTGTCGGCGATGCCGTGCACGCGTTCTTCAACGCGCCGCTGGACCTCGCCGACCACCCCCGGCGAGCGGTGGCCTGCGCGGTCGCGATCCTGGCCTGGACGGAGGGTTACCGCGCGCAAGGGCTCGCCGCGACGATCCGGCTCGGCCGCACGCGCCAGGGCATCGAGACCGGCATCGCGATCGTCGGCGATGTCGGCGTCGGCGCCAAGCTCGACTACACCGCCCATGGCGATGCGGTGAACATGGCGGCAAGGCTGGAAGCCCTCAACAAGGAACTCGGCTCGTCGATCTGCATCGGCCCGGCGGCGGCGCAGCGCTGCGGGCCTTCGCTGGTGCGCCCGCTCCGCCATGTCGAATTGCGCGGCCTGGGGGAGGTAGAAGTCTTCACGCCCTTCTCGTCGGCCTGATGCCGTAGCGTCCTGCGGATGGCTGTTCCGCGCGGTACAGTCATGGCGGCGCTGTCGATGCATTCTCTTCTCACGCCGCCACGGCCCGATCGGCCGGCGATCAAGCGGATTGCTCAGAAAAGGGAGATGACGTTATGGTCCAGCCTTCAGTCCTCGTTCGTCGGCGTCCGGGCGCAGAGCAGGGCGTCAATGGCCTCTGCCGGAGACGTGCCATGACTCTTCGCTCGCTCACCGCCGCCGTGATGCTGGCTCTCGCCGCTGTCGGCAGCGCGCCGGCCGCGATCGCCCAGCCCGTCGCCGCGAGCAAGGCCCCGGCGCTCGTGCCGCTCGAACAGGCCTTCATGAAGGCTGCGACCGATCTGTTCGCGAAGCTGCCCGCCAGCGCCGGCGAGACGGCGATCGTGATTGATCCGCTGATCGACGGCGTCACCGGCATCCAGTCGGCCGCGACCCGCGGTTTCGACAAGCGCATCGCCGCGCTGGTCGCCGAGCGCTACCCGCATGTGAAGGTCCTGGCCTTCACGCCAGAGAACGTCGCCAAGGCACGCTTCGTCTTCATCGGCACCTTCAACACGATCAACAATGCCGGCCAGCCCGGCGGCGAGAAGGACGCTTTCTGGATCTGCTTTGCCCTGGTCGAGCGCGAGGCCAAGACCGTCTACGCCCGCAGCGTCTCCCGTTCGGTCGTCAACAATGTCGACATCGCCCCGGCCGCCTCCTACTCCGACAGTCCGGTCTGGGGCATGGACGCCGCGACCCGCGCCTATATCGAGGCCTGCCAGAAGGGCCAGCCGGGCACGCCAGTCTCGCCTGCCTATATCGACCAGCTCGGCGCCGCCGCCCGCATCCGCGAAGCGAGCGCAGCCTATGAGGCCGGCGATCACGCCAAGGCGCGCGATCTCTATCGCGAGGCCAAGGAGCAGCCCGGCGGCGACCAGCTTCGCGTGCTGAACGGGCTCTATCTCTCCTACGCCGCGCTGGGCGACAACACGCAGGCCGACAGCACCTTCGGCCAGATGGTCGAGCGCGGCTTCTCGCTCGGCCAACTCGGGGTGAAGTTCCTGTTCGAGCCGAACTCGACGGCCTTCAACGCCGATCGCAAGCTTTCTGCGAGCTACCCGGCCTGGCTGCGCGAGATCGCGGCTCGCGCCACCCAGAGCGGCGTCTGCCTCGAGGTCGTCGGCCATGCCAGCCGCACCGGACCGGAAGGTCTGAACGACCGGCTCTCGCGCGACCGTGCGCAGCGCATCGCCTCGCTGATGGCCGGCCAGGCTCCGGGCATCTCGCAGCGCCTGCGCTCCTCTGGCGTCGGCTATCGCGAGGCTCTCGTCGGTTTGCCCCGCGACGATGCCAGCACGGCGGTCGACCGCCGCGTCGAATTCAAGACCGCGCCCTGCGCATGATCCCCTCCTGCGACGCGCCGGGCCTGCAGCCTCGCTGCCTGCCCGGCGCAAAGCCGTCGCCGCGGTCGCCCGGCGCCAGAAGCTCGCTGCCTGCCATCGCCGCCGTTCTCGGCCTGCTGACGGCGACATCGTCCGCACCGGCCCAGACCCGGCCACCCCAGCAAGGCGCGGCCAGCGCCGCCCCCACGCTCAAGCTCCTGCCGGTCGCACCGCCCAAGGACCCCGCCGTCGAGATGGCCGAGCGCGTTGCCGCCACCACGGACCGCGCGGCGCTGCTCGAATTGCTGGCAGCCGGCGTCGACAAGTCCCGGATCACCTCGCGGCTGACCACGCTGGGCTATGTCGATCTCGCCGCCGGAAGCACTCGGCTCTGGATCAAGCCGGGATCGGGCGAGAGTTTCCGCGATTGCGCCGATTGCCCGGAGCTGGTGCTGGTGCCCGAGGGAGATGTCCGCATGCAGCTCTCGACCGGCGCGACGCCGCGCACCGTCGAGGTCAGCCTGCCACAGCCCTTCGCGGCCGGCCGTTTCGAGGTGACGCGGGCGCAGTACCGCGCCTTCGTCGCCCAGTCCGGCCATGTCGTGGAACTCGGCTGCCATGTCCGGGCGCCGGTCTGGAAACTCGCCCCCACCTTGTCCTGGCAGGATCCCGGCTATCCGCAGACCGACAACGACCCCGTCGCCTGTGTCAGCCATGGCGATGCCAAGGCCTATATCGCCTGGCTCTCGAAGCGCAGCGGCCAGCGCTACCGTCTGCTCACCGATCCGGAATGGCACCATGTCGCCGCAGGCTCGGCCAAGGACATGGCAGATCCAGCGCGGCTCTGCGCCATCGGCAACGGCGCCGACCAGACCGCCAAGGAAGCCAACCCGAGCTGGGCGGTGGCGCCCTGCCGCGATGGCCACCGCAACACCGCCTCGGTCGGCAGCTTTACTGCGACCGCCTGGGGGCTGTCGGATCTCAGCGGCAATCTCTGGGAATGGGTCGACACCTGCCCGCCGGATCCGTCCGTGCCCGGCCAGCCCTTCCCGCCGCCGATCTGCCGCGAGGAGGAGGGCCGCATACTCAGGGGCGGCTCCTGGGCCGATCCGCCGGGGGTGCGGACGCTGGATTCGCGCATCGTCAGCGAACCCGGCATCCGTGATCAGGTGGCGGGCTTCCGCGTCGCTCGCGATCTCGGCAACTGAGAGGGCGGCGCACCTGCTTTAAGCGATCCGGGGCGTCGCCTGCGCGCTGCGGCGGCCCATCCAGAGCCAGGCGGTCGTCGCCGCCAGCAGCAGCGCGCCTGCGATCTGCGCGCTGTGGAAGGGCACGAACAGGCCGATCCCGGCGGCAAACAGCAGGACCCGCTTCGTCAGGTCGAGCATCGCGATGTAGTAGCCCTCGATCGCCGCATTGAGCGCCAGCACGCCGAGCGCAACCGTGCCCGAGACGATCAGGATTTGCCAGATCGTCCCGACCAGCAGCAGCGCCGGCTGGTACATGAAGACGAAGGGCAGGATGAAGGCGACCATCGCGATCCGGCAGGCGACGACCGCGATCATCACCGGATTGGCCTTGGCGATCGAGGCCGCGGCAAAGGCCGCGACGGCGACCGGCGGCGTGATCGCCGACATCGAGGCGATGTAGACGATGAAGAGATGTGCCGGCAGGACCTCGATGCCGAGCGTGATCAGCGCAGGCGCGGCCAGCACGGCCGAGAGTGCATAGACCGCCGGCGTCGGCATGCCCATGCCGAGCACGATGATGACGAAGGCGGCCACGATGATGGTCAGGAACGGGCTGCCGCCGGCCATGTGAAACAGCCCGGAGCTGATCTTGCCGGTGAGGTCGGTCATCGAGAGCGTGCCGACGACGAGCCCGGCGATGGCGCAGGCGACGCCGACACCGATCATGCCGCGCATGCCGTCGCTCAGGCCGAAGAACAGGGTCTTCATCAGGCGCTTCGGGCTGCGGTCATGCCAGAGCGCGACCGGGACCAGCGAGGCGACCGCGATGGCGCCTGCGAAGGCCGGCCGGTTCAGGCTGAGCACGCCCCAGACCAGCAGCCCGATCGGCACGAGATAGGCCCAGTCGCGCCGCAGGATCGCCAGGATCGACGGCGTCTTGCCCTCCGACATCGGCTGCAACCCGTCGCGATGCGCCTTGAAATGCACCGCCAGGAACACCGACTGGTAGAACAGCAGCGCCGGCAGCAGGGCGGCCAGAGCGATCGTCGCATAGGGAATGCCGGTGAAGTCCGTCATCAGGAAGGCGGCCGAGCCCATGATCGGTGGCAGGAGCCCGCCGCCGGCCGAGGCCGCCGATTCGATAGCGCCCGCATAGGTCCGGCTCATCCCAGTCTTGATCATCAGCGGAATGCTGAAGGAGCCGGTGGTGACGACGTCGGCTGTCGGCGAACCCGAGATCGAGCCGTAGAGTCCCGTCGAGACCACCGCGACCTTGCTGGCGCCGCCGACCTGCTTGCCGACGAGGCTGTTGGCGACATCATAGAAGAAGTCGGCGCCGCCGACGCGGTCGAGCAGCGAGCCGAAGATCACGAAGACGAAGACGAGGAAGGCCGCGACCTCGAGCGCCGGCCCGAACAGCCCGTTGGTCGAGAAGACCAGGTGATCGATGATCTCCTGCGCGCTGAAGCCGCGATGCGCGAAGGAACCCGAGAGCCTGCTGCCGAACACCGCATAGGCGAGGAAGGTCGTCACCAGCACGACGAGGATCATGCCGATGCAGCGTCGCGTCGCCTCCATCACCAGTGCGATGAGCACGATCGAGGCGGCGATGTCGGCATTGGAAAGCTCGTCGATCATCGGCAGCCGCATCTCATGGACCGGGTGCATCGCGATGAAGTAGCCGCAGGACCCGACCGACAGCGCAACCAGCCCCCAGGCCAGCCAGGACCGGCCGGTCTGGCGCAGCGGATTGGCCGTCGTCGTCAGGAAGGCGAGTGAGAGCACCGCGCCGAGGAACAGGAACAGCGCGATCTCGCGATTGACATACCAGCCGAAGGAGATCGCCAGCAGCAGCAGGCCGGTGGCGACGCCGACGAGATGGACGGTCCATTGCTCGGGGGCGTCAAGCTTGCGCGACTGCCCCGGCGCGAGGATATTCAGGAGGAAGGGCATCGAGGCACCTCGCGACGGCGGCAGCGTTAGAGCGGGATGGCGACCGTCACTTCAGGACGCCGGCCTTCCGGAAGGCCATCTCGGCGCCGGGGTGCAAAGCGAGTGGCGCGACCTCTGTCAGATTGATCGGCTCCAGCCGGGCCAGCGTGGCATGCGCCTGCTTGAGATAGCCGAAATGCTTCAGCATCCCGTCGACGATCAGCGCCGCATCCTCGTTCTTCATCTCGGCGGCGGCAAACAGCACGACGCTGCCGGTGACGGTCGGGATCGCCTGCGGCTGGAACGCATAGGTGCCGGCCGGAACGGTGATCGCGGCGGTTCCGAGCAACGCCCCGAGCTTGGCGCTCACTTCGGGGCTGATCCCCAGCATCCGGACCTTCATCTCGCGGGTCGCGCTGCTGATCTGGCCCGAGGGGAAGGCGAGCATGTTGATGATGACGTCGATCTGGCCGTTCTTCATCATCTCCAGGCCGGCATTGTAGTCGACATGGTGGATGCGGCCGCCCCAGCCCTCGATATCCTTGGCGGTGATGCCATAGGCCCTGAAGACCTCCTCGCCGGTCACCGCCATCAGCGTGCCGCGCTGGTTCAGCGCGATGCGGACCGGCTTCTTCGCCGCCAGGATGCCCTCGAAGCTGTCGATGCCCGACTCGTCGCGAACCAGGATCTGCACCGCGGCCTGCGGGTCGATCAGCGCGATGGCGCGCAGATTGGCGATGGGCGTCTTGAACGGATCCTCGCCCGCCTGCGCCCGTTTGATGAGCTGCGCATGAGCGATGCCGAGTTCGACCTTGCCGGTCGAGACGAGCTGGATGTTGGCGGCTTCGCGTCCGGGCTCGTATCCGAAGGAGGCGCCGGGCGATTCACGCCGGATCGTCTCGCCGATCGCATTGCCGATGGCGCTCCAGGCGCCACCGACCGAGCCGCCGGTCAAGGTGATCTTCCTGGTGGGAGCCGTCTGCGCCAGGCTGAGCCCCGCGCCGAGTCCAAAGGCCGCCGCCACGATGCATGCGATAGCCAGTCTCTTCATGATTGCCCTCCCAGGCATGTATCGAGAGATGGCCCGCATGACGGGCCTGAAAACCCATGACCGTGCCGGTCGCGATGCGCACCTGGCAATCTGCCGTAGCTGTCTATCCCCGGCGGCTTCAAGCCGCTTCGTCGCGTGCATGTCTTGTTTGTCGGGCAAAGCCCTGCGCCGCACGATGGGAAGTTTGTTGGTATGCATATGGCTTGTCAATGCTGGGTTCCGCTCAATCGCGCAGCTTGCAGTGCAGCAATTGCTTGCGAAATAAGCGCTGCAACCATGGGTTCAGCCAGTATTCCGGCGCAGTTGTATCGTTCACCTGAGATCGGTGTCTCCCTGATCTATTCCTTGCTTGACAGCTCGGGGTGCTGTCCGCATCGTTGGTACACAAACGGTAATGAAAACGGGCCATCCATGCTGTTCGCTCTCCATGGCGAAGCCCGCGCCAAGGCTGCGGGAGCGCGTGTCAGGGGCTCAAGGGATGTATGACCGTTTCCAGACCGAGCGGCTGATCGACCTCTGGCTGCAGGAGGATATCGGCTCCTGCGACCTGACCGTGCAGCTCATGATCGAGCCGACCGAGACCGGCGCCTTCCGGATGAATGCCCGCGAACCGATGACGCTGGCCGGGATTGAGGTCGCGGCCGCGATCTTCCACCGTTACGAGCCCCGCCTGTCGCTCAAGATCGAGGCGGCCGATGGCGACCGTGTCGAGACGGGCGCGACGCTGATCCTGGTCGAGGGGCCGGCGCAGGGCATCCTGACCGCCGAGCGCACCGCGCTCAACATCGTCCAGCGCCTCTCGGGCATCGCGACCGAAACGGCCCGCTATGTCGACATCATCAAGGGCACCTCGGCGCGGCTGATCGACACCCGCAAGACCACGCCCGGCCTGCGCATGCTCGAGAAGCACGCCGTATCCTGCGGCGGCGGGCTCAACCATCGCCTCGGGCTCGATAACGGCGTGATGATCAAGGACAACCATATCGCGGTCTGCGGCGGCATTGCGCCTGCGGTCGAGCGTGCCCGAAAGAGGCTGCCGGTGCTGACCAAGATCGAGGTCGAATGCGACCGGATGGACCAGGTCCGCGATGCGGTCGCGGCCGGCGCCGACGTCATCATGCTCGACAACATGCCGGTGCCCGAGATGAAGGAGGCGGTCGCCTTCGTCGCCGGCCGGGCCAAGATCGAGGCCTCGGGCGGTATCCGCTACGAGACGATCCGCGCTATCGCCGAGACCGGCGTCGACTATATCTCGACCAGCAGGATCACCCAGTCGGCCCCTGCGGTCGATATCGGACTCGACGAGGCCTGAGGCGAAACTGAGATCATGCGGCCAGGTATCCTTTTCGTCGTCGTCGGCCCCAGCGGCGCCGGCAAGGACACGCTCATGGACGGCGCAAGGGCTGCGCTGGCCGCGAGCGGCCGCTTCGGCTTCGCCCGCCGCCTGATCACCCGCCCGGCCGATGCCGGTGGGGAGGATCACGAGGCGATCGACGAGGCCGGCTTCGCCGCGCTCTCCGCCGCCGGCGGGCTTCTGGTCTCATGGAATGCGCATGGCCTGCATTACGGCCTGCGCGCCTCGCTGCGCGACGAGCTCGCGCAGGGCCGGCACATCATCGCCAATGGCTCGCGCGCGGTGCTGGAGACGCTGGCGCGCGCAGTCCCGCGCCTGATCATCATCAACGTCACCGCCTCGCCTGAGATTCTCGCCGCAAGGCTGGCCTCGCGCGGCCGCGAGACGGCGGACGACATCGCCGCCCGTCTGGCCCGCGCGGCGCCGCAATGGCCCGATGGCATCGAGACGCTCGTCGTCGAGAACAACGGCACGGTCGAGGAGGGCGTCGAGCATGTCCTCGCAGCGATCGACGGCGCCACACGCCGCCTCGTGCTGAAGCCGGTCCCGATCGACGCCTGGCGCGACAACATCGCCTATCTGCCCCGCGACAGCATGCTCGGCGTCGAGGATTTCGACGGGCCGGGCAAGGTCGATGTCGCAGGCCAGCCCGATACGGCGGGTGATCGCGCCAGCATCCGCGCCCGCGTCAACGTCGTCGAACCCGGCTGGCTGCTCGAGCCCGACGAGATCGGCCTGTCGCGCGAGGCTTTCGCCCAGCTCGGCCTGCCCGCCGGCAGCGAGATCACGCTGACGCGCACCCCGCCGCAGCACAGCCGCGACGCGCTGCGCGCCAAGATCCAGGGCGCCGACCTCGGCGCCGGCGAATACGCCATGCTGCTGCGCGACATCGTCGAGGGGCGCTATCCCGAAGGCGAGATCTCCGCCTTCCTCGTCGCCGCGACGCGATCGCTCAGCGATGCCGAGGTCGGCGCGCTCGCCAGCGTCCGTGCCGGCTTCTCGACGCCCTTGCGCTGGGACGAGCCGATCGTCGTCGACAAGCATTCGATGGGCGGCATTCCCGGCAGCCGCATCACATTGATCGTGGCGCCGATCGTCGCCGCCCATGGGCTGGCCATGCCCAAGACCTCCTCGCGGGCGATCACCTCGGCGGCCGGCACAGCGGATGCGATGGAGGTGCTGGCCAAGGTCGATCTCACCCAGGACGAGGTCCGCCGCACGGTGGCGCAGGCCCGCGCCTGCATCGCCTGGAACGGGCGCCTCAACCACTCCGCCGTGGACGACGTGATGAACGCGATCACGCGCCCGCTCGGCATCGATTCCAACCGCTGGTCGGTCGCCTCGATCATCTCCAAGAAGCTGACCGCAGGCTCGACCCATGTCGTCGTCGACCTGCCCTATGGCCGGCGGGCGAAGCTGCGCAATCAGGCGGAAGCGCAGGAACTGGGCGCGCTGTTCGAGACGGTCGGCCGCGCCGTCGGCTTGCATGTCGAGGCCATCCCGACCTGCGGCGCCGGGCCGATCGGGCGCGGCATCGGCCCGGCGCTGGAAGTCCGCGACGTGCTCTGGGTGCTGGAGGGCCATGCCGATGCACCCTCCGATCTGCGCGAAAAGGCGCTCGCCTTCGCTGGGCGCATTCTGTCCTGGGACCGGGCGATTGGCACGCTGGCGAACGGCCGGGCGCGGGCGGCCGAACTGCTCGCATCGGGCGCGGCCCGCCAGGCGCTGGATGCGATCGTCGCAGCCCAAGGCAAGCGCGATGTCGTGCCGAGGCCGGCCGCGCTGACCCATACGGTGCGGGCGAGCCGGGCCGGCCGGATCGGCGAGATCGATGGCTGGCGCATGTCGGGCATCGCGCGGCGCGCCGGCGCGCCCTTCGACAAGAGCGCCGGCATCGACCTGCTGCGCCGCGTCGGCGACGACGTTGCGGTCGGCGAGGGCCTCTTCACCATCCACGCCTCGGCCGGGCCGGATCTGGAGGCCGCCGTCGCCATGGCGGCCGGCGATGACGGCTTCGTGCTGGCAGATGAGGTCCGCCTGCCCTCAGGCGACTGATCCCATTCAGCCCTCATCCTGAGGAGCGGGCGAAGCCCGCGTCTCGAAGGATGCTCCAGATGTCTCCGGAGCCTGCTGGAACATCCTTCGAGACGCGCCTGCGGCGCTCCTCAGGATGAGGGCTCAGAAAGGGCAGCTGGGGTCTTGTATTCGTTGCTTGAGCCTCAAGGCTTCGGCATCTTCAGCGGATCGATCGAGATCGCCCGCTTCAGCGTCCGCAGGCCGAAGGTCGTGCGGGTCTGGCGGATGCCGGGAATGCGGTAGAGCGTCTCGCGCAGGAAGCGCTGGTAATGGTCGGTGCCGCTGACCACGACCTTGACGAGGTAGTCGTATTCGCCGGTGACCAGATAGGCCTCGACCACCTCGGGAATCCGGGTCAGCGCCTCGCCGAAATGGTCGAGGATCTTGTCGTCATGCTTGTCCAGCGTGATCTCGACGAAGACCACATTGGTGAAGCCGAGCACCTTCTGGTCGAGCACCGCGACGTATTTCTCGATCGTGCCGTTTTCCTCCAGCCGCTTGACCCGCGTCCAGCAGGGCGAGGGCGACAGCCCGACCTTCTCCGCCAGCGCATTGGTGGTCAGCCGGCCGTCCTCCTGCAGTGCGGAGAGAATCCGCAGATCGGTCTGATCCGGTTCGTCCGATCGCTTGCTGCGCGGTATCACGGGAAATCATCCTGCATAAGTCTCAATCGGCAGATGTTATTTCTGCAGACCGTTCCGGACGCAACCATTTTTGATAGAATTCTTTTCGCGGACCGGGCTAGCCTGAGACCAAGAGGGAAAAGGTTTCTGCGCCGCTCGGCAGGCATGGAACCAAGGCCCCGGGACGACGATACGGCTTGCCGTCGCGACCGGACGGCGGAATGCTGGGGAGCAAGGCGATGCCTGTGGGAAGACTGGAGCGCGGCCCATGACCTCCAACAAGATGACCTCCAAAACCGTGACATCCGACACGCCGCTTCGTTTTCATGTGCCGGAGCCGGCAAGCCGGCCGGGCGGCCAGCCCGATTTCTCCAATGTCGAGATCCCCGAGGCGGGCTCGGTGCGCAGGCCGCCGGTCGATGTCGCGCCCGACGAGATCCGCGACCTCGCCTATTCGATCATCCGGGTGCTCGACGGGGAGGGCAAGGCGGTCGGCCCGTGGGCGCCCGATCTTGGCCAGGACGACCTGATCATCGGCTTGCGCAACATGATGACGCTGCGCTCATTCGATGCGCGCATGCAGATGGCGCAGCGCCAGGGCAAGACCTCCTTCTACATGCAGCACACCGGCGAGGAGGCGGTCAGCTCCGCCTTTCGTATCGCGCTGTCGCCCGGCGACATGAATTTCCCGACCTATCGGCAGGCCGGCTTGCTCATTGCCGGCGGCTACCCGCTCGTCGACATGATGTGCCAGATCTATTCCAACGAGCGCGACCCGCTGAAGGGCCGGCAGTTGCCGATCATGTACTCCTCCAAGGAGAACGGCTTCTTCACGATCTCGGGCAATTTGACGACGCAGTTCGTCCAGGCGGTCGGCTGGGCCATGGCCTCCGCGATCAAGGGCGACACGAAGATCGCGGCCGCCTGGGTCGGCGACGGCGCCACTGCGGAGCCGGATTTCCACGCAGCCCTCGTCTTCGCCTCGACCTACAAGGCGCCCGTGGTGCTCAACGTCGTCAACAACCAGTGGGCGATCTCGACCTTTCAGGGCATTGCGCGCGGCAACTCCGCCACCTTCGCGGCACGCGGGCTGGGCTTCGGCATCCCGGCCCTGCGCGTCGACGGCAACGACTACCTCGCCGTCTATGCCGTGGCGCAATGGGCGATCGAGCGCGCGCGGCGCAATCTCGGCCCGACGCTGGTCGAATACGTCACCTACCGCGCCGGCGCCCATTCCACCTCGGACGATCCGTCCGCCTACCGCCCCAAGGCGGAATCGGATGGCTGGCCACTGGGCGATCCGCTGGTGCGGCTGAAGGAGCACCTGATCGCCATCGGTGCCTGGTCGCAGGAGCGCCACACCCAGGCCGAGGCCGAAATTCTCGCCACCGTGATCGCGGCCCAGAAGGAGGCCGAGAGCTTCGGCACGCTGCATTCGGGCGGCAAGCCCTCGGCGCGCGACATCTTCGAGGGCGTCTATGCCGAGATGCCGCCGCATCTGCGCCGCCAGCGCCAGCAGATTGGAGTCTGACGCGATGGCCCGCATGACGATGATCGAGGCGATCCGCTCCGCCATGGACGTCTCGATGGGCCGCGACGAGAATGTCGTGGTCTATGGCGAGGATGTCGGCTTCTTCGGCGGCGTGTTTCGCTGCACCCATGGCCTGCAGCAGAAATACGGCGTCAACCGCTGCTTCGACGCGCCGATCAGCGAACTCGGCATCGTCGGCACGGCGGTCGGCATGGCGGCCTATGGCCTGCGCCCCTGCGTCGAGATCCAGTTCGCCGACTATATGTATCCGGCCTATGACCAGATCGTCTCGGAAGCCGCGCGGCTGCGCTACCGTTCGAATGGCGATTTCACCTGCCCGATCGTGATCCGCATGCCCACCGGCGGCGGCATCTTCGGCGGTCAGACCCACAGCCAGAGCCCCGAAGCTCTCTTCACCCATGTCTCGGGCCTGAAGACGGTGGTGCCGTCGAACCCCTATGACGCCAAGGGGTTGCTGATCGCNNATAACGGCCCCTTCGACGGCCATCACGACCGCCCCGTCACGCCCTGGTCGAAGCATGAGCTTGGCGAGGTTCCCGAGGAGCATTATGCGCTGCCGCTCGGCAAGGCCGCGATCCGCCGCGAGGGTTCTGCCTGCACGATCGTCACCTATGGCACCATGGTCCATGTCGCACAGGCCGTGGCCGAGGAGACCGGCATCGATGCCGAGGTCATCGACCTGAGAACGCTGGTGCCGCTCGATCTGGAGACCATCGTCGCCTCCGTCTCGAAGACCGGCCGCTGCATGGTGCTGCATGAGGCGACGCTGACCTCCGGCTTCGGCGCCGAGCTGGCCGCCCTGGTGCAGGAGCATTGCTTCTACCATCTGGAGGCGCCCGTCGCCCGCGTCGCCGGCTGGGACACGCCCTATCCGCATGCGCAGGAATGGGCCTATTTCCCCGGCCCCGATCGCGTCGGCCGGGCGCTCACCGAGCTGATGGAGAGCCGCTGATGGCCGAGCGCATCATCAAGCTGCCCGATGTCGGCGAGGGCATCGCCGAGGCCGAGCTGGTCGAATGGCACGTCAAGGTCGGCGACATCGTCCGCGAGGACGATCTGCTCGCCGCCGTGATGACCGACAAGGCCACGGTGGAAATCCCGGCGCCCATCGACGGCGAAGTGCTCTGGATCGGCGCCGAGATCGGCGACACGGTCGCGATCGGCTCCGCCATCGTGCGCCTGAAGATCGCCGGCGATGCGCCTGCCGCTGAGGAGCCGGACGCCGAGCCGGAGCCGGCACCGAAACCCGCTCCCGCCAAGCCCGTTCCCGCGAAGCCAAAGGCGACCGAACCTGCAGTTGCTGCTGCCCCCGTCGCGATGCCGACCCCCGTCCNNCCCCAAGCGCACCGCCCCGCCACAGGCTGCCGCTGTCCCCGCACCAAGGCGCGCGCCGGGCGAAAAGCCGGTCGCCTCGCCGGCCGTGCGCCTGAAGGCGCGCGAGGCCGGCATCGATCTGCGCCAGATCGCCGGAACCGGCCCGGCCGGACGCATCCTGCATGAGGATCTCGACGCCTTCCTGCTGCGCGGCCCCGAGGCCGAGCGCAAACCCGGCCTGTCCGAGAAATCAGGCGTCACCGACGTCAAGATCGTCGGGCTGCGCCGTCGCATTGCCGAGAAGATGGCGCTGTCGAAATCGCGCATCCCGCACATCACCATCGTCGAGGAGGTCAATGTCTCCCCGCTGGAAGATCTGCGCGCCACGCTCAACAAGAAGCCGACGGCGGAACGGCCGAAGCTGACGCTGCTGCCCTTCCTGATGCGCGCCATGGTCAAGGCGCTGGCCGAGCAGCCGAACCTGAACGCGCTCTTCGACGACGAGGCCGGTGTCGTCCACCAGCATGCCGGCATCCATCTCGGCATCGCCACGCAGACGACGGGCGGGCTGATGGTCCCGGTCGTGAAACATGCCGAGGCCCGCGACATCTTCGGCTGCGCGCTCGAACTCAACCGCATCGCCGAACGCGCCCGCGACGGCACGGCCACCCGTGAGGAGCTCACCGGCTCAACGATCACCATCACCTCGCTCGGCGCGCTCGGCGGCATCGCCACCACGCCGGTGATCAACCATCCCGAGGTCGCCATCGTCGGCGTCAACAAGATGATGATCCGCCCGGTCTGGGACGGCACGACCTTCGTGCCGCGCAAGATGATGAACCTGTCGTCGAGCTTCGACCATCGCGTCGTCGATGGCTGGGACGCGGCGGTCTTCGTGCAGCGCCTCAAGGAGTTGCTGGAGAACCCGGCGCTGCTGTTCGTCGATGTCTGAGCCCGGAAACGCATCATGACCGAGATCATCTGCAAGCTGCTCGTCATCGGCGCCGGCCCCGGCGGCTATGTCTGTGCCATTCGCGCCGGCCAGCTCGGCATCGACACCGTCATCGTCGAGAGCGTGAAGCTCGGCGGCACCTGCCTCAATGTCGGCTGCATCCCCTCCAAGGCGATGATCCATGTCGCCGAGGAGTTCGAGAAGGCGGCCCATGCTGCGGCCGGCAAGACGCCTTTCGGCCTGACGGCAGGCGCGCCCGCGCTCGATTTCGGCAAGGCGGTGGCCTGGAAAGACGGCATCGTCGCGCGCCTCAACAACGGCGTCGCTGCCCTGCTGCGCAAGGCCAGGGTCAAGATCGTCCATGGCCGCGCCCGCTTCCGCGACGGCAAGACCGTCGTGGTCGAGACCGAGACCGGTCCCAAGGTCATACGAGCCGAGAGGATCGTCATCGCCACCGGCTCGGTTCCGGTCGAACTGCCGTTCCTGCCCTTCGGCGGCGCCGTCATCTCGTCGACGGAAGCGCTGTCGCTTGCCGAGGTGCCCAGGAGGCTCGCCGTCGTCGGCGGCGGCTATATCGGGCTCGAACTCGGCATCGCCTTCGCAAGGCTCGGCAGCAAGGTCACGGTTGTCGAAGCACAGGAGCGCATCCTGCCGCTCTATGATGCCGAACTGACTGCGCCGGTGGCCAAGCAGCTCACAGCGCTCGGCGTCGAAGTCCTGCTCGGCGCCAAGGCACGCGGCGCCACGCCCAAGGGCGACGCCCTGCTGGTCGAGACGGCGGGCGGGCAGGAACGCCGCATCGCCGCCGACAAGATCCTTGTGACCGTCGGTCGCGCACCGGCCACGGCCAGCCTCGGGCTGGAAGAGCTGGTGCTCGACATGGATGGCCGCTTCATCCGCATCAATGAGCGCTGCGAAACCGCGATGCGCGGCATCCACGCGATCGGCGACGTCACCGGCGAGCCGATGCTGGCCCACCGCGCCATGGCCCAGGGCGAGATGGTCGCCGAGATCGCAGCCGGTTTGCCGCGCGCCTGGGACAGGCGCTGCATCCCGGCGATCTGCTTCACCCATCCGGAGATCGTCTCGGCGGGCTTGTCGCCGGACGAGGCGAAACGCGTCGGGCTCGACGTCAAGGTCGGCCAGTTCCCCTTCGCCGCCAATGGCCGGGCGATGACGCGCGACGGCGAGCAGGGCTTCATCCGCATCGTCGCTCATCCCGAGACACAGCTCGTGCTCGGCATCCAGGCGGTCGGATCGGGTGTCTCCGAACTCGCCACCGCCTTTGGCCTCGCCATCGAGATGGGCGCGACGCTGGAGGACGTGGCGGGCACGATCCACGCCCATCCGACGCTCGGCGAGGGCTTCCAGGAGGCAGCGCTCAAGGCGCTCGGCCACGCCATCCACATCTGACGGGTCGGACGTCGCTCGGCCCTCATCCTGAGGAGCGAGCACAGCTCGCGTCTCGAAGGATGCTTCACGAGGCTCCCGAACCATCTGGAGCATCCTTCGAGACGCTGCTTCGCGGCTCCTCAGGATGAGGGCTATGGTTCAGATGCGGCTGAAGCCTCCACATGTCATGCATACAATATTGACATTGTCTTCATTCGCTCCCATGTGAAGCGGGCGCCGATGATGCGGCGCGCTTTCGGGAGACCGTCATGTCGGGCGAGCACTGGCCGCCACTCTCGCCGCTGCAGACCGGTCTGCGAGGCCGCTGCCCGCGCTGCGGCAAGGGCCATCTGTTTCAGGGCTTCCTGAAGCTGCGCCCGTCCTGCGAGGTCTGCGGGCTGGATTATTCCTTCGCCGATCCGGCCGATGGTCCGGCCTTCTTCGTCATGATGTTCGTTTGCGTGCCGGCGGCGGCTTTCCCGCTTTGGCTCGAGCTGAATTATAACCCGCCGACCTGGGTGCATCTCGTCACCACGCTGCCGTTGATCCTGCTGACCTGCATTCCGCCGCTGCAGCCCCTCAAGGGCTGGCTCGTCGCGGCGCAGTTCTTCCACAAGGCCGAGGAGGGGCGTCTCGCCCGGCCGAAGGAGCGCGACAAGCCGGAAGGCTGACCCAGCCTCAAACGACGGCGTGATCCGCCACGCGCTCATCGCCGATGATCGCGGCGAGCGTCTTCAGCGCCTCGCCGAGGCGGGCCCGATCCGGCACGCCACCAAGCGAAATCCGCACCGCATCCGGCGCCCGACCCTCGACGCTGAACGCATCCGACGGCGTCACCCCCAACCCGGCGCGGCGCGCCGCCTCGATCAGGCGGTGACGGTCCCAATGCGCCGGCAACGGCTGCCAGATATGCAAGCCATTGGGATGGCTGCGGCCTGACGGCGGCAGGATCGCGCGCGCCAGCGACTGCCGGGCCGTAGCTTCCCGGCGCACCCCGTCGAGCAGGTCGCCTGCCGCGCCGACCCTGATCCAGTGGGTCGCCAGCGCCGTCATCAGCGGCGCCGGCATCAGCGTGATCGCACGCAGCGCCTGGACCAGCGCGTCGGGGCTCGTGCCGCTGGGCACGACGATAAACGCCGTGCGCAAGCCGGGCGTCAGCGTCTTCGACAGTGTCGCGACATGATAGGTCAGCTCCGGCGCCAGCGTAGCGATGGCCGGCGGCGCATCCAGAGCGAGCAAGCTGTAGGGATCATCCTCGACGATGGTCAGCCCATGCGCCCGCGCGATCGCGACGATCTGCTGTCGGCGCTCCAAAGGCATGGTGATGGCTGTCGGGTTCTGGATCGTCGGCGTCACGCTGAGCAGCCGCGCGCCGTGCTCCCGGATCGCGGCTTCCAGCGCCTCGGGGCGCACGCCGTCGTCGTCGCTGGCGACCGGCACCGGCCGCAGGCCCCGTTGCCGGGCAGCGGCGAGCAGGCCGGGATAGGTCAACGGCTCGCACAGCACGGCCTCGCCGGAGCGGGCCAGCACGCTCAGCAGCGCGACAAGTGCCGGTTGCGCGCCGGGCGCGACGATCAGCCGTTGCGGCTCGACGCGACCCAGCACGGGTTCGAGCCAGGCGCAGCCGGCAGCCCGGTCGGACAGCGAGCCCGGGCCGACATGATAGGTCATCAGCCGGTCGGCGCTGGCGCGCGCCAGCACCTCGGCGATGCCGCGCTGCATCAGCTCCGCCAGCCGCACGCCCTTGGGCGCCGGCGGGATGTTCATGCTGAGATCGACCGGCGGTCCCGAGGCTTCCGGCTGCGCTGCGATGAAGGAGCCGCGCCCGGTCACGGCATCGAGCAGATTGCGCTGGCGCGCCTCGGCATAGGCGCGCGTCACGGTGGTCAGGTCGACATCGAGCAGGTCGGCCAATCGGCGCTGCGGCGGCAGCCGGTCGCCCGGCCGCAACGTGCCTGCTGCGACGGCCTGCGTGATCCGGTCGGCGATCTGCAGATAGCGCGGCCCCCCGGCCGAATCGAGTCGGCCGATCCATGCGATGCTGTCGCCCTGCGCCATTTTCGTTAGCCCCGGCAATTGCCATACACGCGGCTATATTGTCCGGATCGCGAAGGCGGGCAAGCTGTCTGGAAGCCCGATGGCTATGCCTCGTCAGAGCCGATGGCCGCGCCCTGAACGCCATAATCGCGCGCCACGCCCTCGCGTGTCGCAAAGCCGCGCCGGATGTCGTCCTCGATCTGCTCCCGCGGCCGTGCGGCTGGCGGTCCGAAGCCGGCGCCGCCGGCCTCCCGGAGCGTCAGCCGGTCGCCGGGTGCGAGCTCGTGGCGGCCCTGGGCCGCGATGGGTACGCCGTTGACGAGATGCTCGCGCCGAGCGCCCGGCAACCCGCCGGCGATGCCGAGCGCGGGAAACTGCGTCCGGTTCGCCATCGAGAACAGCGTCAGCGGATGGCCGCTGTCGTTGCGCAGCACGACATCCTGCCCGGGCCCGCCACGGAACTGGCCGGCGCCGCCGGAATCGGGCCGCAGCGCCTTGCTCTCCACCAGCAATCCGCTCAGCGGCTCGAAGATCTCCGTCGGCGTGCTGCCCATATTGGACGAGCCCGGCGTCGTCGGCTTGCCATCGAGCCCGCTCAGTGCCCCGAAGCCGCCGGCCGCGAAATAACCCGTCGTGGCCGGGGTACCGTCGGGGAGGCGGCCCTGGAACGTCATCATGTTGATCAGCCCGCTGCCGGCCGTGACGCGGTCGGGCACGATCTCGGCCAGCGCGCCGAACAGCAGCGGCATGATGAAATGGCCGATCGTGTGTCGTCCCGCCGAGGGTGCAGGCGGCACCGCGTTCAGGATGCAATCGACCGGCGCCGAGACGGTGATCGGTGCGGTCGCGCCGTCATTATTGGGCAGCTTCGGCGTCGCCACGCATTTCAGCGTGTAGAGCGCCATCGACTTCGTATAGGAAAACGGCACGTTGATGCCGGCCCCCACGCAGGGGCCCGTTCCCGCGAAATCGATCGAGACCGTGTCGCCGCGCTTCTCGATGCGGCAGCAGAGCCGGCGGACCTCGTCCAGCGCCTCGACGTCCAAGGCGTTCTCATAGACCCCGTCCGGAATGGCTGTGAGCGCCGCGCGCACCGCCGCCTCGGTCTGGGAGAGGATCGCTTCGGCGATCGGCGCGAGGCTGTCGAGCCCCGCCTCGTCCATGAAATCGAGGAGCTGGCGGCCGACGATCTCGATGCAGCTGACATTGGCCATGATGTCGCCGAGCACCTGGTCGGGCACGCGCACATTCAGCGCGATCAGGTCGATCAGGTTCTCGTCGCGCCGGCCGGCGTCGAACAGCTTCCAGATCGGCAGCCTCAGGCCCTCATGATAGATTTCCGTCGCCGCCGCCGAAAAGCCCATGCCGCCGATATCCGGCAGATGGGTGATGCTCATCGCATAGGCGATGATCGCATCGCCCCGGAAGATCGGGCGCATCACCGCGATATCGAACATATGGCCGGTGCCGATCACCGGGTCGTTCGAGACGACGACATCGCCGGGCCGCAGCGTCTGCGGCGGGTGCTTTGCCAGCATCGCCGCCATGGTCACCGGCGCGGTACCGATGAAGACGGGGATGCATTTCGTGCTCTGCGCGATCATCGCGCCGCGCGCATCGAACAGCATCACCGAGAGATCGAGCCCTTCGCGCACCAACGTCGAGAACGAGGTGCGGATCAGCGCGGCAGCGCCCTCGTCGACGATCGAGATCAGCCGGTCCCAGCCGATGGCGATATCGACGGGATCGAGCGGCCGCGACGTCATGATCCGGCTCCGATCTCGGCGACGAGGTTATGGCGTTCGTCGACCACCGCGACGTCGCCGGCATCGAGCAGGCAAGTCGATTCCGGCTCCTCGATCAATGCCGGTCCGGTTATGCTCATGCCCGGCGCGAGCTTCAGGCGTTCATGCACCGGGCAGGTGACGTAGCCGCCCAGGCTCGGGAACCAGGCCGCCCGTTCGCCCTTGAGCGAACTCCCGCGCGAACCGGCTGTGTGCGGAGAGGTCATGAAACGCTCTGGAGCCGGCCCGCTGGCCTCGACCTTCCAGCCGACGATCTCGATCGGGCCAGGCAAATTGGCGTGGAAGATCTCGCGATAGCGCGCGGCGAAGAGGCCGGGCAGCAGATGCAGCAGCTCCGAAGGCGAGGCATAGGCTGGAAGCGGCACCTCGATATCATGGCCTTGGCCGAGATAGCGCATGTCGACCCGCCGCTCGCGGGCGATCTGCGATGGCAGCACGCCGCAGGCCAGCAGCGGCGCCGCGGCCTCCGCTTCAAGCTCGTCCAGCACGGTCGCAATCTCGTCCTCGGCCAAATGGTCGAGCCGGCGCGGGAAGGCCCGCATCGTCTCGAAGGACTGCGCACCCGAGAGCATGCCGAAGGCCGACATCACGCCCGCGCCGGCCGGGAAGATCACGCGGGGTACTCTGAGCTTGCGGGCGATGCGCGCGGCATGGATCGGCCCGCCGCCGCCGAAAGCGACCATGCTGCAGTTCCGATAGTCGAAGCCGCGCTCGGTCGCATGCATGCGGAAAGCGCGGGCGATGTCCTCATTTGCGATGTCGTGGATGCCCCAGGCGGCGCGCTCCAGCGACAGCCCCAGCGCCGCGCCGACCCCGTCTTCGATCGCCGCTTTCGCAGCCGCGACATCGAGCGCCATCCGCCCGCCGAGGAAGGACCCGCTGTCGAGATAGCCGAGCACGAGATTGGCGTCGGTCAGGGTCGGCTGCGTTCCGCCACGGCCATAGCAGGCCGGCCCCGGATCGGCCCCGGCGCTGCGCGGGCCGACGCGCATGCGACCGAGCGCATCGAGCGAGACGATGCTGCCCCCGCCCGCCCCGATCTCGGTCATGTCGATCACCGGGATCTGCAGCAGCAAGCCGCTGCCGCTGCGGTATTCATAGGCATGCGCCGCCTCGAAGGTGTAGGCGCGCAAGGGCTTGCCCTGCCGCACCAGCGCGCCTTTGGCGGTGGTGCCGCCGAGATCGAAGGACAGGATGCTGTCGCGGCCGCTCTCGACGCCGAAGCGCGCCGACATCAGCACGCCGGCGGCAGGTCCGGATTCGAGCAGGCGAACCGGATAGCGCCGCGCCGTCTGCGGCGTCATCAGCCCACCGCTGGAGCCGATGACCCAGAGCCGCCCGCCAAAGCCCATCGCGGAGAGCCCATCTTCCAGCCGCGAGAGATAGCTATCGACCAGCGGCTGCGCATGGGCATTGGCGCAGGTCGTGGTCCAGCGCTCGAATTCGCGCCGATAGGGAAAGACGTCGGCCGAATGCGAGATGTGGAGCTGAGGATAGAGCGCCTGCGCGATCTCGCGACTGCGCACCTCATGGGCGTCGTGGGCATAGGCGTGCAGGTAGCAGATCGCCAGCGCCTCGATGCCCTCCTGCTCGACCAGCCGCGTCACGGCCGCGCGCACAGCGTCCTCGTCGAGCGGCGTCAGCACGCAGCCATCATGGCGCAGGCGCTCGGGCACTTCGGCGCGATGCGCCCGTTCAACAAGCGGCTCGGCGAAGAGCAGCCGCATGTCGAACAGGTCGTAGCGTTGCTCCTTGCCGATATCGAACAGATCGCGGAAGCCCTCCGTCACCAGCATGCCGGTGCGGGCGCCGCGCCGCTCGATCAGCGCGTTCGTGACCAGCGTCGTGCCATGGACGATCTCGCTCAACTCGGCGAGCGCGATGCCGGTCTCGGTCAGAATCCGCCGCGTGCCCTCCAGCACGGCAAATGACGGGTCCTTCGGCGTGGTCAGTTGCTTGTGGACGCCAACGCGGCGACCGGCGCCATCGACCAGCGCGAAATCGGTGAAGGTGCCGCCGATATCGACGCCGAGCCGCAAGCGACCGGCGGCGTGCCCGGCGAGAGGGGAGGCTGGCGATCCGCTCATGCCCGGGCGCGCAAACCCACGATCACCCCGTCCGCGACCTGCATATCCAGCAATCCCCGCCAAGCCCGGCATGGTTGCCGACAGGGCCGAGCCTGCGCAGCTGACCCCCGACTGTCAATCCGGCGGGCGCTGTCGCTTTGGGCGATCGGCCGCAATTCTGCCCGGCGGTTGGGCAGCCGTGGCGTGAACGGCCATGGTGCTGCCGGCTCAGGACGTGAGGGCCTGCACAGCCGAGTCGCGCAGGCTCTGCACCAGCAGTTGCGCCGGCCGGCTCAAGCCCTCCGGCCGCGTGGCGACGACGAAGCGGCGCTTCGCCCAGGCGTCGCTCAGCGGGATGACCCTAAGCCCGAGCGCCTGCTGGATCGGGCCGGCTTCCTCGCGCGGCACGATGGCAAGCGCGAGCTGGGCCGCGACGATGCGGTAGGCGGCATCGACCGTCGAGACCTGGATGCGGTAGCGCATCTGCTTGCCGGCTGCCGCAGCAGCGTTGCGCTGCGTCGTCTTCATGATGCTGCGGGCGACGATATCGACATGCTCGTAGTCGATCGTGTCCTCGAAGGAGACGATCTCCCGTCCGGCCAGCGGATGGTCGGGATGCACGACGATGGCGAGATGGTCGCCATGATAGGGCAGGGTGCTGAGGCTCCCGAGATCGACCGCATCCCAGCAGACGCCGATATCAGCCCGCCCTTCCTCGACGCCGCGCACCACCTCCCAGATCTCGCGCTCCTCCAGACTGACGCGGACATCGCGATAGCGCTTGGCGAAGAGGCCGATATCCCGTGGCAGGACCTGCGCCACGGCCGATTTGCTGCCGAAGACGCGGACATGGCCCTGGACGCCATCGGCAAAGGCGCCGAGCTCGGCCTTCATGCGGTCGAGCAGCAGCAGCGATTCGCGCGCATAGCGCCACAGCGTCTCGCCCGCCGGCGTCGGCGAAACACCGCGACGGCCACGCTCCAGCAACGCGACGCCCGCCTCAGCTTCCATCTGGCTGATGCGCTTGCTGACCGCCGAGGGCACGATCGCCTCCCGCCTCGCTGCGGTGGCGATATTGCGCTCCTCGCAGACCGCGATGAAGAGCCGCAGCGAGACCGGATCGAAGCTTCGCATGGGTCATTTTCCAAGTCGACACAGGCACCTCAAATGGGAACGCCTCGCATGAAAAATGACCATTCCTGCGATGGCTGACAAGCTGCGCGGATTTCCTATGATCCGGCCAACGATAAATCGGGGAGGATATGGAATGCGCACAGCTCTCTTGGCGTCCGTCGTGGCTCTCTTCGCTTCTTTTCCTGCTCAGGCGCAGGATTTCCCCAAGCGGCCGATCACGATGATCGTTCCATTCGCGGCCGGCGGTCCGACCGACACGGTGGCGCGCGTCACGGCCGAAAACATGAGCCGCCTGCTTGGCCAGTCGATCATCGTTGAGAACATCGCGGGTGCCGGCGGGACGACAGGCAGCCTCCGCGCCGTCCGCGCAGATCCTGACGGTCACACGTTGCTGCTGCACCATCTTGGGCTTGCGACCGCTGTCACGCTCTATCGCAAGCTTGCATTCGATCCGACGACCGATCTGAAACCTGTCGGCGTGGTCTCGGATGCCAACATGGCGATCATCGCACGGCCGGATTACGCCGCTGCCACGATGGCCGAGCTCGCGGCCGATATCCGCAAGCGCGGCGACCAGATCACCTTCGCTCATGCCGGGCTCGGCGCGGCCTCCCAGCTCTGCGGCATGCTGCTCATGTCGCAGCTCCAGAAGCAGATGACGGTGGTGCCCTTCCGGGGCGGCGGCCCCGTGCTCCAGGCGCTGACCGGCAAGCAGGTCGATCTCGGCTGCGAGCAAGCGACGACGGCGGCGCCCCAGGTCCAGTCCAACAGCGTCAAGGCCTATGCCGTAACCAGCGCCAGCCGCCTGCCCTCGATGCCGACGGTGCCGACGGCCGCCGAAGGCGGCGTGAACGGTCTTGAGATCAGTGTCTGGCACGGTCTCTACGTTCCGGCCAAGACGCCCGACGCGATCGTCCAGATTCTGTCCAAGGCACTGGGTGAGGCCCTTCGCGACCCGACGCTGGTCAAGCGTTTCGCCGATATCGCCACGGATCCGACGCCGACCAAGGCCACGCCCGCCGCCCTCGCCGCGACGCTCAAGAGCGACATCGAGCGCTGGCGGCCGCTGATCAACGCAGCCGGCCAATACGCCGACTGACTTTCCCCACCTAGCGCGTCAATCAATCAAGGAACTAGCCTTCTCATGCGTATCGTCGACATCCGCGAGCGGACCGCTCCGATCGCCTCTCCGATCGCCAATGCCTTCATCGACTTCTCGAAGATGACGCTCAGCCTCGTTGCGGTCGTCACCGACGTCGTCCGCGACGGCAAACCGGTGATCGGCTACGGCTTCAACTCGAACGGGCGCTACGGCCAGGGCGGGCTGATCCGCGAGCGCTTCGCCCCCCGCATCCTCCAGGCGGCGCCCGACAGCCTGCTCGACGCGGATGGCGGCAATATCGATCCGGCCAAGGTCTGGGCGGCGATGTTCACCAACGAGAAGCCCGGCGGCCATGGCGAGCGCTCGGTCGCGATGGGCACGATCGACATGGCGGTCTGGGACGCCACCGCCAAGATCGCCGGCAAGCCGCTCTTCCGGATGTTGGCCGAGCGTGCGGGCGTCACCGCCGACCCCAGGGTCTTCGTCTACGCCGCCGGCGGCTACTACCACCCCGGCAAGGGGCTGGAAGGCTTGGCGGCCGAGATGCAGGGCTATCTCGACCGTGGCTATACGGTCGTGAAGATGAAGATCGGCGGCGCCCCGCTCACTGACGACTGCAAGCGCATCGAGACGGTGCTGAAAATGCTGCCGGCCGGTTGCAGGCTCGCAGTCGATGCCAATGGCCGCTTCGATCTGGACACGGCGATCGCGTATGCGAGGGCGCTGCGGCAATACGATCTGTTCTGGTACGAGGAAGCCGGCGATCCGCTCGACTACGAGCTTCAGGCAAAGCTGGCCGAGCATTATCCCGGCCCGATGGCAACCGGCGAGAACCTGTTCTCGATGCAGGATGCCCGCAACCTGATCCGCTATGGCGGCATGCGGCCGGACCGCGACTGGCTGCAGTTCGACTGCGCGCTCAGCTACGGCCTGGTCGAGTACCTGCGGACGCTGGAGATGCTGAAGGCAAACGGCTGGTCATGGCGACGCTGCATCCCCCATGGCGGCCACCAGATGTCGCTGAACATCGCCGCCGGTCTCGGCCTCGGCGGCAACGAATCCTATCCCGACCTGTTCCAGCCCTATGGCGGCTTCCCGGACGGCGTGCGCGTCGAGGCCGGCCATATCGTCATGCCCGACCTGCCGGGCATCGGCTTCGAGGGCAAATCGGACCTGATCAGCGAGATGCGCAGCCTCGCCGCCTGAGCGGCGCGGCTCAGATCACCTGCCGGCTCGACCCTTCGACGAGGACGTAAGGCTCCCCGCCCGCCAGCGTTTCGACGCGGGCGCGGACGCCATAGACCTCGTCGAGCAGGGCCGGCGTCACGATGATGCGGGGATCGCCCAGCGCCACGAGCCGCGCATGGGCCAGCACCATCACCCGGTCGGCGAAACGCAGCGCCTGGTTGAGGTCGTGGATCGAGACCAGGATCAGCATGCCGCGCTCATGCGCCAGCCGGCGCACCAGGCTGAGCACCTCGAACTGGCGGTGCAGGTCGAGCGCGCTGGTCGGCTCGTCGAGCAGCAGGATGTCGGGCTCGCGCGCCAGCGTCTGGGCGATCGAGACGAGCTGGCGCTGCCCGCCCGAGAGTTCGCCGAGGCCCCGGAAGGCCAGATCGCTGATCTCGAGCTCATGCAGAACGCGGTCGATGCGCTGGAGTTCGTCGTCGCTGACCGACCAGGAGCCGCCCTGCTTGAGCGCGAGCAGGATCGATTCATAGACGCTCAGCACGGCATTCACCGCCGTGTCCTGCGGCAGGTAGCAGGTGCTGGGCTGGAGCCGGCCGGGAACGCGGCTCTCGCCGGAGATCGTCACCTCGCCTTCGCCGCCGGCCAGACCGGCGATGCGGCGAAACAGGCTCGATTTGCCCGCCGCATTGGCGCCGATGACGGCGACGACCTCGCCGCCCCTGAGCTCATGGGCATCGACATCCTGCAGCACCCGCCGCCGCCCGTAGGAGACGCCGACGCCAGCCAAAGAGAGCCTCACCATGCGCGTTTCCGGCTGGTCATGATCAGGCTGAAGAAGAACGGCACGCCGATCAGCGCGGTGACGATGCTGATCGGGAAGATCAGCCCGGGGATCAGCGACTTCGAGACGACCGAGGAGGCCGAGAGGATCGCGGCGCCGGCCAGCGCCGAGGCCGGCACGAAGAAGCGCTGGTCCTCGCCGATGACCATGCGCGCGATATGCGGACCGACGAGCCCGATGAAGCCGATCGTCCCGACGAAGGAGACCGGAACGGCCGCCAGAAGGCTGACCAGCAGCATGATCTCGAGCCGCAGCCGCCTGACGTTGATGCCGAAGCTCGCCGCCTTGTCGTCGCCGAGCCGCAGCGTCGTCAGCGCCCAGGCCCGGCGGATGAAGAACGGCAGAGTGAACACCAGCACCGCCGTGGTGATCGCGAGCTTCTGCCAGCTCGCCTTGGTCAGCGAACCCATCGTCCAGAATACGACGGCGCCAAGCGCCTGTTCCGAGGCGAAGAACTGCAGTAGCGCCAGCAGGGCGTTGAAGGTGAAGACCAGCGCGATGCCGAGCAGGATCACGGTTTCGGTGGTGACGCCGCGCGACTGGCTCAGCACATGGATCAGCAGCGCCGCGCCCATCGCCATGATGAACGCGTTGATCGGGACGATGTAGTCGGCCGCAACCGGCAGCAGGCCGACGCCGAAGACCAGCGCCAGCGCCGCCCCGAAGCTCGCCGCCGCCGAGATGCCGAGCGTGAACGGGCTGGCGAGCGGGTTGTTCAGGATGGTCTGCATCTGCGCGCCGGCGACCGCGAGCGACGCCCCGGTGACGACCGCCATCAGCGCGACCGGCAGCCGGATGTCCCAGATCACGACGCGCAGCGCCGCCGTCGCCTCCGCAGGGTTCAGCAGCGTCGCCAGCACTTGCCCTGCATCGTAGCGTGCGGGCCCCAGCATCAGGTCGACGACGAAGCTCGCCAGCAGCAGGCCGAACAGGCCGAGCAGGATCAGCCGTCGCCGCAGCGTCAGCGCACGATAGGCCACACGGCCTTGGGGCGCCTCGCGGGCGGCGGTGGCGGTCATTGCCGGCTCACTTTGGCTGGCTGGTTCACTTGCGCTCGAGGCTCACCCAGTAGCCCGGCTCATAGGGCAGCGGCAGGAAGCGCTCATGCAGCGTCTTCAGCGTGGCGTCGGCGTCGACGTCCTTGAACAGCTCCGGGTGCAGCCACTTCGCGATCTCCTGGATCGCCACGAACTGGTAGGGGCTGTTGTAGAACTGGTGCCAGATCGCATGGACACGGCCGTTCTTCACGGCCTGCGTCTGGCTGAAGGCAGGGCGCATCGCCAGGCCGGAGAGCTTGCGGCGGGCCTCGACGGCATCGGTGCCGGGACCGAGCCCGACCCAGGCGCCGCCGGGCACATAGGCGCCCCAGTTGCCGCCGGTGATGATCACGACCTCGGGGTTGGCGGCGACGACGGCTTCCGGATTGACCGTGCCGAAGGTGCCGGGGATCAGATCGGAGGCGAAGTTCTTGCCGCCGGCGATCTCGACCATCTTGCCGAAATTCTCGCTGCCGAAGGACATGCAGCAATCATCGGAATAGCCGCCGGCGCGCTCCATCATGACGAGCGGGCGCTTCAGCCCCGGCGTCTTGGCGAGCCGGTCGGTGACGCGGGCGATCTCGGCGGCGCGGAACGAAATGAAATCCTCGGCCAGCTTTTCCTTGCCGAAGAGCTTGCCGATCACCCGCATCGACGGCTCGGTGTTCTGGAAGGGCTTCTCGCGGAAATCGACATAGACGACGGGGATGCCGACGGCCGCGAGCTTGTCGACCAGGCTCGCCTCGTCGCTGGCGACCTTCGCCTCGACATTGAGGAAGAGCACGTCGGGCTTCAGCGCGATCGCCTGCTCGATGTCGAAGGCGCCTTCCTTCATGCCGCCGAAGCTCGGCAGCCTGGCGATCACAGGATAACGCGCGAGATATTGCTTGTAGCTGTCGGGGTCGGCCTTGGAGAGATCGTCACGCCAGCCGACGACACGCTTGAACGGATCGTCCTTGTCCAGCGCGGCGACGAAGTACATCTGCCGGCCTTCGCCGAGGATCACGCGCTGGACCGGGGCCTCGACCTCGACCTTGCGCCCGAGCACGTCGGTGACGGAGACTTTCGCGGCCCATGCGGAAGCGGGCGCCATGGAGAGCGACGCGGCGAGTGCGGCCGCGCCGAGAATTGCGCGCAGGAACAGCATGAGAAGACCTCCGGACGAAGTCGCTGGCTCCTAGGTCCGCCCCTCCGGAGGGTCAAGATTTATCTTCTGGAACTATTACAAACAAAAACAATGACTTCGACGCCTTGAGAGCGGCTGCTCGGGAGATTGGACGGGTGGCTTGCCTTCGATGCCGCTTTCGTGGTTCTCGATACGCGTCCCAAGAACCGAAAAGCCCGGCCATGACCGCACTGCATCACAATCTCAGCCTCAAGGACGAAATCCGCGACTACTGGTCGATGCGGTCGGAGACGTTCGACAGCCAGCCAGGGCACGAGATTTTCTCGAGCGAAGAGCGGCAGGCCTGGCTCGCGCTGTTTTCGCGCCATCTTGGCCCCGCGCCGGCCGGAGGCGCCAAAGCGCTCGATCTCGCCAGTGGAACCGGGGTGATCTCGCTTCTGCTGGCCGAGCTCGGCTATGGCGTCACCGGGCTCGACCTTTCGGAGGCGATGCTCGCCCGCGCCCGCGCCAAGACCGCCGGCAAATCGATCAGGCTCTATGCCGGCGATGCCGAGGACACGCTGGAGACGGCCGACAGCTACGACGCCGTGGCGACGCGCCATCTGGTCTGGACGCTGCCCGATCCCCCGGCCGCGTTCCGGGAATGGCTTCGGGTGCTGAAGCCGGGCGGCCGGGTCGCCATCGTCGATGTCGACATGACCAATCCGCGTCCGGGCAAAGGCCGGGCGCTGCGCGTCCTGGCGAAGCTCGTGAAGCGCTTGTCGAAGCCGAAGCCTCCGGCCGCCCATGCCGCGACGCATGACGACATCGTCTCGCGCGTCTATTTTTCGCAGGGCTGCCGGCCGGAAGAGATCGCGCGCCTCCTGACCGAGGCGGGCTTCGTGGATGTCGTGATCGACCGCGAGCTTGGCGCCATCCACCGGGCGCAAGGTCGCTTCATGCCGCTCTACCAGCGGCTCGAGCGCGCGAGCCAGGACCGCTTCATCGTCTCGGCCCGCAAGCCGGGCTGAGCGGAGCGGCCAGCACTTCTGGCCGCTCGCGCAGGTCCGTCAGATAGGCTCCGTCAGATCGACTTTGTGACGCCGCCATCGACGCGGATGTTCTGGCCGGTGATGTAGCCGGCATCGGCCGAGAGCAGGAAGGCGATCGTGCCGGCGATCTCGTCGCTGGTGCCGTAGCGCTGCATCGGCACGCGCTGGCGGCGCTCGTCGGTTGCCGGCAGGCTGTCGATCCAGCCCGGCTGGACATTGTTCATGCGGATGTTGTCGGGCGCATATTTGTCGACGAAGATCTTGGTGAAGGCGGCGAGCCCTGCCCGCGCCATCGCCGAGGTCGGGAACATCGCATCGGGCTCGAAGGCCCAGGCCGTGGTGATGTTGACGATCGCGCCGGATTTCTGCGCCTGCATGATCGGCGTCACCAGTCGGATCGCCCTGACTGCGCTCAGGAAATAGACGTCGAGCCCGCGCTGCCAGTCCTCGTCGGTGATGTCGAGGATGGCGGCCCTCGGTCCGTGGCCGGCGCTGTTGACCAGCGCATCGACGCGGCCCCAGCGCTCGACCGTTAGGTCGACCAGGCGCTTGACGTCGTCCTGCGACAAATTCGAGCCGGTGACGCCGATCCCGCCGAGTTCCTTGGCTAGCGCCTCGCCCTTGCCCGAGGAGGACAGGATCGCGACCTGGTAGCCGTCCTTCGCGAGGCGCCGCGCCGTCGCCGCGCCCATGCCGCTGCCGCCGGCCGTGACGATCGCTACTTTCTTGGTCATGTCCGGTTCCTCGGATTGCTGGATTCGCAACCGTTCTAGAACCTCGTGGAGCGAAGCGGAACCGGCGCCACGCGCCTACCGGGTCGGCTCGTCGTCGGGATGGCCAAGCTCGCAGAACCAGCCGCCGAGATATTTGACCGCCGGCGCCTTGGGGTCGGGCACCGGCGTGCGGGCTTCCACCGCGGCGCGGAACGGCTCGGTGTTGTCCTGCGGCACGAAGCCGAGATGGCCGGCGCCGCTGTTGTCGACCGGCTTGGCGGGGTTGTCCGATATCCCGAACGCGATGCTGTGCCCGACGCGCGGCGCGGTCAGCGCTGCCGTGACCAGCCGGACGCAATCGTCGAAGGAGAGATAGGACCAGAGCATGCGCCGGTCGGCCGGCTCCGGGAAGGACGAGAAGATGCGCAGGCAGGCCGTCTCGATCCCGAACTTGTCCCAGTAGAGCCGGCTCAGGCTCTCGACGAAGGTCTTCGACACGCCATAGAGCCCGTCGGGCCGCACCGGCGCATCGACGCCGATATGGGCTTCGAGTTCGTGATAGCCGATCGCATGAACCGAGGAGGCGTAGACGACCCGGCGCACGCGATGTTTCCGGGCGCCCTCATAGACATGATAGGAACCGCGGATGCAGGAATCGAGGATCGTCTGCCAGCCGGTTTCCATCGGCGCGCCGCCGAAATGCACGATCGCGTCGCAATCCTTCGTCGCCGCGATCGTCGCCTCCATGTCGGCGAGGTCGAAGATCGCCGCTTCCTCGTTGTCGGCGAGATCACCCAGCGGCTCGCGATCCGCCAGGCGGATCGTCCTGGCGAGCGGGGCCAGGCCCTGGCGCAGGCGGGAGCCGAGCCGGCCGGCCGCACCGGTCAGCAGGATGCGGTCATAGCGGGGTGTCGAAGGCAAGAGGCTTCTCCAGGGGCTGGTCCGGGCGCGAAGTCATGCACCCCGGTCCCGCCGTTGCAAGCACCGGATTCGGCATGGGGGCTGCGCGTGGCAGGACTTGAACTGGAAGAGCCTGCAACTGGCCGGGCTGGCTCGGCAGCCGATCGTCAGGCGAGGAAGAAGTCCACCGCTTGCTCCACCACGGCCGGCTGATGCGCGTGCGGCCCGTCATACTCGACATAGGTCACGTCATAGCCCGCCGCCTTGAGCTTGGCGGAATGGAAGCGGCCGCTGCGGTCGATCGGGATCTGCTCGTCCCGTGTCCCGTGGGAGATGAAGACGCGGGGCGCGCCGCTCTGCAGATGCACCGACATGAACCCGGCCGACGAGGCCACGACATGGGTCACGAACTGCCCGTTGGTGAGGCCCAGCGAGAGCGCATAGCTGCCGCCATCGGAATGGCCGGCGAAGACGAGGCGGGCCGGGTCCAGCCGGAAGCGCGAGGCGACCTCGGCCAGCGCCGCGTCGAGCCGCTCGCGGTCCGGCCCATTGCCGCCGATCACGATGTCCCAGGTCGGAAATACCGATTGTGGGACCAGCAGCAGGAAGCCGCGCGCCTCGGCGTGCTGCTGCAGCATCGGCAGAATCTTCGCCGCGCTGCCGCCGCCACCATGGAACAGCACGACCAGTGCCGTCGGGCTGCGCGGATCGATGCCATGCGGCACGTAGAGAGTCGCGTCGCGGGTCTCGAACAGGCCAAGCGGGTTCGGCCCGGCCGGCAGGGGCACCTTGCCCGGCAGCCGATGGACGAAATCGAGCCGGCCCATCAGATGGGGGTGGTTCATGAGATCGAGGAGGGTCATGCCGCCGCCTCTGGTCGTGGGCAGGGACGTCCATACCGCCTGGCGCGACAATGACCTGGATGGCCGGCGGCCATTCGGCAATGCGCTGTCTGCCACATTGGGCGATGGCGCGGTTATCCGGTCATGGAGAGGCGGCCCGCATGTCGGCGCGCCGCCTCTCCTGTGTCAGGTCAAAGTCGTCACGCTCAGACGGCGTTCGCCTGATGCAGTTCCTCGATCTGCTGCGCGGTGTAGCCCAGATCCTGCAGCACCTCGTCGGTGTGCTCGCCCAGCAGCGGGGACGCCTTCACATTGACGTCCATATCCGAGAACTTGATCGGGCTGCCGACCGTCAGATAGGTGCCGAGCTGCGGGTGCTGCACTTCGACGACCGTGCCGCTGGCCCGCAGCGACGGATCGACGGAGATCTCCTTCATGGAGAGCACCGGCGAGCACGGGATGTCGAACTTGCGCAGGATGTCGACGGCCTCGAACTTGGTCTTGTCGGCGAGCCACTCCTCGATCGTGCCGAAGATGGCCATGATCTTGTCCTGGCGCGCCCGGGCCGTCTTGTAGGCCGGATCGTCGATCCACTCTTCCTTGCCGATGGCCTTGCAGATCGGCGCCCAGGCGTGGCCCTGGATGGTGAAGTAGATATAGGCGTTCGGGTCGGTCTCCCAGCCCTTGCACTTCAGCACCCAGCCCGGCTGACCGCCGCCGCCGGCATTGCCGCCACGCGGCACGACGTCCGAGAACGTGCCATGCGGATACTGCGGATACTCCTCGAGGAAGCCCAGCGCATCGAGGCGCTGCTGGTCGCGCAGCTTGACGCGGCAGAGGTTCAGCACCGCATCCTGCATCGAGACCGCGACCTTCTGGCCCTTGCCGGTCTTGTTGCGCTGATGCAGCGCCGTCAGGATGCCGATGGCGAGATGCATGCCGGTGTTGGAGTCGCCAAGAGCAGCAGCGCTGACCGTCGGGGGACCGTCCCAGAAGCCGGTGGTCGAGGCGGCGCCGCCGGCGCACTGCGCGACGTTCTCATAGACCTTCAGGTCTTCATAATGGTGGCCGTCGCTGAAGCCCTTGACCGAAGCGACGATCATGCCGGGGTTGAGCTCGTTGATCCGCTTCCAGGAGAAGCCCATGCGGTCGAGCGCGCCAGGGCCGAAATTCTCGACCAGAACGTCGCTTTCCTTGATCAGCTTCTCCAGGACTTCCTTGCCCTGCGCCGTCTTGGTGTCGAGGGTCAGCGAACGCTTGTTGCTGTTCAGCATGGTGAAATAGAGCGCGTCGGCGCCCTCGACATGGCGAAGCTGCGACCGCGTGACGTCACCGGCGCCCGGACGTTCGACCTTGATGACGTCGGCGCCGAACCACGCCAGCAACTGCGTGCAGGCCGGACCCGCCTGGACGTGCGTGAAGTCGATGATCTTGATACCTTCGAGCGGCTGGCTCATAGCGTTTGGTTCCTCCGGACTGCTTCAGGTTAAGTCTCTGAATATTTTGGCGTTTGGTCTTCACTAGCTTGGAGTGGAAACACCCAGTTCCTTCGCCTTGTTCTGGGTGGCCTCGGCTTCAAGTTCTGCCAGGCGACGGCGCATCTGGCGGTCTTCGGTCCAGCGCTGGGTGTCGTCGCGAATGACGGCGGTGATGCCGGTGACCGTGTTGGCGGCGTCGAACATCAGGCCGACGGTGAAGGCGATCGACAGCGGGCGGCCTTCCTTGTGGATCGCAGGCACCCGCAGTACGTCGGCGCCGTAGCGCGTCTGCCCCGTGCGCATCGTCTTCTCGTAGCCGGCCCAGTGCCGCTCGCGCTGCCGCTCCGGCGTGATCAGATCCAGCGACTGACCCAGCGCTTCGGCTTCCGTGAAGCCGAAGATCCGCTCCGCCGCCAGGTTCCAGACCGTGATGATCCCCTGCGCATCCGACACGACGATTCCGTCGCCTGCGCGGGCCACCAACTGAGCAAAATCAACCGACTGCGACAAGGCGGTGCTCACGAATTCATTCTTCCTCGGCACGACGTCACCGGAGCGACCGGCAACTCCGGCAGGCCGAAGTGCAGTGCCATTTCTCTGGTATTTGGCATTCCCAATTATTGGTATGCCAGCGCCGATGAGGCGTCAAGGGGACTGGTGACGACGCCCGGCGCGCTTGGGCGAAGGCCTCTCCGGCCGCCTTGCTCGACTGAAGCCATTTGCGATGGCGCTTGACGGCATCCAATGTTGGCATAATGTATACCAACTATAAAAGATCCTGCGATGCGGGGCGTGAAGGAGGGGAAAGCGATGAAAATCCACGAGTTTCAGGCTAAAAAACTGCTCGCGCCCTATGGCCTTCGCGTGCCCGATGGGGGCGTCGCGATTACCTCCCGCGAGGCCGGCGAGATCGCCGGCCGCCTCGACGGGCGCGGCGTCATGGTCAAGGCCCAGATCCATGCCGGAGGACGCAAGCATGCCGGCGGCATCCAGCGTGTCGACGGCCCCGAAGCGGCAGAGGCCGCGGCTAATCAACTGCTTGGCCGGGTGCTGACGACGGCGCAGACCGGGCCGGAGGGGCTGACGGTCAGGCGCGTCCTGGTCGAGAGCGCCATCACGGCGGTCCGAGAACTGCATCTCGCCTTGTTGATCGACTCCTCCTCCGGAGAGCTGACGCTGATCGGCAGCGCCAAGGGCGGCGCCGATATCGAGGAACAGGCGGCGAGCGGTGCCGTGCGGGTCAATCAGCTCAGGCTCGGTGCCGGGCGCGAGGCGCGCCCCGATGCGGTGGCGCAGTTCGTCGCCGACCTCGCCCTCGACGGTGCGCTGCATGCGCAGGCCTGCGCGCTGATCGACGGGCTGCAGCAGGCCTTCGTCGAGCTCGATGCGAGCCTGATCGAGATCAATCCCCTGGCGGTCACGGAAGCCGGCACGCTGATGGCGCTCGACGTCAAGATGGTGCTCGACGACAACGCCCTGTTCCGGCACGGCGATCTCGCAGCTTTGCGCGACGAGGACGAGACCGATCTCGTCGATCTGCAGGCCCAGCGCCATCAGCTCAACTATGTCCAGCTCGATGGTGATATCGGCATGGTCGCCAACGGTGCCGGGCTCGGCCTGGCGACGCTCGACATGGTCGTGGCGGCCAAGGGACGGCCGGCCAATTTCATGGATATCCGCACGACGGCCAAGAGCCTCGACATCGCCCATGGCTTCCGCTTGCTGCTCGACAACCCGTCGACGCGCGCCATCCTGATCAACGTCCATGGCGGCGGCATGCAGCCCTGCGACACGATCGCGGAGGGGTTGGGCATCGCCATGCGGCGCACCGGCCGTTCGCTGCCGCTGGTGGTCAGGCTCGCCGGCAACAACGCAGATTTCGCCCGCTCGCGGCTGCGGAATTTCGGCTGCGCGGTGATCGATTGCCCGGACATGTGGACCGCCGCCGCGAAAGCGGTCGCGCTGGCCGGGAAGGGAGCCTGAGCCATGTCGGTTTTTCTGGATCGCGACACCCGCGTCCTCTGCCAGGGCATGACCGGCTGGGCCGGCACCCACCATGTCACCCGGATGATGGAATACGGCACCCATGTCGTCGGCGGCGTGACGCCCGGCAAGGGCGGCCGCTCGCATCTGAACCTGCCGGTCTATGACCGGGTCGCCGACGCCAGGCGCGAGACCGGCGCCAATGCCAGCATCGTCTTCGTGCCGCCGCCCCATGCCGCTGCCGCCATGATCGAGGCGATCGAGGCCGAGATGCCGCTGGTCGTCACCGTCACCGAGCGCGTGCCGACGCTCGACATGGTCCGGGTGCGCGATGCGCTGAAGGGTGGGCGCACCATCCTGGTCGGCGCCAATTCGCAAGGCATCCTGGTCCCCGGCGTCGGCAAGCTCGGCGTGATGGCGACCGGCAGCGAACGCCCGGGCGGCATCGGCATCATCTCGCGCTCCGCATCGCTGACCAGCGAGGTCGTGGCGCAGATCAGCGCGGCGAAACTCGGCCAGTCGACCACGGTCGGTGTCGGCGGCGATGCGATCCACGGCATCCGCATGCGCGAATGCCTGGAGCTGTTCCTGGACGATGCCGATACCGAGGGCGTGGTGCTGATCGGCGAGATCGGCGGCACCGAGGAGGAGGAGGTCGCGGAGTTCATCTCGGGCGTGAGGACATCCAAGCCCATCGTCGCGCTGATCGTCGGCCGCGAAGCGCCGCCCGAACGCCGCATGGGCCATGCCGGCGCACTCACTTTGGGGGGAAAAGGCGATGCGGCCGGCAAGATCAAGGCGCTGGAAGCGGCCGGCGTGCGGATCGCCTCCAGTGCTCATCTGGTCGGCGAGACCATCAGGCAGGCGCTCGCGGAGCGGGGTTAGGTTTTGCTCTCCGTTGGACGTTTTGGCTCCTCCCTTCGCCCTGGTGGGGAAGGGTATGGGGATGGGGGGCGTCCCGCTTGGTGAGCGCATGACCCAGTCGTTCGTCCCCCACCCCTGCACCTCCCCACGAGGGGGAGGGGTTCCCGGCGCCTCATGCGGAGCTGCGCCTCAATCCCGCCTTGGCAACTGCCCGCCGATCGACAGGGTAATCTCGTCGGCGGCGCGGCGCACCATCGGGCCGAAGGCGTCGAGCTTGCGCTGCGTCACGCGCACGGCGGGGCCGGAGATCGAGACGCCCGCGATCGCCTCGGCATGCTCGTTGAAGATCGGCGCGGCGACGCAGCGCATGCCGAGCGTGCGCTCCTCGTCGTCGATCGCCCAGCCGCGCCGGCGCCCTTCCGCGAGTTCGCGCAGCAGCCGGCTGAGATCGGTCAGGGTCTGGTCGGTGAAGCGTTCGAGCCGCCGCGCGGCGCAGATCTGGCGCACGCGGTGCTCGGGAAATTCCGCCAGCAGGGCCTTGCCGACGCCGGAGGTGTGCATGGCGCCGCGGCTGCCGGCCCGGAAGAAGGCGCGCAAGGTGTCGTGGCTCTCGACCTGCGAGATGAACACCACCTCGCCATTGTCCTCGATCCCGAGATTGACGGTCTCGCCGCTGGCTTCCATCAGCGCGTGCATCGTCGCCCGCCCCATGCTGGCGACGCGGCGGTTGCGCAGGAAGGCCGAGCCGATCTTGAAGGCCGCGACCCCGACCAGCCAATGGCCGCGATCGGTGTCATGCTGGACATAGCCGCGGCTCTCCAGCGTCAGCAGGACGCGATGCACGGTCGAGGCCGAAACACCCGAGCGTCGGCCGAGCTCGGTCAGTGTCAGGCCGTCCTCCTCGGCCAGGATCTCGAGCAGCGCCAGCCCCCGGTCCAGCGCCTGGACCGATCCCCCAGTGAGCGCCGCCTTCACCGAGCGCGGCCGTCCGCGCCCTTTCCGCTGTTCGACCAGACTCATGCGCTCTCCTCTCGTCACGTTCCGAAAACCGACGAAAACACAGCCGCCGGCACTTGGCGAATAAAAACTGGAATAATTTTTCAGATTGGCGGAATGGGATTCGTGAAAGAAATTCAAGCTGTTGATATTTAATGATATTTCATTGGACGCGCGCCGTCAGAATAAGTTTCTGAAAGAAATTGACCGGCCCAGGTCGATGGTATCTGGTATGCCAATCAACAAGCATCTCGCCGGGAGAATGCGCCATGCCGAAAATGAGAGCCATCGAGGCCGCAGTCAGGGTTCTGGAGCGCGAAGGCGTGACGCAGGCCTTCGGTGTGCCGGGCGCGGCGATCAATCCGCTCTACGCTGCCCTGAAGAGCCGCCAGTCGATCCATCACATCCTGGCGCGCCATGTCGAGGGCGCCTCCCACATGGCCGAGGGCTACACCCGCGCCAAGGCCGGCAATATCGGCGTCTGCATCGGCACCTCGGGTCCGGCCGGCACCGACATGATCACCGGGCTCTATTCGGCCATCGCCGATTCCATTCCGATCCTCTGCATCACCGGTCAGGCTCCCCGGGCGCGTCTCTACAAGGAGGATTTCCAGGCCATCGACATCGAATCGATCGCCAAGCCGGTGACGAAATGGGCGGTGACGGTGCGCGAGCCCGGACTGGTGCCGCGCGTCTTCCAGCAGGCCTTCCACATCATGCGCTCGGGTCGTCCCGGCCCGGTGCTGATCGATCTGCCGATCGACGTCCAGATGGCCGAGATCGAATTCGACGACGAGACCTACGAGCCCTTGCCGGTCTACAAGCCGGCCGCCTCGCGCCGCCAGATCGAGAAGGCGATGGCGATGCTGCAAGCGGCCGAGCGCCCGCTGATCGTCGCCGGCGGCGGCATCATCAATGCCGATGCCTGCGACCTCTTGGTCGAGTTCGCCGAATTGACCGGCGTGCCGGTCGTGCCGACCCTGATGGGCTGGGGCGCGATCCCCGACGATCACCCGCTGATGGCCGGCATGGTCGGCCTGCAGACCAGCCACCGCTATGGCAATGCGACGATGCTGGCCTCGGATTTCGTCCTCGGCATCGGCAATCGCTGGGCCAACCGGCATACCGGCTCGATCGAAACCTACACGAAAGACCGCAAATTCATCCATGTCGACATCGAGCCGACCCAGATCGGCCGCGTCTTCAACCCGGATTTCGGCATCGTCTCGGATGCCAAGGCGGCTCTCGAAATGTTCGTCGCCGTGGCGCGCGAGCAGGAGGGCAAGGGCCAGCTCAAGAACCGCAACGACTGGGCGCAAGCCTGCCTCGGCCGGCGCGAGACCATGCTGCGCAAGAGCCATTTCGACAATGTCCCGCTGAAGCCGCAGCGCGTCTATGAGGAGATGAACGAGGCCTTCGGCCGCGACGTCTGCTACATCTCGACGATCGGCCTGTCGCAGATCGCCGGCGCGCAGTTCCTGCACGTCCATAATCCGCGCCACTGGATCAATTGCGGTCAGGCCGGGCCGCTCGGCTGGACGCTGCCGGCGGCGCTCGGCGTGCGCGCCGCCGATCCCGAGCGCGAGATCGTGGCGCTCTCGGGCGATTACGACTTCCAGTTCCTGATCGAAGAGCTCGCAGTCGGGGCGCAGTTCAAGCTGCCCTACATCCACATCGTCGTGAACAACTCCTATCTCGGCCTGATCCGCCAGGCCCAGCGCGGCTTCGACATGGATTTCCAGGTCGGGCTCGCCTTCGACAACATCAATTCACCCGATCTCGCCGGCTACGGCGTCGACCATGTCGCTGTTGCCGAGGGCCTCGGCTGCAAGGCGATCCGGGTGCGCAGCCCCAACGAGTTCAAGGCGGCCTTCGCCCAGGCCAAGGCCTGGCTCAAGGAGCATCAGGTGCCGGTGGTGATGGAGTTCATCCTGGAGCGCGTCACCAACATCGCGATGGGCACCGAGATCGACAATGTCGTGGAGTTCGAGGAGGTGCTCGACCTGCCCTTGCCGACTTCTCCGCAAACCGAACTCCAGCCGGCGGAATGACATGCTGAGCCCGGCGTTCGCCGCCGGGCCTGCCGACGCCCATTGCCCATCCAGCTTTCGCCCATCCGGCTTTTGCAAACGACGGACAAGACCATGCCACGCTTTGCCGCAAACCTGACGATGCTGTTCAACGAACTGGAATTCCTCGACCGGTTCCAGGCCGCCGCCGAGGCCGGCTTCACCGGCGTCGAATATCTGTTCCCCTATCCGTTCGACAAGCACACGCTCGCCGCCCGGCTGAAGCGCTGGAACCTGACGCAGGTGCTGCACAACCTCCCGGCCGGCGATTGGGCCGCGGGCGAGCGCGGCATCGCCATCCTGCCCGACCGGGTCAGCGAGTTTCAGCGCGGCGTATTCGAGGCGATCGACTACGCCACGGCGCTCGGCTGCCGGCAGGTCAACTGCCTCGTCGGCGTGGCGCCGTCTGGCATCGAGCCGGCCCGGCTGCACGAAACGCTCGTCAACAACCTGCGCTTCGCCGCCCATGAACTGGGACAGGAGGGCATCGCGCTGCTCGTCGAGCCGATCAACACGCGCGACATTCCGGGCTTCTTCCTGAACACGACCGCGCAGGCGCTGCGCCTGCTCGACGATGTCGATTCACCCAACCTCTTCCTGCAATACGACATCTACCACATGCAGATCATGGAAGGGGATCTGGCCCGCACGATCGAGGCCAATCTCGACCGGATCGCCCATATCCAGCTCGCCGACAATCCCGGCCGCAACGAGCCGGGCACGGGCGAGATCAACTTCCCCTTCCTGTACCGGCACCTCGACGCCATCGGCTACGCCGGCTGGGTCGGCTGCGAATACAAGCCCGCCCGCGACACCCGCGACGGCCTGTCCTGGCTGCCGGGCCGGACGCTGGCGGCCTGACGGCGAACAGGGCAGGCGAATGATGACTGCGGAGAATGGCTGGCGATGACGAATATCGGTTTCATTGGACTGGGCATCATGGGCCGCCCGATGGCGGAGCATCTGATCGCCGGCGGCCATAGCCTGCATGCGTCGAGCCATCACAAGCCGGTGGCGCCGGAGCTGACGGCCAAGGGCGTCACCGTCCATGCGACGCCGAAGGCGGTCGCGGCGGCCAGCGACGTCATCATCCTGATGCTGCCCGACACGCCGCAGGTCGAGGACGTGCTGTTCTCTGCCGATGGCGTCGCGGCCGGCCTGCCGGCGGGCAAGATCGTCGTCGATATGAGCTCGATCTCGCCGATGGCGACCAAGGATTTCGCCAGGCGGATCGAGGCGGCCGGCGGCTTTTATCTCGATGCGCCGGTCTCCGGCGGCGAGGTCGGCGCCAAGGCGGCCAGCCTGACCATCATGGTCGGCGGCCCGGAGGCTGCGTTTGCCGATGTGACGCCGCTGCTCGAATTGATGGGCAAGAACATCACGCTGGTTGGCGGCAATGGCGACGGGCAGACCACCAAGGTCGCCAACCAGATCATCGTCGCGCTGACGATCGAGGCGGTCGGCGAGGCCCTCCTGTTTGCCTCCAAGGCGGGCGCCGATCCGGCCAAGGTGCGCCAGGCCCTGATGGGCGGCTTCGCCTCGTCGAAGATCCTCGAGATCCATGGCGACCGCATGGTCAAGCGCACCTTCAATCCGGGCTTCAGGATCGGGCTGCACCAGAAGGATCTGAACATCGCCTTGCAGGGCGCCCAGGCGCTCGGCCTGTCGCTGCCCAACACCGCCACGGCGCAGGAACTCTTCAACGCCTGCGTCGCCCATGGCGGCAAGGACTGGGACCATTCGGCCATGGTCAAGGCGCTCGAACTGATGGCGAACCACGAAGTCGCCTGACCATAACAATGAAGGAGGAAGCTCCATGAAGATCTGCATCTACGGCGCCGGCGCGATCGGCGGATATATGGGCGTGATGCTGAAGCGCGGTGGCCACGACGTCTCGCTCGTGGCGCGCGGCGCCCATCTGGAGGCGATCAAGGCCAAGGGGCTGACGCTGATCCTCAAGAACGAGACGGTGACGGAAGCGATGCCGGCGAGCCGCGATCCGCGCGATCTCGGCCGCCAGGATGTCGTCATCATCGCGCTCAAGGCCCATCAGGCCTGGGAGGCGGCCGAGGACATCAAGCCGCTGCTCGGGCCGGAGACCGCCGTCGTCACCGCCCAGAACGGCGTGCCCTGGTGGTATTTCCACGGCCTCGACGGCGAATATGCCGATCTCAGGCTGCGCAGCGTCGACCCCGGCGACCGCCAGTGGCGCGCCATCGGTCCCGAGCGGATCATCGGCTGCACCGTCTACCCGGCGACAGAGATCCTTGAGCCCGGCGTCGTCAAGCATGTCTATGGCGACCAGTTCGGCCTCGGCGAGCCGAACCGCAAGGAGAGCGAGCGGCTGACCCGCTTTGCCGATGCGCTGACGGCCGGCGGGCTGAAGCCGCGCCTGTTCTCCGACATTCGCGACGACATCTGGCTGAAGCTCTGGGGCAATCTCTGCTTCAACCCGATCTCGGCCCTGACCCATTCTACGCTCGACGTGATCGCGACCGAGCCGGGCACCCGCGCGCTGGCCCGCAACATGATGCTGGAGGCGCAAGGGATCGGCGAGACGCTGGGCGCGCGCTTCCGCGTCGATGTCGAGCGCCGCATCGACGGGGCGGCGGGCGTCGGCGCCCATCGCACCTCGATGCTGCAGGATCTGGACAAGGGCAGGCCGCTCGAAATCGACGCGCTTTTGACCTCGGTCCAGGAGATGGGCCGGCTGGTCAAGCTCCAGACGCCCTATATCGATGCGGTGCTCGGGCTGGTCCAGCAGATGGGCCGTGCGAAGGGCGTCTACCCGACCTTTCCGCAGAACTCTTCCCCGGAAGAAAAAGACGCTCACACTGAAGAAACCGTCTCGGAAGAAACCCATCCGGCGGGCCGTCCCGCAGTGGACGAGCGTCAACTGGCCGTCTCATGATGCGCGCGAATCGAAGCCGGTCAGGGCAGGGCACCTGCCGCCGGCCCGGGGCATTGTGAGGACACCGTGAAAAGACAACGACGTGCGAAGATCGTGGCCACTCTGGGGCCCGCGAGTTCCGATGCCGACACCATCAAGCGCCTGTTCGAGGCCGGGGTCGATGTCTTCCGGCTGAACTTCAGCCATGGCAGCAAGGACGACCACCGGGCGCGGCACGACATCATCCGCGCGCTCGAAAAGGAAGCCAATTATCCGATCGCCATCCTGCAGGATCTGCAGGGGCCGAAGATCCGCCTCGGCGCGGTCAAGGACGGCAAGATCGCGCTTCCCACGGGCTCGACGATCAGGCTCGTGCTCGACAAGGCGGCCAGCGATGCCCAGCATCTGCCGCTGCCGCACCCGGAGATCTTCGCCGCGGTCATGCCCGGCCATAACCTGCTCGTCGATGACGGCAAGGTCCGCCTGCAGGTAACCGGCTGCACCAACGACATGATCGAGGCGCGCGTCGTCACCGGCGGCGTGGTCAGCGACCGCAAGGGCGTCAATCTGCCCGACACCGTGCTGGACCTGTCGCCGATCACCGCAAAGGATCGCGAGGACCTGGCCTTCGGGCTGGACCTTGGCGTCGACTGGGTGGCGTTTTCCTTCGTCCAGCGCGCCTCGGATTTGATCGAGGCGCACGCTTTGGTCGGCGGCCGCGCCGGCGTCATGTCCAAGATCGAGAAGCCCTCGGCGCTGACGGCGATCGACGACATCATCGCGCTGTCTGATGCGGTCATGGTGGCCCGCGGCGATCTCGGCGTCGAGATTCCGACCGAGGACGTCCCCGGCGCGCAGAAGGATCTGGTCCGGCTCTGCCGCCTCGCGGGCAAGCCGGTGATCATCGCGACGCAGATGCTGGAATCGATGATCCTGACGCCGACCCCGACCCGCGCTGAAGCCTCCGACGTCGCCACCGGCATCTATGACGGGGCCGACGCGGTCATGCTCTCGGCCGAGAGCGCCTCGGGCCAGTTCCCGGTCATCGCGGTCGAGACCATGGACCGGATCATCCGCCGCACCGAGCAGCACCGCTCCTACCGGCCGATCATCGAGGCTCTGAAGCCGACGATCGAACCGATGCCGCAGCATGCGGTCGCGGCCGCCGCCTCGGAGGTCGCCGACGTGATCGGCGCATCCGCCATCGTCGCCTTCACCCAGAAGGGCACGACGGCCTATCGCATCGCGCGCCAGCGTTCGCCGGTGCCGATTCTCGGCCTGACGCCGGAAATCTCGACCGCGCGCCGGCTCGCCCTGTTGTGGGGGACCTACAGCATCCAGTGCGACGAGGTCGGCGAATACTCGCAGATGGTCGAGCAGGCGGCGGCCCAGGCGCTCGCGGCGGATTACGTCAAGCGCGGCGAGAAGATCGTCGTCGTGGCCGGCGTCCCGTTCGGCCAGGCCGGCAGCACCAACAATCTCAGGGTGGTGGCGGTCTGACGTTCTCGACCGTCGTCGCCCCCGTTTCCATCAGAAGTCGACAAGGGGGAAGACGATGGCCAGCTCAGCGATCCAGCAGAGGGTCCAGCAGGATCGCCAGGATGCGGCGACCTTCTGGATCCGCTTCTCGCGCGACGGGGTCGAGGGTTTCGGCACGGTCGCGGGCGAGACGGTCGCGGTCCACGCCGGCGATATGTTTGCCGGCGCAGAACCGACCGGCGAGACCGTGCCGCTCGGCGAGGTAACACTTCTGGCCCCGACGGCGCCCTCCAAGATCATCGCGCTGTGGAACAACTTCCACGCGCTTGCCGCCAAGATGTCGATGCCGGCCCCGGTCGACCCGCTCTATCTGATGAAGGCGCCGTCCTGCCTGGCGGCGCCGGGCGCCACCATTCCCCGGCCGCCATCCTATGCCGGTCGTGTCGTCTATGAGGGCGAGCTCGGCATCGTCATCGGCCGGAATTGCAGCGGCGTCACGCCGGAGGCGGCCGGCGATTTCATCTTCGGCTATACCTGCGTCAACGACATCACGGCGGCCGACCTGATCGCGGCCGATCCGACCTTCGCGCAATGGGTCCGTGCCAAGAGCTTCGACGGCTTCGGGCCGTTCGGCCCGGTGGTGGCGAGCGGCCTCGATCCCGCCGGCCTGACGATCCGCACCGTGCTCAACGGCCAGGAGCGCCAGAATTATCCCGTCGCGGACATGATATTCCAGCCGCATGAGCTGGTCAGCCGGCTCTCGCACGACATGACGCTGCTGCCCGGAGACCTGATCTGCTGCGGCACCTCGCTGGGCGTCGGCACCATGAAGGACCCAGTGAACACGGTCGAGGTGACGATCGACGGCATCGGCACGCTGACCAACGGCTTCGTGCAGTAGCCTCGGCTTTCGCGGATCGCGGAAGGCTGGCCTTCAATCGAAGATGTCGGCGTGCTCCACGCTCAATCGAAGATGTCGGCGTGTTCGTCAACATAGGCCGCAAGGCCGAGCGCATGGTCGCGCGACAACTGCTCGGCTTGCACCATGTCGCGGCGCTCCAGCGCCTCGATGATCTTCAGGTGATCGACGATCGAACGGCTGGCGCGGTCGTCGCGGCCGATGGTCATCTGGCGGATGCCGCGCACATGCAGCAGCAGGTTGTCGGTCATATCGACTAGCAATTTCGAGCGGCTCAGCCCGATCAGTGTCTGATGGAAGACGACATTGGTGTCGGAATATTCGGTGACGTGGTCGGAGGGCTTGTGGGCATCGTTGAAGCCCTTGAACAGGATGCGCAGCGTGCCGATCTCGGCATCCGTCGCATGCTGGACCACCAGCCGCGCCGCCATGCTCTCCAGCGCCGCCCAGGCCTGGATCATCTCGACGACTTCGCTCTTGGTCTTCTTCAGCACCATGATGCCGCGGCGCGGCAGCGACTTCACGAAGCCCTCCTGCTCCAGCATGGCGACCGCTTCGCGCACCGGTGTCCGGCTGACGCCGAGCTTCTCGGAAAGCTGGCGCTCGTCGATCCAGGTCGGCTCGGGTGAGCCGTAGATGTCCATGTTGATGATCGCCTGCTTCAGAGCGGCGTAGACTTTCGTCTTGAAGGTTTCCTCGGGCGCGAAACGCTCGAGCACGAGGCTCTGCGCGGAACTCTCCGGCGGAGACTTAAGCCTTGGAACTTTCAAAGGGAGCAACTCCTGCACCAGGCCGAGATGCGCGAGTCGCGCACGCTGGTCTATGTTCATGGTCTACCAGATACCTCGGCTTGGTTGAAATCCCTGTTTCAGGCGCAACCGGCCCTATCGTGCATTTCTGGCGCCAGAACCGGTTCCGCCGCGGCGGTCGATCGCCGCCGTCGCGCGCTTGCCGTCGAATGTCCCGACTTTGAGCGAGATGGGCAGGCCGCGAAGAACGCGTCAGAACGACCACTCGATCTCGGCGACCCGCTGTCTGATCTCGGCGGCCCGTCTTTGCACGGTCATCGGCTGCCGGCGCAGCACGTCGACGAGCGTTTCTCCAAGGCGCGCAGGCGAGGGCGAGACCTTGATGCCGGCGGCTTCCATGGCGGCGATCTTGTCCTCGGCGCCGCCCTTGCCGCCCGAGATGATCGCACCCGCATGGCCCATGCGGCGGCCCGGAGGCGCCGTGCGGCCCGCGATGAAGCCGACCATCGGCTTGCTACGGCCGCGCTTGGCCTCGTCCTTGATGAACTGCGCCGCGTCCTCTTCCGCCGAGCCGCCGATCTCGCCGATCATCACGATCGAGGTCGTCTTCGGGTCCGCCAGGAACATCTCGAGCATGTCGATGAACTCGGTGCCCTTGACCGGGTCGCCGCCGATGCCGACCGCCGTGGTCTGGCCCAGACCCTCGCGTGTCGTCTGGAACACCGCCTCATAGGTCAGCGTGCCCGAGCGCGAGACGATGCCGACCGATCCCGGCTTGAAGATGTTGGCCGGCATGATGCCGATCTTGCACTCGCCCGCCGTGACGACGCCGGGGCAGTTGGGCCCGATCAGCCGCGACTTGGAGCCGATCAGCGAGCGCTTGACCCTGACCATGTCGAGCACCGGAATGCCTTCGGTGATGCAGATGATCAGCGGGATCTCGGCATCGATCGCCTCGCAGATCGCGTCCGCCGCACCCGGCGGCGGCACATAGACCACCGAGGCATCGGCGCCGGTCTTGGCCTTCGCCTCGTGGACGCTGTCGAAGACCGGCAGGCCGAGATGCAAGCTCCCGCCCTTCCCCGGCGAGGTCCCGCCGACCATCTGCGTGCCATAGGCGATCGCCTGCTCGGAGTGGAAGGTCCCGTTCTTGCCGGTGAAACCCTGGCAGATGACCTTGGTGTTCTTGTCGATCAGAATGGACATGGATCCTCCCCAGGATCGTTTTCGGCCAGCCCGTCGATCTGTGCTCGATCGTTCACCGGGATTGGGCACATTATTGGCATTTGGCATGCCACTATGAATGGCTGTCAAGAGAGGATGGTTGCAGGCGCAACAAAAAGCCAGAACCTCTTTTGAAATTCTGGCCCAAGGTGGTCGAGGGAGACGAATAGGGTTGGCGGATTATTCCGCTGCGACGCGTGACGGGGCCTCCGTGGCGCCGGTCGCACCGGATGCCATGATGGCTGCGATGCGGCTGTCATCGAATTTCAGCACGTCGCGCAGGATCTCGTCGGTATGTTCGCCGAGCAGCGGTGAGCGCGTCACTTCGGTCGGGCTGGCGGAAAGCTTGATCGGATTGCCGACCGAGAGATATTTGCCGCGCGTGGGATGGTCGACCTCGACCACGGTCCCGGTCTCGCGCAGCGACGTCTCCTCGGCGATCTCCTTCATCGACAGGATCGGGCCGCAGGGAATGTGGTAGATGTTCAGGATGTCCATGGCCTCGAACTTGGTCATGGTCATCGTCCATTGCTCGATGCGCCCGAAGATCTCGTTCAGTCGGGGCAGGCGGGCAGCGGGCTTGGCGTAATCGGGATCGGTCTTCCAGCCGGGTTCGCCGATGACGTCGCAGATCGCGCCCCAGACCGGGGTCTGGGTGATGAAATAGATATAGGCGTCGGGGTCGGTCTCCCAGCCCTTGCACTTCAGGATGCGGCCAGGCTGGCCGCCGCCGGAATCGTTGCCGGCGCGCGGCACGGCCTTGCCGAAGGGGATGCCCTCGCCGAACTGGCTGTATTCCTTCAGCGGCCCGTGCTCCAGGCGCTGCTGGTCGCGCAGCTTGATGCGGCAGAGGTTGAGCACGCCGTCCTGCATGGCGCAGTCGACCTTCTGGCCGAGCCCCGACGTCGTGCGATGGAACAGCGCGGTGACGATCCCCAGTGCCAGATGCAGGCCGGTGCCGGAATCGCCGATCTGCGCGCCGGTCACCAGCGGCGGCCCATCGCGGAAGCCGGTGGTCGAGGCGGAGCCGCCGGCGCATTGCGCGACGTTCTCATAGACCTTGCAATCGGCATAAGGGCCCGGGCCGAAGCCCTTCACCGAGGCGACGATGAGGCGTGGATTGACCTCATGGAGCCTCTCCCAGGAGAAGCCCATGCGGTCGAGCACGCCCGGCGCGAAATTCTCGACCAGCACGTCGCAGACCTTGGCCATCTCCCAGAGCACTTCCATGCCCTGAGGGTTCTTGGTGTCCAGCGTGATCGAGCGCTTGTTGTGGTTCAGCATCGTGAAATAGAGGCTGTCGGCTTCGGGCACGTCGCAGAGCTGGCCGCGCGTGATGTCACCCGTTCCGGGGCGCTCGACCTTGATCACATCGGCCCCGAACCAGGCGAGGAGCTGCGTGCAGGTCGGCCCCGATTGCACATGGGTGAAATCGAGAATCCTGACGCCTTCGAGCGCTTTCATTGCGTTCTCCCCCTTTCTTGCCGCCGGTTGTCTCCGGCGCCGGCTTGCCTCCGACGCCGGGAACGTCTTCTGTGCAGCTTATTTCTTGCGGACCACGCTTTGCGGGTTGAGGTTGCCGATGCGGCCGCTCTCGGTGCCGGCGGCGGGATCGATCACGGCGTTGATCAGCGTTGGCCGGCCGGAATCCATCGCCGTGTCGACGGCGCGTTTGAGCTCGTCTGGCGTCGTCACGTTCACGCCGACGCCGCCGAAGGCCTCCATCATCTTGTCGTAGCGCGCATTCGCGACGAAGACGGTGGTCGCGACATCGCCGCCGAGCGGATTGACGTCGGTGCCGCGATAGATGCCGTTGTTGTTGAAGATCACGATGCAGACCGGCAAATTGTACCGGCAGATCGTCTCGACCTCCATGCCGGAGAAGCCGAAGGCCGAGTCGCCCTCGACCGCGAGCACGGGCTTGCCGGTCTCGATGGCGGCGGCGACGGCAAAGCCCATGCCGATGCCCATGACGCCCCAGGTACCGACATCGAGGCGCTTGCGCGGTTGGTACATGTCGATGATGCCGCGCGCGAGATCGAGGGTGTTGGCGCCTTCATTGACGAGGATCGCGTCGGGCCGCTCCTTGATGACGGTGCGCAGCGCGCCGAGCGCGCCATGGAAATCCATCGGCGACGAGTTCTTCAAAAGCCGCGGCGCCATCTTGGCGATGTTCTCGTCGCGCTTCGCGTTGACGGTCGAGATCCAGTCGGCCGGCGGGGCCGGCCATTTGCTGTCGATGCCTTCGAGCAGTGCCGAGACGCAGGAGCCGATATCGCCGACCAGCGGCGCGACGATCTCGACGTTGGAGTCCATCTCCTTGGGCTCGATGTCGATCTGAATGAACTTCTTCGGTGCGTCGCCCCAGGTCTTGCCCTTGCCATGCGAGAGCAGCCAGTTGAGGCGGGCGCCGACCAGCATGACGACGTCGGAATCCTTCAGCACCGTCGAGCGCGCCGCACCCGCCGATTGCGGATGCGTGTCGGGCAGCAGGCCCTTGGCCATGCTCATCTGCAGGAACGGAATCCCGCTCTTCTCGACCAGCGCCCGGATCTCGTCATCGGCCTGGGCATAGGCCGCGCCTTTGCCGAAGATGATCAGGGGACGCTTGGCGCTTTTCAGCACGTCGAGCGCGCGCTTGACGGCCGACGGAGCAGGGATCTGGGCAGGCGCCGCGTCGATGACCTTGACCAGCGACTTCTCGCCGGCCTTCGCATCCATCGTCTGGGAGAACAGCTTGGCCGGCAGATCGAGATAGACGCCGCCGGGGCGGCCCGAGACCGCGGCGCGGATGGCGCGGGCCACCGCGATGCCGATATCGGCGGCGTGCAGCACCCGGAAGGCCGCCTTGCACAGGGGCTTGGCGATGGCGAGCTGGTCCATCTCCTCATAGTCGCCCTGCTGCAGGTCGACGATCTCGCGCTCGGACGAGCCCGAGATCAGGATCATCGGAAAGCAGTTGGTCGTGGCATTGGCCAGCGCGGTCAGGCCGTTGAGAAAGCCGGGTGCCGAAACGGTGAGGCAGATGCCAGGCTTCTTCGTTAGGTAGCCGGCGATCGCCGCCGCATTGCCGGCGTTCTGCTCGTGGCGGAACGAGATCACGCGGATGCCCGCAGCCTGCGCCATGCGGCCAAAATCCGTGATCGGAATGCCCGGCACGCCATAGATCGTCTCGACGCCATTGAGCTTGAGCGCATCGATGACCAGGTGGAAGCCGTCCGTCAGCTCCTGCTCGTCTGCATTCTCGCTGATGCTGTGTAGTATCGCGGACATTTCCGATTCCTCCTGAAAATCTTTTTTGAAGCCGGTTGTTTCTTGGTGTTTGCGGTCTGGCTCAGTCGAGCTGGACGTATTTTTCGACATGCGCCCTGAGCTTCAGGGTGTGCTCGCGCACAAGCCGTTCGGCGCGCTCGCCGTTGCGGACTTCCATGGCCTCGACGATCTCCTTGTGATCGATGATCGAGCGACGGGCCCGGTCCTGCTCGGAGATGGTGCGCTCGCGGATGGCGCGCACGTGCGTGAACAGGCCGTTGGTGATCTCGGCGATGAGCTTGCAGCCCGACAGGGCAATGATCGCTGCATGAAACCGGATATTGGCGTCCGAATACTCGCCCATATTCGAGTCGAGATCGGCGCTGTCGAACGTATCGACGAGTCGGTGCAGGTTCGCGATCTCGTCATCAGACGCGACCTGGGTCACCAGTCGCGCGGCCATGCTCTCGAGCGCGGCCCAGACGGTGATCATCTCCAGGACCTCGGCCTTGGTCTTGCGCACGATATAGATGCCGCGGCGCGGCGCGATCCTGACCAGGCCTTCCTGCTCGAGCTGGGCGAGGGCCTCGCGCAAGGGCGTGCGGCTGACGCCGAACTGGAGCGAAAGAGCGCGTTCGTCGAGCCGCAGCTTGGCGCCGTCATCATAGATCTTCATCGCGCCGATCGCGGCTTTCAACGCATCATATGCGCGGCTCTTGAGGCTCTGGACCTCTTCGATCGGCTGGATGTCTAGGCGAGCTCTGACCATTGCGGATCGTGTTCCGTGCCGTCACGACCAGCCGTCTCGAGGCGCATCATGCGCTGGAAAGCGGTGGTTTCTGGCATACCATATAATGAAAGAAGAGAAGCGCGCAACGGCCATTTTCAGGCAACAATATTGCTGCAGCGCACCTAGAAATGGCATATTGCATGCCACGGAATTTCATCTTAGGCTACTTCCAACAAGGTAGGTCGGTTCTGCGCAGGGCATCGCGCGGTCCCAGAACACGCCGTTTTTTGGGGAAATGCGCCATGGATGAACTGAATGCCCTCATAGGCGGCTTTGCTGTCGCCCTCAGCGCCTATCACATCATGCTGATGGTGATCGGCATCACGCTTGGCGTCATTATCGGCGTGTTGCCCGGATTGGGCGGTGCGAACGGCGTCGCCATTCTGCTGCCGCTGACCTTCACCATGGCGCCGACCGCGGCGATCATTCTTCTCACGAGTATCTATTGGGGCGCGCTGTTCGGCGGCGCCATCACCTCGATCCTGTTCAACATTCCCGGCGAACCCTGGTCGGTCGCGACGACGTTCGACGGACATCCGATGGCGCAGAACGGCAAGGCCGACGAAGCGCTCGTCGGTGCCTTCACCTCGTCCTTCGTCGGCGCGATTTTCGCGGTGATAATGATCACGTTCCTTGCGCCGATGGTCGCTAAATTCGCCCTGAAATTCGGCCCGGCCGAATTCTTCGCGGTGCAGTTCCTGACCTTCGCCAGCTTCTTGGGCATGGGGCGCGGCACGGCCTTCAAGACGCTCGCCTCGATGTGCCTTGGCTTCGCGCTAGCCTCCGTCGGTCTCGACGGTATGACGGGCACGCTGAGGATGACATTCGGCCAGGATGAGCTGCTGAACGGTTTCAAGTTCCTCGTCGCCGTCATCGGCCTGTTCGGCATCGGCGAAATCCTGTCCTCGATGGAAGACGGACTCAAGTTCAATGGTCCCACCGCCAAGCTGCGCATGGATGCGGTCATCCGCACCTGGAAGCAGCTTCCCAGGATGTGGCTGACCTTCGTGCGCAGCTGCATTGTCGGCTGCTGGATGGGCATCACGCCCGGCGGCGCGACGCCTGCCTCCTTCATGGGCTATGGCATCGCCAAGCGCCTCTCCAAACAGGGCAAGAATTTCGGCAAGGGCGAGCTCGAAGGCGTGGTCGCGCCGGAGACGGCGGCCCATGCGGCGGGCACGTCCGCGCTTCTGCCGATGCTGACGCTCGGCATCCCGGGCTCGCCGACGGCGGCCGTGTTGCTCGGCGGCCTGCTGATCTGGGGCCTGCAGCCGGGCCCGCTGCTCTTCGTCGAGCAGCCGGACTTTGTCTGGGGCCTGATCGCCTCGATGTATCTCGGGAACGTCGTCGGCCTGATCATGGTGCTGACCTGCGTGCCGTTCTTCGCCGCAATCCTGCGCGTGCCGTTCTCGATCATCGCCCCGGCGATCGTCGTTATCTGCGCGATCGGCGCCTACACCGTGAACAACGCGATGTTCGACGTCTGGATGATGCTGATCTTCGGCGTGATGGGTTATCTGTTCAACAAGCTGCGTTACCCGCTGCCGCCGCTGGTTCTGGCGCTGGTGCTGGGTGATCAGGCAGAGAGCTCCTTCCGGCAGGCGATGCTCGTCTCCCAGGGCGATATCAGCGTGTTCTGGTCAAACTGGCTGTGCGGCGGCATCATGACGCTCGGCCTCGTGATGGCCTTCTGGCCGGCGCTCACAGCCCTGCGGGCCAAGTTCGCGGGAAACGGCGTGGTCGCTCGCCCGGCCTGACCGGTGGTGGCAGCTAACATGGCCGCGCGCAACGTGCGGCCATCGATGACGGCGGTGCCGTCCAACACATCCTCGCAGGAAGACGTCCCTCCGCGAGGCCAAAAATCCAAAAATTTGACTTCATGACGACCAACCGCGGCAGCAAGCCGCCAACAAGGAGAAGCATGATGGTCCGGAGGGGAATGTCCAAGGTCCAGGGTATCGCGGCGGTTCTGGCGGCAAGTGCCTGCCTGGCCTCGCCGTCTCTCGCGCAAGGCTGGGAGCCGGCGAAGCCGGTGACCCTGGTCATCCCGGCGGGAACAGGCGGCGGAGCCGACCAGATGGCGCGCTTCATCCAGGGTGTCGTCCAGAAGCACAACCTGATGAAGCAGCCGCTGATCGTCATCAACAAGGCCGGCGGCGCCGGCGCCGAAGGCTTTCTGGAGATGAAGTCTAGCGCCAACGATCCGCACAAGATCATCATCACCCTGTCGAACCTGTTCACGACGCCGCTCGGCACCGGCTCGCCGTTCAACTGGAAGGACATGAAGCCGGTCGCCATGCTGGCGCTCGACCAGTTCGTCCTCTGGGTGAACAACGAGAAGCCTTACAAGACGGCCAAGGAATATATCGAGGCGGTGAAGGCCGGCACCGACCGCCAGTTCAAGATGGGCGGTACGGGCTCCAAGCAGGAAGACCAGATCGTCACGGCGGCGGTCGAACGGCAGACCGGCGGCAAGAAGTTCACCTACGTGCCGTATTCCGGCGGTGGACAGGTCGCGGTGCAGCTCGTCGGCAACCATGTCGATTCGACCGTCAACAACCCGATCGAGGCGGTGGCGCAATGGCGCGCCGGACAATTGCGAGCGCTCTGCATCTTCGACGCCAAGCGCTCGACCTACACGGCGAAGGTCACCGACAAGGAAGCATGGGGCGATATTCCCACCTGCAAGGAATCGGGACTGCCGGTCGAATACCAGATGCTGCGCGGCATCTTCACCACCAAGAATGCGACGCCTGCGCAGGTCGACTACTATGTTGATGTGCTCAAGAAGGTGATGGCGACGCCTGATTGGAAGGAATTCATGGAGAAGGGTGCCTTCAACCAGACCTTCATGACCGGCGCCGACTATGAGAAGTGGGTCGAGAGCGCCCAGACGCAGCATGCAGACCTGATGAAGGAGGCTGGCTTCCTCGCGACGCAGTGAGCGCGCCGCGAAACTGATCGAACCCGGATCGCGAGCGGGCTTAGGCCCCTCGCGATCCATATGACCCCCTTTTTGCAGCGCCGGCGCGATGAAACGCACAGATCCGGCGAGGAGCATTCCAATGAGCACCAACGAAGAAGCCGAAGGCCGGCCCCTCGCCAGTTATCGCACGCTCGATATCGCGGTGGCGATCTTCTTCCTGGTCGTTTGCGCGATTGTCATGGTCGACAGCCTTCGCATCGGCATCGCCTGGAAGGCTAACGAAGGGCCGCAACCGGGCCTGTTTCCATTCTACATCGTCCTGGCGATGGGGATCGCGAGCCTCGTCAACCTGGCCAGGGCGCTGCCTCACACCGAAGAGGGTGCGGAGGCGGCGGTGAGTTCCGTGGGCCTCGGGCGAATGGCGGCGATCTTCGTTCCCGCCGTCGTCTTCGTGCTGGCGACGCATTTCATCGGGATCTATGTTTCGGCCACGATCTATATCGGCGCCTTCATGCTGTTCTTCGGCAAGTTCCCTCTGTGGAAGGCCGTCGTGGTCTCGCTCGGCATCGCGATCGTCAACTTCCTGATGTTCGAGGTCTGGTTCCTGGTGCCGCTGCCGAAGGGCCCGCTGGAAGCCGCGCTCGGCTACTGACCGCCGGTTCAGGGCGCAGGTATAGGTCATAATGGTGCCCGCTGCCTGATGCGCCGGGCCGGAGAGAACCAAGCGCCGCGGCCGAGCAAGGCTGCGGCGTTTGCATTTGCCTCGACATCCGCTGGGCACGTCGGTCTCCCATATCGCAGCGCGGGTTTTTCCCGAAGCGCGGTCGATGAGGCCGACAGCGTCGCTCAGGCCTGCGCCGAGCGCCAATGCGGATAGGTGACATAGGCGGTCAGCGCGCCTTCCTCGCGCGAGCGGATGGTCACCGCTTCACCCTTGGGCATGTAGACGATGTCGCCGGGTCCCGCGGTGACCGCGCTGGCGTCCGTCGAGACCGAAAGCCGCCCCTCCAGAACGATCATGACGTCGTCGACTGCCATCGTTTCAGTGAGGCTCTGCCCGGGCGCATAGCGTCCATAGCCGATCGTGATCGGCCCGCCCTGCCGCTCGTCGACGAGATTGCCGACGAACACATTGGCCGGCTGGCCGGGCGAGCGTTCCAGCGACGCGTCGGCAATCGAGAATTTTTGCAGTTTCATCGTCACGCTCCACAGGAGGTGGGGAGACATCGCGGTGTCGCAGAACCAAGACCGAGTACGGCTTTGCCGGGCTAAAAGTTCCCACGATGGTCTCGATGCATACCGGGCGCCGGGCTTAGCAGCGGCGCGCCTATCCGCCGGCGACCTTGCGCAGGGCGGCTTCGATCTGACCGCCGCAATAGGCGTCGCCGTAATCTTTTCGGGCCTTCTCGGCCAATCCGGCCAGGGCCGGCAGATCGGAGATACGGCGAACCAGCGCGCTGGTCGCGGGCGCGGTCTCGTCGAAGATCGCTGCGATCTCGGAGAAGCGATCCGCCATCGTCGTCCACAGGGTCGCGGTCACGACATCGGCGATCCCCGGCGCCTCGCCTCCCAGCAGGAAGCCGGCCTCGCAGGTCAGGCCATGCCGGCGCCCGGTCTCCTCCCAGAACGACATCCACTTCCTGAGACGAGGCACGAACTCGCGCCATTTGGCGTCGGTCCACATCGACTGCCCGCCCTGCAGCGTGATCTCGTCGATGACGTCATTGGCATCGTTGACGACCTTCATGGTCAGCGCGCGCAACGGTGCCGTCGCCGGCATGAGGTCGAGCGTCTCGCCGAGATAGAGAACGATCGCCGGCATCTCCGCGATGGCGAAGTCATCGGCGTGGTCGATCAGGAGCGGCGGCCCCATGAACGGCACCGGCATGGTCTCGACCGGGGCCGTCATGAGCTTTTCGATCTCGCCGTCGCCGGCCTCGCGCCAGTCCTTGCCGGCCCAGGCCAGGACCGCCCGCACGAACTGGCCCCGGAATGGGACCGACCAGTAATAGAGCGTATAATCGGGCATTGGCCGGCCTCCTGCCTGTCGCGATTGAATAGGAAACGCAGCAGGGGCGTCGTCGGTTCGGGCTGCGTTCAAATCACCCGATCGCGATCAAGGGTATGACTCCCAGGACGAGCCGAGCCCACTTGGTGCGAAGCGGCCCAATCCGATCTTTCGCAGGGCGGCGATGGACCGATTCTTGCCCGGTCTCAAGCTTGGCAGGAGAGCCTTCTGGACTGCGTCTTGACCGCTTCGTAGCATTCGCAGGAGGCGCTCCTCAGCGCGTCGTGCCTGATGATCTCGATGTTGCCGCGGCTATACCTGACGATCCCCGCCTCCTGCAGCGCATGGGCCGCGGTTGAGATGCTGTTGCGCTGCACGCCGATCATCTGTGCAAGAGAATCCTGCGTGAGCGGGAGCCTGTTCTTGCCGGCCAGATCGACCATCCGGAGCAGGCAGCGTGCGAGGCGTCCCTCGACCGAATGTATCGCATTGCATGCCACGGACTGTTGGGCCTGGGCAAAAATCGCCTGCTCATACCGAAACAGGGTGTTACAAAAACTGATGCTACGCGACGCGATGGCTCGAAAAACTCTGACATCCAGAATCGTTGCCAGACCTGGAAGTTGAACAATCGCGTGATTCAATGAGATAGTGTCACCAAGCGCTGCCGCCGCGCCAAAGATACTGTCGCGGCCGATCATAGCGATCTCGACCATGCCGCCGCCGGCCAGGCTGACGACGAGCGAGATTGCCCCGTCATGAGGGAAGAAGACGTTGGACAATCGTTCGCCGGCGCCCACGATGACCGTGCCCTGAACAAGCGGAACCTTTTGAAGATGCGGGCGGAGAGCCTCGAATTCGTCAGCGGGCAGCGCTGCGAGCAAAGCATTGGGCGAGCGCGGCGGGCCTTCCATGACCGCTCCGGCTGAAGTCAGGCAGGAACTCACTTGGTCTTCTGACGTCGACACCCCCTGGCTTCGGCATCGACGTTACGAACAGCATGAACCCTTGGTCACTCGATAGCAATCAATTCGCCATTTTGCTTTCATGCTAAACACGCTGGCGGGTGGACGCAGAGGAAATTAGATCCAAATTCTAGGCAAAATGGAGATTTGACGAATAAGCGGGCGCGAATCGACTTTGCCTGGGGCTTTGCGCCGACACTCCGGGGGGGAGAAGTCAGTTGTGACGCACATTCTCGTGGTTGACGACGACCAGTTGATTTGCTTTGCGATCCGCACCTGGCTTGAAGCAAGCAACTTTTCCGTTTCCGTTGCCTATGGCGCAGAAACCGGGCTTCACGCGCTCGGTGAGACCTCGTTCGATCTCATGATCGTCGATATCTTCATGCCACGCATGCGCGGGTTCGAATCGGTCGGGCTGTTCCGCCAACGCGCGCCGGCCGTGCCCCTGCTAGCTATCTCCGGCTACGTCTTCGCCGAACATCGCGCTGCAGCCCCGGATTTCTTGAGCATGGCGCTCGAACTCGGTGCCACGCGCTGCTTGCGCAAGCCTTTCACGCCCAAGATGTTGTTGGCCGAGATCGACGTTTGTCTGGAGAAATCCCACAGCCTGAAGATGACAGCCATTGCCCATTAAGCCGGAATCCAACGCCAGGAGTCCGGAAGCAAGATGGCTGAACGCCGTCGTGGAAACCGCAGTCGATGGCGTTATCCTGATCGACGCGCTTGGCAACGTGCTGATGTTCAATTCCGCTTGCGAAAGACTGTTTCAGTTTCCGGCCGAGGAGGTGATAGGACGGAACGTTAAGATGCTGATGCCAGACTCCTACAGTCGGGATCACGACAAGTATATCGATAATTTCAATCGGACTGGAGAGCAGAAGATCATTGGAATCGGCCGGGAGGTCATGGGTCGCCGCAAGGACGGTACGACGTTTCCCATGAATCTCTCGGTAGGAGAAGCAAAGCAGAACGACGGCTCGATCTTTGTCGGGATCATTCACGATCTCACTGAGCGCGAAAGGGCGGAGCGGGCCCTGCGCGAGAGCAGCGCCCGCCTCAAGGCCGTCGTCGACACGGCAGTCGACGGCGTGATCCTGATCGATGCGCGCGGCTGCATCATGGAATTCAACCCCGCCTGCGAAAAGCTGTTCCAGTATCGCGTCGACGAGGTCGTTCGGCAGAACGTCAAGATGCTGATGCCGTCCTCCTATCGTGTCGAGCACGACGGATACATCAACAATTTCCTGGCGACCGGCGAGCGCAAGATCATCGGGATCGGCCGCGAGGTGATTGGCCAGCGCAAGGACAGTTCCACATTTCCGATGGACCTGTCGGTGGGAGAGGCCAGACAGGACGGCGAATCGATCTTCGTCGGCATTATCCGCGATCTCACCGGGCGCAAGCGAACCGAGGAACTGCTGGTCCAGGCCCAAAAGATGGAGGTGGTCGGGCAGCTCTCGGGCGGCATCGCCCATGATTTCAACAACCTCCTGACCGTGATCGTCGGCAATGCCGAATTCCTCAGTGAAAAGCTCAAGGCCCGACAGGACCTGCAGCAACTCGCAGAAGATATCGGGCGCGCCGGCGACCGCGGCGCCGAATTGACCCAGCGTCTGTTGGCGTTCGGCCGGCGGCAGATTCTCCGCCCGACCGACATCGACTGCAACGGCTTATTGGGATCGATGCAGAAACTGCTGCAGCGAACCTTGCGGCAGGATGTCGAGTTCAAGGCCCATTTCGATCCTGCGGTCTCGTCCATCTTCGCGGATGCTGCCCAGCTTGAATCCGCCGTGCTGAACCTTGCGGTGAACGCCCAGGACGCCATGCCCTCGGGCGGGCGGCTGACGATTTCGACAGCCAACGCGACCCTCGACGATCACTATCAGAGCCTGCACCCGGAGGTGCTGCCCGGCGAATATGTCCTGATCGCCATCACCGACGAGGGCGAAGGCATGTCGAAGGACGTGATCGATCGTGCGTTCGAGCCCTTCTACACGACAAAGGAGGTCGGCAAGGGCAGCGGGCTGGGCCTGAGCATGGTGTATGGTTTCGTCAAGCAATCGAACGGTCACGTTTCGATCTATAGCGAGCCGGGCCTGGGCACGACGGTTCGGATTTATCTGCCCCAGGCCGGTTCGAAACCTTCGATGCCTCCCGAGCAGCCTCCGGCCGACTACGGTTTGCTCCCGCAGGGTAGCGAGAGGGTCCTCGTCGTCGAAGACGATCCCTTCGTTCGATCCTACTCGATCAAGAGCGTCGAGAGCCTGGGCTATTCGGTCATTTCCGCCGTCGACGGCAATGACGCGCTGCAAAAACTCAGGGCGAACATTCCGATCGATATCCTGTTCACCGACATCGTCATGCCCGGCGGCATGAATGGCTGGGAGCTTGCCGATCTCGCCTGCCAGTTGCGGCCGGGGTTGCGCGTGCTGCTAACCTCCGGATACGCTTTGGAAACGCTGGTCAAGCATGGCCGGCTGCGTGAAGGCGCCCTCGTGCTGACCAAGCCCTATCGGAAAGCCGATCTTGCCCGGCGGCTGAAAGACGTCCTCGGCGTATCCGATCAGAGCGGTCCGTCCACCGAAACGCTGGTCGTCGAGCAAGGCGCGTAGATCGGAATGACGCGCGAGTTGCCTATTGCGTCGCCGCTACAGCGCCTGGCTCATGAGGCCGTTGTGCCTGCGCCTCATGGCCCTGCCATGGGAAGAGGGAACGCGCTAAACCCATCCGCCGTCGACGACATAGTGCTGCGCGGTGCAGGCCGAGGCCTCGTCGGAGGCGAGGAAGACGGTGAACTTCGCCAGTTCGTCCGGCTCCAGCCTGCGTTTCAGACATTGTCTGCGCATCAATTCGGCTTCGCTCTCGGGCGTCAGCCATTTCTCGATCTGGCGCTCCGTCATGATCCAGCCGGGCGCGATCGCGTTCACGCGGATATTATGGGGGCCGTAGTCACGCGCCAGCGAGCGCGTCAGGCCGATCACGCCCGATTTGCTGGCGGTATAGGCGGCCATGCCACCCTGGCCCGCCATCCATGAGGTCGAGCCGAAATTGATGATGACGCCGCCATTGGCGGCTTGCATCTCCGGCAGCACCGCCTGGGCGGCGAAGAACTGGTGCTTCAAATTCACCGCGATGCGGTCGTCCCAGTATTCAGGCGTCACATCCGCGGTCGCATGCCGCTCGTCATGGGCGGCATTGTTGATCAGAACCTCGATCGGGCCATGCAGCTTGCGCGCGACTGCGATACCCGCCCGCAGGGCAGGGATGTCGGTGAGGTCGACCTGCTGGAAATGAGCTGCGGTGCCGCCGGAGCGAAGCTCCTGCGCCAGCGTTTCGCCGGCCTCGTGCAGGATGTCGAACAGGATCACCGTCGAACCTTGCCCGGCAAAACGCCGCGCGATCGCGGCACCGATCCCCGAGGCGCCACCGGTGACGAGAACGACCTTGCCTTTGAGGTCTGGGTAGACGGCGGCCATCGTGAACTCCAACAGGGATTTGCATCAGCGCGGACTGCCGAACGGAAAGCACCGGCTGGACGCAGCCGGACGATGGTCCGGCAAGCGATCATATAGCGCAGTTTTTGAGTTGCGCACCTCAGAATTTGAGTTACGCTGCGGGCAACCCGCAAAGACGGGACCAGGGAGGATATAATGCGATTTCTGACGAAGCTGGCGCTCGCCGCCGCAGGACTGACGCTGACCCTCGGAACAGCCTCCGCACAGACCACCGTCCGCTGGCTCCACCTTGAGCAGAACCCGGCCCAGGTGAAGATCTGGGAAGAGGTCGTTCGGCGTTTCGAGGCCAGGAATGCCGGCGTCAAGGTCGAGATGCAGTTCCTCGAGAACGAGGCCTACAAGGCCAAGCTCCCGACCGTGCTGCAGTCTCGGGACCGGCCGCACATCCTCTATTCCTGGGCCGGCGGCGTGCTCAAGGCGCAGATCGAAGCCGGCGTGCTGGAGGACATCACGACCGGCGTCGGCGACTACAAAAACAAGCTCTCGGCGGGGGCCGTCGAAGCCTTCACCATCAACGGCAAGCTCTACGGCCTGCCCTACAACGTCTCGCAGGTCGGGTTCATGTACAACAAGGACCTCTTCGCGAAGGCCGCTATCGATGCCAGCGCGATCAAGAGCTGGGACGACCTCCTGGCTGCGGTGAAGACGCTCAAGGCGGCCGGCATCACGCCGATCGCCGTCGGCGGTCAGGACAAGTGGCCGCTGCATTTCTACTGGACCCATCTCGCCGTCCGGCTCGGCGGCAAGCCCGCCTTCGAGGCGGCGCTCAAGGGCCAGAACGGCGGCTTCGAGGGCGAGACCTTCCTGAAAGCCGGCGAGCTGATGAAGCAGCTGGTCGATCTCGAACCCTTCCAGACCGGCTTCCTCGGCTTCAAGAACCAGCAGGCCCTCGGCTATTTCGGCGACGGCAAAGCCGCGATGAACCTCGCGATCTCGCATCACTCCGCCACGCAGCGTGCGCTCGCCGCCGACAAGAAGGGCATCACCGAGGACAAGCTGGGCTGGATCGACTTCCCGATGCCCGCGGGCGGCAAGGGCAAGCCCTCGGACACGCTGGGCGGCGTCAATGGCTGGATCATCACCAAGGGCGCGCCGAAGGAAGCGGTCGAATTCGTCAAGTTCTTCATCTCTGACGAGGTCCAGCGCGACCTCGCCAAGCAGAATTTCATCATCCCGACCTTCAAGGGCGCGGAAGCGGCCCTGAGCGCTGCCTTCATGCAGAACGTCGCCAGGAACATCGCCGCGTCACAGTACCACCAGAATTTCTACGACCAGGATCTGGGGCCCTCGGTCGGGCGGGTGGTCAATGACGCGACGGCCGAGATCGCCGGCGGCTCGATGACGCCCAAGCAGGCCGCCAAGGCGATCCAGGACGCGTTCAAGCAGGGCAACTGAGCCCGACCCTCCTGCGTCAACCTTGAAAGCGATACCGATGTCTCAGCACAGCGCGGCCGCCGTTATCCGCGGCAGGCCTGCGGCTCCCGGTGCGCGCCGCAGAGCGACGACCGACGGACAGCTCGGCGCTCTTCTGCTGTTCCTGCCGCCGGCCCTGCTGCTCTTCACGCTCTTCGTCGTGCTGCCGATTGGCGAGGCGGCCTGGTATTCCGGCTTCAACTGGAACGGCTTTGGCAGCCCGACCCGCTGGATCGGCTTCGACAATTACCGCTTCGTCTTTGATACCCGCGGCTTCGGCATCGCCTTCCGCAACAACCTGCTGATCATCGCGGTCTCGCTGGTAGTCCAGCTGCCTCTGGCGCTGACGCTGGCGCTGCTGCTCGCCGACAAGTTTCGCGGCTCGGTCGCGCTGCGGATGCTGTTTTTCCTGCCCTATGTGCTGGCCGAAGTTGCGACCGGCCTGATCTTCAGCTTCATCTATGACGGCAATTACGGGCTGCTCGCATCGGTCTACCGGATGTTCGGAGCCGAGGCGCCGCATCTGCTCGCCAGCCCGCAGACCTCGATGCTGGCGATCCTGATCGTCGTCGTCTGGAAGTATTTCGGCTTCCATATGATGCTGTTCATCGCCGCCCTGCAGGGCATGGACCGCAATCTGGTCGAGGCTGCGCGCATCGACGGGGCGTCGCGCTGGCAGGTGCTGCGCCATGTCGTGATCCCGCTGCTGTATCCGACAATCCGCCTGTCGGTGTTCTTTGCGGTGGTCGGCTCGCTGCAGCTCTTCGATCTCGTCATGCCGCTGACCCGCGGCGGACCGGCCGATTCCTCCAACACGATGGTCAGCTTCCTCTACAACAACGGCGTCTCGCGCATGCGCGTCGGCTATGGCAGCGCCATCGGCGTCATCCTGTTCCTGATCTGCGTGACCTTCGCGATTACCTACAAGCGCTGGTTCATGCGCGATGAGTGAAGCCGCCATCCCCGCCCGCCGGCCGCTCGACCCGGTCCTGGTCTACAAGATCCTGTTTCTCGGGATGGTGGCACTGTTCGTCGCCGTGCCGCTGCTTGCGACCCTGCTCGGCGGCTTCAAGACGCTGGGCGAACTGCGCACCAATCCGTTCGGCCTGCCGCAAACCTGGGAATGGGAGAACTACACCGGCATCCTGTTCTCCGGCCGCTACTGGCAGATGCTGTGGAACTCGCTGGTGATCGCGAGCTTCACCGTGTTGCTGACGCTGATCGTGGCCTCGATGGCGGCCTTCGCCTTCGCCCATATCCGCTTTTTCGGCTCCTCGATGCTGCTGAGCTACCTCACCATGGGGCTGTTGTTCCCGGCTGCGACCGCGATCCTGCCGCTGTTCATAAAGGTCCGCGATCTCGGCCTGCTGGACAGTTATTTCGGCGTGATCCTGCCGCAGGTCGCCTTCGGCCTCGCCATGAGCATCCTGCTGCTGCGGCGCTTCTTCAAGGACCTGCCGCATGAACTGCTCGAGGCGGCGCTGGTCGATGGCTGCAGCTATTTCGCTTTCTTCCGCCATGTCACCCTGCCGCTGTCGCGGCCGATCCTCGCCACCGTCGGCACCATCACCTTCGTCCATAGCTGGAACAGCTATCTGCTGCCGCTGGTGATGCTGAACTCGGAACGGCTCTATCCCTGGCCGCTCGGCATCATGATCTATCAGGGCGAGTTCTCGTCGGAATGGCACCTGATTCTGGCGTTCATCACGCTCACTTTGCTGCCGACGGTGCTGCTCTTCATCCTCGCGCAGAAGCACATCGTCGCAGGCCTTACCGCTGGCGCGGTCAAGGGCTGAGCTCGCGCTTCAACGAACCGACATCGGACAACATCTGTGGAGACGAGCATGCGCAAAGTGGGGATAGGCATCATTGGCTGCGGCAACATCAGCACGAAATATCTGGAGGCGCTCAAGCGCTTCCCGATGGTCGAGCTCAAGGCTGTCGCCGATATGCGCAGTGCCGCAGCCGAGAAGCGCGGCGCCGAATTCGGCGTGCCGGGCCTGCGCGTCGACCAGCTGCTGAAGCGCGACGATGTCGAGATCGTCGTCAATCTCACGGTGCCGCTGGCCCATACCGATGTCAGCCTCGCGGTGCTCAATGCCGGTAAGCATGTCCATTCCGAGAAGCCGCTCGGCATCAACACGGTCGAGGCCCGCAAGGTCATGGACCTGGCGGCCCAGAAGGGCCTGCGCGTCGGCTGCGCCCCGGACACCTTCCTCGGTGGCGGCCACCAGACGGCGCGCAAGCTGATCGATGACGGCGCGATCGGCAGGCCGGTGGCGGGCAGCGCCTTTTTCGGCTGTCCCGGCCATGAGAGCTGGCATCCGGCGCCGGGATTCTACTATCTGCGCGGCGGCGGACCGATGCTCGACATGGGTCCCTATTACATCACCGACCTCGTGCAATTGCTTGGGCCCGTAGTCGGCGTGATGGGCTCGACGGCGCGGCCGCGTTCCGAGCGGCTCGTCACCAGCCAGCCGATGAACGGCGCGCTGATCCCCGTCGAGGTCGACACCCATGTCGCAGGCACGCTGGAGTTCGCCCACGGCGCCGTGGTTTCGATCACGATGAGCTTCGACGTGCCCCAGCACAGCCATTCGCCGATCGAGATCCATGGCGACAAGGCGAGCCTGCTGGTGCCCGACCCCAACAAGTTCGGCGGCGAGGTCAAGATCGCCAGGCCGCGAGGGCAGTGGGAGACGATCGCCCTGTCGCATGGTCACGCCGATGGCGAGTTCCGCTCGATCGGCGTGGCGGATATGGCTGCGGCGATCCTGGCCAACCGGCCGCACCGTGCCAGCGGCGAACTCGCCTTCCATGTGCTGGAGGTGATGGAGGCGTTCCAGACATCCTCCAACGAAGGCCGGCGGATCAACATCGAAAGCCGTGTCGATCGGCCGGCTGCCATGCCCGCTGGCCGCGCCACCGGCCAGATCGATTGAACCAGGGGATCACGAGAATGCGCAAGGCGATGATAGTGTGGGGCGGCTGGGCGGGTCACGACCCGGATCTCTGCGCCTCGATGATGCGCGGCTGGCTCAAGGCGGAAGGCTTCGAAGTCCGGGTCGAGACCTCGACCGAGGTCTTTCTCGATCCGAGCATCCGCGAGCTCTCCCTGATCGTGCCGATCTACACCATGTCGAAGATCGAGAAGCCCGAGGCCCTGGCGCTGTGCGCGGCCGTGCGTGGCGGCGTCGGGCTCGCCGGCCATCACGGTGGCATGGCCGATGCGTTCCGCGATTCTGTGGACTACCAGTTCATGTGCGGCGGGCAGTGGGTTGCCCATCCCGGCAACATCATCGACTACAAGGTCGACATCACCCGGCCGGACGACCCGATCATGGCCGGCATCAGCAGTTTCGAGCATCGGTCGGAGCAGTATTACATGCATGTCGATCCGGCCAACGAGGTCCTGGCGACGACGCGGTTCAATGGCGATCATGCCTCCTGGATCGATGGCGTCGAGATGCCGGTCGTCTGGAAGAAGCGCTATGGCGAGGGCCGCGTGTTCTACTGCTCGCTCGGTCACCGCGCCTATGAGCTGGACGTGCCCGAGATACGCACGATGCTGACGCGCGGGATGCTCTGGGCGGCGCGCTGATGGGGGCAGGCGAGGCAGGGCTGATCGGCCGCGCGACGCTCGAGGATGTCGCGCGCATAGCGGGTGTGTCGCTGGCGACGGCCGACCGTGTCGTCAACCGCCGCGACGGCGTGCGCGACAAGACGATCGCGCGGGTCGAGGCAGCCGTCTCGAAGCTCGGCTACAGGCCCGACCCCGCCGCCGCCCGCCTCGCCCGCAATCAGAGCTTCCGCTTCCTCTTCGTCCTGCCCAGCGGCGCCAACAGCTTCATGACCCTGCTGGGCGAACAGGTCGCGCGCACCGCCGATTGGCTCGCCGTCCAGCGCGCCTTCATCGACGTCGAATATGTCGATGTCTTCGATGCTGAGGCCCTGGCGCGCGTGCTGGAGAATCTCCTGCCCGGCTATCACGGTGTCGCCACGATCGCGCTTGATCATCCGCGCGTGCGCGCCGCCATCGACGATCTCGCCGATCGCGGCATTCCCGTCGTGACGCTCGTCTCCGACGTGCCCAGCGCGCGGCGCCTGCATTATGTCGGCATCGACAATCCGGCCGCCGGGCGCACGGCGGCCAACCTCATGGGCCGTTTCCTGCGCGGCCGCCAGGGCGTCGTCGGCGTGATCGCCGGTTCGCTCTCGCTGCGCGACCATGCCGAGCGCCTCTACGGCTTCAATCAGGTCCTGACGCGCGAATTTCCCGATCTCGTCGTGCTGCCCGCGGTCGAAGGCCGCGACGACAACGAGCAGACGCTGGCCGCAACCACCAGCTTGCTGCAGCAGCAACCGGGCCTCGTCGGCCTCTACAATGTCGGCGCCGGCAATCGCGGCATCGCGGCGGCGCTGCAACAGGCCGGTCGCGACCAGGACATCGTCTGGATCGCCCATGAACTGACGCCGCATACCAGGCGCTTCCTGCTGCATGGCGACGTCGATGCCATCATCAGCCAGAACCCCGGACACGAGGCGCGTTCCGCAGCGCGTGTGTTGCTGGCCCATTGCTCCGGCGAAAAGCTGGTGCCGGATCAGGAACGCATCGGGATCGACATCTTCCTCAGGGACAATCTGCCCTGAGACCGATCGCCGGGTTCAGGCCTGTCCGGTTGCAAGACGTCGGTGTTGGCGCGGGCCTAGCTCTCCCGCGCTGCGCCGCTTGACGCGCCCGCGGCGATCAGGTGTTCGGCCGTGGCGATGGCGCGCGTCCGGCCTTCCGGCGAAACCATGGCGGCCAGCAGCGCCGGCACCCAGGGCGGCACGGGGAGTTCGTCCGCCAGCCATTCGCGGACACGCTTCACCCTGCCGTTGCAGAACAGGTCGGCAAAGCGTTCCGCGCTCAGATTGACCTCGTCCAGGCCGAACTGGAACTGCGCGCCATCGATGTGATGGGCTTTCGATTTCGGCAGTCGAAGCGGGCTGGCCATCTCGGTTTATCTCCAGGGGTACCCAGCGCGCCGCGTCGGGCAAAGGCAATGTAGCCGTCGTGCTTTGGTCGATGCTGCCAGCGATAGCAAACGCGAGGGCAATCGTCAGCCATGTCCAAAGGTCAAGGCCGGGCGTCGTTCAGGCACGGCGGCCCCGATGGGAAAACGGGCTGCCGGAGCGGATTGTCGAGCGCGTCGTCGTATGCGGAACAGCGTTGGCAGACGAGCGTTTCCCGGTCTCATCAGGAGATCGGCATGAGCGACGTGACGACGACGGCCATTCACCTTGAAGAGCGCGGCTTTGTCCCGAACAACCCGCGCCTGCCAGTCCTGATCTATTCGGCGGCCTTCGCATCGGACGCCGATCTCGCGTCGATCTTGGAGAAGCGTTTCGGCGACAATGGCTGGCCGCCACAGTGGCGTGACGGAATCTACGACTTCGATCACTACCATGCGCGGGGGCACGAGGTCCTGGGCATAGCCGCCGGGACAGCGGAGCTTGTTCTTGGCGGCGATGGCGGCAGGCAGATCGACGTCAAGGCAGGGGATGTGCTCCTGCTGCCGGCGGGCACGGGTCACCGCCGGATCAGGCAGTCGCCGGACTTCCTCGTCGTCGGTGCCTACCCGCCGGGACAATCCGGCGATATCATCCGCGAGGCCCCGACGCCGGCGATGCGGCAGCAGATCGCCTTCCTGTCATTTCCCCTGATTGATCCTGTGCTCGGTCGGGATGGGCCGCTCCTGCGCTTGTGGCCTGACACGGTCGTCGGCAAATCCTGAAGCGGGTGAGGCGGCCGGTCACAGGCGTGGACGGCGCCGCCTCACCCCGTTCCAAGGCCGGTGATCAGGGTCTGGACCAGCGCGATCGCCCCCGAGATCGGCCTGAACTGGCTGGTGGCCGAGTTGTCGACGAGGAAGGTCAGGTCGGCGTGGCGCGCCAACGGGCTCTCGGGCACATCCGTCAGGACGAGGATGCGCTTCCCGCTGAGATGGGAATCGAGCGTGATGTCGACCACGGACTGGGTGTAGGGCGTGAACGCGATCGCCACGAGAAGATCGCCCGGCCGCATCGTGGCGATCTGTTCGGCCGCCATGCCGCTGCCGAAATCCAGCAGGCTGCACTGCCGTTCGCAGCGCGTCAGCCCATAGGCCAGATAGGTCGCGATCGGCCGGGACCGGCGCAAGCCCGCAATGTAGACATGCTCGGCCTGCCGCAGCATTTGCGTCGCCTTGTCGAGCGCCTCCGGCGAAACTGTGCTCCTGAGATCCTCCAGCGAGGCTATCAGCGCATCCACGCACCCATTCAGCAGGGCGCCATAATCCTTGGCCTCCCGCGGAGCGGGCTGACGTGCGAAGACCTCCTCGCGAGCGCGGGGGGCGCCCTCGATCAGGCGCAAGCGGAAGACCCGCTGCATCTCCGAGAAGCCGCGATAGCCGAATTCCTTGGCGAAGCGGATCAGCGTCGACGGCTGGACATCGAGGTCTCCGGCGATGCCGACCACCGTGTTGAGGGCGAAGTCGTTGGGCTTTTCCAGCGCCGATCGCGCGATGCGCTGCAGATGCGGGCTGAGGTGGTCGAAGCGGTTGCGAAGGCGCTGGCGCAGAGCTTCGAAGGTCTCTTGCGCGACATCGCCCGAAGGAGGTGCCGCGCGCGGCCGACTGAATGAATTTTCGTTCATTCGCGCTTCTATCTCGCCCTGTCGGCCACGCCAAGCGCGAAATTCTCGAATCTGTTGACACGACCGAAAAAATATTCATGCTCTTTGAAAATTAGTTCTGACATTCGATCAGGCAAGAGACGGGCACGAGCCCGTCCGTTTCGGGGAGGACAAACGATGTCGAAGATCACGATTTCACGGCGCGTTCTGCTGGGCGGCGCCGGGGCCGCGTCCGCGGTCTCGCTCTTTGCGGGTCCCTGGAAGCACAATCGCGTCTGGGCGCAAGGCGCGGCCAAGCCGCTGCGGATCGGCATCACATCGGATGCGAGCGGCATGTACGCGAACTCCGGCGCCAGCGACAAGCGCGGCATGATGATGGCGATCGCCGAGGCCAATGAGCGCGGCGGCGTCCTCGGCCGGAAGGTCGAGTTCGTCCATATCGACACCGAGACGACGGCCGCCACCGGCAGTCGCGTCGCCGAACGGATGATCAGCCGCGAGCAATGCGGCTTCCTCGTCGGGGCGGTCCATTCCGGCGTCGCCAATGCAATCAGCCAGGTCGCACAGAAATACGGCGTGATCTACATCAACACGAACTCGTCCTCGCCGACCGAGGCCGGCCAGAACTGCCACCGCGTCAAATTCGTCTTCGACGGCAACGGCACCAACTTCGCCAAGGCCGCGGTCAAGAGCGCGATCGAGCGCTTCGGCTCCGACTGGATGCTCCTGACCAACGACTATGTCTGGGGTCACGATACCGCGAAGGCGACCAAGGCCCTGCTCGCCGAGTATGGCGGCAAGGTCATGGAGGAGATCCTGATCCCGCAGGGCACGCGCGACTTCACCTCGGCCCTGCTCAAGGTGCAGCAGCGCAAGCCGGTGGTGGTGTCGGCCGCGATCGGCGGGGACGACCAGAAGGCGATGCGCCAGCAGGTCGCGCAGCTTGGCATGGGCGACAAGCCGGCCTGGATCAACAGCCAGCAGGACTGGCCCGACGTCTACGGACTGCCGATCGACAACCTCTTCGGCGTGTTCGGCACCACCTGGTATTATCGGCTCGACCTTCCCGGCGTCGCCGATTTCGTCAAGCGCTATCAGGCGATGTTCCCCGAAACTGCCATGCGCGTGCCCGGCAACGTCTTCTACAACGGCTACATGTCGGTGCGCGAGCTGCTGGCCGCCGTGGAGCGGGCCGGCACCACCAGCAACATCGCTGTGATCAAGGCGCTGGAAGGCCACAAGATGCCGGCAAAGGACCGGATGCAGCATTTCGACGCGACGATCGACGCCGACACGCATCAGGTCCAGCAGACCATCTATCTCGCCACCGCCAACCGTGCGCCGAAAGAGAAGGACGATCTTTTCGAGGTCCTGAGCCACGCCAGGCCGGAAGATGTGCGCGACACCGATTCCGCCAAGCTCTGCAAGCTCGAGCCCTACGACAAGACGCCGACCTTCGACGCCTGACCGGTCCCGCCATCCGCGGCCGTCAACCGGCGGCCGCGGACCACGCTATCGCTGCATCGGGACGCACGACGCATGATCGATCTCCTGCCTCACCTCATCAACGGCCTGACGCTGGGCCTGCTTTTCGCGCTGATCGCGCTCGGCTTCACCCTGATCGTCGGCGTGATGGAGGTGATCAATCTCGCTCATGGCTCGCTCTTCGCGCTGGGGGCTTATTTCGCGCTGACGGTGATCGCCGGCGGCTGGTTTTCCGGCACGCCGTTTGGCGCCTGGTGGCTGAGCCTGCCGCTCGGGTTGCGTTACGTGCTGGCGCTGGCGATCGGACCGGCGCTTGCTGGGCTCGCCGGCATGCTCCTCGAACTCTGCCTGCGCCCGACCTATGGCAAGCCGCCGCTCTACGGCCTGCTGCTGACCTTCGGCGCCGCTCTCGTCGTCGAGGAGCTGATCCGGCTGATCTGGGGCACCGGCGAGCAGAACCTAGCGCTACCGCAGGCGATCAACAGCGCCGTCCTGCTGAACGGCATGATCTTCTCGACCTACCGCTTCTTCGCCGCCGGCTTCAGCATTCTGGCCATCGCCGCCGTCTGGCTCTTCCTGGAGCGGACCTCGGCCGGCGCCGTGATCAAGGCGGGCGCGCATGACAGCGAGATGGTCCGGGCGCTCGGCTACGACCTCGCCAGGCTGAGGCTACTGGTCTTCGGGTTCGGCTCGGCGCTGGCGGGGCTGGCCGGCGTGGTGATGGTGCCGATCTGGGGTCTGCGTCCGCATGTCGGCGTCGACATCGTCATCCCCGCCTTCCTCATCATCGTCATCGGCGGGGTCGGCAGCTTCTGGGGCGCCGTCATCGCGGCGCTTCTGGTCGGCCTCGCCATGGGGATCACCGGCGCCTATGCGGCGGCCTGGGCGACGATGTCGATGTACCTGCTCCTCATCGCCGTCCTCGGGTTTCGCAGCCGTGGCCTGCTCGGTCGCAAGAGCGCGCTGGAGAACTGACGCATGATCTCGCTCTCGGACATCCCCGCCCGCCCGGCGGCCTGGATCACGCTGCCGATGGTCGTCCTCGCCACTGTGCTCCTGGCCACGCCCTGGCTGCTCCCTGCCGTCGGGCTCTATCAGTATCTCGGCATCGAGATCGCGATCTGGATCATCTTCGCGCTCGGGTTCAACCTGCTCTTTGGCTATACCGGCCTGCACTCCTTCGGCCATGGCGCCTATCTCGGCATCGGCGCCTATGCCTTCGGACTGTTCCAGCACAATGTCGCGGTCAGCCTGTGGGGCGGCCTGCTGGCGGCCGTGCTGACGGCGGGCGTCGCCGGCGCGCTGGTCGGGGCGTTCCTGTCGCATCGCCGCGGCATCTACTATGCGCTGCTGACGATCGGCTTCGGCCAGATCTTCTGGTTCCTCGCCATGAAGCTGCATCGCGTCACCGGCGGCGAGGACGGCCTTCTTGGAATCCCGAGGCCGCCCCTGACGCTCGGCTCGTGGCAGGTCGCGCTGACCGATAATCGGGCGCTGTTCTATTTCGCCGCCGCCTTGCTGCTGATCGTGGTCGTGCTCGGCTGGCGGCTGGCGAATTCGCCCTTCGGCCGCGTGCTGCAGGCCATCCGCCAGAACGAGACCCGCGCCCGCTTCGTCGGATACGAGGTCTGGCGCTTCAAATGGGCTGTCTTCACGCTCTCGGCGATCCTGGCGGGCCTCGCCGGCAGCCTGCTCGCCATGGCCCAGCAGGGCGCCTACCCGGACGTGATGAGCCTGCACCAATCCGGGCTCGTCGTGATGATGGTGCTCGTCGGCGGCGGCCTTGTCAGCTTCTGGGGGCCGGTGCTGGGCGTGGTGTTCTACTTCGTCGCCCGCGACGTGCTGGGCGGCCTGACCGAGACCTGGCTGCTCTGGTACGGCCTGATCTTCATGGCGATGGTGATCCTGCGGCCCGAGGGGCTCGCCGGCATGCTGCACGGGCTGTCGCGACGCAGACCGCGCCTGCAGCCGGCGCCCGCCCCCGCGACGGAGGCCGCGTGATGGCTCTCTTCGAAGCCCGCAACATCCATAAGCGCTTCGGCTCGCGCGTCGTGCTGGAGAACATCTCGCTGTCCTTCGAGGCAGGACAGGTCAGCGGCATCATGGGTCCCAACGGCGCCGGCAAGTCGACCTGCTTTCATGTCCTTACCGGTCAGCACAAGCCCGATCGTGGCGAGGTTACGTTCGACGGCCAGCGGATCTCTGGCCTGCCGCCGCAGCGCATCGCCCGGATGGGTGTGTCGCGCTCGTTCCAGCTGATGAACCTGTTCGACGACACGGTCGTCATCGAGAACGTCATGCTGGCGCTGCCCGCCTTCCGGGCGCGCCGCCTGCACGCGATGGCGGCTGTGTTCTCGGATCGCGTGCTGATCGACCAGGCGCTTGCCGTGCTCGATCAGGTCGGGCTCGCGGGACGCGCCTGGGACGCGGCGGCCTCGCTCAGCTATGGCGACCGCCGCGCACTGGAGATCGCGGTGGCGCTCGCGGCCGAGCCCCGCATCCTCTTTCTGGACGAGCCGACATCGGGGCTCGGGATCGAGGCGACGCGCCGCCTCGCCCAGCTCGTGAAGCGGCTGCGCGATCGCTACACGATCGTGATGATCGAGCACGACATGCGCTTCCTGTTCGAGCTCGCCGACAGGATCTCGGTGATCCACTGGGGCCAGGTCATCGCAGAGGGGCCGCCGGCGCAGCTTGCCGACAACAAATGGGTGCGCCGCTCGACACTGGCGGAGGCGACCCATGCTTGAGGTCCGCGACATCGAAACCTTCTATGGCGAGACGCAGGCGCTGTTTGGCACCTCGTTGCGCGTCGGCGAGGGCGAAGTGGTCTCGCTGCTAGGGGCCAACGGCGCCGGCAAGACCACGACGATCCGCTCGATCCTGGGCCTGACGCCGCCGCGTCGCGGCCAGATCCGCTTCGACGGGCAGGACATCACCAGGCATCCGACCCATCGCATCTCGGCGATGGGCATCGGCTGGGTGCCCGACGACCGCCGCATCTTCCCGACGCTGACCGTCGCGCGCAACCTGCAGATCGGCACGCGCAGGACCCGTTTCCGGTCCTGGCAGGTCGGCGAGATGTTCTCGATCTTCTCGGCACTCGAACATCTGATGCCGCGCGAATGCGAGAACCTCTCCGGCGGCGAGATGCAGATGGTTGCGATCTCGCGCGCGCTGCTGGGGTCGCCCGGACTGGTCCTGCTCGACGAGCCCAGCCAGGGCCTCGCGCCCAAGATCGTCCAGGATGTGCTCGCGACGGTGCGCCGGCTCAAGGCCGAAGGCATCTCCGTGCTGATCGTCGAGCAGAACGCGCTCGCCGCGCTCGAGGTCTCGGACCGCGCCTATGTCATGGACCGCGGCCGCATCGTCCATGAGGGGGTCGCCCGCGACCTGCTCGATGACAGATCCCGGCGCCAGCGCCTGATCGGACTGTGACCATGAGCGCGATGCTTGACGTCAGCAATCTCTCGAAGATCTACACGCGCGGCCGGTTCGACCGCACGCCGACCTTCCGCCTCGACGCGGATTTCCGCATTGAGCAGCCGGCGATCGTCGGCATGATGGGCCCCAACGGCTCGGGCAAGACGACCCTGTTCGAGCTGATCACCGGCTCGAACAGCCCCACCAATGGCACTGTGGAAGTCGCCGGTCGCGACATCCACCGCGTCCGCACCGACGAGCGCGACCGCCTAGCCATCCACTACCACCAGTCCTACCAGGTCCGGCATTTCCGGTCGCTGCGCCCCAATGCCCTGATGGAGCGCGCCGGCAGCCAATACCCGCTGGTCCATCTTTTCGACGAGCCGCAGTTCAACACGCAGGACGGCTATATCGGTTTCATGCTGGATTTCTTCCGGCGCCTGCGTTCGGAGGGCCGGCTGGTCTTCCTCTGCGTCCACCCCAATGAGCGCTTCCATCTCGAGATTCTCGAGGAGATCTGCGAGCGCTTCATCTTCGTCAACAAGGGCGTCGTCACAGCTCTGCCGGACTATGCCGGCTTGCTCGGCTTCGAGCCGGCGCGCGCCTATCTCGGCAATCTCCTGACGGAGCGTGCCGCCGTGGAGGATGCCGCGTGAACCAGCTCGCTACGAACCTGACGCCGCAGATCGACCTCGACGCGATGGACCGGCTGTTCGACATCAAGGGCCTGCGCATCTTCCTGCCCGGCGGCTACGGCGCGCTCGGCGAGGCGATCGCGATGGCGCTGACGCGGCGCGGAGCCCATTGCGCCATCGCCGGCCCCAATGGCGCAAAAGCGGCCGCGCTTGCGCAAAAGCTGGCTTGCGTCGGCGTCGACACCTACGGCTTCGAACTCGATGCGCGCCGGCCAGCCGCGATTGCGGAGGTCGCCGACCGCGCCGCCGAGGCCATGGGCGGCATCGACGTGCTGGTCAACTGCGTCGGCGTCCAGCGGGAGCAGTCGTTGCTCGACGTCACCGAAGAGACCTTCGACGAGGTCTACGAGACCAATCTGAAATCGGCGATGTTCCTGGCCCAGGCGGTGGCGCGCCACCAGATCGCGCAGGGCACGGGCGGCCGCCAGATCCATCTGCTCTCGGTGCGCTCGCAGCTGGCGCTGCGCAATCGCGGCTATTCGGCCTACTGCGCCACCAAGGGTGGCCTCGTCATGCTGGTCAAGCAGCATGCGATGGAACTCGCCGGGCACAACATCACCGTCAACGGCGTCGCGCCGACCTTCATCCAGTCCGAGCGCATCCGCCCCCACCTTGAGCGCGACGGCTTTCGCGACTTCATCCTCGACCGCAACCCGCTCGGCCGGATCGGCGACCCCGTCGAGGTCGTCGGCCAGATCATCACCTTCGCCGCCCCGGCCGGCAGCTACATGACCGGCCAGATCGTTTACGTCGATGGCGGCGTCACCGCGAGCCAGTGACGACTGCCGGGCATCTCCCTCTCCCAGACATATCCCGTACCCGAAAACCGCCCGGAGGCTCCATGCCCGACCTGATTCCCAAGCTGCTGATCGGCGGTGAATTCCGCGTGCAGACCGCGCTCGAACCCCTGCGGGTTATCAACCCCTGCACGGAGGAGTTGCTCTGGACGGCGCCTCGCGCCGGCGCAGCCGAGGTCGAGGAGGCGCTGCATCATGCGCGCGCCGCGCTCAAGACCTGGTCGAAGGTGCATGGCTGGGAGCGGGCCAAAGTCCTGCGCAGCATCGCCCGGGCGATGGAGGCGCGCAAGGGCGCGCTGGCGAGCGCGCTCTCCCATGAAATCGGCCGGCCGATCGCACAATCCGAGGGCGAGGTGCTGATCGCGATCGAGCAGTTCGACTGGTTTGCCGGCGAGGCCGAGCGCCTTTTTGGCGAGACGATTCCCTCGCGCCAGGGCGGGCGCCTCGCCACGGCGCTGGAGCCGGTCGGCATCGTCGCCGCCTTCACCGCCTGGAATTTCCCGATCAACCTGCTCGCCCGCAAGATCGCACCCGCACTCGCCGCCGGCTGCCCGATCATCTGCCGCCCGTCCGAGCAGACGCTGCTGACCTCGACCCTGATCGCGGAGGCCTGTGCCGAGGGCGGCGCGCCTGCCGGCACCGTCCAGATGCTGTTTGGCCCGGCCGAGACGATCACGCCGCTCCTGATGGCAGCCGAGGAGGTCCGCAAGATTTCGCTCACCGGCTCGACGCGCGTCGGCCAGATGCTGCTCGCCGAGGCCGCCAAGACCGTCAAGCGCTGCTCGATGGAGCTCGGTGGCCATGCGCCCGTGGTGATCTGCGAGGATGCCGACGTCGACAATGCTGCAACGTTGTGTGCGCTGTTCAAATTCCGCAATGCCGGCCAAGTCTGCATCGCACCCAACCGCTTCTATGTGCATGAGAGCCTGGCCGAGCGCTTCGCCAGCGGCATGGTCAAGGCGGCCGAGGCGCTGGTGTTGGGCGACAGCCAGGACCGGGCGAGCTCGATGGGCCCGTTGACGCTCGCCAGCCAGCGCGACCGGGTCGAGGCGCTCTCGGCCGAGACGGAAGCTACAGGCGCCCGGCGCCTCACCGGCGGGCGCCGACCGGCCAGGCGCAACAAGGGCTTCTTCTTCGAGCCGACGGTCTTTTCCGATGTGCCCGACGACGCCCGCATCATGCGCGACGAGCCCTTCGGCCCGCTGGCGCCGATCGCCACCTTCCGCGACTTCGACGACGCGATTGCGCGGGCGAACTCGACCCCCTACGGCCTTGCGGCCTACGGCTTCACCGGCAGCCAGCGCTATGCCGAGGCACTCAGCGCAGGCCTCAGCGCCGGCATGGTCGGGGTCAACACCTTCATGATCGCCCATGCCGAGGCGCCGTTCGGCGGCATCAACCATTCCGGCATGGGACGCGAAGGCGGCCGGCAGGCCATCCATGACTATCTCAACGTCAAGCTGACGCATTTCATCTCGACATGAGACGACCTCGACCCGGCGGCCGGTGTGGGGGCCCGACATTCAATGGGCCGGGCTGATCGTCACGCCCTGCTCAACGCTTCTGGTTGTAGACGTCGAGGCACACCGCGCCGAGCAGAACGAGGCCCTTGATAACCTGCTGGTAGTCGATGCCGATGCCCAGGATCGACATGCCATTGTTCATCACGCCCATGATCAACGCCCCGATCACGGCGCCGGAGACCCGGCCGACGCCGCCATAGGCCGAGGCGCCACCGATAAAGCAGGCGGCGATGACGTCGAGTTCGAAGCCCAGCCCCGCCTTCGGGGTGGCGGTGTTGAGGCGCGCAGCAAAAACGAGACCCGCCAGCGCCGCCAGCACACCCATGTTCACAAACGTCAGGAAGGTCAGCCACTCGGTGCGCACGCCCGAGAGCTTGGCGGCGCGCGCATTGCCGCCGACCGCGTAGATCTGCCGGCCGATGCTGGTGCGCGTCGTCACGAAGGCATAGAGCGCGATCAGCAGACCCATCACCACGAGCACGTTGGGCAGGCCGCGATAGGAGGCGATGAGGTAGGTCGCGTAGAGGATGATCGCGGAGAAGATGAGGTTCTTGGCGATGAAGAACCCCTGCGGCTCGACCGGGATGCCATGGCCGTGCTGGCGCGCCCGGCTTTTGACATTGAGCACCACGAGCAGGATGGCGAGCCCTGCCCCGATCGCCAGCGAGGTCGGATAGAGCGCGCCCGCTTCCGGCAACAGTTCGGGGATGAAGCCCGAGGACAGCTTCTGGAAGGTCGGCGGGAAGGGTCCCAGCGACTGGCCCTGCAAGATCGCCAGCGCCAGCCCCTTGAAGACGAGCATGCCGGCCAGCGTCACGATGAAGGACGGAATCTTGAAATAGGCGACCCAGTAGCCCTGCGCCGCGCCGATCAGCGCGCCCAGCGCCAGGCAGATCAGGGCGGCCGGCACGAAATTCATCTCGTAGCGCACCATCAGCACGGCGGCGACCGCGCCGACCGCACCCGCGACCGAACCGACCGAGAGGTCGATATGGCCGGTGACGATGACCAGCAACATGCCCAGCGCCATGATGACGATGAAGCTGTTCTGAAGAACGAGGTTGGTGAGGTTCAGCGGCCGCAGCAGCGTGCCCCCCGTCACGACCTGGAAGAACAGCATGATCGCCACCAGCGACATCAGCATGCCGTAGTCGCGCAGGCCCGTCTTCAGATGGTGGGCGGCCGGGCGCGAAGGCCCGCCATTGAAGCTTTCCCCGCTCTGAATATCGCCGCTCATGCCTTGGCCTCCCCGTTGCGCATGATGGCGCGCATGATCTTTTCCTGGGTCGCATCCTGCGCGGGGAACTCGCCGACGAAGGCGCCGTCATTCATCACGCAGATGCGGTCGCAGATGCCCAGCAGTTCCGGCATTTCCGACGAGATCACGATGACCCCACGCCCGGAATCCGCCAGCTCGTTGATGATGCAGTAGATTTCGTATTTGGCGCCGATGTCGATGCCGCGCGTCGGTTCGTCCAGGATCAGGACTTTGGGCTCGGTGAAGAGCCATTTCGACAAAACGACCTTCTGCTGGTTTCCGCCCGAAAGCTGCCCGGCTTCCTGGTAGACGCTGGCGCTGCGGATCCCCATCCGCGATCTGTATCCCTGCGCGACCTTGAGCTCGGCCATGTCGTCGATGACGCCGCCGGGCGCGACCGCCGCGAGGTTGGCCAGCGTCATGTTCTTGCGGATGTCCTCGGCCAGGATGAGCCCCAGCTCCTTGCGATCCTCGGTGACATAGGCGAGCCCGGCATCGACGGCGCGACGCACTGTCGAGAGATCAACCTCGCGGCCTTCCAGCCTCGCCCGGCCGCTGATCTGGCGGCCATAGGAGCGCCCGAAGACGCTCATCGCGAATTCGGTCCGGCCTGCGCCCATCAGCCCGGCGATGCCGACGATCTCGCCGCGCCGGACCTGGAAATCCACGCCCTTGATCACGCGCCGGCCGGTATCCTGAGGATGAAAGACGCTCCAGTCCTCCACCGCGAAGATCACGTCTCCGATGACGGGCTCGCGCTTGGGATAGCGGCTCTCCAGGTCGCGATCGACCATGCTGCGGATGATGCGGTCTTCCTCGACCGGGCCGGCGCGGCAATCGAGCGTATCGACGCTGCGCCCGTCGCGCAGCACGGTGATGTGGTCGGCGACGCGCGCGACCTCGTTGAGCTTGTGCGAGATCAGGATCGAGGAGATGCCCTGCGCGCGCAGTTCGACCAGCAGGTCGAGCAACGCTTCGCTGTCGCGCTCGTTGAGGCTCGCGGTCGGCTCGTCCAGTATCAGCAGGCGCACGTCCTTGGACAACGCCTTGGCGATCTCGACGAGTTGCTGCTTGCCGACGCCGAGATCGATGACGCGGGTGTCGGGCGCCTCGTTCAGCCCGACTTTGGCCAGCAGAGCCAATGCGCCGCGATAGACGGCTCCCCGGTTGATCACCCCGAATGTGGTGGGTGGGTTGGAAAGATAGATGTTCTCGGCGATCGACAGGAGCGGGATCAGCGCCAGCTCCTGATGGATGATGATGATGCCGAGCGCCTCGGATTCGGTGATGTCGCGGAAGCGCCGCTCCTCGCCGTCGAAGACGATCGCGCCGTCATAGGAGCCGTGCGGATAGACGCCGCTCAGCACCTTCATCAGGGTCGATTTGCCGGCGCCGTTCTCGCCGACGACGGCGTGGATCTCACCGGGCGCAACCGAAAACGAGACATCGCTCAGGGCCTTCACCCCCGCGAACGCCTTGCTGATGCCCTGCATGGCCAGGATCGGGTTCATCGCTCTGCTCCGCGAAGTGACGGATCGGCGGCCCTGCCGGAAGCGGGGCCGCGCGACCGCGTCGCTTACTTGACCTGGCCGGCCTTGTAGTAGCCCGACGTGATCAGGATGGCTTCCCAGTTCGACTTGTCGACCGCGACCGGGGTGAGCAGATAGGACGGCACGGTCTTGCGGCCGTTGTTGTAGGTCTTGGTGTCGTTGACCGGCACCTCCTTGCCGCTGAGCATGGCGTCGACCATGTCGGCAGTGACCTTGGCGAGCTCGCGGGTGTCCTTGAATATGGTCGAATACTGTTCTCCGGCAAGGATCGACTTGACGGAGGGAATCTCCGCATCCTGGCCCGAAACCAGTGGCATCTTCATCGAACCCGAGCCGTAGCCGACGCCTTTCAGCGATGACAGGATGCCGATCGAGATGCCGTCATAGGGCGAGAGCACGGCATCGATGCGCTTGTTGTTGTAGTAGGCGCTGAGCAGGTTATCCATGCGGGCCTGGGCGGTGGCGCCGTCCCAACGCAGGGTCGAGACCTTGTCCATGCCCATCTGGCCGCTCGCCACCACGATCTGCTTGGAGTCGATGAAGGGCTTCAGCACCGACATTGCGCCGTCATAGAAAAAATAGGCGTTGTTGTCGTCGGGCGAGCCGCCGAACAGCTCGATGTTGAAAGGCCCCTTCGCCTCGGGCAGGCCCAGCCCCTTTACCAGCGTCTGCGCCTGCAGGACGCCGACCTTGAAGTTGTCGAAGGTGGCGTAGAAATCGACGTTCGGCGAATTCCGGATCAGTCGGTCATAGGCAATGACCTTGGTCCCGGCCGCCGCCGCCTGCTGCAGGATGTCGGACAGGGTGGTGCCGTCGATGGCGGCGATCACCAGAACCTTCGCCCCCTTGGTGACCATGTTCTCGATCTGCGAGAGCTGGTTGGGGATGTCATCCTCGGCATATTGCAGGTCGGTGTTGTAGCCGCGCTCCTTCAGCACCTTCACGATGTTGTCGCCGTCCGCGATCCAGCGGGCGGATGATTTCGTCGGCATGGCGATGCCGACCGTGGGCTTGGACTGAGCCAGCACTGGGCCCGAAAAGGCAACCGCGCCCAGCGCGAGAGCGGAAAGAAGCGTCGTGATCCTGAGTGCCATCGTCTTCTCCTTGGTTGGGTGTTGGTCGCCGCTTGGTCGCGGTCTTGGTCGGGTTTGCATCGTCGGTGCGGGGACTGTCAGTGCGCGCCCAGCCTGACGCGAGGCTCAGGCTTTCCGATCGCGTCGGGCGTAAGCAAGAAGGTCGCACCGCCCTGAGGATCGGCGGCGCGGGCAGCTTCATCCTGCCCCTCTCGCGCGCTGGTGACCAGCAGGCGGTTGAAGGCCTTGCCGACGAAAACGGAGCAGCTCGGCTGGCGCGCCGGCACGGAAAGACTGCGGACGGTCTCGCCCTGATCCGTGAGGGCATCGATCCGTGCGCCACCCCAGCGGGCGATCCAGATCAGTCCGTCGCGATCGATCACCGCGCCGTCGAGCCCTTCGCCGTCATCGGACAGGCGAAGCGGCGATGGCGCCTCGCGCGGCAGACCCGTCGCGGGATCCAGCGGCACTCGGTAAAGCGCGTTTCGCGCCGTGTCGGAGAAGAAGCCCTGCGTGCCGTCGGCCGAGAAGCAGATCGCGTTGGGAATCGTCAGCCCCGAAAAAAGCCGCACGACCTCGCCGTCCGACAAGGCATAGATCGAGGCCGCGCCGGGCTTTGCACCCTTGCCCATCATGCTGAACCAGAAGGCGCCGCAAGGATGCGCACGCGCATCGTTTGAGCGCGTCGTGGCGTCGTCGGCCTCAACCGCGCGAAACAGTGTCATCGCGCCATCCAGGCGGGAGCGGAGATAGAGCCCGCTTTCGGTGGCGACCAGTTGGCGCTCGTCGTCGACCATCGCGAGCGCCGAGGCCATCAGCGGCATGGCGTGGCTTTCGACCGAGCCGGTCGCAAGATCGGCCTCGAACAGCTTGCGCTCCAGAATGTCGAACCAGAAGGCGGTGTCGGTCGCGGCGTCATAGGCCGGGCCTTCGCCGAGATGGCAGCGCTCCTCGCCCAGCAGCGCCGGGACAGCCGCGGCCGCCTGCGTCGCGGTCACCATGTGAAGGCCTCCACGCCTCGGCGCTTCCCGAGCAAAAAAGCATCGGCCACCAATTGCAGGGGCGCCAGGTCGACATCGCTCTCCCGCCGCGAGACGAGATCGGCGAAGCGGCGATAGAGCGCCGGATACTCCGCCTCCGCCTCATCGACGAGCGCCCGGCCGTCATGGCTGAGCTTGGCGCCGCCCGCCGACAGCAGCAACGTTCCGCCCTCCGTCTCGATGCGCATGTCCCAGCTCTGCGGTCCGCTCTGCAGGAAATCGAACTCCGCCCGGATCGGCAGGCCGGCCTCGTCGGCAAGGTCGAGTTCGGCCGCGATCGGCGCATCGCGATTGGCAGGAAAGGCGAGCCCGGCAGCCCGGAGAAAAACCGGGTGCGGCAGGATGCGGGTCAGGATCGACAGCGCGTTGATGCCGGGATCGAACACGCCGAGCCCGCCGGCCTCGAAAATCCAGTTCTGGCCGGGATGCCAGACCCGCACATCCTCGCGCCAGTCGATCCTGACCGATAACGGCCGGTTCGCGGCGAGAAAGGCCCGCGCCGGCTCGACGGCCGGCGCATGGCGGGAATGCCAGGTCGCAAACAGCGTCAGGCCCTTGATCCGCGCAGTGGCGATCAGCTGCGCAAGCTCGCTGACGGTTGCCCCCGGCGGCTTTTCCAGCATGACATGCTTGCCGGCCGCCAGAGCGAGCGCAGCCTGGGTCCGGCGGACCTGCGGCGGCGTGCACAGCGCCACCGCGTCGACCGCGACATCGGAGGCAAACAGCTCTTCGAGGGTCTCAAAACACGGCACGCCGTCCAGCGTCGCATTGCGGCTGACAACGGCCGCGATCACGATATCGGGCAGGCTCGCCACGGCGGGCAGATGCTGGTCGCGGGCGATCTTGCCCAATCCGACGATGGCGAGGCGCAGCATGCTCATTTGCTCCAGCGCAGCACGGCGGCGTCGAGGCTTTGGGCGATCTCGATCAGCCCGGCCTGCGTTGCAGGGTGAGGCAGTTCGAGCGGATGACGCAAGGCCGCCGAGCCGATGATGCCGCCCGCCTTCATCAGGATCTTCGCAGCCGACAGGCCGGTCTGGCGGTTCTCGTAGTTGATCAGCGGCAGCCAGCGCGCATAAGCCGCCATGGCCTCGTCGCGGCGTCCGGCAAAGTAGGGATCGACGATCTGGCGGATTCCGTCGGGATAGCCGCCGCCGGTCATCGCACCCGTCGCGCCGGCATCGAGATCGGCCATCAGCGTGATCGCCTCCTCGCCGTCCCACGGTCCCTCGATCGTCTTGCCGCCGAGTTCAAGCAGCGTGCGCAGCTTGGCCGCCGCCTGGGCCACCTCGATCTTGAAATAGGAGACGTTCTCGATCTCGCGGGCGAGCTTCACCAGGAAGGCCGGCGAGAGCGGCGTGCCAGCCACCGGCGCATCCTGGATCATGATCGGGATCGAGATCGCATCCGAGACGCGGCGGAAGAAGGCTTCGATCGCCGCCTCCCCGACCCGGAAGGTCGCTCCGTGATAGGGCGGCATGATCATCACCATGGCCGCACCCTTGTCCTGCGCGCGGCGCGAACGCTCGGCACAGACCGCGCTGCCGAAATGCGTCGTCGTCACGATGACCGGCACCCGGCCTGCGACATGGTCGAGCGCCGCATCCATCACCGCGTCGCGCTCGGCATCGGTCAGCACGAATTGCTCGGAGAAGTTCGCCAGAATGCACAGCCCGTTCGAGCCGGCGTCGATCATGAAGTCGAGGCAGCGGCGCTGCCCCTCCAGATCGAGCGTGCCGTCGTCGTGGAAGATGGTCGGTACGACGGGGAAGACGCCGCGATAGGGTCTGGTTGCTGCGGGCATGGCCGGGCTCAATCTTTGTTTGTCAGGAGGTGGGACGGGGCGATGAGATGGTGTGGACCGGCGAGCCGCCCGGAGGTTTCGGTGCGCGTCGCGCCGTGGCGGCGCAATCCGTTGAAGATGACCCCCACCATGGCCTCGGCCGCACCCTCGACGTCGCGGGCCGCGATGGCATCGACAATCTTGCGATGCGCGATGATGACGATGTCCCGCTCGGGTTCCTCGACCGGCGCGCTCAGCAGGAACGATGCCCGCAGCGCAACGTCGATGACGCCGCCGACCGAGCGCATGAACGGATTGCCCGAGGCATTGGCGACAGCCACGTGAAGCGCGAGATCGGCTTCAGCGAACGCGACGGAATCGGACGGCTCGCGCTGCATCGCGGCCAAACCGGCGCGCATCGCGGAGAGATCGGCTTCGGTTCTGCGCTCCGCGGCCAGGGCTGCCGCGCGAGGCTCGACCGCCAGCCGGATTTCAGCGAGATCGTCGAGGAAGCGGCGGTCGATCCCGGCCTGAAGGTGCCAGGCGAGCAGGTCGGCGTCGAACATGTTCCAGGCGGCGCGCTCGCGCACCACCGTGCCCACCCGTGCCTTGGTGGTCAGCAGGCCCTTGGCGACGAGCGTCTTCACGCTTTCGCGCAGCACCGGGCGCGAGACGCCGAAGCGCAGCATCAGTTCGGCATCGCCGGCGAGCTTGGCACCCTCCTTGGCGCGGCCGGCGATGATGTCGAGTGCGACCATCCGCGCCACCTCGGCGTGATTGGAGTGTTCCCGCCGTTCGGGAACCGCGACGAGTCCGGGTTTCATGGAGTGGCCCCTTTGGCAGTGGCGCCGCGCACTGAGCGGCGAGCGAGGGCCAGCGTCGCCTGCTGGAACGCGATGAAGGCGAACAGCAGGACGCCGGTCACGATCTTGGTCCACCAACTCGACAAGGTGCCGTCGAAATTGATGTAGGTCTGGATCAGGCCCTGCATGAGGACGCCCAGGAACGTCCCGATCATGAAGCCGTGCCCGCCGGTCAGAAGCGTGCCGCCGATCACCACGGCGGCGATCGTGTCGAGTTCGACGCCGACGGCCGAGAGCGAATAGCCCGACGAGGTGTAGAGCGAGAACACGATGCCCGACAGGCCCGCCAGGAAACTCGACAGCGCGTAGATCGCGGCCGTGTGCCGGCCCACCGTGATCCCCATCAGCCCGGTGGAGACCCGGCTGCCGCCCAGCGCATAGACATTGGCCCCGAAACGCGTGAGGTGCAGCGCAATGCCGCCGGCGAAGAAGACCGCCAGCATGACCATGCCGACCACGCTCAGCCGGCCACCGCCCGGCAAACGGAAGGCGAAGTCCGAGACCGCGCTGTAGAGCGGCGCCGTGACGGGGATCGACTCCGTCGACAACAGGAAACTCGCACCACGCGCCAGGAACATGCCCGCCAGCGTCACGATGAACGGCGGCATGTCGAAGCCCTGGATGAGCGCCCCCATCGTGGCGCCAAACAGTGTCGCCACGAACAGCACGAGCATGAACGCCGCCAGCGGGGGAATGCCCCATGTCTCGATCGCAAGCGCGAGAAAGACCGTGGTGAACCCCACCACCGAACCGACCGACAGGTCGATGCCGCCCGAGATGATGACGAAGGTCATGCCCACCGCCAGAATGCCGAGGAAAGCGTTGTCGGTCAGCAGATTGGCGATCACGCGGGTCGACAGGAAGGCCGGGAACTGCAGCGCGCAGATCGCGTAGCCGAGCGCGAAGACGGCGGCGGTGACGATGACCGGGAGATAGCGCGTCATGCCGGTCTCCGGGCCAGCAGGACGGCGACGCCCGACAGGCGCGGCGATTGCGCCAGCAACACCAGCAGGACGACCACCGCCTTCACCACGAGGTTGAACTCGGGCCTGAAGCCGGCCAGCAGGATGCCGGTGTTCATCGCCTGGATGGTCAGCGCACCGAGCACCGCCAGCGCCAGGCTGAAGCGGCCGCCCAGCAGCGAACTGCCGGCGATGACGACGGCCAGGATGGCATCGAGCTCGAGCCAGAGCCCGGCATTGTTAGCGTCCGCGCCCAGGATGTCGGCGGCGGCGACGATGCCCGCCAGGGCGGCGCAAAATCCGCTCCAGACATAGACCGCGATCGTGGTCGTGCGCGTCTCGATGCCGGCGAGAGCGCTGGCGCGGGCATTGGCGCCGGTCGCCTCGATCAGCAGCCCGAGCGCGGTGCCGCGGATGGCAATCACCGCCACCGCCAGCACGGACGCCGTCAGCACCACCGGCACCGGCAGCCCCAGGATCGCGCCGCCACCGAACCGGGCGAGCTCGGGCGAGGTGAAGGTGACGATCCTCCCCTCGGTGATCAGCTGCGCGATGCCCCGCCCGGCGACCATCAGGATCAGCGTCGCGATGATCGGCTGGATGCCGAGCACGGCGACGAGGATGCCGTTCCAGAGCCCGCACAGCAGCCCGGCGCCCAGGGCAGCCAGCAGCACGACCGGCAGAGCGTGCGTATCGGCCAGCGTTGCGGCGATCGCGCCCGCAATCGCCATCACCGCTCCGACTGACAGGTCGATGCCGCGGGTCGCCACAACCAGCACCATGCCCAGGGACAACAGCGCCACCGGCGCACCGCGATTGAATACGTCGATGAAGCTGCCGAACAGACGGCCGTCCTGCAGTCTGATGTCGAAGAACTGCGGCGAGACGGCAAAATTGATCAGCAGGACGACGACGAAGGCCGCGATCTGGGGCAGGCCCTTGCGGGGCAGTCGAAATCTCATCGGGGCCGCTCCATCACGCCGCAAGCGGGGGGGTATCGGCGGCGATCGCCTGCAGGATGGCGGTGACGTTCACAGCCTCGCCCTCCAGCACGGCGGTCTGCCTGCGGTCGCGCATCACGATCACCCGGTCGGCATAGCTCACGATCTCCTCCAGCTCCGACGAGATGACGACGAGAGCGAGGCCTTCCGTGCAGAGCTGCCGGATCAGGCGGATGATCTCGGCATGGGCGCCGACATCGATGCCGCGCGTCGGCTCGTCCAGAATGAGCAGGCGCGGCTCCGTTGCAAGCCAGCGCGCCAGCAGCGCCTTCTGCTGGTTGCCGCCCGAGAGCAGCCCGATCGGGCGCTCGGGGTCGGGCGGGCGGATGTCGAGCATGGTGATAAAACGCTGCGCGATCGCGTCCTGCTCGCGCCGCGACAGCGGATGCAGCGCGCCGCGCCTGGCCTGCAGCGCCAGCACGATGTTCTCGCGCACGGTGAGTTCGGCGACGATGCCCTCGGTCTTGCGCTCCTCCGGGCAGTAGCCGAAGCCGTGCCTGATCGCGTCGCGCGGCGAGGCCAGGCGCACGGCTTCGCCGTCGATCGTGAGCCGGCCGTGATCGGCACTCTCCACCCCGAAGAGCAGGCGCGCGGTCTCCGTGCGGCCCGAGCCGAGCAGACCGGCCAACCCCACGACCTGGCCGCTCGCCAAGGCGAGATCGAAGGGCGCGACATAGCCCGCCTTGCCGAAGCCCTCGAACCGGATCGCACCGCCCGCGTCGGGCGCGGCCTCGGTGGCGGCCTTGGCCGGATGCTCCGAGGCAGCCTCGCTGAGCTCGCGGCCCAGCATCATCCGGATCAGCTCCATGCGGGGCAGCGCCGCCGTCTCGCGCTCGCCGACGAGCCTGCCATTGCGCAGCACGGTGATGCGGTCGGTAATCGCATAGACCTGGTCGAGGAAATGGGTGACGAAAAGGATGCCGAGCCCCTTGCCGGCGAGGTTGCGCATGACGCGGAACAGGATCTCGACCTCATGGGCGTCGAGGCTCGCCGTCGGCTCGTCCAGGATCAGGATGCGGGCCGACATGTCGACGGCCCGCGCGATGGCGACGAGGTGCTGCACGGCGACTGAATAGTCGCCCAGGGGCGCGCCGACATCGATATCGAGGTCGAAATCGCGCAAGAGCGCGATCGAGCGGCGCCGCATCTCGACCTCGCGCACCAGCCCGAAGCGGGTCGGTTGCCGGCCGAGAAAGAGATTTTGCGCCACCGTCAGGTTCGGCAGCAGATTGACCTCCTGATAGACCGTCGCGATGCCCGCCTTCAACGCCTCGTCGGCCGAACGCGGCGCGACCGGCGCGCCGTCAAGCGTCACCGTGCCGGCATCGCGTGTGACGACGCCGGTGATGGCCTTGATGAAGGTCGACTTGCCGGCGCCGTTTTCGCCCAGCAGCGCATGGATTTCCCCGTGCCGCAGCGTGACGTCGACGCCGTCGAGTGCCGGGAAGCCCGCGAAGGACTTGGACAGGCCGCGTACGGCCAGGAGCGGCGTGGCAGCGGTAGCAGCTGTCGGGGACGGAGACGGGGACATCGGCACGCACTCCACTAAGGCCGCGCCGATGGGCGCGGCCGTGGGAATAAGCTCAGGAATAGGGGGCGTGCGCCCTCAGTAGCCGAGGTTCTTCTTGGAGTCGTAGACCTTCTGCGGATCGTCGGCCGAGGTATAGAGCTTCGATTCCGTCTGGATCCACTTGGGCGGAACGGTGCCCTTGGCCTTGTAGGCGGTCAGCGCGTCGAAGGCGGGGCCGGCCATGTCGGGGGTCAGCTCGACCGTCGCATTGGCCTCGCCGGCAGCGATCGCCTTGAAGATGTCGGGCACCGCATCGATCGAGACGGTGAGCACATCCTTGCCAGGCTTCAGTCCGGCTTCCTTCATGGCCTGGATCGCGCCGACCATCATGTCGTCGTTATGCGCATAGACCGCGCAGATCGACTTGCCGCCGCCCTCGGCCTTGATGAAGCTCTCCATCACCTCCTTGCCCTTGGCGCGGGTGAAGTCGCCGGTCTGGCTGCGCACGACCTTGATGTTGGAGGTCGACGCGATCGCCGTGTCGAAGCCCTTCTTGCGGTTGGTCGCGACGCTGGCGCCGACCGTGCCCTGCAGTTCGACGACGTTGCACGGCTTCGTGCCGACCGTCTTGGCGAGCCACTTGCCGGCAACCTCGCCCTCATGCACGCTGTCGGAGGTCACGGCGGTGAGGTAGAGATCCTTGCCCGCCGGATCGATGTCGCGGTCGAGCAGGATGACGGGAATCTTGGCTTCCTTGGCTTCCTTCAGCACGGAATCCCAGCCGGTCGAGACGACCGGAGCCAGGAAGATCGCGTCGACGCCCTGGGCGACGAAGGAACGGATCGCCTTGATCTGATTTTCCTGCTTCTGCTGGGCATCGGCGATCTTGAGCGTGATGTTGCGCTTCTTGGCCTCGCTCTTGGAGACCGACGTCTCGGCCGCGCGCCAGCCCGATTCCGAGCCGATCTGCGAAAAGCCGACGGTGAGTTCCGCCGCGTTGACGGCATTGAGGCCGCCGGCCAGCATGGTTGCGGCAAGCAGCATGGTCATGGATGTAGGACGGCGCATGAGCTTCTCCCGGATGATTATGAATCGAGGCGCCTCTACGTGCGCACCCCTGTTCTACCGGGCTCGTTTGAAGCTGTAAATAGTCATACTATCTTACTAATGCGCGCCCGGCATGCGGAAGGCCGCTTCAGGCCGCGAAGCGCGGCCTGCCAAGCTAGCGAGGTCATTGGTCTGCGTTAAGGCGAAATCGATACCGGGGGCGGTTTGGTTCTCACAGGCTGGAGCGTCGGACGGTGAGGTCTGAGCGTTTGAAGACGGCGGGGAGGAGTTCGACGCCGAGCCCGGGTCCTTCCATCGGCAGGACATGGCCGTCCTTGATCGTGGGCATGGTGGTGACGAGTTCGTTGTACCAGCCGGTGTAGAAGGCGCGCACCGATTCCTGGATCAGCGTGTTGGGCTGGCTGAACGAGGCGTGGATCGCCGCGATGAAGCCGACCGGGCCGATGCAGTCATGCGGCGCGAAGGGGCGGTGATAGGTTTCCGCCATCGCGGCGATCTTGCGGCCTTCGGTCAACCCGCCGGTCCAGCACAAATCGGCCATGACGATGTGCATCGCGTCGCGGTCGAGCATCTCCTTGTAGGGGAAGCGCGAGCCCAGCGTCTCGCTGGCGCAGACCGACACCGTGGTCGAGCGCGCGAATTCGGCCAGGGCCTGCGGCGAGTTCATCCGGATCGGATCCTCGTACCAGCTCGGCTCGTACTGCTCGAGCACGCGGGCGATCTTGATCGCGGTCGGCAGGTTCCAGAGCGAGTGCAGCTCGACCATGATTTCGATCTTGTCGCCCACCGCCTTGCGGATCTTCTCGAA
>UCBZ01000021.1 GCA_900470775.1 Hyphomicrobiales bacterium | reverse complement strand
GATCCTTACGACCAGGCGGTTGCGGTGGTGCTGCGCGACAAGAAGGCCTCGACCTCCTACATCCAGCGCCGCCTCCAGATCGGCTACAACCGCGCCGCCTCGATCATGGAGCGCATGGAGAACGAAGGCATCGTCGGACCCGCAAACCACGCCGGAAAACGCGACATCCTCGTCGAAACCGGACGAGCACGCGAAGACGAGGATTGAGGGGGCGACGCAGCCCTTGCGGTTGCGGGGCTCGGTCCTCAAATTGCCATCAGGGTGCTGCAACCTCTGCCGCATCCCAAGCGTTGAGCTGCCGCGAACCATGCCGGCAGCGGATCAATGCGCAAAACATGTGTCCGGTCCATGCAGGGATCGCAGCGACACAGGAATGGAGCGGGCCTGCTCATGACATCGACCCCGACTCCCCGGGCCTTCCTTGCCATGCTGACACTGCTGGGTTCCGGCGCGCTGGCAGGTCCGTTGTCGGCCCAGCCCCTACAGCTTCAGCCTCCTAAGCCAGCCGTCGCAAAGCCGGTGGTCGCACGCGGCCCGACCCTACCGCCGATGCGGCCGCCGGGCCTCGGCCTGCCGCGCTTGGCCGAAGCCGCTGCCGTACAGCCGGCATCCTCGTCGGCCACGAACACCGTGGCGACGGCGACGGAAGGCACGCGTCCTGCCGCCACGCCGGCGCGCGCAAAGGCCGGTGCGCCTGCGACACAGGAAGAGGCGATCGATCGGCTCAACACCTATCTCAACAGCTTCACGTCGCTGCAGGGCAACTTCATCCAGTTTGCCGCCAATGGACGCCGTCTCGAAGGGCGGATCTACATCCAGCGCCCGGGCAAGATGCGTTTCGAATACGAGCCTCCGGCGACCATCGAGGTCATAGCGGACGGCACCTCGGTCGCGGTGCGCGACAAGAAGCTCGCCACACAGGACATCTATTCGCTCGGACAGACGCCGCTGAAGTTCCTTGTGCGCGAGCGCATGGACCTGGCCCGCGACGGCACCATCACCGGTGCCGGCATCGATGGCGATGTGCTGTCGGTGCGCCTCGAGGATCGTTCGACGCTGGGCGGAACCTCGAAGATCACGCTGAAATTCGACCTCGTCGCCAATGTCCTGAAGCAATGGGTTGTGATCGATCCGCAGGGCTACGAGACCTCGGTCGCGCTCTACAACCTCGACACCCAGCGCCGGCCCGACGCGAAGAACTTCGTGATCGACTACCAGCGCAAGCTCTGAAGCTTCAGCTGCGGGCCGCCTGAAACGGCTTGCCTTTTACGCGCCAGCAAACCAGTTTCCGGCACCCTTTTCGCCGGAAACCCTTGCGTGCAACTCACCGTCACAAGCTGGAACATCAATTCCGTCAGGCTGCGGATCGGCATGGTCACGGATTTCCTGGCCACCCATGCGCCCGACATCCTCTGCCTGCAGGAAACCAAGACGCCCGACGAGCAGTTTCCAGCCAAGGCTTTCGAGAAGGCCGGCTACGTCCATCAGGCCTTCATCGGCCAGAAGGGCTATAACGGCGTCGCCATCGTCTCGAAGCTGCCCTTCAGCGAGAAGGACGCCATGGCGATGTGCGGCCGCAACGACGCCCGCCACATGACAGCCGTGCTGGACAAGGGCGCGGGCGCCGCAGCCGGTGTCGCGATCCATAATTTCTACATTCCCGCCGGCGGCGATATTCCCGACCCCGCGAAGAACGACAAGTTCGCCCATAAGCTCGCCTTCCTCGACGAGATCGGCGCCTGGGGCATCGCAAAGCGGCCGACCGCCCGCCCCGCCATCCTGCTCGGCGACCTCAACATCGCTCCCTATGAGCACGATGTCTGGAGCCACAAGCAGCTCCTTGATGTCGTCAGCCACACGCCGATCGAGACCACGACGCTGGAGAGGCTGCGCACGGAACTGGGCTGGACCGATGCGGCGCGCACGCTGCGGCCCGAGCCGGAAAAGCTCTACAGTTGGTGGAGCTATCGCGCCGCCGATTGGGAACTCTCGAATCGCGGCCGCCGGCTCGACCATATCTGGCTCTCCGACGGGCTGAAGCCGGCCCTGCGCGACGTCACCTTCCTGCGCGAGGCGCGGGGCTGGGAGCGCCCCTCCGACCATGTGCCGGTGACGGTGACGCTGGAGCTCTGACCGAGCGCCGTCAGCGGTCTGCGTCGATCGCCGTCAGCGCGTCCTGGACCGCCGTCAACTCGCCGACGAAGCCGCGCAGCCTGTCGCTGATCGCAGTCGCCACGGCCTGCGCAGAGGCCGGCGATTCCGCCAGTACCCGGCGCATGACGCTGCGCGACAGCCGCATTACCTGGGTGGGTTCCCGCGCGATCGCGGTGGCCGAACGGGCGACAGAGGTGAAGAGCGCGATCTCGCCGATCAGCGCACCGGCCCCGACGATCTCCTCGGCCGGCTGCCCGTCCTCCCGGCTGGTGAGGGCGACGGCGCCCGAGATGATCAGCACCCCACCATCGGACGGCTCGCCGATGCGAAACAGGATGTCGCCGGCGCGCAGGATGCGGCTTTCCGCCGCGAAGGCGACGAGCCTCAGCGCATCGCGTTCCATCAGGCTCAGCAAGGGCTGCCGGGCCAAGAGGGCGATGTCGTCGTCGAGTGCCACGGGTTTAGGGGTTAAGCCGGTAGCCGCCGGCGTCCGTGACGAGCAGCCGGGCATTGCCCGGATCGGGCTCGATCTTCTGGCGCAGCCGGTAGATATGGGTTTCGAGCGTGTGCGTGGTGACCTGGCTGTTATAGCCCCAGACCTCCTGCAGCAGGACCTCGCGCGCGATCGGCTTGCGGCCGGCGCGATAGAGAAAGCGCAGGATCGCGGTTTCCTTCTCGGTCAGCTTGGTCTTCGAGCCCTTCTCGCTGACCAGCAGCTTCGAGCCCGGGTGGAAGGTGTACGGCCCGACCTGGAAGACCGCGTCCTCGCTCGCCTCGTATTGCCGCAGATGGGCGCGGATTCGCGCCAGCAGCACCGCGAACTTGAACGGCTTGACGACATAGTCGTTGGCGCCGGCTTCCAGCCCCAGCACGGTGTCGGCATCGGAGCCTTGGCCCGTCAGCATGATGACCGGGCTCTTGAAGCCATTCTTGCGCATCAGCTTGACCGCCTCGCGCCCGTCCATGTCCGGCAGGCCGACATCCATGATCGCAAGGTCGATTCGATCGGCCTGAACGGCCTTGACGGCGGCAGTCGCGGTTCCGGCCGTGGCAAGCTTGAACTCGTCATAGAGCGCCAGCTGTTCTGCAAGGGCCTCTCGCAGGGTCTGGTCGTCATCGACCAGCAGGATATGATGGAGGGCGGGCATGAAGCTTCGTTCGCACGAGAAATGACGGATCACCATGAGCCCGCTGAATCGCGACCGCAAGTCACGCCCTATGGAATTCCCGTGAGAAAACGTGAGAATCGGGCGTCTCGTCGCGGCCATGGTGGTCCCCCGCGCCTGACCGCGTTGCGCGTCTTCGCCTCCATCCGCGACCGTCGGAAGGGCTTTCTGCTCGCTGGGGGAGCGGCCTTTCCCTGCGCGCTGGGTCGCTCGGGAATCGGCACGCTGAAGCGCGAGGGCGATGGCCGCACGCCGCGCGCCGCCTTGCCGTTGCGCAGCGTGCTGTTCCGGCCCGACCGCGTCAGTCGCCCGCGCACGCTTCTGCCGATGCGCGCCATAGGCCCGCGCGACGCCTGGTGCGACGACGCGTCCGACCGCCGCTACAACCGCCTGATCGACCGCCCGCCTGGCGAAGCGGAGGAACGACTGAAGCGCGACGACCATCTCTACGACGTCGTGGTCGAACTCGGCTGGAACGATGCGCCGGTGATTCGCGGTCGCGGTAGCGCGATCTTCTGGCATCTCGCGCGACCGGGCTTCACGCCGACTGCCGGCTGCGTCGCTGTCGAGGGCCATGTCTTCGCCAAGGTCCTGCCCCGACTGGCGCGGCGCTGCAGGATTCTGGTCAGATAGACGAACCCCGGCTAGACTAGGCGCCGAGCACCGTCTCGATCATCCCTCCGGACCGGCCCGCCGGCCTCGCAGCCACCGTCCTGCGCCGTCGCGGCCGTCCCAGCTTGGGACTTGCGATGACTGATTCGGCTTCCAACGGCATCCGCTTCGGGCGGATCGCCGCCATGCTCCCGGTCGCGGACATGGCCCGCGCCCATGACTTCTATGCGGACGCGCTCGGCTTCACCAAAACCTTCCAGAACGGCTCGCCCGTCGGCTTCATGATCCTGAAGCGCGACGATGCCGAACTGCATCTGACGCTCCAGCCTGATCACAAGCCCGCCGCCTTCACCATCGCCCACATGATGGTGGAGGACATCGACGCCGTGCACGCGATCATCCGGGCGCGTGAGCTGCGCATCCTCAAGGGCCTGCGCGACAAGGATTACGGCCTGCGAGCCTTCGTCTTCGAGGATCCGGACGGCAATCGCATCGACGTAGGCCAACCCTTGAAGCGGTAGCTCGTCATTCTCGGGCGCAGCGAAGCGAAGACCCGAGACTCTCCTGCCGAAAGGAGTCGCTGAGCGTTCTCCGGCAGGAGATGGTCGGGTCATGCCCGACCATGACGTGAGCTAACCGCGCGCCCCGAAGATCGCGCTGCCGACCCGCACATGTGTCGCGCCGAGCTGGATCGCAGCCTCGTAATCGGCGCTCATGCCCATCGACAGGCCGCGCAGGCCATGTTTCGCCGCGATCTTCGCCAGCAGCGCGAAATGCGGCGACGGCGGATCCTCGGCCGGCGGAATGCACATCAGCCCCTCGATCACCAGGCCGTGATGCACCCGGCAGAGATCGAGAAAGGCGTCGATCTCCCTCGGGCTGACGCCGCCCTTCTGCGGCTCGTCGCCGGTGTTGACCTGCACGAACAGGGTCGGCGCCTTGCCGCTGCGGCCGATCTCGCGCGCCAATTCCTTGGCAAGGCTCTCGCGGTCGAGCGAGTGGATCGCGTCGAACAGCTCGACCGCCTCCTTCGCCTTGTTGGACTGGAGCGGCCCGATCATATGAACTTGGGCATTAGGAAAGCGCTGTTTCAACCCCGGCCACTTGGCCTTGGCCTCCTGGACGTAGTTTTCGCCGAAGACGCGCTGTCCGGCTTCGAGCGCTGGCAGGATCGCTTCCTCTGGCATCGTCTTGGAGACCGCGATCAGCGTCACCGAATCGGGCTCGCGCTCGAAATCGCGCGCCGCCCGGGCGATCGCGGCTTTCGTCTCGGCCAATCGCATAACCGTATCGCTCATCTCGCATCCCTCATGCCTGGCGCGGCGTTGACCGCGTGGCCTCAATGGTGTCCTAGTCCGGCCACATCCGATCATGCAAGAATAGCCCGCTACCATGGCCGTCGAACGCTACAATCCCAAGGAATCCGAGCCGAAATGGCGTGCCGTCTGGGAGGAGCGCAAGCTCTTCGAGACGCGCAACGACGACCCGCGCCCGAGCTACTACGTCCTCGAGATGTTCCCCTACCCCTCGGGGCGCATCCATATGGGCCATGTCCGCAACTATGCCATGGGCGACGTGGTCGCACGCTACAAGCGGGCCAAGGGCTTCGCCGTGCTGCACCCGATGGGCTGGGACGCGTTCGGCCTGCCCGCGGAGAATGCGGCGAAAGCCAAGAACGTCCATCCGCGCGAATGGACCTACGCCAATATCGCGTCGATGCGGACGCAGTTGCAGTCCATGGGCCTGTCGCTCGACTGGAGCCGGGAGCTCGCGACCTGCGACCCCTCCTATTATCGCCACCAGCAGAAGATGTTCCTCGACTTCCTCAAGGCCGGGCTGGTCGACCGCAAGACCGCCAAGGTCAACTGGGACCCCGTCGATGAGACCGTGCTCGCCAACGAGCAGGTCATCGACGGCAAGGGCTGGCGTTCCGGCGCCCCGGTCGAGATCCGCGAACTGACGCAGTGGTTCTTCAAGATCACGGCCTATGGCCAGGAGCTGCATGACGCGCTGGAGGGCCTGACCCGCTGGCCCGACAAGGTCCGCCTGATGCAGAAGAACTGGATCGGCCGCTCGGAAGGGCTGCTGATTCGTTTCGCTCTCGAATCGAAAGCGGTTGAGGCAGACGAGATCGAGGTCTACACGACGCGGCCCGACACGCTGTTCGGCGCGAAGTTTCTCGGCATCGCACCCGATCATCCGATTGCGAAGATGGTTGCCGCTCAGAGCCCTGCCCTGCAGGCCTTCATCGAGGAGTGCAAGCGCACGGGCACGGCCCAGGAGAACATCGACAAGGCCGAGAAGCTCGGCTTCGATACGGGCTTGCGTGTTGCGCATCCCTTTGATCCCACATGGACTTTGCCGGTCTACGTCGCCAATTTCATCCTGATGGAATACGGCACCGGCGCGATCTTCGGCTGCCCGGCGCATGACCAGCGCGACCTCGACTTCGTCAACAAGTATGGCCTGGGCAATACCCCGGTCGTCGCCCCCGAAGGCGTCGATCCCCAGAGCTTCGTCGTCACCGACACCGCCTATGTCGACGACGGCCGCATGATCAATTCGCGCTTCCTCGACGGTATGACCATTCCGGAGGCGAAAGAAGATGTCGCCCGCCGGCTGGAAGGCGAAACCCGCGGCGACCGCCCGGTCGGCGCCCGCAAGGTCAATTTCCGTTTGCGCGACTGGGGCGTCTCCCGCCAGCGCTACTGGGGCTGCCCGATCCCGGTGATCCACTGCGCTGATTGCGGCACGGTGCCGGTTCCCGACGCTGATCTGCCCGTAGAGCTGCCCGACGACGTCTCCTTCGACAAGCCCGGTAACCCGCTCGACCATCACCCGAGCTGGAAGCACGTCGCTTGTCCGCAATGCGGGGGGCCAGCCCGGCGCGAGACCGACACCATGGACACCTTCGTCGACTCGTCCTGGTATTTCGCTCGCTTCACCGATCCGTGGCGGACGGAAAGCCCGACCGACCCGAAGGTCGTCGACCGCTTCCTGCCCGTCGACCAGTATATCGGCGGCGTCGAGCACGCGATCCTGCACCTGCTCTATTCGCGCTTCTTCACCCGCGCCATGAAGGCGACCGGCCATGCCGGGCTGGACGAGCCTTTTGCGGGCATGTTCACGCAAGGCATGGTCGTCCACGAGACCTACCGCGACGCCGATGGCAACTGGGTCGAGCCCGGCGACGTCCGTATCGAGGGCGCCGGGGCCGATCGCCGGGGCTTCCAGGTCGACACCGGCGCACCGATCGAGATCGGCGCGATCGAGAAGATGTCGAAGTCGAAGAAGAACGTCGTCGATCCCGACGACATCATTGCCTCCTACGGCGCCGACACCGCGCGCTGGTTCATGCTCTCCGATTCGCCGCCTGATCGCGACGTGATCTGGACCGATGAGGGCGTTCAGGGCGCAGCGCGCTTCGTCCAGCGTCTCTGGCGGCTGTTGGGCGAGATCGCCGAGCGCACCGGCAACACGGCGCCCCGCCCTGCGAGCTTCGGTGAGGCGGCGGAAACACTGCGCAAGGCCAGCCATCGCGCGCTGGATGCGGTCGGCAACGATATCGAGCGCCTCGGATTCAACCGCTGCATCGCCCATGTCTACACCCTGACCAACGCCATCGGAAAGGCGCTGGACGCCGCTGCCGAGGACGCGGCGCTGGCCCCTGACGTCGCCTTCGCCCTGCATGAAGCCGGCGTGATCGCGACGCAGCTCGTGGCGCCGATGATGCCGCATCTGGCCGAGGAATGCTGGCAGGCGCTCGGCCAGCAGGGCCTGGTGGGTGAAGCCAACTGGCCCGACGCGGAAGCAGGCCTGCTCAAGGACGACAGCGTGACGCTGCCCGTCCAGGTCAACGGCAAGAAGCGCGCGGAGGTGACCGTGCCCGCGGATGCGGATACGGTGGCGGTCGAGGCGCTTGTGAGAGCGTCGGAGATCGTCACCAAGGCGCTTGACGGCCGCGAGATCCGCAAGATCATCGTCGTGCCCGGGAGAATCGTGAATGTCGTCGTCTGAAGCCGGAAACCGCGACGCCCATCAAAGCCGCCGCGCGATGCTGGCCGCTGTCATGGGCATGGCCGCGCTGGCAGGCGGATGCCTGCAGCCGCTTTATGCCGAGAACACCGCCAGCGTGACCGGCGGCAGTGTCAGGAGCGCGATGAAAGAGGTCGAGATCCCCGAGATCAAGGGGCTGATCGGCCACTACCTGCGCAACGAACTGGTCTTCGAGCTCGACGGCGGCGGCGAGCCCGATCGCACCAAGCGGCTAAAGCTCGACGCCAAGATCGCCGAAGCGCTCGAGGTCGTCACCGTGGATTATGCGAATGGCCGCGCCGATTCGGCGATCCTCGTCGCCACGGCGACCTGGACGGTGACGGAAATCGGCTCCGGCAAGGTCGTGTCCTTCGGGACCAATATCGTCCGCGCGCCCTATGAGCGCTCGTCGCAGCGCTTCGCCACGGTCCGCGCCGCCCGCGACGCACAGATTCGCGCCGCGAAGAACCTCGCGACCCTGATTCGCGGGCAGATGGCCGCCGACCTCGTCGCCGGCTGAGCAGGCTGGAACGCGACCATGGTCGCCATCAAGGCGCATGAGGCCGACCGGGCGCTGGCGAGGCTCGACCCCGCCTGCCGCCTTGTCCTGATCTACGGACCCGATGCCGGCCTCGTCTCGGAACGCGCCTCCGCGCTCGCCCGCGCCCATGTCGATGACGCCGGCGACGCCTTCCAGCTCGTCCGCATGAGCGGTGACGACATTGCCTCGGACCCGCTCAAGCTCGTCGACGAGGCCAACACGATCGGGCTCTTCGGCGGCCGGCGGGCCATTCGGGTCTCACCAACGTCGAAACCATTGCTGGCCGCCGTCGAACCCCTGCTGACGACGCCCTCGAAGGACGCCATCGTCATCGTCGAGGCCGGCGATCTCCAGCGCAACAACCCGCTGCGAACCGCCTGCGAGCGCGCGCGGACGGCGCTTGCCGTGCCCTGCTATGGCGACGCGGCCCGCGATCTCGTTGGAATCATTGACGAAACGGTCCGCGCGGCCGGCAAGGCCATCGATCGCGCAAGCCGGGACCATCTCGCCGGGCTGCTGGGTGGTGATCGCCAGACCTCGCGCCGCGAGATCGAAAAGCTGCTGCTCTATGTCGGGTCCGAAACAACCGTCAGCGAGGCGCATATCGAGGCTGTCGTCGGCGACACGGCCCAGCGTGAACAGGCCATGCTCGTCGATGCGGTCTTCTCCGGCAAATTGCCCGCTCTCGACCTCGCCCAGGCCAAGCTCGCCGGCGAGGGGCTCGACCCCGGCGTGATGCTCGGCACCGTGCTGCGCCACACCCTGACACTGCTGAAGGCTCGCCAGGGTATGGATGCAGGACGCAGCGCACGCGACATGGTGGCGGCGATGCGCCTGCCCTATCCGCGCATTGCTGCGACCGAGGTCGCCCTGACGAACTGGACGACCGCCAAGCTGATGGAGGCGGTCACCCTGCTCGGCACCGCCACGCTGGCCGCGCGCCGCGACGGCGACATCGGCAAGGCCGGCGCGACACGCGCGCTCTGGACGCTGGCGAGGCTGGGAAGACCAGCCGGGCGCGGCGAATAGAGCCGAATCAGTCCTTCAGCCGCCGGCACAACGCGTCGAGCTGTTCGAGCGTCTTATAGCTGATCTTCATCTCGCCGCCGCCATTGGCACGATGCGCGATGGAAACGGAGAGGCCGAGAGCCTCCTCCAGCGCCTTCTCGACAGCGCGGGTATCCGGATCTTTATCGATCTTCGGCTTGGTCGAGATGCTTTTGGTCTCGCCGCGCGATTCATCCTGCACGATCCGCTCGATATCGCGGACGCTGAGGCCTTCGTCGATGATCTTCCGCGCCATCAGTTCCGGGTCCGAAACGGACAGCAGGGAGCGGGCATGGCCAGCCGAGACCGTCCCATCACTGACCATCTGTCGAACCGATTCGGGCAGCTTCGACAGGCGCAGCGTGTTGGCGACATGGCTGCGGCTCTTGCCGATCACGCGTGCGAGGTCGTTCTGCGTGTAGTTGAACTCGGCGATCAGCCGCTCATAGCCGGCGGCCTCCTCAATCGCATTCAGATCCGTCCGCTGGACGTTCTCGACGATCGCGATCTCGAGGGCTTCGCGATCATCGGCCTCGACCAGGATCACCGGCACGTCATGCAGGCCGGCGCGTTGCGCCGCCCGCCAGCGCCGCTCGCCGGCTATGATCTCATAGGCATCGAGCATGCCGGAGATCGCCCGCACGATGATCGGCTGGAGAATGCCGCGCTCCCGCACCGACGCCGTTAGCTCCTCGAGATCGACCTCGACAAAATTGCGCCGCGGATTGCGCGCGCTCGGCCGCAGGAACTCCACCGGCACGCGGCGCTGGCCGCGAGCCCGCTCCAATGCACCGATTTCATCGCCGACATCGCCGATCAGCGCTGCCAGACCCCGGCCCAGGCGTGAACGCCCCTGTTCTTCGGCCATTGCCATCCTCGTCAACCTCTACGCAAAAATGGGCTCAGGCGGCGGCGCGCAAGGCACGCTCGCGCCGGATCACCTCGGACGCCAGCTTCAGATAGGCCTGCGAACCCGAACAGCGCAGATCATAGAGCAGCGCCGGCTTGCCGTAGGAAGGCGCCTCGGAGATGCGGACATTGCGCGGAATCACCGTGTCATAGACCTTGTCGCCGAGGAACTCGCGCACATCGGCCATAACCTGGCCCGACAGATTGTTGCGCGGGTCGTACATGGTCAGCACGACGCCCTGGATGATCAGGCGCGGATTGAGGCCGGCGCGTACCTGCTCGACCGTCTTGAGCAGCTGGCTCAGGCCTTCGAGCGCGAAGAACTCGCATTGCAACGGCACCAGAACCGCATCGGACGCCGTCATCGCGTTGATCGTGATCAGGCTCAACGATGGCGGGCAGTCGATCAGGACATAGGTCAAATCGGAGCAGCGCTGGTCATAGACCAGCTCGTCGATGGCGTTCTTCAGGCGATGGGCCCGATCCTTCGAAGACGCGATCTCCAACTCGACCCCAAGAAGGTCGAGCGTCGACGGCGCCAGGAAAAGTCCGGGGACCGCGGTCTCCTGCATCGCCTGGCCGAGGCCAACATCGCCGCAGAGCACGTCATAGGTCGAGGATTTGCGGCTCCTGCGATCGACGCCGAGCCCCGTCGAGGCGTTGCCCTGCGGGTCGAGGTCGATGATCAGCACCTTTTCGCCGATCGCCGCCAGCGCCGTCCCGAGGTTGATCGCGGTCGTCGTCTTGCCGACGCCACCCTTCTGATTCGCGAGTGCCAGCACGCGCGGGCGGCGCGGCAGGACAATAGGTGTGAGATCGGTCATTGATCGGCCCGTTTCTCGGCCGCGCGGACCATCAGGATCCGGGCGGCGCCATCCGTGACGGAGGAAACCGTTGATGCCTGAATCTTCCAATATCTGGACGAGTCCGTCAATTCCGCATCTAGATGTTGTCCCTTGGGAAAGAGTCCCAGCGTCCCGGTTCTCAACAGGTCTTTGCACCAGTCGAGAAGCTGCGGCAGCGGCGCCAGCGCACGGGCGGTGACGACATCGATCTTGCCGGTAAAATCATCGATCACATCGTCGATGCGCGCAGCATGAACGGTCACCGGGGCACCGGTCAGGCGCGCCGCATGCCGGAGAAAAGCACATTTTCGGCTGTTGCTCTCGACCAGGTGAATATGCCCGCCTGATCGCTCCGCCAGGCAGATACCGATCACCAGGCCGGGAAATCCGCCGCCAGAGCCGAGATCGAGCCATCGCAAGGCTTCGGGCGCCAATCCGAACAATTGGAGCGAATCCGCGATATGGCGCGTCCAGACCTCCGCGAGCGTCGCCGAGGAGACGAGATTTTTCGCTGCCTGCCAGCGTGCGAGTTCGGCAACGAGCAGCGCCAGACGCTCCTCTGTTTCACGTGAAACAGGCGTCAAGCGCAAAGCGCGGGCGCGATCGGAATTATCAACAACCACGAATCAGACCGCCGGCTCGGCAATCTGGTGAACCCGGCGGCCGCGCCGCGCATGGGCCGCAAGTAGCGTCAACGCCGCCGGTGTCATGCCCTCGATCCGCCCCGCCTGCGCCAGATCGGCTGGCCGTTCACTGGCGAGCTTAGCCTTGAGCTCGTTCGACAACCCGGAAATACCGTCGAGATCGAGATCCTCGGGCACCTTCAATGCCTGGTCGCGGCGATAGCCCGCGATCTCCGCCGCCTGCCGGTCGAGATAGACCGCATAGACCGCATCCGCCGTGACGCGGGCCGCAATACCCGGCGGATAGACAGCAAGCTCAGGCCAGATCGCCGCCAGCCGCTCGAAGCCGACATCGGGATAGGACAGGATCTGGTAGGCGCTGCGCCGCACGCCATCGCGATTGAGCTGCAGCCCGACGGCCTCGGCCTGCTGAGGCGTGAGCCAGAGGTTTTGCAGGCCTGTCCGCAGGCTCTCGATCGCCGCGCTCCGTGTCGCATAGGCAGCCTGGCGCCGCGACCCCACAATTCCCAGGGTCGATCCCAGCGCTGTCAGCCGCTCGTCGGCATTGTCCACCCGCAGGGAGAGGCGGAACTCCGCCCGCGACGTGAACATTCGATACGGCTCCGTAACGCCGCGTGTCACGAGGTCGTCGACGAGCACGCCGATATAGGACGAGGTTCGCTCGAACACGACAGGTTCGGCGCCGCCTGCGAGCCGCGCGGCATTCAAGCCCGCAAACAGCCCCTGCGCGCCGGCTTCCTCATAACCCGTGGTGCCGTTGATCTGCCCGGCCAGGAACAACCCGGCGACGGCCCGGGTTTCCAGCGTATTCCTCAGCGAGCGCGGATCGACGAAATCATACTCGATCGCATAGCCCGGCCGCAGCATGACGGCGCGCTCCAGGCCCGGAATCGTTGCGAGAACACCGAGCTGCACGTCTTCGGGCAGCGAGGTCGAGATGCCGTTCGGATAAACGGTCGGATCGTCCAGCCCCTCGGGCTCGAGGAAGATCTGGTGGCCGTCACGATCGCCGAAGCGCCCGACCTTGTCCTCGATCGACGGGCAATAGCGTGGGCCGCGCCCCTCGATCTGACCGGAGAACATCGGCGCCCGGTGAAGGTTGGCGCGGATCAGATCATGGGTCGCCAGCGTCGTGCGCGTAATCCCGCACGAGATCTGCGGCGTCGTGATCGCCTCCGTGAGCATCGAGAACGGCTCGGGCGGGTCGTCCCCGGCCTGCATCTCCAGCGCGGCCCAGTTGATCGTGCGGCCGTCCAGGCGCGGCGGCGTGCCAGTTTTGAGTCGCCCCAACGGAAAGCCATGACGCTCCAGCGTCATCGAGAGTCCCAGCGACGGTGCCTCATCGACCCGGCCCGCCGGGATCTTGGCTTCGCCGATATGGATCAGCCCGCGCAGAAAGGTGCCTGTCGTCAGCACGACCGTTCCGGCCGCGAATCGATGTCCATCGGCCATCAGCACCGCCGCGACTCGGCCGTCCCGGATGTCGATATCAAAAACCTCGCCCGCGAGGATCGACAGATTGGCCTGCTCAGCGAGCAGGTCCTGGATCGCCTGTCGGTAGAGCTTGCGATCGGCCTGGGCCCTCGGGCCGCGCACGGCCGGACCCTTGCGCCGGTTGAGCATCCTGAACTGGATGCCGGCACGATCGGCCGCCCGCGCCATCAGACCGTCGAGCGCATCGATCTCGCGGACGAGATGGCCCTTGCCGAGCCCGCCGATCGCGGGATTGCACGACATCACGCCGATCGTGTCGATGCGATGCGTCACCAGCGCCGTGCGCGCGCCATAGCGTGCCGCAGCCGCGGCAGCCTCGACGCCGGCATGGCCGCCGCCCACGACAATGACGTCGTAACGCGTTTCGATGGGATCAAGGGACATGGCTGATCGCTATCGAAGCGGCTGCCGCGGGTCAATGATTATCGGATTCGTCCGCTTTTCTCGGGGCTTACGCCGGAGCGCACACCGTCATTTGCCGATGCAGAACCCGGAAAAGAGCTGGTCCAGCACATCCTCCACATCGATCCGCCCCAGCAGGCGCTCGAGCGCCAACACGGCAACGCGGATGTCTTCCGCCAGAAGCTCGGCCTGCCCGTGCCGGCCGTCGACGGCATGCTCTAGTGCGACGATCGCCTGCGCGACGGCGACGCGGTGCCGCTCCCGCGTCAGCAGGGCGGGCTCGGCTTGAGTCAGCCCCGAGAGCCGCCCGACGATCGCCGTGAGCAAGGCTTCGAGGCCGTCGCCCGAAACCACCGAAATCGGCAATTCCCCCGGCAGCGACGGCGGCCCCGAAAGGTCCGCCTTGGTCGCAATCGCGAGCGAGTTGGCCTCTCGATGGATTCGATCCGGCTCCGAATCGATAGCGCGCAGGCTCAAAACCAGATCGGCCCGTGCGACGAGAGCCCGGGCGCGCCGCACGCCCTCCGACTCGATCGGATCGACACTATCGCGCAATCCCGCTGTATCGACCAGGAGGACCGGCAGCCCCGCGAGATCGAGCCGAACCTCGATCGCATCGCGCGTGGTTCCGGCAACCGGCGAGACGATCGCGACATCGCGGCGGGCGAGCGCGTTCATCAGGCTGGACTTGCCGGCATTGGGGGGGCCGGCCAGCACCACGACAAAACCCTCGCGCACGCGTTCGCCCATCGCGAAGCTGCCAAGCGCCGCGCTCAGCTCCGGTAGCACCAGCGTCACACCCGTCAGGGCCTGCTCCACCAGCGGCCCCGTCACATCGCCTTCGTCGGAGAAGTCGATCTCGGCCGCCAGCAAAGCCATGGATTCGATCAGGGCCGACCGCCAGCGCCCGACCGAGTCGCCAAGCGTGCCTTCCATCTGGCGCAAGGCCTGGCGACGCTGCCATTCCGTTTCCGAATCGATCAGGTCGGCCAGGCCCTCGACCGCTGCGAGGTCGAGCTTGCCGGCCTCGAAGGCGCGACGGGTGAACTCGCCGGATTCGGCCAGACGCAGACCGGGCAGGGCGCATAGAACGACCAGCAGCCGCGCCAGCACGGCCCGCGCACCATGGATATGGAATTCGGCGACATCCTCGCCGGTGAAGCTCGCAGGGGAGGGGAAATACAGCACGAGCGCGCTGTCGATGACCTCACCCGCCTCGTCGCGAAGCCGGCGCAAAGCTGCCTGGCGCGGCTGCGGCACGCCGCCAGCGATCGTTTCGAGGACGAATCGGACGCGCGGTCCCGAGATTCGGACGACGGCGACACCGGCACGGCCGGAGCCCGACGACAACGCCACGATCGTGGGATGAATGTCAGGCTCGCTCATGAGCTCGAACTTGCGCTAGCGAGGCGGCCGCGGGAACCGTGATCTTGGAAAGCAAGACGCTGCCATCACGGGTCCGAATCGATCGACCGGGCCCGTGTGTCAGGCGGATCAGGTGTTCATCGAGTCGAAGAAGTCGGCGTTCTGCTTGGTCTGGCGGAGCTTGTCCATCAGGAACTCGATCGCGTCCTGCGGGCCCATCGGGTTGAGGATGCGGCGCAGCACATAGGTCTTGGCCAGCACATCCTTCGGCGTGATGAGCTCTTCCTTGCGGGTGCCGGATTTGAGGATGTCGATCGCCGGGAAGATGCGCTTGTCCGAGACCTTGCGGTCCAGGATGATTTCCGAGTTACCGGTGCCCTTGAACTCCTCGAAGATCACCTCGTCCATGCGCGAGCCGGTATCGATCAGCGCGGTCGCGACGATGGTCAGCGAGCCACCTTCCTCGATATTGCGGGCCGCACCGAAGAAGCGCTTCGGCCGCTGAAGGGCATTGGCGTCGACACCGCCGGTCAGGACCTTGCCCGAGGACGGCACCACGGTGTTGTAGGCGCGGCCGAGGCGGGTGATCGAATCCAGCAGGATCACCACGTCGCGGCCATGCTCGACCAGGCGCTTGGCCTTCTCGATCACCATCTCGGCGACCTGGACGTGGCGCGTCGCCGGCTCGTCGAAGGTCGAGGACACGACCTCGCCCTTCACCGAGCGCTGCATGTCGGTGACCTCTTCCGGACGCTCGTCGATCAGCAGCACGATGAGATAGCATTCCGGGTGATTGGTGGTGATCGACTGCGCGATGTTCTGCAGCAGAACGGTCTTGCCGGTGCGCGGCGGCGCCACGATCAGGGCGCGCTGGCCCTTGCCGATCGGGGCTACGATGTCGATGACGCGGGCCGAGAAATCCTTCTTGGCGGGCTCGGAGACTTCGAGGCGCAGGCGCTCGTCGGGATAGAGCGGCGTCAGATTGTCGAAATTGATCTTGTGCTTGATCTTCTCGGGATCTTCGAAATTGATCGTGCTGACTTTGAGCAGGGCGAAATAGCGCTCGCCATCCTTGGGTCCGCGAATCGGCCCCTCGACGGTATCGCCGGTGCGCAGGCCGAACTTCCGGATCTGCGTCGGCGAGACATAGATGTCGTCCGGCCCCGGCAGATAGTTGGAATCGGGCGAGCGCAGGAAGCCGAAGCCGTCGGGCAGGACCTCGACCACGCCTTCACCGAGGATCTCGGTGTCCTTGGCCGCGAGCTGCTTCAGGATGGCGAACATCAGCTCCTGCTTGCGCATCGTGCTGGCGTTCTCGACCTCGAGCCCCTCGGAAAAGGCGAGCAGTTCGGTCGGCGATTTGACCTTGAGGTCTTGGAGTTTGATTTCCCGCATGGGGCACCCGGATCGTAAATGTCCCGACGCAGATGGCCGGAACCAGGACGGTAATGGAAGGGTCGACAGGCCCGGACGGACGGCGCGGAGAGTGCGCGCCACGAGCGGCTGCTACGGCAGTCGGCTCACGAACCATCGACAACAGGGAGAACGCTGGAGAAGCGCACGCTCCTGATAGCCGGAAATCTCGTCCTGCTCAAGCGGGAAACCGCAAATCGTCAGAACGGCTTCACGATCACGAGAATCACGATCCCCGCCATCAGCACGGCCGGCACTTCGTTGATGATCCGGTAGAAGCGCGCGGACTTGTCGTTGCGGTCCTCGGCGAAGGCCCGGACCCGCCCGACGAGATAGCCATGAATGCCCGACAGGATGAAAACCAGCAGGATCTTGCCATGCAGCCAACCGCCCTTGAAGCCGAAGGCACTCCAGGCGAGGTACAAGCCCAGCACCCAGGTCAGGATCATGGCGGGGTTGATGATCCCCTTCAGCAGCCGCCGCTCCATGATCTTGAAGGTCTCGGACTGGATCGAGCCGACCGGCGATTCGACATGGTAGACCATCAGCCGCGGCAGATAGAGCATGCCGGCCATCCAGGCGATCACCGCCATGACGTGGAAGGCCTTGATCCATTCATACATTGGGATTGAGCTCCATCATGCCTTCAGGCCCGAACCGCGGCGAGCAGCCGTTCGACATGGGCGATCGGCGTGTCCGGCAGGATACCGTGGCCGAGATTGAAAACGAAGGGACCGTCGCCGAATGCCGCACGCACGGCCTCGACCTCGCGCTCGAGTTCGGGTCCCCCGGCGCGCAGCACCAGCGGATCGAGATTGCCTTGGACCGGCACCAGCGACTGGATCTCGTCACGCGCAAACGCCCGGTCGATATCAGTTTCGAGCCCGACCGCATCGACGCCCGTCGCCCAGACATAATGCGGGATCAGCCGGCCGGCCCCACGCGGGAAACCGATGATGCGCGTCTCAGGGTGCCGCGTCCTGACGCCCTCAACGATACGATAGGTCGGCTCGATGCACCAGCGCTCGAAATCCTCCGGCCCCAGCGATCCGGCCCAGCTATCGAAGATCTGGACGGCATCGACCCCCGCCTCGATCTGCGCGCAGAGATAATCGATCGAAGCAATGACGATCCGGTCGATGATCATCTGGAACAGCATCCGGTTGCTGCCGAACAATGCCTTGGCCGGGCCCTGATCCGGCGTGCCGCGCCCGGCGACCATATAGGTCGCAACCGTCCAGGGAGCCCCGCAGAAGCCGATGAAGGCCGTCTCCCGTGGCAATGACGCCTTGACCCTGCGAACCGTCTCGATGACCGGCGCAAGTACATCCGGATTGGCCTGAGCATCGATCTCGCCAAGCCTGGTCAGATCGGCGACAGGCTCAAGTCTCGGACCCTCCCCCTCGACAAACCAGAGCTTCTGGCCCAGCGCCTGGGGCACGACCAGAATATCGGAGAACAGGATCGCCGCATCGAAACCGAAACGCCTGATCGGCTGCAGGGTGACCTCGGCAGCCATCTCCGGATTGTAGCAAAGATCGAGGAAGCTCCCAGCCTTGGCACGAAGCGCACGATACTCCGGGAGATAGCGCCCGGCCTGCCGCATCATCCAGATCGGAGGGGTCGCTAGCGTCTGGCCGGACAGCGCTTTCAGAAAGGCCGGTTCGTGCTCAGTCGCGGTGCTCATCGGCCATCCATCCCGATCTCTCTTAAATATGATTCTTGAGAGAGAATCTTCTTCTTTGACTCTTGGAGGGGGGCAAATAGCCCGGCGCAGGACTGTCCACAACCAGTCCACAGGCGATCGGCCCATGTTCGTACGCTGCCGACAAGCCGACAGGGTCCGTTAACAGTTTATTAACCCATCCGAATCCGCGGTGACGGAGTCACCCCCCAAAATGATTCACGTGAAACACTGCTCCCTGTCCCCACAGGGTTCGGCCTGTTGATGGAAAGCGAGAGTTATACAGACGCGTTGGCGCAGCCCTTTCGCCTGTCCGTTTGTCCACAGCGTTCCCCAGGCCTGTCCCGCCGGACCGTGGCTCGGTCTCAGTCCGAATCCGGCGTTTCGCCGAGCGCCAATTTGCTTTGCCGGCCCGGCGGGCTAGAGGTGGCTGACGCCGCCTCGACCCGGGAGCCACCGTGGCCCGCAACTATTTTCATCTCCATCTCGTCTCCGACGCGACCGGCGAGACGCTGATCGCGGTCAGCCGTGCCGCAGCCGCGCAATACGAGACCGTCTCGGCGATCGAGCATGTCTACCCGCTGGTGCGCTCGGAGGCGCAGCTGGCGCGTGTGCTGGCGGAGATCGAGGCCTCGCCCGGTGTCGTGCTGTACACCCTGGTCGAGCCGGAATGGTCGGCTCGGCTGGAGAATTTCTGCCGAGAGCTGGGTTGCCCCTGCCTGTCAGTGCTGCAGCCCGTGCTGTCGCTATTCCAGTCCTATCTCGGCCAGGCTTCCGCCCCGAAGCCCGGTGCACAACACGTACTCAATGCCGAATATTTCCGCCGCATCGACGCGATGAACTACACGCTGCTTCATGATGACGGACAGCTCGGCGGCGATCTCGAAAGCGCCGACATCATCCTCGTCGGCATCAGCCGGACCTCGAAGACTCCGACCTCGATCTATCTCGCCAATCGCGGCATCAAGACCGCCAACATTCCGCTGGTGCCGAATGTGCCGCTGCCGGCCGAACTCGAACACATCAAGAAGCCGCTGATCGTCGGCCTGGTCGCCAGCCCCGACCGCATCGTGCAGATCCGCCAGAACCGGCTGCTCTCGCTCAAGGCCGATGACGAGACGCCCTATGTGGATCCGGCCTCAGTCGCCGACGAGGTGGCCCAGTCGCGCAGGCTCTGCGCCCGCAAGGGCTGGCCGGTGATCGATGTGACGCGGCGCTCGATCGAGGAGACGGCGGCTTCGATCCTCGATCTGCTGCGCGACCACCGCATGAAGTTCATCGCGACATGAGCGCGGCCGCGCTCTGGCTGTCGAACCAGCCGCTGCTGCTCGCTTCGGGCAGCACGACGCGGCGCGACATGCTGCTGGCGGCGGGCATCCCCGTCGAGATCGTCCGGCCCGAGATCGACGAGCGCGCGATCGAAGCGCCGCTGCTGGCGGGCGGTGCCGCGCCTGAGGCCGTGGCCGCCGCGCTGGCCTGCGCCAAGGCGCTCGCCGTCTCGCAAGCCAGGCCGGGTCGCATCGTGCTGGGCGCCGACCAGACACTGACCTGCGATGGCGAGGCCTTCCACAAGCCGCCGACACGGATGGCGGCGGCCGACCAGATCGCAGCACTGGCCAGCCGGACACATGAGCTGCGCAGCGCCTTCGTGATCGCGCGGGACGGCGCACCCGTCGTCGAGGGCGTCGCGGTCGCGAGACTGACGATGCGCGCGCTCTCGCCGGGCTTCATCATCAGCTATCTCGATGCCGCCGGAGACGCCGCCTTGTCGAGCGTTGGCGGCTACCAGATCGAAGGCCCCGGCGCCCAGCTTTTCGAGCGGATCGAGGGCGATCATTTCACCATTCTCGGCCTGCCGCTGCTTGCTGTCCTCGCGGCGCTGCGCGATCTCGGCCAACTCGCCCGCTAATTTCGGACACGACCTCCATGCCTCCCCGCTGTTTCGTCATCGGCCACCCTGTCGCTCATTCGCGCTCGCCGCTGATCCACGGTACATGGCTGGCTGAGCATGGCCTCGCTGGCTCCTATGAGCGGGTCGATGTCGCGCCGGCCGATCTGCCGGCTTTCGTGGACGGGATTCGCGCAGGCGCCTTTACGGGCGGCAATGTCACGGTGCCGCACAAGGAAGCGATGCTGCCGCTGCTCGATGATGTCAGCGAGGCGGCGCGCGCGGTCGGCGCGGTCAACACGGTCTGGCGCGAGGGCGACCGCCTCTGCGGCGACAATACCGATGTCTCCGGTTTCCTCGCCCATCTCGATGCCACCGTTCCGGGTTGGGACCAGCGGGTCGGCGCTGCCCTTGTGCTGGGAGCCGGCGGCGCGGCGCGCGGCATCGCCTTTGCGCTCAAGGCCCGCGGTCTCGGTCGCATCCTCCTCGTCAATCGCAGCCGCGCCCGCGCCGACGACCTCGCGGAAGCGCTGGGCGCGCCCGTGGAAGCGGCCGATTGGCATGAGCGCGCCGGCCTCGTCGCCGCCGCCGATCTGATCGTCAACACCACGGCGCTCGGCATGCACGGCCAGCCGCCGCTCGATCTCGATCTTGCCGGCCTGCGCCCCGGCACGATCGTCGACGACATCGTCTATGTCCCGTTGAAGACGCCTCTGTTGTTGGAGGCGGAGCGCCGTGGCGGCATCGCGGTCGATGGCCTCGGCATGCTGCTGCACCAGGCAGTGCCGGGCTTCGCCCGCTGGTTCGGCGTCACGCCGGCGGTGACGCCGGCACTGCGTGCGAAGCTCGAAGCCGATATCCTCAGGGACTGATTCGGCAGGGGCAAGCCATGGTCGAGCGGACAATCGCCTTCATCCGGGCTTTCACGCGATGACCTTCATCCTCGGCCTCACCGGCTCGATCGGCATGGGCAAGTCGACCACCTCCAGCCTGTTCCGCGAGCGCGGCGTTCCCGTCCATGACGCCGACGCATCGGTCCATGCACTCTATCGTGGCCCCGCCGTTGGGCCGATCGGCGAGGCCTTTCCCGGCGTGGTTCGCGACGGCGTCGTCGATCGGCAGGCACTGTCTGCCGCCGTGCTCGGCAACCCGGAGGCGCTGCGCCGGCTGGAGACCATCATCCATCCGCTGGTGCGCGAGGCGGAAGCCGCCTTCCTGCGCCGCTGCCGCGAGACGGGAGCGGGGCTTGCCGTGCTCGATGTGCCGCTCCTGCTGGAGACGCAAGGCGAGAGCCGCTGCGATGCCGTGCTAGTCGTCAGCGCCCCCGCCGAGATCCAGCGCCAGCGCGTCCTCGCCCGTCCCGGGATGACGGAAGAGAAGTTCGCTGCGATCCTGGCCCGACAGATGCCCGATGCGCAGAAGCGCCAGCGAGCCCATTTCATTGTGGACACGGCCCGCAGCGTGCTGGCCGCGCGCCGGCAGGTCGGCTCTATCTTGAGCGTGCTCGCCGGCCGGCCGGGGCACAGCGAGAAGAACGAGGCAAAGACCGATGCGTGAGATCGTCCTCGATACCGAGACCACGGGCGTCGAGGCCAATGGCGGCGACCGCATCGTCGAGATCGGCTGCGTCGAACTGCTCAACCATTGCCCGAGCGGCCGCAGCTTCCATTGCTACATCAATCCTGAGCGGCCGATGTCGGAGGGAGCCTTCAAGGTCCACGGCCTGTCCGACACCTTCCTCGCGCCACAGCCGGTCTTCGCCGCGGTCGCCGACGAGTTCATCGGCTTCATCGAGGGCGCGCGGCTGGTGATCCACAACGCCGCCTTCGATGTCGGCTTCCTCAACATGGAGCTGAAGCGTGTCGGGCGCGGACCGATCGAGCCCTCTCTCGTCGTCGATACGCTGTCGATGGCGCGCCGCAAGCACCCCGGCGCATCCAACAGTCTCGACGCCTTGTGCTCGCGCTATGGCATCGACAACAGCCGCCGCACCAGGCACGGCGCGCTGCTCGACGCCGAGATCCTGGCCGAGGTCTATATCGAGCTGATAGGCGGCAAGCAGGCCTCGCTCGTCCTCGGGGCGGCCGAAGTCGGCCGCGGCGGTCTGGCCGGCATCGCCGTGGAGCGCCCGCAGCGGCTCCGGCCTCTGGCGCCGCGCCTCGACGAAGGCGCCATCGCCGCGCATGAGGCCTTCATCCGTTCACTCGGCAAGACCCAGCTCTGGCGCGGCTATCTCGGCATCACCGAAGAGGTCTGAGACGGGTCTGAGCCTCAGCTGCCCTTCTTCCGGGAGGCGCGCCGCGACAGCATGTTGAGCCCCTCGATCGCGGCCGAGAACGCCATCGCGGCGTAGATGTAGCCCTTGGGCACATGCGCGCCGAAGCCTTCGCCGATCAGCGTGCCGCCGATCATCAGGAGGAAGCCCAGAGCCAGCATCACGATGGTCGGGTTCTTCTCGATGAACAGCGCCAGCGGGTCGGCCGCGAGCAGCATCACCAGAACCGCGAAGACGACGGCGATGACCATGACCGGGATGTGGTCGGTCATGCCGACGGCGGTAATGATCGAATCGATCGAGAACACCAGATCGAGCAGGAGGATTTGGGCGATGACGCCGCCGAAGGTCACGGCCGCGGCCTTGCCGCCGTCATAGACGTCCGGCCCATGATCGGCATCGACCTTGTGGTGGATTTCGCTCGTAGCCTTCCAGACCAGGAAGAGGCCGCCGGCGATCAGGATCAGGTCGCGCCAGGAGAAGGCCTTGCCGAAGACCGAGAAGATTGGCGCGGTGAGTTGGACGATGATCGCGACAGTGCCGAGCAAGGCGAGCCGCAGGATCAGCGCCAGCCCGATGCCGATCTTGCGGCCGCGTGAGCGTTGATGCTCGGGCAGCTTGTTGGTCAGGATCGAGATGAAAATCAGGTTGTCGATGCCGAGCACGACCTCCATGGCGATCAGTGCGCCGAGAGCAGCCCAGACTGTGGGGTCGGCGGCGAGCGTCATCAGGTGGTCCATCGGTCCTCCGGCATCATGAAAATGGCGGGCGGCCCTGGGGCCGTCCGCCTGTTGATGGAGTCCGAGATGGAGAGCCTGCCTGCCGGCCACAAGGGCGACGGCAGGGGAACGGGGGTATCGCGGGCATGAAAAAGGGCCCCTCAGGGCCCTTTTGGATCGGTCGGATTGTCGCAGTCGGCTCAGGCGAGCGGCGCGCCCTGCTGGTTCTGGAATTCCTGCATGCGCTGCTGGAACAGCGCCGCGAAGTCGATTGGCGGGACATAAAACGGCGGGAAGCCACCATTCTGCACCGCCTCAGCGATGATCTGCCGTGCGAAGGGGAAGAGCAGCCGGGCGCAGTCGATCACCAGGACCGGATGGATATGCTCCTCCGGCACGTTGAGCAGGCGGAACACGCCGCCATAGCTCAGGTCGAAGGCAAACAGCGTCTCATTGTCGAGCTCGGCCTTGCCCTCCAGGCGCAGCACGGTCTCATAGTCGTTGTCGCCGAGCCCGTTGCTCGAGACGTTGACCTGCAGCGACATCTGCGGACCCTGCTGCGCTTGCTGCTGGCCGAGCCCGCGCGGCGCCTTCGGGTTCTCGAAGGAGAAGTCCTTGGTGTACTGGATCAGGGCGCTCATGCTCGGCGCAGTGTCGCCGGTGCCGGCACCGTTGCCGTTGGGGAGTTCGTTGGCCATCGGTCCCATCGCTTCTGGCAGAATGTCTCGGGAAGTCCGGCACCTGATCTTTGGTGCTCAGGACTGCGCTCCGCTCTCCGGCTGGACGCGGGCGTCGGCTATCACGGACCAAAGCGCGACACAAGAAGCCGCCTTCACAAGCAGGGGGGTGGATGTTACGAGCCTACCTCACCATATGACGCAAAGCAGCGCTCCGCAGGGGTCGCTGATCTCTGCAACTGCGACTGGAGCCTCGGGTCAGCTTTCGATGCAAAATTCCTTCGACATGACGACTCTGGTCTTCCTGGCTCTGGCCGTTTTCGTCGCCTGGAAGCTGCGCTCCGTGCTCGGCCAGAAGACCGGCAACGAGCAACCGCCTGCCGATCCGTTCTCGCGCCGCGAGGCGCCGCCGCTACGGCCCGACCAGGCGTCCCCTGCCGACGCCAAGCGTGACAATGTCATCCGCCTGCCCGGTGCCGCCGCCAATGATCCCGCAGCGGCCCCTGTGCCCTCCGCCGATCGCTGGAGCGACATCGCTCCGCCGGATTCCCCGATCATCGCCGGCATCGACGCGGTCGTGCGGCAGGAGCCGTCCTTCGATCCGCGCGAATTCCTCGGCGGCGCCAAGGCGGCCTATGAGACGATCGTCACAGCCTTCGCGCGCGGCGATCGCAAGATGCTGAAGGGCCTCCTTGCCAAGGAGGTCTATGACGGCTTCGAACAGGCGATCACCGATCGCGAGAAGCGTGGCGAAAAGGCTGAGTCCAACTTCGTCTCGATCGACAAGGCCGAGATCACGGCGGTCGATGTGAAGGGCAAGACGGCACAGGTCACCATCGCCTTCGTTTCGCAGCTCATCAGCGTCACCCGCGATGCGGCAGGTGCCGTGGTCGATGGCAGCGCCGAGGCCGTCTCGACGGTCAACGACATCTGGACCTTCTCGCGTCAGCTCGGCAGCCGCGATCCCAACTGGCTGCTGGTCGCCACCGAATCCGCCGCGTGATCCGTGGCGCCGGTGTCGCACTGGCGCTGCTCGCAGCCTGCTGGACGCCGGTGAGCGGCATGGCCGCGTCTCCCCCGCCCCTGCCGCCCGGCGCCAGCGCCGAGCCCCTGCTGCCCGCGCAGATCGCAGGCTGGTCGGGCGACGACCACGCCGCCGCCTTTGCGATCTTCGCCCGCGGCTGCCAGGCCGAGCCGCCGCTCAGGGCCTCGGTGCCTGTGCCTGCCGCGCTAGCATTCGTCTGCGAGAAGGCGCGCCGGCTGGCTGGGACCGGCCCCGTCGCCAGCGAAGCGGCAAGAACCTTCTTCGAACGGAACTTCTCCTTCTGGCGCATCCGTCCGACCGGCTCCGCGACCGGTTTCATGACCGGCTATTTCGAGCCTGAATTCCAGGGATCGCTGACCCGCTCGGACACCTATCCGACGCCGCTCTATGGCCGCCCGCCCGAACTCGTGACGCGGATGCCCGACGACGCCTGGCCCGGTCTCGACACGGCGTTGTCTGCGGCGCGCCGAACCGCCACGGGCCTGGAGCCCTTCCCGGATCGCACGGCGATCGAGACCGGCGCACTCGATGGCCGCAATCTCGAGATTCTCTGGATGCGCGATCCCGTCGATCGTTTCGTGCTGCAGGTTCAGGGCTCCGGCCGCATCCGCCTGCCCGACGGCTCCGTCACCCGCCTCGTCTATTCCGGCCGCAGCGGCCACGCCTATACCTCGCTCGGTCGAGCCCTGAGCGAGCGCGAGAATATTCCCCCTGCCGAGATGACCATGGACCGGCTGATCGCGCGGCTGAAGGCCGATGCCGGCTTCGCCCGCGACCTGATCCGGCTGAACCGCTCCTTCGTCTTCTTCGCCCGCCGCGATGACCTGCCGGCGGAATCCGGGCCGATCGGCGGGGCTGGCCTGCCGCTGACGCCACTGCGTAGCATCGCGATCGATCGCACCGTCTGGCCCTATGGGCTGCCAGTCTGGATCGATGCGACCCTGCCCGATGGCGTCGGTGGCACGGAGCGTCTGGCGCGTTTGACCATCGCGCAGGATACCGGCTCGGCGATCCTGGGCCCGGCCCGGCTCGATCTCTTCGTCGGTTCGGGCGCCAGCGCGGGCCACCGCGCCGGGCTGATCCGGCACGCGGTTGATTTCACCGTGCTCTGGCCGACCGATCCCGGGCGATAAAGATGCGCTCGCGGCGGGGACGGACATTGTCGGAGGCCGATCTCGCGCTCTGGCGCCAGGTCGCGCGCTCAGTCAAGCCGCTGCCGGGTCGCGCGCCGATCGAGCCAGAGCCGGTCGTCGTCCCGCCCGCGCCCGTCGTCGAGGCTAAGCCGACCACCCCCGCCAGCTTCAAGCCCTCGAAACCGACCGTTCCTGCCCCGCCGCCTCTGGCGCCGCTCGAAGACCGCTTGCGCACCCAGCTTCGCCGCGGCCAGCAGAGCGTCGATGCGGTCATCGACCTGCATGGCATGCGCCAGGACGAGGCCCATCTGGCGCTGCGCGCCTTCCTGCGCCGCGAGCAGGGGCGGGGCACGCGGCTCGCCCTCGTGGTCACCGGCAAGGGCGCGGCCGGCACTTCCCTGTTCGGCGATGAGCGCGGCGTGCTGCGTCGTGTGGTGCCGCATTGGCTGCGGCTGCCAGATCTGCGTCCCTTCGTCGTCGGCTTCGAGGAGGCGCAGGCCCGCCATGGCGGCTCTGGCGCGCTTTATGTCAGGCTGCGCCGCGCCCGCGAGGCCGTGCCGTGACGCCCTTCGGACAGCGCGTGCGCGACCACAGGGCGCAGCGCGGCATCACGCTGGCGCAGATGGCTGGCGTGCTCGGCGTGACGCCGGCTTATCTCTCTGCCTTGGAGCACGGCAAGCGCGGCCGCCCGACCTTCACCCTGATCCAGGGCGTGATCCATGTGCTCGGCGTCATCTGGGACGAGGCCGACGAGCTGGTGCGGCTGGCCGATCTCTCGCATCCCCGCGTGACCGTCGATACCGCCGGACTCGAACCGGAAGCGACCTTGCTGGCGAACCGTCTCGCCCGCGAGATCGGTGAGCTGGAGGCCGATGAGCTAAAGCGTCTCGCGGAGGTGCTGGACGAGGCGGCGGCACGGCGGGCACGGTCGGAAGGGGCGGGTTGAGGCCTGTTCGCTTGACCCCCGCCCGCTTGGATGCGACACGCCCCGCCATCCCTTTGAATTCCTTTCCGTCAACCCTCATCCGCACAGCATTGGGCTCTCCATGACCAGCACGCGCACCGACGTCCTTGCCCTCGGCAACGCCATCGTCGACGTCATCGCCTCCGCCGAGGAGGATTTCCTGGCACAGCACGGCCTGACCAAGGGTGCGATGGCCCTGATCGACGAGGCTCGGGCGGAGTCGCTCTATGCCGCGATGGGTCCGGGCAAGGTCATCTCGGGCGGTTCGGCCGCCAACACCATCGCCGGTCTCGCCTCCTTCGGCGGCAAGGGCGCCTTCATCGGCAAGGTCAAGGCCGACGAGCTCGGCAAGCTCTACCGGCATGACCTGACCTCGCTCGGCGTCGCCTTCGACACCGCTTTCGCAACCGAAGGCCCCGCGACCGCGCGCTCCTTCATCATCGTCACGCCCGATGGCGAGCGCACGATGAACACCTATCTCGGCGCCTGCCAGGGCCTGACCGTCGCCGATGTCGACGCCAAGGCGATCGAGAACGCCGACATCATCTATCTCGAAGGCTATCTCTGGGATCCGCCGGCGGCCAAGGACGCCTTCCGCAAGGCCTCCGAGATCGCGCACAAGGCCGGCGGCAAGGTCGCGATCACCCTGTCGGATTCCTTCTGCGTCGACCGCTACCGCGATGAGTTCGTTGGCCTGATCCGCAACCGCATGGTTGATATCGTCTTCGCCAATGAGCATGAGCTGAAGAGCCTCTACCAAGCCGCCGCCTTCGAGGACGCGCTGGCCGCCCTGCGGCAGGAGGGCATCCTGGCCGTGGTCACCCGCTCCGAGAAGGGCGCGCTCGCCGTGACGCCCGACGGCATCGTCGAGGAGCCGGTGTTCCCGATCGAGCGCCTGGTCGATGCCACCGGCGCCGGCGACCTCTTCGCGGCCGGCTTCCTCTTCGGCCTGACCTCGGGGCGCGAGACCCGCGATTCCCTTCGCCTTGGCGCGCTCGCCGCAGCCGAAATCATCAGCCATGTCGGCGCAAGGCCGGATGTGAACCTGAAGGTGCTGGCCGGGAACGAAGGGCTGCTTTGAAAATCTATCCGCGCCGCGAGTCCGGCGCGGGGAACCCTCTCCCGTAGGGAGAGGGCAGGGTGAGGGGTCGGCCGTCGGACGTTTGGCCGTAACCTGACCGCTGCGAATGTTCGTCTTACTGGTCGAGGGGCCGACACCTCACCCTGCCCTCTCCTTACAGGAGAGGGGTTCTTCCAGCGCCTCCTCAATACAGCGTCGCCTTGACCCGCTCCGGCAGCGCCTTGTCATAGGCCTCGCCGTCGAAGGTCTCGATCGCGTCGTTCTTCACTGTGATGTCGCGCAGGATCTGCCCGGCGCTCGGCACGCTGCCCCTCGCGACATGCTTGTCCGGATTCCAGAGCTCCGCCCGGACCACCGCGCGCGAGCACTGGAAGTAGGCGCTCTCCACCGCGACCACGATGACGCAGGCCGGGAGCTTCCCGGCCATCTCGAAGCGCCCGCACAACTCAGGGTCGTCGGAGAGCGTCGCGACTCCGTTGACGCGCAGGGTCTCGCCATAACCGGGTATCATGAAGAGCATTCCGATTCGCGGATCGAACAGGATATTCTTCAACGAATCCAGACGGTTATTGCCTCTTCGGTCGGGAATCAGGAGCGTTTTCGCGTCCCGGACCGTAACAAACCCCGGCAGGTCCCCGCGCGGCGAACAATCCAGGCCCTCCGGACCATTGGTCGCGAGCACAAAAAACGGCGAGGCGGCGATCAGCGCGGCGTAGTTCGCATCGACATGGTCGATCTCCTTGGCGACCGACGCCGGCGCGATCGGGTTGGGGTAGAGCGCCGCGAGGTCGTCGAGTGAGGTGATGGCGTGGGCAGGCATGTCCGACTCCGGGATCCGATAAGTCTAGACTATTTGAATCTGAGTTGGGATGCCAGCCTCTTCGTCATCGCGATCGGAGCGAAGCGATCCTGAGGACGTGGCGCGAGCCGCTGGATTGCTTTGCTCCGCTCGCAAAGACGAAAAGGCCGCCAGAAAGCAAAACGCCCCGCATCGTCAGATGCGGGGCGTCTCGTTGTTTCACGTGAAGCGTGAACTCACATCCGGACTATCACTCGGCCGACTGCTTCTCGCGGCTCTTCTCGGAGTCGCGCTGGGCCTTGAGCTTCTCGGTCAGGTCCTCGCCGGTCTCCTGGTCGACGACCTTCATTGAGAGGCGGATCTTGCCGCGGTCGTCCTGGCCGAGGAACTTGACCTTGACCTTGTCGCCTTCCTTGACGACGTCCGAGACCTTCTGGACGCGCTGGGCGGCCAGTTCGGAGATGTGGACGAGACCGTCCTTGGCGCCGAAGAAGTTCACGAAGGCGCCGAACTCCATGATCTTCACGATCGTACCGTCATAGATCATGCCCGGCTCGGCTTCCGAGACGATCGACTTGATCCACTTGATCGCGGCTTCGATCGACTTGCCGTCGGCCGAGGCGATCTTGATGGTGCCGTCGTCCTCGATGTTGACCTTGGCGCCGGTCTTCTCGACGATTTCGCGGATGACCTTGCCGCCGGAGCCGATGACTTCACGGATCTTATCGACCGGAATCTTCATCGTCTCGATGCGCGGTGCATACTCGCCGAGCTGGCCGCGCGAGGTCGAGAGCGCCTTGTTCATCTCGTCGAGGATGTGGTCGCGACCGCCCTTGGCCTGGTCGAGGGCGACCTTCATGATCTCCTCGGTGATGCCGGCGATCTTGATGTCCATCTGCAGCGAGGTGATGCCCTCGGCCGTTCCGGCGACCTTGAAGTCCATGTCGCCGAGATGGTCCTCGTCACCCAGGATGTCGGAGAGCACCGCGAAGCGCTCGCCTTCCAGGATCAGGCCCATGGCGATGCCCGCGACGGGTGCCTTCAGCGGCACGCCGGCATCCATCAGGGCAAGCGAGGTGCCGCAGACGGTGGCCATCGAGGAGGAGCCGTTCGACTCGGTGATCTCCGAGACGACGCGGATGGTGTAGGGGAATTCCGACTTCGCCGGCAGCATCGGCCGGATCGCGCGCCAGGCGAGCTTGCCATGGCCGATTTCGCGGCGGCCGGGCGAACCCATGCGGCCAGCTTCACCCACCGAATAGGGGGGGAAGTTGTAGTGCAGCAGGAAGGTCTCCTTGTAGGTGCCTTCCAGCGAGTCGATGTACTGCTCGTCGTCGCCGGTGCCGAGCGTGGTTACGACCAGCGCCTGCGTCTCGCCGCGGGTGAACAGGGCCGAACCATGGGTGCGCGGCAGGATGCCGGCCTCGGCGACGATCTTGCGGACCGTCTTGAGGTCGCGGCCGTCGATGCGGACGCTGTCGTCGAGGATCATCCAGCGGACGACCTTGGCCTGGGCTTCCTTGAACTGGCCGCCGACCTGCTCCTTGGTGAAGGTGGTCTTGCTGTCCGGCGTCTCCGAGATCAGCGAGGCGACCTTGGCCTTGGCGGCGTCGAGAGCCTTGTAGCGCTCGGCCTTGGTGCGGATCTGGTAGGCGGCGCGGATGTCCTTGTCGGCCAGCTTGAGCACGGCGTCGAGAACGACGGAGTTGTCGGCCGGGGTGTAGTCGCGCGGCTCCTTGGCGGCCTTCTCGGCCAGGCGGATGATCGCATCGATGACCGGCTGGAAGTGCTTGTGGCCGAACATCACGGCGCCGAGCATGATCTCCTCGGAGAGCTGCTTGGCTTCCGACTCGACCATCAGGACGGCGTCGGGCGTGCCGGCGACGACGAGGTCGAGCTGCGATTCCTTGATCTCGTCGACCAGCGGATTGAGCTTGTAGGCACCGTCGAAATAGCCGACGCGAGCCGCGCCGACCGGGCCGGTGAAGGGCACGCCCGACAGGGTGAGCGCAGCGGAGGCGGCGACCATCGCGACGATGTCGGGGTCGTTCTCGAGGTCATGCTGCAGCACGGTGCAGACGACCTGCGTCTCGTTGCGGTAGCCCTCGACGAAGAGCGGGCGGATCGGCCGATCGATCAGGCGCGAGACCAGCGTCTCCTTCTCGGTCGGGCGACCTTCGCGCTTGAAATAGCCCCCGGGAATGCGGCCGGCGGCGAAGGTCTTTTCCTGGTAGTTCACGGTCAGCGGGAAGAAGTCGATCCCGGCCTTGGGCGACTTCGCCGAAACGACGGTCGCGAGCACGACGGTCTCGCCATAGGTGGCGAGCACGGCGGCATCGGCCTGGCGGGCGATCTTGCCGGTTTCGAGCACGAGCTTGCGCCCGCCCCACATCAGTTCTTCGGTCTGTACATCGAACATGGATTGCGTCTTTCGGATCGGATGCGACCCGCCTTCGCGCCTCAAGCCCATGGGCAAGACGGCGAAACGCTCGGTTCAGGACGAAAAATCGCGCCCGAGCGCTTGGCGATCCTGCCATGGGCGAAAGACGCCCGGCGGGTCATGCGGCAGGCCGCCCCATGCGGCTGCCGCGTTGTAGCGGGGTTTTGAGCCGCACCATTGCGGCGACCCCTTAGAAAAGCGCCCGGAGCGATGTCGCACCGGGCGTCGGAGTCAGGCGTCGATCAGCGGCGGATGCCGAGCTTCTCGATCAGCGTCTTGTAGCGCGGCTCGCTCTTGCTCTTCAGGTAGTCGAGCAGCGAACGGCGCTGCGAGACCATCTTGAGCAGGCCGCGACGGGAATGGTTGTCCTTGACATGCGACTTGAAGTGGCCGGTCAGGTTGTTGATGCGCTCGGTGAGGATCGCGACCTGGACTTCCGGCGAGCCGGTGTCGTTCAGCTTGGTGGCATGCTCTTTCATGAGCGCGGTCTTGCGCTCGGCAGTGATCGACATCGTGTGATCCTTTGGTTGGGTGTTGATCTGGCGGGCCTGAGCCGGGATGTCGTCCAGCAGGGTCCGAAGCCCGCGATCGCCTCATCGGGGAGGGGTCGCGCAGCCGGTTTTTGAGGCCGGATGGCGGCGGTATACACGAAATGGCGGGAAACGCCAGCGCTCCGGGCGGAACCAGTCACGAGGCCGTCCGTTGGGCTGGTATCACGAACCGCGGGTGTAGCGTCATGCGTATGTCGGACAAGGATCGCCTCATCATCGCGCTCAGCGCGCAGTTGCGGGCGGAGCGGGAGACGCGCGAGGCACTCGCCAGCGTGATCGGCAACGGCCAGCTCGACCGCGACGTGCTGCTCGCCATCCTGGAAGACCCGATCCCGTCGCCGTCGCGCGAGGATCTGGTCCGCGCCGATGCGCTGGCGGCCATTCCGCGCCTCGCTCAGGCGAGGGCCGCCTGATGGCGCCGCGTCCCGCCTGGAAGGGCTATCTCAAGCTCTCGCTGGTCTCTTGCGCCGTCGAACTGACGGGAACGACCGACCACAGCGAGAAGGTTTCCTTCCGCGTCATCAACCGCAAGACCGGTAACACCGTCCGGCGCCAGTACATCGACAGCGTCTCCGGCAAGCCGGTCGGCGATGACGACGAGGTCAAGGGCTACGAGATCGGTGACGACGAGTACCTGCTCGTCGAGGAGGACGAGATCGACGCCGTCCAGATCGAATCCTCGCACACGCTGTCGATCGAGCAGTTCGTCAATCGCGCCGACATCCCGCAGATCTATTTCGACACGCCCTATTATGTGACGCCCGCCGACGATGTCTCGGAGGAGGCCTTTGCGGTGATCCGCGAGGCGATGGCGCGCCAGAAGAAGGCCGGCATCGCCCGCATCGTGCTCTATCGCCGCGAGCGCCCGGTGATGATCGAGCCTTTCGACAAGGGGCTGCTGCTGACGACGCTGCGCTACGACAAGACGGTCCGTAAACCCGACGAGATCTTCCGCGGCATGGCCAAGACCAAGATCGACCCGGAACTGATCGATCTCGCGACCCATATTATCGACAAGAAGCAGGCGAGCTTCGACCCGTCGGGCTTCGAGGATCGCTATGAGGAGGCGTTGCTGGCGCTGATCCAGGCCAAGCAGAAGGGCAAGAAGCCGCCCGTCGTGCAGGCGGCCGAACGCCCGGCCAATGTCGTCAACCTGTTCGACGCGCTGAAGAAAAGCCTCGCCGGGGACGACGATGCGGTCGCCGACAATCCGGCATCAGCAAAGAAGGCAGCGCCCGCGAAAGCCGGCGCCAAGAATCCGACGGGCAAGAAACCGGCCGCCAAGGCGCGTAAATCGGCCTGAGGAGCAAGGCGATGGCGACGCTGGACCTCTATCGCGCCAAGCGCGACTTCACCCTCACCAGGGAGCCCAAGGGCGCCGCGGCCCGCAAAAAAGCGGCGGCGCAGGGCGGTGCGTTCGTCATTCACAAGCACGCCGCAAGGCGCCTGCATTACGATCTCCGGCTCGAGCATGACGGTGTGCTCTGGTCATGGGCGGTGACGCGGGGGCCGAGCCTCGATCCCGACGAGAAGCGGCTTGCCGTCCATGTCGAGGACCACCCGCTCGAATATGGCAGCTTCGAAGGCACGATTCCCGAAGGCCAGTATGGCGCGGGTTCGGTCATCGTCTGGGACGAGGGGCGCTGGGTGCCGGAAGGCGATCCCGCCTTCGGCATGGAGAAGGGCCATCTCTCATTCATCCTGCAGGGTCACAAGCTCGCCGGCCAATGGCATCTCGTCCGACTCAAGCCGCGCCGGGGCGAGAAGCGCGACAACTGGCTGCTGATCAAGGTCGACGACGCGGCCGCCCGCCAGGACGGCGACATCCTCCAAAGCGCGCCGAACTCGGTGAAATCGGGGCTCGGCGTCGAGAATGTCGGCGCCGGCAAGGCGGCGAAACCGAAAATCTGGGCCAGGACCAAGCGGCCGGGCAGCGACGATGTCAGTTCGGCGGAGGCCAAGCCAAGGCCCCCAGCCAAGACCAAGACCAAAAGCGCGCGCAAGACGAAAAAGGCTGCCGACACGCTGCCGCGCTTTGTCGAACCCTGCCTCGCGACGCTTCAGGACAAGCCGCCGGCCGGCGAGACCTGGCTGCACGAGGTCAAGTTCGACGGCTACAGGCTGCAGGCCCGCATCGAGGACGGCAAGGCCGTGCTGCTCACCCGTTCGGGGCTGGACTGGACCGATCGCTTCGGCGCGACCCTGGCGAAGGCACTGGGCGATCTGCCTTGCGACACGGCGCTGATCGATGGCGAGGTCGTGGCGCTGGGCGAAAACGGGCTGTCGTCCTTCTCGGCCCTGCAGGAGGCGCTGTCGGAAGGACGCACCGGCCAGCTCGTCTTCTTCGCCTTCGACCTGTTGCATCTCGACGGCGAGGATCTTCGGGCCGACCCGCTGCTGGCGCGCAAGGAGCGGCTGGAGGCCCTGTTCCACAGGATCGAGGGCGAGACGCCGCTGCGTTACAGCGAGCATTTCGTCGAGCCGGGCCAGACCATGCTGCGCCATGCCTGCCGGATGGGGCTGGAGGGCGTCATCTCCAAGCGCGCCGACGCGCCCTATCGCAGCGGGCGCGGCCGCGACTGGATCAAGTCGAAATGCACCCAGCGCCAGGAATTCGTCATCGCCGGCTATGTGCCGTCGAAGAGCTCTAAACACGAGCTGGGCTCGATCGTCGCCGGCTACCATGAGGGCGGCGAGCTCAAGCCCGCCGGCCGCGTCGGCACCGGCTTCAGCCGCAAATCCGCCGCGGCGCTGAAGACGAGGCTCGATGGGATCACCGCTGAGGCCTCGCCTTTCAGCGGCGCGGCGGCGCGTGAGCGCGGCATCGTCTGGGTGAAGCCGGAACTGGTTGCGGAGGTCGAGTTTCGCGCGTGGACGGCCTCCAGGACGCTTCGCCATGCGAGCTATCTCGGCCTGCGCGAGGACAAGCCGGCCGACGATGTCGTCGCCGAGCGTCCGGCGCCTGTCGAAGAGGCGGACGCAAAGCCCGCGAAAGCCCCCGCAGGCAAATCGGCAAAGGCCAAACCGGCCAAGGCGAGCCCGATGACATCGGTCTCGCGCGAGACGACGCAGGTCAAGCTCAGCAGCCCCGACAAGCCGCTTTGGCCCGATATTGGCCTCACCAAGCAGGGCTTGCTCGACTATTACGCGACGGTCTGGCCGCTGATGCGGCCCCATGTCATCGACCGCCCGCTCAGCCTCGTCCGGGCGCCCAATGGGATCGAAGGGCATTCCTTCTTCCAGAAGCATGCCATGCCCGGCATGCACGACGCCGTCCTGCGCAAGAAGGACAAGGATGGCGAGGAGCTGCTCTTCATCCGCGAGTTCGATGGGCTGGCAGCGCTGGTGCAGCTCGGAACCGTCGAAATCCATCTCTGGGGTGCCGCGATCGACACCGTCGAGACACCCGACCAGATCATCTTCGATCTCGATCCCGATCCCGGCGTCCCGCTCGAACGTGTCCGCGACGGCGCCCTGACGGTCCGCGACCGCCTGCAGGAATTGGGCTTCAAGACGCTGCTCAAGACCTCCGGCGGCAAGGGCTACCATGTCGTAATGCCCCTGAAGCCGAAGGCGGACTGGGATCGCGTTAAGGGTTTCGCGCGGGATTTCGCCCAGGCCATCGCGCAAGCAGAGCCGTCGCTCTACACCGCGACGCTGTCGAAGAAGGCGCGCAAGGGCAAGATCTTCATCGACTACCTGCGCAACGGCCGGGGCGCGACCGCCATCGCGCCCTATTCGACGCGAGCCCGTCCCGGCGCATCCGTTGCCATGCCGATCGAATGGGATGACCTCGCGCAGACCGCGCCAGATGCCTTCAAGGCGAGCGAGATCCGCGACGACGGGCCGCCGCCAGAAATCTGGGCCGACTTCTTCGACGGCGCCAAGCCCTTGACCGGCAAGGGCTGACCCCGGGCCTCACGACAGGCGCACGTCCCCGCGATCGTAGCGCCTCTGCGCTTCCTGCACCGCGCCGATATGGCTCTCGGCCCAGAGCGTCAGCGCCTGCACCGTTGCTGCCAGCGTGCGTCCGAGGTCGGTCAGCGAATATTCGACCGTCACCGGCACGGTGGCAAAAACCTCGCGCCTGACCAGCCCGTCGCGTTCGAGGCTCTTCAGCGTCTGCGACAGCATTTTCTGCGAAATGTTCTCGATGCGGCGGCGCAACTCGTTGAAGCGCAGCGTCTCGCGGTCGAGCATGATCAGGATCAGCACGGCCCATTTGTCGCCGATACGGTCGAGGACCTGACGCGTCGGGCATTGCGCGCTGAAAGGATCGGGGCGTTGCAGCATGCGGTTTCCCCCAGGTGACCATGTCTCGCGAAAGTGCCTTCTTTACGGGTGGCACGCAGCAAGCCATGTGGGTTCCATTGGATCGTTGGTATCCATTGGTTACCAGAACAAAGGACCCCTGTCATGAGCATTGCATTGATCGGCGCCACCGGCTTCATCGGCTCGCGCATCCTCTCCGAGCTGGTTTCGCGCGGCCACACGGTCACGGCCATTGTGCGCAACCCCGAAAAGGTGCCGGCGCTGCCGGGCGTCACCGCCGTCAAGGGCGACATCCTTGACAAGGACGGCCTCGCCACGCTGCTTGCCGGCCATGATGTGGCGATCAGCTCGGTCCATTACCTCGCCAGCGACGCCGACGCCCTGCTCGGCGCCGTGAAACAGTCCGGAGTGAAGCGCTATCTCGTTGTCGGCGGCGCCGGCAGCCTCGAGGTCGCGCCGGGCGTGAAGCTGGTCGATACGCCGGAATTCCCGGCGATCTATCTCGACGAGGCCCGGAAGGGCGGCGCCTATCTCGAGCTGCTCAAGCAGGAAAAGACGCTGGACTGGACCTTCCTGTCACCCTCGGCGATCATCGCGCCGGGCGAGTGCACGGGGACGTTCCGCCTCGGCCTCGACCAGCTTCTCGTCGATGGCAACGGCGAGAGCAAAATCTCGGCCGAGGATTATGCGATCGCGCTGGTGGACGAGCTTGAAAAGCCCGCCCACAGCCGTCGCCGCTTCACGGTTGGCTATTGAGCTCGGGCGTGAGCCGCGCGCGGCGGAACTGCTTCTCGCCGATGCTGAGCACGCCGCGGCGCATCTCGCCCTTGGCGACCTGCCCGCTGTCGCTCTCGAAATAGAGCTGCGAGCGATCGACCTCGTAGCGGCCATGATACCAGGCAGGCGTCGCCTGCTTGGCCTTGTTGTAGCGGCCGTCGGGCCGCAGCTCGATCACGATCGCGCCGTCCTCGGTCGCCCAGCGGCCGAGCGCGGCGCGGGCGAAGGCGTCGGCCTCGTCCACCATCGCGATCTCAAGCGAACGGGTCGGCCGGGCGGAGGGAACGAAGCCGGCGGCGAAATGGCTCAGCGACTGAAGCATGTTTGTCAAAGGCATGGTCGGGTCTCCAGGGTCTTCCAGGACATTGGGCTCTTCCCAAAATCCGATCTTCCAAACTTCAATGGTCAGAACCTGCAGTCGCGCCGCGCGAGCAACAGGTTCAATACGGGCTGGCCGTCGGCCGCACGATGATCTCGCTGACATCGACATCGCCGGGCTGCTCGATCGAGAAAGCGATGGCGCGAGCGATGGCCTCCGGCTCGATCGCGATCTGGCGGAACTCGGCCATGGCGGCCTGGGCGCCGGGGTCTGTGATGGTTGAGGCGAGCTCGGAGCGGGTGACGCCGGGCGAGATCACAGTGACACGTATGTCGTCATGCTCCTGGCGCAAGCCCTCGGAGATCGCCACCACCGCAAATTTCGTCGCGCAGTAGACCGCCGCGGTCGGATAGACCTGATGGCCGCCGATCGAGGAGATGTTGACGAACTGCCCGGAGCCCTGCCGCTTCATGATCGGCAGCCCGGCCCTGATGCCATGCAGGACGCCACGAATGTTGACGTCGATCATCCGGTCCCATTCGTCGATCTTGCCGGCGTCGAGCCGCGATAGCGGCATCAGCCCGGCATTGTTGACGATGACGTCGACCCGGCCGAATTCGACCTCGGCATAGCCGATGAAATCCTCGACATCGCTTGCATCGGTGACGTCGACGACGCGCTGGCGCACCGTGCCGCCGGCAGCCGCGATCTCGCCGGCCAGTTTCTCGAGCAGATCGCCCCGCCTTGCGCCGATCAGGACCTGTGCGCCCCGGGCGGCGAGCAGCCGTGCGGTCGCCTCGCCGATGCCGCTGCTCGCGCCGGTGATGGCGACGACCTTGCCTTCAAGTCCAGACATGATGCTCTCCTGTGGTGACCGATCCGTCCGGAAGGGGCGGCTGGTGTGGGGAGAGCAATGCCCCGCCGGGGCCGGCATGCGGTAGACCGATGCGACGCAAGGATTGCACGATCCTCCAGGGAAGGCGTTTTCCAATCGCGCAGGCGCGGCAAATCATTGTATGAAAGCCCAGCAAGGCGGCGTCGCCGAGACGCCCACGGAATGATGGAGGCGGCCCATGCAACAGATCGAGGAACTGGCGGCGCTGGTCGGCAGGCTGGTCGCGGCCGATGGCGTGCATGAGACGGCGATCCCGCGCCTTGCCCTGATCCGCTCCTGCCAGCCGACCGAGCCGCTGCACGTGCTGCATGAGCCGGCACTCTGCATCATCGTCCAGGGCCGCAAGCAGGTGATGCTCGGCAACCAGGTCTACCGCTATGACCGCAGCCAGTATCTCGTCGTCTCGGTCGATCTGCCTGTCATCGGACAGGTCGTTGAGGCGACTGCCGAGCGGCCCTATCTCTGCGTCCGCCTCAATCTCGATCCCGTCCTGCTCGGTTCGATCATGCTGGAGACGGATGTGGACGAGCAGGCCAGCAATGGTGCGGGTCCTGGCCTGGCGCTCAATCCCGTCGCGCCGGAACTGCTCGATGCGACGCTGCGAATGGTGCGGCTGCTGGAGGCCCCGCGCGATATCGCGATGCTGGCGCCTCTGGCAGAGCGCGAGATCCTTTATCGGCTGATGACCGGGGAGCAGGCGGCGCGGCTGCGCCAGATCGCCACCGGCGAGAGCCGGCTGCAGCAGGTCAATCGCGCCATCGGCTGGATCAAGCGCAATTACGACAAGGCCTTCAGCGTCGAGACGCTGGCACAGGAGGCGAGCATGAGCCCATCCGCGCTGCATCAGCATTTCAAGGCGGTGACCGCGATGAGCCCGCTGCAATATCAAAAGCAGCTGCGCTTGCAGGAAGCCCGGCGATTGATCCTCGGCACGGCGCTCGATGCCGCCTCGGCCGGCTTCCGGGTCGGGTATGACAGCCCGTCGCAGTTCAGCCGGGAGTATCGGCGGTTGTTTGGCGCGCCGCCGCTGCGGGACGCCGCCCGCCTGCGTGGCGGCTCAGGCCTCGACATGATCGGGGCCTGAACCGCGTCGCGATCCAGGCCCCATTTCAGCTTTCCGAGGGAAGGCCGGTTCGCTCAGAACTCTTCCCAGCCTGAGTCGCTGGCGCGGCTGTT
>UCBZ01000016.1 GCA_900470775.1 Hyphomicrobiales bacterium | reverse complement strand
TTTTTCAACGACATCGGCGCCGAGGCGACGCGCCCGGTCAGTGGCCGATGTCATGCCATGGCGAAGGCCCGAGCGACGTTGGTCCCCGGAAACAGTCGTCACGAAGCCGTGTGCCCCGCTGGCCGACGAGATTTCGCCGAATAGCTTCAGTAGGACTGCAGTGAACGGCAGGCTCGTGGCCTTGGCCGACGGGCTATCACCTCGATCCACGGAGCAAGCGATGCTGCCCATTTCCACGACACGCCGCGGCCTGCTGGCTGCCGGGGCCGCCTTTGGTGCGACGGCGCTGACAGAGGGAGCGCCAGCGATCATCCTGCCGGCTCAGGCACAGGGATTGGCGCCGACGGTCTCGATGCGCGGCGGCGCCAACAATTACCGACCGGGCGCGCCGATCGTGCAGCGGATCGGCAATGGCGGCTTCTGGATGTCCGGGACGGTGCGCCGGGCCGGAGACGGCGCGCCACTGCCCGGGATACGCATCCAGATCTGGGCCCATACCACGGAGGGCTACGAGACCGATGCACAAAGCCACGGCGCGACACTGACCGACGCCAATGGCGCGTTCCGTCTGGAGATGCCGCAGATCATCCCGGCTTTCGGGCAGGCGCACGGCCATCTCGCGCATGACGATGCAGCCTTCAAGACTGTGTTCCTGCGCCCGGTGATGCAGAGTTCACGAGACAAGAGCCTGAAGGCCGACTTCGTGCTCCAGTCGGCTTGAACCGCATGCCGTCGATGAGAGCGGCTCTCATTTGGGCCGTGGTCGCGAGTGCGATCGTCCTGTCGCTCGCCTTCGCTGCAACAAGCCCGTTGCTCGCCTGGCGTGGGCCGATCTATATCGCGGCCAGTTTCGCCGGCGTCTTGGCGCTGGCGCTTGTCCTGCTGCAGCCTCTGCTCGCGGCCGGATACCTGCCGGGGCTCCCGGTCCCGCGCGGGCGTCGGGTGCATCGCTGGGTCGGAACCGCGCTTGTCGCAGCGATCATCATTCATGTCGCCGGGCTGTGGCTGACCAGCCCGCCCGACGTCGTCGACGCGCTTCTCTTCGACTCGCCGACGCCGTTTTCGGTCTGGGGGGTCGTCGCCATGTGGGCCGCCTTCGCCGCAGCGCTGCTCGCCGCGCTGCGGCGGCCCCTGCGTATCAGGCCTCGGCTCTGGCGTCTCGGCCATACCGGGCTCGTGGTGTTGGTCGTGCTCGGCGGGGTCGTTCACGCTCTGCTGATCGATGGGACGATGGGAAGCGTCTCCAAGCTCGTGCTCTGCGCTCTCGTCGTCTCCGCCACCGCGGTCGCGCTGTTCGATCTTCGCGCCTGGATGTTGCTGACACGGCGAAAGCCGCAAAACCGGCGACGATGATCTCACGGCTTCAAGCGAGCCCGCAGCGGGCTGACGGCCCCCCAGCCACCTGTCGGCCGCCTGCGCGGTAGCGCAAGGGGCTCAGACGATGAGCGAAGCGTATGACTGCCGACGTGGATCGGACGCCGGCAGCCTAGAATCGTTTTACGGATACGTGCGCTTTCTGGCATCGATCGACTTGGCTCGGCATCGCCGATGCATCTCAGCTTGTGGAGGAGCCGGGCTTCAAAACTGCGTTGCTGTTACTGCGGGTCAACTTAAGGCGGACCGTTTTGTCCCGATCTCAATGTCTCTTTTGTTGCGCCGAATCGATGCCCTCGCGTGGCGCAAATAGAATGGCCCTTTCGATTGGCCAGCGCATCGGTTGGCGTTTTGCTCGAGAGTTGAGTTCAGAACTCTTCCCAGCCGCTATCGCTGGCGCGGCTGTTGGCGACCTTCTTGGCCGGTGCTCGTGCGGCCGGCGCGGCGGCTGCGGGCCGCGGCGCAGGTGCCTGCGCCTTGGTCTGCACGAAGGCGGCCTCGGCGAGCTTGCGCAGGCGAGCCGGCTCGGTCGGGGCTGGTGCGTGCGGCTGGTAAGTCGCCGCCGTCCCCGCCCCCTCCTGCCCGGTCTTGAAGGCCGCGACGAGGTCGTTGAGCTGTCCGATGCGGGATGAGAGCGAGGCGGCGGATGCGGCGCTCTGCTCGGAGAGGGCTGCGTTCTGCTGGGTCATTTCGTCGAGATGGGCGACCGCCTGGCTCATCTCGTCGATGCCGTTGGCCTGCTCGCCGGCGGCCGAGGAGATGTCGGCGATGGTGGCGGCGACCTTGCGGGAATGGCCGAGGATCTGGCTCAACTGGTCGCCGGCCTGGCGGACGAGCTTGACGCCCTCGCCGACCTCCAGGTTCGACGAGGAGATCAGGCCGGAGATGTCCTTGGCGGCGGCACTCGAGCGCTGCGCCAGGGTGCGCACTTCCGAGGCCACGACCGCGAAGCCCTTGCCGGCATCGCCGGCCCGGGCTGCTTCGACCGCGGCATTCAGCGCCAGCAGGTTGGTCTGGAAGGCGATGTCGTCGATCACCCGGATGATGTCGGAGATCTTCTGCGAGGCGGTCTCGATGCGGGCCATCGCATCGACCGCCTGGCCGGCGATGGTGCCGCCGCTTTGGGCCGCCTGCATCGCGTCATTGGCGATCGCGGCCGCGTCCTTCGAGGCCTGGGCCGAGGCCTTGACCGAGGCCGCGAGCTGCTCGGTCGTGGCGGCGGTCTCCTCCAGGCTCGACGCCTGTTCCTCAGTGCGCTTCGACAGATCGTCGGCACCCATATTGATCTCGCGCGCCGCCAGCCCGACATCGGCTGAGGTCACCTGGATCGTCCGAACCGTCGTCGAAAGACGATCGACCGTGTCGTTGATGCTGGACTTCAGCTCCGCGAACTTGCCGCGATAGGCCGAATCGACCCGCACCGTCAGGTCGCCGCCGGCCACCGCCGACAGCGCCCGGGCGAACTCGCTCGTCGACTCCTCGACAACCGCTGAGACCTGATTCAAGCCCAAGGCGATGTCACGGACGAAGCCGTCCTTGCCTTCCAGTGACAATCTGGCCGAGAAGTCGCCATTGCGAGCGGCATCGACTACCGCTGCCACCTCGGCCTCGCTCTGCAGCTCGGCTGTGACGTTGCGCCAGATCAGAGTGTGGCCGATGGTCTGGCCCGTCGCGTCCCGGTTATAGGACATGTCGACTATGATCGCCTCAGCCCCGATGTCGTAGCGCACCTTGCGGGCCTGGCCGATGTCGAGGATGAGCTGGCGCCGGAGATTGGGATTGCCGCGATAGCAATCGATATGCTGGCCTAACATGGTCTCGACGCGGAAGGCTGGGACAGCCGCCTGGAAGCTCGGCTCGAGCTGCTTCAGCATTCGCACCAACGAAGCGCTCATGAAGGTGATCTTCTCATCGGGATCGGTGATCATCAGCATGGTCGGCGACTGGTTCATCGCTGAGACCGTCAGGGCGCTGCGCCCGGCCTCGAGACGACCCTGATCGATCGCGCGGGCGATCTCCCCGATTTCGTTGCTGAGCCCCGTATGGGGAACGCGGGAACCGTAGTCGTTCGTCTCGTGCCGGCGCAGCGTTGCGACCAGATCGGCGAGAGGGTTGCGGATCGTCCGCACGAAAGCCAGCGCGAACGCGAAGGCGATCAGCGCTGCTACCGCCGCAATCGCGAGATCGCGCCAGGCCTTGTTCTCGAAACCGTCGATGCGGGCGTCGATCAGGCGGATGAGTTGCGCCTGCCCTGCCACCCAGAGAGCGTCCGCCGCGGCGACCAATTCGATGGCCGCCGCCTCGGCGTCGGATCCGCGCAGTGCCGGCGTACGCTCCAGGGCGTAGTCTTCGCGAACGGTTGCAGCCTGTTTCGCCACGAGCGCGCTTGTGCTGTCGAAGCCGCCGCGGGCACCCGCCAGGGCAGTGCCGAGGCTGCCATCGGCGTTGCCGGCGATGGCAGAGGCGAGCGAGGAGTGGACGGCGGCGAGGGCGATGTCGAAGCGGGTAGCGGCCTGAACGAAGAGATCATGCTGGCGCGGAGGGACCTTGCCCCGTCCGGCGAGGACCGGTTGCATAGCGGCGGCAAGCCCGGCACGGGCGACTATCAGCTCCGGCAGGCGGACAGAGACGATGTCCATAACGTAGTAGGAATCGACATCGGGATCGAGCGTGAGGTTCGAACCGTCCGCGATCTTCTGGATCGTTGCCTGGCCTGCTTCCCCGATGCGCGCCTTATCCTTCTCCCCGGAGACGGTTGTTGAGAACGTGCTCCAAGCCTCGCCGGCCTTGAGAGCGTCGGCTTCGGCTTGCCTAGCCGCCATCCGCTGAGTTGCGTCGGACAGGCGATCGGCCGGGGCGTTCGGTGCTGTGCCGGCCGAGAGCGCATTCCAAGCGTCGCCCAGCAGGCGAGCGCCCGTAATTTCGAGCGCCGAGAAGGCGACATCCTTGCGAACCTGTTGTCCGAACAGCAGCGTCAGATGCCCCACCGGCACCATCATCAGCGCCATGATCACGGCAATTTTCGCGCCTACGGTCAGCGAGGCAATGCGAGAGGTAACTGTCATCATCAAAACGCCCCGATTGAACTCGAATTCCGCGTCTCCGAAGTACTACGGCCCTCCTTAAAAAATGGCCCTACGTTGTGCGGGCCCCGGAACGATTAGCTTACCCAGCGGATCCTCATCCGGCCGTCCAGAAAGCGAGAGTAAATACGCCGGCCCTATGTCCGGTTTTAAGACCGCCTCATGTCTTCTTCTGGCATCCGCTACGGCACGCTTTTAGGAGCTTTGAAGCATCGTCCGTTGGAAGGCGCGCCTGCCCCTACTTTCGAGCGGCGCGAGCCCTGCCCAGAAGGGCAGAAGGGCGCCGATACGTCCGCCCCGACGTCCGCGCTGCCCGCCAGCGGGAGCGCGGAGGCGTGATTGAATCCACCTTCCGCGCGCCCAAATTGGGCCCCGGCCATTCACCGAGAGAACGATCAAGATGACAACCTCCGATCGCAGGCGCGCGCTCATCTTGCGCAATCCCAAAGCGCGCCGCGGCCAGGAATCGCTCGATGGTCCGTTTCGAGAACTTGCAAATAGCGGGATCGACGTGACGACCGAGACTTTCGAGGCATTGCCGGAAATTGCACGCGACATCGTGCGTCTGCGAAGCATCGCCGACCTGATCATCATTTGCGGCGGTGACGGTTCGATCTCGTCTGGTGCACTCGCTGTGATGGAAAGCGGCCTTCCGCTTGGCATCATGCCGATGGGAACAGCCAACGACCTCGCCCGTACCCTCGGGATCCCAATGGACCTGACGCAGGCGGCACAGGTGATCGCCGCCGGCCGGACGAGGCGCGTCGACATGGGAACAGTCAACGGCCATGCCTTCTTCAACGTCGCGAGCATCGGCCTCAGCAGCGACTTGGCACAGGGGCTGGATCCGACGCTGAAGAAGCGCTTCGGGCGCTTGGGCTACACTCTAGCAGCGTCAAAGGTGCTAACGAAGGCGTCGCGCTTTCACGCCACCATCACGCAGAACGGCCACAGCACCGATGTCGATACTTTCCAGATCGCGATCGGCAATGGCAGGCATTACGGCGGCGGCAACGTCGTCCGAGACGATGCCGAGATCGACGACGGCCATCTCGATCTCTACAGCCTGGAACTCACGAACCTCTGGAAGCTCGCCCTGATGCTACGGTCGTTCAGGTCCGGCACGCATGGTGCCTGGAAGGAGGTCCGTACCGCCCGCTCCGCCGAGTTCGACATCGAGACGAGGCGCCCGATGCCGGTTAACACCGACGGCGAGATCGTCACCGCAACGCCAGCGCATTTCAAGGTCCACCCCCGAGCAGTTGCCATATTCGCGCCTGAAATGGGCAGCGACGCCACTCAACTCCGCGTGCCATTGTTTCACCGGTAGGTCTCCAGCTTGAACCGGTGACCGCGGCGGCATGAAGCGCCCACTCGATCGGCGTGCCATGATTACTTAAATACATCAGACTGTCGATCGGCGAGTAACGTCCGGTTGCGGGCAGTAAATGAATGTCCACTGGTGCCGCATTTCACCCGGATGGGCGACCAAATCTCGTCGCGCCTCCGCGCCAGGCGGTTTCTCGTTTCACGTCAATTTGAGGCCTGCTTCAAATTTGGCTAGGCGTCTTTAATGATTTGGTAGTGCGATCCTCTTGAAGTGGCTGATCGAAGCGACTTGCAGGATCCTTGGATGAAGGTGCTACGGCTCGTTGTTGGCCTCTGCCTCTTGTTTGGCGGCCTTTATGTTCTGATCGGCGAACACTTTGCGGGGACCTCGGCGGACGCCACCGTCAACGCCCGGATCAATGTGATCCGGGCGCCAATCGAGGGCCAAGTATCTCTAGCGGTGAGAAACATCGGCGCACGCGTGAACGCGGGTGAGCTCGTGGCTGATATCGCCGATCAGCGTTTCGACACGGCGCGGCTGATCGACCTGGAGCGCCAGCGCGACGCTCAGCAGATCGAAGGCCAGCGTATCGCTGCGCAGAAGACCGTGCTGGCGCAGGCTCGCTCCGGCTTCGCCGCCCAACTCGCCGACTATCAGCGCGGTCGCATCAGTCAGATTGAAGCCAGGATCGCGGAGGGGCGGGCCGCGCAAGATTCATCCTCGGCGCGTTTGCGCGAAGCAGACGGCGCCCTGAAGCGCGCGAACGACCTCAGCGATCGCGGGGTGCAGACGGCGGCAAACCTGGAGCGGGCGCGTGCCGCGTTCGACGTGGCTCAGCAGGATCTCGAAAGTGCTCGCCAGCGCAGCAATTATCTCGCGACCGAACTCGCTTCGGCCAAGACCGGCGTCTTCATTGGCGATTCCTACAACGACGCGCCGTTCTCGTCTCAGCGTGTGCGAGAACTTGACCTCAAGCTCGCAGAACTCGGAGCTGAGGAGGCACAGGCGGAGGCACGGCTTGTCCAGTACGACCGGCAGATCCAGACCGAGCGGGTCCGTGTCAACCGTCTGACATCGGCGACGCTGAACGCGCGTATGCCTGGGATGGCCTGGGATTTCCTCATAGATGACGGCGAGTATGCCCGCCGAGGTCAGGACTTGGTCAAGCTGGTCGACTGCAAGAGTCTCATCGTCACGTCGAGCGTGACCGAAGCGCTTTATGACAGCCTCTCGATCGGTGCGCCGGTGCAGTTTCGGCTGTTTGGGGACGCCCGCATCTTCGACGGAACCGTCACCAGGCTGGGCGGGTCGGGCGCCTCTACCCTCTATGCGAACCTGGCCGTGGGCCCCAGCGCCGAGCATCTCGAGCGGTTCGACGTGACCGTCAGCGTGCCGGAACTGTCAAACCAGCCCGATCTGTCATGTGCGATCGGTCGAACTGGACGCGTGATCTTCACGGCGGGGCCGATCGCAACGATGCGTCGATTCCTGACGCGCTACGGCTTCTGATGCTGGCGCTATCGCCCGTCGCTGCGGCCTTCGCTGGGGCGGCGATCGTGCTTGGGCTGCGCCTGCTCGTCCTCCCACTTCTCAATCCAACGAAATGGTATTGGCGCACTCTGCTACTGGGCGGGGCTATGGTCCTAGCCTGGCGGTATATGATCTGGCGGTTCACCGACACGATCGCTCCGCTGGACTGGACGGCCGACACCTTCTTCAGCTGGTCTTTCGCCGTCCTCGAGGGACTGACAGTCCTCTCGTCCAGCATCGCCTTCTTCATCCTGTCGCGGGTGCGGGATAGGACCGCCGAGGCAGACGTTCATGCGCAATGGTGGGCGCCTGGCGCGCCGCCACGTGTCGACATCTACATCGCGACCTACAATGAACAGCTTGAGGTTCTGGAACGGACCATCGTCGGAGCCAGGGCAACGCTGTTTCCTGGGGTCCGGATCTTCGTCCTGGACGATGGGCGCAGGCCCTGGCTGCGCGAGGCGTGTGAGCGCCACGGGGTTGGTTATTTCGTCCGCCCGGACAACGCCCACGCCAAGGCCGGCAACATCAACTATGCACTGTCGCAGCGCTCGAAAGATGCAGACAGACCGGACTTTGCCGCCGTCCTCGATGCTGATTTCGTGCCCCATCTCGACTTCGTCGAACGGACGTTGGCCCTGTTCCATGACCCCACCGTCGGTCTGGTCCAGACGCCGCAGCACTTTTTCAACGCTGACCCCATCCAGCACAATCTCGGGATCAGTTCTGCCTACCCTGATGAGCAGCGTCACTTCTTCGACAATGTCGAGCCAGCCCGCGACGCCTGGGGGATCGCGGTGTGCTGCGGCACATCCTCCATGGTGCGGATCGCTGCGGTGGACGCGATCGGTGGTCTGCCAACCGAAAGCGTGACTGAGGATTTCCTGCTGACTTTGCGCTTGGCGGAGAACGGCTGGAAGACCGTCTATCTCAACGAACCTCTGACGGAAGGGCTCGCGCCGGAGGGTCTGCAAGAATACATCGTCCAGCGCGGGCGCTGGTGCCTTGGCATGATGCAGATCGTTCGCAACGTCTACAGCCCTTTTGGCGGGCACAGGCTCCGCTTCATCCACCGTCTGAGCGTGTTCGACTCGTTGCTCTACTGGACCACGACCTTCCCGTTCCGCTTGGCAGGGCTGATCTGCCCGCTGCTTTACTGGTGGGGAGGGGTGACGGTCGTCAACGCCTCCGTCGTCGATATCGTCACCTTTTACCTTCCCTACTACATCGCTGTCATGGCTGTGCTGAATTGGCTCTCGAAAGGGCTCTTCATCCCCGTTCTGAACGATGTTGCCCAACTGGTTGCCGCCTGGCCGATCACAAAGGCGGTCACCCTCGGACTGCTGACCAAGGGGCCGCACAAGTTCTCGGTTACGGCCAAGGGGGGCGACAGGACCAAAGTCGTTGTCCAGTGGCCGTTCATGTGGCCATTCCTGATCTTGTTCGCCATGACGATCGGTGGGCTCCTCATCAATCTAAATTCCGACTTTGTCTTCAACAATGCCGCAACGGCCGGTGACGGCATGGTCGTGGTGATGTTCTGGACGCTCTACAACCTCCTCGTGCTGCTGGTCGCGATCGCCGCCTGTATCGAGCAGCCACGGCCCAATCGACCGCAGCGGCAGATCGTCCAACCGGTCACGCTCGTCACCAGCGGGGAAGAACAGCGCGGCTGGCTTGTGAACCTTGGGATGGAGGGTGCACGTGTCAGTGGTCCGTCCGGCCTGAAAGTGGGCGAGATCGGGGTGTTGCGCATGCCGTTTCTCGGCGACGTCGAGGCTCGCATCATTGCCCCGACGCTCGACGGTTATCGCATCGGATTGTCCCCGAACGCGGAACAACGTGATCGCATGATCGCGAAGCTACACACCCAGCACGCGACACCCGGCACGGATAAGGGCGATCTCGGGCTCATGATCCGTGAGCTTGCCCGAGCGCTGACGCGCTGAAGGAGGAAACGATGGCACAGAAACGCTTGAGCTTAAGGTCCATGGTTTTCGCCGGCGGCGCGATCCTGATGCTCGTCCCGGCTCTCGTTGCCGGCACGTTCTATACAGGCGCTTTGCAGCGCCGGGCAGAGGCGCTTCTCGTCGAGAAACTCACCAGTCGCGGCGAGTTGAGCGCCGCCTTGTTGGCACGTCGGCTTCATCAACTTTGGCAGGAAGTCGAGGGACTCGCGACCACCATCGACCTCCAGGCTATGCCCAAGGTGCGACAGGATATCGACTTCGTTAGCCAGCTCGATCGGCGCTACTCCTGGCTCGGCGTTACCGACGTCGTAGGAAAAGTCTTGGCTTCGACGCGTGGCATGCTTGAGGGCGAAAGCGTCGCACAGCGTCCTTGGTTCCGGCGGGGCTTGACGGGCCCGACCGCGATTGACGTCCATGAGGCACAGCTGCTCGCGCGCCTCATGCCCGCCACGCCCGAACCGTATCGCTTTATCGACCTTGCCTCACCCTTGCGGCGCGGAGCGCAAATCACCGGCGTTATCGGCGCTCATCTGGACTGGCGATGGGTGGTGGAGAACCTGAAAAGTCTCGAAGCGCCCGGCATCGATGTGTTGCTGTTGTCGCGAGACAAGGTCGTGCTTTTCGGCCCCGCCGACCTCCTTAACAAGCCGCTCTCCATCGGTTCGGCGCAGGCCGCAAACCGGGTGACATCTACCGTCCTCGACGAGCGGTGGCCGGATGGGAAAGACTATGTAACGGTGGTTGTCCCCACCGTCGGCCATGAGGATCTGCCCAGTTTTGGGTGGTCGCTGCTGATCAGACAGGACATGGATCAGGCATTGGGGCCGACGCGCGAACTGGTCAGGTCATTCTGGTCAATTCTTGGCGCCGGAGCGATGGTTGCCCTGGTGCTACTTTTCGCAGGCGCATGGTGGATCACGACACCCATGCGCCGGCTGGCGGCGTCGGCGGAGAGCTTGCTGACGGATCGTGAGCAGAGCGCGCCTTACAATGAAACGCGTTACGACGAGGTCGCACGGCTCTCCGGAGCTCTCGTGCAGCTTCAGTCACGCTTGTCGAGCCCTTCGCACAAGCGGTGACCCGAATTCAACGCGCCTTCCTGAACCTCGAGACGATCATGGAACAGGATGCCAGCCATGTCGGCCAACTTCCCATCAGGTAACAACAGGAGGAGAGAACCTGGCGCTTCGTCGACGTCCCAGCGCGATCTTTTGGACCACGGGCCCAGGCGAACCGCCCGCTGCCTCCCAACAGGAAAAAGCGGCAAGCTCATAACCTTGCGCGCCGCAGCTCATTGTCTATGACTTAATTCAGGAAACCATTCCGCTCGCCCCTCGTTGGTTACCTGAACGAAACATAGCAACGTGTAGGCCGCCGCGTGTCTTTTGCCATTGCCGAGGAATACGCGACGCGTTTATCGGGCTCCGGCCCACGTCGCGATCGAGGGCCTCCCGTACGGATTGCTTATCCGTGCCGGCCTGAGAGATATCGACAGTAGCTGGAGGTGGACGTGATCAAGCCATTGGATAAGCCAGCCCTGACAGGCGTGACCGGGCTGGACGACGTTCTCGGGGGCGGATTGGAACGGCGGCGCCTGTTTCTCTTGGAAGGCAACCCCGGAACGGGCAAGACCACGATCTCGATCCAGTTTCTGGCGGCGGGGGCCCTGGCGGGCGAACGCACGCTCTACATCACTTTGTCCGAAACCGAGGAGGAGCTTCGCGCCGGCGCAACGTCGCACGGATTGGACATGGCGGGTATTGAGGTCTTCGAACTCGTTCCACCGGAACTCCTCCTTGATGACGATCAGCAGCAGAGCCTGCTCTATTCCTCTGACCTGGAACTCGGCGAGACGACCAAGCGCATCTTCGAGGCGTTCGAACGGGTGCGGCCAGACCGCATCGTCCTCGACAGCCTTTCGGAAATCCGTCTTCTCGCCCAAAGCTCACTACGCTACCGCCGTCAAATCCTGGCGCTGAAGCACTACTTCGCCAAGCAAGGTGCGACAGTGCTGATGCTCGACGACCTGACGACCGACATCAACGACAGGACGGTGCACAGCGTTGCCCATGGCGTCATCCGACTGGAGGAGACATCGCCGGAATATGGTGGGGATCGGCGCCGACTTCGCATCATGAAGTTTCGTGCCCGGCGCTATCGGGGAGGCTATCACGACTTCTCCATCCTTACCGGCGGCGTGCGTGTGTTCCCCCGTCTCGTCTCCGCGGAGCACAAGACACGGTTCGCGCGCGATGAGCTGAAGAACGGTTCGTCCGAGCTCGACGCGCTTTTGGGGGGCGGCATCGAACGTGGTTCGAGCGTTCTGGTTCTGGGGCCCGCAGGCACCGGCAAATCGTTGCTCGGCCTCACCTTCATCGAAGGCGCCATTTCCCGTGGCGAAAGCGCCGCCTTATTCGTTTTCGACGAGGAGCTTGGTCTCCTCTTCGACCGGGCCAAGAAACTCGGAATCGATCTGGAGGCGATGGTCCATGGACATAAGCTTTTCGTCGAGCAGGTCGATGCCGCCGAGTTAAGCCCAGGCGAGTTCTCCGAGCGTGTGCGGCGCTGCGTCGAGGAGCACGGCGTCAAAACGGTGATCATCGATAGCCTAAATGGTTACCAGGCCGCCATGCCGCACGAGCAAGCGCTAGTGCTGCACATCCACGAGCTGCTGCAATATCTGAATAGGCAGGGGGCGACGACTTTCCTCACCGTCGCGCAGCACGGGCTTGTTGGAGACATGAAGTCGCCCGTTGATGTCACCTACCTCGCGGACACCGTCATACTGCTTCGTTATTTCGAGGCGCTCGGTCGGGTGCGGCGCGCGATCTCAGTTGTCAAAAAGCGTACCGGCGCGCATGAGGACACGATCCGGGAGTACCGGATCGGCGGTCGCGGGATCACGCTCGGCGAGCCGCTCGTCAACTTTCAGGGCGTCCTGCGGGGCGTGCCCACCTTGGTCGGCGACGGTCCTCAGCTCATGCGGGCAAGCGACGCGTGAAACGCTCTACATTTTCGGAACGGGCGCTGATCCTAGCGCCCCATGGACGGGACGCGTCGATCGCCGTTGCCATGCTCTGCGAGGCAGGCATGGTCGCCGAGGCCTGCCGATCGCTGCCCGACCTCATCGCGGAACTCAATGTCGGCGCGGGTGTGGTAGTTGTCACCGAGGAAGCGTTGGCCACCGCGGACCTAAGCGCTCTGGCCGCCTGGATAGCAGAGCAACAGGAGTGGTCCGACCTGCCCTTCGTACTTCTGACGGGCCACGGGGGAGGTCTGGAGCGCAATCCGGCTGCGCGCCGTTACCTCGACGTCCTAGGGAATACGACCTTCCTCGAACGTCCGTTTCATCCAACGACCTTGATAAGCCTGGTTCGCGCGGCGCTACGCGGTCGTAGACGGCAGTATGAGGCACGTGCTCGGGTCGAGGAACTGCGCTTCGTGGGCGAGCTGGACGAGGCTATGCGAGGAGCACGCGATGCGCCGGCGGCAATGCTGACGGCGGCCACTCTGCTTGCGAATCGCCTCGGGGCGTCCCGATGCGCTTATGCCGACGTCGACGCCGACAATGATCGCTTCTTTATTCGTAACGATTACACCGCGCCAGGGATCGCAAGTTCGGCTGGCACTTATAGCCTCGACTTGTTCGGCCCCCGCGCCGCGGCCGAGATGCGAAGCGGGCGCATCCTGACCGTTCGCGATGTCGCCGCCGAACTCGCTTCCGGCGAGGGACGGGAGATGTTCCTGGCGATCGACATCTCCGCAATCATCTGTTGTCCGTTGGTAAAGGATGGGCGCCTGGTCGCGATGATGGCGATCCATCAAGTTATCCCTCGCGACTGGCAGCCAAGCGAACTGGCGCTGGTGCTGACTGTCGTCGAGCGCTGCTGGTCACATGTCGAGCGGATCGGGGCCGAGGCCCGCCTGCGGGAGAGCGAGGAGCGCTTGAGGCTCGCGACGGAGCACGCCGACATCGGCTTCTGGGACGTTGACCCCGTCCAAGATCAGCTCTTCTGGCCTGGTCGTGTCAAGACCATGTTCGGAATCTCCGCGGACGTGCCGGTGTCCATCAAGGATTTCTACGACGGGCTGCACCCAGACGACCGGGAGGCGACGGGCGCGGCCTTTGCCGCCGCAGCCGACCCGGCGCGCCGCGCACTCTACGACGTGGAGTACCGCACTATCGGCAAGGAAGATGGCGTGCTGCGCTGGGTGGCGGCGAAGGGCCGTGGTGTATTCGAGGGCGACCGTTGCGTGCGACTGCTTGGCACGGCGATCGACGTGACCGCGCGCAAGGCGATCGAGGAGCAGCTTCGCCACCTAAACGAGACCTTGGAGCACAGGGTCGTCGATGAGGTCGCCGAGCGGACCAAGGCCGAGGACGCGCTTCGCCAGGCGCAGAAGATGGAGGCGGTCGGGCAACTGACGGGTGGCGTCGCTCACGACTTCAACAACTTGCTGACCATCATAAAGAGCTCCACTGACCTGATGCGCCGACCGAACCTCCCGGAGGAACGTCGACGCCGATACGTGGACGCCATCTCAGACACGGTGGACCGGGCGGCGAAGCTCACCGGTCAGCTTCTGGCCTTCGCGCGCCGCCAGTCGCTGAAGCCGGAGGTGTTCGAGCCCGCCGCTCGCGTCCGCGCCATCGCCGAGATGCTGCGCACAATCATGGGATCGCGTGTCGAGATCATCGCCGATATCCGTGCGGAGGATTGCTTTGTCGAGGCCGACATCAGTCAGTTTGAGACTGCCCTCGTCAACATGGCCGTGAACGCGCGCGACGCGATGGAAGGCGAAGGCACTTTAACGATCACGGTCGAGGACCATTCGCACATGCCGCCGATCCGCGGCCACGCCGGTGGCACAGGGGCTTTTATTGCGGTGTCCCTCGCCGATAGCGGAATGGGCATCCCACCCGAGAAACTCTCCCAGATCTTCGAGCCATTCTACACCACAAAAGAGGTCGGCAAGGGAACGGGCCTGGGCCTTTCGCAGGTTTTTGGCTTCGCCAAGCAGTCCGGCGGCGACATTGCCGTCGACAGTACCATGGGGGCCGGAGCCCGGTTCACGCTCTACCTGCCCCGGGTGGAACGTCGACCGGAAGCGGAACGCCAGTACGGCAACGCACGGCCTGCGACCATCAGCGGCGGAAGCGGACAGCGCGTGCTGGTCGTCGAGGACAACGTGGACGTGGGGACTTTCTCGACGCAGCTCCTGAGCGATCTCGGCTATGAGACGACATGGGCCGCTAATGGCAATGAGGCACTGAAGATACTCGCCGAAGCGGACGGTTTCGACGCGGTATTTTCCGATGTCGTCATGCCCGGGATGAGTGGCGTGGAACTCGGTCTGGAGATCCGGAGGCGTCATCCTGGCCTACCAGTCGTGCTCACCTCGGGGTACAGCCACGTCCTGGCCGAAAAAGGCCGGTACGGCTTTGAACTGTTGCGGAAGCCCTATGCCGTTGAGGACCTATCCCGGATTCTGCGCTCGGCGACGCGAGCCAGGCCGAAGAATCGGCAAGATGGTACCTAAAGGCCAACACGCCGCAGGGCGGCGCGAGGGCTAGTCGGGCAGGCAGGCGCGCAGCAGTTGTTCGACGTGCTGGATCGTGTAAGGCTTTGCCAGCAAGCGGCATCCGCTCGGCAGATCGGACGCGCTGCCGCCATAGCCAGTTGCGACGATGACGGGAATACCCTTTCCCATGAGCGCTTCGATCAATGGATGCGACATGGTCCCGTTCAGGTTCAGGTCGACAATTGCGGCATCGCAAGTGTTCGTCCCAACAAGGCTTTGGGCCTGAGCGAGATTCTGTGCCGGTCCGACGACGCTGCACCCCAGATCGGTCAGAAGGTCATCGAGCATCATGGCGATCATGGGTTCGTCTTCGACGACCAGGATCGCCTTACCGTCCAGCATCAGTTGCCTCCAAGTCCTCGAGCGAGCGCTTCGCCTACCCGCTCTAACGGCGGTCATGGGTTTCGCATGAAATCCGCTGTCACGTCCACGGTGGTCGGGCGACGCGGGCGCCGCCCTAGCGTCTGTGTCAGAGCTTGGCCGTGAATAACGGGGCGAGCTTGCCGGCCGCGAGGTCGGCGCCAGCGCCTTATATGTAGCAACTGATGCAGCGCATCTCCTGCGACAGGGTGGCGCGCAGTTCCCCGTTGCTTGTTCACCGTCAGCGAGGTCGGCCCAAGTGGCGGCCCGCCGTCCTATCCACGCACGAGCGGCATCGTAAACACGAACCGCGTATCCTCGGGTGACGACGTCGCCGTTAGCATCCCATCATGCGCCTTGGCGATTTCCGAGGCGATGTGCAGCCCTAGGCCGAGGCCTTGCTGGCTCGGCCGCACGTCGCCACGGAAGAACGGTTGGAAAAGCTTCTCCATCGCTGCAGGGGTGATTTGCGAACCGCCGTTGGAGATCGCGATTTCCAAGATGTCCGTTGTCGTAGACGCCGTCAGGCGGATCGGCAGGTCCGGCGCCCCGTGTGTCAGTGCGTTGCCCAGCAAATTCGACATCAATTGTCCGATGCGGGGCCGATCGCAGTCCACTGGCTCGTCGATCGACAACTCAACCTCGATTGCCCGATCAGGATGGGTCGTCCGCAGTTCGTCGACGACTTGAAGCAGCGTCGGCCCAAGCGGCGCATGCGCATTTCGGTCCAAGACGATGCCGCCGCCGAGCCGGCCTTTGGCGAAGTCCATGACGTTGTCGATCAGCTCAGACATGCGTGCCGCGCTGCCGCTCATCATGGAGGTCAGCTTGCCGGCTCGCTCGCTCAGGTTCTCGCGGGCGAGGAGCCGCAGGCCACCGGCGAAGGCGGCCAGGGGATTCCTCAGGTCGTGTCCGAGAACGGCGATGAACTGCTCTCGGAGCTCGGCGTTCTGACGCTCGGTCCGCAGGCTCTCGTCAGCCAGGCGACCGCGTTCGGCCTCGGCCTTGCGGGCGCTTACCAGACCCTGCTCGAACTGCCGACGCTCCACCGCTTTGAAGATAGCCAGACGCATCTCAACGGCCACATCGTCCGCATTGCGGATCACGGTGACGCTGCCGAAGGCTGGCACGACCACCCCCTCGCGCTGCACGAAGTCAAGCGCGATGCCTTCGACGCTGCCCTGCATGCGCAGAAGTGGACGGACATGGGTTTCCCAGTAGACCTTGCCGCCGATGCTGAGGATGTCCAGAAGCCGCTTGCCTACAAGGTCGGCCGGCTCATAGCCGAGCCAGCGCGAGACCGTGCGGTTCGCATGCGTCAGGCGCCCGTCAGGGGATAGGATGAGGTGACCGCAGGGCGCGTCTTCGTACAGGTCCTCGAACGACGGCGCCTGGTCAGACAAAGTCGCGCATCGCCGAAACGACCTCGTCGGGGGCGCTGATGTTGGGGCAGTGGCCCGTCGCCGCCAGCCGGACGAGCTGACTGCCGGCGATGTGGTCGCGGACGTACTCGCCGACCTCAACGGGGGCGATGATGTCCTCGCTGCATTGGAGGATCAGTGTCGGCACCGAGATCTTCGGCAGATCGGCGCGGTTATCGGAGGTGAATGTTACGCGGGCGAACTCGCGCGCGATGTCAGGATCGGCCCGGCAAAAGCTTTCCACCAGCTCGATACCGAGTTCGGGACGATCGGAGTTGCCCATGATCGCCGGCGCGGTCGCGGCTGCCCAGGCCTGGTAGTTCATGGAGAGGAAGTCGAGGAGCTCCTCGATCTGGTCGCGGGAGAACCCGCCGTGGTAATCGGCATCGTCGATGTAGCGGGGCGAGGGACCGACCATGACCAGCTTGCCGACGCGGCCCGGCGCCTTGATCGACCCGAGCGCGCAGATCATTGCGCTGACGGAATGCCCAACCAGGACGGCATCCCTGAGATCCAGTTCCTCGGCGATCTCAACGACGTCGTCTGCGTAGCCCTGGAGCGTGCCATACTTGCCGGCATCGTATGCGGCGCTATCTGAGCCGCCGGCGCCGACATGGTCGAATAGGACGATCCTGAAGCGGTCCTGAAAGTGTGGGACGACGTAGCGCCACATGTTTTGGTCGCAGCCATAACCATGGGCGAACATCATGGCACGTTCGCCAGAGCCCGAGATGCGGACGTTGTTTCTAGTGGTCGCGGACACGTAAGCTCTTACCGCATTGAACGATCGCGCACCGTTATAGTACGGTTTGTCACGATGATACGCCGAAGACGGCCTGGGTAACGCCGGCTTGGCTGAATGGTTTTCTGAGGAACTTCACATTTTCCGGCATCTCATGCGCCTGAGGCCGGATGCGACCGCTCGCAATGATGATCTTCACCGGCGGCCAGCGGTCCCGTACGGCGAAGGCGAGCTTCAACCCGTCCATGGAGCCGGGCATCTCGACGTCGGTGAAGACGGTGTCGATATCCAGCCTGGTCTCAAGGATCGAGATTGCCTCATCAGCGTTACTGGCCTCGATGACCTCGAAACCAGCGTCCTCGATCATCGAAACTAAATCCATTCGGATGAGTGGCTCGTCTTCGACCACCAGCACGACCGTCATCGCGTTACGCTTTCATGACGCTTCTAACCCGCGAAGGCTCAAATGCCTGAGCGATGGATTGGTTCAGGCAACGTTCAGAAAATTAACATTTGACATAGACCGACGGCTTCAACGTTGGATCAAGCATTAGATGTCCACATCTTCAATGCTCGAAAACCTCCGGGTACCCCAGCAGGTTGTCCTCGGGGTAGTAGCGAGCCCGCTCATGGTCGTCACTGGCGAGCGCTTTTATCGCCTCGATCGACGCCACCAGGAGAGCGTGATCGCCTCTTAGGTGCGATCGCCGAGATCGCAGCAGCAGTATCTAGAGAGCAAGATTGCCCTCCGTGGCAGCGTAGTCGCCGATGCCGGGTGCACTCAACGTAACCGGTGTAAACGGCCCGGTCTTCCGCACGGATGCGGGAAGCCCACCGACGCAGGACGGTCGGCGTCATCCTCGCGGTCCCTTGTCCAGCTGCGAAGCGACATCGGGATAGTCGGGCACGGACGGTTCGTGCCGGCCATCGATATGGAGGGTCGCCGTGTAGACGCGCTGGCCAGCGTCGTCATCAATCTCAACACCGAAGTGCGCGGACCGCTCGATTGGTATCCTCTCCTTCGCCATCTCCGTCAGCGCCACCTGCGCGTCGTCGCAGGCCGCCTGCCTGTGCGGAAAATCTATCGTCTCGTTCGAACCATCCGCCCCGTGGCCATTTTCGATCCTGACCGTATAGGTCGGCATCTCGTGCGTCCCGGTGGTCACCTCCGGAAGTTCGAACGGAGTGCCTAGGATTCAGTTCCAGGAGTGGAATGGAACCAAATGCGCTGCGCTCCTACGGCAGGTGACCGTCGACTGCTGTGTCGGCTTTCCGGTGTTGACCGAATGTCGGCAGTTGGCGCATTTCGTCCGGACGAGCGACCATCGTGCTGGCCGATAGCAGAATGGACGTCTGCTTATGCGCCGCCTGCTAAGGCTGGCATCAGGTGTTCCGGCCATGGAATAGACCGTCGACCTGAGACTATCACCGGCAGCCCATTCGGCGGGCCTAAGCTTCCATGAGGTCCGTCGACAGGGGTAGCGGCTGCATTGCCCGGCTTAGACAAGCCTTGCTGACGTCGCGCAGCGTTGAGGCAATATCATCGGCGGGCACATCGGTCATTCCTCCGTTGGCCCCTGCCTCGGTCGCGAGCGATGCCAGAATGATGCAGGCAGACGGAAGCCGGCGTCGCAGACGTTTGACGGCATATCGCATATGGGCTGCGCCTCCGGCGTTTAGATAGCAAAGACAGATCAGAGCTGGAGCAGACTCGACTAGACCCGCGATCATTGCGCTTGACGTAGCCTCTGGCCCGAGCGCTCGGGCGGCCAGCCCATGCTTCCCGAGTATCTGCGCGAGCATGAGCGCAGCAGCCTCATCGATCGGCGTTTGACCAGCGATACATAAGACGCGGTCGTCGCCCTGGAACGTCGGCTGGATCGTTTCACCCGAAAGCTGAGGCAAATCGGCCGCACCCTCGCTCTCCTTTGTCTGGTCGACGGCAGCCCCTGCTTCCGCATCCTGTGTGGGGGTTATAGCGCGAGGGGTCTGGTCGGCATGTTCTGAAAGATCTTCGACGACTTCGCGCACGGTCTCAAGGATGCGAACCTGGCGTCCCAGGTCGAGAACACCCCGCGTGGCGTCGGCGGCGGCGAGACGTAGACCCTCTAGCGCCACCTCGTCGTAGTAGGCAGACAACGAGCGCTCCCTGAGAACCTCCTCGGCCTTGTCGGCCGCCTCCGCAGGGTCGCCGGCGAGCACTCGTTGGTAGAAAATCTCCGGCGCCGAGAGCGCCGGACGATCGCCCAGCAGCACGTCGAGAAACTCCAGCCGATCGACATGACGTCCCAGCACCACGAGGCAGACGGTCAGCGGCGTCGCGAGAACCAGACCGATAGGCCCCCAGAGCCAGGTCCAGAATGTCGCCGCGACGATGATTGCAACCGGTGAGAGACCCGTCGAGCGGCCATAGACGAGGGGTTCCACGACATGACCAGCGACCGGCTCGACGATGAAAAAGAGCGCGGCCGTCCAAGCCAACATGCTCCAACCAGGATCAACTGCTGCGGCGATGACCAGTGGGAATACGGCCGACAGAATGGCGCCGAGATAGGGGATGAAGCGCAGGATCGCCGCCAGTATCCCCCAGAGTAGCGCACTGGGAATGCCGATCAGCCAAAGACCAATGCCGATAACGATGCCGAAAGCCGTATTCAGCAGCAACTGCGTGAGTAGGAGCCTGCTCAGCCGCTTAGCGCCATCATCGAAGGCTGCTGTCGTCTTCTGTAGGTCGTAGGTTCCCGTGAGCCGGATGAAGCGATTCCTGAGATCTTCTCGCTTGAGCAGCACGAAGACAACGAAGATCAGGACGATACCGGTCGTGGTGAGTGGGTGGATCAACGGAGTCAAGAATGCACGCAGTGTCTCGAGGGCGCTTGGCGCGGGTTGATGAACCTCGACCGGTATCGGCCGCGTCTCTGCCTCGCGCTCCTTCTGCCGCCCTTGCGCTATCTCCTTGCTGCCATCCAGCTCCTTCCCGAGCTCCTGCAAGACGTCAGCAGCGCGTGAGAGCACGCCCGAACCGGGTGCCGCACCTTTTAGCGACCCGATCTTCTCGCGGATCGTCGTCTGATAGATTGGGAGGTCGCTGGCGAGCTGCGTGGCCTGGCTGATCATCGCCATCGCCAGACCGGCCAAAATAGCAAATGCGAGGGCAACGACGCTGACCACGGCGACCGCGCGCGGCAGTTTGAGCCGTTGGAGCAGCTTGACAACCGGGGCCAGCACGAAGCTAAGCAGAATGGCCAGAGCGACGGGGATGAAGACTTCGCGCCCGAGATAAAGCGCGGCAATGATCAGCGCGCCCGTTGCCACATGCCCGATACCACCGCTTGCCTCAGCCATATCGCCGCGCCTAAGCGGCGCCGTCGAGGCGAGTTGGCTCGCCGACCTAGGAATTTTGGGCACGGGGAAACCACCTGGTTCGAGTGCCGGTAGGCATCGGCTGCAGCGCCTGAACCAGGGGTGAAAGCCGAAGTTCCGTCAGGCCGTTACAAATGTCTACCGACTGGCGAAGGTCGCGGGCCGGAACGACCTCATCGGTAATGACCTCAATTGCTGGATATGCGACCCGAAGGTCTGAAGCATCGGCACATCGGCTGCGTCGCGGCTCTTGCTGCTAGGATGCGACCGACACGTGGCATGTTATGGTAGCACGCGTTCGCATAGCGAATTGACATTGCTCACGGCCCTGTTGTCGTTACAGTCCCGCTGCGCTGTTGATCGTGGGAGTGGGTGCTCCCTGATATTGCCATTCGGGATAGCCGCGCTTGGATTCGAGGCGCGACAGAATGCCGATCTCACAACGATTCCTCGTCACGTCAACGCTGGTTTTCCTGCTCACAGCAGCGGCTGCTCTGTTGTGTCTGGTCGGCGCGACAGTCTGGTTGAGCCAGCGAGCCCAGACCGACGCTGCGATTGTTGATGACCAGCGTTTGCTCCGCAGTCGCGCGGTTGGTGTGCGAGAGGCCCTTCTTGCCGCGGAGTCTAGTCAAAGGGGCTATGTGCTCACGAGCAATGAAATCTACTTGGCGCCGTACGCGAATGCCAAGCTCGTCGCGCAGGAGGAAATTGCGAAACTGGCCACAGACCTTGCATCGAGCAGCCGCTTCCAGGCCATGCTGCCGCGGCTCAAGGCTTTGGTCGATCTGAGAATCGATGATCTCGACAGCACGATGCGGGCTAAAAACGCAGGCGCCGTCGCTGAGGCATTGAAAGTCATTGCGACCAATCAGGGAAAGGCCTTGATGGATGAGGTCGAAGTCTTTCTTTCGGCCATCGTGATTGAAGCCGAAGATGCGCTGACCGATCGCCTGGGGACACAGACGAGGAATATTCTGGCGCTTAGGGTCGGGACCATACTGGCGAGTCTGTTGATCCTAGGAGTGGTCATCGGGGTGGTCGTCACCTTCACACGCTATACCCGAGAAATCGTGCAGGCCCGCGATGAGCTTTCGAGAGCAAATGCCAGCCTTGAATTTAGGGTGGCAGAGCGAACCGACGATCTTGTCCGTGCGCGAGACCGAGCAGAGGTTCTTCTGACCGAAGTCAATCACCGCGTCGCCAATAATTTGTCATTCGTTGGCGCTCTCATCCGCCTGCAACGCCAAGCAATCCCGGACAAAGCCGCCAAGGACGCCTTGGACGAGACCAGCTCCCGAATCCAGGCTATCGCAGAGATCCACAAGCACCTGTACACGTCCGGTGATGTTACATCGGTTGCGCTGGACACCTATATGACCGCGCTCTTGGCGCAGCTTGAGCAAACGCTCGCCTCAGGGGGATTTGGCGCCTCGATCAGGCACGAAATCGAACCGGTGCGCGTTTCGACCAGTGCCAGCATCAGCCTTGGCATCATTATCACGGAATGGGTCACGAACGCGTTCAAATATGCCTACGGTGGGAATACCGGCGAGGTCCGTGTGCTCGCTCGCAAGCTCGAGGACACGCTGATTGTCGCAGTCGAAGATGATGGCGTCGGCATGTCGGCTGGCGGGGCGGCGCGAGGCACTGGCGTGGGCTCCAAGATCGTCACGACTATCGCGCGGTCGCTCAAAGCGGATGTTGCTTACGTCAGCCGTCATCCGGGCACGGAAGCCCGTCTCGTGATGTCGCTCGATTCCGCGTAGCGGTTGCAGCGGCGCCAGCCCAGGATTTGTCGGAGCACTTGTATGACGTTATCGCGCAGGGCGATTCTTGGGGCGCTGGGGCTGGGCGCCGCGTATCCGTCCATAGGAAGATCGCAGGAGGCGCCCCGCGGCATTACCACGCCGCGAAAATTCGGCAGCTTCAATGCCTCTATGCCGAGTTGTACGGTCCCACCCGGGCTCAGGAAAGTCCTGGTCTTCGCTCAGGACAATCGGCGCGAGTTTGTGCAGAGCGCCGCGCGCGGGATGGCGCTGGCCGCCGAGCAGCGTGGCCTCGGATTTGAGATTGCGCTGGCCGACAACGATCCAAACGCGATGGTTGGCCACGTTCGCCGCGCGCTCGTCGACCGGGTCGGCGCACTGATCGCCGCTCCAATTGATGTTGCTACGCTTGCGCCTGTGATCAGGGAGTTCATCGCGCAGGGGGGGTATGTCGGATCGATCGTGCCACCTCCGGCGACAACGATTCTCAATGCACCTCAATTGGCGACTGGCAAAGCGTTGGGAGATGCTGCTGCGGCTTATATTCGAACCCGGTTAGGTGGTGAGGCTCGTGTCGTGCTTTTGACGCATGACACGAACCAGTTCCTGGCGCAGCGCTTTGTGGCGATCCGGGCGGCATTGAAGGCAGTTCCCGGGGCGCGCGTCATCGCTGACATTTCGCCGAAAACCGTCGACAAGGACGGCGGGCAGGCGATCATGCGGACAATCCTGCTCGCGCATTCCCGCGTCGATGTCGTTCTGGGAGCAGACACGGTTGTCCTTGGCGCATTGGCAGCGCTGCGCGAAGCGCGCCTGGCGCGCGATGACCAATTTATCGGCGGCATAGATGGTGAGCCGGAGGCGTTCGCAGAGATGCGGACGGGCGGACCGTACAAGGCAAGCGTCAGCTTGGCTTCGCCCATCTTCGGCTATGCCCTCGCTCAACACGCGGCCGATTGGTTGGAGGGACGATCGGTGCCGCAAGGTCTTGATATTCTGCCGACCATCATCTCGCGGGAAACACTGAGCCAGTTCGAGCGCGATACCTCTGATCCTGCAGCCGTCTATCGCGACAAAACACGTCGCGACCTCTATCTGCGAGCCTATGGCAACAGTTGCTATGACAGTCGAACCGATTTCGTCGATTTCGGCTGGTCCTCCGAATTGAAAGAGTAAGGCTGTTTGGCCACGCTCCAGGTGGGCGAACTGCCGCAAGCTAAGAATCGATTTTCAGGCTAAGAATCGACTTTCAGGCGATTGCGGAGTGTCGGGAGCTGGCGCCAGCCTTCGGCTGGCGTTGGCACAAGCGCGCCAGCGAAAAACGCGACGATCTTTGCCTCATTCAAATGTCGGATGACAACGATCTGTCTAACGCCAATGTGCGGGATCTAGACTCACCAACGCGTTCGGCAAATGGCATAGTAGGGGATCGGGAATGGCAAAAAGCTTCAGAAGCGCCGTAGGCCTCACATCCATGATATTGGCATCAGCGTCACTAATTGGCGCACCCGGAGCGCGCGCTCAGGACAAGCCGTTGGCCAGCGTATCCGACGCTTCGGCCAACGTGCGCATCGATATCACCTCCCTGAAGCGCACTGAAGGCGATACGCTCACCCTGCGCCTCCAGGTGACAAACGCCGGAAATAGCAATTACAGCATGGTAGCCGACAACATCAGACTGATCGATTTGGTGGGCAGGCGTGTCTATACCCCCGGCGTGACCGGTCCGAGCTGCTCGACCCAGGCGGGTAAGACGACGGCCTGCTATGCCATCTTCGGCTCGCCTCCTGCGACCACGAAGGCGATCAATGTCCAGTTTTATGAGAAGGTCGACCTTGTCACCGGCGTGCCGATTGATGAGCGCTAATCGATTGCCTTTTCTTCGCACGCATCTTGTTTGTAGCGTCCTGCTGTGCCCGGTCATAGCGGCAGCACAGTCGGGCGCGCAGGTCCGCTTTCCGAGCAGCGAGATGGTGTTTCGGTCATCAACCATCAATTTTCCTGCGGCCGGCTTGAGATTTCCAAGTGCTCCTCTCCAGACCGAGACGGCATCAACCTTCGAGATAGTGCTGCCGTCTGATGTCCTGTTCGATTTCGACAAGGCTGATCTGCGTCCTGAAGCGCAGGGCGCACTGCTCGAACTCGCACAGATCATCAAGAGCAAATCCCGATGGCCGGTGACCATCCAAGGCCACACCGACGCATTGGGCAGGGAATCCTATAACCAGAAGCTGTCGGAGCGGCGCGCCAGTGCCGTGAAGGCCTGGCTGACAACTCGCGAGGGCGTGCCTGCGAAAGGGCTTGACGCTGCCGGCTTCGGCGCACGAAATCCGGTCGCTCCCAACCGAAAGCCCGATGGGAGCGACGATCCCGACGGCAGACAGCTAAACCGCCGCGTGACAATCACCATCCGCAAGTAGCGACCGTTCCGCTAGCATTAGACCTCAATTCGATGAGGAACGTCCGCCATCTAGCGCTTTTCGACGTCAGCTATAGTCTCTGTCGGCGCGAGCATTGAACACACCGCCTCTACTCTCACACGAACCTTGGAGGGGTCTTTATCGTCGATCGAACACAAGCTTTTTTCTTCACGGTCCGAACATCAAGTTGGGAACGAAGAGGATGATCGCCGGGAAGAACACGAGTGCCAATGTCACCGCGGCCACCGCGATAAAGAACGGGACGGATTCGCGCGTATATTCTCCGATGGTAACCTTCAGGATCGAGCAGACCGCATACATCGCCGCTCCTACTGGCGGAGTGAAATTTCCGATGGTGGCGGCGATGATGAAGACCAGACCGAAATGGATCGGATCGCCGCCGAGCTGCTTGATCAATGGTAGGAAGATCGGCGTCAGCATAATGATCAGGACGGTGCTGTCGATCACGAAACCTGCGGCGAGCACGAACAGCAGGACAAGGATCATCACCGCCTCGAGGTTCTCTGTCAGACCCAAAATGGCATCCGAGATCAGCGTCGGCACCTGATCGTAAATGATGCCGTAGCTGAACACCGCCGATAGGGCGATCAGGAACATCACGGAGCCGATGTCGGCGAGGCTGCCGTCTATCGCCTCGATGAAGCCACGCCGATCAAGTTTCCGGTAGAAGGCGACGCCGATGAGAATGGCGTAGATCACCGCGAACGCGCCGATTTCAGACGGCGTGAACACACCGAGTCTCAATCCGACGAGCAGGAAGACCGGAAAGAGCAACGCCCAGATGCCCCCGCGCAGAGCTCTGCCGATCTCTGGAATGCTTGGCGCGTTGATCCGCTCGGGCAGGTATCCGCGCCGGCGCGCGATGAAGGAGACGGTCGCGCCCAGCGCGATCCAGAGCGCGATCGCCGGCACGAAGCCGGCGGCGAAGAGCCTGCCGATCGAGACCTGCCCGATCGTCCCATAGAGGATCATGCCGATGCCAGGCGGGATGATCGGCGTCAGCAGCGAGCCGAACGAGAGCACGCCGGCGGCGAAGCCTTTCGACATGCCGCGCCTGACCATTTCCTGACCCAGCATACGCGACTGCATGGCGGCATCGGCGATGGCGGAGCCCGAGACGCCTCCCATCAACGCCGACAGCGCGATCGACACCTGCGCCAGTCCCCCGCGCAAGCGCCCCGTGAGCACCGAGGCGAGGTTCAGCAATTCGTGTGTGATGCCGGACTTGTTGAGAAAATTGCCGGCGATGATGAACAGCGGCACGGCGAGGAGCGCGAAGTTCTGCGTTTGCGAGACGGTGACCTGAACTGGGATGGTAAAGGGGAGATCCGGGTTCTGGACAAAAAAGAGCAGCCCCGAGATGCCGATCGCGAAGGCGACCGGCATGCCCATGATGATGAGAAGGGCGAAAGCGACAGCGACGATCAGCATGACGCGGGCCCTATTTCACGCTCGTCGCGTCGTCCGCCGGGCTGCGAACCAATGCGTGCCACTTCAGGAGCGTGGTCAACAGGAGCAGCGCCGCACCGGTCGGCAGGCTTGCTGTCACCCAGGAATAGCTGACCTCTGCGATGCCCTGGAAGCTGCGGGCCCGGCTGATCCAGGACAGCCGGATGCCGGCATAGATCAGGTAGCCTAGGAATGCGGTCAGGATCGCATAGTTGAGCTGCATCACCAGCCGCTGCCCCGCCGGCGATAGCCGCTCGGTGGCGAGGTTGATCGACATCAGGTCGCCCCGCCGCCAGGCGATGTCGGCGCAGAGGAAACAGGCCCACGCGAACAGGCACGTCGCCAGATCGGTGGTCCAGTTCAGCGGCTGGCTCGCCAGCCGTGCAAGGCCGCCCGCGAAGATCAGCACCACCATCAGCATCAGGCAGAGAGCAGCAAAGATCGCCTCCACCCGGCACAACGATTCATAGGCTTTTCTCATGACGTCCCTTCGCGTTCATGCCGAACTCGGCCTTTCGGCTTCGGCCGACGGAGGCGGGCGTCGCTGCGACGCCCGACCCTCTTGGGCGGCTCTCGTCGCCTGGCCTCACTGCTTGCCGATTTCCTTGTGCACGGCCGCCTTGGCGTCGCTCAGCCCGAGCGCCTGGTAGGCTTTTTCTCCGGCGGCCCTGAACGCAGCGAGATCGACGTCCTCGACGATCGTCATGCCGCGCTTCTTCAGATCCTCACGGACCGTCTTCTCCGATGCGAGGATCTTCTCGGAGGTCTCGCGGCCGGCCGCGGCACACTCCTCAGTCAATGCTGCCTGGAACTCCGGCGGCAGAGAGTTGAAGAAGGCCGTCGAGACGATCTGGAAGTTGACCAGCATGATGTGGCGAGTTTCGTTGGCGAATTTCAGGACCTCGTAGAAGCGCCCGCCCGGAATGTTGTTGTAGACGAGCTCGACGCCGTCGATCGCCTTCTGCTGCAGGCCCGGATACATCTCGCCGAAAGCCATGGCGGTCGGCGCGGCGCCCAGCGCTCGGATCGATTCCTGCCAGATCGGCGCCGGCGGTGTGCGAATGCGCTGGCCTTTCAGATCTTCCGGCTTCCTCACCGGACCGTTGGTGAAGAAGTGCCGGTAGCCCTGCACCCAATCGAAGCAAACGACCTTCAATTTGTGCTTCTCGGCTAGTTCATCTTGCCAGCCGACGATGCTTGGGGCCTTGGCGAGTTTGGCCACGTCGTCGAGGCTCTCGGCGAAATACGGCCCGTTCATCACGGCGAGCCCCTTCACATAAGTGCCGAGGCGGGCCGCATCGGTGTTCTGGCCGATATTGGCACCCTGTCTCAGCTGCTCGATGATGTCCTCCTCGACGCCGAGCTGGGCGCTGTGGAAGACCTGAATCTTCAGGCCGCCTTTGGTGCGCTCCTCGACCCGCTTGGCCCAGGCCTGGAACCCCTGATGGAAGGGTTCGCTCGGACCCAGCACATGGTTGAAGCGCAGCGTATAGGTCTTTTGCGCTTGTGCCGCCGAACTCGCGGCGCCAGCGATGCCAAGGCCGAGAAGCGCGGTCGCGGCCGCGCGGATCCAGTTCCTGTTCATCTTCCGTCCTCCCTTTTGTTGTCGTTCACATCGTCTGACCGCCATCGATCACCAGAACTGTGCCCGTAGCGAAGGCGCTTAGATCGCTGGCGAGATAGACTGCGGCTTCCGCGATCTCCTCGGCGCGGCCGAGCCGGCCCATCGGCTGTCGCGCGATGAAGGCTCGGCGCGCAGCTTCCGGATCGGCCTGTGCCTGCATGCGGTCGTTCAGCGAAGGCGTGTCTGTGGTGCCCGGACAGAGCGCGTTACAGCGCACGCCGGTCGCGATGACGTCACGCGCCACGGCCTTGGTCAGCCCGATCACGGCCCCCTTGCTGGCGCCGTAGGCAGCGCGGCGCGGCACACCTGTGATCGAGGATGCGACCGAGGCCACATTGATGATGGAGCCCGAGCCGCGCTCGATCATCCCTGGCAAGATGGCGCGGATCGTCGTGTACATCGACGTGACGTTGACGGCGAAGCTCTGCTCCCAGGCGTCACGGTCGCAATCGAGCAGTGTGCCGTCATGCACCCAGCCGACGCCGTTGAAGAGGATATCGGCGGGACCGGCCGCCGACAGCACTGAGGCCGCGCCCTTCGTATCCGCCAGATCGAGCGCCAGCGTCTCCGCGCCAGCGAGCGCGATCCCGGCCAGCTTGTCTCCGCTCCGGCTGATCGCCAGCACCCTGGCGCCCTCGGCCAGAAACGCCAGGGCGGTCGCAAGACCGATGCCTTGCCCGGCGCCGGTTACGATGGCGCGCTTGCCAGCAAGTCGTGCCGATCCTTGCAAACGAGCCTCCGAAGCGCTCTAACGCGCATTTATGTCCGGTGCATACATTGGACGATCAGAAGCGCGTGGGCAAGCACTGTCTTCTCGCAGCGCAAGGCGCTAAGGCAGCGGACCGGGAGACAGCGAATGCCTGGGAAGTCTTTGGCCGACGATCGAAAGGCAGAGCGGATCGGCGCGGCCCCGAGGTTGCACACCCGCGTCCTCTCGATTCTGCGCCGGCGCATCCGCGACGGGGGGGTCGCGAGGGACGCCCGGTTGTTGGAAAGCCCGCTTGCGCGCGAGCTCGGCGTCAGCCGCGCGCCTGTCCGTCAGGCCCTCATTGCCCTGGAAGCGGAAGGTTTGGTACGTCGCTCGGGCGGACGCGGCTTCCTGGTGGAGGAGGTCGAGAGCACCACGTCGTCCGGGACGGACGACCATGCCGCGGTGACGCTCGACTCCCGGCAGAGCTGGCAGCCAATCTATGACACGGTCGAGAAGGCGATCGTCGAGCGTATCTCCGTGGCGAGCTGGCGCATCGTCGAGGTTGATCTGGCCCGCCATTTCGGCGTGAGCCGTACCGTCGCGCGGGAGGTCATGGCACGGCTGCACCAGCGCGGTCTGGTGAAACGCGACGACAAGTCTCGCTGGAGCGCGCCGGCCCTGACGGCAGACTACATCGCCGAACTTTACGAGATGCGTTGGACGCTTGAGCCACTCGCGTTGACCAAAGCCAGCGAGCATGCGCCGCGTGCACTTCTGCTGCGCCTACACGAGAACATCCAAGGTGCCGCCGGCCGCGCGTCCGCGCTGACCGGCGGTGAGCTTGATGCACTCGAAGCGGAGCTGCATGTTGAACTACTCGGCTATTGCGGCAACGCCACACTGATCGAGGCCCTGCGCCGCTATCAGTCGCTGCTCGTCGCCCACACCTTTCTCTACGCCGCGTCTTCCACCCAGTTCCCGAGCGAGCCCTTCCTGCCGGAGCACATGAAGATCGTCGAGCGGCTCGTGGCCAGCGACGTGCACGGCGCGGCACAGGCCCTCATGCAGCACCTCAAGGCGGCCTGCGAACGCGCTATTGCCCGCGTCGGCATCATCGCGCGAGATTTGGAGGTTTCCGACCTGTCCTACATGCATAGGCTTGGATAATGCGCTTGCTGTCGTGCCATGCTCGAGGGGTAGAACGAGCCTCTGCTCGCCGGCGTCAGGCCAACGTAAGCCGCAGTGATCAAGTTCGTTATCAGATCGAGGGAGCTCCTTTGCGGGTTGGCATCTGCCACTGAAGATGCCGACCAAACCACGTCCTCCGCGATGGGGGACAGTAGGCAACGGCCAAGCGAGATGAGCTTTGGAGGGATAAGAAGCGGCGCCGGCGACAATAGTGCGCCATGAGTATGCCTGGTGAGCTCCGGTCAGTTCCGCCGAACGATCAATCGTCGACCTCGGGAACAGCTCACCTCTTCCGCCGTTAGAAGGCCACTCATCGCGGTGCGCCGCGAAGCAGGATTTCGAAACGGAGGATCTACCCCATGGAAGACGGGTTCAAAGTCATGTCGCAGAACGCCGATGTCGGCGGCAGCGATACCTCCCGACAAGGTGGCAGCGGGAATGTTGCCGCTCAATTGAAAAGCTACGGTGTTGATACCGACCAGATGACGGACGCTGCTGCCGAACGTGCCAGCGAGCTGCAGCGACTCCTCATTGACGAGGTCCGGGCCAGGCCGATGCGCGCCCTTGGTTGGGCGGCGGCCGCGGGCATCGTCCTGGGCTTTTGGGCAGCGAGATAAGGTGTGGGCCCGCTCGTCGTTGGCCTGATTGCGCCGCTCGTCGCTGCGCTGAAGCAAAAGCTGACCGCTTATGCCCTCATGGCGGTCGCCGGGCTGATCGTCATTTTTTCCGCCGGCTATGCCCTCAACGCCGTTCACTCGCTGCTGATGTTTCGCTATGGCGGCGTTGCTGCGAGCCTCATCATTTCTGGAGCTCTGCTGCTAGCCGCCGCTCTTTGCGTCGGAGTTGGCTTTTACCTCAGACAACGGCCGGCCTCGACCAGATTGGCTGCCAAGGCGTCTCCTTACAGCACCCCGCCGTTTAGAACTCCGTTACGCTGGAGAAGCGCGATGGCGGTTGCTGCTATGAGCGCCGGCGCAGCAACTGCCGCAGCGGCCATCCTGGGCTCTGAGCGTCTGCGGAACTTTTTCCGCGGCCGTGACAGCCACAATCCTGATGCCTAGCGAAAATCCTGCTCGAAGATCGGGGTAGGGACCACAAGGCAACGGGCGTTGCCGGATCGGGCGGGGCTCAAACTTGCGACGCGATCGTAAGTTGATCCGGCGTCCGACGCGGTAGCAAGGGATTGAGGGAATCGGCCGTCGAACTGGAAGGGCGACCCGTTGGCGACGCGAAGACGGCGATTATTCTGGTGGATTTGGATCGCCGTGATGTGTTGCGCGATTGTGGTTAGCCTCGCGGCTATAACGCTCACGGCCTAGGTGCAATAGCCTCTCGGGAAGAGTCGAATAGCCAGCGCTAACACCGGTAGCTGCTGCTCGTCGCGCGAAGCATGTCATTTGATATTGCACCTGCTCGGCTGCCGCACGGAGATGTCCGCCTATCAGGAACGAGGTGGATATTATTCTTTCAAGCGCGAGACTTTATTACCAGCCGCAGGTGACCAATGATGGCAAGGCAATCGTCGGCGTCGAAAGCCTGCTTCGTTCGGTTGATGCCGAGGGCAAAATCTCCGGCCCGAACGCTATCCTGCGAAAGATCGAAAATGATGCTCAGGCCGACGCGGTCGATTGGTGGGTCATCCGCCAGGCCTGCACGGACGGGCTGCGCTGGCCGAAACTGACGATCTCGATCAATATCAGCGCAAGGCAGTTTCAATCGCCGGATTTCGCCCGGCAGTTGCTCTCGCTGGTGAGCGAGATCGGCAACNNTGCTCGAAGGCGGCATCATCGAAAATTTTGAGCGCGCGATCGAGACGATGAATGTCCTGCGGCAGAGCGGGATCGGGATCGCGCTGGATGATTTCGGCACGGGCTATTCCAGCCTCGCTTATCTGCAGAAGCTTCCGATCGACAAGCTGAAGCTCGACAAATCGCTGATCGACGGGACTGGCGAACTCAAGGCGGCAGCGATCGTTCAGGCCGTCACCGCGCTTTCGCGGGCGCTGGGCATGAAGGTCGTGGCGGAAGGCGTAGAGACGCAGGCCCAGCAGCAGTTCCTGCGCGTGGCCGGCTGCCACTTTCTCCAAGGCTACCTGTTCTCGCCCGCGGTGCCCGCCGATCAAATCGACGCATTTATTCGGGACGGATGGCCCGCCGGCAGCCCCCGCTGCCGCTCGCTGTCACAGTCTCCGACGTCGATCCTGCAACGGTGAGTTCATACTGGTGTTTATCAGGACTAAGGCCTGTCCCTTCGATCTTAGTTCGGCTGCACGTGGAGACGCAAAGCTTGAAGGCCGGACACCTCCAGTCGAGGCCGCTTGGCACGGCTATAGGACATCGGAACTCACTGCTTGCCTTGGCGTTCTTGGTCTCGCGCTGACGAATCAGCGACGTGCGGCCTGCTGCCTCCCTCCCAATGGCGGGCCGGCCGCACGACCGCCGGCCGGGACGCGATCTGCGGATGTACCAGTCGCTCCCGGTTGCGCGGTAGAACCGCTTTGGCAAGCGGACCGAACCATCCGGGCCGACGCGTGTTGAAATGGTTTTTAGCCGCAACAAGGGCCACAGCGCATGAGCGTAAGTATAAGTGGGCGCTTCGAGACGAGGCGCGATGCCGAGATGGCGGTCGAACACCTTGTCCAAGAGTACCAGATCGAACGCACTGACATCTTCATCGTGGCGCCCGGCGAGAATAACTCAGCGGGAGCGCGCACGGCAGGATCGGATGCTGAAGCGGCGGAGCCAAGTCCTGAACGTCGCTCGGATGCAACGCTAAATGGACCAATTGAAGTGTCGGTCGACCTGCAGGACGATACTCAGGCTGAAATGATCCGCTCCGCCTTCGCCGAATTCGGTGTTCGCGATCCTCAGGAGGACTAAGGCATGCCCCGCGTCCCGTTGAAGCGACTTCGCCTGGCGCGGCGCAGCGCAGGGACAGCAGTCGGCAGGATGCGCAGAGGCTAGCTATGGCAAGGAGCGCCTACCTCGCCAAAGAGTTCTACATTCGGGACGTGGCCCTTCATAAGATTTGCCGGAAGCATGACATCCCCAATCCCCCACCAGCCTGCAACAATTTCATGTACGTGGCGTTGGCCCCAGCCGGAGGGCCTTGTCGTGCGCACAGATCGATGGATTCGGGATTTCACTTTAGCTGCCGCACTCGGCTTGGCGTCAGCCTATGTGTTTTCGAGGCTGGAGCGCTCCCGAAGCAGTGCGCGAGATGAGCGGTACGAAGCCAAGGCAGCGCACCGCGTTCAAGAAGGCTCGAGCGCCGAGGCACCGACCGAGATTCCCGCGCGAGGATGGTGGGAAATTGCCCGCCGAACTTATCATGAGGTCGATCGGGACCGGGTCCGGGCTGTTGCTGCTGGCGTGACGTTTTATAGTTTGCTGGCGCTCTTCCCGGCTCTGACGGCGCTTGTTTCGCTATACGGACTTCTCGCCGACCCTGCGACCATGGCCGATCAGTTGGCCTTGCTAGACGGGTTTTTACCAGGCGGTGCGACGGACTTCCTGCGCGAGCAAATTGGCCGCATTACAGCCGGAGGGAATACGAAACTCAGCTTTGCCCTGCTGATCAGCTTGGCCGTAGCAATCTGGAGCGCGAATGCCGGCGTGAAGGCCATCTTTGACGCGCTCAACGTCGCCTATGGCGAGGATGAGAAGCGCGGCTTTATAAAACTTAATCTGGTGTCGCTCGCATTCACTCTCGGTATCCTGGTCTTCGTACTTGGCGCGTTCGGTGCCATCGCGGTCATCCCCATCATGTTCGATTTCCTCTATCTCGGCAGCGCCGCCGAGTGGCTGATCGCAGCCGGACGTTGGCCGATGCTTGTGGGCGTCCTGCTGCTGGGACTGGCAGTGTTGTACCGGTATGGACCAAGCCGCGACGAAGCGCAGTGGAGTTGGGTCAGCCCTGGCGCACTGTTGGCAGCGGTGGGCTGGCTCGTCGCCTCGCTCCTGTTCTCTTGGTACGTCGCCAACTTCGAGGACTACAACAAGACCTACGGCACAATCGGCGCTGTCATTGGCTTGCTGACCTGGATGTGGCTGTCCGCAACCATCGTTCTCGTTGGTGCGGAACTTAATTCTGAAGCCGAAAGGCAGACCGATCGCGACACGACGAAAGGGCCTCCGATGCCCATGGGACTGCGAGGCGCTGACGCCGCCGACCGCAAGGGATGAGCACAGGCGTCAGCCATGCCCATCCTCCGCTATCAGAACGCCTCCGGCCGCTCGGAACTACTTCATCATCGCCGAGGTTGTCGCGTTGCACCGCATCCAAAATGAAGGCATCCGCCATGGCCCCCAAGAGCCCCGCAGCTGAGAGCTTGAAGATCGAGCAGCGCGCTCAGCGTCAGGCAGCACGCCGGAGCGACCCCGATTCCGAATTGAGTGAGGCTCTGGAGGCGACATTTCCTGCCAGCGACCCCGTCTCTGCTCAGACGCCCGTGACGGCGGGCGCTAGCGTTCTTGAAGATCGACTGGCTTGGGTCAGCGACGAGACTGAAGAGTTGGCAGAGAAGGCAGGAGAGCGTTTGACGGAACTCCAGGAAATTCTGGTGGATGAGATACGCGCGCGTCCGCTGCGGGCCATCGCTTGGGCTGCTGCTGCAGGCGCCATCCTGGGTTTCCTGACAGCGAAATAAGTAGCGGTGTCCCTGATTGCACCGCCGCCAACGACGACACCCAAAATCGAATTTCAGGATAAGCGCGTTGCGGCCGTTAGTTCTACGGACAGAAGGTGAGTATCTCATCGCGAGGGATCTGCTGAAGCTCGCCACACGCGAAGCTTCGCAACACCAGCCCGCTGAGTTGCGTCGCGCTTGGCTTGCCGACGCAATTCAGCGGTGGGAGGCTCAAAGTGAACCGCCCGCAGCTAAAGCGCGTTGCTCTGAGCGCATCGACTAGATCGTCTCCGGCCTGTCCTTTTCGAACTGAGCCGCCCCGGAAGGCGCCATCCAGTGCTCGCGACGAACCGTCCATAGCTCATAGGCGGGCGTCAAGTCGGCAGGCGGTTCATCGAGGGTGCCGAGCCTGAACTCGATCTCATCCGATCCGTCTGCATCGAACAGTGATGAGCCACATGATGTGCAAAAGTGGCGGCGACCTGAGCGACTCTGCCACGAACCCGTTTCGCCAGTAATGATGGCTGCCGGCGTTGCCCAAACCCCGAAGTATGAAAATGCAGAGCCGGTCTCCTTTCGGCACGTTTCACAGTGGCAGATGCCAACCCGCAAAGGAGCTCCGTCGAGCTGGTAACGAACTTGACCACAGTTGCAGCCGCCGTTCAGCACCATTGGTTCGCCTTTCGATGAGTGGTTCTGGCCAGTTAAATAATGAACACGTGAGGCTCTTTTTGGCTCCCTGGCCCCGTCATTTTAGGGGGCTGCATCGCACTAACGGGCGGTTGTCAGCTGACTTAGTTCGGGCATCCTGCGATTTATTCGTCCACGGCTGGTGCCAAGCGTTACGTCCAGTCCCCGCTCTCGTCGTCGTGTCGTGCTTCCCACTTTTCGATTGCGTCGATAAGCCCGAATAGCTCGGCCTCTTCCTCCGATCCCTCGGGAGGCGTACCCAGTTCGGTGACGCGTTCGACAGCTCGCTCATAGTCATCCGGGCAACGGACGATGGCCTTCTTGATCTCGGTCATCCTCGGGCTCCCTTCATAGCGGCGCCGCTTGTCTCGTACTCGACCATCGCAGCGCTGATCTCGAAGAACTCCTCTTGGTCGCGCCCCTCTGCGGGGTTGTCGCCAAGATCCTTCAGGCGCTCGATCGCGGCTTGGTATTGCTCGCTCGTTTCGATGGTCATGTTGCTCTGACTCGGATCCTTGGCGTCGCGGTAGAGCAACGGTGTTTCCGCCATATCGTTCCGACAGCCATCCGGCCGATCCGTTCCCGTTCAGCGCCGCCCTCTTGAACCTGGGAACCACCGATTTGCCCGCGGGTTAGCAGGATCGCATCCGGCGGTTCGAGCGGGCGCCGCCCTTAGTGAAGCAGGAGACCTTCCTGATTATCGGCTGGGGAGCCTCAGCGTCGGCCCTCGGGGGAAGCGGGCGGCTGCTGCTGGCCGGGCGCAGGGGAGATAGGCTCGCCTATGTCGGGAGCTTAGGCATGGGCCTCACGACAAGAGCGCGACCCAGCTGCGTAAGAGCCTATGAGCACCCGACGACGCCGGAACACACGACCAAAAACCACGTTGCATCGGTGCGCGGTCTCGGAGTTGATCATGATCGACGACAAAGTGTTCCCCTCCGTAAAATCCGAAGAGGACATGGCGCCCGGTCTCAAAATGATCGGAGAAGCATTGCCGGAGTTGGCAGCCGACGAGGTGGAGTCCGACTATGTGACTGAGCTAGACGAGGCATACCCGTCCGGATTACCGGGCGCCGTTGCCGCGATTATACGAGATGAGCCGGTGAAAGCGCTGCTTTGGGCTGCGGGCATTGGAATCGCTATCGCGTTGTTGACCTCGAAATAACAATCAAGCGCCCTGAGGCCGACCTTTGTGTGCGCGTGCGCCCTGTGCGTCACAGCCGGCGGGCTGGATGTCGGACATGAGCTGATCCGCCAAGGCTCGGCCATCCCGTATTGGAGATATGATGGCGTTAGGTACAGGAAGGCCTATAACGAAGCGCTCGCAGCGGATGCCGGCATGCGCGCCAGCGCCTTTATCGAGCCCGAAGCGTGGCGCCGTGGGCAGCGCTGCACAAACAAGTCAAAGCCTGAGTCGTTAGCCGTGGTTGGCGCTGTGAGTGCCCTATTTAGTTGGATTTGATCGCGCGGCCATACCGCTCGATCTCGGACCTTAGGCGTGCAACGGCGACCTCTCCGCGCAAACCTTTCACGCCCCGCTCCTCGCGGTCGGTCGAGCCTGGCACGCCATCCAGAAAGGTGTTGCGCTTGGCCAGAGGCATGGACGCAAGATGCGCGATTTCGCACTCGTGCTTCCATTCTTCCGATGAGATGGACACGTCGCGACCGACAAGGTGAGAATACACGGTGGGCTGGTCGGCGCGGCGGGCGGGCATCATCGAATCTCCTCCTCGCCTTTCTATCGCGCGCGCGTGTTCGGAGAAGCCGCGCGCGCTCGATGTCCCCAAGGAACGATTCAGCGACCGACCCGTTGCGACTCCGTGTTCAGTTTGGAGTTGTGTCATGTGCGCCCAGCGAATGCTTCGATCCGGCCCATTATCTGAGGTGGTGCAAAGCCCGCTAGAACGAGCGCCAGACGCGCGCCAGGGCGCGCTAGATCTGGACCCGAGCACGACTAGCGCTGAGCGGATGATCCATCGCTTGGCTTACGAAAATGCGCAGCTCGTTTCCCGGTTAGCGCGGGCGGGGCTGCCTACAGCGATTGAAGATCCCATCGATCGCGTTCGCGACACGGGAGACGGTCGGAACAGCAAGCCGGATCCTATCGCTCAGTTGGCTCAGAGCTTCGCAGCCCAAATCGTTCAATTATCGTCGATCCAGACCGATTACCCCGATGATCAGGACGCGGCCAACGTCAACGCGCGCATCGAGATGATTGCCGAGGAAGCCGACGCGCTCGTCACAGCGGTCATCGAGGACGCAGAGGGCCACGGGCTAGAGGCATCCGGGCCGTGGCTAAAGATCCCGCTGGTCGAGGTGCAGGCATTCGAGGTTCCTACGCCCGACCCCGATGCTGACGAGGCTGACGAGATGCACAATCGGAAGCTCAACTCTTAGTTCCTGATGCCAACTGTTTCAGTGTCGCCTTTCAAATTCCGTTTGTGTGCTCGTCGCGCTTGGCGTCACTCTTCAGCGATCATGTTGGTATGATGAAACGCGAAATTCGAGGTTCTTCGCTGAGCAAAAGCGGTGTTGTGACGGGCAGTGAATTGTCTGGATTTCACGTGTCGCAACGCTATCATCCGCGTCCTCTGCAGTTCACATTTTCCTTTCACACAGCAACCTAAGCGGAAGTCGAAAAAGCCTTTATAATTCAGTATTTAGGTAGCTCTACTGGAGGTTCGAGTCCTCTCCTGGGCACCACTCTTTTTCCTCAGCAGGACAAGAGTTACGGTTTTGTAAGGGCTTATCGAGCATCCGCTTTCACACGGCGGTTGCACACATGGCCCTTGCGATGCCCCGTCCCTTCGCTACCAAGTCGGGACCTACGACCTCAACGTTCGCGTTCCGAGCGAGTTCCGCGAGGTCGCGCGGTTGCGCCGTGACGCTGCGGGTTGCAGACGAGCCGGTCACCGTTACCATCTCCGACAAGGTCTATGTCTCGTTGCGCACCAAGAGCGCATGTGAGGCCAAGGAACGTTTCCAGACCGCGCTCGGTCGGCTGGCGGTATTGGGACTGGCTTCGCCCCGCTCGCGCTCAAGCCCGCCGAGGTGAAGCAGAACGCCCCCCAAGGATGCGTCGTGTTCGCTCCGGAGGAAAGTAACTCTGCACATAAGGAAGGGAGAAGATCAGCACCGAAAGCAGGATTAAGATCTTCACGACGTCACAAATGAAGAAGTGGAGGCTGGCGCCGACCCGCGTCGCAACGTCGATGCTCATGCTCCCCCAAGAGGGCGGCGACAGCGTCGGAAAGGCAAGTCATTCGCAGAAGGCGGTCGGTCAGCCAGGTGAAAAGCGCGTTCATGCTCCCAGCCCTCCCTTACATAGGCGAGCGGCTGAAAGCAAACATCTGAAAGGCGACGAATGGCAGGTCACGATGCGCTCCGGCGAATGGAGCCTTCTGAGCCGCCTAGGGTCGATCTGCGTTGATGCAAATCACTTGGCGCAGCGCGCTCACAGAGCCAGGCGACGGTGCCACGGCCTGAGCCGTCGACCGGCGTCCCGCGTACAGTTGATAACAGGCCGCCTGCCGCCGTCCGACGGAGCCCGCGGCGATGGCTCACCGAACGCTCCGCAGGCTTCCAGTCCGTCGTCTGGAAGAGGACTTCCGGGAATAGCGCACGCGGCCGATCTGCGTGTCGAATTCGGACTCGCCTGAGCAGGCACGAAAAAGCGACAGCGTTGGAGGAGACCCAGGCCCGCGAGGGCGGTGCTTCTTCACGGGCTCATGCCGGCGGTCTTTCGACGACGTCGACGATACGCCCATCGCGTAGGTGTGCCATCCGGTCGAGGCGCGAGAAGATTTTTTCGTCATGCGTCACGACGATGACCGCGGCTTCACGCTCGATCGCGACCTGAAAGCCGATCCGGGACAGAACCTGCGCCTCGACGCTGCCCAGCCCGAAGACCCGGATTTCGACATCGCGCTCGACCCGAGCGACTTCGACGGTGACGGGGCTCAGCTTGCAGACATAGACGATGCCGGCCACCGCCATCGCGATGAGGATCACAACGGCCGGCAGCGCGATGCGCTTGGACATGGTCAAATCCGATCTCGGAAGGGCGCGACGATCCGCAAGGCCTCGTCCAGCCAGCTTTCATCGCTGCAGCCTCACCTGCATTGCGCAGCGTCAATGACCGGCCGACAGATGCGCTTTGGTTTCGATCGTCAGTGACGCGTCGAGGTCGCCGGAAGCAGCTGGATCGCAGGCTCCCGCGCCTCGTCTGAGCCGAGTCCGAGGCCCAGGGCGTCATACAAGCTGGGTCCATCGGCGGTCAGTTGATCCAGGTCGACCTCTCGCGCCATTGCGCCAGTGAAGAGGCGCCAGCTCTCGATGTTGCGCCAAGGTACGGCGATCAGTAGCGGCAGGCCGGCCTCCATTGCTTCGGCGATCAGGGGGCGGAAGCCCGCGCCCTCCGCTTCGGTCTTGCCGAACTTGTTCAGGATGACGAGGTCCGGCCCCGTGTCGAGCGCCGCGCGCACGATCTGCATCGCGCCCAGCAGTTGACCGACGTCCAGAGCGCAGCCGCGCGCTAGCGGACCGCGATCCTGCGAAATCCCGATCAGTTCGCCGCTTGCGAGTTCCTCGAGGACCATATCGCAGCGCGACCGTCCTGCGCGCGCCGTGTTGTGCTGGACCAGCCCGGCGAGCCGGATGCCGCGCTCCATCAAGGTCATGGCGACGTCGCGCAGGGCGCGGTCCGCCGCATCGCTGTCGGTGTAGATCAGGGCCGTGATGGTGATGATGTCCGGCATCGGGGTCGCTCTTGTCTCGGGTTCAGCCATGACCGGGAGGGTGGAGACCGGTCGCCCTGCAGCCGGGCGAATCCAAGTGCTCGACCTCGGCGAGGTTTGCGAAGGCGTCCAGAGCCTGGCGCCTCAGCGCGCTAACGGCCTCGACGGGATGAAGGACGCGATGGTCGATCGAGGGCAGCGCGTCGCGTTGCTCGATCGACGACAAATGCGGACCGAGGTCGCGGAGCAGGCCGTCCTCGATCGCATAGATCCAGCCATGGAGGTTCATCTCCTGGCCGCGCGCCCATGCATTCTCGACGATCGGTGTCTGTGCGAGCCGGCGGACCTGCATCTCGACGTTGATCTCGCACATCCGGTCGAGGCGGCATGTGTCATCCGGGATGAGCGCGAAGGTCTCGCGGTGCTTGCGGTGGAGCATTGAGATCGGCTGGAGCCAGTGGTCCAGCATCGCACCGCGTTCCGTCACCAGCGCCCGCTGCACGCCGCCGCAGCCATAGTGGCCGCAGACGATGATGTGCTCGACCCGCAATTGCTCGACGGCATACTCGATCACCGAGAGGATGTTCATGTCGCTGGTGTGGACGACATTGGCGATGTTGCGATGGACGAAGACCTCGCCGGGATCGAGACCAAGGACATCGTTGGCCGTAATGCGGCTGTCCGAGCAGCCGATCCAGAGATAGCGGGGTGTCTGCTGCTCGGCCATGCGCCGGAAGAAATGGGGATCGGCCCGGGTCTTGGACTGAGCCCAGATGACATTGCGATCGAACAGATGATCGAGCGTGCGCGACATCAGGCGCCCGCCCCATGTCGATCCTTCATGGTCGCGCTCATCGCCGTGAGATCGCCCCGCGTGAGCCGAACGCGCGCAATCGCCAGCACGATCCCGTTCTCGGCAGCCAGGTGATGATGTTCGCTGGCCGCGTAGGCGAGCAGGAGCTTGCGTGCGGCGGATCCCAGCCTGATGGGCCCTGGGCCCGCCCGCCTGGCCAGAACTGCGATGATCGCCTCGATCATCGTCCGTGACTGGCGATGATCCGCGACGAGCCGCGCCAGCGTCGCTCCCAGATCGTCCTCCAGCAGCACGCGGCGAAGCAGGGAAGGAAAGAGGTCCTCCTCTTCGTCCCGGTGATGCAGATCGACATCACGACGAAGGTAGGTGACGACCGCGTCTGCTTCGGCGCGATCGACATATCCCTGCCGGATGAAGCCGCGAAAGGCGGCGCAAACGCTGCGCTGCCGGGCATGATCGACAAGGATGTATTCCAGCGGCGCATCGAGAAGCGCCGTCGGGATCGGGTCAGCAAAAGTCCTGCCCGCGCCCTCTCCGCCGGCGGCAGCCGCGTCATCGATGATCATCGCACCCCCCGGAGCCGCATGAGCAGCTACCGCCCATCGCCGGGGCGGGAGCCGCGTCGCGCTCCAGCGCCCAGCGCAGCATCTTGCCGAGCACGACCCGGGCGGGATCGTCGGCGCGCTCGATGGCGGTCATTAGCGCCAGCCAGTCCTCGTCGCCGGCCTGCGCCGCGTAGCGGCGCGAGGCATTGGCGACGTATTCGCCCGGCGTCTCGTCATGCTGACCGCCCATCTCCTGGATTTGCGCGAGCAGGACGACGTCGCCCAGTGCATCGAGCGCCACGGCGGCGTCGCTTTCGTCCGACAGCCGGGTCAAAAGGGCTCCGAGCTGCATGGCAGGCTCCTATTGAACGAGGGGGGATGGGCTCGACGCGATCTCGACGCCGGTGATCTCGGCGCGCCCGGCGAGGATCGTGATGTATTGCTGGATCGCCATGCGGCGGACCTTTTCGTCGAGCCAGGCGGCGATCCGCGCCCGCACGGCGTCGAAGGGCAAAGGCTGGCCGGCGATGCGGCGTTCGATCCAGACGATGTGGAAGCCGTAGCGGGTTTCGACGGGATCCTCGCCGACGGAGCCGATCGGAAGCCGGCCCAGCGCGGTTTCGAATTCAGGTACGGTCTGGCCCGGACCGATCTGCCCGAGATGGCCGCCGGTCTGGCCCGACGGACAGGCCGAGACCGCCGCCGCCAGTGCGGCGAAGCAGGCGGGATCCTGCTGGATCTGCAGGATCAGCAGCGAAGCCTGACGGCTCGCCTCCATCCGCGCCGGCGCGTCGCCGGGAGCTGCCGGCAGCAGGATGTGGCGCGCCTCGATGATCGCAGGCGACTGGAAGCGGATCCGGTTGGCATCAAAATACCGCCGGCAGCTGGCCTCGTCGGCTTCTGGGGTGACCACCTCGTCTTCGACGAGCTGGCGGATTAGCGCCTCCTCCTCGGTCTCGCGCCTGCCCTCGTCATCCGTGGCCGGCGCTGCGGGAAATCCGATCCGTCGCGCCTCCTGCAGCAGCAGTTCGCGCACGACCAGGGCGTGGGCGGCGGCCTGCCAGGCCTCGATCGGCTTTGCGGCCGGATGGTTTTGCGTCTCCTGCGCGATCGCGGCGCGGGCGATGGCGACGCCATTGACGCTGACCGTCTTCGGCTTGTGCGAAACGGCCGGCTTGACGGCGCAGGGGGAGGCTGTGGCGTTGGTCATGATCTCACTCCGCCGGCTGGTTGGGGGACCGGCCCGCCGGCCCGGACGTCAGCACGCGGCGTGTCCGCACGACCTGATAGCCCTTGCGGCCGAGATACCAGACCGGGGCGGACCAGATGTGGACCAGACGCGAGAACGGGAAGATCAGGAAGATCGTCATGCCGAGCACGAGATGAACCAGATAGGGCCAGTTCAGACCTTGAAGGGTGTGCGCATCGACCGGCTGGACCGTCAGGATGCCCTGCGCCCAATGCGACAGCACCAGCATGACCGAGGCGTCGTGGTGGCTGAAGGAATAGGGCAGCGTCACCAGGCCGAGCACGAGCTGGACCCAGAGGATCGCCAGCACGCCAAGGTCCATGTAGGTCGAGGTCTGGCGGATCCGGGCGTCGAAGAGCCGCCGATGCAAGAGCAGGGTCAGGCCGACGAAGCAGATCACCCCCGCCACACCACCGGCGATGATGGCGATGAACTGCTTCTGCTCGGGCGTGACGACCAGGGTATAGAGCGCCGTCGGCGTCAGAAGCCCGACCGTGTGACCCATCAGCAGGAAGAGAATGCCGATGTGGAAGAGGTTTGATCCCAAAGCGAGCTGCTTTTTGCGCAGCATCTGACTGGACGACGCCTTCCAGGTGTACTGCTCGCGGTCGAACCGGATGATTGAGCCGAAGATGAAGGCCGACAGGCAGACGTAAGGATACCAGACGAAGAGGATGTGAAAGATCGAGTCGCGCATGGTCTTCAGGCTCCCGTGCGGGTCGTGATGCCGGAATGGGTGACGGTCATGCGGGGCCCGGCTCCCGGAACGGGTTCGAGCCCTGGCGCAGGCCGACGCGCCTGGCGAAGCTTCGCCGACAGCGTGTCCTTGCCGCAGTCGTCGGCGGCGGCGCCGGGGCCAAACAGAACCTCCTCCTCGGCCCAGGCGGCATCCAGCGCCTCGAGATCGTCCGGCTCCGGATCGGGCTCGGCCAGCAACCGCTCGATCATCGCAGCGTCAGGCCGCGCCTGGCTCAGCCGGGCGAGCGCGGAAAACACAGCCTCATAGGGCGAGCTGCGCTTGCGCAGGCGCTCCCGCAGCGCGGCGAAGACATGGCCCGGCTGGCCGATCAGTTCGATGGCCTCGGCCGCCGTCCGGGTCGCGGCGAATTCGAGGAAGAGCGGCAGGAAATCCGGCAGCTCGGTCACGGTCGGCGTGTAGCCGCCGTCTTCATAGACCTTGATCAGATCGACCATGGCCTGGCCGCGATCGCGGCTCTCGCCATGGACATGCTCGAAGAGATGCAGTGAGAGCGCCCGCGTCCGATCGAACAGCAGGATATAGCGCTCCTGCATGTCCATCAGATCGCCGGCCGCGATGTCGTCGATCAGCAGCGCAAGCGCACGGCGCTCCGCCCGTGGTAGCACGGCCTCGCGCTCGAGCACGCCGATCAGCTCGTCGCGAGCGGCGAGGAGCTCCTCGGTCGGGTAGGACAGGAGGGCGGAGAGGACCTTCAGCGTCTTCATCTCAGAGCGCTCCCATCTTGGGCTTGTCGTTCTTGAGCTTGATGCCGCCGAACAGGTTGACCTTGTCGTCGCTCGGCAGGCAGCCATCGCCGAAGGAGAAGCCGCAACTTCCGCGAAGCTCGTAGGCGTCCTGTGTCACCTCACGATGGGTCGTCGGGATGACGAAGCGGTCCTCGTAATTGGCGATCGCCATGATGTGGTACATCTGCTCGATCTGCGCGCCGGTGAGGCCGACGCGCCGGGCGATGGCCTCGTCGAGGACGCCGTCGACCGTCTTGGCGCGCATATAGGCGCGCATCGCCAGCATCCGCTCCAGCCCGGTCGCGATGGGGGCCTCGTCGCCTGCCGTCAGCAGATTGGCGAGGTATTTGAGCGGGATGCGCAACGATTTGACGTCAGGCATGCCGCCATCGATGCCCATCTTGCCGGCTTCCGCCGCAGCCGTGATCGGCGACAGCGGCGGCACGTACCAGACCATCGGCAAGGTGCGGTATTCCGGATGCAGGGGGAAGGCGACCTTCCACTCCATCGCCATCTTCCAGATCGGAGACTGGCGCGCCGCCTCGAGCCAGGACTCCGAGATGCCATCGGCGCGCGCCTGGGCGATCACCGCGGGATCGTTGGGATCCATGAAGATCTTGAGCTGCGCCTCGTAGAGGTCCTGGTCGGAGGCGGTCGAGGCCGCCTCTTCGATACCGTCGGCGTCATAGAGCATCACGCCGAGATAGCGGATGCGACCGACGCAGGTTTCCGAGCAGACCGTCGGCTGGCCGGCCTCGATGCGGGGGTAGCAGAAGATGCACTTCTCGGACTTGCCGGACGACCAGTTGAAATAGATCTTCTTGTAGGGGCAGCCCGAGACGCACATGCGCCAGCCACGGCACTTGTCCTGGTCGATCAGGACGATGCCGTCCTCCTCGCGCTTGTAGATCGCGCCCGAGGGGCAGGCGGCGGCGCAGGTCGGGTTGAGGCAGTGCTCGCACAGCCTCGGCAGGTACATCATGAAGGTGTTTTCGAACTGGCCGTACATCTCCTTCTGGATGCCCTCGAAATTGGCGTCCTTGGAGCGCTTGGCGAATTCGCCGCCGAGGATCTCCTCCCAGTTCGGCCCCCATTCGATCTTCTCCATGCGCTCGCCAGTGATCAGCGAACGCGGGCGCGCCGTGGGGAAGGCCTCGAGCTCGGGCGCCTTCTGGAGGTGCTCGTAATCGAAGGTGAACGGTTCGTAGTAGTCGTCGATCTCGGGCATGTTCGGATTGGCGAAGATGTTCGCCAGGATCCGCCATTTGCCGCCGATCTTCGGTTCGATCTTGCCGTTCGCCTTGCGGCGCCAGCCGCCCTTCCACTTGTCCTGGTTTTCCCAGTCCTTGGGGTACCCGATGCCGGGTTTGGTTTCGACGTTGTTGAACCAGGCGTATTCCATGCCTTCTCGGTTCGTCCAAACGTTCTTGCAGGTCACCGAGCAGGTGTGGCAGCCGATGCATTTGTCGAGATTCAGCACCATGCCGATCTGAGCGCGGATTTTCATCGTCGTGATCCTTTTCACTCTGCGGCTTGGGCGGGGACGGGCGCGCGCACCGCGTCGGCATGGGGCCGTTCGAGCCAATCGACGGTCTTGAGCTTGCGGATCACCACGAACTCGTCGCGGTTGGTGCCGATCGTGCCGTAGTAGTTGAAGTCGTAGGCGAGCTGCGCGTAGCCGCCGATCATGTGGGTCGGGTTGATGACGATGCGCGTCACCGAGTTGTGGATGCCGCCGCGATTGCCGGTCATCTCCGAGCCCGGCACGTTCACGATCTTCTCCTGCGCGTGGTACATGAAGAGCGTACCGTCCTTCATGCGCTGGGAGACCACGGCGCGGGCCACCAGCGCGCCGTTGCTGTTGAAGGCCTCGACCCAGTCGTTGTCGACGATGCCGGCGCGTTTCGCGTCGGTTTCGCTGAGCCACACGATCGGACCGCCGCGCGACAGCGTCAGCATCATCAGGTTGTCGGTATAGGTGGAGTGGATGCCCCATTTCTGGTGCGGCGTGATGAAGTTGAGGACGATCTGCTTCTCGCCGTTGGGCTTCTGGTCGATCACCGGGGCGACTGCGCGCAGGTCGAGCGGCGGGCGGTAGACGCACAGCCCCGCGCCGAAGGCGCGCATCCAGAGATGGTCCTGGTAGAGCTGCTGGCGGCCGGTCAGCGTGCGCCACGGGATCAGCTCGTGGACGTTCGTATAGCCGGCGTTGTAGCAAACCTTCTCGCTCTCGAGCCCCGACCAGGTCGGCGCGGAGATGATCTTGCGCGGCTGGGCGACGACGTCGCGGAAGCGGATCTTCTCGTCTTCCTTGGGCAGCGCCAGATGGGTGTGTTCGCGGCCGGTCGCCTTGCCGAGCGCGGCCCAAGCCTTGACCGCGACCTCGCCATTGGTCTCCGGCGCCAGCATCAAGATCATCTCGGCGGCGTCGATGTCGGTGACGATCTTGGCGAGCCCCTTGCTGGCCCCCTCGAGATGGACACCGTTCAGTGCCTTGAGGTGCTCGACCTCATGGCCGGTCTTCCAGGCCATGCCCTTGATGCCGTTGCCGATCGTGTCCATCAGCGGGCCGAGCGCGGTGAAGCGGGCATAGAGGTTGGGGTAGTCGCGCTCCACCACCGTCACCACCGGCATGGTCTTGCCTGGGATCGGCTCGCACTCGCCCTTCTTCCAGTCCTTGGGCGCGAAGGCCTGGGCGATCTCGTTGGGGCTGTCGTGCTTGATCGGGTTGAGGACGACGTCCTTCTCGACGCCGAGCACTTCGGGCGCGACCTTGGAGAAGGCCTTGGCCAGGCCCTTGTAGATCTCCCAGTCCGAGCGCGCCTCCCAGGCCGGGTCCACCGCGCTCGTCAGCGGATGGATGAAGGGGTGCATGTCGGAGGTGTTGAGGTCGTTTTTCTCGTACCAGGTCGCCGTCGGCAGGACGATGTCGGAATAGACACAGGTCGTCGACATCCTGAAGTCGAGCGTGACCAGCAGGTCGAGCTTCCCCTCCGGCGCGTGCTCGTGCCAGACGGCCTCGGTCGAGCGCGCCCTGCCCTCGGGACCGAGGTCCTTGCCCAGCACGCCATGGGTCGTCCCGAGCAGGTGCTTAAGGAAGTACTCATGACCCTTGCCCGACGAGCCCAGCAGGTTGGAGCGCCAGACGAACAGGTTGCGCGGCCAGTTGACCGGGTTGTCGGGATCCTCGCAGGACAGCTTCAGCGAGCCGTCCTTCAGCGACTGTGCGACATAGTCCTTGGCCTCCATGCCGGCGGCCGCGGCGTCCCTGGCGACCTGCAGGGGATTGGTTTCGAGCTGCGGCGCGGACGGCAGCCAGCCCATCCGCTCGGCACGGATGTTGTAGTCGATCAGCGTGCCGTCCCAGGGACCCGCGGGCGCCGTGGGCGAGACGAGATCGGCGATGCGCACGGTCTCGTAGCGCCACTGGTCAGTATGGGCATAGAAGGCCGAGGTCGAGTTCTGCTGACGCGGCGGACGGCCCCAGTCCAGCGCGAAGGCCAGCGGTGCCCAGCCGGCCTGCGGCCGCAGCTTTTCCTGGCCGACGTAATGCGCCCAGCCACCGCCCGACTGTCCGACGCAGCCGCACATCACCAGCATGTTGATGACGCCGCGGTAGTTCATGTCGGCGTGGTACCAGTGGTTCATCGCGGCCCCGATGATGATCATCGAGCGGCCCTTGGTCTTCTCGGCATTGGTCGCGAACTCGCGCGCGACCTGGATGATCTTGTCGCGCGAGACGCCAGTGATCTTTTCGGCCCAGGCCGGGGTGTAGGGCGTGTCGTCGTCGAGCGAGGACGCGACATTGTCTCCGCCATAGCCGCAATCGACGCCGTAATTGGCGAGGAAGAGGTCGTGGACGGAGGCGACGAGCGTCTCGCCTTCCGCGAGCGCCAGGCGCTTCACCGGGACCAGACGCTTCAGGACGCTGCCATGATCGGTCGAGGCGAAGTGCTCGTGCTCGATATTGCCGAAATAGGGGAAGGCGACCTCGGCGAGCTCATCCCTGATCTCGGCCAGCGACAGCCTAAGCTTCGTCGGGGCGCCGGCGGCATCCTTCTCCTCGAGGTTCCATTTGCCGCTCTCGCCCCAGCGAAAGCCGATCGTGCCGCCCGGCGCGACGATCTTGCCGGTGGTCTCGTCGAAGGCGACGGTCTTCCATTCGGGATTGTTGGCCTCGCCGAGGCCGGCGTCGAAATCGGAGGCCCGGATGAAGCGGTCGGGGACGAGATTGTCGCCCTGCTTCGCCAGCTTCACCAGCATGGGCATGTCGCTGTACTGGCGGACGTAGTCCCGGAAATACGGCACCTGCCGGTCGATATGGTATTCCTTCAGGATGACGTGGCCCATGGCCATCGCCAGCGCCGAGTCCGTGCCCTGCTTCACGCTCAGCCAGATGTCGCCGAACTTGGCAGCCTCTGAGTAATCGGGGCAGATCACCGCGCTCTTCATGCCCTTGTACCGCGCCTCAGTATAGAAATGCGCGTCTGGCGTCCGGGTCTGGGGGACGTTGGAGCCCCACAGGATGATGAAGCCGGCATTGTACCAGTCGGCCGATTCCGGAACGTCGGTCTGCTCGCCCCAGGTCTGCGGCGAGGCCGGTGGCAGGTCGCAGTACCAGTCATAGAAGGACATGCAGACGCCGCCCATCAGCGAGAGGTAGCGCGAGCCGGCGGCATAGGAGACCATCGACATGGCCGGGATCGGCGAGAAGCCGAACACGCGGTCGGGGCCGTAGGTCTTCGCCGTATAGGCGTTTGCGGTGGCGATGATCTCGGTCGCCTCGTCCCAGCCCGCCCGCACAAAGCCGCCATGGCCGCGCTTGCTGGTATAGGCCGCACGCTTCTCCGGGTTCTCGACGATGCTTTTCCAGGCCGCTACCGGCGTCAGCGTGGCGCGGGCCTCTCGCCAGAGCTTGAGCAGCCGGGCCCTGATCAGCGGGTATTTCACCCGGTTGCCGGAGTAGAGGTACCAGCTATAGGACGCCCCGCGCGAGCAGCCGCGCGGCTCATGGTTGGGCAGGTCCGGCCGGGTGCGCGGATAGTCGGTCTGCTGCGTCTCCCAGGTGACGATGCCGCCCTTGACGTAGATCTTCCAGGAGCAGGAGCCGGTGCAGTTGGCGCCGTGGGTGGAGCGCACGATCTTGTCGTGCTGCCAGCGCTTCCGGTAGCCATCCTCCCAGCTCCGGTCTTCGCTGGTCATGACGCCGTGGCCATTGGAGAACGGCTCGGAAACCTTGTTGAAGAAGGTCAGTCGGTCGAGAAAATGGCTCATTGCGGTCCCCTCGAGGGAAATCGGAATCGGAGGGCGAAGATCATTCAGCCGGTGTCGGAAGCGGGCTGGCAGGTGAGGCCGACACGGCATGCTCGGTGTCGAAGAGGAGGCCGCCGCGGCGGGTGTAGAACCACCAGGTGATCGCGATGCAGCTGAGGTAGAAGCCGAGGAAACCGTAGAGCGCTGCCCCCGCCCCGCCGGTCATCGCGATCGAGGTGCCGAAGCTCTTGGGGATGAAGAAGGCGCCGTAGGCGGCGATCGCCGAAGTGAAGCCGATGATCGCGGCGGCTTCCTTGTCCGACTGCTTGACGCGCTCGGGCTGGCTCATCTGGGGTTCGAGGCGCGCGATCTCGAGCCGCATGATCGCCGGGATCATCTGGAAGGTTGAGGCGTTGCCGACCCCTGTCGCGGCGAAGAGGAACAGGAAGCTCGCGAAGAACACGGGGAAGGCGCTCGCGTCGCCCTTCATGCCGATGGCGTAGAGCACGCCGCCGACGCCAAGGCTCATCGCGATGAACACCCAGAAGGTGATCCGCCCCCCGCCGATCCGGTCGCAGGCCTTGCCGGAGACCGCCCGCGACACGGCACCGACCAGCGGACCGAGGAAGGCGTATTGCAGCACGTTCACATCGGGGAAAAGGATCTTCGCCAGCAGCGGGAAGGCGGCCGAGAAACCGATGAAGGAGCCGAAGGTGCCGGTATAGAGCCAGCACATGATCCAGTTATGGGTGCGCCGGAAGATCACCGCCTGATCGGCGAAGGAGGCCTTCATCGTCGCGATGTCGTTCATCCCGAACCAGGCCGCGAAGGCCGAGGCGACGATGAAGGGCACGAAGACGAAGCCGGCGTTCTGCAGCCAGAGCGTCGAGGTGACGTCCGCCACGGTCGCCGTCTGCGGCGCGCCGCCGAGCGCGCCGAAGACACCGGCGGTGATCGCCAGCGGCACGACGAACTGGACCACGCTGACGCCGAGATTGCCGAGACCGGCATTGATGGCGAGCGCATTGCCCTTCTCCGCCTTGGGGAAGAAGAAAGAGATGTTGGCCATCGAAGAGGCGAAGTTGCCGCCACCGAACCCGCAGAGCAGCGCCAGGCCGAGGAAGATCCAGTAAGGCGTCTCCGGGTTCTGGACAGCGAAGCCCATGCCGAGCGCCGGGATCAGCAGCGACCAGGTCGCCAGCGTCGTCCAGAGCCGGCCGCCGAAGATCGCGGGCATGAAGCTGTAGAAGATGCGCAGCGTCGCGCCCGATAGCCCGGGCAGCGAGGCGAGCCAGAAGAGTTGCTCGTTGGTGAAGGCGAAGCCGACGCTCGGTAGCTTGGCGACGACGACCGACCAGACCATCCAGACCGCGAAGGACAAAAGCAGGCAAGGCACCGAGATCCAGAGGTTCCGCCGGGCGACGGCCTGCCCCGCCTGGTCCCAGAAGCTCTTGTCCTCGGGACGCCAGTCCTGGATCGCGCCCTTGGCGGCGAGCGCGCCCTTCTGCGCTGCGCCATGTATGGCTTGCATCTCGGGCAGTTCGGGCAGGTCCTGGACCGGCACGCCTGCCGCGGCGGCGGCCGTCTCCATCTGGCGGACGGCCAGATGCATCCAGATCAGGGACACGGCGGCGATCAGGAACAGGAGCCAGAAGCAGCTCTGCCAGACGCCCGTGAGATCGTTCAGCGCGCCAAAGGCGATCGGCAGGACGAAGCCGCCCAGCCCGCCGACAAGGCCGACGACGCCGCCGACCGCACCGACGCGATCGGGATAATAGACCGGGATATGCTTGTAGACCGCGGCCTTGCCCAGGCTCATGAAGAAGCCGAGCACGAAGGCGACCGCCATGAAGCCCAGCAGGCCCATTCGCGTCGAGAACGCGATCGGGCCGCGGATGCCCTCGACTACGTACTGCGTCGGCGGATAGGCGAGGATGAAGGTGCAGACGACCGCGACCAGGAAGGTCCAGTACATGACCGTCCGCGCGCCATACTTGTCCGAAAGATGCCCGCCATAGGCGCGGAAGATCGAGGCCGGGATCGAGTACATCGCCCCGACCATGCCGGCCGCGGCAATGTCGAGGCCGTAGACGCCGATCAGGTAGCGCGGCAGCCAGAGCGCCAGCGCGACGAAGCCGCCAAAGACGAAGAAATAGTACAGCGAGAAGCGCCAGACCTGGATGTTGCGCAGCGGCTCCATCATCGCCGAGAGCGGCTCGGGCTTCTGGCCGGAAGCACGGCGCCGGGCGAGGTCGGGATCGTCCTTCGTGAACAGAAAGAAGATCACGGCCGTGATCGCGAGCGCGATGGCCCAGACCAGCGCCACGGTCTTCCAGCCATAGGCGATCATGATGACGGGGGCGGCAAACTTGGTGACGGCCGCGCCGACATTGCCGGCTCCGAAGATGCCGAGCGCCGTGCCCTGCTTCTCCTTGGGATACCACTTCACCACATAGGCGACGCCGACCGAGAACGACCCGCCCGCGATGCCGACGCCGAGCGCCGCGATCAGGAAGGTGGTGTAGTCATAGGCGAAGGTGAGCAGCCCGGTCATCACGGCCGCGGACAGCATGGTGATCGTGTAGACGACCCGGCCGCCATATTGGTCGGACCAGATCCCTAGCAGCAGGCGGATGAGCGAGCCGGTCAGGATCGGCGTGCCGACCAACAGGCCGAACTGGGTCTCGGAGAGCCCGAGGTCCTTTTTGATCTGGATGCCGATGATCGCGAAGATCGTCCAGACCGCGAAGCAGACTGTGAAAGCGATGGTCGAAAGCCAGAGCGCCCGGCCCTGTTCCGATGGTAAGACTGCTACACCGACCATGTCTGCCCCCGCGTTCATTCAAGACGGGGCAGGTGTCCTTCTCACGGAGTCTTTTCTCTTTGATGCAAATCAAGCATGAAGCCGGTCTATAATCTTTCAAGACCGCAACATGTTTTGATCATGTACAATAAACCGATCATCAATCTCTAGGATTTCATCTTCCGGTATCGTACTTGATATAAATCAAGAGCATAATTGCATTAGCGGCTAGAGTGTGCCCACCAGGGGGGATCATGCGTCACGACGAAATCGAGGAAATGCGGACCCTGCCGCTGTTCGTCGGCGTCGCCTCGACACATGTCGAAACGATGCTCCGCGCCTCGTTTCTGCAGCGATTTCCCGCCCATGTGGAACTGGCGCGGGAAGGCGATCCAGCCGATTTCCTGCACGTCATCATCGATGGCCAGATCGAGATGTACTCGGCCTACCGTGACCGCGAGACGACGATCTCGGTGATTGGACCCGGCCACAGCTTCATCGTGGCCGCCGTCATCCTCGATCGCGTCTATCTGAAATCGGCCCGTGCGCTGCTGCCGTCGCGCGTCCTTCTGATCCCGGCTGAAGCAGTGCGACGCTCTTTCGGCGAGGACGCCGCCTTTTCACGCGCGCTCGCGCTCGAACTGGCTGGTGCCTATCGCGGCGTCGTCAGGGAGCTGAAGAACCAGAAATTGCGTTCGAGCCTGGAGCGCCTCGCGAACTGGATTCTGACGCATGATTGCGAGAGCGGCGGGACGGGACGCTTTGAGCTGCCCTTCGACAAGAGGGTTCTGGCATCGCGCCTGGGGATGGCGCCCGAGGTTCTGTCCCGCTCGATCGCGGCCCTGGTCCCCTACGGCGTGAAGGTCTCGGGGCGGGTCGTCCAGATTGGAGACATGGGCGCTTTGAACGGTCTCGCCCATCCGTCCCCCACCATCGACGGCACGGTCAACTGACACCCGGCCTTCATCCGGATCTGGCCTCATTGGCCTTTAGCCGCCGGTGACGCTCATA
>UCBZ01000005.1:23208-27213 GCA_900470775.1 Hyphomicrobiales bacterium | reverse complement strand
GGGAGAGGGTTCCCCGCGCTGTCCGAGGCCTCCCGCCACAACGCGCGATTGCGTTCGCCCCGCCGCTCTGGCTAGTTGCCGGCATGAGCCAGATCCTGATCCAAGCCTATCTCAACGACATCGACCGGGTCAGGAAATTTTCCGGCTCCCACACCGAGGGCGTCATCAGCGAAGCCTTCAAGGATCTGCTCAAGGCGTGGTCGAAGCAGAACCACCTGCACTTCATCAGCCAGTACGAATTCGAATCGCCGCAGAAGAACCGCATCCGGCCGGACGGCACGATCCTGCACGATTTGCGCGTGCCGTTCGGCTACTGGGAGGCGAAGGACACCGCCGACGATCTCGACGAGGAAATCCGCAAGAAACTCGGCAAAGGCTATCCGCAGGACAACATCATCTTCGAGAACTCGCATACGGCGGTGCTGATCCAGAACCGGCAGGAGGCGCTGCGCTGTTCGATGACGGACGTGGCGCAGCTCGGCAAGCTGGTCTCGCTGTTCTTCTCCTACGAACGGCAGGAGATCCGCGAGTTCCGCAAGGCGGTGGCGCAGTTCCGGGCCGATCTGCCGGCGGTGCTGGAAGCCCTGCGGGCCAAGATCGACGCAGCCTACACCGGCAACGCCGCCTTCCTGGAGGCGGCGAACGCCTTCCTCGCCCAGGCCAAGCAGACCATCAACCCGGTGGTCTCCGAGGCCGACGTCCGGGAGATGCTGATCCAGCACATCCTGACCGAGGAAATCTTTGCCAACGTCTTCAACGAGAGCGATTTCCACCGCGAGAACAATATCGCCAAGGCGCTGTACGGGCTGGAGGCAAAATTCTTCACTGGCGGCGTCAAGAAGGACACGCTGAAGGCGCTGGAGCCTTATTACGCCGCGATCCGGGCCAATGCGGCGCAGATCACCAGCCATGCCCAGAAGCAGACCTTCCTCAAGGTGATCTACGAGAACTTCTACAAGGTCTATAATCCCAAGGCCGCCGACCGGCTCGGCGTGGTCTATACGCCGGGCGAGATCGTGCGCTTCATGATCGAGGGCGCCGACTGGCTCTGCCAGAAGCATTTCGGCAAGGCACTGATCGACCGCGACGTCGAAATCCTCGATCCCGCCACGGGCACCGGCACCTTCATCTGCGAATTGCTGGAGCATTTTCGCGGGCAGCCGCAGAAGCTGGCGCACAAGTACAAGGAGGAGCTGCACGCCAACGAGGTGGCGATCCTGCCCTATTACGTCGCCAACTTGAACATCGAGGCGACCTATGCCGCGATCACCGGCCAGTTCGCCGAGTTCCCGAGCCTGTGCTTCGTCGACACGCTCGACAATGTCGAAGGGCTCGGCATCCGCTCCGGCCACCAGCACGACCTCTTCGGCGCGATGTCGGCGGAAAATGTCGAACGCATCAAGCGCCAGAACCGCCGCAAGATCTCGGTCGTGATCGGGAATCCGCCGTATAATGCCAACCAGCAAAACGAGAACGACAACAACAAGAACCGCACCTACCGCGTAATCGACGAGGCGATTAAGTCGACTTATATCAAGCAATCGACGGCACAGAAGACCAAGCTTTACGATATGTATGCGCGCTTCTTCCGTTGGGCCTCGGACCGCCTACATGATGACGGCGTGCTCGCCTTCATTACCAACCGCAGTTTTGTTGAAAGCCGAACTTTCGACGGGTTCCGCAAAGTGGTGGCCGAAGAGTTCAACGAGATTTACGTGGTCGATCTCGGCGGCGACGTCCGCGCCAACCCGAAATTGTCGGGCACGAAGCACAATGTTTTCGGTATCCAGACTGGCGTCGCAATCTCTTTCTTTGTCAGGCGGCGCAAGCAAAAGGGCTGCAAGATTTTCTACGCCCGCCGACCGGAGCTCGATACGGCAGAGGATAAATTAGCTTGGTTGGGAAACAATAGGCCATCATCGATTGCGTTCGATCGCGTTGAACCGGACACGAAGCATAATTGGATCGGACTAATAGACAACGACTGGGAAAATCTTATTGCCGTAGCAGACAAGAAAACCAAGAGCGCCAGAAGGGGGCAAGAAAGGTCTATTTTTAAACGATTCTCTCAGGGTTTAAAAACAAATCGCGATGAATGGATGGTCTCCGAGAATAAATCATTTGTTGATTCAAAGGTAAATTATCTTATAGATCACTATAATAACGTAGTTCGTGATTTTGACTTTAAATCAATATCAAAATCCGATGGGCCAGACGACGAAATCAAATGGACAAGGAAATTAAATCGCCTAGCGCGATCAAATATCGAATTAAAATTCGATCGCGACCAAGTCGCAAAAACTTTGTATAGACCCTTTTGTTCAAAGAACGTATATTTTGATAAAAATCTAAACGAAGATCTATATCAGATTTCGGAGATATTTCCAGATAAAGAATCAAAGAATTTGTGGATATCTTTTTTGGAAGGTAAGCGATTGGATTTTATGACGCTATCAGGATCTTCAATACCAAACTATGCTCTCGTATCGCTCGATCCGATCCAAATCGCCTCGCGTTTCTGTTACGATAAAAACAATGTACGTCTCGACAACATCACCGACTGGGCGCTGAAGGAATTCCACAAAGCCTATGGCAAGGATGGGCGGACCTCGCCGTCATGGTCGGGCTTGTCCCGGCCATCCACGTCTTCACTGGGCGAGGACGGTGTTCAAGACGTAGATGCTCGCCACAAGGGCGAGCATGACGGGGAGGGTGAGGCGGCTGTCCCCGAGCAAACCGGCGCGGGCAAGGCGAAGGGCAAGCGCGCCCTGACCAAGGACGACATCTTCCACTACGTCTACGGCGTGCTGCACGACCCGGTCTATCGCGAGACCTATGCGCAGAACCTCAAGCGCGAGTTCCCGCGCATTCCGTTCTATCCCGATTTCTGGCGCTGGGCCGGCTGGGGCGAGACGCTGATGGCGCTGCATATCGGCTATGAGGGCGTCGAGCCCTGGCCGCTGCAGCGGCTCGATGTGCCCGACGAGAAGGCGCGCGCGGCCGGCGTGACGCCAAAACCGATCCTCAAGGCCGACCGCGACAACGGCATCATCGTGCTCGACAGCGAGACGCAACTCTCGGGCGTGCCGCCGGAGGCCTGGAGCTACCGGCTCGGCAATCGCTCCGGCCTCGACTGGGTGCTCGACCAGCACAAGGAAAAGACGCCGAAGGACCCGACCATCCGCGAGAAGTTCAACACCTACCGCTTCGCCGACTACAAGGAGAAGGTCGTGGATTTGCTGGGGCGGGTCGCGCGCGTCTCGGTCGAGACAGTGGCGATCACGGACGCGATGAGAGGGCTGAAGCGGGCCGATTGATCACGCCCGCTTCTTCTCCCCCGAGGCCTCGATCTCGGCCTTCTTGCGCTCAGCCCAGTCGCGCCCGGCATCGCCGCCCCAGAGCAGCCAGGCGATGTAGCCGGCCGAGGGGTTCTCCTTGTCGCCGAAGCCCTGTGCCTGCCTGTCGACGGCGTGGCGGGCGAAATAGCTGGTCATGCGCAGGATCGTGTCCTCGCTCAACGGCTTGCGGGCGCGCAGGTCGCGAGCCCGGGCGACGCCGATCATGGTGCCGCCGCGGCTGAAGTCCTGGCGCAGGCGCAGGCCCTTCTCGGCATTGGCCGCGACCGTCAGCGGCGGCGTCAGATCGATATGCAGGCTCATGACGAGGCCTCGTTCGCCAGAACCTCCACTTCGCTATGGGATTTGAGCGCATAGCCGCCATGGGGCTGGGTCACGAGATAGCCTCTTGTAACGCTGTCGTCATGCCACTGGTCCGTGCGTGTTTCTCCTGGACCAACGCCGAAACCGGGCTCCGGTTCGCCGGATGTGATGTGAGGGGTGCATGAGGCCAGCGGCAAGGCGGAAGTGGGACGCGGGAACCTCAACGAAGAACCCTCTCCTGTAAGGAGAGGGCAGGGGTGAGGTGTCGGCCCCTGGACCAGCAGCGTTGAACAGTGCCGCGGTCAGCTCACGGCTGCGGTGTCGAGGGGCCGACCCCTCACCCCTG